>NZ_JAEUAN010000005.1 GCF_019511445.1 Aliirhizobium wenxiniae
AGATGACGATGCGCTACGCTCACCTTGCCTCACACGACCTGGACGTGTGTTTACCCGTTCTTCTCCGAAGGCCATCAGAGCCGCCATCTGACGAGAAATAGTACTAACGACCTCCTGATTTTGACTGGAGGTCAAAAATGAACATCAAGAGCCTTCTTCTCGGCTCCGCTGCTGCCCTGGCAGCAGTTTCTGGCGCACAGGCTGCCGACGCAATCGTGGCTGCTGAGCCCGAGCCGATGGAATACGTTCGCGTTTGCGACGCTTTCGGCACCGGCTACTTCTACATCCCGGGCACGGAAACCTGCCTCAAGATCGGTGGTTACGTTCGCGTACAGGTTGACGCTCGTTCGGACTCCGACGTTGTCGGCACTTCGCTCGTTGAAGACGCTGCTGGCGACCTCGTTGAAGTTCTCGGCGGCCAGAACGGCGGCTACCGCACCAACACCCGCGCTCAGCTGGTAGTTGAAGCCAAGAACGACACCGAATTCGGTACGCTCGGCTCCAAGATCACGCTTCGCGCCAACAACAACGGCGCCAACACCTTCTACCTCGAAGAAACCTACTTCGAACTCGGTGGCCTGCGCGTTGGTCAGTTCTACAACTACTTCGATAACGGCCTTCCGGGCGAAACCGTTTGGTCTGACTCCTTCCCGTTCAAGCGCTTCAACAACCTCGGTGGCGACACGCTGAACAACTCCATCCGTTACACCTACGACGCTGGTTCGTTCTCGGTTTACGGTCAGGCTGACGCGTTCAACGCTGAAGCTGGTTGGAAGACCGATGCAGCTGGCAACGATGACGAAATCGGCATCAACGGCGTCATCACCGGCAAGTTCGGTGGCGTAACCCTCGACTTCTTCGCTGGTTACGACTTCGACGCTGAAGAAGCTGCGTTCGCTTCCACGCTTACGGCTGCTATCGGCCCGGGTTCGCTCGGCGTCTTTGCTGCCTACGCAACCGGTGCAAACCGTTACTTCGACGCTTCCGAGTGGACGATCGGTGCGGAATACGCAATCAAGGTCACCGACAAGTTCACCGTCACCCCTGGCGCCCAGTACTGGGATAACGTCGTAATGGGCCTTGACGGCGACTTCGACGGTGGTGATGCATGGCGCGTTGGTATCACTGGCGATTACAAGATCACCAGCAACCTGTCTGCCAAGGCAACTGTCAACTACACCGACGTTGACACCGGTCCGGTTGATGACGACCGTTGGGACGGTTTCCTCCGCCTGCAGCGTTCTTTCTAATCTGATCTTTCGGATATGAGCGAAAAGCCCGGCCATGTGCCGGGCTTTTTGTTTTCTGATTCGAGAATGTTAACGCCTCGTAAATTTTCGGGGCCCGCAACCTGGTCCATACGGCTTGCGACTTCATTTCCCGGTGAAGTTTGTGACAAATAAGTAACTGCAGATCTGCAAGTGCCTCGTGCAACCTGCTCTTGAATGAGGAATCGCTTGTGAAGGCCGCCCCCCCAACTGTAGCTTGATGATTGTAAAGCCTAGAGTTGACCGGGGAACCCCAAATGAAGATCACCAGCTTACTCATCGCATCGACCGCGGCGCTCGCGAGCGTCACCGTCGCTCAGGCTGCCGACGCAATCGTCGCTGCCGAACCGGAACCGATGGAATATGTTCGCGTCTGCGACGCCTTCGGCACGGGCTATTTCTACATTCCGGGCACCGAAACCTGCCTCAAGATCGGCGGCTATGTCCGCGTTCAGGTTGACGGTCGCAGCGATTTCAGCCTCGACGGCATCGCAGGCGACATCGATAGCTCGGGCTACCGCACCAACACCCGCGGCCACTTGGTCCTCGAAGCCAAGTCTGATACCGAATACGGCACGCTCGCTTCCGTCATCACGTTGGAAGCCAATACCAACAGCGATACAGACTTCTTCCTCGATGAAACCTTCATTGAACTCGGCGGTCTTCGCGTAGGTTACTTCTACAACTACTTCGATACCGGCCTTCCGGGTGAAACCGTTCTCTCTGACGGTGGTCCGCTCGGTGGTGGTTACATCGGTGGCGACACTCTGAACAACTCGATCCGTTATACCTATGAAGGCGGCGCTTTTACGGCCTACTTACAGGGTGACGCATTCGATTCGCAGGACGGCTGGAAGGACGATCGCATTCTTGCTGACGGCACGGGTGCAGGTTCTGACGAGCTTGGTATCAACGGTATGATCGCAGGCAAGTTCGGTGCAGTCGCGATCGACCTCTTCGCTGCCTATGATTTCGACCACGAAGATGCAGTCATCGCATCTACTCTGACTGCTGAAATCGGCCCTGGTTCACTCGGCGTCTTCGGTGTCTACTCCTTCGGTCCTAGCCGTTACTGGGATTTCTCCGAGTGGAGCATCGGTGCAGAATACGCCATCAAGGCAACCGACAAGCTTACCATCACCCCCGGTGCACAGTATTGGGATAACATCGTACCGCTCTATGGTGATGATGATTATGCCGGTGGCAGCGCATGGCGCCTTGGTGTAACCGCTGACTACAAGATCACCGAAGGTCTCACTGCCAAGGCGACCGTCAATTACACCGACGTTGACGTTGACTTCGGCGGTGTTGGCGACGGCGATCGTTGGGACGGCTTCCTGCGTCTGCAGCGCTCGTTCTAATCCGTTTCTCGGATCTTATCTGGAAAGCCCGGCCTCGCGCCGGGCTTTTCTCGTTTATGGGGTGCGCTGATAATCTCCCTGAACCACGCCTCACGCAGCTACGTGCCGTCAACCCGCGTGTTATCGGTACGAAGTTCGGGGGAGGGTGGTGCCGGTCAGGGCCTGTTTTCAAATGCCAAAAAAGGAAGGCACGAAAGATGGCTCGGCTGAAGCCACCGTGTCCTGCTGATTTCCTTTTGAGTTGAAGCCTATTGCCGGCCAAATCTCAGGTCAGTGACGATATCGGCCTTCTGTCCCAGCCTTGTCTTGTAGACCTGATAATTCTCCAGCACGCGCTGCACATAGTTGCGTGTCTCGGGGAAGGGGATGCGCTCCACCCAGTCGATCACCTCGTCCAGCGGCTTGCCGCGCGGATCGCCGTAACGGGCAATCCATTCCGGCACGCGCTTCGGCCCGGCATTATAGGCAATGAAGGTCAGCACGTAGGAGCCGCCAAAGGCATCGATCTGCTCGCCGAGATAATGCGCGCCAAGCGTCGCATTATAACCCGCATCACTGGTCAAACGGTCTGCCTTGAAGCTTATCCCGTGCCGCTTGGCCACACCCTGTGCCGTTCCGGGCAGAAGCTGCAGGAGGCCACGGGCGTTGGCGACGGAAACCGCTGCCGGATTGAACGCGCTTTCCTGCCGCGCGATCGAATAGGCAAGCGCCTTGCCTGATCCGGCGATATTGGCCCCGGCGGGGATAACACCGATCGGATAGGCAAGGGCTGCTACATCTACACCGCGGGAAAAGGCCGACTTGCCGATCCGAAGCGACAGCGCATGGTCGCCTTGCGCTTCTGCGCGCGCCGTCAGGAGCGAAAGCTCGCCGGGACTGTCGATCTGCTCACCGAGTGCCGCATAAAGTGCCGCCGACCGCCGGTCATGGCCAACAGCGTCCAGTCGCGCGATGGCCCGAACGACCTCGCGGGAAGCGAAGCGCTCACGATCCTGCGCCGTGGGGGAGGGGTAGCTGACATCCAGCGCCGATTTGCCAAGCTTCGCAGCGGCCAATTGGCCGTAAAATGTGCCGGAGTAGCGCGCCGCCTGTTCATAAAAACTGCGCGCCTGTCCCGGTCCGCCGGCCTCCGCCGAGCGGCCGAGCCAGTAGAGCGCCCGCGATGCCGAAAGCGGCCTGTTGGAGGCCTCGTATATCTTGCGGAAATGCGTCTCCGCCGTAGTTGGGTCTTGAAGGGCTCGTAGCGCATACCACCCGGCATGGAATTCCGCATCTGCCCGATCGACCGCTGATTGCGCCACATGGTTCGCGACGAGCTTGTAAGCCGCGCTGAACTGCCCGAGATCGGCAAGCCCGCGCGAGACGATCCGCTGCTCGTTCCACCACTCGGTCGCATAGACCAGCTTTGCCGGATCGCGCGGCACGCGTTCAAGCAGCTTTGCGGCTTGGGCATAATCGTTCTGCCGCCTTGCATATTCGATTTTCACGAACAGATAGGCGGGATCGCCGGCCCATGAACCTGCAACGGCATCGATGAGATTGCCGGCATTCCTGGCATTGTTCGCAACAGCTGCCCATGCATTGTAAAGTGACTGGGCATTGCCGAGGCCGGAAAAGCGCTTCGCCTGTGCCACACGGCCGCGATACATGAGATAGTCCATGCGCGTCTTGTGGTCGGCTGCGCTGAACAACCTGCCGAACTCGCCAAGCAGCTTGTCTTCGGTCGCCGTATCGAGCGTTTCGGAAACCCAAAGACTGCGCAGCGTGCGGGTGGCGTCCGCCGCCTTTCCTGTCGCCATCTGCGCCCGGGCAAGGATCATTGCGCCTTCCGGCGTCTGCGGCCGCGCATTGCCCATGGCGGATAGAACGGCCTGAGCGGGCGGGTTTTCGCGATAAAGCGCCCGCTCTTCTCTCTCGCGCAATCCGCCAAGTCCCGGCCAGCCGGTCAGTTCGCGCGAAGCAGCCGCGATCTCGCGATAAGGCACGTCCTTCATTCCAGAGCTGGCAATCGCCCAGGTGAGGATCTTTCGGTCAAGCGAGCCTGCAGGCAAGCTATCCCGTGCTGCAATCGCTTGCGCCGCATCATTGCCGGAAAGCGCGTCAAGCCCGGCTTTGAGCGCAGAGGATGCAAGCGGTCGATCGAGCCTCGGTATGGAGCCGGTTATTTCGGGAACGGGCATGGCCGCAGGTGTAGGCAGCGCTTTTGAGCCCGGTCGCGTTGGCAAAGGTATGCTTGCAGGTGCGTTCGGACGGGCAAAGGGTAGGGGCACGATGCCGCTGCCTGCGCCACCGCTCTCGGCGAGCACAAGGCTCGATATGCTGGCTGCACTCAATCCCAATGTGAGGATCAGAGCGGGCTTCTTCATCCGGCAACTCTCGAAAAAGACATCTACCCCCGTCGGGCTCTCCCATTAGGCTCCGGTGTCGTTAACGAAACCTTACCGGACCCCCTAAAACAACCATCTGCGAACGATCAGTTTCCCGTGAGCTTTGCGCTTGTCGGCGATCTGTCACCGCTTTATGGTGCGCCACCTTAGTTGTTGATTACGGCCGAAGCATGGACCGCGGCCATGGGAGTTTTTGCATGTTCAAGGGATCGATCCCCGCGCTCGTAACGCCGTTCACTGCTGGCGGGGCCGTCGATGAAAAAGCGTTTGCAGACCATGTAGACTGGGTGATTTCGGAAGGCAGCTCCGGCCTCGTGCCCGTCGGTACGACGGGAGAATCGCCGACCCTTTCCCATGATGAGCATAAGCGCGTGGTCGAGCTCTGTGTCGAGGTGGCGAATAAGCGCGTGCCGGTCATTGCAGGCGCAGGCTCCAACAATACGACTGAAGCGATCGAGCTTGCCCAGCATGCCGAACAGGCTGGCGCGGATGCGCTGCTCGTTGTCACGCCCTATTACAACAAGCCGACCCAGAAGGGGCTTTTCGCCCATTTCTCGGCAATCGCCGATGCGGTCTCCCTGCCGATCTTCATCTACAATATTCCGGGTCGTTCGGTCATCGACATGACCCCGGAAACCATGGGCAAGCTCGCCAAGGCGCATAAGAATATCGTTGGCGTCAAGGATGCGACGGGCAAGATCGAACGCGTATCCGAACAGCGCATCACCTGCGGCCCGGATTTCATCCAGCTCTCCGGCGAGGATGCAACAGCGCTCGGCTTCAACGCGCATGGCGGCATCGGCTGCATTTCGGTCACGGCCAATGTCGCGCCGCGCCTCTGTGCGGAATTCCAGGCGGCAACGCTTGCCGGAGATTACAAGAAGGCGCTCGAATTTCAGGATCGGCTGATGCCGCTGCACAAGGCTATCTTCCTGGAGCCGGGCCTTTGCGGCGCCAAGTATGGCCTGAGCAGATTGCGCGGCATGGATCGCACCGTGCGCTCGCCGCTGGTTTCCTCGCTTGAACCTTCGACGGAAGAGGCAATCGACGCCGCCCTGCGCCATGCAGGCCTCCTGAACTGAGGTTTAAGCGTCGGCTGCGCTGACGCATAAGCTTCACATTCGGCCCCGGCCGCATTATATGAATTTCCGAACCCCGCTCACCGCTTTTGGGCGGGGTTCTTTTATGGATAAAGCGGAATGGAATTCGTCTGATGGCACCCAAAGGCAGCCAGCGCGTGGTGAACAAGATCGTTGCGGAAAACCGCAAGGCCCGGTTCAACTACGAGATCATCGATACCTACGAGGCAGGCATTGTGCTGACCGGCACGGAGGTCAAGTCTCTGCGCGACGGCAAGGCCAATATCGCTGAATCCTATGCATCGGACGAAGGCGAGGAGATCTGGCTGATCAACAGCCACCTTCCGGAATATCTGCAGGCCAACCGCTTCAACCACGAGCCGCGCCGCCGCCGTAAGCTGCTTCTGTCGAAACGCGAGATCAACCGGCTTCGCAACGGCATCAACCGCGAAGGCATGACGCTCGTGCCGCTGAAAATCTATTTCAACGACCGCGGCCGCGCCAAGCTGGAGCTTGCTCTCGCCAAGGGCAAGAAGCTGCACGACAAGCGCGAGACCGAGAAGGAACGCGACTGGAACCGCCAGAAGTCGCGACTGTTGAAGGGCGGCTGAGGCTCACCGCAGCGCATTCGGCCTAATCTCTGCCCCCAGGCTAGCTCGCTCCCCGCAAGGGCGAGGGTGCGGTAGGTGGATGAGGGGCCGCCGCAAAGGCGCAGGCACGCCTCCACCGGAACAAAAACTCATCCCCCGCCGTTTTCCCGCACAATCATGCGGGCAAGCGGATAATGACGAAGAAGCAGTTTTTCACCTACCTGATGCTGGTCGTGGGCTTCGGCCTTGCTGCCTGGCTCCTGTATCAAGTCTTCCGTGAGCACTCTTTCTCGGAAATCGTCCAGTCGGTCCGCGATATACCTGCTGCCAACCTGGCTCTCGCGCTTCTCTTCGCCTTCGCATCCTATCTCTGCCTCACCGGCTTCGATTGGTGCGGTGTACGTTATGTGAAGAATGATCTGCCTTATCCGAAGATCGCGCTCGCATCCTTCATCGCGCTTTCGATCGGCCAGAGCGTCGGCATGTCGGGCCTCAGCAGCGGTGCGTTGCGATATCGCTATTACGCCCATTGGGGCATGACCACCGAGGATGTGGCAAAGATCGTGCTGCTTTCGGGCGTCACGGTGGGGCTCGGAATGGCCGTGCTTGCAGGTATCGTTTTGGTGCTCAATCCGAAGGACGCGGCAGCAGTACTGCGCTTGAGAGAGGAGATCGTCGTCGTGATCGGTGCCGGCTGCCTCGTCGCAACTGCGCTCTACATTGCGCTGGCCGCCTTCCTGCGCACACCTTTGAAGATCCGCAGCTGGACGTTCCAGATGCCCACCTGGAAAATTGCGGTGGCGCAGGTAGTGATCGGCACGATCAACTTTGCCTTCGTTTCGGCCTGCCTGCGCGAGGTCATGGCGGCAGGTGCGGATGTCAGCTACCTCAAGGCGGCAACCGCCTTCGTGCTCGCCAATGTGGCGATCCTGATCACCCATGCGCCGGGCGGCCTTGGTGTACTGGAGGCGACAGTCCGCCATGTCATGGGCGATCAGGCCTCGATCGGATCGCTGGTCGCTTTCCGGGTGATCTACTTCTTCATTCCGCTTTTTATCGGCCTGCCGCTCTCGCTCATCGTTGAGGCGATGTTCCGGGCGCGAAAGTCAGGCAGTCATGCGCCGCCAAACGCTGATCAGCGTGCTGCCACGTCGGCCGGATAATCGCGGGATCGTTCGCCGGTGCCCGCAGCCATGCGCCGTTCATGTTCGATCAGCCAGCGCTTGCGCCAAAGCCCGCCGCCATAACCCGTCAGGCTGCCATCCGCCGAAAGCACCCGGTGGCAAGGGATGACGATGGCGATCTGGTTGGCGCCGTTGGCGCCGGCAACGGCGCGGGTGGAAGAAGGCATGTTCATGTCGGCAGCGAGCGTGCCATAGGTTCGCAGCTCTCCGGTCGGGATTTCCCGCAGCGCCTGCCAAACCTGCCGCTGAAACGGCGATCCGTGCTCGGCCAGCCGCGTCTTGAACCCTCTGTTTTCGCCAGAAAAATAGGCATTCAGCTCCGCCTCGATCTCGTCGATCGGCGGATACCGTCCCATCACGATGCTGCTGCCGCTCGCCTTCTGCAGCCTGCGGATTTCCGCGGGCAAAGTCTTGCGCTCGGCGAATTCCAGAATATGCAAGGCGTGCGCATCGGCAATCGCGATCATCGGGCCGATCGGCGTATCGATCCAGTCGGCACGCAGCAGGGCCTTGCCTCGAAGTTTTGCCGGTGCCTCCCCGAACAGTTTCGCAATGGCGGCACGAAAGCCGCTACCGGATTCGTAACCGGCGTCGAGCTGCGCGTCGATGACATTGGCGCCGTCATTCAGGATTTCCGCAGCCTTGCCCATCCGTCTGAGCCGCGCCATTTCCAGAAAACTCATTCCGAATTGTCGCTTGAAAGCGCGTCGTACGGTCGATGGGTCGACGCCTAAGGCGATTACATCGCCTTCGCTCCAGCGCCGCATCGGATCGGAGTCGAGTGCATCGATCAGCCGTGTCACCACGGGATCGGTCTCGCCAAGCTTCAGCATCGGGCGGCAGCGATTGCACGGGCGAAACCCCGCCTCGAGGCATTCGGCGATTGTCCCGTAGAAGGAGGAGTTTTCGCGTTTCGGCTTGCGGGCCGGGCAGGTGAGGCGGCAGAAAATGCCGGTTGTCTTCACGCCTACCCAGGCAAACCCTTCATAGGAGGGGTCGCGAGCGATCAGCGCATCATAAAGAATGTCGTCGGAAGGGCGTTGAAACAGCATGACACTGTTTTAGCCCGAAACAGGAATAGGCGCCGCCGAAAAACGGGCGCCTATTTTTTTGATCATGTCAGCTGAGACAGTTACGCATCAGCCGGCTCGGTAGGTTCGGTCGGACGTGCAGCCCGCTCGCTCGGGTCGCGGCCAACTTCGGCCTTCAGCGTCATCAGGTCGATGAAGTGATCGGCCTGGCGGCGCAGGTCGTCGGCAATCATCGGCGGCTGCGTCTGCATCGTCGACACGACCGAAACCTTGCGGCCGCGGCGCTGCAGCGCTTCCACTAGGTTCGTGAAGTCGCCGTCACCGGAGAAGATCACCAGGTGGTCGACGGTTTCAGACTGTTCCATCGCATCGATGGCCAGTTCGATATCCATATTGCCCTTGATCTTGCGACGGCCGAGACTGTCGGTAAACTCCTTCGCAGGCTTGGTCACGACCTTGTAGCCATTGTAATCGAGCCAATCGATCAGCGGGCGGATGGAGGAGTATTCCTGGTCCTCGATCAGCGCCGTGTAGTAATAGGCGCGAAGCAGGTATCCGCGTTTTTGAAAAGCCTTCAGAAGCTTGCGATAATCGATATCGAAGCCGAGGCTTTTTGAGGCGGCGTATAAATTCGCGCCATCGATAAAGAGAGCAATCTTCTCTCTCGGGTCAAACATATGTCTCCATCCCTTTTTTATGCGCGTTTCCCGAGCGTATCGGCAAAACGAAAAGTTGAATCGACGATACCGGAATAATTCTCTTACATTACGAACTATTCATATATCTGTCATGTATGATAGGATTTGCAATATTCCAAGCACGTGTTGATTGAATATAGTCCTCTCCCCCTGGACACTTTAGTAGCATATCCGAAGCTTGGACCATCCAGTGGTGATTTTTAAAGATTCGGCATGATCGGACTTTAGATCCGCTCAAAGGTGAAATTCACCTTCTTATCTGCCCGCAAGCCTTGATGGAGATCAGGTCCATCATCGATTTGCATCCTTCAACGAGACGTTTTCTCCTCAGTAAACGCCTCGTAACTCACGTCTCGATTGGTCCCAGGTCAGGAAAAACTTGAATTTCCCGTCCGATGGCTGTATCGGGCGTATCAATTCCGGAAATCCAGGACCGCAAAGGACAGGCAATGGCCCGCGTCACAGTAGAAGATTGCATTGACAAAGTCGACAACCGTTTCGAGCTGGTTCTGCTCGCAAGCCATCGCGCTCGCCAGATTTCGCAGGGCGCTGCAATCACCATCGACCGCGACAATGACAAGAATCCGGTTGTCGCCCTTCGCGAGATTGCCGACGAGACCCTGTCTCCCGACGATCTGAAGGAAGACCTGATTCACTCGCTGCAGAAGCATGTTGAAGTTGACGAGCCCGAGCCCGATCCGGTCGCGCTCCTCGCTGCCGGCGGCGTTTCGGTTGCAGCCGACTCCGAAGACGAAGACGCTCCGGAAGTCGTTACCTTCGACCAGATGTCGGAAGAAGATCTTCTGGCCGGTATCGAAGGTCTGGTTCCGCCGGAAAAGAGTGACGATTACTGATCATAGGTGCCTTCGGGCAACTTATCGTTCATTCTATCGCCCTAATCTGGTTGTCTCTTTTATGATGGCTGCGCTAACCGAAGGTTGGCGCGCCATTTTCTTTGTTGGCACTGTGGGTTTGAAGGGCATATCCGGGAATGATGAGGCAGTACGAGCTTGTTGAGCGGGTGCAGAAATACAAGCCCGATGCCAATGAAGCTCTTCTCAACAAGGCCTATGTTTACGCCATGCAGAAGCATGGCCAGCAGAAGCGTGCTTCCGGCGACCCTTATATTTCCCATCCGCTCGAAGTCGCGGCCATCCTCACCGACATGCATCTCGACGAATCGACCATCGCGGTCGCTCTTCTGCATGATACGATCGAGGACACCACGGCCACTCGCGCCGAGATCGACGAACTGTTCGGCGAGGATATCGGCCGCCTCGTCGAGGGGCTGACAAAGCTGAAACGCCTCGACCTCGTGTCGAAAAAGGCCAAGCAGGCGGAAAACCTGCGCAAGCTGCTGCTTGCCATTTCCGACGATGTGCGCGTGCTTCTCGTCAAGCTCGCCGACCGTCTCCACAACATGCGCACGCTCGACCATATGAAGCCCGAGCAGAAGGCGCGCATTTCCGAAGAGACGATGGATATCTATGCGCCGCTTGCCGGTCGCATGGGTATGCAGGACATGCGCGACGAGCTGGAGGATCTGTCCTTCCGCCACATCAATCCGGAAGCCTATGAGACGGTCACCCAGCGTTTGGCCGAACTCTCCGCCCACAATGAAGGCCTGATCAAGAAGATCGAGGACGAGTTGCGCGAGCTTCTCGTCGCCAACGGCCTTAACGACACTTTCGTCAAGGGACGGCAGAAAAAGCCCTATTCGGTCTTCCGCAAGATGCAGTCGAAGTCGCTCTCCTTCGAACAGCTCTCCGATGTCTACGGTTTCCGCATCATCGTCGATGACGTTGCCTGCTGTTACAAGGCGCTCGGCATCGTCCATACCCGCTGGCGCGTCGTGCCGGGCCGCTTCAAGGATTATATCTCCAACCCGAAACAGAATGATTACCGCTCGATCCACACCACGATCGTCGGCCCATCCCGCCAGCGTATCGAACTGCAGATCCGCACCCAACTGATGCAGGAAATCGCCGAATACGGTATTGCTGCCCACGCCCTCTATAAAGACGGGCAGGGGCCGGCCAAGGGTGATGAACTGCTGCCGAAGCAATCGAACGCCTATTCCTGGCTGCGCCACACGATCGAGTCTCTGGCCGAAGGGGACAACCCGGAAGAATTCCTCGAGCACACAAAGCTCGAACTCTTCCAGGATCAGGTCTTCTGCTTCACCCCGAAGGGCAAGCTGATTGCGCTTCCGCGTGGCGCAACCCCGATCGATTTCGCCTATGCGGTCCACACCAATATCGGCGACACCACGGTTGGCGCCAAGATCAACGGCCGCATCATGCCGCTCGTAACTAGGCTGAACAATGGCGATGAAGTTGAGATCATCCGCTCCGGCGTGCAGGTGCCGCCGGCAGCCTGGGAAGAGATCGTCGTCACCGGCAAGGCGCGTTCGGCCATCCGTCGCGCCACCCGTATGGCGATCCGCAAGCAATATGCCGGCCTAGGCCACCGCATTCTGGAGCGTACCTTCGAGCGCGCCGGAAAAACCTTCTCCCGTGAGGCGCTGAAGCCAGCGCTGCACCGCCTGGCCCAGAAGGATGTCGAGGATACGATCGCTTCGGTTGGCCGTGGTGAACTTTCCTCGCTCGACGTGCTGCGCGCCGTATTCCCGGACTACAAGGACGAGCGCGTCACTGTGAAGCCGGCCGCCGATCAGGGCTGGTTCAATGTCCCGAGCGCAACCGGCATGATGTTCAAACTGCCGGCGCAATCCCAGACTGATTTGGAAAATGCCCAGGCAGCAGATCTCGTGGCGACATTGCTGCCGATCCGCGGCCTCGCTGCCAATACCCAGGTACGTTTTGCCCCGAGCGGTGCCGTGCCGGGTGATCGCATCGTCGGTATCATGGATGCGGGCAAGAGCAAGGGCATTACCATCTACCCGATCCAGGCGCCTGCGCTGCAGAAATTTGATGACGAGCCTGAACGCTGGATCGATGTCCGCTGGGATCTCGACGAAGCCAACAAGTCGCGCTTCCCGGCCAAGATCGAGATCAACACGATCAACGAACCCGGCACGCTCGCAACGGTCGCCAAGACCATCGGTGCGCTCGACATCAATATCCGCACCATGTCCATGGGCTCCAACCGGGCTGACGATTTCTCCGAGATCGCGATGGAAATCGAGGTCTGGGACCTGCGCCAGCTTAACCAGCTTCTCTCGCAACTGAAGGAACTCGATTGCGTGGCGAACCTCAAGCGGATTTACGACTGACAGGTGAAGGCTTTGGACTGGCCAATGGACGAGCTTCTGCGGTTCATCCGAACCGGGTTGCACAAGGTTCGATGCACACGCCACGCCTTATTGTCATGCCTGCCTTGTTTAAATCGCATTAGTTGCTAGTGTGGGGGCATCGAACCTTGCTAGCGACTCTTGTCGGCAGCCTTTACGGCTCTTCTGGATTTTCTCTCATCGTCGATTTACCGCCGGCTTTCGGCATATCCAACGATTGAAAGGAAATCGTTATGAACACTGGTACAGTAAAGTGGTTTAACAGCACCAAGGGTTATGGCTTCATCCAGCCGGACAATGGCGGTCAGGACGTGTTCGTTCACGTTTCTGCTGTCGAGCGTGCAGGTCTGCGCGGTCTGAACGACGGCCAGAAGGTCAGCTTCGAAATCGTGCAGGACAAGCGTTCCGGCAAAAGCTCTGCAGACAACCTGCGCGCAGAATAATATGTCGTCGCGCCTGCGTGACCACGGTTATACTGGCACGCGAGACGCTTGATGATATAAGGAGGTCGGGCGTCAAACCCCGGCCTTTTGTTTTGACCCTTCGCAGGTCATAAGCAGCGGAGCGTTTCACTCCGTTGAAACACGATGTCCGAGCAAAACTGTTTTGCCCGGTTCCCATGACTGAATGCAGTCTCAAGTCGGGTTTGATTTGGAAAACTGCGAGCGCCGCATAAAGCGCGGCAATACCAATGTTGAGACATCTTGAGATGCCTCGCAAACATCGATCGCGACGTCGCCATTAACCGGCGACTCGTGGATATAAGTGAACACGACCAAGATCGGAAAAGTGCGGTTTTACCGCGTCAGGAGATATTTTGCAGGTACTCGTAAGGGACAACAATGTCGATCAGGCGCTTCGCGTCCTGAAGAAGAAAATGCAGCGCGAAGGCATGTTTCGCGAGATGAGGGCGCGTGAGGCTTTCGAAAAGCCGTCGGTAAAACGCGCCCGCGAAAAGGCTGAAGCGATTCGTCGTGCCCGCAAATTGGCCCGCAAGCAGATGCAGCGCGAAGGACTTTTGCCGGCTCCGAAGAAGAAGGTCGTTGCTTCTCGGGCTCGTTGATTGCCAATTCGATATTTTCCCCGGTGGCAACCGTCGCCGGGGTATCTTTCTCCGATTGTTTCGCGCGTTTTTGACTGGAAACGCAGGAGAATGAACATGACTGCGACGAGAGACCAGTTCGTCAAACCAGCGAAGCTTTCCGCTGACGCCAAGTCAAAGCATACCAGTTCCATTCTTTCCGACATTCCGGCTTCCGAGGCTGCCGCCAAGGAAAAGAAGACGCAGTAGCGTCGCTCGCTGCGACTTGCGCAGGCCGCCGCAGCCGATACATTCCGCTCCGAGAAATAATCGGGACGCCTCGATCCCGTCTATCCAAAAAAAACCGCCGAAAACATCGACGGTTTTTCATGTGTGTGAACTGAGTTCCAGCTCCGCTTTTACAGCTGGGCGTTCACCCTCAGATCGGGCTCACATAGCCGAAGCCGAGCAGTCCGAGCAGCGCCACGCCGATGACCACGCGGTACCAGACAAACGGCATATAGCTCTTGGTCGAAACGAGTTTCAGGAACCAGACGATAACGGCATAGCCGACGACGAAGGCGATCAGCGTCGCAAGTGCCGTCGGGCCGGCGGCAACGGCCGTTTCCTCGCCCATCGTCTTGAAGAGCTGGTAGAAGCCCGAGCCAAAGACGGCCGGAACGGCGAGCAGGAAGGAATAGCGTGCCGCCGCTTCTCGCGTATATCCCATCAGCAGGCCGGCGGTGATCGTGCCGCCGGAGCGGGAGACGCCGGGGATCAGCGCCATCGCCTGAGCGAAACCGAAGATGATGCCGTCGCGCCAGATCAATTGCTTCAGCGCGTATTTTTTCTTGCCGATCCGGTCGGCCCAGCCAAGGATCAGGCCGAAAACGATCAACATCACCGCGGTGATATACATGTTGCGCAGGCCGTGCTCGATCTGGTCCTTGAAGGCGAGGCCGAGGATGATGATCGGCAGAGAGCCGATGATGATCAGCCAGCCCATGCGGGCGGCATCCTTGTCATAATCGCCGATGCGGAACACCTGCCGCAGCCAGGCGGTCGCGATGCTGATGATGTCCTTCCAGAAATAGACGAGAACCGCCGTCTCGGTGCCGAGCTGGGTGATGGCCGTGAATGCCGCGCCGGGGTCGGTCCCCGAAGGCAGGAACTCGCCGAGAACGCGCAAATGTGCACTGGAGGAAACCGGCAGGAATTCGGTCAGTCCCTGGACAAGTCCAAGGATGGCGGCATCAGTCCAACTCACGCTCATGGCAGCTCCGAAGGTTGGGGATAGGCTTCAAGGGTAAGACATGATTTCCGGGGGGCAGGCTGGAAGTCATGTTGGCATAGGTCGGGCAGCTTGCGATCGTCAAGCTGCAAAGCTTGGAACCGCTCAATGTGACAATTCTACGGTTACGCGATCCATGTCTCAAACATATCACGGCTATTCTCAACTTCCGTAATCCGGATGCCGCCATGCTTCACCATACGCAAACGGGCCGGATTGCTCCGGCCCGCCATGGATCAGCCAATGCTGAAACAGTGATGCCGCATCACCTCAGCATTTGTTGAAATTGATCGCGTTGATGACGTTGTTATAGTCCTGCAGGAACTGCTGTGCGTCCTGCCGTTCCGACGACATCATCTGGAACTGCGCCTTCTTGTCTTCCTGATAACGGCCGTTCTCGGTCCGCAGGATGATCTGGCGGCCGGTGGCAAGATAGGCGTTGAAATTCAGCATCATCGAGGGGCATCCGGCATTGTTCGCCTCACGCACCTTGGCATCATAGCCTGTTGCCATCGTGTTGAACTGGTCGAGCGAGGCTTTGAACGGCTCCTTCTTGTCGCCCAGGCCATTCCCTTGGAGAAAGCTGTCGGCCGCGTCCATGCTTTCCTTGATGTGATAGATCATGCCGATACGGAAATAATCGCGCGTATCTTTTTCCGTGCTTTCGAATTCGGCCTTGATCCGGGCGCGGTCCTTGGCGTCGATGGCGGCGATAAAGTTCACCTGCGCGCTCGCGAGCGTCTCCATGGCTGCGATGAACGCTGGCCGGATCTCGCGACCATGTGCCCCCTTGTCGCTCAGATAGGTCTTGGCAGAGATATAGTTGCCCATGTCGCGATCGAGCGGCTCAGCTTTTCCAGCCGCTTCACGATAGGCCTCCGCCGGGCCATCCAGTTCGGCCATGTCGGGCTTCATCTCACGCGCCTTGGCAAGGGCGTTCTTCAGCCGATCTAGATTGTTGGTCGAGTAGAACAGGTTGTCATTCTTGTCCTTGCCGTCAAGCACGGGCTGGACATAGCTCTGGAAGGTCGCCAGTTCCTTGGCATAGGAGCGCTGGAACGAGTTCGCCACTTCGACATAGGCGTTATATTTCAACACTTCCGCCTGCTCGGCGGACGGCTGGCTCTGTTCTGCCTTAGTGGTCTTGCTCTCGTCACAGGCAGAAAGCATCAGGACGCAGGCCGCAACGGCCAGCGACCGGATCGTGGTTCCGGTGTTCATCAAATTATCCTCGTTTGAAATATCAGCTTGAAACCGCAGGATCGGCAGCCGTGACGTGCAGCCCGCATATCGGGATCGCTTGTCGAGATCATCTGGGCAGCGTCTCGGACCGATCAGGGTTCATCCTGTTCAGGGTCTGGTATCCGCTCCAACTACCTCCTCGTCACTGGTGGCGTCCGATGGCTCATGCCGAGCCATGGTGGTCAGGCGCTCACGCCGTTTCTCCCCGTGTTCTGCTGAAATGACTGGGGAGTTTATCCATCTGCGCCCGGAGTTCCGCTCGGGAAAGGCGTCGACCATCCAAAATTACATGATCTGCAGAATGTGAGAATGTTTCCTATTGGCGCAATCCCCGCTTGTCACCCCGAAAACGGCTTTCGGTTGACATTTGCCCGTCCGGTGAAACGGAAACGGGCCGGATTGCTCCGGCCCGTCTCTCAATTCGGTGACGCTGGTATAGGCGATCAGACGGCGCCCTTGGTCTCGACATAAAGCGCGTAGACCGAGTGGCTGGACGCCATGTAAAGGCGGTTCTTCTTGGGGCCGCCGAAAACGAGGTTCGGGCAGCGCTCCGGCAGCTTGATGAAGCCGATCGCCTTGCCTTCCTTGTTGAACACCTTGACGCCGTTCAGCTCTTCCGGCTTTGCGCCGGCAGCACCGGACGAACCCCAGCCGCACCACAGGTTGCCGTCGACATCGACCTTGAAGCCGTCGAGGCCGCCATTGTCGTCAGCGGTGATCAGCGCCTTCTTGTTGGAAACCGTCTTGCCGTCCTTCGAGACGTCGTAGGACCAGACGATACGGTAGGGCTGCGCACGGCCTTCGACGACATAGAGCTTCTTTTCGTCTTCGGAGAAGGCGATCCCGTTCGGGCCCTTAAGCTCGTCGGTGATCAGCGACAGCTCGCCTTCCGCGGAAATGCGGTAGACCGAATGCGGCAGTTCCGGATCTGCCTTTTCGCCTTCCCACATGCCGCCGATGCCGAATGGCGGATCGGTGAACCACAGCGAGCCGTCCGACTTGCAGACGATGTCGTTCGGCGAATTCAGCTTCTTGCCCTTGTAGTTGTCGGCAAGAACCGTGATCGAGCCGTCATGCTCCGTGCGGGTGACGCGGCGGGTCAGGTGTTCGCAGGAGATCAGGCGGCCCTGAAGGTCGCGGCAATGGCCGTTGGCATAGTTCGAATTGGCGTCGAATACGCTCCAGGTCTCGTTCGTTTCGTCGAACTTCATGACGCGGTTGTTCGGGATGTCGCTGACCAGCAGATACTTGCCATCACCGAAATAGACCGGGCCTTCCAGCCAGCGAGCGCCGGTTGCGACCTGTTCCAGCGAGGCGCTGGCAACGCGATACTTTGCAAAGCTCGGGTCGAGAACCTGGATTGCCGGATCGGGATAGATCGGCGAGGGGGTGAAGCTGATGGCCTGGGCGGAGGCGATCTTTGTGGTGACGACGGTTGCTGCTGCGGCAGCGCCGAACGTCATGAGGTTGCGGCGGCTAAGATCCACGGGAAAATTCCTTTGATAATAGTCGTTGATTTCATATCAATCTGCCCGCTTGGCGGGAGGCGGCAATCATGGCCCATGCGCCCTGTTAGCGTCGCTGTATTGTGCGTCGCAACATAATTCTGCGGCGTTTTAACCCCATGATTAAGGAGGGATGAAGAGCTTTTTATGTGACTCCTCGTCATATTTTTCGGCTTTATCAAAAATCGCAATGCACTGCAGCAAATGTAAGATTTTCTTTATGAAAGTCGGCCTAGGGTGGACCAAGGACACGAGATCGCCTGGCTGATCCTTCACGCGCATGATGCGCGCCGTCTCAAGATGGTTCCTGCTTTTTCTTCTTCCTCCCCTGAATGCGTGTTTTCAGTTTTCCTGAGAAGGTCCCCCCATGCTCAAGAACTTAAATATCAAGACCAAGTTTTTGATGGCGATCGCCATCCTTGGCGTCATTTCGCTTGCCGGTCTGTTGTTCGTGACCCAGCGTTTCAGCGCCGCCAACGAGTCTTATTCGAATTTCCTGCATAACGAGAGCACGGCTGCGACCTTCGTTCCGCGCGGTGCCGCAGGCATGTGGACGGCCACGACCTGGCTGAGCCGTGCCCTTGCACAGGATCCGCAATCGGCTGCCTTCAAGGATTTGTCCGAGCGCTTCGGCAAGGAAATCACCGGTGCGCGCGCCCGTCTGGCACAGGTTCCCGGACTTGTCCCGAGCCGTCAGGCCGCGACCGACGAATTGCTGGCAGGTGCAGACAAGCTGAAGGCAATCGGTGACGACCTGCTGAAGGCGCATGTTGCCGGCGATGCAGCCAGGGTGAATGCTCTGGAAGCCGATCTCGATAAGGCCATTGTCGAACTGTCCCCCAAGTTCGGTGCAAGCAACGGCGCCATGGCGGACCTGATCAAGAACGGCGGAGACAAGCTGTCGGCTGAAGTGTCCTCGACCATCAAGTTCACGATTGTCGGCATGCTGATCGGCATTGCCGTCGCTGTCGTCCTCGCCCTGACGATCGCCCAGAAGGGGATTACCGCTCCGATGGCGCGCCTGCGTGAACGTATGGCCTCGCTCGCCGCCGGAGAAACCCGCGCCGAAATCGACGGTCTCGACCGCAAGGACGAGATCGGCCAGATGGCAGAAGCCGTCGAAGTCTTCCGCCATAACGCCCTTGAGCGCGCCCGCCTTGAGCAGGAAGCCGACGACAACCGCAGCCTGTCGGAAAAAGAGCGCATCGAGCGCGAAGCGGCAAAGGCCCGCGAAGCCGGCGACGTCAAGTTTGCCGTCGACAACATCGCCCAGGCGCTGAGCCAGCTGTCCGACGGTAACGTCTCCTACCGCATCGAGCAGCCGTTCACGGCAGCGCTGGACGGCGTCCGCAACGATTTCAACGCCTCGGCGTCCAAGCTTCAGGCAGCTCTCGAACAGGTTGCCGAAAACGCCCGCAGCATCGAGGCAGGTTCTGCCGAGATCAAGTCGGCCGCTGACGATCTTGCCAAGCGCACCGAACAGCAGGCCGCGTCCGTCGAAGAGACGGCGGCAGCTCTGGAAGAAATCACCACCACGGTGAAGGATGCCGCCCGCCGCGCAACTGAAGCCGGCAACCTTGTTGCCCGCACCCGTCAGGGCGCCGAAAAGTCCGGCGAAGTCGTCCAGAAGGCCGTCAAGGCCATGGAAGAGATCGAAAAATCGTCCGGCGAAATCGGCAACATCATCGGTGTCATCGATGATATCGCCTTCCAGACAAACCTTCTGGCGCTCAATGCTGGTGTTGAAGCGGCACGTGCCGGTGAAGCCGGCAAGGGCTTTGCCGTCGTTGCCCAGGAAGTTCGTGAACTTGCCCAGCGTTCCGCAAACGCCGCCAAGGAAATCAAGACGCTGATCACCGCGTCGAACGAGCAGGTCCAGAACGGCGTGCATCTGGTCGGCGAAACCGGCAAGGCACTGCAGACGATCGTCGGCGAAGTTCAGGAGATCAACCGCAACGTCAACGCGATCGTCGAGAGCGCGCAGGAACAGTCTTCCGGCCTTCAGCAGATCAACACCGCGGTCAACACGATGGACCAGGACACGCAGAAGAACGCGGCCATGGTTGAAGAGCAGACCGCCGCAAGCCATGGTCTTGCCCGCGACGCCGCATCGCTGAACGCGCTTCTCGCCCAGTTCAAGCTGTCGGTTCAGACCTACAAGTCGACCGTTCGTGCGGTGAAGGCAAACGAGACGCCTGCTGCGTCTCCGGCACGTGCTCTCGGCCGCAAGCTGGCCGGCGCTTTCTCCGGCAATGCCGCCGTCAAGAACGACAGCTGGGAAGAGTTTTAACTCAAACAGCCTACCGCCTTCGTTGAAAGACTGACGAAGGTGGCGGGCTTCAGCTCATGACTTCAAAAAGGGTCGCCGGCGTAAAGCCGACGACCCTTTCTTGTTGAGCGCTTACTGCATGCCGGAAAACAAGATGCGACATTTTGTCATGATTTCTGCAAAATTTGATACAACGTAAGATTTTATTATGGGGCGCGGCTCTACGGTCCGCTTAAGGACATTCGAGATACCCCCTTGCTCTCAAGCGCGCATGATGCGCGCCGCCTCTCCACGTTAAATGGTTGGACGGCTCCTGTTTGGCCGGCTCTTTCGTCGAGAGCCTGCACTGCTGCGCCTGTCGGCATTGTCCGCGTCTATCGGCGTTGCAGCAAATAGATCTGCCCATCGTGTATCCGAGAGCCTCCGGCTGTCGGCTCGATGTGCTGGGTTCATCGCGTTGTGGAGGTATCCGATGCTCAAGAATTTAAAGATTAGAACCAAGTTTTTGATGGCGATTGCCGTCCTGAACGTTATCTCGCTGGCAGGTTTGGCGTTCACGATAGAGCGCTTCTATGCCGCTAACGAAACCTATTTCAGCTTCCTCCAGAACGAGAGCAATGCCGCGACCTTCGGCCCGCGAGGCGCTGCCGGCATGTGGACGGCGATCAACTGGCTCAATCGAACCGTCGATCAGGACCCCCAGTCGGACAAGTTCACCGAATTTGCAGCCCGCTTCAGCAATGAGATGACCGGTGCACGCGCACGCCTGGCGCAGATCCCGGCCCTGGTGCCGAGCCGCACCGCAGCAATCGATGAGCTTCTCGTCGGCTTTGACGCGGTCAAGTCGGTTGGCGGTGAGATGATTACGGCGCATGCAACCGATGACAAGGCCAAGTTCGATGCCATGTCGCAACGTCTTGAGCAGTTGACGATCGATCTGTCGGCAAAATCCGGCGCCAACAATGCCGCCATGGCCGACCTCATCAAGAATGGCGCCGAGACACTGTCTGCTCAGGTCAGTTCCAACATTCTTTTTGCCGTCATCGGCATGCTTGCCGGCAATCTGATTGCTATCGTCATTGCCCTCGTTATCGCCCAGAAGGGGGTCACCACGCCTATGACCCGGCTGAGTAACCGGATGGCCGCACTTGCTGCCGGCGAACAGGAAGCGGAGATCGATGGTCTCGATCGCAAGGATGAAATTGGACAGATGGCCCAGACTGTGGCTGTCTTCCGCAGCAATGCTATCGACCGCCAGCGGCTCCGTCAGGAAGCCGAGGACAACCGTGTTCTGTCGGAAAAGGAACGCCTGGACCGCGACGAAGTCACGGCACAGGAGGCCGCAAATGTAACCTTCGCGGTCGAAAATCTCGCAGCGGCTCTGAGCGAACTCTCCAACGGCAATGTTGCCTATCGCATCGAACAGCCGTTCACCGCAGCGCTCGACAGTGTCCGCAACGATTTCAACGCCTCAGCCTCCAAGCTGCAGGGAGCGCTGGAACAGGTCGCGGAAAATGCCCGCAGTATCGAGGCCGGATCGGCGGAGATCCGCTCGGCTGCCGATGATCTCGCCAAGCGCACTGAACAGCAGGCTGCATCCGTCGAAGAGACCGCGGCAGCACTCGAAGAGATCACCACGACCGTCAAGGATGCCGCCAATCGCGCTGCCGAAGCCGGGACGCTTGTCGCCCGCACCCGCCAGGGCGCGGAAAAATCCGGCGAGGTCGTCCACAATGCCGTCAAGGCCATGGAAGCGATCGAAAAATCGTCCGGAGAGATCGGCAATATCATCGGTGTGATTGATGACATCGCCTTCCAGACCAACCTTCTGGCGCTCAACGCCGGCGTCGAAGCTGCGCGTGCGGGTGAAGCCGGCAAGGGCTTTGCTGTCGTGGCGCAGGAAGTGCGTGAACTGGCGCAGCGTTCGGCCAATGCCGCCAAGGAGATCAAGACGCTGATCACCGCCTCCAACCATCAGGTCCAGAGTGGCGTGCATCTGGTCGGCGAGACCGGCAAGGCACTCGAAATGATCGTGTCGGAAGTCCAGGAGATCAACCGCCACGTGACTGCGATTGTCGAAAGCGCGCAGGAACAGTCTTCCGGCCTGCAGCAGATCAACACCGCGGTCAACACGATGGACCAGGACACGCAGAAGAATGCTGCCATGGTCGAAGAGCAGACTGCCGCAAGCCATGGACTTGCCCGCGATGTCGCCTCGCTCAACGCATTGCTTGGCCAGTTCAAGCTGGAGAGCGTTTCGGCGGAACGTCCGACAAGTCAGCCGCAGAGACCGGCACGCGCCGCCCAGCCGGGCGAAGCTCCCGCCGCCTCGCCGGCACGCGCGCTCGGCCGCAAGCTGGCTGGAGCCTTCTCCGGCAACGCGGCTCTCAAGAACGACAGCTGGGAAGAGTTCTGATTTTCCGGCCTGATATGGGGTGAGGGCGCTTCGGGCCCTTGCCTGCGACGATATGTCCAACCGCGAAAGCTCACCGGCTTTCGCGGTTCTTTTTTGAGCAATCTTGTTCGCTGGATACTCTTTTCACACCGTGCTTCGCAGATTTGACGGTAATCAATGCTGCTGCCATGCGTTGGGAGCAAGTCTGTGTCGCTGGGTTGGCGTTGGTAAAAGAGATCAGGACATCGTATTTTAGCAACAACACAGTAATCCGAACGAAAGATAAGACCATGTTTGACACAGTCCGCAAGTTTGCACGCAACTTCCGCGTTCCTTCGACCCAGGATCGCGAGATGGCATATCTCAACGAAAGCCGTGATCGTATCGACCTCGAATATCGCATGCGCCAGGTTGATCGCGGCCTGTTCCGCAAGTCCGGTTTCTAAAAAGTCGGGTTTAACCGCTTAAGTCGCAGTGCCATCGGCCATCGCCTTTGGCACTCAGGAAGGTGAGGGCAGCCGTCTCACCGGTGATATAGGTCGCGATTTCCGCGCCAGCGCTGTCTGTCGTTGATAATATCCCAAAAAACGACACGATTATCGGCTTCCGCTATAGTATCGCGTGATAATATAGCCAAAGAGGCCGGCCCTGCCCGGATCGATTGGGACAGGTTGACCAGATGCCGTTTCGCCGCCGTACTCCTCTTTCCCTGCGTCAGAGGCTTTTCGGGATGTTCGTCCCGAAGAGAGGTTTTCGCCGCATGCTTGGCTATTATCGCCTCAAGGTGATGCGCATCGGCGGCTCTCCGCACGCAATGGCTGCCGGAGTTGCGGTCGGCGTGCTGAGCGCATGGACACCGTTTCTCGGTTTCCACGTCCTGTTTGCTATTCCGATCGCCTGGCTTTTGGGCGGCAGCATGATTGCGGCCGCCATCGGCACCACATTCGCAAATCCCCTGACCTGTCCGATCATCTGGCCGCTCACTTGGGAAGTCGGCCAATTCATGCTCGGTGCCGAACCGACCTCACGCCATATCGACCTTGAAGCACTGTTTGCTCACCTGGATCTCTCGCAGTTATGGCGTCCGGTGCTCGAGCCGATGCTGGTTGGCTCATTGCCGCTCGGCCTCGCTTGCGCGCTTTTCTTCTACGTCCTGACCTATCTTGCCGTGCGCGGTTTCCGTAATCGTCGCATCAGCCGCTTGACGGAACGGGCAAGACACCTCAAGTCAGCCGAAACCGGATCGGCAATTTGAGCATGGGATTGGCTTGATGATTATCGGCATGGGGAGCGACCTCATCGACATAAGGCGCGTGGAAAAATCGATCGAACGCTTCGGCGAACGTTTTACCCATCGCTGTTTCACCGAAATCGAGCGCGCCAAATCCGAGCGGCGCAAGAACAGGGCGGAATCCTACGCAAAGCGTTTTGCTGCCAAGGAAGCCTGTTCGAAGGCGCTCGGCACTGGCCTTGCCAATGGCGTGTTCTGGAAGGACATGGGCGTCGTCAACCTGCCCAGTGGCAAGCCTACCATGGTGCTGACCGGCGGTGCCGGCGAGCGGCTGGCCGAACTCATGCCCGCAGCCCATGAAGCCGTCATCCACCTCACCATCACCGATGAATACCCCTATGCCCAGGCCTTCGTGATCATCGAGGCCAGGCCGGTATCCCCTGAAGGTCATGCCGAAAAGGTCGCTTCGCGCGAACCATGAAGGTTTAGTAATCTCACCACCATTGCCGCAGCTTGGCTAAGCGTTTAGACAGTTCAGCCACTCGCCCCGAGATAGAAAGATTTTTGACGTGTCCGATAACGCCGAGACGAAGCAGCCGAATGCCCTTTGGGAAAACATCAAGGTCATTGTCCAGGCCCTGCTGCTTGCCATGGTCATCCGTACGGTTCTGTTCCAGCCCTTCACAATCCCGTCCGGCTCGATGATGCCGACCCTGCTGGTCGGCGACTACATCTTCGTCAACAAATTTGCTTACGGCTATTCCAAATACTCGCTGCCCTTTTCGCCGGACGTGTTTGACGGCCGTGTCCTGCAGTTCAGCGAGCCAAAGCGCGGCGATGTCATCGTCTTTCGTTTGCCGCAGCAGCCTGACATCGACTATATCAAGCGTCTGATCGGCCTGCCGGGCGACAAGGTCCAGATGCGCGACGGCATTCTCTATATCAACGGTCAGGCCGTGCCCAAGCAGGCAGACGGCAGCTTCACCTCGGATTATCGTCTTGATCCGGGTGCCAATGTCCCGGTCTTCCGCGAAACGCTCGATACCGGCAAGACCTACGACACGCTCGACCAGATTCAGAACTCGCGCGGCGACAACACGCCGGAATTCACCGTCCCGGCCGACCATTATTTCTTCATGGGCGACAACCGCGACAACTCTCTGGATAGCCGCTTCGACGTCGGCTTCGTCCCGGCGGAAAATCTCGTTGGCCGCGCCAGCGTCATCTTCTTCTCGCTCGGCAACGACACCTCGTTCCGCGAAATCTGGAAATGGCCGGCCAACATGCGCTGGGATCGTCTGTTCAAGGGCGTTAACTGATGAAAATGAAACCTTTGTCGGCGGATGAGCGGGGTCAGCTGGAAACGGTGATCGGCCATGTCTTCGCCGACAAGCAGTGGCTTGACCGGGCGCTGACCCATGCCAGCACCGGCACCGCCAAGAATGCCAACTACGAACGTCTCGAGTTTCTGGGCGACCGCGTGCTTGGCCTGTGTGTCGCCGAACTCCTGTTCACCACCTTCCGTTCGGCGGAAGAGGGGGAACTTTCCGTGCGCCTCAACCAGTTGGTCAGCGCCGACAGTTGCGCCATCGTTGCCGATGAGCTGGAATTGCACCGCTTCATCCGCACCGGCGCCGACGTCAAGAAATTGACCGGCAAGCGCATGCTGAACGTGCGTGCCGACGTGGTGGAAAGCCTCATTGCCGCGCTCTATCTTGATGGTGGTCTGGAAGTTGCCCGCGCCTTCATCCTGCGTTACTGGAAGGATCGGGCAAGCAAACCCGATGCGGCACGACGTGACGCCAAGACCGAACTGCAGGAATGGGCGCATGCAAAATTCGCCACGACCCCATCCTACAGGGTGGACGATCGCTCCGGACCGGATCATGATCCGCGCTTCACGGTGACGGTGGAAATCAAGGGCGTCGCGCCCGAAACCGGCACCGACCGGTCGAAACGGGCAGCCGAACAGGTTGCCGCAACGAAGCTCCTCGAACGCGAGGGCATCTGGCCGAAGAGTCAGGATTGATTGGACCGATATGACTGAAGACCACAACATCGCCGGCGAAGACAATAAAGCAGCCGGCGGCCCGACCCATTCCGGCTTCGTCGCCCTGATCGGCGCCACCAATGCTGGCAAGTCGACGCTGGTCAACCGGCTCGTCGGTGCCAAGGTCTCGATCGTCAGCCACAAGGTGCAGACGACGCGCGCCATCGTGCGCGGCATCGCCATTCACGACAATGCCCAGATCGTTTTCATGGACACGCCCGGTATCTTCAAGCCGCGCCGCAGGCTCGACCGCGCGATGGTTACCACCGCCTGGGGCGGTGCCAAGGATGCCGACGTCATCGCACTGCTGATCGATAGCGAGCGCGGTATTCGCGGCGATGCGGAGACGATCCTCGAAGGCCTCAAGGAAGTCCGTCAGCCCAAAATCCTGCTTCTGAACAAGATCGACCAGGTCAAGCGCGAGGACCTTCTGGCACTCGCTGCCGCTGCCAACGAAAAGGTTGAGTTCGAGCGTACCTTCATGATCTCGGCCACCACCGGCTCCGGTTGCGACGACCTGATGGATTACTTCGCAACGACCCTGCCGGAAGGCCCGTGGTATTATCCGGAAGACCAGATTTCCGACCTGCCGATGCGTCAGCTCGCGGCCGAAATCACCCGTGAAAAGCTGTTCCTGCGCCTGCATCAGGAACTGCCCTATGCGTCTCACGTCGAGACGGAAAAGTGGGAAGAGCGCAAGGACGGCTCGGTTCGCATCGAGCAGGTCATCTATGTGGAACGCGACAGTCAGAAGAAGATTGCGCTCGGCAAGGGCGGCGAGGCGATCAAGGCAATCTCCAGCGCATCCCGCAAGGAACTGTCCGAAATCCTCGAACAGCCGGTGCATCTTTTCCTCTTCGTCAAGGTTCGCGAAAACTGGGGCGACGACCCGGAACGCTTCCGTGAAATGGGCCTGGAATTCCCCAAGGGTTGATCAGCTCACGGATTTCTCGTTGTCCGTGCCCTTGATTTCTAAAGCCGGTGCCCGATCTGGATGAAAATAGTCCACAGGCAAACGTGATATATCCTATATATATGCACAACTCTGCGCGGTGAACTTGACACGACGCAACTGTGGACTTCTGATCGACCTTGTCGCCTGCCTGATTCATATTGGCGACAAATAGGGATGAAAAAAGCGCCACAGGGATTGCGAGCCGCATGGGCACCAGCACATACATGGGACGAGACAAGGGCGTGGATCTGAAGGACGCTGTTGGGTTCTTCAGCTGGGATCTGAACGAAAACAAGGTCTTCGCGGACAGCGTTTTCGCTTACATCTACGGTATCCCGCCGCATGAGCTAGAGATCGGAGCCCCGATCGAGCAGGTCATAAAGCATGTCGCGGAGGACGATATGCCGCGAGTGGCCAAAGCATTGCATGAGACCATCGTCTCCGGAAAGCCGTGTTTTCAGACTTACAGGATCAGCCATCCGACCGGTAAAAGCATTGTCGTGACCGGGCAGGGACGTTGCCTGCGCAATGGTGACGGAATGCCGTCGATCTATACAGGTCTGGTCACGGCCGAGGAAAATGGTGCGAAAGCTCAGGAAGCGGATCCACTGGCATCGCATTGCATGGAAGCGCTGAAACTCGCCAAGCGTCGTCGGCATGCCTTGGCAGAACGATACCTGACATCGGCATTGGGAGCGCTCGGCCGCCGCGCCGATAATTGATCCATCAGCGTCCAAAACCGGCGGCGTATGCTCGATCCACCGCCGGTTTCGATCATCATTTCTGCCGCGCCATCAACGCTTTGACTTCCTCGAAACGACGGCGGTTCTCCGGCTCCTGTTCACCGGGGCCGTAGCAGGTTTTCGATATGCAGAAACGCACCAGCCCGAAAGGCGGTGTCGCCTTGTCGAATTCGCAATCGATCTCGTTGTTATAGTCGGTCGGCTTGGCGTCCTCGCGGGTCGAATAGGTCAGTCTTGCGCCGGGCGGGTCGAGTTCCGGGAAGGACTGCACGATCCCGGTCTTGATCGACTGCACCAGCAGAAAATTCTTTGCCACCGCCACGCAAGCCTGTTCCAGTTGCGGTGATTGCGCCGCAGCCGGCTGTGCCTGAAGCAAACCGGCAAGGGCCGCAGATGCGACGGCTGCGGCGAAAACGAGATGTCTCATGGGAACTCCCTGAACCCGATATTGTTTGGCGAGAGAATTCCGCTGGCAGTCAATTTGTTCCAAGGGAGATGACACAAGATCGCAGTTTTTCAACATCTGTCGCAGATCCAGCATGTCTCCCGAAAGTGGTCCCCGGTTTCGGGAGAAAGACATGCGCAAAAACAAGGAGCTAAAGCACGGGAAGCAACGCTGAAAGATCGCGACGTGCTTTAGGGAAACCGATTCAATCTGAACGACTTATGCGGTAGAACTGAATCGGTTCAGAAAGGTCTTCACGTATCGATGCAGTGGCAGGACGAAGCGATCATCATCGGCGTCAAGCGGCATGGCGAAACCAGCGTCATAGCCGAACTGATGACGCGTGAGCGCGGTCGCCATCTGGGGCTTGTCCGTTCCGGACGCTCGCGCTCCATGCAGCCGGTGCTGCAGCCGGGAAATCGTGTGGAGGCCGTCTGGCGTGCAAGGCTTGACGAGCATCTGGGCGAGTTGAAGCTCGAGCCGGTAAGGCTCAGAGCCGCAAAGCTGATGGAAACTGCCACCGCCGTCTACGGCGTGCAGGCCATGGGGGCGCTGCTGCGGCTTCTGCCCGAACGCGATCCGCATCCGCATCTTTTCGATGCACTCGATATCATTCTCGATACGATGGACGATCCTGCCGATGCGGGTGAACTCTTCGTCCGGTTCGAACTGGCCGTTCTGAATGATCTCGGTTACGGCCTGGATCTCACCGAATGCGCGGCGACCGGCGTGCGGCAGAACCTCAAATATGTCTCGCCGAAAAGCGGACGCGCCGTCTGCGGCGAGGCGGGCGCACCCTATGCCGACCGCATGCTGGCGCTGCCTGCATTCCTGGGCGATGGGCCGAAACCGGCTGCGACCCGCGAAAGCATGCTGGCGGCCTTCCGGCTGACTCAATTCTTTCTTCACCGGCATGTCTACGAGCCGCGTGGCATCACCGCCGGCGATGCTCGCGAGGGCTTTGTTCAGGCCGCATTGAAGGCGCTTTCAGCGCTTCCTGCTGACCGTCAGGCCGGCTGACCTTACTCTGCCGGCTGGATCGCTGCCGACCGATCGACCGGCTTTTCCTGGATCGGCCAGTGAACGATCGCGGCAAAGATGCCGAGCGCCACGCCGAACCACCAGACGGCGTTGTAGGAGCCGAGCCGGTCATA
This sequence comes from Aliirhizobium wenxiniae, assembly GCF_019511445.1. Taxonomy (GTDB): domain Bacteria; phylum Pseudomonadota; class Alphaproteobacteria; order Rhizobiales; family Rhizobiaceae; genus Neorhizobium; species Neorhizobium wenxiniae_A. The sequence goes on from NZ_JAEUAN010000005.1 coordinate 29,153, forward strand.
GAGCGTGCCGCCCATCCACACGCCGAGGAACGAGCCCACCTGGTGCGACAGGAACACGATACCACCCAGCAGGCCCAGATGTCGCGTGCCGAACATGATCGCCACCAGCCCGTTCGTCGGTGGCACGGTGGAAAGCCAGAGCAGTCCCATGACGATGGCGAAGATGATCACCGAAAGCGGCGTCTGCGGCAGAAGCAGGAAGGCCGTCACCGCCACCGAGCGGGCGAGATAGATATAGGCGAGGAAATACGGCTTCGAATAACGCTGGCCGATGACGCCGGCCGAGAGAGAGCCGATGACGTTGAAGAAGCCGATCAGCGCCATCGCGATCACCGCATAACGGGCATCAATGCCGATATCGCGAAGATAGGCCGGGAAATGCGCAGTGATGAAGGCGACCTGAAAGCCGCAGACGAAGAAGCCGCTGGTCAGAAGCAGATAACCCTTGTGGCCGAATGCCTCCCTCAAGGCTTCACCGGCGGTTTGCTTGAAAGCGGTCTGCGACTGCGTCCCTGAGCTTGAATTGCCGCGCAATGGAATGGCCAGAAGCGGGATCGCCAGCATCATCACCGCCATGATGACGAGACTGTCCGACCAGCCATAGGTGGAAATCAGGGCCTGGCTGAGGGGTGCAAACAGGAACATGCCGGCAGAACCGGCAGCTGTTCCAATCCCAAAGGCCAAAGACCGCTGTTCCGGGGTCACGTTACGGGCGAAGGCGGACAAAATGGTGCCGAATGATCCGGCACCGACCGCAAGCCCCACCATCACGCCGCCGGAGAGATGCAGAACGCTTTCCGAATGCGCCGTCGACATCAGTGCCAGGCCGGCCGCGTAGAGCAGGCCGGAGAAGGCCAAAACCCGGCCGGTGCCCCATCTGTCGGCGATTGCGCCGAAGATCGGTTGGCCCAGCCCCCAGGCAAGATTCTGGATCGCCATGGCAAGCCCGAAGGTCGTGCGATCCCAGTGCCTGTCGGCCAGCATCGGCAGTTGGAAGAAACCCATGGCCGAACGCGGCCCGAAGGTCAAAAGCGCGATCAGCGCGCCGGCCGAAATGATCAGCCAGGGCATCGTCGCTCGGGTAGAGGCGGGGGCGGCGTGAGACATGGGTGTCCTCCTGAAACCAGAGGACGTTCATATACTCTCATCACGCGTTGGTGAAACGACTTTTGCGCAAGTCATCCATCAGCCGAATTGATGAAGATCAGGCAGTCAAAGGGTTCAGAGCGAACCCGGCGGCTGTACCGGTGGGCGGCGCTTGCCGAGCTGCGCCTCGCGCAGGATGGTGAACAGGCCTGCGCCGATGACGATGACGCCGCCGGCAATCATGTTCCAGCTCATCACTTCACCGAAGATGAAGGTCCCGATGATGCAGACCAGTACCGTCTGCAGGTAGAAGATCGGTTGCACGACCACGGCATCGAGCACGTCGAAGGCACGGATGAGCAGATAGTGGCCGCTCATGCCGGTGATGCACAGCGCCAGCATCCAGAACCAGTAGTCGGGCGTGATTGTCGTCCAGTAGAACGGCCCGATCAGCGTGATCGCCACTGCGCCGGCAATCCCGGTATAGAAGAAGCTGGTATGTGACGTATCCGTTCGGCTCACCATCCGCGTCAGAACCGAATAGAGCGCGAACATCACGGTGCATGCGACCGGCACGAAGATGTTGCTGTTGAAGGTGGCATGCGTCGGATCGATGATCATGAGAATGCCGAGAAAACCGATGCCGATGGCGGCCCAGCGGCGCCAGCCCACGGTTTCGCCGAGCAATGGCACGGAAAGACAGGCAACGACCAGCGGCCCGGCGGCAAAGATCGTGTGTGTCTGGGCAAGCCCCACATTTGCGAAGGAATAGATCGACACAACGATCTGGAAGACGAGAAGTGCGCCTCGGATGATCTGCAGCACAAGCCGGTTGCTCTTGGCCGTTTCCCTGACGCCGCCCGGATTGCGGGTCGCCAATGCCAGCACGAACACCGCGAAAAACCAGTAGCGGATCATCGCCACGAAGACCGGCGGGTAAGCCTGGCCGAGATGTTTGGAAATCCCGTCCTGCACCGCGAAGATCGAGACTGCGGTCAATGCGAAGATGAGGCCTTGGGCGCGTGGTGTCATGAACAAATGCTCTTAAGCGTTTTCCGGTCAGAAAGCGCCTAGGAAGCATGATGACAACGCAAGGCCCGAATCTTGATATTTGTGAATGAAACCGTTTTCACCGCCAGCATGCCATGCCGACAACACACCATTGCGCATGGCAGCTATGCGTCAAGGGCCGCGTCGCCGCCCTTGGTACGCTCGATCATGGAAATTGGACCGCTTAAGCGGTTTCAGGCCCGCCGCTTGATCGCCCAGGCATCGCGCATGCCGGTAATCGTCACGGCATCGCCGACGCGGACAGTTCCTTCGCCGCGTGGCACGGCATTCCAGCCGAAAAGCGGGCCGGGCACACGCCTGTCTCCCGACATGCGGATACGGCCCATTGCCGGGATCGGGCTAGGGCCTTCGCGTGAACCGGTCTGCTGGTCCTGCGTGGTCATGATGCAGCGGGCGCAGGGTTTGACGAAATCGAAGCGGATACCTCCGATCTCGATCCCCTCCCAGTTGTCTTCGTCCCAGGCTCCGTCATGGTCGAGCACGATATTCGGCCGGAACCGATCCATGCCGACTGCTCCTTCACCGTTCTTCGCCATGTCGGCGTTGAGCGCCGCAAGCGATCCGGTCGTGGTGACGAGCACCTGATAACCATCGGCAAAGGTCACCGGCGTATCCGGTCCCGCCCACTCGGCACTTGCCATGCGCTCGGCGATCTTGTCGAAAAACACGAGCTTCACCTCGCGACCCAGCCAGGTGGAAAGGATGGCATTGGCGCCGTCATCCACAACTGCTGCGCTGACGGGAGATTTCCACACCACGACATCCATGCGTCGATCGGCGGGCGGAACAGCAACCAGGATCTCGCCCTTACCCTCAACCGCAAACCGGTAGCCCACATCGCGGGGTTCGACTACCACCTGCGCCAGCTCCTGCAATTCCCGCTGGGTGATGAACTGGCCGGACGGATCGACCACCATCATCTGCCGGTCGCCGGGAATGCCGGCAGCAGAGATCACCGCCTCATTCAGCGAGATGCCGCGGCCGCTCTTCAATGGATAGAAATTCAGTTCCGCGACTTTCATCGTTTCGTCCTCAAATCCTGTTCCCGGACCTCATCCCTGTATCTCGTCCAGGAACAGGTCTCTTATCTGTTTTAACCGTTCGTGCCGCTCCCCGGCCAGCGCCCGCCCTGCCTCGGTTTGAAAACCATCGGCGAGTTTGAACAGCTTTACCTCGAAATGGTCGATTGCAAAATTCTTGTCGTCCAGCGGGCGTTCCTTGGCAAGAGGGTCAACCGGGTCATAAAGACCGGATGCCATCCGTCCTGCAATATAGAAACAGCGCGCCGCTCCCACCATGCCGATTGCATCCAGCCGGTCCGCATCCTGCAGGATCTTCGCCTCCAGCGTTTCGGGTGGGATGTTGGCTGAGAAAGAATGGGTTGTGATGGCATGTGTGACCGCTTCGATGGCCTGTCTCTCCCAGCCCATCCCGGCGAGAATCGCGCTCGCCTTTTCCGCCGCAAGCCGGGAGGCCTGCGCTCTCAAGGGAGAATTCTTCTCCACCGCCACGCAATCATGCAGCAGCACGGCAGCGGCCAGAACCTCTCGATTGCCGCCTTCCTTCGCATGGATGCGCATCGCATTCCTGAACACCCGCAGGATATGCGCGATGTCGTGGCTTCCGTCGTCGCTATCGGTTGCGTGCGGAATAAGCTGCCGCGCCAGCTCTTCGTAAGGGGCAAACGCGGCGGCGAGGGTCAGTGTCATGCAGTGCTTTCCTTGGAATCGGCATCAGGTTCATCGCTCTTCTTTACCAATATCCGCTGGTAGAAAAGCCCGATCCCGATCAGCACCGCGCCAAGCCCGATGAAGGAAAGCGCCCTGAGTATTCCTTCGAGGTTCGACATGTCGATCAGGAACACTTTCAACACCGCGATCAGCACCAGTCCCGCGGATGCCAGCCTTATGCCCTTGGCGTCGAGTTTCGAGCCGAGCACCAGAAGCCCGACGCCGATGACCAGCCAGACGACCGAATAGGTATAGGTTTCGCCGGGAAGAAAACCCTTCCAGTCGGCAATGTTGATGCCCTGCCAGAAGCGCCGCACCGAAAGCGTCGCCCACAGGAAACCGAGCACGGCGCCCGAGACGGCGAGCATCGCCACATAAGGCACCGGCCGCCGTCCGCGCGCCAGATAGGCAACAAGCGCGTAAGCCAGAGCCGGAAGGAGATAACCGAGCAACAGCAGGTTGACGAAAGGCCAAGGCCCGGTGTCCTCGCCCGAGAAGAACGGGTTGAGGGCGAACACATGCAGCGAAAGCACATTCGCGGTCGCCACCACGCCGGCAATCATCGAGCCGAAGCGGAAGACCGGCGAGGGGGATTTCGCATCGAGCGTCATCAATATGCCCGAGAATCCGATCGTGATCAGCGTATAGATCGACTGTTCCCCAAGCGTCGGCACATCGCCGGAAAGCTTGCCGCCATTCATCGCATGATGCACGAGAACCGCAATCGTAATCAGCACTGAGAGCGAGGCGAGCGCCTGCATGATGTTGCGCACGCGGAAATCGGAAGAACCGCGCAGCAGCCAGGCGGAGACGATGGCGAGCAGCGTCGGAATGCCGTAACCGGCGAGAAGCGCATTGAAGAACGGCGTCGTGCCAAGGCTGTTGGCGCCGATCAACGTCGGTTCCCAGGCGATGCGGCCGAAAACGATGATGATCGCCGCCGCCATCATCCAGGGCAGCGCCGGCCATGTCCGGACGCGCATGGCAAGCAGATAGGCAAAACCGAGCACCGAGACGAGAATGGTCGTCACGATACCATTAGTCAGTGCATGCAGCGCCAGCGTGAAGCCAGCGAATGAGCCGGCGACAGCTAGATTGGCCGGCCAGTCTATACTGTCCGCAGCCTCGTCCTCATTTCTGCGGAACAGCCATTCGGCAGCCGCAATAAGAGCCGCACCGATCGCGATCCCATAAAACCCATGCGTCCAGTCGCGGAAGAAATTGCCGAAGTTGAGAAAGGAGATGAAACCGAGTGTTACCGGCATCGCCCCCATCAGCACGGCCCAGACGATCGAAAATTCTCGCTCCTCGCGGCGGAATCGCTTCAGGAAGATAAAGCCGAGAAGGGTGAAGATCGCGCCGAGCAGCAGGCTGACTGCGATCTCGTTACCGGAAAGCGGAAGCGGGGTCGGTGTGCCGTCCAAGCCTTCCGGCGCGATATAATCGAGCAGCGATAGCGCGATGACGAATGTGCCGAGCACCGCACCTCCGGCCGAAATCACCGTCGGCCAGAACGCATAGGCACGGCCCGCGCCGAAAGCGGCAAGCGCCGCCGTCACCGCAAGGAAGGCGAATTGCGGATCGATCCCGATCGACGCTCCGCCCGCGACCGTCGCCAGCGCGCCGAGCATGATCATGATCGACAGCGACAGCGTGATCTTCAGTGGCGGCCGTTTCAAAAGCGCCTTCCAGCCGTCCTTGCGGGCTTCGGCATAGTGCTGTCCGGGCCAGAGGAAGATGGTGCCGGCGATCATGACGAGCATGATGAGCGCCGGAGGAGCGGGATCGAAGCCCACGCCGATCGCCGCATAAGCGAGAACCCAAAGCCCGGTGCCGATATTGGCAAGCATCGGAACGACCGTCCAGCGGCGGATGCGCGAGGCGGCATTGACCGCAAGCCACGTGACGCCGAGGAAGAGGAACAGAGCGTTGACATTAGGTTCATCCGTCGTCACCAGCACCGGCGTCACGAGCGAACCGAGCAGGCCAAGACCCGCAAGCGCCTGCCCATGCAGAAGCGACAGCGCAATTACCGCGAAAGAGACCAACGCCAGAAGCACGAATGCCGTGCCCGAGCCGATGAATTCGTAAAAGGCATAGGCGGCAAACACGGTTCCAAGCAGCGTCACCGCGCCGGCTGCCGTCAGCGCGCCGGGGATCATCGCATTGGCGTAAAGCTCGGAAATCTTCGGCAGCGCGCGGCGACGCACGATCTCGCCACCTGCCATCAGCAACAGGCCGAACAATGACGCCAGCGTCAGCCGTGCCGCGGGACCAAGAAGCCCGGCTTCGATCGAATAGCGCACGAGAAAAATGCCGCCAAAGGCCAGCGCTACGCCGCCGACCCAGACCGGCCAGCGCGCACCGAGATAACTTTCGAGATTTTCCCGCGACGGCTTTTCCCGGATCGGGCGAGAAGGCTCCGATACAGGCTCTGCGTCCTTGAAGTCAGGCGCGGCCGGCTCGGCGATTTCCTCGCCCGTTCGTGCGGGCAATGCAGTGTCGGGCCGGGCTGTCGGCTCCTCGCCCTTGATCTCGTCGAGCACTGCCTGTGCAGCCTCTTCACGCATCGCCCGTGGTGCAGCCGTCGGGTCGAAACCGCCTTCGGCAATCATCTGCCTGAGCGCCGCGAGCTCTCTCTCCACCCCGTCGACGCGGGCAGACACTTTCCGGTTCTGCGACACCAGATAGAACACAAGGATGACCAGCAGGATATCGATCAGGAACACGTTTACTCCCCTCAAGCCGGCGCGAAAATGTCGCAGAAGCCAGCCAGCTCAATGTAGAGGAACGGCTTTTGGAAAAAAGGGCCACAACTCACCTTCCACAGGCCATGACCTGATCTGGCGCATCTTGAACATGGCTGTCTGGAGAATGACGGTCGTCAAATGGATTTCAGCGGGATCGGATCGATCCAAAAGGTATCGGGTCCGGTCCTCGTAACCGGACCCGATACATCCTTGCCATCATCTGCGCCTGGCTCCGGCTCGTCCGCACCCATAAGGGCCACGGAGGTCCGCTCTCACCGGTACTCTGCCACGCAACAACGATGGATAGGGATCTCTGTTAGACCGTAACCTCCTCGGAGGACTGCGCCGCCTCGGTTTCCGGTTCTTTGCCAAAGGCGAGCTTGACGGCCTTGGTCATGTCGCGGCTCACCTCCCACCACTGCTTGCTGCCGATCCAGTAGCGCAGGGTGATCTTGGCGCTGCCGGCATCGAAATCGGAAATGAAGGCGGTAGGGGCGGGGGACTTCAGCACACGCTTGTCTGACGCCGCCAGATTGATGAGCTTGCTCTCCGTCACATCGACATTCTCATCCGCGCCGATCGAGATGGTGATCTCGTGGCGGCGGCTGGAAAGACGGCTGTAATTGGTGATCGGGACGTTCCACAGGGTGGAATTCGGCGCCAGCCGATAGACGCCCTCGGCAGTCTTCAACTCGGTCGCAAACAGTCCCACATCGACGATCGTGCCGGTGACGGATCCCGTCTCGATGGTCTCGCCGACACGGAAGGGGCGCAGCACGAGCAGCATGATGCCGGCGGCAATATTCTGCAGCGTGCCTTGCAGCGCCAGGCCGACGGCCAAGCCGATCGCGCCGAGTGCGGCAAGGATCGAAGCCGTCTGAACGCCGAACTGGCCCAGCACCATGACGACAACGAGGATAAGCGCCGCATACCGAACGATATTGGAGAAGAATTGCGACAGCGTCGCATCGATACCGCTGATCCGCGACAGGCCGTTATAGACCCAGCGGCTGAGCAGCCCCGCGACCAGCCAGCCAAGCACCAGCAGGATTATCGCGCCGATGACGGAGAAGGAATATTGAACGGCCAGAGCCGTCAGTTGGGCAAGCGCCGTTTGTGTCGCGACAACAAAATCGGATGCCTGATCCATACCGTAAATAACTCCTTTATTCCTTTGCGCTCGTAATTGGCGCAAAGGGTGGAGAGGTCAAGTCGATCGCGGCAGGTTTTCTTTAGTTTTAAAAAGATATCATATTATTCAACTAATTGGCGAAGTTTTTTATTGTATTTCTATCTTAAACAAGGCCCGTCCATCCGTTTCTGCACCACGGCCGATCGACTTCACCGCCGCAATCAGCCGGCCTTCGCGCTTTAACATCCGGTCGCCGATCTCAATCAGTCTGGAATTCGGCGTCGCATGGGGAGCCACCTTGCGCAGACGCCTTGCCAGCGCAAAATCGTCCTCTTCTGGATGCAGCGCCAAAATGGCAATGACGGCCGCCGCCGGTGAGCGCGAAACCCCCATCCAGCAATGCACGACAAGCGGTGCCGACTGATCCCATTCACGCACGAAGTCGATCAGTTGCGCCACATGCGCCTCGCTCGGCGCAATCAGCCCGCCGGTGCCGGCAAAGCCGATATCGTTCATCGCCAGCTTCAAATGACGTTCGGCCCGGATGACGCCCGGCCGGTGAAAATCCTGTTTCTCGGCAATGAGGCTGACCATTTCCTTGGCGCCGTGGCGAACGGCGGTTTCGGCTATGCTGGCAAGCGGGCAGACGACGATGTAACTCATGGAACCAGCACCTTCGTCCGCTCTGCCTCGATTGCCTCGAACCGGGCGATGAACAGCGCCTGCGCCTCGACGGCGGAGAGCGGTGAGAGCGGCAGCATCTCGCGGGTAATGCCGCGCGGCTGACCGAAGAATTTGCGCGCCTCGGCTGTGGTAAACCCGGCGAGCTCGGTCGCCTCGAAATAGGCCGCGATCGTGTCAGCCTTCTTGATCAGCACCTTCAAGTCCTTGGTTGCATGCGGCGGCAGGCCGAAGCGGATATGCACGGCGGCTTCGAGCCGCGCCTCGACCGTCTTGTAACCACCGCCGACCACCGACTTGAACGGAGAGATCATGTCGCCGATCACATATTCCGGCGCGTCATGCAGAAGCGTCATCTGCAACGCATCGGCAGATGCAGCCTCGTTGCAGCGACGAAAGATTTCTTCGACGACAAGGCAATGCTGCGCGACCGAAAATGCATGGTCGCCGCGTGTCTGGCCGTTCCAGCGCGCAACGCGGGCAAGCCCGTGGGCAATATCGGCAATCTCGACATCGAGCGGCGAGGGATCGAGCAGATCGAGCCGTCGCCCCGACAGCATGCGTTGCCAGGCACGTGCCCCGGTCGTGGTGCTCAAGTCTCTGCCCCTTCAGCTTCGGCAGGGAAGGTCAGGCCTGTCCACTCGGGAAGCGCGATCGTCACCTGCACGTCACCGGCCAGAAGCGGCACGCCATTGGCGACCGCATCACCGACCCGATCGATCCGCACGATGGCAAGTGCGCGTCTGTCCGAAACCGAGCCGAGCGTTCCGACTGGTTTTCCGTTCGCCGTGATCTCCGTCCCGGCCGCCGGAAGTGCGGCGTCAGCCGCCACATGCGCCACACGACGGCGGGCAGTGCCGCGATGCTGCATGCGCGAGACGACCTCCTGGCCGACATAGCAACCCTTGCGGAAGGAAAGCCCGCCATTTTTGTCGAGCAGAATGTCATGTGGAAATGCATCCTGCAGGGCATAATCCTCGCCGGAAACGACGAGACCGGCCGCAATCCTCAGCGCCTGATAGGCCTCTGCCGGGCCATCTGTATGCCGGCCGGGTGTCCGGGAGAGTGCGGTCCCCGCCTTGGCAAATGCGCCATCGACGATCGCACCCTGATCGGCTTCGTCACCCCATAACACGGTCACGCCATCCTCCGGCAGAGCGAAGAGTTCGACTGCGGCGCGCAGCTTATACATCGTCAGCCGCTTGACGAGCGCATCGCGCTGGCCGGCATCGGTTTCGATGACAAAACCCTCGCCATCCCGCCAGATCAGGAAATCGAACAGGATCTTGCCCTGCGGTGTCAAAAGCGCACCGGGACGAGCCTCGGCTTCCGGCAGTCCCTCGACATCGGTGGTAATCAGCGAATGCAGGAAATCCTGCGCATCCTTGCCGGAAATGCGGATCAGGCTGCGTGTCGGAAGATAGGCTTTGGTCATGGAACGGGAATCCCTCTACTCATCACGGAGATAAGTCTTCGCGACGAGCGGAGCAAGCCGGATGCGGCGGATCAGTTCGTATGGCCGCGACGCCAATAGGTGATCGACGTCATCCGCGTCCGGTCAAGTCCGCTGTCCTTCAACCGCGCACGGATCGCCTGCGCCTCGGTCTTTTCACAGGCCGCCCAGACGAATGTCTCCGCACCGAGCGTGGCAAGCCTTGCGGCAATGGCGGGTTCCAGCAATCCGGCAGTGCCCGGTTCGGCGCCGTTTCTATGCAGCCATTCGATCGAAAATTCATGGGCAGCGCAGGCAAGTGCCTGTTCTTCCGCCTTGTCCGCAACTTCGATGATCGCGTGAACCTTCATCCGGGGCGTTGCCAGCTCGATCATCCGCGCGATTGCGGGCAGCGCCGTCTCGTCACCGGCAAGCAACAGATCTTTCGCGTCCGGCATGCCGCCCGCACCGGGGCCGAGCAGGGCGGCGCGGTCTCCCGGCTGTGCGTTGAGGCCGAATTCGGCACCCGGCATGCGCTTGCCGCAATCCTCATGCACGACGAAATCCAACACCATTTCGCAGCGTTCGAGGTCGAGGCTACGGATGGTGTAATAGCGCACAGCAATTTCATCATCGCCTTCCGGCCAGCCGATGCGCCCGTCGGCAAGCGTCTTTGGCCAGATCGGCTCGCGGCTCTTCGGAGGCATCAGCAGCCGCACATGCAGGCCTTCGGTCGTATCAAAACGGGCGGTATCCGCGCAGGAGACCGTGAGCCGGCGCATCCGTGGCGTGATGTTTTCTGCAGAAACAACGGTGATCTCGCTGAGATTGGCAAGCTTGGCCGGCTTTGGCTGGTCGGCCCAGTCGAGTGTCAGCGGATCGTCGCCGGCAAACATGAAAAGATGTTCGGCAATGATACCACGCGTCATCGACAGCATGTCTTCGGTCGAACAGGCAAGCTTGATGTCGAGCTGCTCGCTCACTCGTGAAATATAGGCCTCGCCGATTTCGCTCGACAGCGTCACATGATCGCCATCGCGAAATACGTCGGCATGGTCGACAAAATGCTCGCAGATCTCCGCAAGCATGTCTTCGGCATCGACAGGAATGGCCGTGCCGGTAAGGACGAATTCCCGATGCGGAAATGAGGCTGCGTTCACGGTCGTTGCTCCATGCGGATGGGGGCCCGAAAACAAAAAGGAAGGCCCCGTGTGGAGGGCCTTCCTGATTAAGTTCACTGGAATTGTCAACTTGACGCTTCGAGCGGTCGGGTTACCAGGTCTTGCTGATCTTTGCAGTGAATGTCCGGGCCTGACCGTAGCCGCAGAAAAATTCCGTCCCGCAGCCCGCGACATACTCCTTGTCGAACAGGTTGGTCACGTTGAGCGAAGCCTTCCAGTCGTTCTTTTCATAACGGATACCAGCATCGAACACAGTGGCGTCGGGGACGCGCAGCGTGTTGGTATTGTTAGCCCAGGATTTGCCGCGATAGCGGACGCCCGCGCCAACGCCGAAGCCTTCGAGAGCACCTTCGGTAAAGGTGTAGTCAAGCCACAGAGCCGCCTGCGTGTTCGGTACGATATAGGGTGTGTTGCCGACCATTTCCGGGCTGCCCGGATATTTGGTGAATTCGAGATCCGTGTAGGATGCAGACGCAAGCAGTTTCCAGTTCTGGTCGATATTGACCTTCCCTTCAAGTTCTACGCCACGCGAACGAACATTGCCGAGCTGCCTGTCTTCGGTCGTGCCGCCACCGCCGGGGATCGGTACTGCGACCGTGTAGTTCTCCTTGTCGATCTGGAATACCGATGCGGTCAGCATGCCGTCGAACCAGGTGGGCTCGTACTTCACGCCGGCTTCGTACTGTTCACCTTCTTCCGGCTTCAGGGCACCGTCAGCGCTTGCGCCGTAAAGCGGGCTGAAGAAGGTGGCAATGCTGGCATAAGGCGTCAGGCCGTTCTTGAATTCATAGGCTACACCCGCACGACCACTCCACGCACTATCGTTGAGGCTGTAATCCGGAACTACATCACGAGGGTCGTCACCTTCGCTGTCGAGATAATCATAGCGCCCGTTCAGGGTGACGATCCAGCCGTCGCCGAATTTGATCTGGTCCTGCGCATAAACGCCGATCTGGTGGATGTTGATGGTCTGATTTGAACCTTCGTTCATCGTCGGGAAAGGTGCGCCGTAGACGGGATCGTTCGGGTTCAGAATGGGGGTGGGGAAACCGGAATACTTGTTGGTATTGAGGTGGAAATAGCGATACTCAAGGCCGCCCATCAATTTATGGGTTGCGCCGCCGAGCTCGACTTCGGTTTCGAGGCGGTTATCGAGATTGAAGGCATTAGCCTTGGAGGTAATGTCTTCCGCCCAGCGCCCGATCTCCGCGTCGTCCTGTGTACCATCGAAGGCATAGATATATGCTTCGTGCTTATAGAGGTTCGAATAACGAGCGCTCTGCGTAAACGTCACACCGCCTTCGAATTCGTGAGAGAATTCATAGCCCACCATTGTCTGGTTGGCCTTGCCGATATCGGAATCCTTTTCGCCCAGATACGTATCGCGGTCGATCTTTCCGTAGAGCGGGTTATCGACGACCGTGCCCATATAGGGAAGCAGACCGTTCGTCGTGTGCGTCTGGTCGATGCCGCTGACATAGGCATAGACGTTGAGGCTTGTGGCGTCGTTCGGCGAAAAGGTGATCTGCGGCATAATGAAACCACGCAGATCGTCCGTATAGTCCATGTAGTTATCACCGCCTGCGACCTTACCGGTCAGGCGGTAGCTGATGGCATCGTTTCCGCCCAGCTTGTCGGAGAAATCGAAACCGAAGAACCCGTTGCCGTCGCTATTTATGCCGGTCTCGGTGTAGAAATACGGGCTGTCCGTCGGCCGCTTGCGCACCAGATTGACGACGCCGCCAGCATTGGAACCGCCAACCAACACTGATGCCGGGCCTTTCAGCACCTCGACCCGCTCCAGAGCGAAAGCGTCTATCTGAAAGTTGCCGTAGGCCGTGCTGGTGAACGGCATGTTGTCGAGGCTGATGCCGGTCTGGCTTGCTTCAAAGCCACGGATGTAGATCCAGTCTGTATCAGGGTCTGCACCATAGGGCTGAGCCAATACGCCGGGTGTGTAATAGAGCGTCTCGTCAACTTTGGAGACAACGCCGCGGTCGTCCATCTCTTCACGACCGATCACGGAAACCGACTGCGGGATTTCCTTCAGCGGCGTATCCGTCTTCGACCCGGTGGTCGTCTCTTTGGCGACATAACCCTTCACCGGGCCGGTGCCGCCCTGTTCGCCTTCGCCCTGGAGAACGATCGGTGCAAGCGTCGTGCCGCTTTGGCTCTGCGCTTCCTGCGCCTGTGCGCTCCAGGCTGCGATGAGCCCTATAGCAGCGACCCCTGTCCGCAGACTTGCCCCCAAGGCTGTCCTGACGACACCCGCACTCATTGCGGAAGACTTCACCGTTTTCTTCATTTCTTGCCCCACTCGCGCCGCGTTTCATGCGGTAATGTAATAAGGTGAGTGGTTAACTCAGATTTGATTTATGCGCTTGTTCTCAAGTGCGGGACTTGAACGATCTTGGGCAAAGTTCGCTCACCGGCGCGTTTGCCCATGCGTTTTATTCCGACTGTGACTTTTTCCACTGCGACGGGGCAAGGCCCACATGCTTGCGGAACACGCGGGAAAAATGCGCATGGTCGGAAAACCCAGTCTCAGCAGCGATTTCGGTCAGTGGTTGCTCGCCGGATTTCAGCATGTCCTTGGCGCGGGAAAGCCGCGCATTCATCTGCCATTCGTGCGGCGCCATGCCGGTTGACGCCTTGAATGAATGGGAGAAATGCGATTGCGACAGGCCCGTCAGCACCGCCAGCTCTTCCAGCCGGATATTGCGAAGGCAATGCTGTTCGATGAATTCTGTCGCCCGCTTCAACTGCCAGGGCGCAAGTGCCCCTCGCTTGCGCGGCTCCGACTTGGAGAGCTTCAACACATCGATCAAAAGCGCCAGCGCCAGCCCGTCACCGTAAAGATCGTGCAAGGGATCAGGATTGGCGATTTCTGCGGCGATCAGTTCGGCAAGCGCCATGACACGTTGGTCGGCGAACACGAGCTGCGGATCCTTCAGCCGGCGCGGATCGAGATTGTCGCCCAGCCGCCGGCTCATGGCATCCGCTTCGAAATGGATGTCGAGATGGCGGACATATTGCACGTCCTTGATGTCGATCCAAAGATCCATTTCGGCGGGAATATAGGATATCGGGCTGAGGCTGGCATCCTGCATCAGGCCCGTTTCGCGCGGGCTGCGCTTCAAAGCCGGACGGCCCTGGCCGCGCTGGTCGAGAAGGATGAACAGGCGCGGATCACGCGCGACGTAATAGCCGCCGGCATAAGCGGCACATTCCACGTCCCACAGATCGGCAGTAATTCCGTTCCAGTATCGCCGGCGCAATCCGCCCAGAACCGAAAAGCCTTCGATCTGGTTACGCATTCTCGGCTGAAACGTCATGCTCCGACCCCGCGGCTCCATTCTCGTGCCAATGACCACGAGTAAAACTATCCTTCTTTTATCAAGTTTTTTGCCTGTCTTCAACCGTGGCGAATCGCATGTCGCTCGCCACGGCTTTTTTGGTCAGGCGCCGTGCTGGGCGGAATGCAGGCGGTTATAGGCGCCGCGCCGCGCGATCAGTTCCTGATGTGTGCCCTGTTCCAGAATGCCGCTCTCATCGATGACGACGATCCTGTCTGCGCCCTGAATGGTGGCAAGCCTGTGCGCGATGATCAGTGTCGTACGGCCGACGGAAAGTTCGGAAAGCGACCGCTGGATCGCCCGTTCGGTTTCCGTATCGAGCGCCGACGTCGCTTCGTCGAGGATCAGGATCGGCGGGTTTTTCAGGAACATGCGGGCGATCGCCACACGCTGCTTCTGGCCGCCCGACAGTTTTACGCCGCGTTCGCCGACAATCGTGTCGAGCCCGTCCGGCAGGTCGGCAATCATCTCTTCAAGCCGCGCCCGGCGGGCCGCTTCCATGATATCGGCATCGCTGGCGCCGAGACGGCCATAGGCGATGTTTTCCCGCATCGTGCCGCCGAACAGGAAAACGTCCTGCTGCACTATGCCGATCTGCTGGCGCAGCGACGCCTTGGTCATCCTGCGGATATCCATCCCGTCGATCGTGATCGAGCCGCTCGAAACATCGTAGAAGCGCGGCAGAAGCGAGCACATCGTCGTCTTGCCCGCACCCGAAGGACCGACGAATGCGATCGTCTCGCCGGGGCGGATGGACAGGCTGACATCGGTGAGGATCGGCTTGTCACTGCTGTAGCCGAAAGAGATGTTGTTATAGTCGATCGCGCCCTTGAGCGCACCGACGGCAACCGCGTCAGGCGCATCGGCAATATCCGGCTCGGTATCGACAAGCTCGGTGAAGCGGCGAAAACCGGCAATGCCCTTCGGATAGGTCTCGATCACCGAATTGATCTTCTCGACGGGGCGGAAGAACACGGTGACGAGCAAGAGGAAACCGATGAAGCCGCCAGCGGTCAATTCGCCCTGCAGCACGAACCAGGCGCCGCAGATCATCACGATCATCTGCGTCAGGCGCATGCTCATATAGCTGAGCGAGGTGCTGGCGGCCATGATCTTGTAGGCTTCGAGCTTCACGCGGCGATAATTCTGGTTGTCGCGTTCGAACAGCGCCCGTTCATGCGGTTCGTTGGCAAAGGCCTGCACGACGCGCATGCCGCCGACATTTTCTTCGATCCGCGTGTTGAAATCACCGACCCGCTCGAACAGCCGGCGGAAATTGGCACTCATCCGCGCGCCGTAGCGGCTCGTCACCCAGGCGGTCAGCGGTACGACCAGCGCGGTGATCATGGCGAGCTTCCAGTTGACCGAGATCATCAGCGCCAAGGCACCGATGAATGTCATAATGGCGATGAACAGGTCTTCCGGCCCGTGATGCGCAACCTCGCCGATCTCTTCCAGATCCTTGGTCAACCGCCCGACCAGATGTCCGGTCTTGTGGTTGTCGTAATAGCGGAAGGAAAGCTTCTGCATGTGGTTGAAGGCTTCCCGGCGCATGTCGGTCTCGATATTGATGCCCAGCATGTGGCCCCAATAGGTGACGACCACCATCAGGCCGGTATTCAGCGCGTAGCAGATGAGCAGTGCGGCCGAGGCAAGCACGATCAGGAACCATTCCTGCGTCACCAGAAGCCGGTCGACGAACAGCTTGACCGCCATCGGAAAGCCGAGCTCCAGCAGGCCGGAGAGAACCGCGCAGCTGAAATCGACAATGAACAAACCCTTGTAGGGGCGATAATAGGCGAAGAAACGGGAAAGCATCACGGCATCTCTGGAATGTGGTGCGGCGACGGAGCGCCAGAAAGAAAGCAGCAAAACATGAGCCGCACCCTCCATATTCGAAAATGATCGCGTTCGGAAAGCCTAAATATGGCTGCTGAAGACGTAAAATGGGAAGACTGTGAGCCTGTGCCTGGACTGCGAGAGAGGCGGGCCTTAACGAATCAATCACCGCCGGAGATGAATTTCAGCTGGCCATCCGGGGAAATGCCGATCCGGTAGAAATTGTAATTGCCGGTTTCTTCCATGCCCATCAGGTCGCCGGCGGTGACGATGCGCAACAGTTCCACGCGTTCCGGCGGCGTCAGCGAAGACAGCGTCTTGCCGGTGAAATAGGGCCAGACATAGGCTTCTTCCGGCGTGCCCTTGTCGACATGGGCCGTACCCGTCGCCAGAAGATCAAGCATGATGGCGAGGATTTCCTGGCCGTCCGGATCGCCCGAAAAATTCTTCAGCGTATCGATCGGGTCGTCGCTCTCATTATTCATCACCTGCGGCGGTTTCGGCGTACCTTCGATGAGGGGGCGCAACCGTTCGATATCACCGGAAGCGGCAGCCTCGACAAGCTTTTCGCGCATCGACTTGACCGGTGCGGGCAGGGTGGAGAGGTCACGAATGATTTCGGCAGGAGGTGCATCGGCTGCAGGCTTGTCCGCGGCGGCCGCATCCGGCGTTACAGCGTTGCCGTCACCCGACGGGGCGGCGTCATTGCCCTCCAGCGCGAGGCCGGGGCGCGGCAGCGTCGTGCCTTCAAAGGCGTTCTGCTCCAGTGCTTCCTGCTCTTCTTCTGAACTGGGCACATTGCGCCCGTCGGTGAGTGCAAAGGAGGAGGGCGCAAACGCCAAAAGCGCCGCTGAAGCCAGCAGCGAAAGCGTCATCGATTTGAAAGCCGCGTTCCGCATGGGAAGCTCGGTTATTATTGAATGTTGCGTCCGGGAGAAAACTCACCGGCGAGCATACGCTCGCGAAGCGATTCGAGCAGCGCTTCGGCACCCTCTTCGCCACGCAGGCGGATCGTTTCGCGCATGGCAAAGGCAATTGCTGCGTCGGCGATGATTTCCGGCTCGATACCGTCTGCGCGTCCGTCTGCCCAGGCATCGTTCTGATATTCGAGCGCGACCTGCATCTTCTCGTGGACGATCATGTCATCGATTTCGTTGAGGCCTGACTGCATACTGAACTTTCCTCGGTGCCGGCCAAAGAGGCCGATTTGATTACTGCGCCGTTAAGAACTTTATCAGCCTTTTATCGAAACGACACGCCTTCCTGACGAAAGAGGTAAATAATCCGCTAATTTCCGAAGCGGGAGGTTATTTCCGTCGCAAGTGTTGCGCCTTCGTTACGGTAGCGCTCTTCCGCGGTGCGTGCCGCAAGCGTGCAGGATGTGTGCACGGCAGCAAAGGAGCGGTATCCACGATTATAGGCCGCCGTCAACCGCTCGCGCCGCGCCGGCTCGTTTGCCGCATCGGAATCGAGCAGTTGCCGCATCGTCCGGCGCCAGTCCTCCTGCGGTGCGCCGCACAATTCCCTCAGGTAACTGACCGAGCCCAGCACTTCGGAAAGCCTTAAAAGCTGGCCGTCATAGGGGGCTGGCAGGGCGGTCTCGGGCGGTGCCGATTGCTGTATCGGAGCCTTGGTCTCGGCCGCAGGCTTCTTCGTCGCCTGCGCTGCAAGCGGCGAGGCGATGATGAGAAAAAGCGGCAGGGCCAGGCAGGCGGCGGATTTCAAATGGAATTCCTTGGGTTCGTGTCCGGGGTGGAGAGCCGATTCGCATGTTCATGATTCGGCATCGATCCGACGCGCCGATACTACCGGTCGGTTGCGAGCGCCGCCAGCTTTTCGGCGCAGTCGCGAACGCTGGGCGGGCAGGGCAGGCGACGGATCTCTTCAACCGTGTACCAGCCCGGATCGGCGGCATCGTCGGCAGCGATCGCCTCGACATGCCGATCGGCCTCGATCCTGAACACGGAAAGGAAGAAGTGGCTTCCGCCATCCTTTTCGCTCTTCAAGTCATAGGTGGCAAAGAGCGTCGGATTGCGCGCCTGAATGCCGGTTTCCTCAAAGAACTCTCGCAGTGCCGTGTCGTCCGGCGTCTCGCCCGGCTCCGCCCGGCCGCCCGGAAAGGCAAAAAGATCCGCCATCGGCGGGTTCTTTCGCCGGATCAGCAGAAAGCGACCATTGCGTTCAAGGATTGCGGAAGAAGCGGCTTGGGGGGAGAGGGGCATCGGCATCATCTGGGTGTCAGGCTGCAGTCAGGGTCGGAATCCGGCTTACATCAACATCTCGCTCCGCATGCCAGGCATCGTAGCTCGCCTGCATTCGCAGCCAGATCGCCGCGCCATCGCCGAACATCTTCCCCAGTCTTGCGGCTACGTTCGGCGAGACCGGCTTGCGTTCTCGCAGGATGTCATAGAGCTGCTGACGCGAGATACCCAGCAGTTCTGCAATCTCGACCTTGGTCTTGCCGGTCGCCGCGATAACGTCTTCGAGCAGTGCTCCCGGGTGAGACGGGCTGCGCTCGATAGGTCGCTTCACTTCGTATTCGCTCATCGTTGTCGTCTCCCGGCATTTTATCAATGGTACTGCTCAAAATCGACGCGAGCTGCATCCTTGCCGTCGAATTCGAATGTGATGCACCACGGTCCATTGACGTGGATCGTATAGCGCGTTGGATCGAAGCCATTCAGGGCGTGAAAACCGAACCCCGGCAGGTTCATGTCCTGTGGTGCTTCGGCGACATCCAGACGGTCGAGGCGCACCAGAATGCGCTTGTGCATTTTGGCGTCGATCTTGCCCGTCTTGCCTGTTTCGAACAGGCTTGCCAGTGCCTTGCTCTTGAACGACTTGATCATGATGAATGTAAGTATCTAGCTTACATTCCGTCAAGGGGCCGGGCGTTGATGTTCTCAGGTGGCGATCGATTCACTTGATATTGCAAAAGTATTGGAAAATGCCATATTTGCAGCACTTGAGGAGCATCCCATGGCGCGTGCGAAGACCTTTTCCCTTGGTGACGCTTATGACGGCATCCTGGCGGATCTTGTAAAACATGGCCGCTTTGGAACGGAGACTGAAGCCGTTCGGGCGGGTATACGTATGCTTGCCGACTACGAGATGCGCGTGCAGTCGCTTCGTCAGGCAATCAAGTCGGCTGATAGCCAGATCGAAGAGGGTCTTGGGATCGAGTACGATACTCACGAAGCTCTGCTCGCGGATGTCATGAATGACGACGAAGGGCGCTAAGAGGGCAAAACGTCTTATCATTTCTCCGCTGGCTCGTGCGGACCTGCGCGGCATTCGGCGCTTTATTGCTGCAACCAGCGTCTACTATGCAGCGGAATTCCTGACGGACCTGACTGCCAAGATCGTCTGGATTGCGCAGGCTGATTTTACAGGTTCTCCGCGCAACGATATCTCTCCCGGGTTGCGAGCCTTTCCTTATCGGCAGCGCTGCATTTATTATCGTTCCTACGCAGATCGCATCGTGATTCTACGCGTTCTGCACATGGCGCAAGACGTCAAACGACAGGATTTCGAATAGCACTCCATGCAGACCTATCTCCTTTACGCCTTCGCCGCTCTTGCCGAAATCGCCGGCTGCTTTGCCTTCTGGGCCTGGCTGAAACTCGATAAGTCGCCTATCTGGCTGGCGCCGGGAATGGTGTCGCTAGCCGCCTTCGCCTGGGCGCTGGCGCTGGTGCCTGCGGAAGCGGCGGGACGTGCTTATGCCGCCTATGGCGCAATCTATATCGTTGCCTCGGTTCTCTGGCTCTGGGGCGTCGAGGGGCGTTCGCCCGATCGCTGGGATGTTACGGGCGCCGTTATCTGCCTTGTCGGCGGGGCGATTATCCTGTTCGGGCCGCGCAGCGCCTGATTTTTGCTCAGTCGGGTTTCTTGACCGCTATCAAACCGGATGCCATCTAAAACCGATGTGTGGACGTTATGCCCTGACCCACAAGCCGGACGAGGTTCTTGGCGCAGTTGGTGTCGCCGATTTCGACGATGATTTTCCGCCGCGGTTCAACATCGCGCCGACGCAACCCATCCTCGTGGTCGGAAAGACGGATCGCCAACCGGGCAGCAACCTGCCGGATCGTCGGGCAACGCTTGCCCGCTGGGGGCTGATCCCCGGCTGGGTCAAGGACATGCGCGACTTTCCGTTGCTGATCAATGCCCGTTCGGAAACGGCGATCGACAAGGCGTCCTTCCGCGCCGCCATGCGCCATCGCCGCATTCTCGTTCCGGCCTCCGGCTTCTATGAGTGGAAGCGGCCGCCGAAGGAAAGCGGGATGAGTTCGCAGGCCTACTGGATCAGGCCGAGGAGTGGCGGCGTCATCGCCTTTGCGGGTTTGATGGAAACCTATGCATCGGCCGACGGATCGGAAGTCGATACCGCCGCAATCATGACGACCAAGCCCAACCGTATGATCCGCAGCATCCATGACCGCATGCCGGTCGTCATCCGGCCGCAGGATTTCGAGCGCTGGCTGGAATGCAAGACGCAGGAACCGCGCCAGGTCGCCGATCTCCTGAGGCCCGTCGAAGACGATTTCTTCGAGGCCATCCCGGTTTCCGATCTGGTCAACAAGGTTTCCAACATGGGGCCGGATGTGCAAAAGCCGGTTGCTGTCGCCGAGCTTGAGGAAAAACCTCCGAAGCCCGGCAAAGACACATCCCAGATGTCTCTCTTCTAGTCTCCTGTCGTCCTTCCAGTTTCTCCCCACCGGAATTCTTTTTAATGAACATCATGTCTGCCGGCCTGTCCGGCTTTGCTCTCGGGGGCTCGCTGATCATTGCGATCGGCGCCCAGAACGCTTTCATCCTGCGTCAGGGCCTGTTGCGCCGCCACGTCTTCCTGCTCTGCCTGATCTGCGCGCTGTCGGATGCGACGCTGATCGCAGCCGGTGTCGGCGGCATGGGGGCGATCATATCGCAGTCGCAAACGCTGATCCTGATCGTCACGCTCGGTGGCGCGGTCTTTCTGGGAAGTTATGCGGCACTGGCTTTCAAGCGTGCCTTACGGCCCGCGGCCATGGTGGCGGGGGAAACGGGAAGCCTGTCGCTGAAGGCGGCGGTCCTGACCTGCCTTGCCTTCACCTTCCTCAATCCGCATGTCTATCTCGACACCGTCCTGCTCGTCGGCAGTCTTTCTGCCGGCTTTGAAGGGCAAGAACGTCTGGCCTATGGCGCTGGTGCTGCCACCGCCTCGTTCATCTGGTTCTTCGGGCTCGGTTACGGTGCTCGTCTTCTCGCGCCAATCTTCGCCCGACCCGCCGCCTGGCGGGTTCTGGACGGCCTGATCGGCCTCGTCATGAGCGTGTTGGCGCTCGGTCTCTTGTGGAGTGCGTTCAGTGAAGTCTGAGCCGCTTACCGGACGGGCGTCAGCTTCGGCTTCCGCTTCAGCATCATCGCTGCTGCTGCCACGGCCTTGATGCCGAGCGGACGGAAATGCTTGGTGAAGTCCGGCTTTGCTTCGGGTTTGTCGTTGTTGGTTGTATTGCTCACGTCTTTATCCTCATCATGTCACCCGCGTGATTCTCACGTGCCGCGGGGCGCCGGGAAATCACCGGCAATAGGGGCGGAATAAAGGCTTATCCGTCCCTTTTCGATGAGGTGAGTCTACGCGTGGCAACTTGCCGCAGGCGGGAGCTGCAATGCAGCAATTTCAGTGCATTGCAGCGAGTGCCTGATTTCCTGGCTACGCGTCAGACGTGCGTGCCTTCGTCTTCGATGGTGATCGTGCCGTAGCGTCGCTTCCATGCCCTTGCGCTGAACGGCAGCACGCAGAGATAGGCAACGACCGTGACCGAAAGCACTTCCCATGTGTAGCTCATCAACAGCGCGACATAGAGAACGACGAGAAGCATGATCGGAAACATCATGTCCCGGCGGATCCTGCTCGATTTGCCGGACCAGACAGGTAGGCGGCTGACAAGCAGATAGCCGATGCCGACCGTGTAGGCGACGCTGCCATAGATGAACAACGGCGTGCGTTCGACACCCAAGAAGCCAAGATAGACCGGCAGCAGCATCAAAAGGGCTCCCATGGGAGCCGGCACGCCGACAAAGAATTCCGACTGCCAGGGCGCCTTGATGCCGCGATCTTCCATGACGTTGAAGCGTGCCAGCCTGAGGCCTGCGGCGATTGCGTAGAGCAGGGCAGCGATCCAACCCAGCGAACGGGCGCCATCGAGCAGGAAGGCATAAGACACGAGGGCAGGGGCGACGCCGAAATTGATGATGTCGGCAAGCGAATCCATCTGTACGCCGAATTTCGACGTTGCCTTCAGGAGACGGGCAATCCGCCCGTCAATGCCGTCGAGAAAGGCGGCCAGCAGCACCATCGCGACTGCCAGCTCGTAGCGTGCTTCGAATGCGAGCCTGATACCTGTCAGGCCTGCACAGATGGCCAGAACCGTGATGAGGTTCGGTACCATCAGCCGGATGGGGATTTCCCTGAGGCGCGGACCGCGAGCCTCGTCTGTCGAGCGGTTCGGCTCTCCCGGCGGCAAATCCATCATCCGTCTGCTCCTTTATGCAATTCTATCAGCTGCGACGGCCAAGCGAGGGGCCCTTGGTCGAGCCGAACTCAGCCAGCACGGTCTCGCCGGCGATGGCAAGCTGGCCAATGGACACACGCGCCTGTCCGCCATTCGGCACGAACACGTCGAGACGCGAGCCGAAACGGATAAGGCCGAAGCGTTCGCCGGCATTGAGCGGCTCGCCGGGTTTTACCCAGCAGACGATCCGGCGCGCCACGAAGCCGGCGATCTGCACGACGCCGACATTGCCGTGGCGGCTCTCGATGACGAGGCCGTTGCGCTCGTTGTCGGAGCTTGCCTTGTCGAGTTCCGCATTGACGAACTGACCGGCGCGATATTCGATCACCTTGATTTCACCGCGGACCGGTGAACGGTTCACATGGCAGTTGAAGACGTTCATGAAAACCGAAATGCGCAGCATCGGTTCGGAGCCGAGGCCCAGTTCCGCCGGCGGCACGACCATGGCGACGTGGCTGATACGGCCATCGGCCGGGCTGACGATCAGGTCGTCATCCTGCGGCACGACACGCTCGGGGTCGCGGAAGAAATAGGCGCACCAGAGCGTCAGAACGAGGCCGATCCAGAAGAGCGGCTCGGCGAAGTAGCCCAGGATCAAGGATACGACGAAGAAGATCGCAACGAAGACATAGCCTTCCTTGTGGATCGGCACGAGCGTGTTGCGAATGGTGTCGAAGAGGTTGATCAACTGTTTCTCCCTGAGGGCCTTATTGTCTTGGTTATCCGGCACTGACTAGCGAAAAACGATACTCGCGGCAATGCGGTTCCGCTCCGCTCCCCAAACCGTGTGGGGATTGCAACCATTGCGGGGGGCGATGCGTTGAATTTCCGACAGGTAATCCGCTTTTTTGGTGCATTGCAGCAAATAGGCACGGTTCTTGCTTCGATTTTCATGAGACTGTCATGAAAGTCCTGCAGGAGACCTCTGACCTACATCAAGGTCAAATGCATGGAATACGCTTAAACCATTGTTGGAAGCACTTCTGGTACTGCGACTTTGGTAAAGAACGGAAGAGTTTGAAATGACCCTTACATGGTGCCTGATAGCAATGGCGGATATCGCGATCGTGATTGCCGCAGTCGTCTATACGGTATGGAGCCAGCGTCGTTACCGTGAACGTATGCGCTACGGCTCGTCGCATAGATAAGCTGGAAGTCGAGCTTGAGGATCTTCCTCGCTCAAATTCTGCCTTTCTCATGAGCGGACCTTGCTTCCGTAATGAGCACTAACGCTGACCGTTCTTGATCAAGGCCGCCCGCTTGGCGGTCTTATGCGTTTGATGACCTGCGGATAGGCCGGGCGCTGTCGATCTTGATTGTGATCGGAAATCTGCGCGAGCTTTTGATGGAATTTCTCGCATAAGGAGAATTTGCCACATCGCAAATGCCCCTTTTTGGCCGTAGTTTTGCAATGTGACTGTAGTGCGCCCCGTGTACCGGTTTTGATAGAGGACAAAACCATGAAACGCGACCTGACTATCGAAGACGTATTATCCGACCCATTGATCGCCCAGCTTCGGCAGGCCGATGGTATTTCCGTGCAGGAGTTCACGCAGTTCATGCGTTCGGCGGCGGAAATCTACAGCGCCGGCAAACCTATGTCGCGCCGAGCCGACAAGACGACTTTCGTGCTTTGCGAGACGGCGGAATTCGCACCCGACCGCCGCGAAAACATCATCGCCGGCAAGGCGCAGCCAAAGGCAGGTGTTCCATGTCTTGGTTGGTGACCTGCCATCCGGCTGATAGCCTGCACAGCATCGGCCCCGTTGCCCGGCGTGCACCCTTAGGCGCGCTGGGATTTCAGATTTTCGCCGGATCGACGTGGCCGAGCCAGGTCGTCAGTGCCAGAAGCGGTGAGCCCCAGAAGGTCAGCACGAGAAGGTAGGCGAGCACGAGGCTGCCCGCCACCGCCATGCGTTTCCACGAATAGTTCATCCGTCTTTTCATTGTCTTTGCCTAACCCGTTTTAGGGACTCGTTATTCTGCCGCAGGCGTGCCGCGCGTGACGACACCCAGATCGTCGCTTTCGCGAACCTGACGCAGATGTTCTTCCGCCTGCGTTGCTTCCCTCTGACGATTCCACATCGAAGCGTAAAGCCCGCCCTCTGCTAGCAGGCTCGCATGCGTTCCGCGTTCGGCAATCTCGCCGGCGCGCAACACGATGATTTCGTCTGCGCTGATCACGGTCGAAAGCCGGTGGGCGATGACCAAGGTCGTGCGGTTTTCCGAAACCCTGTCGAGCGCCGACTGGATCTCATGTTCGGTTGTCGTGTCGAGCGCCGAGGTCGCTTCGTCGAGGATAAGGATCGGCGGGGCTTTCAGGATCGTGCGGGCGATCGCCACGCGCTGCTTTTCACCGCCCGACAGCTTCAGGCCACGCTCGCCGACCTTGGTTTCATATCCATCCGGAAGCTGCTTGATGAATGTGTCGATCTGGGCGACTTCGGCCGCGGTCTGCACATCCGTATCGTCTGCGCTCGGCCGTCCGTAGCGGATATTGTAGGCGACCGTATCGTTGAACAGAACCGTGTCCTGCGGAACCATGCCGATCGCCGCGCGCAGCGATTTCTGCGTCACGTCGCGCACATCCTGGCCGTCGATGGTGATCGATCCGCCCTGGATATCGTAGAAGCGATAGAGCAGGCGGGAAATCGTCGACTTTCCCGCACCCGATGGGCCGACGATCGCAACCGTCTTGCCGGCCGGTACCTCGAACGAGATGCCCTTGAGGATCGGTCGCTCGGGGTCGTAGGAGAAGCGGACGTCGTTAAACGCGATGGCGCCTTTCTGTGCTCCCGTCGCATTGAGCGTCAGCGGCTTTGCATCCGGTCGGTCGGTCACTTCCGCCTCGACTTCCAGAAGCTCGAACATCTGCTCGATATCGGTCAGTCCCTGGCGGATTTCGCGATAGACGAAGCCGATGAAGTTGAGCGGAACCGAAAGCTGCATCAAAAGCGCATTGACGAAAACGAAATCGCCGATCGTCTGTTCGCCGCGCTGAACCGCGAGCGCCGACATGATCATGATGACAGCCTGGCCGAGCCCGAAGATCACGCCCTGGCCAAAATTCAGCCAGCCGAGCGAGGTCCAGACCTGAGTGGCAGCCTTTTCATACCGCGCCATCGACACGTCGAAGCGCTTGGCCTCCATCTCTTCATTGCCGAAATACTTGACCGTTTCGAAGTTCAGAAGCGAGTCGATCGCCTTGGTATTGGCGTCCGTATCGCTGTCATTCATCGTCCGGCGAATGGCGATACGCCAGTCGCTGGCCTTGATGGTGAACCAGATATAGGCGGCAACGGTAATCGCCGTCACCGCCAGATAGGCAAAACCGTAGGCCGCCCAGAAGATGATGGCCGTCAGCACGAATTCGATCAGCGTCGGCACCGAATTCAGGATGGTGAAGCGGACGATCGTCTCGATACCCTTCGTGCCGCGCTCGATGATCCGCGACAGGCCGCCAGTCTTGCGCTCCAGATGGAAGCGCAGCGACAGCTGGTGCATATGCACAAAGGTCTTGTTGGCGAGCTGGCGCACCGCATGCTGCCCGACAGAGGCAAACAGCGCGTCACGCAACTGGTTGAGGCCCACCTGCAGGATGCGGGTGAAATTATAGGCGATCACCAGAACCACGGCGCCAAGCAGAAAGGCCGGCAGCAGGCCGGCCACGGTCCCGGCGAGATCCAGCTTGCCGTTCAGCGCGTCGGTTGCCCATTTGAAGAAATAGGGAACCGAGAGAAGCACCAGCTTGGCAAGGAGCAGAAAAAAGGTTGCCCAGAGCACCCGCGCCTTCAGGTCCGCCCGCCCCGTCGGCCACATATAGGGCCACAGGTTGACGAGTGTTCCCAACGGATTGCCGTCATCCGCGGAAACGATCTTCTTCTTGTTCGACATACAGGTCTCCGGGACGCACGAAAGAGGCGCTACCCGGCACATAGGCGGCAAAACCCGGTGATGCAATGTCACGACGGGTGTTTCCGCTGGAAATGAAGCTGATGGGGTTTGAATTGTGAGGGTTGGCTGGTCTCTGGGGACGCCGATGTCATAGCTGCGTGATCCGGGCCTCAGGAGGGCCTATCACCAATCAACCGATGCAGCGCCTTCAGGCTCTTCCCGCATCTCTCCATTATCTCTTCTTCAGAGAGGGCTGCGCGTTCGTTGATGATGCGCCTGATCTGAAGATCGCCCACCAGCAGGCCGATGAACCATTCGCCGGCATCTTTCGGGTTGCATGCCGTGCCGGCGCAGACGCGTTCCAGCAACCGGCTCAACAGAGGCATGACCTCGTTTCGCCCACCGGCGGAAATCATTGCTCCCAGCACGCCGCTCGGATCGGCGGCCGCTGCCTGGTTCAGCAGAATTGCCCGTTCTCCGAGAAGCATGCGCAGAAATACTGGGGCGACGTCCTGAAGGGTTGTCCAGGGATCGTTTCCGCGCGCGATCGCATCCGCGAGCATTCTTTTGGTTTCGGCGGCATTGGCGCGCACCATTTCTTTGATGAGGCCGTCCTTGTCGCCATACCAACGGTAGAGCGTCTCGTTCGATGCTTTTGCCGTCTTCGCGATGCGAAGCATGGAAGTGGCTCCGTAGCCATTCTCGTCCAGTAGCCGGTAGGCCGCCTCGAAGATCTCGGCTTGACGTATTCGTCGCGCGTCCTTGTCCACATTTCTCTCCATCGGCCGCTTTACTTGAGGCGTACACAAATGTACGGATATGTAAAGGCGTAAGTATATGTACGGACAATGTTGATGACCTGCTTCGCTGATCCTTCCTGCTTGAGAGGAAATTGCCGTGCGTCGTTTTCACCTGCTTGTGCTCATGGCTGTTTCATCATCCTTCGTCGCGGTGGTCGGGACAGTTGCGCTGGGTTCGTTCCTGACCGAAAGCGAGATTGAAGCCCATGCCGAAACCGTTCGCCGGATCGCCGATGCCGGTCCCGCTGTGTCTGGTGATCAAGCTGCCATGCAAACGCTGCCTGCTCCGGTCAGGCGATACCTGGAATTTGCGGTCCCTGATCCGCAGACGCCTTTCCGGGTCGTGTCCCTCGCGGTGGAAGGGAGTTTCCGGCGTCCTCTGACTGACGGTTTTGCGTTCACTACCGCCTCCCAGACAATTGCCGTCGCGACACCGGCCCTTATATTCGCTGCGACGACACCGGTCGCGCCGGGAATTTGGGCGCGCGCCTACGACTTCTTCGCCGATGGCCGCATGGAGATGCGTGCAAGGATCGTCTCCACCCTGACGGTGGTCGATGAAAGTGCGACGAATGATCTGAACCGCACCTCACTTCGCCGATGGCTGCTGGAAAGCCCTCTTTATCCCATGGCATTGTTGCCGGGCGGTCCCGTCCGCTGGGAAGCCATAGATGATAAACACGCACGCGCCATCGTGTCGGGTTTCGGCCTGGAGGCGGCGCTTGTCGCAACCTTCAACCCCGACGGCAGTCTTGCGAGTTTCGACGCGGAGCAGGATGGCGACCTGACCACGTCCTATCACGGCTCGGGCGAACATGCGGCGCGCAGCGACTATCGTCGCGTCTCCGGCATGATGATCCCTCATGGCTTCGTCATAGCCCGTGCGGCGGGGGGACGGACCTATCCGTTTTGGCGCGGCAGGATCACCTCGATTGTCTTCGAATAATCGTGAAGGGCCGGGCAAGCGGACATGACAGCATTATAGGCAAACACCAATAGCCGCACCGGCGAGACCGGGTCGGTGAGAAGGGAAGGGGCAGGCGGGTGGTATGGGGATTTGGTATTTCAGGCTTTCCGCCTGCCCCGGCCGTTTCATCGATCCTTCGAGACGTGTCAGTTCCCGTCGGATCGCCGTTCTCGACCATCACCGGAAACCGAGTTGCAACCCGTTGAGGATGCCGGTTCGCGAACCCGGTTCCCATCCGATGACGGCATGATTATCCGCCTGTCGGCATAAGCGGGGATGATGACGCGCGAAGAATATCGCTAAGCCGCTGACATCGTGCCGGAGATTTTTTTCCTGGCCGTCTCAGCATCCCCGTTTTCGGAAAGGAAACCGTAGCCCCGAAATGCTTCGGCCGACGCTCCTTGTCAGAGCGCCGGCCGGGAAAATCTCGATCATCGAGGCCTGATCGTCCAAAATCATCCCTTGCGATGCTGCAGCCGCTCGCGATGCAACTCCTCGGAATCGGGACGGAACTGCTCAGGCACGCCAAAGATCTGGCCGGGCTGGATGACGTCGGGATTGGCGATCTGTTCCTCGTTGGCGAGATAGATCGTCGTGTAGCGCACGCCCTGGCCATAAGCGCGCCGTGCGATCTGCCATAGCGTGTCGCCGCGGCGGATGATGACGGAGTTGCTGCTGCTCTGGGTGAGTGGCGCCTGTTCGATCGTGCGCGTTCCATCGGTGGCAGCCATCGTCTGCGGTGCACCACCGAACTGTTGGGCCAGCGCCGGGCCGACGGCCTCGGCAATCAGCTTGGTCAGGCTGTCGAGCGCTGCGCTTACCGCTGCCACGTCGCGGGGCAGGGCTTCCAGCGCCTGACGGGCCGCATTGGCATGACCGGCCGTGACGCCGACAGCCTCGGTTGCATTGACTGAGGCGCCTGCCGGCAGTCTGTATTCGGCAAGCGATTGCAGCGCGATGGACGTCGACGAGCGGGCCGCCGTCATGTTTTCGAGCGCCGGAACCTTGCCGGCGTCATAGAGGCCCTTGAGCAGAGAGAAAGCCTTGGCCACCTGTCCGCGCAGATTGTCGAACGCGCCGCCATCGGCGACCGTGACCGGGCTTGCCGGTGCCGGTGATGCGATTGCTGCGACCTGTTCGCCGGCCGGTCGGTTGAACGGCACTTCCACGCGAACCAGAACCTGTCCGTTGCTGCCGAGTGCTTCGACTGCGATGCGATGATCACCGACGGTCAGATTGGCGCTTCCGTCGATGACGAAATGCCCGTCTCCGCCCGCCTGAGCCTGACCGACGACGGAACCATCCGCGGAGCCGCGAACCTGACGGCCCGATTTCGTAACGCCGGCAATAAAGATCTTCGACCCTTCGATTTCGACCGCCGTGATCTGCAATTCGCTCGACATGGCCGGAGCGGGAGAGGTGGCAGGCACAGGGGAGGTCGTAGCGGGAGCAGGCGCGGATGCGACGCCGCCGGATTGCGGTGCTGTCGTGGCGGCGTCGGCACCTGCTGAAGGCGCTGCAGGCTGGTTTGTCGCCGCTGCGGAGGCCGCCTTGCCGGCCTCTTCCGGAACCGCGATCAGGCGGCTTGCCTTGCCGGGCTTGGTCACCATGGCGAGAAGCTTGCCATTCTTGTCGGCGGGAACCGAGACCGTCGCGACCTCTTCCGAGCTTGTAACCTTGCCGTCCTTGGCGGTCGCCTTCAGCACGAGCTGGTGGTCACCGGGGGGAAGCGGCTTGTCGAGCACGGCGGCAAAATCACCGCTCGGGCCGACATCCACCTTGGCGATGACGGATGTGCCACTGGTGATCTCAAGTGTCGAATTGGGGGCTGCATGGCCTGCGATAACCGCGGAACCGTCCGGCTCGACGCGCAACACATCGAATGTCGGCGTATCGGTTGCAGCCGTTTGCGGCGCAGGGGCGGCTGTGGGTGCCGGCGAGGCTGCAGGCGCATTGGCTGGCGCTGGCGCGGAAGGGGCGGTTGCCTGCGGCTCGACCTTTGCGGTCTCGGCAGGCTTGTTGCCCTCGGTTACGGCATCCTTCACCGCGTCACCGGCAGCATTGATCGCAGCTGCGACTGGCTTGCTTTCTTGGTTGATCCTCGGCATGACAAAGAAGATCATCAGCAGCGAAGCAATTGCAAGTACAATCAGGGCGAGCCAGCCGGCACGGTTCTTCATCGTCTATTGCCTCTTAAGGGCCTGAGTTTCCGCTACTTTACCGATTAGCTCTTTCCAGACTTCTTAACAAGCTTTTCACGTCATAAAGCCTTGCTCTTGCGGGATTTTCCCGTCAAATCTGCGTTGTGCGGTCTCAACTGTCGCACCCTTTGAATGCCCAATGGAGAAAACTGTGCCAATACGATCCATCTGCGTCTATTGCGGCTCCCAGCCCGGCCGTGATCCTGCCTATATCGCTGCCGGTCGCGCACTTGGAAAATCGATTGCCGCGCATGGCCTAAGACTCGTCTATGGCGGCGGCACCAAGGGCATCATGGGCGCGGTTGCATCAGGCGTGTTGTCGAACGGCGGAGAAGTGACCGGCATCATCCCGGAATTCCTCGTCGACATGGAGGCGACCCGCCATTCGCTCGGCCAGCTGAACGAATTGATCGTGACGTCGGACATGCATGAGCGCAAGCACAAGATGTTCGAGCGCTCCGACGCCTTCGTCACGCTTCCCGGCGGTATCGGCACGCTGGAAGAAATCGTCGAGATCATGACCTGGGGCCAGCTCGGCCGCCACGAAAAGCCGATGGTCTTCGCCAATATCGGCGGTTTCTGGGATCCGATGATGGCACTTGTCGATCACATGCGCGCAGAGGGTTTCATCCACCGCGCCAATCTCGTCCGGCCGCTGGTCATATCCGAGGTGGACGATATCGTTCCGGCAATTCTGGAACGTGATGAGGTGACGACTTCGTCCAAAGGCGAAGAGGCCGTTATCTCGAAGCTTTGAAGTGCACGGTCGTCATGCTCGTCCTCGGGTTAAACCCGAGGATGTCCCGAGCATCTGCTACGTCTTAGCCGCAGCGACGTGAATAGATCCTCGGGACAGGCCCGAGGATGACGGCGAACGTGGTTTTCAATCGACGATAAAAAGCTTGGCCCCGATCGTGGTCGAGGAGCGATGCGGCTCGGCATTGTCGGCGACCTGATAGCTCATGCCGGGCTTCAGCACGAAGACACGTCCATCGGCGAGTTCAGTCGTCATCTCGCCTTCCAGGCACAGAAGGATATGGCCTTTTTCGCACCAGTGGTCGGCAAGATATCCCGGTGAGTGCTCGACCATCCGCACGCGAATGCCGCCGAAATGCCGTGTCCGCCAGGTGGAGTGGCCCGTATCGCCCTTGTGCACGGTCGGCTCGATGCTCGACCAGTCGGTCGTGCCGAAGGGAATGTCTGACATCTGCATGAAGTTTGTCCTTGAAAATCAGCGACCGCGCAGCTGTCGCAGCATGGCGATGGTGTAGAGCGCCAGCGCCGCCCAGATCAACACGAAACTTGTCAGCTTTATCGGGCTCAGTGGTTCACCGAAGGCGAAGATGGCGATCAGGAAGATCATCGTCGGGGCGATATACTGCATGATGCCGATCGTAGACAGTTTCAGCAGTTTTGCCCCATTGGCATAGATCATCAGCGGACCGGCGGTGACGACGCCGGACAGCGCCAGCATGCCCATGTCGAAACCGGTTCCGCCGAGAAAATGCCCCTGTCCGGTCGCTTCGAGCCAGATCACATAGGGCAGCATCGGAATGCTGATCAAAAGCACTTCGAGGAAGAAGCCCTGGTTGGGACCGATCGGCAGCGTCTTGCGCAAAAGCGCGTAGATGCCCCAGGTAACGGTCAGCGCCAGCGAGACCCACGGCAGCCCGCCGGCGCCCCAGGCGAGGATGGCGACCGCCACGACCGCAAGCCCGATGGCCACCATCTGCAGCGGAGCGAGCTTTTCCTTCAGGATCACCGCGGCCAGAAAAATGCTGAACAGCGGATTGATGAAATAACCGAGCGCGGCATCAAGAGCGTGTCCGGCGGCGACCGCCCAGACATAGACGCCCCAGTTGAGGGTAATCAGCGTCGCGGTGGCGCAGGCCATGCCGAGCATGCGCGGGTTCTTGAGCGCCGCCCGGACATCTTTCAGCCGGCCGAGTATCACCAGCACGATGCCGGCCACCGGCACAGACCATATCGCGCGGTGCGCCAGCACTTCCATTGCCGGAAGGTGTCCCACCGCCTTCAGGTAGAATGGCAGAAAGCCCCAGAGTAGATAGGCCGTAAGACCGAAGGCAAAACCGCGCGGCGTGTCTTCATTGACGGCAACCGGATTTGTGGCGGGAGACGCTGGGTTTTGGCTGGCCATGGGGTGTTTCCGGCATTCTGTTGTAATTGGCATGTGTAATTAACATGGCGCAATTACAGGATCGCGCCCTGTGCTACCAATTCATTTCTTTGAACCTTGCATTGAGACAGTTTATTCATCCTGCCACTATGGCGCGAAACGGCCGTGCAACCTGACCACGACGAGAGGGCTGCATGGTTCAAGAAAACCCAGGGGACATAGATGAATTTGGAAGACGAACCCGCGCATCGCGGCAACTATGCGCTTCAACTGCTTGCCAAGGCAGGAATAGACAAGAACGACAGGTTGCTCGCAGCTTTCGCGCGCGTGGCCCGCGAAGACTATGTTGGTCCCCCGCCCTGGATCTTCGATGATGTCTATAGCGATGGATACCGTTCCGTCGCCTCGACCGATCCTATCGTGCTCTATCAGGATGTTCTCGTTGGCCTCGATACGGAGAAGGGCATCAATAACGGCTCTCCCTCCCTGCATGCGGGAGCATTTCATGCTTTCAATATCCGCGAAGGCGAGACGGTCGTGCATATGGGCGCCGGTGCCGGCTACTATACGGCGATCATGGCCGAACTGGTCGGCCCGTCAGGTCGCGTGATCGGCGTGGAATACGATGCTGCGCTGGCGCAAAGGGCGAGAGCCAATCTTGCCGCATACGACAATGTCGAGATCGTCCAGGGCGACGCATCGGACTGGCCCAGGGAGGACGCCGATGTCATCTATGCCAACTTTGCCCTCGACCATCCGCCGGAAGCATGGATCGAAAAACTGGCGCCCTATGGCCGTCTGATCTTGCCCCTCGGCATTCCGGCAGTCCAGAACAGCAGCCGCTCCGGTTTTACCCGGAATGCGGCCTATCTGATGATCGACCGTCAGGCCCGGGGTTTTGGTGCGCGGTTTATCCAGATTGTGTCGTTCATCTGGGGTGAAAGCGGCAAGCCGGTGCCTGAAGGGCGACATGCCGGGCTGGAGGCCGCATTCCGTGCCCGTGGCCTGCGCAAGGTGAAGAGCCTGCGTTGGAAGACCCCGCCGAAAGGTGAAGAGTGGTATGGCGAGAAGGATTGGGGCCTGTCCTTTGATGAGCCCTGACTGGCCGTCATTTTTCCACGCACTAAGAATCATCGTCTCGAACTCGGTTTCATCTCTCCATTTTCCGGAGAGATGATCTCCGGAAATACCCGATTACGGCGATGAATGAAAAACGGCATAGTCCTCCCAACGAGCCGGCCGGGATCTTCTACGATCACCAGCTCGAGTTTGAAGGGAGAACGCCATGTCCTACGGATTTCTGGATATCGCCTCAACGCCAAGCGTGCGGTCAGCACAGGCCGAAATGGGTGTCGATCAGTTCTGGTCCGATTTTTCCGGCGATCGCACGATGGATCGGTTCACCGAAGGCGAAAAGGCCTTCATCGCCGAGCGCGACAGCTTTTACATGGCCTCGGTTTCCGAAACCGGCTGGCCCTATATCCAGCATCGCGGCGGGCCTGCAGGCTTTCTGAAAGTCGTCGACGACCGGACGCTCGCTTTTGCCGATTACCGCGGCAATCGCCAGTATATTTCGACCGGCAATCTGGCCGCCAGCGACAAGGCCTGCCTCTTCCTGATGGATTACCCGCGCCGCGCCCGGCTGAAGATCTATGCCCATGTCGAAAAGCTGGCGCTGGACGAGGATCCGGCGATCACCGCACTCGTTACCGATGCCGGTTATCGGGGCCGGGCCGAGCGCATCTTCAAGGTGCGGCTGGAAGCCTTCGACTGGAACTGCCCGCAGCATATCACCCCGCGCTTCACCGAACGGGAGATCGCCGCCGCGATGCGCCCGATGCAGGAGCGCCTTGCCCAGCTTGAAAAGGAAAATGCGGAATTGAGGGCCAAGGCAGGCACAGGGGCAATCTAGGTCCCGATCGGGAAGACCGCGCGCAACCTCGGAACCGCGAAATCGAGAAAGCTGCGCATCTTGATCGGCATCTGGCCCCGCGAGGCATGGATCAACTGCACCGGCACGGGGTCGATTTCGTAGTCTTCGAGGATGATCTTGAGATCACCGGTCTTTACCGCGTCGGCGACCTGGTAGTGGAACAGACGGATGACGCCGGCATCACGG
This sequence comes from Aliirhizobium wenxiniae, assembly GCF_019511445.1. GTDB lineage: Bacteria > Pseudomonadota > Alphaproteobacteria > Rhizobiales > Rhizobiaceae > Neorhizobium > Neorhizobium wenxiniae_A. Next base: position 64,086 of record NZ_JAEUAN010000005.1, read on the forward strand.
GTCGCCGCCCGCAATGCCGCCTCGACCGTGGTGACTGAAAGGCGAGGGGGCGGAGAGAGCGTCAGGAGGGAGCGATCTCCCGGATCGCGAAACTGCCAGGCGGATTGCGACAGAGGCGTCTCGATGGTGATTGCTGGGAAACGCGAAAGCTCCTGCGGGCTTTGCGGCATGCCCTGCGCCTCGATCAGCCGGGGGCTGGCACAGACGACCATCCGGACCGATCCGACAGCGGTCGCGATCATCGAACTGTCCGGCAAATGGCCGATCCGCACGGCCATGTCGATATGCTCTTCGACCAGCTGCAGGTTCCGGTCCTGCAGAAGCAGGCGGATGTCGATCTGCGGGAAACGGGCAAGGAAGTCGGTGACGACCGGCAGAACATGCAACTGGCCGAACTGGATCGGCGCGGTGACCACCAGCCGGCCTTTCGGCACGGTGAACTCGCCTGCAGCCTCCCGCTCGGCTTCCTCGACCTGCTCGATGATGCGCCGGGCAGCCGCAAGGTAACCGATGCCGGCGTCGGTGAGATCGATCCTGCGGGTGCTGCGAACCAGAAGCTTGGCCCCGAGAGCTGCTTCGAGATCGGAGATTTTGCGCGAAAGCGTGGTGACCGGGATGTTGAGCGCCCTCGCGGCAGCAGAAAGGCTGCCGGTGTCGGCAACCTCGATCAGCATCGACATGGCTTCTATGCGGTCCATCGTCTCCCCGTTCGCCGGCCTTTGCCGGGCATTCATGTCGCTGACCGAGAATCTGGCCAGCGTCGAAAGTTTCGATTGTAATGTCAACCACTTGGAGAATGGAAATGACTGAAGTGAAGAACGCCCGCCGTCAGCCGGTCACGGTGCATTATCGCACCGCCACCGTCGAGGGCTTGAAGATATTCTATCGCGAAGCCGGCCCCGCCGATGGACCAGTGGTCCTTCTGCTTCATGGCTTCCCGACATCCTCGCATATGTTCCGCAACCTGATCCCGTTGCTCGCCGATCGCTACCGCGTCATTGCGCCGGACTATCCGGGTTTTGGTTATAGTGATGCGCCGGATCACAAGACATTCACCTACAGCTTCGCCCATTATGCCGACATGGTCGATGATCTGCTCGGCCAGCTGGGCGCCAGAAGCTACGCCCTCTATGTAATGGATTACGGCGCACCGGTCGGTTATCGGCTGGCGCTCAAGCATCCCGAGCGGGTAACCGGCCTGATTGTGCAGAACGGCAACGCCTATGAAGAAGGGCTGAAGGAATTCTGGGATCCGATCAAGGCCTATTGGGCAAGTGGTTCGCAGAAGGATCGCGACGCGCAGGCCACCATGGTGACGCTGGAGGCGACCAAGTTCCAGTACACGGACGGTGTGAAGGACATATCCCGCATCAGCCCGGACAATTGGGCGCACGACCAGCCGCTTCTGGATCGTCCAGGCAATAACGAAATCCAGTTCGACCTGTTTTACGACTATCGCACCAATGTGGCGCTCTATCCCGAAATCCAGGCCTTCTTCCGCGACCGCCAGCCACCGACGCTGATCGTCTGGGGCAAGAACGACAAGATCTTTCCGGCAGAGGGAGCACATCCCTATTTGCGAGATATTCCCGATGCCGAACTGCATCTCCTCGACACCGGGCATTTTGCACTGGAAGACAAGCTGGACGAGATCGCGCCGCTGATGAACGATTTTCTCGACCGGGCCTTGCTGAACCGGTAGGCCTCTGTTTTCGGGTGGCGTGTATTGCGCCGCCCGAAGAATGTTCCGGTTGGTGCGACGATACGATAGCATCCTGAAGGAGCGCCGGCCGCAAAAAAAAGCATTGCGGAAATGAGGATTGGTCTGGATGAAACTTGGCGATCCAATTTTTGATGTCACAAATCCCAACAAGCTTTGTTAGGATTTGTAGCTTGTGGTAAGCTGCTTCCCATGAAAGCAACGTCCATGCGCACACTCACTGTTTCGTTGACGCTTAAACAGGCCGAACGGATGAAGGATGCTGTTGATAGCGGCGACTACGCCTCCAACAGTGAAATCGTTCGTGATGCCCTGCGCCTTTGGGAGCAGCGCGAAGAGGTCAGGGCGATTGAGCTTGAATATCTCCGGCGCGCCTATGCTGACGGCAAAGCAAGCGGTGAGGGGGAGAGCGTCGACCGGCACGAATTTCTTCAAGGCTTGAAGCAGGGACGCTCCTCACGTGCCTGACTATCGCCTGACCCGCGCGCGCAAAACGACCTGCGGGAAATCTGGCGAACCATTGCCGCGGACAACGAACCGGCCGCGGACGGCTTTATTGATCGGCTCTTCGACAAATTCGATCTTGCCGCCCTGCATCCCGAAATGGGTGTCGCCCGTCCGGATATCGCCGAACGGGCGCGGTTGCTCATCGAGGGGCGCTACATCGCTATCTATGAGCCAGCGCCCTATGGAATTCTCGTCATTGCCGTCGTGCACGGCATGCGGGATACATCGCACTGGATGTCCGATGATCCTGCGTGACGTGATGTCGTCCGCTCACTCCGCCGCGATCCGACCCGCCAGTTCCCGGTTCTTCATCAGCTTGTAGATGACCGAGTCCATCAGGGCCTGGAACGAGGCATCGATGATGTTTTCCGACACACCGACCGTCCACCAGCGAACACCGCTTCCATCGGTGGATTCGATCAACACGCGAGTGATGGCCTCGGTGCCGCCGTTGAGGATACGTACCTTGAAGTCCGCAAGAACCAGATCATCGATCTCGTTCTGGTATTTCCCAAAGTCTTTTCTGAGCGCCAGATCGAGCGCGTTGACCGGGCCGTCGCCCTCCGCCACCGACATATGGTTTTCGCCGTCGATGACGATCTTCACCACCGCCTCAGACACGATCTTGATGCGTCCTAGACTGTCGAAACGACGCTCGACCATCACGCGAAAACCGTCGATCGAAAAGAATTCCGGGATTGTGCCGAGCGTACGGCGGGCAAGCAGTTCGAAACTCGCATCGGCCCCTTCATAGGCATAGCCCGAGGCTTCGCGTTCCTTGACGATAGAGATCAGGTGATCGAGCTTCGGATCGTCTTTGGCGACTTCTATGCCGCGGCGCTTCAGCGCGTTGATGAAGTTCGACTTGCCGCCCTGGTCAGACACCATGACCTTGCGCAGGTTGCCGACGCTGTCCGGCGTCACATGCTCGTAGGTGCGCGGGTCCTTGAGCAGCGCCGAGGCGTGGATGCCGGCCTTAGTGGCGAAGGCGGATGCTCCAACGTAAGGCGCCTGATGATTGGGCGAGCGGTTGAGAAGCTCGTCGAAGGAATGCGAAAGACGCGTCAGCCCCGACAGCCGCTCCGGGTCGATCGAAGTCTCGAAGCGGGAGGCATAGGCCTCCTTCAGACAGAGCGTGGCGATCAGCGTGATCAGATTGGCATTGCCGCAGCGCTCACCGATGCCGTTGAGCGTACCCTGCACCTGCCGACAGCCCGCCTCGATGGCGGCAAGCGAATTGGCGACCGCCTGCCCGGTGTCGTCATGGGCATGGATGCCGAGATTTTCGCCGGGAATCCCGGCCGCGATGACGGCGGAGACGATCTCGCGCACCTCGTTCGGCTGCGTGCCGCCATTGGTGTCGCAAAGCACGATCCACCGCGCTCCGGCCTCATGGGCGGTGCGGGCGCAGGCCAGCGCGTATTCCGGATTGGCCTTGTAGCCGTCGAAAAAGTGCTCGCAATCGACCAGCGGCTCCTTGCCCTGAGCCTTGGCCGCTTCGACGCTCTCGCGGATGGAGACGAGGTTTTCCTCGTTTGTGCAGCCGAGTGCGACCTTGACGTGATAGTCCCAGCTCTTGGCGACGAAACAGACGGCATCGCTCTTGGCCTGCAGCAGTGTCGCAAGGCCCGGATCGTTGGAAGCGGAAATGCCGGCGCGCTTGGTCATGCCGAAGGCGACGAATTTTGCTGTCAACGTGCGCTTTTCGGTGAAAAAGGCCGTGTCGGTCGGATTGGCGCCGGGATACCCGCCCTCGACATAATCGAAGCCGAATTCATCCAGCATCGCCGAAATCGCGATCTTGTCCTCGACGGAGAAATCGACGCCGGGCGTCTGTTGCCCGTCACGAAGGGTGGTGTCGAAGAGATATATGCGGTCTCGGGTCGTCATGGATGCTCCTCCCAGAGCGGTATGGTTATGATGGCGGCGGCGTTACCCCCCTCTGGTCTGCCGACCATCTCCCCCACAAGGGGGGAGATCACAAGTGGCAGGACCTCTGCTCCCGAAAAACGACAGCCTCCAGCTGAAACATCAGTTGGGAGTTGGGAGCGCGCGCCCAGCTGATCTCCCCCCTTGTGGGGGAGATGCCCGGTAGGGCAGAGGGGGGTAAAAGCTGGGTGCATTGCCCTAACTCTTCCCCGCAAACCTATCCGTCGCCCGGATCAGCCGGTCGGTGATCCCCGGTTCGGACACGGCGTGGCCTGCACCTTCTACGATGTGAAAATCCGCATCGGTCCAGACCTTCGACAGTTGCCAGGCATATTTGAGCGGGCAGGGCATGTCGTAGCGGCCGTGCACGATGACGCCCGGAATACCGGAAAGCTTCGTCGCATCACGCAGCAACTGACCTTCATCCAGCCAGCCGGCATTGACGAAGAAATGGTTTTCGATCCGAGCGAAGGCGAGGGCGAAATGGTCTTCGTCGTGTTTCGAGGCGAGGGCCGGTTCCGGCAAAAGCGTGATCGTTGAGCCTTCCCACACGCTCCATGCCTTGGCGCAGGCGATCTGCTGCGCCCGGTCTGTGCCGGTCAGGCGGCGGTGATAGGCGGCCATCATTTCGTGGCGCTCGGCCTCAGGAATGGGGGCGACGAAGGCCTCCCACCTGTCGGGGAACATTTCCGAGACGCCGAATTGGTAGTACCAGTCAAGCTCCGGCCTCGTCAGGGTATAGACGCCGCGCAAAAGAAGCTCGGTAACGCGATCCGGGTGCGTCTCGGCATAGGCCAGCGCCAGTGTCGAACCCCAGGAACCGCCATAGACCTGCCACTTGTTGACGCCGACCATTTCACGCAGCCGTTCGATATCAGCGACGAGATGCCAGGTCGTATTGGCTTCAAGCCCCGCATGCGGTGTCGAGCGGCCGCAGCCGCGCTGGTCGAACAGAAGGATGTCGTAAAGGTCCGGATCGAACAGCCGTGCCTGGATCGGCGTGATCCCGCCGCCCGGTCCGCCATGCAGGAAGACGACGGGTTTCGTGCCCTTGGTGCCATGGCGTTCCCAGTAGATTACATGCCCGTCGCCGACATCCATCGTGCCGGTGTCGTAAGGGGTGGAGACGGGATAGAGCGTGCGCAGAATGTCGGTCACAGATGCAAGCCTTTCTCGGGCCAGTTCTCGGTATCGTGGTCGGGATGCTGGAAGGAGATGATCTGCTCCTGCCGGTCGTAATAATCGACGTCCTTGTGCACCGGCGCATCGAAGATCGTCTCGACCCAGGGCAGCTTGAACGCATGGTTGACCTGAACCTGCGGCGCCAGATCATCGCGCTCGTCGAAGGCGCCGATGGCAATCTCGATGCCCTGAGGGTGACGATAGGTGAGCGGCGTGCCGCAGCGCTTGCAGAAGCCGCGGTCGATATTGACCGAAGACTGGAAATAGGTCGGCTCGCCGCGGGTCCATTCGACACCATCCTGCGGTGCCGAGACAAGCGGCCCGAAGAAGCCGCCAAAAGCCTTCTGGCACATGCGGCAATGGCAGATCGAGGCGCGGCCAAGCTGGCCATGGATCCTGAAGCGCACGGCGCCGCACTGGCATCCGCCGGTTCTTGGGGCGTCTGATCTCGTCGTCTCGCTCATGCATCATCCTCCTTGGTGGTTCCGCCTGAGGCGGGAACCGGTTGCCATGTGTCCGTGTCGTGGTCGGGATGCTGGTTGGAGACGATATCGGCAAGGAAGGGGGCTTCCGCGATATCGTCCATCGTATGATGCGCCGGCAGTGCGCCGAGGTGATCGACGAACGGCACCTTCGCCTCGACACCGTACTGGATCGAGGGCGGCAGGGCCGAAGGATCGTCCAGCGCACCGGCAGACACGGCAATGCCGTCGGCGGCCTCATAGGTCAGCGGGGTGCCGCAATTGCCGCAGAAACCGCGAACGACATGGTTCGATGAAGGAAACTGTTTCGGCGCTCCGCGTGTCCAGCGAAAGCTTGCGCCGCGTGTCGAGATCAACGGTGCATAATAGGCGCCGAACGCCTTCTGGCACATGCGACAGTGACAGATCGACGACTGGCTCGGCTTGCCTTCGATGACGAAACGAACCGCACCGCACTGGCAGCCGCCGGTATGGAAATGATGGGTCAAATCCAGAACTCCGATCCGGCTTTCGGCCAATGTTGCGTATCGTGGTCGGGATGCTGCCGGCTGCTTTTGACAATCCCGGCAGCCTGCTGCGGCGTCGTATCCATGCCGGGTTCATGGTGGAGCCCGTCGAGCTGACCGAACCACGGCATCTTGCGCTCAAGATTGGTCTGCATCTCCGGCTTGACGCTTTCCGGAGCATCGAGGGAGCCGAGCGTGATGCTGACATGATCGTGCCCGCTGTCATAGAACAGCGGCGTGCCGCAATCACGACAGAAGCCGCGCCGCACGGTGTCGGAGGACTGGAACCATGCAGGCTCGCCGCGGGTCAGCGTGAAATTCTCATGCCTCACGCCGCCGAACGGCATGAAATAATTCCCCGCCGCCTTCTGGCACATGCGGCAATGGCAGACATGCGGAAAACCGATCTCGCCTTCTGCGCGATAACGGATGGCGCCGCACTGGCAGCCACCGGTATGGATCTGGGTCATCATCATGCCTCCCCGACTGTCTTCAGGATATGCAGGCAGACATTGTCGATATCCGTCATGACATCGTCATTCCAGAAACGCAAAACCGTCCAGCCGTCCTGTTGCAGGCGCCGGGTTCTTGCCGCGTCATAAGCGAGGTCGTGATCATTGCCGTGCTGGGAACCATCGACCTCGACGATAAGGTGATGCGTGGGGCAGGCGAAATCCGCAACATATCCGGCAATCGGCACCTGGCGGCGAAAGCCAAGCCCCATCAGGCGATGGGCGCGAAGGGCGTTCCAGAGTTTCAGTTCGGCATCCGTCAACGCTTTGCGCATGCGTCTGGCGTTGGTGCGAAGCTTGGGTGAGACCGGGGCATGCGGCATGTCATGCTCCTCGTGGTCTGCTGCGGTGTGGAGATCGCCCCCCTCTGTCCTGCCGGACATCTCCCCCACAAGGGGGGAGATTGGAGAGTAGCGAACCCGCCGGCTCAATCCAAGGCTGAGATTGCCGCTTTTTTCTCGCGCAAAGGCGAATACTTCCCGGCGATCCCTATTTGGCGGGGAGCATGCGGCTTGCTGATCTCCCCCCTTGTGGGGGGCTCGAAGGGCGGGACGAGACCCGTGGCTCGGCCCAGGCAAGCCGGCAGGGCAGAGGGGGGTAGCAACTGCCGCTGCCGTAACCATTCTACCGCTTGACCTCCCAGGTCGTCACCCGCTCGCCGGTAGCCGCATCCTTGCCGTCCTTCAGCTGGATGCCCTTGGCCGACAGTTCGTCGCGGATCTTGTCTGCCTCGGCAAAGTTCTTCGCCTTCAGCATTTCAAGCCGCATGGCGACAAGCGCATCGACGGCACCCGCAAGCGCTTCATCAACTTCCGTCTTCGTCGGCAGCACACCGAGAAGTGCGGCGCTGGCAGCAAACATCGGCAGAAGAGTCCTGTCGGCATTGGCTTCCTGCGCCAAGGCGTGGATGCGCTGCACGGCGGCAACCGAGTTCAGATCGTCGGCAAGTGCTTCGATCACGATCGGGCAGGGCGCGGTGCCTTCCGGGATTTCGGACGGATCGACAGCAGGCCACTTGGCCAGAAGCCTTTCTGCCTCCTCAAGCCGCTTCACCGAAAAGTCGATCGGCTCGCGGTAATGCGTCATCAGCATCGCAAGCCGCAGCACTTCGCCCGGCCACTTGCGGCCGCCGAATGTGTCGGTCTCCAGCAGCTGGTTGATGGTGATGAAGTTGCCGTCGGATTTCGACATCTTCTTGCCTTCGACCTGCACGAAGCCGTTATGCATCCAGACATTCGCCATCACTTCAGTGCCATGGGCGCAGCGCGACTGGGCGATCTCGTTTTCGTGGTGCGGAAAAATCAGGTCCAGCCCACCGCCATGGATGTCGAACACTTCGCCGAGATAACGGCCGCTCATTGCCGAGCATTCGATATGCCAGCCCGGACGGCCGCGGCCCCATGGGCTCTCCCAGCCGGGTTCGTTATGGGAAGACAGCTTCCACAGCACGAAATCGCCCGGGTTCTTCTTGTGCGCATCGACGGCCACGCGGGCGCCGGCCTGCTGTTCATCCAGAGGACGCTTGGAAAGCTGGCCGTAATCGCTCATCGATTTCGTGTCGAACAGCACTTCGCCTTCCGCCACATAGGCATGGCCGCGGGCGATCAGCTTTTCGATGATCTCGATCATCTGGGAAATATTGTCGGTGGCGCGCGGCTCGACACTCGGCTCGAGGCAGCCCAGCGCCGCCACATCCGCATGGAACTGCTTTGCCGTCTTTTCCGTCACCGCATGGATGGCGTCGTTGAGCGGCAGATGCGGAAAGTCGCGCAGGGCACGCGCGTTGATCTTGTCATCGACGTCGGTGATGTTGCGGGCATAGGTGACATGGGTGTCGCCGTAGACGTGGCTCAAAAGCCGGAACAGCACGTCGAACACGATGACCGGGCGGGCATTGCCGATATGGGCAAAATCATAGACCGTCGGGCCGCAGACATACATGCGCACATTGTCGGCATCGATCGGCTGGAACACCGATTTCTCGCGGATCAAGGTATTGTATAGCTTGAGCGTGGCGCTCATCGAAAAATTCTCCCAAGGTCATCAAGACGTGCCGCGACCGGTACCGGACCGGGGCGTTTGTCTTCAAGGCTTTTCGAGAGACGAAAACGGCCGGACCAGCGCGAACGCTAGCGGATAATCTTCCCACAAATGGAAATCGTCGTTTTCATGCGGTCGGTTATGGCGCGGGTGGCGGATTTGGTCAAGGGGAGGGAGGCGCGTGCCGGCAGCGCCGATGTGCTTTTCGCTCTATTTGCCGGATCCTGTCGAAGCATCCTGAAAGAGTGTGGCGAGATACCGTTTCGATACGAATGCCAGGGCAACAACGACGGCGACGATCACGAGGATTGCGATGACCAGATGCAGATGCAGCCTCAAACGCCCGAACAGCATTTCGACCGCGTCGCCGAACAGATAACCGATCGTGGTGATCAGCACGGCCCAGACAACGGCTGCGATGAAATTGAGGACGACGAAACGGATCGCCGGCACGGAACTGAGGCCGATTGCAATCGGGCTGACCGTCCGCATGCCATAGATGAAGCGGAAGGCGAGGATGAAGCCGGTCGGATGGGCTTCGAGCAGATCATTGACCTTCTGTGCCGCATCGGTTGCGAGAAATCGCTGCACAATAGCGAGCCGGTTGGCATAACGCCCTGCGAAGAACCACGCCTGATCGGCGGCAAATGAACCGAGTGCGGCTGCCGTGGCAGCTTCCCACCACTGCATAAAATGTCGATGCGCGAAAACCCCGCCAAGAAAAACCGCAGTCTCTCCCTCGAAGGCTGCGCCTAGAAATACCGCCAGCACGCCATATTGGGAAATCAGGTGTTCCAGCGAGAAATGTTCGAACGGCAAGGACAAGTCTCCGGCATGGCGGGATGTTTCAGGTCTGCGTCATCAAATTAGGGGAACCGCAGCCAAAGTCATGCCGGATCTTATCGCACTATGCCCTCTTCACTCCGGCAGCCGGTAATCGACGAAGCGGTTTTCGCGCACGACGAACAGGCGGCCGCTGTCGATCATCTCCGGTGAGGCAAGCGGCAGGATTTTTGCAGCGACTTCCGACGGATGCGGCAGGGTTTCCGGGTCTTCGCCGGGCATGGCCTGGGCGCGCATGGCGGTGCGGGTCGCGCCCGGATTGACCATGTTGATCTTGAGCGGCGTATGCGCCATTTCCTCGGCCCAGATCCGGCCCATCGTCTCGACCGCCGCCTTCGACATCGCATAGGCGCCCCAGAAGGCACGGGGATTGGTGGCGACGCCGGAAGAGAGCAGGATCGCGCGACCGGCATCGGATTTGACCAGCAGCGGTTCCAGCGACCGGACCAGGCGCCACATTGACGTGACATTGGTGGTCATCACGCGGTCAAACACCTTGGCTTCCACATGGGCGACCGGGGCGATGACGCCGAGAATGCCGGCATTGGCGACGAGAATGTCGAGCTTGCCCCAGCGTTCAAAAATCGATGCCCCCAGACGATCGATCGCTTCCATGTCGGAAAGATCGAAGGGAACGAGCGTCGCCGAGCCGCCGGCGGCCTTGATCGCGTCATCCAGTTCTTCCAGCCCGCCGACCGTGCGGGCGCAGGCAATCACATGCGCACCGGCCTTGGCCAGTTCCAGCGCCGTGAAATAGCCGATGCCCCGCGATGCGCCGGTGACAAGCGCAATCCTGCCTTTGAGATCGATGGTCATGTTTCCCGCCCCGCTTAGTCAATCTGATTTCGAGGCCAAAAAAGAAGGCCGCGTTTCCGCAGCCTTCTAGAATGTTTATCGGTTGTTGGAAACCGGTCTTCGCGTCAGGTTCAACCGTTGCTGGCGAGCAGCGAGACCTTGCGACCCACCGCTTCGCCGTCCTTGTCGAGAAGACGGGTCGGATAGTCGCCGGTGAAATAGTGGTCGGTGAACTGCGGGCGCGCATCGTTGCGATCCTCGCCGCCGACAGCCTGATAAAGGCCATTGATCGACAGGAATTCAAGGCTGTCACAACCGATATATTTGCACATCGCTTCCAGGTTCTCATACTGGTTGGCGAGCAGCTTTTCCCGGTCCGGCGTGTCGATGCCGTAGAAGTCGGGATAATAGATCATCGGGCTGGCAACGCGCAGGTGCACTTCCTTGGCACCGGCATCGCGGATCATCTGCACGATCTTCAAAGACGTGGTGCCGCGAACGACCGAATCGTCGACCAGCACGACGCGCTTGCCCTCGATCATCGCCCGGTTGGCCGAATGCTTCAGCTTCACGCCGAAAGCGCGGATCTGCTGCGTCGGCTCGATGAAGGTACGGCCGACATAGTGGTTACGGATGATGCCGTATTCGAACGGAATGCCGCTCTGCTGGGCATAACCGAGCGCTGCCGGCGTGCCGCCATCCGGAACCGGCACGACGACATCGGCGTCGACCGGAGCTTCCTTGGCCAGATTGATGCCCATGTTCTTGCGCGCCACGTAAACCGAGCGGCCGCCGACGACCGAGTCAGGACGGGCGAAATAGACATATTCGAACAGGCAGAGGCGCTCCGGCTGGCCGTTGCCGGCCTTGCGGGCGTCAATCGAGATCGAGCCGTCCGGCTGGATTTCGCAGATAATGACTTCGCCGTTTTCGACGTCACGGACGAACTTTGCGCCGATAATATCGAGTGCGCAGCTTTCCGATGCAAACACCGGCTTACCATCAAGCTCGCCCATGACCAGCGGACGGATGCCGGTGGGATCACGGGCGGCGATCAGCTTGGTGCGGGTGATCGCCACCATCGAATAACCGCCCTCCATCTGGCGGACTGCATCGATGAAGCGGTCGGCAGTGGAGGAGTAACGGGAGCGGGCGATGAGGTGAAGGACGACTTCGGTATCCGATGTCGACTGACAGATAGCGCCACCGGCAATCAGCTGACGGCGGAGTGTCAGGCCGTTGGTGAAATTGCCGTTATGCGCGATCGCGATGCCGCCGACTTCCAGTTCTGCAAACAGCGGCTGCACGTTTCTGAGCGCCACTTCGCCGGTTGTCGAATAACGGACGTGACCGATGGAGATATTGCCGGGCAGTTTGGCGAGCGTTGCCGGGTCCGTATAATGGTCGCCGACGAGGCCCATGCGACGTTCCGAATGGAAGCGCAGACCGTCGAAGGAAACGATACCGGCGGCTTCCTGACCACGATGCTGAAGCGCATGCAGGCCGAGTGCCGTCAGTGTTGCCGCATCCGGATGACCGAGAATGCCGAACACGCCGCATTCTTCATGCAGCGTATCGTCCTCCCATTCGTTGGAATGGTTGATGTCGAAGGATTGTGAAGCCGACTGGTCCATCGTGAGCCTGTGCCCTTGATCTTAAAATGGAAAGGCCGGCCGGGGAATTTACGTCCCCGGTGCCAGCCCGCTCTCTACCTGAATTCAAGTCATACCACAAATGGTGACGAATTGCGCTGCATCAAGCGCAACACAGCGTCAATTATTTGTAGCAGGTGCGTCGCCCACCGGCGGCAGTTCCTGGCCGGGCTGGACATCCGCCGGCGCTTCTTCCTTGCCGGTGATGCGAGCGCGGATCTGCGGCTCGATATCCTCTGGCAATACGGCTTCCAAACGACCGACAAGCGTATCGAGGAAAGGCTTTGACTTCGCATCCACCACCCAGGTCGGCTGCGCCTTGACCGGCACCAGCCAGTTCCAGAAGGCAGTAGCGATGACGAGCAGCAGGATGCCGCGGGCAGCGCCGAAGAGAAAGCCGAGCGTACGGTCCAGCGCGCCGATGCGGCTGTCGATGATGAAATCGGCGATCCGCGAGGTGATGAAGGAGATGACGATCAGCGCGATCAGGAAGATGATGCCGGCCGAGGCGGCAATCGCGATACGATGGTCGGACGTGTATTTTTCCGCATAGGGCACAGCCAGCGGATAAAGGTAATAGGCAGCGGCAACCGAGCCGGCCCAGGCTGCAATCGACAGCACTTCGCGGGAAAAGCCGCGGACCATGGCAAGCACCGCAGAAAACAGGGTGACGCCGATGACAACACCGTCGAAGATCGTAATGGGCATGTAAACTCTACTCCAGAACCTGCCGTTCCACACCTGCCGGCTGAAACCGGCATTTCCGTCCGGCATTCCAGCATTGGGCGCAGTGTCTTACATCAGCCAAGTCATTAACGGAAGATCAATCATCTTCACCGGCATTTTCATGGCCTTTCCCCAGTTTCTTGGCCGATCCGGCAATGCGGGCAACGAGATCGGGCAGATCCTCGATCATCGTCCAGCGCGCGCTGCTGTTTTTCGGCAGTTCCGCCGAGGTGGCCGGCAGCATGGCGCCGGCAAAGCCGAGTTTTTCCGCTTCTTTCAATCGCTGGGATGTCTGCGAGACGGGGCGTACGGCTCCCGACAGGCTGATTTCGCCGAAGAAGACACAATCCGGGGGCAGGGCGGTGCCGGCAAGCGAGGAGACGAGCGCCGATGCAATTGCCATGTCTGCGGCAGGTTCCGAGATACGATAGCCGCCGGCGACATTGAGATAGACATCGTGCTGACCGAGCCTGACGCCGCAATGGGCTTCGAGCACGGCAAGGATCATCGCAAGACGGGAACTATCCCACCCGACCACGGCGCGGCGCGGCGTGCCGAGCGAGGTGGCCGCCACCAGCGCCTGTACTTCGACCAGAACCGGACGCGTACCTTCCATCCCGGCGAAGACAGCGGCCCCCGGAGACTTGGCATTGCGCTCGCCGAGAAACAGTTCCGACGGGTTGGTAACATCGCGCAAGCCGTTATCGGACATTTCGAACACGCCGATCTCGTCGGTCGGTCCGAAACGGTTCTTGACCGTGCGCAGGATGCGGTAGTGATGGCCGCGGTCGCCCTCGAAATAAAGCACGGCATCGACCATGTGCTCGACGACGCGGGGACCGGCGATCTGGCCTTCCTTCGTCACATGCCCGACGAGAACCATGGCAGAACCCGTCTGCTTCGCAAAGCGGATCATCGCCTGCACGCCGGTGCGCACCTGGGTGACGGTGCCGGGGGCGCTGTCGGCCGTATCGCTCCACAGAGTCTGGATAGAATCGATGATCACCAGATCGGGGCGTTTGCCTTCGGAAATGGTTGCAAGAATGTCTTCAACATTGGTTTCGGCGGCAAGCAGCACATCACTATCCGCCGCACCGAGGCGCTGGGCGCGCAGGCGTACCTGGGCGACCGCTTCTTCGCCCGAGACGTAGATGATCCGATGGCCGCGGCGGGAAAGGGCGGCGGCTGCCTGCATCAGCAGCGTCGACTTGCCGATGCCCGGATCGCCGCCGATCAGCACGGCCGAGCCGCGCACAAAACCGCCGCCGGTGGCGCGGTCGAGTTCGGAAATGCCGGTGAATATGCGCGGCGCCTGTTCGGTTTCGCCGGAAAGCGTGGTCAGCGCCACGGCGCGACCCTTTTTCGGCGCCTTTCCGGGACCGCCGCCGATGCCGCCCATCGGGTCTTCCTCGACGATCGTGTTCCACTCGCCGCAGCCATCGCACTTGCCGGCCCAGCGGCTATGCACCGTGCCGCAGTTCTGGCACACGAATTGGGTTTTGGTTTTTGCCATGAGTTGATCAGGTTTCGCTGTCTTGGAAATAGCTTGGAGAAATGTTCTGGCGCCCGTGCAGGACACGTAAAACAGTCAGTTCGGTGTCGGACAGTTTGAAGAAGATAATCCGCTCACGGTAGGTAAAGCTTCGGATGCCGTCGCCGAATTCACGGCGATCCGTCCCCGTCAATCCGTTGCGGGCAAAGGCTTCGACTTTACGGTAGATATCAAGAAAGAAACGGTCGGCGGCTAGCGAGTTCTCATGGGCGATATAGCCATGGTCCTCGAAGAGATCCGCCCTCGCTCGGGGCGACCAGGCGGGTTTCCGGCTCCTAATAGCGGGTCCCCGTCTTCTTGGTCGCGGACATCTTCTGGATGTCGCTCAGCATATCCTCAGCCGATTCATAGCGATGGACGCGCCCGGCCTCTACATCGTCAATCCCTTCCTGGATCAGCCTCTGCAGCTCGAAGAACTCGTCATCCTTCTGCTGCAGCAGGCGCAGGGCGCCGGCCACGATCGCATTTGCATCCTTGTAGAAACCGGCCTTCACCAATTTATCGATAAAGGCCTGATGCTCATCACTGAGATGGATCCCGGTCATTTCGATCTCCTTTTGTTCTCCTTTAGCACGAAGATTTTCAGCTTCCAAGAGGGAAGGTTTTTCAAGCGGAGATCGGCCCGGACGATCAGTTGTCCGGGTAGAGGTAACGCCGCTCGTGGCGCAGGCCGATGCTGGTCAGCATTTCGTAGCCGATCGTGCCGCCCGCACGTGCCACATCGTCAAGCGCGATGTTCGGGCCGAACAGTTCGATATAATCGCCGGCGCGGATTGCGCCTTCCGGCACGTCGGTGACATCGAAAATGGTGAGGTCCATGGTCACCCGACCGATGACGGGCACGCGGGTATTGGCGATGAAGCCGAAGGCGCCGGGCGCACCGCCCGCCCGGATCGGCACGCCGGAACCGGACAGCGAGCGGATATAGCCGTCCGCGTAACCGGCCGAGACGATGGCAAGCCGGCTGTTGCGCGAAAGCTGGTGGGTTGCGCCATAGCTGACCGTCGAGCCGGAAGGTGCCTCGCGGATCTGCAGGATTCGGGCTTCGGCCTTGGCGACAGCTTCAACCCCTTCATGCCGTTGACGGCCTCACCGCCATAGGCGGCAATGCCGGGGCGGGTGAGGTCGAAATGGTATTCGGGACCGAGGAAGATGCCGGCAGAAGCCGAAAGACTTGCAGGAACGCCTTCGAAAGCCGCGGCAACCCGTTGGAAAGACTCAAGCTGTGCCCGGTTGAGCGGCGAGGCCGGCGAATCGCCGCTGTGAAGATGCGACATGACGAGAACCGGGGAGAAGCTCGCCGGGCGCGAGACGTCCTCGGCAAAGGCGATCGCTTCCTCCAGCGGCAGGCCCAGCCGGTTAAAGCCGGTATCGACGTGCAGCGCGCAAGGATGGTCGCCATGTTCTGCCGTCACCGACATCCAGAAGGCGAGCTGCTCTTCGGAGATGATCACGGGAACCAGATCGTTTTCGTAAAACAGTCGTTCCTGGCCCGGCCAGATGCCGGAGAGAACGTAGATGCGGGCGTCGGGCGCATAAGTCCTGAGCGTCACGCCTTCCTGCACTACGGCAACGAAGAAGTCGCGCGCACCGGCTTCGTAAAGTGCCGTGCCGCAGTCTTCGAGACCCAGGCCATAGGCATCCGCTTTGACGACGGCAGCGGTCGCGGCCGTTCCGGAGCGGCGCGCCATCTCTTTCCAGTTATCGACGAGCGCGCCGAGATCGACGGTCAGCCGGACGGGGGCGATGTCGAAATCATCCGGATAGGTGTCTTCGCTGTCGAAATCGGTCTGTTCTGTCATGATGGTCTCGATCGGTATGCTTCTGAACTGTGGGTGATCGATCCTAAACTTTTTGTCAGCCGGAAAAAGGCCGGTAGACGAGATTCAGGTTCTCCGCACAGGCTTTTGACAAGCGGCCAGTCAGGTCGTCTCCAGTTCGCGATCCGACTGCGACAGCTGGACGACTTCATCTCGCGCAGAGTGGGGCGTAGCCTTGAGGCCGTATTTGAACGATATCTGCAGGCGCATCCATGGCTGTCCCAGGTTCCAGGCGAGACCTTCTTGCGGCGATCTCCACGAGTTTCGAAAGGCTTTGGGCCGATCTTGCCCGCGTGCCAGAAGCGCGGGCGGGGGAGGCATCCATGCAGGGACACGTGACGGGCACAATGATGAGCCCGACCGATCTCGTTGCCTATCTGATCGGCTGGAACGAGCTGGTGCTGAAATGGCTGGACCGGGATGACAGGGGCGAGCCGGTCGATTTCCCTGAGACGGGGTTCAAATGGAATGAGCTGGGACCACTTGCCCGAAAATTCTATGCGGACCACGAGGCGCTCGAATGGCCCGAGCGGTTGGAGCGACTGAGGGCAGTGAAGCAACTACTGGTCTCGACAATCACCGATCGGTCAAACGACGAGCTTTACGGCAAGGGCTGGTACGGCAAATGGACCAAGGGGCGCATGATCCAGTTCAACACGTCATCGCCCTACGCCAATGCACGGGCACGCCTTCGCAAATGGCTGAAGGCGCAGGGGTGAGTGTCGCCGACGCCTGATGATCCCGCCTTGCGGCATGCGACCCTATGACAGCTGTAGATTGGTGCGATTTCGACTGCTGCCGTTTGCTGCCTTTGCGGGAAATTGATACCTCATTCCCGCACATGGTGCGGCCGGCATTAGTCGACCGCATGGGAACAAGGGCAGTTTCAAACTGAACCCGACCGCCCCCGCGACTGTGAGCGGCGAGCTTTTCGAAACACCACTGTGGCCTTGCGCCATGGGAAGGTTCGACAAGGCATCGACCCGTGAGTCAGGAGACCGACCCTGTGCATCTGATCAATCAACGACCGTCGGGTGTGACGGACAGGAGCACATATGCATATCGAACCGGGCCTCGTGGACGGGGCAAAAATCATTCTGAGTTATGCCACCGCAGCAGGGGCGGGGCTTTTCACATTGAAACTGGCGCGGGACACGATCCGGCAACAGGGGCTCGTCTCGCTGGCCTCGCGCACAGTGATTACGGCCGCGGCAGTTTTCTCGTTCTTTGAACTTCTGCCGCATTATGCAGTCGGCGTGTCCGAGGTGCATTTCATTCTCGGGTCGACGTTATTCCTGCTGTTCGGTGCAGCCCCTGCGGCAATCGGTTTGGCGCTCGGTCTTGCAATCCAGGGCCTGTTCTTCGCCCCGGCGGACCTGCCGCAATATGGAATGAATGTCACGACGCTGCTGGTTCCGTTGTTTGCGGTAAAGGCGCTTGCGGACCGCGTCATCGCGCCGGGAACCGCTTATGTCGACCTCACCTATATGCAGGCGTTGAAACTATCGACAGCCTATCAGGCCGGTGTCGTGGCCTGGGTTGCGTTCTGGGCGTTTTACGGCGCAGGCTTTGCTGCTGACAATCTGATGGCGATTGGCACGTTCGGGATTGCCTATATGTCGGTCGTGTTGATCGAGCCGCTGGCCGACCTTGCCGTGCTTGCCGTTGCCAAGACCTTGAGCGCTCTGAACGGTTCCGGCTTCGTCACGAGGCGTGTGCATAACGCAGCCTAAAGCGAGCGCCTGAGACCATTCAGCCTCGCCGAGGTTGCCCGGCGAGGCTGGTTCGATCAAGGTTCCTCGTATTGGACGAAGCTCGGTTCGGCCAGATCGGTAAAGCGGGTGAATTCCGACTGGAAGGCGAGCTTGACGGTGCCGGTCGGTCCGTGACGCTGCTTGGCGATGATGACGTCCGCCGTACCCTTGACGCGCTCCATATGCGCTTCCCATTCCGGATATTTCGGATCGGAAAGATCGCGGGGCTCCATGTTCTTCACATAGTATTCCTCACGGAACACGAAGAGCACGACGTCGGCGTCCTGCTCGATCGAGCCCGATTCGCGAAGGTCGGAGAGCTGCGGGCGCTTGTCTTCGCGGCTTTCGACACCGCGCGACAGCTGCGACAGTGCGATGATCGGCACGTTGAGTTCCTTGCCGAGCGCCTTCAGGCCCGTGGTGATCTGGGTGATTTCCTGCACGCGGTTTTCACCCGACTTGCCGGAACCGGTCATCAGCTGGATATAGTCCACCACCAGGCAATCGAGGCCGCGCTGTCGCTTCAGGCGGCGGGCACGGGCGGAAAGCTGGGCGATCGAGATACCACCGGTCTGGTCGATGAACAGCGGCACTTTCTGCATCATCTGGGAGCAGGCGACGAGTTTTTCGAAATCAGCCTCGGTAATGTCACCGCGACGGATTTTGGACGACGACACTTCCGTCTGCTCGGAGATGATACGTGTCGCCAGCTGTTCGGACGACATTTCGAGCGAGTAGAAGCCAACGACGCCGCCATTCTTGGCCTTGAACGATCCGTCAGGCGCAATGTCCTGCTCGTAGGCTGCCGCGATATTATAGGCGATGTTGGTGGCAAGCGAGGTCTTGCCCATACCCGGACGTCCCGCAAGCACGATCAAGTCGGAGCGCTGCAACCCGCCCATCTTGCCGTCCAGCGACAGGATGCCGGTCGAGATGCCCGATAGCTGGCCATCACGCTCGAACGCTTCACCGGCCATATTGATGGCGATTGCCACCGCATCGTTGAACGACTGGAAACCGCCGTCGTAACGACCGGTTTCGGCAAGTTCGAACAGGCGGCGTTCGGTGTCTTCGATCTGGCTCTGCGGCGGCATGTCGAGTGGTGCGTCATAGGCAATGTTGACGACATCCTCGCCAATGGTGATCAGCGCGCGGCGAAGCGCCAGATCGTAGATCGCCCGGCCGTAGTCTTCCGCGTTGATGATCGATACGGCATCGGCGGCAAGACGCGCGAGATATTGCGCGACGGTCAGATCGCCCACCTTGTCGTCGGCCGGCAGAAAAGTCTTCAGCGTGATCGGGTTGGCGGTCTTGCCCATGCGGATGATATCGCCGGCGACCTCGTAGATCTTGCGATGCAGGGGCTCGTAGAGATGCGGCGGCTTCAGGAAGTCCGAAACGCGGTAATAGGCGTCGTTATTGACCAGGATCGCACCGAGCAGCGCCTGTTCGGCCTCGATGTTGTTCGGCGCCTCGCGATAGTGCGGCGCTGCATCCTTGTTGCTCAGAGATGCCAGATTGCGCGCGACTTCGTTCATGATCTTCTACCCGTCCTGTCCGTTCAAGGTCTCGGTTCTAGTGGTAACTGCACCGCCCCGAAACCATGCATTTCGCCTTCGGCTGTTACCCACAGCTATCCACAGCAGGCGTCATTTACGCGAAACAAAAAAACTAATGAAGCGATAAATCCGGTTGACTGTGATCGCCCGAAGGCTGGCGGCGACTCAACTGGAACCGGCCCATTATACGCCGTGAAAGAGACAAAAAAACGCCCGGCAATGCGCCGGGCGTTTTGGGTGGGATGGTGGAAATGGGGCTCAGGCGGCCGCAGCCGGTGCCCGTGATGCCGAAACCTGCCGCAGCAGAACCGGAATGATCAGGGCCACTCCGATGAGCGACGATATCAGTTCGGGTACGACCAGCAGGATTGCGGCAACTATCAGCAGCACCTGTTCCCATTTCTGCGTCCGCGTCAGCATCCAGCCGGAAAGGGCTGCCCCCAGGCAGGTGATGCCGAGCACGCAGCCGAAGAAGGCGAGGAAGAAATTGCTCCAGGTGAAATCGGCGGTCACCAACAGCAGGGATGGCGAGAAGACGAAGACGAATGGCACCAGAACCTTGCCGAGCCCGAGCCGGAAAGCGGTGTTACCCGTCTTGAACGGATCGGCCCCCGCCATGCCCGCCGCCGCATAGGCCGCAAGCGCCACCGGCGGCGTGATATCGGCCAGCACGCCGTAATAGAAGACGAAGAAATGCGCCACGATAGGTTCTACGCCAAGCATGCCGAGCGTCGGCGCGGCAATCGTCGCCATGATGATGTAGTTCGCCGTCGTCGGAATGCCGCAGCCCATCAGGATGCAGACGACGCCGGTCATGATGAGGGTGAACAGCAGCGTCAACCCGGTTGCGGAGAACATGCCCGTTGGCAGGATAGCGCCGACAAAGGTTGCCATCTGCGCAGCCGTCGAGGTGACAATATAGGAAATCTTGAAGCCGACGCCGGTGAGCGTCACAACGCCGACGATGATGCCGACGGTTGCCGCAGCCGCACCGACGGCAAGCGCGTATTTCGCCCCGTCGCGCAGGCCTTCGAAGAGTTCGGTGAACGACATGCGCCGACGCGGATTGAGAAGGCCGACGGCGATGCAGAGCGTGATGCCCCAGAAAGCTGCAAGATAGGGCGTGTAGCCCGACATCAGTACCGCGATCAGTACGACGAGCGGGATGACGGTCGGCCAGTCACGCTTGAAGGCTTCCTTCAGGTCAGGCATTTCGTCGGACGTCATGCCGCGCAAGCCGTTGCGCTTGGCTTCGAAATGAACCTGAACCAGCACGCCGAAGAAGTGCATGAAGGCCGGCACGATCGCGGCGACGATGATCGTCGTATAGGGCAGGTTGAGGAACTCGATCATCAGGAAGGCAGCAGCCCCCATGATCGGCGGCGTGATCTGGCCGCCTGTCGATGAGGCCGATTCGACGGCGGCAGCAAAGGTGCGCTTGTAGCCGAGGCGGATCATCGCCGGGATGGTGAGCGATCCGACCGTCACCGTATTGGCGACCGAAGAGCCGGAAATCATGCCGAACAGCGCCGATCCGAAGATCGACACCTTCGCCGGGCCGCCGGCATAACGCCCTGCGACCCAGGCGGCGCAATCGAGAAACAACTGGCCAAGCCCGATGCGGGTGGCAAACACGCCGAACAGGACGAAGTGGAAGACATAGGTCGCCACCACGCCGAGCGCGATACCGTAAATCCCCTGCGTCGTCAGATAGAGATGGTTGATCAGCTGCGAGAAGGTCGCGCCGGGATGTACGAGAATACCCGGCATGGACGGCCCCCAGATGGAATAGGCCATGAACAGAAGCGCGATGACCGGCAGCGGCCAGCCGACCGAGCGGCGCGTCGCTTCCAGAAGCACGAGGACCAGAAGGCCGCCGAGCACGACATCGGTTGTGGTCGGATTGCCGACGCGGAAGGCGAGATCATCAAGCGGGATGAGGGGGACATGAAGGACCGCGACGACGGCGCCGATCGCCAGCGCCCAGTCAAGCAATGAAATGCCAAGCGGACGCAGGAGGGTCGATTTCGGAGGCTCCGCCGAATCGCGGCGCTTGAACGGAAAAACCAGAAAGATCAGGCCGAGAACGAAGGAAAGATGGATGCCGCGATGGACCATTTCCGACAGAAGGCCGAAACCGGCGGTATAATAATGGAAAATCGACAGCGCGACGAGCAGCGCGCCGATCAGCTTTGCTGCCGCCGGCGCCAGTGCGCGGAAGCGGATTTCGGCGTCGAACTGCTCTTCCAGTTCACGCGCCTTTGCTTCATCGAGTTCCATCGGTGCGATCTTGTCGCCGTTTTCGGTCGCCATCGTATCTCATCCTGTTATGCGAACAGTCGAAAACGGCGGCCTGCAGGCTGCGGGCCGCCGCATCTGATCGGTGGTCGATCGACGGCTATTTCAGCACGCCGGCTTCCTTGTAGAATTTTTCCGCACCCGGATGCAGCGGAATGCCGAGACTGGTGACGGCGTTCTGCAGCGTGATCATCTTGCCCTTGGCATGGCCGGCATCGAGTGCCTGGCGGGTGGCGTCGTTCCACATCGTTTTGGTGATGTTGTAGACGAGGTCTTCCGATTGCTTGGCGCTGGTGACCCACTGGGCAGCGACAGAAATCGTCTCGGTGGCACCCACACCCTGATAGGCGCCTTCCGGCACCGTGTCCTTGGCGAAGAACTTGTATTCCGACATCAGCTTGTCCACTTCCGGGCCGCTGATCGGGATGAGCGAGATGCCCGAGGACGTGGCGAGTTCGGAAATTGCGCCGGTTGGATAACCACCAACAAAGAAATAGGCGTCGAGGCCGCCGTCGCGCAGATGCTCGCCAGCCGGACCTGGTTTCAGGTGCTCGGCCTTGATGTCGCTTTCCTTGAGCCCGTAGGCGGCAAGAACGATGCGTGCGTCGACGATCGTGCCGGAGCCGGGTTCATCGATGGAGACGCGCTTGCCCTTGAGGTCGGCCACCGACTTGATGCCGGAATTTTTCGAGGCGACGAGATGGATGGTTTCCGGATACAGCGTCGCGATCAGGCGCAGGTCTTCGACCTTGCCCTTGCCCTCGTAAAGCCCGGTACCGCTATGCGCCCAGAAGGCGACGTCGGACTGGGTGAAGCCCGATTCCATCGAGCCGCCCTGGATGGCGTTGATATTGGCGACCGAACCGTTGGAGGCGACGGCCGTGGCAACGAGGCCAGGAACGCCCTTGTCGCCGGCGCCGGAGATGGCGTTCGCGATCAGGCCGCCGATCGGGTAATAGGTGCCGGCCGTGCCGCCTGTGCCGATGCGGAAGAAGGCCGGCGTCTGCGCGGCGGCAATGCCGACGCCTGCCACGATTGCAATTGCAGCGCCAAGCGCCACGAATTTTCTGCTGATGGTCATGATGCTCCCTTTCTTGTCATTACCGACAGGATGGAGAAGGGAGTGATCGTCTGTCAAGCGTTGACACAATTTTGCCCGAATTCGTGATTGCATCGGGTGTCTCGCAGAACAAAAAAAGCCCCCGGCGGAACCGGAGGCTTCTGTTGGCGGTAAGGCCAGATCTTATTCGTCGTCGCCGTCGCGATCAGCTTCCGGATCGAAGAAGTCTTCCGGACGCAGTGCGTCTTCGTCAACGCCGTAGATGGCGTCAGCGGAGGTGAGGCTTTCGCCCTGGGCCTGACGCTCGGCTTCTTCAGCCGAACGGGCAACGTTGACCGAGATCTGGATCTCGACTTCCGAGTGCAGGTGCAGGGTGACTTCGTGCAGGCCGATAGCCTTGATCGGGTGGTTCAGGTCGACCTGGTTGCGGCCGATGTTGAAGCCTTCGGCAGCCAGGGCGTCCATGACGTCGCGGGCAGCAACCGAACCGTAGAGCTGGCCGGTTTCGCCAGCCGAACGAACGATGACGAAGGTCTTGCCGGCGAGAGCGTCGGCAACCGTCTGGGCTTCGCCCTTGCGCTCGAGGTTACGGGCTTCGAGCGTTGCACGCTCAGCTTCGAAACGCTTCTTGTTGGCGTCGTTGGCGCGCAGCGCCTTGCCCTGCGGCAGCAGGAAGTTACGAGCGTAACCGTCGCGAACCTTTACGGTTTCGCCCATCTGGCCGAGCTTGGCGATGCGTTCAAGCAGAATGACTTGCATGTTGGAGTTCCTTTCTAGTTCTCAATTTTCTGGATTGGGTGTGTTCTGATCCATGTCGTTCTTAGCCGGCGTCAGCGCGATGGTTCGGCGGGTGTCCATGAGACCGAGCACGAGGATCGCGAAAGCAGGAAAGACGAGCATGGAGGAGAGGTATGCGAGGATAAGGACAGGCAGACGCCAGTCCTTGCCCTGACTGCGGAAATGGATGGTGGCAAAGCCCGACATCAGGAAGCCTGCGCCGAATGTGCCGCAGATCGTGGCGCCGACCATCGCAGGCACGCCGCCGAAAAAGGTCAGCACGATACCGCCGAGAAAAATGAAGATGGCGTGGCGGTTCATGCGCAGCGCCGACGGCATGTCTTCGCGAGGGCGCAGTGCGCCGCCCGAGCGCGAGACGATGCGCATGGCGATATAGAAGGCCGCAAAGAGGAAGAGCACCCACATGCCGCCCTGAACCATCGGCAGCATCAAAAGCATCGTGGATTTCCACTGGGCCACACCGGCGGGATCGAGCGCAAGGCCCGGCTCCTGCGTCTGGATGGCAGCTGTCATGGCATCGACCACCTGGCCGACCAGTTCAGGTCCATAGCCGATGGCGACGCCGAGCGCGATGACAGCGATGGTCACGAGGCCGCACAGATGCAGCAGAATATCGGAAATCGGGTACCAGGCGACGAGATGATCGGGACCGCCCAGTTCGGAGGCCGGGCGCGCCAGATTGGCGAGATGCGACAGCCAGCCGGCCGGGATCAGCGTGGCGACCGCCATGGTCACGGCGAAAATCGGGGAAATCAGGATCGCGCCAAGAATGGCTGCGGTGACGATGCCGGTAATTGCGGCGCGATTGCCCCAGCCGAGGCCGGCAATCAGGATAGGCAGGGCGGATGCAGCATAAAGGATGGCGGCAAGAGACGACTGCGCGTTCGCACCCATCACGAGGAGGGTAGCAACAACGCCGGCCAGAATGCCGGTGGGCAGTACTGTCTGTGTCTTGTTCATTACGCTCTCGCTGTCCTGCCAGATCAAGCAGTTAGGGGACAGGCCTGAATCAATTTGACAGGCGCTTCATCCCCAACATGGGGTTTGGTTACTTCTGTTTCCGATCCGCGCCCAACGCGGAAGGGAGAATGGACCCGCCGAAAAGATCGGCAGGTCCGGTATCAATTACGATACGACGTAAGGCAGCAGGCCGAGGAAACGGGCGCGCTTGATGGCCTGGGCCAGTTCGCGCTGCTTCTTCTGGGAAACTGCGGTGATACGCGAAGGTACGATCTTGCCGCGCTCGGAAATGTAGCGCTGCAGGAGACGAACGTCCTTGTAGTCGATCTTCGGTGCATTTGCGCCCGAGAAGGGGCAGGTCTTGCGACGACGATGGAAAGGACGGCGTGCCGGGGACGAGGATACGTCAGCCATTGTGTTTTCTCCTTGAGACCCAGATTAGGATTCGCGAGCCGGGCGCGGTGCGCGCTCGAAGCCGCCTTCACGCGGAGGGCGATCGCCGAATTCGCGGCGCGGGCCACGATCGCCGAATTCGCGGCGCGGGCCACGGTCGTCACGCGGACGGTCGTCACGGTCGCGCTTCTGCATCATGGCAGACGGGCCTTCTTCGTGCTTCTCGACGGCGAGCGTCATGTAGCGAAGAACGTCTTCGTTGATGCGCATCTGGCGTTCCATTTCGTGCACGGCAGCAGCCGGAGCATCGATGTCCATCAGAGCGTAGTGAGCCTTGCGGTTCTTCTTCATGCGGTAGGTCAGGGACTTGAGGCCCCAGTTTTCTACGCGCCCGACCTTGCCGCCATTAGCTTCGATGACGCCCTTGTACTGTTCGACGAGGGCTTCAACCTGCTGAGCGGACATATCCTGCCGGGCAAGGAATACGTGTTCGTAAAGAGCCATGTAAGCTTTGCCTTTTCTTGCGGTTGTTGTGTCACCCGGGTTCGGCGGCTAAGCCTCAACGACTGCTCCTGTTGACCTTGTGGGTCGGCAAGAAAAGTGTTGTATCGAGACGGTCGAGAGCGGAGACACGGGAGGCCGGAACACTTGTGGTTCCTGCGATCCGCGCCGGGATAACCCGATGCCGATCGGCCCTCCGTTCAGCCACCAGCCAGAAGACCGGGTGTTTCGAACACGGCGGCTTATACGGATTTTTGGCGGAAAGGCAAGAGGCGAGGTGTTCTATCGCAACAACGTGCACTTATTAAGTGTGCAAAACTATGATTGCAAATCTATAATTGCGTATTTTAGCGGTTCCTCTTAAAATGGTGGCGGAAATTGTTCTGTCCTTGGGAGGGTGAAATGCAGCATGGAACGAAGGTTTTCGACGTCGTCGCGCCGCGCTCGAAGTTCTATCAGGGAGGGTTCGGAAGGCTTTTTCCTGAACTTGAGCCGTGGGGGCCGCCAAATATCCAGGCTCACAAGCTGGAAGAGCATTTCCTCGAAGTTGCTTCCCGCCTCATGTCTGAAGCTGTGGATGGCACACCTGACGAACTGGCGGAGGCTGAAACATCCGGTGCGGCCGGTGTGGTGGGCAATGGTAATTCGTCCTTGCCTTCAGGTTATGTCTATTTCGGTCAGTTCGTCGATCATGATATTACGCTGGACGTAACACCCTTGAGCGATGCGGAAAGTGATCCCAACCGGCTTCTCAATTTTCGCACTCCACGCCTTGATCTGGACTGTCTTTACGGGCTTGGACCCGATGCGCAGCCGTATATCTACGAGCATGGTGACCGCGGATTTACCGGGAAATTTCTGACCTCGCCTGTCTCTGATCCAGGTTTTGAGGGAATTCCCGCATCCATTCACGATTTGCCGCGCAACAGTGCCGGGGCCGCATTGCTCGGAGATCCGCGCAACGATGAAAATGCCATTGTTGCACAGATCCACACGGCCTTTCTTCTGGCGCATAACGAGTTGGTGGATCGCGCGCGGAGCCAGCCGGGTGGCGACGCGCTCACTGGCGGGCTGTTGTTTGAACGCGCTCGAAAGACATTGAAGTGGCTGTATCAATGGATTGTCTGGAACGACTATGTGAAGCGAATATCTCATCCGGATGTCCACAAAATAGCGCTGACGAAAGAGGAGCAGCCGGACCACAGGCTGATTTGGAAGCTCGGCTACAAGGATGATGTCTTCCACTGGAAGCACCAGCCCTTCATGCCGGTGGAGTTTTCGGTTGCAGCCTACCGGTTCGGCCATACGCTGGTGCGAAACGCATACCAGACGAACAGCTTCAGGCCTGCAGCGGGTTTTGGAAAGTTCTTTCCCATCTTTTCGACGAGACCTGACAACGATATCGGCGGTGGCAGGGCTTTGACGGTGAGGCGGATCGTTCAATGGGATTGGTTCTTGAACATGGGGTCTTCCGCAAAGGGATTATTTCCGCAGAGGGCGAGGGCATTCGACACCAAGCTGTCCCGCGCATTGCTTCACATGCCGCAGGATCCAGACAAGCCTGGTAACCCAAAGAGGGTGCTCAATGTACTCGCTGCGCGCAATCTCGTTCGTGGGGTCAAGATGAGCCTGCCCGCGGGTGCTGATGTTGCCAAGGCTCTAGGCTTTGAGCCGATCGTAATAACTGACGAAGAGCCCAAGACGCTTTGGTACTACATCCTCAAGGAGGCTGCTGATGAGGGAAGCTCCGGCGGCGCCGGTCTACGGCTTGGACTGGTCGGCTCGATCATCGTCTGTGCGACCTTTGCAGGCCTGCTGAAAGGCGATCCTTTATCGTGGTTCAATATAGAGCCCGGTTGGCACCCGAGTGACGATCCGCTGCTACGGCCCGACGACAACATCGATCACCCTGGACCTGAGCATGCGCCGGACAATAACGAGTGGGGATTGTCGACGCTTATCAGATTGTCGGGTCTTCCCGTCAAGGGAGACGACTTTGACGGGATTGTCGCCAAGCCCGCGTCGGCGGGCTTGGTCTGATTGCCAATCGGGCCTCAGATCGGCATCGGATAGTGGCGGTGGACCTCTGCGATATCGCTCAGCACGTCGTCCGATAGCGTGATCTCTGCGGCACCGATATCCGTCTTCAATTGCTCCATCGTCGTGGCGCCGATGATGACGGAGGCCATGAAGGGGCGTTCCAGGCAGAAGGCGAGCGCCATCTGTGCGGCATCGAGACCGTGTTTACCGGCAACTTCGACATAGGATTTGACCGCCGGTTCCTGCTTGGGCTGCAGGCGGCCGCCGAGATCGGTGTTGATCGTTGCGCGTGATCCGGCAGGCCTTGAGCCATCAAGATATTTGCCGGTCAGCAGGCCGGCTGCCAGCGGCGAATAGGCAAGCAGCCCGACATCGCCGTGATGGGCGACTTCGGCGAGATCGAGATCGAAGGTGCGGTAAAGCAGATTGTATTCGTTCTGGATCGAGGCGACGCGCGGCAGCGCCTTTTCTTCCGCCAGGCGCAGATATTGCATCGTGCCCCAGGCGGTCTCGTTGGAAAGACCGACCGCGCGGATCTTTCCGGCCTTCACGAGGTCGTCGAGCGTCTGCAGCTTTTCGGTAATCTCGGCGATCGATTGCTCGCGATCCTGTGTCGAGGCATCGAAAGTCCAGGAATTGCGGAAATGATAATGGCTGCGGTTCGGCCAATGGATCTGGTAAAGATCGATATGGTCGGTCTGCAGGCGCTTGAGGCTGGCATCGACGGCCTCGCGAATGGTCGCAGCCTCGATCGGGCGGCCTTCACGGATATGCGGACGACCGGCGCCGGCGATCTTGGTGGCGAGCACGATGTCGTCGCGCTTGGCCCGTTTCTTCAGCCATGTGCCGATATACTGTTCCGTGCGGCCATAGGTTTCGGCGCTGACGGGCGTCGTCGGATAAAGTTCAGCCGTATCGAAGAAGTTGACGCCGTGTTCGACGGCATAATCCATCTGGGCATGCGCTTCGGCTTCGGTGTTCTGGGTGCCCCAGGTCATGGTGCCGAGGCAGATTTCGGACACGGAAAAGTCTGTGCGGCCGAGTTTGTTGTATTTCATCAATGCAGTCCTGGATGAGGAGGCCGGGTGGGAGGGGCCGGGAGGAAAGGCAAGGCGGGGGACTTTAGCGCCCGGTTGATGAATCGCAAGGGCATCGCGCGATCAACTTGACAGGCCCGGTCGTGATTTCGCCCCAAACCACTTCGACAAACCGTCGCTCAAGGCCGATTTGCTTTGGAATGGCAGGGCAGCCGAAGGGTGTCGCCCTTGACTCTCAAGGTTCAAATGTGAATGGAGAGGCAAAACATAAGGGAAGGATTATCCCCCATGAGCACTTCAGAGCGCAATTCATCCAGCATTGCATTCACATTCCCCGGTCAGGGCAGCCAGGCCGTCGGCATGGGCAAGGATCTCGCTGAAGCATTCCCGGAAGCCCGCGCGGTTTTCGAGGAGGTCGACGAGGCGCTCGGCCAGAAACTCTCCGACATCATGTGGAATGGCCCGGAAGATACGCTGACGCTGACGGCAAATGCCCAGCCGGCGCTGATGGCGGTTTCGATCGCCACGATGCGTGTGCTCGAAGCCCGCGGTCTCAAGCTGGCCGACAAGGTCGCCTATGTCGCCGGCCATTCGCTCGGCGAATATTCGGCTCTCTGTGCTGCCGGCACCTTCTCGCTGTCGGATACCGCAAGGCTTCTGCGCATCCGCGGTGATGCCATGCAGTCGGCCGTTCCGGTCGGGCAGGGCGCGATGGCTGCGATCATCGGCCTCGAACACGGTGACGTCGATGCCATCTGCACCGAGGCAAAGGCAGAGGGCGTGTGCCAGATCGCCAACGACAATGGCGGCGGTCAGCTCGTCATCTCCGGCTCCAAGGCGGCTGTCGAGAAGGCTGCGGCGCTTGCGACCGAAAAGGGGGCCAAGCGCGCCATCATGCTGCCGGTCTCCGCTCCCTTCCATTCAGACCTGATGGCGCCGGCCGCCGACGCGATGCGTCATGCGCTCGCCAAGGTCGAGAAGAAGAGCCCGGTCGTCCCGGTCGTCGCCAATGTGCGCGCCGCTCCGGTTTCCGATGCCGAAGAGATCGCAGGGTTGCTGGTGACCCAGGTCACCGGCCAGGTCCGCTGGCGCGAAACCGTCGAGTGGTTCGGCGCCAATGGCATCACCACGCTTTATGAAATCGGCTCCGGAAAAGTGCTGACGGGTCTTGCCCGCCGCATCGACAAGAATATTTCCGGCGTAGCCATCAACACCCCGGCCGATATCGACGCGGCAATCGCCGCCATTCTCGGCTGAAGAAAAGGATTTCGATATGTTTGATCTGACCGGCCGCAAGGCTCTTGTCACGGGTGCTACAGGCGGCCTCGGCGAAGAGATCGCCCGCCTTCTCCACAAACAGGGCGCCATCGTCGGCCTGCACGGCACCCGCGTCGAAAAGCTGGAAGCACTGGCCGCCGAACTCGGCGAACGCGTCCACATCTTCCCGGCAAATCTTTCCGACCGCGCTGAAGTCAAGGCGCTCGGCGAGAAGGCTGAAGAGGTTCTGGGCGGCGTCGACATTCTCGTCAACAATGCCGGCATCACCAAGGACGGCCTCTTCGTGCGCATGTCGGACGAGGACTGGGATGCGGTTCTGGAAGTCAACCTGACCTCGGTTTTCCGCCTGACCCGCGAGCTGACCCATCCGATGATGCGCCGCCGCCATGGCCGCATCATCAACATCACCTCGATCGTCGGTGTGACCGGCAATCCGGGCCAGACCAACTACTGCGCGTCGAAGGCCGGCATGATCGGCTTCTCCAAGTCGCTCGCCCAGGAAATCGCCACCCGCAACGTCACGGTCAACTGCGTGGCTCCGGGCTTCATCGAAAGCGCCATGACCGGCAAGCTGAACGACAAGCAGAAGGAAGCCATTATGGGAGCGATCCCGATGAAGCGCATGGGCGCCGGATCGGACATCGCAGCCGCCGTTCTCTACCTTGCTTCGGACGAGGCAGGTTACGTCACCGGCCAGACGTTGCACGTCAATGGTGGCATGGCAATGATCTGATTGCCGGTCTTTGTTCGTAAAACCAGTGGAGAACAAGGGTTCTGCGCTGTGGGATGGAACAAATTCTGGCTTTTCGGAACAGTCAAACCGTGTTAATCGGGCCATGACTGTGAAAAGTCACCCTGAAATTCAGGTCGTCACATTGCGTGAGCAATGCGTTACGGAACCGGAAAAGGGGTGGCGGGGTTTGCCGACATCGGCACCCGTGAAGGTGCAGTTGAAGGTTTAACAGGACGAGGATGCCACATCGGCATCCGATGAAAGATAAAGGTCGAGGAAACCGACATGAGCGATATCGCAGAACGCGTTAAGAAAATTGTTATTGATCATCTCGGCGTCGATGCCGACAAGGTTGTTGAAGGCGCAAGCTTCATCGACGATCTGGGTGCGGATTCGCTCGACACCGTCGAACTGGTCATGGCGTTCGAAGAAGAGTTCGGCGTTGAAATCCCGGACGACGCTGCTGACTCGATCCTGACCGTCGGCGACGCTGTCAAGTTCATCGAAAAGGCCCAGGCCTAATCGACGACATATCTGGGACGATCGCCCGCTTTTGGCGGGCATCGATCTCACATGACGGCCCGCTAGTTCGGGCCGTTTCAGCAAATGGATCATGAAATACGGGGTGGGTTGTTGGCGATGAGGCGTGTCGTTATCACCGGTACCGGCATGGTATCACCGCTTGGATGCGGAACGGAAGTTACCTGGCAGCGTATTCTCGCCGGCCAGAGCGGTGCAAGACTGGTCACCGAATTCGAAGTCGACGATCTGCCTGCAAAGATTGCCTGCCGCATCCCGGTCGGCGACGGTTCCGACGGCACGTTCAATGCCGATCAGTGGATGGAGCCGAAAGAGCAGCGCAAGGTCGATCCCTACATCCTCTACGGCATGGCCGCCGCCGATATGGCGCTCGAAGACGCCGGCTGGCATCCTCAGACCGATGAAGACCAGATCATGACCGGCGTGCTGATCGGCTCCGGCATCGGTGGTCTCGAAGGCATTGTCGAGGCGGGCTACACGCTCCGCGACAAGGGGCCGCGCCGTATCTCTCCTTTCTTCATTCCCGGCCGTCTGATCAATCTCGTATCCGGCCAGGTTTCCATCAAGCACAAGCTCCGTGGTCCCAACCACGCGGTCGTCACGGCATGTTCCACCGGCGCGCACGCGATCGGTGATGCAGCCCGGCTGATCATGTTCGGCGATGCCGACGTGATGGTTGCCGGCGGTGCTGAATCGCCCGTCAGCCGTATCGGTCTTGCCGGCTTTGCCGCCTGCAAGGCGCTGTCGACCCAGCACAACGACGATCCGACGAAGGCTTCGCGCCCCTATGACCGCGACCGCGACGGTTTTGTCATGGGCGAGGGCGCAGGCGTGGTTGTTCTGGAAGAGCTGGAACACGCCAAGGCGCGCGGCGCAAAAATCTATGCCGAAGTTGTCGGCTACGGTCTGTCGGGTGACGCCTATCACATCACTGCACCGTCGGAAGACGGCGAGGGCGCATTCCGCTGCATGACCATGGCGCTGAAGCGTGCCGGTCTGTCGGCTGCCGACATCGACTACATCAACGCCCATGGCACATCGACCATGGCCGACACGATCGAACTCGGCGCTGTCGAGCGTCTGGTCGGCAATGCGGCTTCCAAGGTCTCCATGTCCTCGACCAAGTCGGCGATCGGCCATCTTCTCGGTGCCGCAGGTGCCGTCGAGGCGATCTTCGCGACGCTGGCGATCCGCGACAACATCGTGCCGCCGACCCTCAATCTCGACAATCCCGATGTCGAGACCGCGATCGATCTGGTGCCGCATCAGGCCCGCAAGCGTGACGTCAATGTCGCGCTGTCGAACTCCTTCGGTTTTGGCGGCACCAATGCGTCGCTGGTTCTGAAGCGTTACGACGCGTAAATGTGATCGCCTCCATCGTCGGCTGGGCGCTACAGTCTGGCCGACACCATGTTCTGAACCTGCTTTTTGCCGTATTGCTTGGTCAAACAGCGGGCAGTGATTCCAGTTAATGCAAAGGGGGGTGCGGTTGAGCAATTCCGATAATGGTGGCGAGCTTCCGCCCGGCGGTAGCAATCCAGCCAACAACGGCAGCAGCCGCGGTCCGATCATTCCGAAGTCGCCGAACGAAGCCCTGAAGCCCGAGCGCGTGCCGGATCCGCCGCGACGTTCCAAGAAAGCCCGCAGCCAGGTCATCATCTTTTTCAACTTCGTGATGACGATGCTTGTTCTCGTGTGTCTGGCGGGCGCAGCGATCTTCTATTACGCGCTGTCGACATATCATGGTCCGGGGCCGCTCGCAGCCAACACCAATTTTGTCGTGCGCGATGGCGCAGGCATTGCCGAGATTGCCACGAGCCTCGAGCGCAACGAGATCATCGAGGACGCGCGGGTCTTCCGTTACGTCACCTCGGTCAATCTCGGTTACGCCGGTTTGGCTGCAAACCGCCGCAGCCTCAAGGCCGGTGAATACGAGATCAAGGCCCATGCCTCGATGCAGGAGATCGCTGATCTTCTGGAATCCGGCAAGTCGATCCTTTATTCGATCTCCATGCCGGAAGGCCTGACCGTCCGTCAGATGGCGCTGAGGCTGAGGGAAGACACGATCCTCGAAGGTGATCTGCCTGCCGATCTTCCGGCGGAAGGCACGCTTCGCCCGGATACCTACAAGTTCTCCCGCGGAACCAACCGGTCCGAAATCTTGTCGCAGATGCACGCTGCTCAGGAGAAGCTGATCGACCAGATCTGGGAGCGCCGCGATCCGGACCTGCCGATCAAGACGAAGGAAGAGTTTGTCGTACTGGCCTCGATCGTCGAGCGCGAGACCGGCAAGGATGACGAACGCGCCCATGTCGCCTCGGTCTTCTTCAACCGCCTGCAGAAGGGCATGCGCCTTCAGTCCGACCCGACGATCATCTACGGCATCTTCGGTGGTGATGGAAAACCGTCGGATCGCCCGATCTACCGGTCGGATCTGCAGAAAGAGACGCCTTACAACACCTACAAGATCAAGGGCCTGCCGCCGACGCCGATTTCCAATCCGGGCCGTGCGGCGCTTGAAGCGGTCGCCAATCCGTGGCGCACCAAGGATCTCTATTTCGTAGCCGACGGAACCGGTGGTCACGTTTTTGCACCGACGCTGGAAGAGCATAACGCAAATGTGCGTCGCTGGCGCCGGATCGAAGCCGAGCGCAAGGCTGGCACCGCCGCCGCCGCAAACGCGGCGGAAGAGGTTGTTGACGGCCAGCCGGACGGCGCGGATGCCGAAAAGCCCGCAAATTGAGGTGGATGCCACCGGCGTTGATGGCCGGTGGTTCGCACTTGGAGTGAATTGAATGACATTGCAGTCGATGACCGGTTTTGCGCGCAGCGAAGGGGTCAGCGGGCGTAGCCGCTTCGTTTGGGAACTCCGATCCGTCAACGGCAAGGGCCTGGATGTCAGGCTTCGCCTGCCGCCGGGTCTCGAGCGGCTGGAACCGGACACCCGCCGTATGATCGGCGAGGCGTTTTCCCGCGGCAATATCCAGGCATCCCTGTCGATATCGGTCGACGAGACGCGCATGGAAGCCGTGGTCAATCGTGATGCGCTGGCCGCCGTGCTTGCCCTTCGCGATGAGCTGAAGGATGTCATCGATCCGTCGCCGCTGCGCCTTGATACGCTGATCTCGATACGCGGCCTCGTCGATATCCGCGAGCAGGAGGATGGTGAGGACGCGCTTCTCGCCCGTGATGCGGCGATCCTGTCCGGCCTTAAGACGGCGCTCTCCAACCTCAAGCGCATGCGCGAGACAGAAGGCGCGGCTTTGCGCGCCGTGCTTGCGGCCCATGTCGCTCGCATCGCCGAGCTGACCCATATCGTCGAGACCGATGCATCGCGCTCGCCCGACGAGATCGCACGCCGCCTGAACCTGCAGCTCGACCAGATCATGCAGGACAAGGCAGCGCTCGATCGCGACCGGCTTTATGCCGAAGTGGCGCTGCTGGCGACCAAGGCAGACCTGCGCGAAGAGATCGACCGGCTGAAGGGCCATGTGGCCGCCGTTGGCGAACTTCTCGAAAAGGGCGGGCCGATCGGCCGCAAGCTCGACTTCCTTGCACAGGAATTTAACCGGGAATCGAATACCATCTGTTCCAAATCCAATTCTGCTGCTGTAACGGCTGCAGGCATCGAACTGAAAGTCGTGATCGACCAGTTCCGCGAACAGGTCCAGAATCTGGAGTAAAAGATGAGCCCGGCACCGTCCAACCAGCCCGCCAAGACGCAAAGCAGCATTGCCCGTCGGGGGCTGATGCTGGTGCTCTCGTCTCCCTCCGGCGCCGGCAAGTCCACCATTGCCCGCAACCTTCTGGAAAACGACGGCAATCTGGAAATCTCCATCAGCGTGACGACCCGCCAGCGTCGTCCGAGCGAGATTGCCGGAAAGCACTACCACTTCATCACCATTCCGCAGTTCGAGCGCATGCGCGACAGCGGCGAGCTTCTGGAATGGGCGGAAGTGCATGGCAATTTCTACGGCACGCCGCGCGAGCCGGTCGAAGCCGCCATGGCCGATGGTCGCGACATGCTATTCGATATCGACTGGCAGGGCGCCCTGCAGCTGCAGGAAAAGATGAAGGCCGATATCGTCTCGATCTTCGTTCTGCCGCCGACCATGACCGAACTGCAGTCGCGCCTGCACCGCCGCGCGGAAGACAGTGAAGAGGTTATCCGCACGCGCCTGCTGAACTCGCGCTCCGAGATCGAGCACTGGCGCGAATATGACTATGTCATCGTCAACGACGATCTCGACGAAGCCTTTCGCAACGTCAACTGCATCGTCAACGCCGAGCGCGTCCGCCGCGACCGCCGTCATGGTCTGTTCGAATTTGTCGGCACGCTTTTGACCGAAGAGCCCAACCTCTGATCAGAGCGGCTTCTGCCCCGAAATCGCGAAACGGTGCTGCAGCGTCGAGGTGAGCCCCTTGCGCGACAGGAGCTTGATCCCGCGGCTACGACGAATGTCGGCGAGATTCGTATCGATCTTCAGTTCACCAAAGCCGGCGTTCTCGAAAAGCTGCACCGTGTCATCTGACCGGATGCCGTTGTTGAAATGCACCTGACCGACGATGCGCTCATGATGCTGCCATTGCTCCGGCGTCAGCAGACTGTGACCATCCTGTTGTCTGCCGAAAACACGATCGAGCAGGGGAATTAGTTTCTCCAGCCAGTGCTTGCGGACGAAGTCGCCGTCGATGATCAAAAGGCGTCCGCCGGGCTTTAGAATACGCATCCAGTCGGCAAATGCCTTGTCGGGATCGGTGAGCATCCAGACAAGATGTCGGGTGATGATGACATCGTATGTATTGTCCGGCTCCATCGTCTCTTCCGCATCGCGCGTCAGGAACCGGATCGAGGCATTCGCATCATCCGACTTGCGTCTTGCACGCGCCATCATCGGCTCGGTAAAGTCCAGCCCAGTCACCTTGAAGCCGAGGCCGTGCATCAGCATGGTCATCACGCCCGTGCCGCAGGCGAGATCGAGCGCCTTCCTGTCTTTCCCGTCACCGAGATGGCGGCGGATCAACTGGCTCCAGGCTTCGATCTCCGCATGTCTGGCTATGCCATGGCCGGGGCTGGCATCATAGGTCTGCGCACGCAGGCTCCAGTAATCACGGATATCGTCCTTGATGGACCAGTTCTGCATGTCGATGCCCTACATCAGGAATTGAATATGAAGACGGCCGTGATGGGCGGAGGTGGAGACATGTGCCTCTACCCCGAAGACGTCGGCAATCATCTTTTCGGTCAGGATTTCGGCGGGCGGTCCACAGGTGACGAGTTTTCCTTCCGACAGCACGGCGATGCGATCGCAGAAGCGGGCGGCGAGGTTGAGGTCGTGGATGGCGACGACCGTGGTCACCGACAGATCCTCGACCAGCCGCAGGATGTCGATCTGGTGCTGGATGTCGAGATGATTGGTCGGCTCGTCGAGGATAAGGACGGACGGTGACTGCGCCAGCGCCCGGGCAAGCTGGACCCGCTGCCGCTCGCCGCCCGACAGCGTATGCCAGAACTGGTCGCGCCGGTCGGTCAGCCCGACACGGACGAGCGCATTCTCGACGATCTCGTCATCGGCACCGGTCCAGAGGGAAAGTGCGGAGCGGTGCGGTGTCCGCCCGAGCTTCACCACATCGAGCACCGTGACATTCGCCTCGGTCATCGAATGCTGTTCGACGACGGCGACACGGCGGGCAAGCTCGCGTCGGCCGAAGCCGGAGATCTTGCGGTTGTCGAGCATGACGTCGCCCTCGGCCGGAGCCCTGAGACCCGCCAGGAGACGGATGAGCGAGGATTTGCCCGATCCGTTCGGGCCGATCAGCCCGAGCGTCTGGCCCGGTTCTACCGACACGGAAACGCCGTCGACGATAACCTTGCGGCCGGCAAGCCAGCGCACCGCATTGGCAGCAAGCATGGAATGAGCGCTCATGCGCCCCTCCTTGCCCGGTAGAGGATGACCGAGAAGAACGGCACGCCGACCAGCGCCGTGACGACGCCGATCGGAAGCACCTGCGGCGCGATGATGATGCGCGAGACGATATCGGCAACCACCATGAACAGGGCGCCGACAAGGGCGCAGGCGGGCAGGAGCCGCATATGTCCCGGGCCGACGATGAAGCGGGCTGCATGCGGGATGACGAGACCGACGAAGCCGATCGCGCCGACCATGCTGACCATCGTGGCGGTCATCAGCGCGGTGACGAGCAAAAGCACGACCCGCACCCGCTGGACGGCGATGCCGAGCGAGCGGGCGGCGTCTTCGCCGAAGGTGAAGGCGTCTAGGGCGCGGGAATGCCAGATGCAGACGACAAGCCCGATGCTGACGACGGAGGCGGCAAGCGCCACATCCGGCCAGCGCACCCCGGCAAAGCTGCCGAGCAGCCAGAACATTACGCTGCGCGCCTGTTCGGCATTGGCCGAGGTTGAGACGATATAGGAAGTCAGCGCATTGAAGAGCTGCGAGGCCGCGACACCGGCAAGGATCGTCCTGTCCGCCGTCTGCCGCCCACTGGCGAGCATAACGACGAAGGCGAAGGCGAGGAGCGCACCGGCGAAAGCTCCTGCCGACAGCGAGATCGCGCCCGCACCAAAACCGAGCAGCATGACCGAGACGGCACCGGTGGAGGCGCCAGCCGATATGCCGAGGACATAGGGTTCAGCCAGCGGATTGCGCAAGAGCGACTGCAGGATCGCGCCGGACAGCGCCAGGCCAGCGCCACAGAAGGCGGCAACCAGCGAGCGCGACAGGCGATAATCCCAGATAACCGCTTCCTGGATACGCGGCACGGCGATATCCGTGAGGCCGAGACGGTTGGTCACCGCAGCAGCCGTTGTCTTCATCGGAATGGTCATCTCGCCGATCGCCACGCCTGCGGTGATCGCGACGAGAAGCGCGACGAGCACCAAAAGGACGCCGGCAGTGCCGGCGGCCAATAGCCTGATGCGGGATGGCGTCACTTCAGCAATCCAAAGCTTTCGAGGGATGTCGCAACGGTTTCAAGCCCGTTGATCGTGCGGATGGTCGGGTTCATCGCCTGGGCGTCCATCTCGACGATATGGCCTTTTTCGACGGCATCGAGCTTGCTGACGACCGGGTCCGTGGTGAGGAACTGCCTCTTGGCAACCGGATCATCGGCAGGCTGGTTGCGGCGGTCCATCGTGCCGATAACGATGACCGTCGGATTTTCGGCGGCAATCGCCTCCCAGCCGACCAGCGGCCATTCCTGCTCCGATGCGACGATGTTCTTCGCACCGAGAACCTGCGTGATGTAACCGGATGCGCCGTTTTTGCCGGCCACCCATGCGTCACCGGTGATTTCCGGCGAGGAGAACCAGTAAACGAGGCTGACATCCTTCGCCTTGTCGGCGACACGTGCGCGTACGGCAGCTTCGCGCGCCTTGATCTCGGCAATCAGTTTTTCACCGCGATCGGCCACATCGAAGATGCGCGAAAGCTCGTCGATCTCCTGATAGAGAAGCTCCATCGAGAACATCTTCTTGCGCGAGCCATCCGAAATCGCATTATCCGTCACCGCGCAATCGGTGGGAGACACGTAGCTCGGTACGCCAAGATCGGCAAACTGCTGGCGCGTGCCGACACGGCCCTGCGGCCCGACAGAGGTGAGAAACTGGGCGGCAATGAAATCCGGCTCACGCGCGACAACCGCCTCGAAATTCGGCGTGCTGTTGGCGATTCGGTGAACCTTCTGATTGTCGGCGGCAAGCTCCGGCAGAACCGGCGAGACCCAGATGGCGCTACCGGCCATGCGGTCGGCAAGGCCGAGCATCAGCAGGATTTCGGTACTGTTCTGGCCGAGGCCGACGGCTTTCTGCGGAGCCTTGTCTATGACGACATTCGAACCGCAATTCTCGATCGTCAGCGGGTAGGCGGTCGGGGCGGCGAATGCCGTGGAGGTGAGGGCGGTGAGGGGAAGCGCAACAAGAGCGGCGATCAGGCCGTATTTCATGTCCAGTCCTTTCGGATGACGGATGAGGTGCCGGAAACACCGCCCGGCCATATGGCGGGCGGTGCAGGCGGCATGGCCTAGTTCGCAAGTCCGAAGGACTGGATGCCCTTGGCGAGCGTCTCGATGCCGTCGATCGTGCGGATCGTCGGGTTCATCGCCTGCGCATCCATCATCACAAAGCGCTTGTTCTTCACCGCATCGAGCTGGCTGACGACGGGATCGCTTTCGAGGAAGGAGACCTTTACCGCCGGATCATCGGCAGCGTAACGGCGGCGATCCATCGTAGCGATGACGATCACGGCTGGATCGGCTTGAACGATGGTTTCCCAGCCGATCATCGGCCATTCCTCTTCGGTCGTCACCACGTTCTTGGCTCCGAGCGTCTTGAGGATATAGGCGGGCGCGCTGTTCTTGCCGGCGATATAGGCTTCGCCCTTCACTTCCTTGCTGGAAAACCAGAAGACGATCGGCAGGTTCTTCGCCTCTGCACCCTTGATCGAGGCGACGGCGGCAGCTTCACGCGCCTTGAGGTCGGCGATCAGCTTGGCCCCGCGGTCCTGGATGTCGAAGATCTGCGCCAGTTCGGCGATCTCCCGATAGATCAGGTCCATCGTGAACAGTTCTTTGCGCACCCCATCGCCGCCTTCAAGATTGGTCTTGGCGACGCAATCGGCCGGAGAGATATAGGTGTTGACGCCGATATCGGAGAACTGTTCGCGCTTGGCAACCGAGCCCATCGGCCCGACATGCCATTCGAATTCTGCAGCTACGAGATCCGGCTCAAGCCCGACGATGGATTCGAAGCTCGGATCGTTGTCGGCGAGCCGTTTGATCTTGGCATTGGCCTCAGCATATTGCGTCAGGACAGGGCCGACCCAGACGGCAGTTCCGGCGACCTTCTCGGCAAGGCCGAGCGAGTACAGCACTTCGGTCATGCCCTGGCCGATGGAGACGATTTTGCCAGGTGCCTTGTCGAAGGTCACCTTCTGTCCGCAATTCTCAACCGTCAGCGGATAGCTGGTCGGGGCTGCGAATGCCGTTGCGGGAAGCGTCGCGGTGGAGACCGCAAACAGTGCGGCGATCAAGCCGAGTTTCATGTCCTGTCCTTTCGAAGGAAATGGCTTTGCCGGGATGAAAGGCAGGACGACGCACGACCGCAATTGCAGTCTGCATCAAAATGGCGGGCGACAGGGTCGCTTGCGTCATATCATTCTCCCGCCGGAACACCTCGTCCGGTATTGGTTAGGCCTTAAGCTGACGGCAGGTCTCCTGACTCGCGGCTCGAGCGCCCTCCATCTCCTTCCCGGTCAAAAGACCAGTGGCTGTGACGAAAGGCTCGCCGCTTACAGTTGCGAGGGCAGTCGCGGGCTCAGTCAAAAAGACCTCACCGCGTTCCCTTTTCATCTGCGAATGCAGAACCGTAGCGCACTCTTGATAGGAGACGTACCGAAGCTTGTCCAGTGAACTTGCATGACGAGTTGCTTCCAACGCGACGGCTTGACAGCATCTCGATCACATGGATACGTAATAGTATAACGTAACCTAAGGCGCAACGGACATTTGAAATGAAAAACAAGCTCCCCGTCACCGTGCTCTCCGGCTTCCTTGGGGCCGGAAAAACCACCATGCTCAACCACATCCTCGCAAACCGGCAGGGAATGCGCGTGGCCTTGATCGTCAATGATATGAGCGAAGTGAATATCGACGCAGCCCTTGTCCGCGATGGCGGCGCCAATCTGTCACGTACCGATGAACAGTTGGTGGAGATGACCAATGGCTGCATCTGTTGCACGCTGCGGGATGATCTCCTGAAGGAGGTGCGCGCACTCGCCGAGCAGGGGCGTTTCGATTATCTGCTGATCGAATCGACCGGTATAGCGGAACCGCTGCCGGTAGCGGCAACCTTCGATTTTCGCAATGAAAACGGCTTGAGCCTATCGGATGTCTCTAGACTGGATACCATGGTGACGGTCGTCGATGCCGCCAACCTCCTGAAGGACTACGGCTCTGCCGATTTCCTTGCCGATCGTGGTGAGACGGCGGGAGAGGGAGATAACCGCACCATCGTCGATCTTCTGGTCGAGCAGATCGAATTCGCCGATGTGGTCGTGCTGAACAAGATCGGCACCGCGACCCCGGACGAACGTGATGCCGCGCGAAAAATCATCGTGGCGCTCAATCCCGATGCCAAATTGATCGAGACGGATTTCGGCAAGGTGGACCTAAAGGATGTGCTGGGCACCGGCCGTTTCGATATCGACAAGGCGGAACAGCACCCGCTCTGGTTCAAGGAACTGCACGGCTTCAAGGATCATGTGCCGGAGACG
This sequence comes from Aliirhizobium wenxiniae, assembly GCF_019511445.1. Taxonomy (GTDB): domain Bacteria; phylum Pseudomonadota; class Alphaproteobacteria; order Rhizobiales; family Rhizobiaceae; genus Neorhizobium; species Neorhizobium wenxiniae_A. The sequence goes on from NZ_JAEUAN010000005.1 coordinate 105,595, forward strand.
GAGGAATATGGCATTCGCTCCTTCGTCTATCGAGCAAGAATGCCGTTCGATCCTGCCAAATTCCAGAATTTTATCGACAGGCCATGGCCGGGTGTCGTGCGTGCCAAAGGCTTTTTCTGGCTGGCGACGCGGCCGCATCTCGTCGGCGAGATCAGCCAGGCGGGCGCTCTGGTCCGCACCGGCCGGGCCGGGCTTTGGTGGTCGTCCGTGCCGAAGGAACGCTGGCCGCAGACGTCGGAATTTGCCGCCATGATGAAACCCTATCTGGATCCCGTCTGGGGCGATAGGCGGCAGGAAATCGTCTTCATCGGCGCCGATCCGATGGACGAGCGAAGCATTCGCGCGCAACTGGATGCCTGCCTGGTGGATGCGCCTGCCTTCGCGCCCGAACTGTGGAAAGACATGCCCGATCCGTTCGTCAGCTGGGAACGCAAGGCATCCTGACATCAGGATATCCTGTCGGCTCTCTTGATGAGAGCCGACCTTTGCCGACGACGTAGCCCATGCTCATGCCACGATCGTGGGAATATTCCGCTCGCTGCCACGTTACTCCCCATGGAAAGCGCAGGCTGAACTGTTCGAACACGGTCGACAGGTCAGTCTGTGTTGAGCAATCCAGCAACAGGGTGTCCTGATCAGGTAGACCCTTTATCGGCGATGCACGAAAATTTGACACGAAAATTGTGACAGTCGTGTGAAGCTTGTGTGACGCCCTAGTAGATCCGGGAGGTCTGCGTGTTCAGAATTTCATTATATGTCGCCGTTGTCCTGATATTTTTTGGGCTGATATTGTTTGTTGTCGGCCTATTCTACCCTGTCCTATTCATCGAGGACGGTTTAATCGAGACTGCCGGTGCGGCACTCTTCTTTGCTGCAGCCGTCGTCTCGCTCTACTGCCTGATCGCCGGAAGGAACACGTGCAGTCGGTTGGAGACAGTGGTGACAGTGCTTCTGGTCCCCGCCTCGCTCGTTCTCGCTCTGAGCGAAATCAGCTTCGGCGCCCGGTTGGGCCTGCTGTCGCCGCCTGCAATGTATGGGGGAGGCGAATTTGACGGAGGGCATGACGCTCTCATTCTCATCCTCCGCCTCATCCGTGACGGGCAGTTGTCCGGCTGGTTCTATCTGATCGTGGCTTTCATCTCGGTGACGGCGGGATGGGCGGCATATCGATGGCGCCATCTCGGGCTTCGTCTGTGGAGCGATATAAAGTCCAACCCGCTTCTGCTCGGCGTGGCTGCAAGCGCATCATTGGTTGCGCTGGCCGTCATTCTGGATCTGAAGACCCAGCGCCACCTGTCGCTTGTCGAAGAGACGCTGGAATTCCTGTCCGCAGCCGTGCTTGTCGCAACGGTCAGCTACCGCAGCCTGGTGTTCAAGCGGGAGGCCTGGCAGGCCAAGCTGCGGGATGTTCCCGGCAGGTCGATCTAGGCCGGTTACGGCAGTGCGTTGGCCAAGGCAACGAATTCCTCGACCGAAAGCGTCTCGGCGCGGCGTTGCGGATCGATGCCCACCTTGTTGAGCAGCGCTTCGCCGCCAACAGGCTTGAGGCTCTGGCGCAGCATCTTGCGGCGCTGGCCGAAGGCGGCATGGGTGATGCGCTCCAGCTTCGCCACATCGCAGGGCAGGGGATTGGTCTTCGGCGTCAGGTGCACGACGGTCGACGTCACCTTGGGCGGCGGTGAGAAGGCCTGGGGCGGCACGTCGAACACCATATGCGCATCGGTCCGCCAGCCGCAGATCACCCCGAGACGGCCGTAGTGATCGTCTTCTTCGTCCGCAACGATCCTGAGGCCGACTTCCTTCTGGAACATCAGCGTCAGGCTTTCCCAGAAGGGAGGCCATTGTCCGTCTTCCGGCAGCAGCCAATTGAGGAGCAGCTGCGTGCCGACATTATAGGGCAGGTTGGCGATGATCCTGACCGGTCCACCATCCGCCTTTTCCGCGGCAAGCGTCTTGAAATCGGTCTTCAGCGCATCGCCTTCGATGACTTCGAGCTTGCCCGGATAGTGGTCGGATACTTCCGCAAGCACCGGCAGCGCGCGGGCATCGCGTTCGACGGCAATCACTTTTTTGGCGCCGAGCGCAAGGATGGATCGCGTCAGGCCGCCAGGACCCGGGCCGACTTCGAACACCGTCACACCTTCGAGCGAACCGGCAGAGCGGGCGATTTTCTGGGTCAGGTTGAGGTCGAAGAGAAAATTCTGGCCGAGCGACTTCTTCGCATCCAAGCCATGGCGCTGGATGACATCGCGAAGCGGGGGGAGGCCGTCGAGTGTCGCCATCAGACGGTCACGCCGAATGCTGGTGTGGCCGCGTCAATGTTCGTTGCGAGTTGTGCCGCAAGCTTCAGCGCTTCGACGAGGCTCGTCTCGCGCGCCACACCCTGGCCGGCGATGCCGAAAGCGGTGCCATGATCGGGTGAGGTCCGGATGAAGGGAAGTCCAAGCGTGACATTGACAGATGTGTCGAAGCCCAGCGCCTTCGCCGGGATCAACGCCTGATCGTGATACATGCAGATCGCCACGTCATAGCGGGAGCGCGCTTCATCATGGAACATCGTGTCCGCCGGAAGCGGCCCGAACACATGCAGGCCTTCTTCGCGCAGCCTGACGATCGCCGGATGGATGACCTGCTGATCCTCAAGCCCGATCGCGCCGTCTTCGCCCGCATGCGGGTTGATACCTGCCACGGCGATGCGCGGCCGCTCTATGCCGAAACGGTTCTTGAGATCCTGGTTGGTGATACGGCACGTATCGACGATCAGATCCTCCGTCAGCGCCGCCGGAACATCCTTCAGCGGGATATGGATCGTGACCGGGATGGCGCGCAGTTTCGGACCGGCGAGCATCATCACCGGCAGATAGGACCGCTTCGTTACGTTCGAAGCCAGGTGGGCAAGGAATTCGGTGTGACCGGGAAACTTGAAACCGGACTGATAGAGAACCGATTTCGCGATCGGGTTGGTGACGACGGCCGAAGTCCGGCCCGAAAAGCAAAGGTCGACTGCCGTCTCGATCGACGAAATCGTGCCGCGGGCGGTTGCCACATGCGGTTCACCTGCCGCGACGTCGACGCCTGCGGAAATCGGAAGTACCGGGATTGCGTTGTCGAAGACCGACGCTGCCGTTTCCGGCGAAGCCTCGCGAATCGGCACATCAAGGCCGAGCATTGCCGCCCGTGATTTGAGCACAACCGGATCACCGATGAAAAGGAAAGGCGGCAGGCCGGTTTCCCGCCGCGCCGCCCATGCAGCCAAGGTGATATCCGGGCCGATCCCTGCGGGATCGCCCTGGGTCAATGCAAGCGGGCGATCGGTCGCCATGGATACTCCGGAATGCTGTGATCAGCGACGGTCGATCTGCGCCTTCTCGCGCAGTTCGTCGAGATATTTCTTGTTGTTGGGGTTTTCGCCACTGCTTTCCGTCTTGCCGAGGTCTTCGGCACGGAAGACGGCTTCTGCGGCAACGTCATCGGAAACCTGGCGCTGGTCGCAGATGGCAAGGAACTCGACGCCGCGCTCGGTAACCTTGGCGGCGGTCGTTCCGTTCTTGGCGTTTTCGACTAGCGGCTTCCAGTCATCCGGTAGGTTCGGCGTCATCACACGACCAAGATCACGGACCGACACGTCCATCATCGTCGCGGCGAAATCCTTGGCCTGATCGCAGCCCGGGAACTTAGAGCGGGAGGCTTCGGCTTGCGCCTTGCGCTTGTTGAGGATCGCATTACGTTTTGCAGCCGGCACGACGAAGATGATCTGCTTGAGGAAATACTCGGTCGTGACCGGTTTTTCCTTGCTTTCCTTCATTCGGGTGACGAGTTCCTGGCTCGACATGCGGCTGCCGCCGCCACCGTAACGGGCGTTGAGCAGGCGCGGCCAGCTCATCTGCACGGCGATGAAGGCCTTGAAATGTTCCGACGTGACGCCGGCCTGATCCAGCACCTTGCCCATCTGTGCGGGCGTCATCTTGTTGCTCGCAGCAAAGCGGGCGAAAGACGCATCCACATCATCGGTGCTGACCGACATTTTTACGCGGGCGATTTCCTGGCGCTTCAGCATTTCGTCGATCAGCTGCTCGCGGGCCGTATTGCTATCGGCCTTCTGGCGCTGCAGGCGAAGAAAAGCCGCGCGACGCGCGACGTCGGCGGTGGTGATTGGCGTGCGGTTGACCACGGCGGCCACGCCGCTGCTCTGGGCCGCGGCCACGATGGGATCGATGACGAGCGAAGCCGCCAGTGCAGTCATGGCGATTGCCAGCCTGCGCGTTCCGATCACTCCAAACATCAGTCCACTCCTCTTGCGCTCGGACTAGTCATGCGACTTACGGGCCGCCTTTTACTATAAGCGTGCCCGAATGCGCAATCGTTGCGGCAAAACCATGACGGCGCCACGGGGACGCCGTCAATTCTGCGCGATCAATAACGGAAAGTCTGCTGCTCGTCGTAATCGCTTGTCGAGCCGATATTGACGTCGCCAAGCGTCCTGAAGCTCAGGCGTGCACCAACGCTCCAGTCGTTCGCCTTGCTCGAGTCGGTCTTCTCGGTATAGGCGATCGTGAAGATCGTGCACTCGTCCGCATAGCTGAAGCCGAGACCGCGACGCGTAACTTCGTTTTCGTCGAGATCCCACGTCGCCTTGCCGGCGATCGACCAGTTCTCGTTGATCCTGAAGCTCATCGACTTTTCCAGGATATTGGTCGACGTCGTCGAACCGTAATCCGGCTGAGCCTCGACCTTGGTGTAGACCAGCTTTCCGGTCACGCGAGGCGTCTTATAGTCGAAGCCCACATCGGTGCGACGGACATCGAATGTATCCTTGTCGAACCGCGTGTTCGTCGACAGGCTGAAGCCCTGCGGCAGGTCGATCGCTGCCATCGCGACGAAGTCCGACACGTCGTTTTCGAGGCCGGAATTGGCACCCGCGTTGACGAGATCGGCACTTGCGAAGGAGTTTTCGCCAGCAATCTGATAGGACTGGCCGAAAATACCGCGCAGTCCGACGCCGTTATCGAACGAACCCGAATAACGGATGCCGACATTGGCGCGCGTGCCGCCTTCGATCCGGTCATAACCGGAGAACTTGTCACGCTCGAACAGGCTGGTCGCATCGAAGACGAAGCTTTGCGCATCTTCGTTCGGCAGGCCACCGGCCATCTGCTCGTCCGGCCGCACATAGAGCTGCGCGATCGGTTCGATGATATGGCTGCTGCTGCCGGCCGTAATCAGGAACGGATAACGGGCTTCGAGACCCGCTGTCGCCATGTAACGTCCGCTCGGATCATTTTCCAGAGAGCCGTCATAAGGGCCGCCAGCGCTGGACGAGGTGCTGCGCAAGCCGTCGCCACGCAATGCCAGCAACGGCGTCAACTGCAGTCCCTGTTCGGTGGTGAAGGTGCGCTTCCATTCCGCTTCGGTGGTGAAACGGGTATAGCTGCCTTCAAGCCCCGGGAAACGGTAGCTGTCTGCGCCAACGAGATAGTTGTCATCTGCCCGGCGGGACAGGTTCGTCAGGTTGGCATTGATCGACAGCTGTCCGCCGAAAACGGGCTCCGGTGCATACCAGCTATAGTCGAGAACCGGATAGACGATCGCCTGCTGGCGTTCCAGGAAACTGGTTTCCGCATCGTCCTGCTCGTCGAAATAGTAGCCATGCAGATCGAAATAGTTCCGCGTGCCAAGACCGGTCAGGTAGACGTCGTTCGTGAACGTCTCCTTGTCGAAGTCCTCAAGATTGTAGGTGCGCGAGAAATTGTTGTCGCTCTGCACCATCACATCCCAGCCGAAGGTCCAGCGTGGATTGATGTGGAACTCGCCCTTGGACGCAGCCATGAAGCGAGTGTCGTCTTCTCGGTCGGCAGTTCCTGCTTCGAACGAATCCGAATTTTGCTGGTTGATGCCGGCGAAGCGGAACGTGTGCTCGCCGGTCTCGAACTTGTTGCGGATTTCGCCTTCGACGAGCAGACCCTGGTTGCTGTAATAGGTCGGCGTGAGCGTCGCATCCATGCTCGGCGAGAAGACATGGTAATACGGGACGCTTATCCCGAAACCGAGATTGTCATCTGCGCTGAAGCGCGGGAACAGCAAGCCCGACTTGCGTTCGACGGTTTCGTCGGGAACGGTGATCGGGAAGGGCAGCCGGCCAAGCGACATGCCGAACAGCTCGAACTGAGCGTTCTCCAGGCGGATCGTATGCGTCTGGCCGTTGCGAACGACGCGCTGAGCCTTGACCTGCCACAGAGGCGCCTTGCCAGGCGTTGCCGCGCAGGGCAGGCAGGCTGTGTAGACGGTGTTGTTGAGCACCATCACGTCGCCGGTCTGACGCTCGGCGCTTTCGGCGGCAAGGCGGGTATTGTCGGTCGTCTCGACGCGCAGCGAATTCAGGAATCCCTGACCGAAATCGTCGGTGACATCCAGTTCTTCGGCATAGACGCGCGTACCGCCCGGCTCGATGAGTTCGATATTGCCGGACGCCATGACGCGTCCAGACTTCTGGTCATATTCGACCCGCTGGGCGACCATGCGGTAACGATTGTAATAAATCTGCACACCGCCACGGGCGGTCACGCGCTGAGCATCCTGATTATAGGTGAGCTCATTGGCGCGCAGAAGCATCTTCGCGTCGTCCGATTGGACAGGCACGAGTCCTTGTGCATGCACGACATCCGCCGTGACACCACATACGAACGCAGACACACCTGTCAGCAGAGCGGCGGCAAGCCGTCTTATATTTCTGCGGTTACTGACCGCCACTAGCCGTCCTCCTGATGAAGCAAGATCGTAGCCCCCACTGCCGTTGCAACGACGACTGGTATCCAGACCGCCACGAACGGAGGAATCGCTCCGCTGCTTCCGAACGCTTTTACAAGCACGCTGACGACATAAAGCACGAAGCCGGAAACTATTCCACCCAGAATCATCGAGCGGGACTGGGCGAAGCGACTGAATTTTAACGAAACTGTTGCAGCAATGAGAGTCATGGCCACAAGCAGGATGGGGAGCGACAGAAGCGAGTGGAATTGGGTTTCCAGCGCTTTGGTTGAGATGCCGAATGACCGGCTGATCTCGATCTTTCGGGAAAGATCAAGGAATGCAACGTTTTCAGGCTGCTCCAGGCTTTCCTGAAGATATTCCTGTTTCAGGTTGGTACGCACCTGTTCCGTGGGCTTGCGCGCGGGAATCTCTCCGGGGCGATTCTCCAGGACGTCGGTAAGAAGCCAGTAACCATTTTCGAGTTTTGCTGTGCGCGCATCCTGTCGCATGGTCACCGCGCCACCCTTGTCGAAGTGGAAAACCACCACGTCGATCAGTTCTGCACCCTGATCCTTGTAGCTCTTGGCGCCGATGATGACGTCCTCATCGCCGCTGATCTGGCGAATCCATGGCACGAACTTGCTGGCTTTGGCGCGATTGCTCGCCTGCCGCCAGTTGGCCTCGACGGAAACTGATTCGCGCTGGCCCCATGCGCCGACCGGATTGATGACCAGGATCGTGAACAGGCCAAGCAGGAAGGAGCCGACAATGAACGGGAAGATGAACTGCCAGACGGAAATGCCGGCTGCTCGCGTGACGACCAGTTCGTAACGGCGGTTCAGCGCGATCAGCACCGTCATGCCGATGAACAGGCTGAGTGTCGGGATCGTCTGCTGCAGGATGAGCGGCAGGCGCATGAGCGTGATGCCCAGGGCGCCGAGAACGCTGTATTCGGCAAGGCCCGAAAGCTTGCGCGTCGTCTCGCTGAAATCGGCGAGCATGATGATCGCGCTCACCCCCAGAAGGAACCAGAAGGCGGTGACGATATAGCGCTGGAAGAAATACCGGCCGAGCGTGGAGAAGATCATGATGCACCTCCACCGGAATTGGATGTTATCTTCAGGCGACGCATCAGCATGCTGTTCATGCGCCCGATGTTACGGGTGATGGTGCGCGGCATGTAGAGCTGCCGGTTGGTTGCCAGCATATAGGAAGAAACAGCAATCGTGACGAGCGGGATCGCATAAACGAGCGGCATGTAAGACGGGCTGCGCTCCACCAGGTTCGTCGCCGAAAAGCCGAGCCAGCGCAAGCCGAAGGCGACGATCAGCGCATAGATCATCGGATGAACGCGCGCCTGGCGATGCGAACGGCTGCTGCCTGCGACGACCAGCGATACAAGGGCAAAGGCAATTGGGTAAAGCCAGTCGGAAAGCCTGCGATGGAGTTCCGAGTAAAACTTGCTCGGGGATCGCTGATAGGCCGGATCATTCGGGTCGGGATTGAGCAGGAATCCGAGGCCACGGTCGCCCGACGACATGGGCAAAGCCTCGCCGTCCGACTTTGTCATGGCCGAGAGATCGAAGGCATAGGAATCGAAGCGGACGATAGAGATGCGGCCATCCGGCGATTTGCGGTGGACCTCGCCATCGCGCATCGTCAGCGACGTGCCGCCCGGATCGACCGAGCCTTCCTTCGCATAATAGATGAGATCGAAATTCGGGTCGCGATAATCGACGACGAACAGTCCCTTCAGCAGGCGGCCCGAATGCCGCTCGGAAATCTGCACATAGAGACCGTCTTCGATGCTGCGGAACGTCTTTTCCTCGATGACCGAAGAAAGCAGGTCGGCATAGGCAGCGGCAATCATCGTGCGCACGCCCATCCGTGATGCCGGCTCGAGGAAGTTCGTTACCGAGAAGGATACGATGCTGAGCGCGACAGCCAGCCCGATGACCGGCTTATAGATGATGCTGCGGCTGGCACCAGCGGCATCGATGACCGGCAACTCCGAATCGTTGTTCATCGCGGTCAGCGTCTGGGTGATGCCGATAACGAAAGCGAACGGCATGACGACCGGCAGGATGGTCGGCAGAATGTAGCTTGCGAGCAGCATGAACGAGCCCATCGACTGGCCCGTGTCCGTGACCAGATTGATACGCCCGAGCACCTGGATGGTCCAGATGATGGTCAGCACCGGAATGAGTGCCACCAGGAACATCTGGAATATCCGGCGCAATATGTAAGTTTCGAGAAGCTTCATTCCCGTCCGACATTGTTGCTGCCGCGCCATCCCTTCGATGACGCCGAGCCTATCTATGTGATCGATGAGGTCTTTGCGACAGATGCCACGTCACAAAAATGTTGGCTAGCCGACTTTTATTTTTTGTTGTGACATTTCAAAACCGCTGACATTCGCGCACAGGTCATAGCACCTTTCTTCCTGCGGGCTTGCCTTCGTGGTCGAAAGGGTGAAGATCGGGCCATGTTTTGAATAAAAGACGTGGAGTGCCAATGTCCGTCCAGCTTAATATCTCTTTTGCCAAATCCTCATCCTTGGCCGCTTCGGCAGCCATCCAGTTCAAGCTTTTCGGCGATCAACCGGCTTCCGGTTCGTCGGAAGCAGACCCGCAGGGCGTGGGGACGCGAGCAGCTGAGATTGCTAAGTTTTCCGGCAAGGCGATGACTGTGCTGGACGTCATCGCTCCGCATGGTTCCGAAGCGGATCGACTGACAGTTATCGGCCTTGGCAAGGCGGATGAGTTGACTGCCTATGACTGGCTGCGGGCAGGCGGCGTTGCGGCCGCAAACCTCAAGACTGCCAAGAAGGCCGTCGTCTTTCTTGATGTGCCGGGCCTCGAAGTGACCGCAGCTCAGGCTGCTGATTTTGCTCTCGGCATGCTGCTTCGCTCCTATTCGTTCGATAGTTACAAGACGGCGAAGAAAGACGACGACAAGCCCGTTTCCGTTGACGTGAAGATCGTCATGGCCGGCCATGCCGCCGCAAAGAAGGCATTCGCTGTATCCGAGGCGATTGCCGGTGGCGTCATCCTGGCGCGCGATCTCGTCAACCTGCCGCCGAATGTGCTCGGCCCCGTCGAATTTGCCGAGAAGGCCAGGGAACTGACGGCGCTTGGCGTCGAGGTCGAAGTCCTCACCGAAAAGGAAATGAAAAAGCTCGGCATGGGCGCGTTGCTTGGTGTGGCACAGGGTTCGGTGCGTCCGCCGCGTCTGGCCGTCATGCACTGGAACGGTGGTAAGGCGAAGGACAAGCCGGTTGCCTTTGTCGGCAAGGGCGTCGTCTTCGATACGGGCGGTATCTCCATCAAGCCGGGTGCCGGCATGGAGGACATGAAGGGTGATATGGGCGGTGCCGCCGCGGTCATCGGCCTCATGCATACGCTTGCCGCCCGCAAGGCGAAGGTCAACGCCGTCGGCATTCTCGGCCTTGTGGAAAACATGCCGGATGGCAACGCCCAGCGCCCCGGCGACATCGTTACCTCCATGTCCGGCCAGACTATCGAGATCATCAACACCGATGCCGAAGGCCGTCTCGTTCTGGCCGACGCGCTGTTTTATACCAAGGAGCGCTTCAAGCCGCGCTTCATGGTCAATCTTGCGACCCTGACAGGCGCGATCGTTGTCGCGCTCGGCAACGCCCATGCCGGCCTGTTTTCCAATGACGACACGCTCGCCGGCCAGTTGACCGCGGCAGGCGAAGTGACTTCGGAAAAGCTGTGGCGCATGCCGCTCGCCAAGGAATACGACAAGATCATAGATAGCCGCTTTGCCGATATGAAGAACAGCGGCGGCCGTCCGGCCGGTTCGATCACGGCCGCGCAATTCCTCAAGCGTTATGTTGGCGATACACCCTGGGCACATCTCGATATCGCGGCGACCGCAATGAGCGCGCCGCAGACCGAGATCAACACGTCCTGGGCGTCGGGTTATGGCGTTCGCCTTCTGGACGAACTCGTCCGGGCGAATTACGAGGGCTGATGACCGAAGTTCTCTTCTACCACCTGACCGAATCGAAGCTCGAGGATGCGCTGCCGGCGCTCCTCGAAAAGAGCGTCGAACGCGGCTGGAAAGTGGTTGTCCAGACCAACGACGAAGCGCGTCGGGATATGCTCGACGCGCATCTGTGGACCTTTCGCGACGAGAGTTTTCTGCCGCATGGAACGGATGCCGTACCTATGGCGGAAGTACAGCCCGTGCTGCTGACGACGGAAAGCGAAAACGCCAACAGTGCGACCGTCCGCTTCATGGTGGATGGTGCCGCCCCGCCAGCGCTCGACCCTTACGAGCGCGTCGTCTTCATGTTCGATGGCTATGACCAGCAACAGCTAGAAAGTGCCCGCGCCGAATGGAAACGGCTGAAAGGCGAGGGGCATGCGCTGACCTACTGGCAGCAATCGCCCGAAGGCCGTTGGGTGAAGAAGGCCTGATCGGCCTTCTGTCTCTTTGTTTATTCAGTTGGCCGCAAATAGCGGCCTTATGGTCGAAGCGACCAGCATGTCCGACGACGGCTTGCCGTATTTCAGCTGCACCACCTTGTAACCTTCCGCCCTGAGCTGGGTCAGCAGTGCTGGCAGCATGGAGGCGGTGCGCGGATGGATGTCGTGCATCAGGATAATGCCCTTGCGATGGGCGCGCAGCGCCTCCATCGTCCGCGTCGCAACGGCGGCCGGCGTATCGCTGAAATAATCCTTCGAATCGACCTGAACGTCCATAACAACCATTCGGTGGCGGCCCATCCAGTGCCGCAGCTTCCTCGAATCGGAGAGATAGGGGAAGCGGAAGAAGTCTGCATCTACGCCGGTTGCCGCCTCGACAGCTCTGCGACCCTTCTCGATCTCGGCCACGGCTTCGTCGAATGACAGGTGGGCGAGATTCGGGTGGCGATAGGTATGGCTGCCGATCGTATGCCCCTCGGCCACGACTTCGCGGGCGATGTCCGGATGCGCCTTGGCCATCTGGCCGACCATCATGAACGAGGCCTTCACGCCGAACTGGTCGAGCGTGGCAAGGATGCGCTCGGTCTTTTTCGGCATAGGGCCATCGTCGAAAGTGAGCACGACTTCCTTGTCGCGCAATTTTATGTCTGAGATCGAGCTGACCGTCAGTTCGCGCCCGGCAAGGCCGCCCATCTTGTTGAGCCGGCCCCAGGCGGCGGGCGTCAGTGCGACCGGCGACCTGGCATCGTCCTTTGGCCTGAGCGAGCCGGCGGCGTCGCCGGCGGCAAAGGCCGATCTGAGTGATCCGCCTTCAGACGGTGGCTTGCCCGCGCAGGAGGAAAGAAGGCTGATGACAACAGCAGCGGCACAGACGGCACGGACCGGCATGAAGGAGTTCTCGATGAAAAATGACGCGTGAATCGATTACGCGCGATCTTTCGTCGAACATGGTTAATGGGTGGTTATTTCCGGCTTTGTCGACGCCAGTACACTGGTTACCTAGGCAAGATCGGTTTGAGAGAAGTCCGAGCCGACATAAAGAAGCGGCACATTTGCCGAACGGGCACCCGCATAAGAAAAACAATCACCGAAATTGAGTTTTGCCGGATGCCGTCCCTTGCCGTAGCGGGCGAAAGCGTCGAGCGCGATGGAGGCGGTGTGGTCATCGACGTTGGCGATTGAAACCTTCATCGCCGCAAGCAAAGAACGAACCAACCGCTCGGCCTCTTTAACAGCCAGATTCTGCTTTCCGGCGAGCACGACGGTAGCCTCGTAGATCACTGTTGGCCCTGTTGAACGGGCGGAGGAGTCCAGATCGATCTGTTCAAGCAGTTCTCGGGACTTCGGCCCATCGATAAGAATTTCCACGAGAGCGGAAGTCTCGATGAACATCAGATCTCCCACATCTCATCAAGAAAGGCTTTTTGATCGAAATTCGGATTGGGTGTCCCAAGTCGCCTGACTTCATCCTGAATCGCTTTCACCTTCTCGGCCAGCGTTTTTTCCTCAGTATCTGTCGTAGGCGTATCCGTATCCGCCACCACGCGCTCCAGCGCCTGGCGCACGGCATCCTCTTTCGTCGGTGCGTTCAGCACCTTTTTCGCCTTTTCGGCAAGCGTGTCGAGTTCTTCGTCAGTCAGAAACAGCGCCATGGCAGCACCTCGCAGAAATACACCTTCAAAATAGTGTATCTCCGCAAGGCCGACAACTGCTGGAAAATAGGGCTTCTGGAGAGCGAGACGCCTGTCCTTCCCTCAATCTCTCATGATCGTCTGGCGCAGAAAACTGTAGCCCATCGCGCGGCGCTCGGCCATTTCGGTCGTGTCGCCGGCGCCGCCATGGCCGCCCGATCCGTATTCCCGGAAGAAAGGCTCATGCCCCGCATCGATCAGCCGTTTGGCAAAACGCCGGGCATGGGACGGATGCACCCGGTCGTCATTGGTCGAGCTTTCGATGTAGATCGGTGGGTAGGTAATCTCGCCTTTCGGCTTCACCTGGTGCAGCGGCGAATAGGGCAGCATCTGGTTCAGCTCTTCGGGCACGTCCGGATTACCGTACTCGTCCATCCACGCCCGGCCTGCCGGGAAAACGTGGAAACGGGACATGTCGATCACCGGCACCGAGGTCCAGACCGCGCCGAAATCATCCGGGTACCGTGTCGCCATGACGGCGGTCAGAAGTCCGCCATTGCTGCCGCCGTTGCAGGCGATGCGGGATGGCTTGCTGTAGCCGCGCTTGACGAGATCGCGGGCGACGGCAACGAAATCCTCGAACGCCTTGTGGCGACCCTTGCCCTTGGCGACAGTATGCCAGTCCGGCCCAAGCTCTCCGCCGCCGCGGATATAGGCCTGCACGAACGCGCCGCCCTGTTCGAGCAGCATGCCATAGGCGCCGGAATAGACGGGCGACAGCGAGACGCCGAAACCGCCATAGCCATACATCAGGACAGGTAACTCGCCCTTGGTCCAATTGCGGGGCAGGGTGATGTGGTAGGGCACTCTGATCCCATCTTCCGAGATTGCCTCGAGCAGTTCAGAAGTCATGCCTTCCTCATCGAAATAGGCGGGCGAGGTTCCGGTGGGCACGAGCTCGCGTTCGGCATCGTGGTCCGTCAGGTCGAGACGGAAGCTGCTGGAGGGCAGAAGAAAGCCCTGGCCGATGACGGTGAGGATTTCTTCGCCGAGTGTCAGGTCGGCATCGAACATCCGGAAGCCGACCGTCTGCAGCTCTTCCGGCAGGGGAAGCTCTTCCGGTTTCGGGTCGGGCTTGGTCAGGTCGACCAGATAGAATTTCGGCACCATGCGATCGATGACGATGAACACGGCCCAGGTCTTGAGTAAGGTGAACTGTGAAACCGACTGCCCGTCCTTCGGCGAAAACAGCACGCGCGGGTTCGTCAGCGGCTCTGCCCCGAAAGGATGAAAATCCTGCAGGATGAGCGTTCCGGTTGGATACCGCTCGTTGGTCTTCGCCCGCCAGATCGCATGGGTGTGATTGAAATCGCTGTCGCTTTCGACGGGCAGATCCAAGCGTTTTATCTCGCCACTTGCATTGCGGATATGGGTGCTCGCCTTGCCGATCTCGTGGCCCACCGTGAAGAACTCGATCTTGCGCTCATCCGGCTTGCCGCCCCAGAAGAGCGGATCGAGGAAGCTGGCTGCGCCATAGACGTCGTCCTGTCCCGCTTCAAAGAGGATCGGCGCATCCTTGGGATCGATGCCGCGCTTGAGAATGCGGCCAACCCTTGGCCAGCCGGAGCGGGTGGCCGAAAACTCGTCGACCGAGCCGAAATAGGCGATTTCGTCCGGGCTCAGCCATGCCGCATGGGCGCGTGCCGTCGGCGTGTCAAAACCGCCTTCGACGATCGTCTTCGTCTCCGTGTCGAATTCCAGAAGCCGTAACTGATCCGAACCGCCATCCGACAGGATCAACAGTACCCGCGTCGGTTCGTAAGGGGAGGTGATCGCGCCGGAATAGATCCAGCGCTTGCCCTCGTTCAGACAGAAGGCATCGAAATCGAAGACCGTTTCCCAGGCCGCATCGTGCCGCGGCTCAACATATGCCGGCAACCGGCGCCAGATGCCGAGCGGATTGTCCTTCGAGCGATGGAAATCGAACAGCCACTTGCCGCGCCGCACCGGCACGATCAGCCGGTCCTCGCGCTCGATCATCGCTTTCAGCGAGTCGCGGTCTTTTTCGAACTCCGGTGTCCTGAATTGGCGGTCCGACTTGCTGTTCTGCTCGGTAACGAAAGCGATCGTGTTCTGGTCGTCGTCTGTTTCGAGAAACAGGTTCATCATGGCCTCCTCGTGCACTCGGGAAGCCTTTACCTATGCATCGGGGAGGGCGGTGGCAACCGTTCTGGCGGCAAAACCACGACGCCGTCATGCTCGGGCTTGTCCCGAGCATCTGCTGCCATTTAGGCTGGCTGCAACGTGGATAGATCCTCGGGACAAGCCCGAGGATGACGGAAGGGGCTCAGGTTACCCCGCCATCGCCTCTTCATATTCCGAAGACAGCATCAGCCATTCCTCTTCGGCGGCCGAAAGCTTTGCGGCGGCTTCGCCTCGTTCCTTGGCCTTTTGGGCCGCCTTGGCTGGCGCCTTTTCGTAAAGGGCGGGGTCTGCAAGTTCTTTATCAAGCGCCTGAATCAGCGTCTCAAGCTTGCCCGTCAAGGATTCGATTTCGTTGATCTTTTTCTTCAACGGCGCAAGCGAGGCGCGCTTTTCGGCATTCGCCTTGCGCTGGTCGGCCTTGTTGACCTGCTCGTCGGCTGCCACCTGCGGCTTGTCGTCCTTCTTGCGGTTCGAAGCGACGATCAGGTCGCGATATTCCTCAAGATCGCCTTCGAATGCCTTGACCGTACCATCGTTGACCAGCCACAGCCGGTCGACAGTTGCCTCGATCAGATGGCGATCGTGGGAAATCAGGATGACGGCGCCGTCGTAATCGTTGAGCGCCTCGATCAGCGCCCGGCGGCTGTCGATGTCGAGATGGTTGGTCGGTTCGTCGAGGATAAGCAGGTTCGGCGCGTGGAAGGCGGCAAGGCCCATCAGCAGACGCGCCTTTTCGCCACCGGAGAGATCCTTGGCTGCGGTTGCCATCTTTTCCGTCGCAAGCCCCATCTGCGCCACGCGCGCGCGCACCTTGGCTTCCGGCGCATCCGGCATCAGCCGGCGCACATGATCGACAGGGGATTCGTTCGGGATCAGATCGTCCAGCTGGTGCTGGGCGAAAAAGCCGATCGACAGCGAAGGAGCGAGTTTCATCTCGCCGCCATCGAGACCAAGGCGGCCGGAAATCAGCTTGGCGAAAGTCGACTTGCCGTTGCCGTTCGAGCCGAGCAGGGCGATGCGGTCGTCATTGTCGATCCTGAGCGAAATGTTCTTCAGGATCGGTTTGCCCGGTTCGTAACCGACGCCACCCTTGGAAATGGCAACGATCGGAGACGCGGGCTGCTTTTCGGGAGCCGGGAAGGTGATCGGCTGCACATGATCCTCAACCACGGCGGAAACCGTGCCCATGCGCTCCAGCGCCTTGATGCGGCTCTGCGCCTGGCGAGCTTTGGAGGCCTTGTAGCGAAAACGGTCGATATAGCTTTGGATATGCTTTCTGGCGGCGTCGCTTTTCGCCTTCGCCTTCATCTGCAATTCGTCGGCTTCGGCCTTTTGTCGTTCGAACTGGTCGTAACCGCCGCGATAGAATGTCAGCTTCTGCTGGTCGAGATGCACGATCGAATTGACCGCATTGTTCAGCATGTCGCGATCGTGGGAGATGACGATGACCGTGTGCGGATACCGCCGCACATAGTCCTCAAGCCACATCGTGCCTTCGAGATCGAGATAGTTGGTCGGCTCGTCGAGCAGAAGCAGGTCCGGTTCGGCAAACAGCACCGCCGCCAGCGCCACGCGCATCCGCCAGCCGCCGGAAAACGACGAGGCGGGGCGAAGCTGCGCCTCGGCATTGAAGCCGAGACCGGCAAGAATGCTCGCCGCACGCGCTTCCGCCGAATGGGCGTCGATATCGACCAGCCGCATCTGGATTTCGGCAATACGGTTGGGATCGGTCGCCGTCTCGGCCTCAGCCAGAAGCGCTGTACGCTCCTTGTCGGCGGCCATGACGATGGAGATCAGCGATTCTTCCGTGCCCGGCGCTTCCTGAGCCACCTGGCCGATCCGAGCATTCTTCGGGATGGAGACCGAACCGCTTTCAGATGCAAGATCGCCGGTGATGACGCGAAACAGCGTCGATTTTCCGGCGCCGTTGCGGCCGACAAGGCCCGCCTTCGTGCCCGCCGGAAGCGTCACGCTGGCATGGTCGATGAGAAGGCGTCCGGCAATGCGGGCGGAAAGGTCTGTGATCGTGATCATGGCGGCGGTTTTGGCCGAAACACGCTGTCAACGCAAGACGGCTGGCTTGCTACGGGTGGTGTCGGGCCCGGGAAATCGCGCTGATAAACTGGCAATTGCAATTTATCGCGCATTAGTTGTGTTTGCGTAGGGTGCTATCGGGAATGTGGCTCTCCTTCGCAAGCCTGCTGCAAAGCGGCAGACGATGCATGCCGAACGGTTAGCCACTTGGTGCTGGGGAATGGCATGAAGATAAGTCGCACCATCATAGGTTTGAATTTCGTCATCTATCTGGCGCTCGTTCTCGCCGTTTGGGCAGCACCTTCCGGGCATTTTGTCCTGGTCCTGACAGATCCCACACAAAAAACCGGCTACGGGATCTCAGTGATAGGTCGTGCGGGTGGCTCGTTCGTGGCAACCGGACGCTATGACTGGATGACGGTCGGTTATTCTGAGGAGCGAGATTTCCCGACAAAGCTCATGAGAGCGGGCGCATTGCTCGTACTCAATCATCAATTGGCCCTCGGCTGTCTCAAAGGGAATGAGGAATGAACTCGCTTGCACAACTTCGCAGCACCGCCTCGATCGGAATTGTCGGCCTGCTTTGGGTCAATCTGATTTTTATCCTTGTCCGCAATCTGTTTTATACAGGTGAGTTTGGTGTTCTCTCCGTTGCGGCCGGTCTTCTCATCGTCGCATCGGCTACCGCACTCTGGTGGCGGGAGCGCACGGGAGAAACGACGAGAATCGTAACATCCATGGCCCAGGCGGCAACTGTTGCGATCCTGGTTTATGATTTCTCCGGTTCGCCGTTGCAGATCGATCTGCACATGTATTTCTTCGCATCTCTGGCAATCTGCGCCGCCTGGATCGACTGGCGCGCAATTGCCGGTTACGCGGCGCTGGTGGCGGCCCATCATCTGCTGCTCTTTCTGATCATGCCGCTTGCTGCTTTTCCTGGCGAGACGGATTTGCTGCGGGTCGGCCTGCATGCGGTCATTCTCGTCGTTCAGACCTGCGTTCTGGCAGCACTCACGCGGGCTGTCGTCAATGCCTTTGAAGCATCGGATGCGGCTCTACTCGCTGCCAACAAGGCCGAGCGCAGCGCAATCGAAATGTCCGAACGGGCGAGTGCCTCCGATCGCTTGGCCGCGGATGAGCGGTTAAGGCACGAAGACGAAAAGGCGATCGAAGCGCAAGCTGTACGCAATGCGGTGGATCGTTTGGGGGAGGGGCTTCAACAGCTGTCGTCCGGCAACATTGCCTACCGCATCACCCAGCCGTTTCACGGTGCGCTCGACACGCTCAGGGGATCTTTCAATGCCTCGGTTGAAAACCTTGATGCCGTGCTTTCTCAGGTCGGCCATGTTGTTCAGACCATTCACGGTGGCACGGCCGAAATAAACAGCGCCACGCATGATCTCTCGACCCGGACCGAACGTCAGGCTGTTTCCGTAACGCAAACCGCAAGCGCTCTCGGCATATTGACCGGCACCGTAAAGCAGACTGCGCAGGTGGCCGATGCGGTCGGGCGTATGGTCGAGCAGGCGCGCGGCGGTGCCGAGCGCTCCGGCGTCATTGTCACGGATGCAGTTGATGCGATGAGCCGTATTGAAGCCTCTTCGCGCGAGATCGGCCAGATCATTGGCGTGATCGACGAAATTGCCTTTCAGACCAACCTTCTGGCCTTGAATGCCGGTGTCGAGGCAGCACGCGCCGGTGAAGCGGGCAAGGGGTTCGCCGTGGTTGCCCAGGAGGTGCGGGAGCTTGCACAACGTTCGGCCAGCGCGGCGAAAGATATCAAGACGCTGATCACGGCGTCTGGACAGCAGGTTTCTACCGGCGTCGCCCTGGTCGGGCAGGCCGGCGAAGCACTGCGCGTCATCGCCAGCGAAGTGACCGAGATCAGCCGCGAGATCGACAAGATTGTCGCAGGCGCCCGGCAGCAGGCCAGCGGTCTGGCTGAGATCGAGGGCACGATTTCCGAAATCGATCGAGGCACCCAGCAGAACGCAGCGATGGTTGAGGAAAGCTCGGCCTCGATCCAGCAATTGGCCAGCCAAGCGAATGCACTGGAAGGATTGATGCTCCGCTTCCGCATTGTCGGCGAACCGCACACGCCTGACGTCAGATCGGAGAAGGCCGCCCGCCACGCAGCCTGACAAGGCTTTATCGGTGCTGTCCGGCAGCCATGGAGGTTACCGCACAACGCGACATGAGGGGTGATCCACGGCCGTGCAATTTTCAGGCGCCCGGTCGCCCCGTATCGCCGTGAATGATGACATTCGTGCGTGGATTGGCCCGTGATGCCTCGGCCGCGAGCACGGCCTGCTGGCGCAACTGCTGCGGTGAAAACGCTTCGGTCGCAATGGCAGCCCCCATTGAAAGCCGGATGGCGGGGGCGCCCTCGGAAGTCGCGACGATGAGGTTATCGTTGATCGAGGCCGTCAGGCGGGTTGCTATCGGCTTGATCGCGTCGCGACCGACATGGCGGAACAGGAAGGCGAATTCCGCCTTGCCGATGCGGGCAAGAAAATCGTCCTTCTTGATCGTTTTGCGGAAGATCGCAGCCGCCTTCTTGACGATCCGGGTGGCCGCAGCCTCCCCGTAGGTATCGGCAATCTCGGAAATATCGCTGACGGCGACGAGGAAGAGCGCTGTATCGCGGCTATCGTTTTCATCGGCATAAAGCGCTTCCAGCCGTTCGGTAAAGGCGGCATGGTTGGGAAGGCCGGTCATCCGGTCGCGCATCATCACGGCGCGGGCGCCCGACACGTTCTGTTCTGCGATGGTCAGAAGATTGGCGCCGGAACGCAGGGCGGCTTCCAGTTCGGTTTCGGCCACGACGGCATCGGAAAGCGAGACGCTGAGATATTCGATTTCAGCAAGAATATCGCCGGGACCTGCGCCATTATCTTCACGAAGGCTTTTGGCGACGGCTTCCAGCGCCCGGCTGAAACCGCGCTTCTGCTCGGCGCCGCTCGCCATTTTCTCGCGCAGATTGGCAAGAATCTGGATGTCCGGATCGCGGGATTTCGGCAGGCTGCTGGCAACGAAACCCGGCAATTGATAGCGGATGCCGATCTCGTCCAGCACAGTCTGGTTCGGTGCGACCGGAAGCGCCATGACTTCGCGGGACAATCCAACCTCGGTGCCGCAATGGGCCTCGTAAAAGAGCTCGTAATTGCGTGGCAGGCCGCTCACCTCGATGCGGGCCATATGTTGGCTGACCGCCTGCAATGTCCTGTCCTGAGCTGTCTTGCGGGCCTGGGTCGGCATCCGTCGTCTCCTGATGGTTCGTGCGTCACGACGATTGATTGCGGGCGCGCGTTAACATCCGCTGAAATACGGCCATGGATTGCAATCGAGGCTCGGATTCGTGCGAAAGAGGGTTAAGGCCCGGTTCACGACATCCAGTGTTTCCCGTCAGTCCGCAGGAAGGCGATCATGTCCAGCACAACGGAAGGCTGGCCGAGCGACGTCAGGATCGTATGGATTTGCCCACGGTGATGGGTCTGGTGGTTGAACACATGCGCCAGCATGCCGGCGAGCGGATCGGTAACCGGGATGGGGTTGCTGACCGGCGTGTAGGTTACCGCGCGCTCGAAATCTTCAGGCGAGAGAGATTTGGTCAGTGTGATAAACCGATCGTCTTCCGCCTCCCGCGCGGCGCGAAGCTCGGCAAAATCCTCGAACAGAATGACATTCAGTTCCATCGGCGCGGTGCCGATGCCGGTGATCCGCCGCAGCCAGATCCTATCGGCGACCAGGAGGTGGTTGAGTGTGCGATGCGCAGAGCCGAAAAATGCGCCACGGTCGGCACGGTAATCCTCGTCGCTCAGCGCGGCACAGCCATCATAGACGCGGTTGTTGGCCCAGTGATTATAATCGGCAAGCATCTGGAAATGGCGCTGCATATGATCCTCCCGCGTGACCCGTTTCGAGAATTTCCCTCTACAGCAAAGCGCATCACGCGGGCCTTATGCAATGCATGAAATCTTCTGATTGGATTGCAGCCGAATTCCTGATCATCATCAGGTTTCGAACGGATGATTTGGAGCTCCCTGCATGACCACCCGTATCCTCTATTCCCTCTGCGGTGCCGACGAGAGCCGCCCTTTCTCCCCGCATTGCTGGAAGGTGGTTCTGGCGCTGAAGCACAAGGGGCTGGATTTCATCGAAAAGCCGACGCCTTTCACCCGGATCCCCGAACTGGAGAACGGGTTTTCCAAGACCGTGCCGATCCTGCGGGACGGTAACGAACTGATCCGCGACAGTTTCGATATCGCGCTTTATCTGGAGGAGCATTATCCGAACCGGCCGACCTTGTTCGGCGGGGAGGGCGGCAAGGCGCTGTCGCGGTTCGTCGAGCGGTTCTCTCAAAGCATCATCCACCCTGCGATCACCGGTATCGCAGTCGCCGATATCCACGACATGCTGGACGAGACCGACCGGACCTATTTCCGGACGACGCGCGAAAAGATGCTGGGCAGGTCGCTGGAGGATCTGCGCGCCGGGCGTGAGGCTGCGGTTGCCACCTTCGCGGCAAAGCTGGAGCCGATGCGTCAGATGCTGAGTTATCAGGATTTTATCGGCGGCGATGGACCGCTGTTTGCCGATTATATCCTGTTCGGCGCTTTGCAGTGGATGCGGATCACCACCGGCGGGAATGTGCTGGCTGCAGATGACCCGGTCGCAGAGTGGTTCGAGCGCTGCCTCGACCTGCATCAGGGCGTCGGGCGCAGTGTGACTGCTGCGTGAAATTCAGGTTTGCTGCGTCACAATAGCCGGGCCCCCCTTGTTTCCGGCGCTTGGGGCGGGTAAATACCGCCAACTTTCCCCTGGCAAAGTGCCCCTGGAAACAAAGGATAGACAAGATGGCGATTGAACGCACCTTCTCGATGATCAAGCCGGACGCCACCAAGCGCAACCTGACCGGCGCTATCACCAAGGTATTCGAAGACAACGGCCTGCGCATCATCGCGTCCAAGCGCGTCTGGATGTCGAAGCGCGAAGCCGAAGGCTTTTACGCAGTTCACAAGGAACGTCCGTTCTTCGGCGAACTGGTTGAAGGCATGACCTCCGGCCCGACCATCGTTCAGGTTCTCGAAGGCGAAAACGCCATCCTGAAGAACCGCGAAATCATGGGCGCGACCAACCCGGCAAACGCTGACGAAGGCACGATCCGCAAGCAGTTCGCCCTGTCGATCGGCGAAAACTCGGTTCACGGTTCCGACGCTCCGGAAACCGCCGTTCAGGAAATCGCCTACTGGTTCGCAGAAACCGAAATCGTCGGCTAATCGCCATACGATTGATGATTGAAAAAGCCGGGGCTGACGCTCCGGCTTTTTTATTGTGCCTTATGTTCCAGGCCATCGAAAGCTGTATGCTAATCGCGCAAGATCAACCCGGGATCACCGCCACTTGTCCTTCGCCTTGTCGTCGATGTCCTTGGCTGTGATCCATGCTCCGGACGTGCCGTCAGCCACATGTTCCTTCTTCCAGAACGGGGCCGAGGTCTTCAAAAAGTCCATGATGAAGTTGGCGCCGTCGAATGCGGCATGCCGATGCGGTGCTGCGGCAATGACAAGCACGATATTCTGGCCCGGCTCGATCCGGCCGTAGCGATGGATAGCGGTCGCGCCGGTCAGTGAAAAGCGCTCGATCGCCAGATCGGCGATCCGCTTCATCTCTGTTTCCGCCATGCCGGGATAGTGCTCCAGCTCCAGCGCCGAAAGCTTGCCCTGTTCACCGCGGCAAAGTCCGACGAAGGAGACGACGGCGCCGATATCCGTTCGGCCGCCGGTCAGGGCATTGACCTCCATTTGAAGATCGAAATCATGCGCCTGCACGCGGATGGTGGGAGAGGGGACGCTCACCGTATCACCCGCCGGTCATCGGTGGAAAAATGCCGATCTCGCGGGCGCCGGAAATCGCCTCGTCATGCTCCACATGTTCCTGATTGATCGCCACGCGGATCACATCGGGAAATTCAAGCGCGGTCTCGTATTCCTCGCCCAAGCCTTTCAGATGACTCAGCAAATCGTCAACCGTCACGACGCTTTCTGGAAGCTCGACCTCCTCCTCGGCCTTGCCGATGCGTTCGCGAACCCAGGCGAAATAGATGAGATTGACCTTCATTCTCGAGCCCTCAGTCAGCATCCACCAGATGCTTCACACCAGCCTTGAAGTAGTCATAGCCGGTGTAGAAAGTCAGGATCGCAGCGACCCAAAGAAGCGCGATGCCCATCTCGGTAATGTAGGGAACGACCTTGTCGCCGGCGGGACCGGCAAGAAGGAAGGCGATCGACACCATCTGGATCGTCGTCTTCCACTTGGCGACCCGCGTGACTGGCACCGAGACCTTCAGCGCAGCAAGATATTCGCGCAAGCCCGAGACGAGGATTTCGCGGCAGAGAATGGTGATCGCAGCCCAGAGCGACCAATCCTTGATCGTCCCGTCGGCTGCAAGCAACAGCAGAATGGCCGAGATGAGCAGCTTGTCGGCAATCGGATCGAGCATTCGGCCGATATTGGACGTCTGGTTCCAGATGCGCGCGAGATAGCCGTCGAGGTAATCGGTGACAGACGCGGCGATGAACAGCCACAGGGCCGTCCAGCGCGCCGTATCGGAGCTTTCCAGCTTACCCTCGACGAAGAAACAGAGGACAATCACCGGTACGGCCAGGATGCGCGCATAGGTGAGAAGATTGGGGATATTGTATGCGCGGGAAGCCATATCGTACCTATGCTTGCGGGTTGTCCCCTAGTTGATGTTTTGAAAGCCAAGCGTCAACCGGTTTCGCGGCTTTTTTACAGACGATTGTGACAGGCGGGCAATTGGTCCCAGCGCATCAGCCCCCCACCCTAATCCTCTCACCGTAAACGGGGCCAGAGGACATGCCCGGCTCGATGTCATCGACGGATGGAAAGGCTCGCGACTTGCGTCCTTCTCTCCGTTAAAACGGGGAGAAGGTGCCGGCAGGCGGATGAAGGGCAGCCTCATCTTCTCAATTTGCCCTCGTTTCGTGAAAATGGTTGTAGACCTGCTTGGCCACGGCCTCCGAAATCCCTTCGACGGCCATGAGGTCGTTCAGGCCTGCGCGTGACACTGCCTTCGCCGTTCCGAAATGTTGCAAAAGCTTGCGCTTCCGGCCCGGTCCAATGCCGGAAATCTCGTCGAGCGGGTTCTTGATCATCTCCTTCTTGCGGCGTGCCCGGTGTGAGCCGATGGCGAACCTGTGGGCTTCGTCACGCATGCGCTGGATGAAATAGAGAACCGGGTCGCGCGGCGGCAGCGAAAAGTCGCTTCTGCCATCGGCAAAGAACCGCTCGCGGCCTGCGTCACGATCGACGCCCTTGGCGACGCCAATGGCGGTGACGACATCGCGAATGCCGAGTTCGTCGAGAATGGCGCGGACTGCGGTCATCTGTCCCTGGCCACCGTCGATCAGGATCACGTCGGGCCATGCGGGGAAGGCCGCATCGTTGATATCGTCGCCAGCCGTTTCCGCTGTGGCTTCGGCATTCGTGCCCGCCGAAATGCTGCGATCTGGAATACCCTCTTCCTTGATGAGACGGGAAAAGCGCCGCGTCATCACTTCCTTCATCATGCCAAAATCGTCGCCGGGGGTGATGTCGGTCGATTTGATGTTGAATTTGCGATACTGGCCCTTCACGAAACCTTCCGGCCCCGCCACGACCATGCCGCCCACGGCATTCGTCCCCATGATATGCGAGTTGTCGTAGATCTCGATACGGCGCGGCTGATAGGGCAGGGCAAATGTCTCGGCCAGCCCCTTGAGCAATCGCGCCTGCGATGAGGTCTCGGCCAGCTTGCGGCCATGCGCTTCGCGGGCGTTGGAAAGAACATGATCGACCAGATCGCGCTTTTCACCGCGCTGCGGCACGAGAATCGAAACCTTGTGGCCGGCCTTTTCGGAAAAGGCGAGCGCCAGCAACTCCTGTTCCTCGACCGTTTCGGACAGCAGGATCTGCTTCGGCACCGGCTTGTCGTCATAGAACTGCGCAAGGAAGGCGTTCAGCACCTCCGCTGCCGGCATCTGCGGATCGGCCTTCGGGAAATAGGCGCGGTTGCCCCAGTTCTGGCCGGTGCGGAAGAAGAAGACCTGGATACAGGTGAGCCCGCCCTCGTGATGGATGGCGAAAATGTCCGCCTCTTCGACGCCGGCCGGATTGATCCCCTGGTGGCTCTGCACATGCGAAAGCGCCGCAAGACGGTCACGGTAGATCGCGGCGCGTTCGAAATCCAGGTCTTCCGCCGCTTCCTGCATCTGGGTAGCGATCGTGTTTTTCACGTTCTGGCTGCGGCCCGAGAGAAAGTCCGAGGCTTCCTTGACGAGATCGGCATACCCCGCATCGCTGACCTCGTGCGTGCAGGGGCCGGAACAGCGCTTGATCTGATAGAGAAGACAGGGGCGCGTGCGGGTTTCGAATACGCTGTCGGTACAGGTTCGCAGCAGGAAGGCGCGCTGCAGCGAGTTGATCGTGCGGCCGACGGCGGAGGCCGATGCAAACGGCCCGAAATACTGGCCCTTTCGTGCCCGCGCACCACGGTGCTTCAAAAGGGCAGGGGCGCGGTGATCGCCACTAATGAGAATATAGGGAAACGACTTGTCGTCGCGCAAAAGCACGTTGAAACGCGGGCGCAAGCGCTTGATCAAGTTCGCTTCGAGCAGCAGCGCTTCGGTTTCCGTCCGCGTCGTGACGAATTCCATATGCGCCGTCTCGCGCACCATGCGGGTGAGGCGGTTCGAATGCAGCCGCCCTTGCGCATAATTGCCGACGCGTTTTTTCAGGCTGCGCGCCTTGCCGACATACATGACGTCGCCGGCCTCGTTGAACATGCGATAGACGCCCGGAGCATTGGGCAGATGCTTGACGAATTCGGCGATCAGATCGGCGCCCTTGAGGCCGCTTTCATTCTTCAGCGCCTCGTTCCAGTCGATCGACGCCGTAATGGCGTCGGCAGCCGTATCCGGCGCCATGACGTCATCCTCGTCATCATCGATATCGTCATAGAGAACGCCGCCATCCGGCAGCTTCTTGTCGTTCATTCCATATCTCCGCCGGCACGCGATCGGTGCCGGGCTCGCCATATCTCGAATCGAAGCCGATTGCTGCTCTCACAGATAGTGTTCGACGGCGCGGTTTGGAAGCAGGCGCGACTGCCGCGTCTCAACCGTGATGCGTGATGAAATGCGGCCGCATTTGGGTTGTCATGCCGGTCTGGAGCTGAAAGCTTGAGGCTCGAGAAGGCATTTTGAAGCATCAGTGGCAACGGTTATTGATAGATCTGCTTGAGCTAAACTCGAACAGTAAGTGTATCTTTGTCGAGGATTGATGATTGTCATCTGGATTTGTATGTATTGACTTGGATGTTCAGGCTTGTTAAGAAATAAGAAAGAAATGTAAAAAAGTTAATGGATGAATTAGTATTTCAGTAAGGTTAATGAATTACATGTTGCGGTGATGCAACATCAAGATTTAGCCTTCTGTGTGCCGCAAACAATTCACAATTCGGCTCTCTCAATTCCTCAATTGCCCTCCAAATTCTCCTCAGCCAGCAGGGAACCAACTCGTCGCCACCAAGTTGATGTGACGACCTTCCCGGCAGCACTAAAAGGAGATTTATATATGCGTATCCTCATCGCAACTCTGATGGCCTCGGCTACCAGCTTCATCGCAATTTCCGCGGCCAATGCTGCTGACGCTGTAGACCAGATCCCGCAGGCACCTGTTGCTGTTGAAGAACCGGCTCCGGCCGTTGGCAACTGGCAGGGCTACTACCTCGGTGCAACCGGCGCTTACGACTGGGGTCGTTTTGGCGAAGGCGATCGTGACGGCAAGCTCGGCGGCGGTCTCTACACCGGTTACAACTGGCAGAGCGGCCAGATCGTCTACGGTGTTGAAGGCGACGTTGCCTATAACGGCGAAAAGGCCGACACCTATCCGGATCTCGAAGGCAAGGCTGGCTGGAACGGCTCGCTGCGTGGTCGCGTCGGTTACGACATGAACCCATTCCTGATCTACGGTACGGCCGGTGTTGCCATCCAGGACAACAAGCTGTCTGACGCAACCTCGTCGGAAAGCAAGACTGCCGTCGGTTACACGGTCGGTGCCGGTGCGGAAGCTTTCGTCACCAACAACATCACGGCTCGTCTGGAATACCGTTACACCGATTTCGGTTCCAAGGACTACAACCTCGACAGCGGCTCCTTCTCGAAGGGCTACGACGACCACAGCGTCAAGGTCGGTATCGGCGTCAAGTTCTAATCAGTCTATAGCCCTAACAGGCTGGGGAAGCCCGCGGCGTGAATGCCGCGGGCTTTTTGCGTCTGGAGCCATCAATCCATCTGGATATTGGCGGCCTTGACGACCGGGCTCCATTTGGCAAGCTCGGCGGTCACATGCTTGCCGAGTTCCTCCGGCGTGGAGCCGACGATCGTCGCGGAAAAATCCTTCATCCGACCGGCCACGGCCGGATCCTTGATCGCTTCGTTGGCTGCCTGGTTGAGCTTGGCGACCACCTCCGGCGGCGTGCCTGCCGGCGCAAACAGCGCATTCCAGGTATAGGTCTCATAGCCCGGCACGGTTTCCGCAACCGTCGGCACGTCGGGGAAGGAGGGCGCCCGTTCCTTGGTTGTCACGCCGAGCGCCTTCAGCGTCCCGCCCTTGATATGGCTGGAGGACGAGGGGAGGTTGTCGAACATGATCGAGATCTGGTTGCCGAGCAGGTCGTTGAGCGCAGGGCCGGCGCCCTTATAGGGCACGTGCTGCATCTTGACGCCCGCCATGCTGTTGAACAGCTCGCCCGAGAGATGCAGCGGCGTGCCGTTGCCGGACGATGCATAGGAATATTTGTCCGGGTCTTTTTTCAGCAGTTCGATCAGTTCCGCCACGGAATTGACCTCGAGCTTCGGGTTGACGACCAGCACATTCGGCACGACGACGAGCAACGAAACGGGTGAAAAGTCCTTTTCGGGATCATAGGGTTTCTGTTTCAGGATCAACGGGTTGAGCGCGTGTGTTGCAACGGTTCCCATCAGGATAGTGTAGCCGTCCGGGTCCGAGCGGGCGACGCGGTCGGCACCGAGATTGCCACCGGCTCCTGCAACGTTTTCGACCACCACCTGCTGGCCTAGAATATCGCCCATCTTCTGCGCCACGACACGCCCGACCACGTCCGTCGAACCGCCGGCGGCAAAGGGCACGACGAGCGTGATCGTCCGGTCGGGGAAGGTTTGCGCATTGGCCTGCTGGCCGAAAGAGAGTGCCGACAGGGCGGTTCCGGCAAGAACAAGCGCGGCGCGGCGCGTAAATGCAGTGAGCTTCATCTGTTTTCCTCCATCACGGCCTCCCGCCGCTCGTCTCATAGTAGCGGAGGAAGGGGTGAGGGCAAGCAATTGAGGTGCTTGGGGATATAGGAGGAAAGTCTAAGTAGAGTGCTAGTTGAGTGGGGTGGGAGGTTTGCCAACTGGGCTTGAGGCAAAGTCCCCTCTGGCCTGCCGACCATCTCTCCCCACGAGGGGGGGGGAGAAAACCGGCGGCAAACGGCTTCTCAAGTTCGACTGCAGCGGATCGGCTGGGTTAAGCCCTCCCCCTTGTGGGGAGGGTTGGGAGGGGACTTTCTTTCATGCGCACCTAGAGAACGGCGAAAGAAAATCCGACGCCGGCAAGCCGATCAGCCAGCCGCCTTCATCTCCGCATAATGATAAAACTTCTTGGCGAAGATATCCGGCCAGGAAGCGAGTTCCGGGCGGCCTTCGGCCCATTGGCCGTTGAAGCGCAGGTCTAGATAGCCGATCATCGCGGCCAGCGCGAAATGGCCGCCATGCAGCTTCTTGGCCGTCTTCGGCAGGTTCTTTTCCAGATAGTCGAGCGACTTGACCACCTTGGCCCACTGCTTGTCGATCCACGGCTGATAGGCGTTCTCTTCCCCGCGGAAGCGGCGCTCGTAGACGATCGAAAGAAGGCAATCCATCACGCCGTCGCAGAGCGCTTCGAGCACCTCCGCCTCGGTGCGCTTTTCGTCCTTTTTCGGATAAAGCTTGCCGCCCGACTTGCGGTCAAGGAAATGCATGATGGCGACGCTGTCATAGATCGGCGCTTCGCCGTCGCGGATCAGCACCGGTATTTTTCCGAGCGGATTGTTGTCGGTCAGTTCCGCCGGTGCCGCATTTGTATCGGTCTTCACCTCGGTCAGTTCGATGCCGAGATGGCGCGCCGCCATGCGGCACTTGGCCGAGTAGGGGGAGGCTGGGGAATATAGGATTTTCATCGGGCTTTCCTCTTTGAATTTTGTCAGCGTGCTGGTGGAAGATTGATCTGGCTGATCGTGCAGCCGCGGCGATCGACCTCTGCGCAGTCGCGGAATTGAAGATCCTTGCTGAGGCAGATGCGGATTTCTTCGAGCTGCCGACCCTCACAGCTTGCGGCGATACCTTTGCGGCTCATGCCGGGATTGGCGCCGAGAAACTTCTGCTCGATTTCATCTGCGGAAAAAGTGAGCGGCCTGTTGCCGCTTGAAAGATCGGCGGGGATCTCCACTCGCTCGAAGGCCGCCCGGACTTTTTCGAAATAGGCCTTCTGGCCAAGTCCGGAGCAGCTGCCGTGCTTTCGCCATTGATGGCCGACAAGCCCCATCGACGGCATGATGTCGAACATCGTTTCGCCAAGTCCGCGCGGTACCCGTTCCGGCTCGGATGTGCGGCAGAAGTCCGGATAGCCCTTTTCATGCTGCGGCCACAGACCATGGACGATGAAGCGGTACTGTTTGTCCAGTCCGCATTGCTGATCGTTCCGGCCGCCCTTGTTGGTCGCGCAGAAGGTGGGGGACCATGAAAGAGACAGCACATAGAAGTCGAAATTTCCGGCGCGGTCCTGTTGACGATCCTGACGACGTTCCTGCGCATTGACCGGGGACAATGTGAAAACCGCGGTTGCGAGCATGATCGCTGCGGCAAAAAGGACCTCGCGGAGAGCCGACGATTTCTTCATCATGATCACGAATCCTCACCATTGGAACACGAGAGCGTTGTAATTGTTGAATGTTCAGTGTCCAAGCGAATAGAGTGCAAATTCGCTGATGGCTGCGTGCAGTGATCGAGGTGGGGAGCAAAGAGCGAAACAGCTGAATGACATTCAAGAAATACCTGTGGCCTGCCGTTGGCGGCCTGACGATAGCGCTTTCGGCGTGGCTTCTCTACAAGGAATTGCGAGGGCTTTCGCTCGATGATCTGTGGGGAAGTCTCGCCGCGATACCCGGTACCCATTGGTGTCTGGCGGCGGCCTCCAGTCTTGTCGCCTACTGGGCTTTGGCGGGATATGATCGAATCGCACTGATGCATCTCGGGCGCAAGATCGACTGGTTTTTCATCACCGTCTGTTCCTTCACCACCTATGCTCTGTCTCACAATATAGGCGCTTCCGTCGTCTCCGGTGCCGTCGTCCGCTACCGCGCCTATTCGACAAGGGGCATGACGCCTGCGGAAATCGGCGTTCTCATCGCCATGTGTTCCTTCACCTTCATGCTCGGTACGCTGATGCTGATCGGCATCATCCTCGTCATCGAGCCGGAGGTAATCCAGCGCTTCGGTGATCTGATCCCGGTCGAGGCTTCCGCGGCGCTCGGTTATTTCCTGCTTCTGCTGATCGGCCTTTATGTGCTGGCAAGCTTCATGAAGCTCAGGCCGCTGACGCTGAAACTCTGGAAGCTCGGCTCGGTGAATATCGTTTATCCCGCGCCGCGGGTGGTCCTGCCGCAGCTTCTGATCGCCCCGATCGAACTGATCGGCGCTGCCGGCATCATCTATTTCGCCCTGCCGGAAGCGGGAAATCCCGGATACATGGTCGTCCTCGGGATTTTTCTCGTGTCCTTTTCCGCAGCACTTCTGTCACATGCACCGGGCGGGCTTGGCGTGCTGGAACTGGTCTTCGTCATGGGCCTGCCGGACATGAACCCGGCCGATGTCATCGCCGCGCTGCTGGTCTTCAGGCTCTTCTACCTGATCATCCCCTTCATTATGGCGCTGGTGGTCATCTTCGTCTTCGAGCGCTCGCAGTTTCGCCGCGATGAGCCGCTGGACATCCAGCGGGCCAAGCAGCAGGAAAAGGCGTAGCGATTATTCCTCGCCGCGTCCGCTCTCTTCGCCGCGCAGCCAGAAGGCGCGTTGCGAGGCAAAACAGTCCTGACCCAGCACGGTCTTCAGCACCGGCAGGAGCGCATGCAGTTCGTCCTTCAGCGTGAAGGGCGGATTGACGATGATGAGGCCGGTGCCGGACAAGCCCGTCGTCTCGCGATCGCTTTTCACCGAAAGCTCGGCGCAGAGCATTTTCGGGATTTCCAGCGCTTGTAGCTCCTCGTGGAAGCTCTTGATCGGCGCACCCTTCTTGATCGGGTACCAGAGGCAATAGGTGCCGCCGGAAAAGCGGCGATAGGCCGTCGCCAGTCCCTTCACCAGTCGCTCGTATTCGCCGGCTTCCTCGAAAGGCGGGTCGACCAGAACGATGCCGCGCTTTTCCTTCGGCGGCAGATGCGCACCGAGCGCCAGCCAGCCGTCGAGTTCGGTCACGCGAACCTGGAAGTCCCCCTCGAACAGATTGTGCAGGCGGTTATAGTCTTCCGGATGCAGTTCCATCGCCGAAAGCCGGTCCTGCGGACGAAACAGCATACGCGCGAGTTTTGGCGAGCCGGGATAAAGCTTGATGCCGCCATTGGGGTTCAGTTCCCGGATTGCGGCGAAATAGGGTTCGAGGATTTCGGCCACATCTGCGGGAAGCTCGGCTTCCATCAACCGACCGATCCCATCCACCCATTCGCCGGTCTTCTGCGCTTCTTCCGACGACAGATCGTAAAGCCCGATGCCGGCATGGGTATCGAGCACGCGAAAGGCCTTGTCCTTTTTCTGCTGGTAACGAACCAGCAGCGCCAGAACGGCGTGCTTGAGAACATCGGCAAAATTGCCCGCGTGATAGATATGCCGGTAGTTCATCTGAGCTTGTGTCTCGCTTGAATAAAATTGATGGCTGCCAAATGGCGCTTTTGGCGCGCCTCTGGTTGCAATATAGAAAAGCCATGAACATCGCGACCCCCATCTCTGCCAAAAGCAAGCCCGGCCACAATTCCGTCGGCCATACCGTCTGTCCCCACGACTGTCCGAGCGCCTGCGCGCTGGATGTCGACCTGACCGAGGACGGCAGGATCGGCCGTGTGCGCGGGTCGTCGGACAACACCTATACGGCGGGCGTCATCTGCGCCAAGGTCGCGCGCTATTCCGAGCGCATCTATCATCCGGGCCGCCTGATGGTGCCGCAGCGCCGCAAAGGGACGAAAGGCGACGGCAACTGGCAGGAGCTTTCCTGGGAGGCGGCACTCGACGAGATTGCCGACGCCTTCGTCAAGGCTGAAGCAAAACATGGTTCCGAGGCCGTCTGGCCGTATTTTTACGCCGGCACGATGGGGCAGGTGCAGCGCGACAGCATCGAGCGCCTGCGCCATGCGAAAAAGTATTCCGGCTTCATGGGCACGATCTGCACCAACATGGCCTGGACCGGTTATGTGATGGGCACGGGCGCATTGCGCGGTCCCGATCCGCGCGAGATGGCCAAGTCCGATTGCGTTGTCATATGGGGCACCAATGCGGTCGCCACCCAGGTCAATGTGATGACCCATGCGATAAGGGCGCGCAAGGAGCGCGGAGCGAAGATCGTCGTCGTCGATATCTACGACAACCCGACGATGAAACAGGCCGACGTGAAGATCGTCCTTCGCCCCGGCACCGACGCCGCACTCGCCTGCGCTTTGATGCATATCGCCTTCCGCGACGGTTATGCCGACCGCGAATATATGGCGAAATATGCCGATGATCCGGCTGGCCTCGAAGCGCATCTGAAATCCCGCACGCCGCAATGGGCGTCCGAAATCACCGGTCTTTCGGTCGAGGAGATCGAGGATTTCGCGCGTCTGATCGGCACGACGAAGAAAACCTTCTTCCGCCTCGGTTACGGTTTTTCCCGCCAGCGCAACGGCACGGCGGCGATGCATGCAGCGCTTTCCGTCGCCACTGTTCTCGGCTCCTGGCAATATGAGGGTGGTGGAGCCTTCCACAATAACGGCGAGATCTTTCGGCTGAACAAGTCCGAGCTGATGGGCACGGCCTATATGGATCCGCAGATCCGCATGCTCGACCAGTCGCAGATCGGCCGCGTGCTGACCGGCGATCCGGTGGCCCTTCGCCATCGCGGCCCGGTAACGGCCCTTCTGATCCAGAACACCAATCCGATGAACATTGCGCCCGAGCAGCGTCTGGTAAAACAGGGCTTTATGCGCGACGACCTGTTCACTGCCGTGCACGAGCAGTTCATGACCGATACGGCGAAGATGGCCGATATCGTGCTTCCAGCCACGATGTTCCTCGAACATGACGATCTCTATCGTGCCGGCGGACAGCAGCATATCCTGCTCGGGCCCAAACTCGTCGAGCCGCCATCGACCGTACGCACCAATCTCTTCGTCATCGAGGAACTTGCAAAACGTCTCGGCGTCGATCACTTTGCCGGTTTCGGCAAAGACGAACGCAGCCATATCGACCGTATCCTCGAGGATAGCGGCTGGGGTTCCTATGACAACCTGAAGGCAGACAAGTGGATCGATGCACAGCCGGATTTCGACACGGCCCATTACATCAACGGCTTTGGGTATCCCGATGGAAAATTCCGTTTCTCGCCTGACTGGATAAACGGCCCGTCGCCCGACCGCACACCGGACAGCGTCGGTCCGCTTGGCCCGCACACGGAACTGCCGCGCTTTCCTGATCATGTCGCGGTGATCGAGGCGGTCGATGCCGAACATCCGTTCCGGCTGGCGACCTCGCCATCGCGCAGTTTTCTCAATTCCAGCTTTGCCGAAACGAAAAGCTCGATCCAGAAGGAGGGCAGGCCGGAAGTGATGATCGAACCGACCGATGCCGAACGTCTGGACATCGTCGACGGCGATATCGTCTGTCTCGGTAATCGCCGTGGCGAAATCCGCCTTCATGCGAAACTGGTGCCGGGGGCAAAGCCGGGCGTGCTGATTGCCGAAGGTCTGTGGCCCAACGACGCGCATCTTGACGGAGAGGGGATCAACGTCCTGACCGGTGCTGATCCGGTTGCTCCCTTCGGAGGTGCCGCCGTCCACGACAACAAGGTCTGGCTCCGCAAGGCCTGATCCTGCATCATCGACGAGAATCACAAGAACAGGAACGGACATGATCGACATCGACACTTCCGAAGCAGAGCGCGTGCGCCTCGTATCGAGAAAGACCCTATGGAAGGGTTTTGTGACGCTGGAGATGTTGACCTTCGAACAACAGATGCGGGATGGGAGTGTGGTCACGGTCACTCGCGAGGTCCATGACCACGGCAGTGCTGCGGCCATTCTCCTGCATAATCCAGCCGATGATACTATCGTTCTCGTGCGCCAGTTCCGCTCGGGTGCCTTTGCCAATGGCGACCCGGCTTACATGTTGGAAATTCCGGCGGGGCTGGTCGACGAAGGAGAAATCCCGGCCGAAGCTGTGGTCCGCGAGGCTATGGAAGAGACCGGCTTCGGGATAGCGAAGGCCCGCTACATCTGCGACGTCTATGCCAGTCCCGGCGCGCTGACGGAGAAGCTGTCGCTCTTTGTCGCCAGCGTCGATGCCGAAAAGCGCACCGGTCTCGGTGGCGGCCTTGCGGGTGAGGCAGAAGATATCGAGGTTGTCACACTCGGCCTCGATGAGGCCTACAGGATGATCGGCACCGGCGAAATCACCGATGCCAAGACGATCATAGCATTGCAGTGGGCAATGCTGCACCGTGCGGAACTGGCTCCAGCCTGAGACACATACTCGGTGTAAAATCCTCGCGGCTTCATACGAATGTCACGAAACGCGCCTAACGGCTCCAGCCTGCAGGACCGAAAGCTTTAGGAGATGATCATGTGGCTTGGCAATTTCACCCTCGTTTTGCCGGACCAGATCGTTGAAGGCGGATCGGTCAGGATCGAGGACGGCGCGATCGCCGAAATCCGTGATGAGGCGGTCGCCGATGCCGTGATCGATGGCGGCGGGCGCTATCTGATGCCGGGGTTCGTCGATCTCCACGGCGACATGATCGAGCGCGAGATTTCCCCGCGCCCCAAGGCAGAGATGCCGATCGATTTCGGCATCCATGAACTCGACAAGAAGCTTGCCGCCCATGGTGTGACGACCGCCTATGCGGCCGTCTCCTTCGCCACCGAAAGCGTCTACGGCAATGTCCGGTCGCTGGCGACGACCTCTGCCGTTATCGAGGGCATCAACCGGCTGCGAGACGATCTGCTGATCGACCACCGCGTCCATGCCCGTTACGAGATCACCAATGTCGGTGCAGCAGCAACGCTGGAACGGCTGCTGGAAGCCGGCGAGATCGACATGGTGTCGCTGACCGACCACACGCCGGGGCAGGGTCAGTACAACAATATCGAAGCCTACGTGCTGAGCATGTCCGAGCGCCGCTCGATCTCGATCGAGACTGCGCAGGAGATGATCAACAAGCGTATCGAGATGCGCAGCAACCCGGAAATCGAGACGCGATTGAAGGAAATCGTCGCGCTGTCGAAAAAGCACGGCCTGTCGCTCGCCTCGCATGATGACGACAGCGCCGAAAAAGTCATCGAGATGTTCGAACTCGGTGTGACGATCAGCGAGTTTCCGGTGACGATGGCGGCTGCAGAGGAAGCCATCCGCCGCGGCCTCCATACGCTGATGGGCGCTCCGAATGCGCTGCGTGGCGGCTCCATGTCCGGTAATCTGAGCGCGCTCGATGCGGCGAGCGCTGGACTGTTGTCGACCATCGCCGCTGACTACCACCCGGCCGCTTTCGTTCCCGCAATCTTCAAGCTCGCCGACATCATGACCATTGGCCTGCCCAAGGCGGTTGCCATGGCAACGTCGAACGCTGCCCGCGCTGCAGGCCTGACCGATCGCGGCGAAATCTCGATCGGTCAGCGTGCCGATCTGGTGGTGGTCGAAACCGGCGACGTCCACCGCATCCGCGCCACTTTCCGCGACGGCCGTTTCGTCTATAGCGATGGGACCTTGCACCCGTTGCAGATGATGGCGGCTTGAGACTGCCGTTTAATCTTCCCAGGATTTCTGGTTTTTCGGCAATCGGCCAGTCGGGTCTATGACTACGACTCTATGCGGCATTTCGCTGGACCATTTCCAGAGTACAAGGTTTCGAATTGAAGCCGCGGCTCGATGCGCGAATGAAGGTACGAGTATGCCAGCGAATTTTTTGGAGAGCGCGTCGTAGATCGTCCATGACTGAGGGCGCCGATTCTCCGACAGGGCGCTTGCCCAGGCATCAGACATGTTTTCGTAAGAAATACCGTACTCCTGTCTAATGCCTTCATCGCCGAGATCGGCGATGTCCTCGCAGTCAACCTCGTAAGCGCAGATCGTCAGTGGGTGGATTTTATGCCCAAAGCCTTGACTGGCCTCTGTAATAGCGCCCTCGATAGTGGTCGACAGATAAAGCGCAGGAACGTCTTTCGGATTAAAGCGGGCACCGCGGATGGCCGCGCCATCTCCCGAAACGGGGCTCATTGCCCAGCGCGGATCATGGGCACGATAACAAATGCCCTGAAATCTCAAGCGAACCCGCCAAGTGCAAGATGGTCCAGATAATCTCTGACTGCTGCTGCCTTGCCGCTTTTGACCAGGCTTTCTGCCGTGCGTCCGCCAAAGGCGGGGAGTGGCTCAGCGCGGTACCAGGCCAATGCCTGTCGTTCGCTACCTGACCATTCGGTCACCCTGTGAATGATTTCGGCCATCTCGCCGATCCGTGCGACGACTGCGGGGGCTTGAGCGCGCTCTTTCCGCTGCAGACTATTAGCTGAAAGGCCTGCGGTTTCAGCGAGTTCGCGTTTGGAGATGCCTAGGCGAACAGATACCGCATCGATATCGATGGTGGGCATTTCCTTGAAGTCGCGTGCGATCGCATGCTTGTTCATGGCGGCGGCCTTTTTGTACGTCACTAGCGTACAAAAATACGCCGACAGCGTAATTCTGTCGAGTCTGTTGAGTATCGATCAGAGAGCCGGTGAAATCAGCGTTGCATCGTCTCCGGGCAGGACATCTGCAAACACAGCCCTTCCACCTTCCATTCTCACCTTGCCTTCGGCAAATAGCTTCAGCGCCAGCGGGTAGAGCTTGTGTTCCACCGTCAGCACGCGGCCCGCCAGCGTGTTGGCTGTATCGTCGGAGATGACCGGCACGGCCGCCTGCGCCACGATCGGGCCTTCATCCATGCCTTCGGTAACGAAATGTACGCTGCAGCCGGCGATTTTCATTCCGGCATCGATGGCGCGCTGATGCGTGTGAAGGCCGGGGAATAGCGGCAGAAGGGAAGGGTGGATGTTGAGGATGCGGCCCTCATAAGGGCGGATGAAGTCGCCCGAGATCAGCCGCATGTAACCCGCGAGACAGATGATGTCCGGGTTAATCTCGGCAAGCGCATCGAGGATTGCCGCCTCGTGCTCGGCCTTGCCCGCATAGGCCTTGCGCTCGAAGACAAAAGTCTTGATGCCGCGCGCCTCGGCCTTGGCGAGCCCACCTGCCGTAGGCTTGTCGGAAATCACGGCGACGATCTCGGCCGGAAAGCCGGGTTCGGCACAGGCATCGGCCAGCGACACCATGTTGGAGCCGCCGCCCGAGATGAAGACGACGACGCGCTTTTTGGCCGAGTTCATGATCTCATCCTCAAGACGTTGAGAAATTACAGGCCGAGCGTACCCTTGTAGATGACGCCGGCGCCGCCTTCAGCGCGTTCGACCATGCGGCCGAGCTGCACGACGGTCTCGCCTTCGGCCGCAAGAGCGTCGGTCACCGCCTTGGCGTTTTCTTCCGAGACAACGACGATCATGCCGACGCCACAGTTGAAGGTGCGCAGCATTTCCTTCGGCTCAACGCCACCGGTCTTTGCCAGCCAGGAGAACACGGCCGGAACCGGGATGTTACCGAGTTCAATTTCAGCTGCGAGGTGCTTTGGCAAGACGCGCGGGATATTTTCCGGAAAACCGCCGCCGGTGATATGGGCGAGAGCCTTGAGCGCATGCGTCTCGCGGATCGCCTTCAGGAGCGGCTTCACATAGATGCGGGTCGGCGTCAGCAGCGCTTCGCCGAGCTTCTTGTCTGCCGCGAACGGGGCAGGGGCATCCCAGCCGAGGCCGGAAAGCGCCACGATCTTGCGCACCAGCGAGAAGCCGTTGGAATGCACGCCGGAAGAGGTCAGCCCGAGGATGACATCGCCCGAAGCGATGTCGCCGGCCGGCAGAAGCTGGCCACGTTCGGCAGCGCCCACGGCAAAACCTGCAAGGTCGTAATCGCCGTCGGAATACATGCCCGGCATTTCAGCCGTCTCGCCGCCGATCAGCGCACAGCCGGATTCGACGCAGCCCGCTGCAATGCCCTTGACGATCGCCGCACCCTGGTCGGGATCGAGCTTGCCGGTGGCGTAATAATCGAGGAACAGCAGCGGTTCCGCACCCTGAACGACGAGATCGTTGACGCACATGGCGACGAGGTCGATGCCGACCGTGTCGTGGAAATCGGCGTCGATGGCGATCTTCAGCTTGGTGCCGACGCCGTCATTGGCGGCAACCAGGATAGGGTCGTTGAAGCCCGCGGCCTTCAGATCGAACAGGCCGCCGAAACCGCCGATCTCGCCGTCAGCGCCGGGACGACGGGTCGAACGCACCGCCGGCTTGATCTTCTCGACCATCAGGTTACCGGCATCGATATCGACGCCCGCATCGCTATAGGTGAGACCGTTCTTGCCTGCCTCGCTCATAATCCATCTCCAGTCCGGACCCAAAGGGAACTATAAGCTGCCGCCAATTGCACGACGCGCCCGGATATGCAAGCGTTCCGGCCATGTTTTAAAGGCATTTCACAGGCATGGTTGCTAACCGGGATGTGAACTTGACCTCATCCCTCAAGCCCCTCATATGCCTCATGGACCGCAGGCAGGAGCTTGCAGAGAGTTAAGGAGCAGACATGCCATATCACGTCAGTGGCGCAAGCCTGAAGCGCCACATCCTGTTCTGGCTGGGTGTGCTTGTCGGGTTCATCCTTTTCCTCTGGTTCTTTTCCTCGATCCTCCTGCCATTCGTGGCGGGCATGGCACTTGCCTATTTCCTCGACCCGGTCGCCGACTGGCTGGAGCGGCGTGGCTTGAGCCGGGCGATGGCAACCGTCGTCATCCTCGTCTGCTTCGTGACCATATTCGCGCTGGCCCTGATGCTCGTCATTCCGATCATCATCAGCCAGTTCACCCAGTTCGCGGCGGCGCTTCCCGGCTACATTTCCGAATTGCAGACGATCATTTCCAGCCCGCAGACATCTTTCCTGCCACCCTGGATCTCGGCGCAGATAGAAACAGTAAAAGAGAATTTCTCGCAGGTCCTGAGCCAGGGCGCCGGCTTTATCGGTTCGCTTCTCGGCCAGATCTGGAATTCCGGCAAGGCGATCGTCGATGTCATGTCGCTTCTGGTGGTCACGCCTGTCGTCGCCTTTTATATCCTGCTCGACTGGGACCGCATGGTGCGCAAGGTCGACAGCTGGATTCCGCGCGATCAGGTGCAAGTGGTTCGCCAGATCGCCCGTGACATGGATCAGTCGGTGGCGGGCTTCATCCGCGGCCAAGGGTCGCTCTGCCTCATCCTCGGCATCTATTACGCTGTCGGCTTGTCGCTGGTTGGGCTGAATTTCGGCCTGCTGATCGGCTTCGTCGCAGGCATGATCTCCTTCATTCCCTATATCGGTTCACTCATCGGCCTCGTCATGGCGATTGGCGTGGCGCTTGTGCAGTTCTGGCCGGATTTCCCCTGGATTCTCGCCGTCGCAGCCGTGTTCTTCTCCGGCCAGTTCCTTGAAGGCAACATCCTGCAGCCGAAACTGGTTGGCCAGAGCGTCGGCCTCCATCCCGTCTGGCTGATGTTCGCGCTATTTGCCTTCGGTGCACTGTTTGGCTTTGTCGGCCTGCTGATCGCGGTGCCTGCCGCGGCGGTGGTCGGCGTGCTTGTCCGTTTCGCCTTGGCACGATATCTTGATAGCGATATCTATTATGGCCGCTCCGCCGAACTTCCTTGGGAGGAGGGCGCGCCGCATGCCGTCGATCACCAGAACGACGCGCGTGAAATTGAAGCTCCCAAGAACAATTGAAATCGCCCAGAACGGCTGAATCGCCAGAACGACCCGAATTGAATGACTGACCCGATAGACCGCCCGCAAGGCAAGGGCGAACAATTGCCCCTGCAATTTTCCCACGATGCAGCCCGCGGCCGTGATGACCTCATGGTCTCCGAGCGTATGGCCGCTGCCGTATCGATTGTCGATGAATGGCCGAACTGGCCGTCGCCGGTCGTCGTACTCGCCGGCCCGGTCGGATCGGGCAAGTCGCATCTAGCCCATATCTGGCGCGAACAGTCGGGCGCGCAGGAAATCCATCCCGCCGCCGGTTCCAACGCATCGCAGATTGCGGCCGGCGGCCCTGTCCTGTTCGAGGATGCCGATCGCCGCGGTTTTGACGATGCCGAGCTTTTCCACGTCATCAACGCTGTACGCCAGCATGGCCAGACATTGCTGATGACGTCGCGCCTCTGGCCGACCTCATGGGCAGTTGAATTGCCGGATCTGAAGTCGCGTCTTAAGGCCGCGACGGTGGTGGAAATCGGCGAGCCTGACGAAGAGCTTCTCGCCCAGGTGATGATCAAGCTGTTTTCCGACCGGCAGCTTAATATTGATGACAAGCTTGTCAGCTATATCGTCAACCGGATGGAGCGTTCGCTCGAAACAGCGCAGCGTGTCGTCGAGCAGCTGGATCATCTGGCGCTCTCGCGCGGCACCCGCATCAACCGGGCGCTGGCGGCGGAAGTGCTGGAGAGTTTCGGTCAGACTGACGCGGGAGATTGACTGTCACAGTTCCGTCGTCAAAACATTATACGGCCGAAAGGCTTAACACTGAGGATGGAGCTCATGGACCAGATCGCCGAAACGTCGGAAACTAAGGAAGTCGTTGTTGACGCGATCCCGAGCTTCGAGGAGCAGCTTGCAAGCTCCGACCGATTCATCAACCGCGAATTCTCCTGGCTGCAGTTCAACCGCCGTGTTCTGGAAGAAACGCTGAACACCGCCCATCCGCTGCTTGAGCGCGTTCGGTTCCTGTCGATCTCGGCCGCCAACCTCGACGAATTCTTCATGGTACGCGTTGCCGGTCTCGAAGGCCAGGTCCGTCAGGGCATCGTCATCCGCAGCCCCGACGGCAAGACGCCGGCCGAACAGCTCGACTCTATCCTGCAGGAGATCGACAACCTGCAGATGGAGCAGCAGGCCTCTCTCGCCGTGCTGCAGCAATATCTGGCGCAAGAAGACATCCTCATCGTTCGCCCCAACGCTCTGTCCGCCGAAGACAAGACATGGCTTGCGACCGATTTCGAGGAAGACCTGTTCCCTGTCCTGACGCCGCTCGCCATCGATCCTGCCCATCCGTTCCCGTTCATCCCGAACCTCGGCTTCTCCATGGGCCTGCAGTTGCACAGCCTGCACGGCAAGGAGCCGATGACGGGGCTGCTTCGCCTGCCTACCACGCTCGACCGTTTCGTCCGCCTGCCGGATGATGGTTCGACGATCCGCTACATCACGCTGGAAGACGTAGTCGGTATGTTCACCGACCGGCTGTTCCCCGGTTACGAGGTCAAGGGCGCCGGTACCTTCCGCATCATCCGCGACAGCGACCTTGAAGTGGAAGAAGAAGCCGAAGACCTGGTGCGCTTCTTCGAAACGGCGCTGAAGCGCCGCCGTCGCGGCAAGGTCATCCGCATCGAGACCGATAGCGAAATGCCGGCATCGCTGCGCCAGTTCGTGGTTCAGGAGCTCGGCGTGCCGGAAAACCGCGTCGCGGTTCTGCCCGGTCTTCTCGCGCTGAATACGATGTCGGAAATCACCAAGGCACCGCGCGAAGACCTGCGTTTCGACAGCTACAATGCCCGATTTCCGGAGCGGGTTCGCGACCATGCTGGCGACTGCCTTGCTGCCATCCGCGAAAAGGACATGGTGGTCCACCATCCGTATGAAAGCTTTGACGTGGTTGTGCAGTTCCTTCTGCAGGCCGCCCGCGACCCCGACGTCCTTGCCATCAAGCAGACCCTCTACAGAACCTCCAACGACAGCCCGATCGTCCGGGCGCTGATCGATGCTGCCGAAGCCGGAAAGTCGGTGACGGCGCTGGTCGAATTGAAGGCGCGTTTCGACGAAGAAGCCAACATCCGCTGGGCGCGCGACCTTGAGCGCGCCGGCGTGCAGGTCGTTTTCGGCTTCATCGAGCTCAAGACCCACGCGAAAATGTCGATGGTCGTGCGCCGCGAAGACGGCAAGCTGCGCACCTATTGCCACCTCGGCACCGGCAACTATCACCCGATCACCGCCAAGATCTATACCGACCTGTCCTTCTTCACCTGCAATCCGAAGATCGCCCATGACATGGCGAATATCTTCAACTTCATCACCGGTTACGGTGAGCCGAAGGAGAGCATGAAGCTTGCTGTGTCGCCTTATACGTTGCGCCCGCGCATCCTCCGCCATATCGAGGAAGAGATCGTCCATGCCAAGGCTGGTCGTCCGGCTGCGATCTGGATGAAGATGAACTCCCTGGTCGACCCGGAAATCATCGACGCGCTCTATCGCGCCAGCCATGCCGGCGTTGAGGTCGATCTCGTCGTGCGCGGCATCTGCTGCCTTCGACCCCAGGTCAAGGGTCTCTCCGACAACATCCGCGTCAAGTCGATCGTCGGTCGTTTCCTCGAACACAGCCGCATCTTCTGCTTCGGCAACGGCCAAGGCCTGCCCTCCG
Organism: Aliirhizobium wenxiniae; assembly: GCF_019511445.1. Lineage (GTDB taxonomy): Bacteria > Pseudomonadota > Alphaproteobacteria > Rhizobiales > Rhizobiaceae > Neorhizobium > Neorhizobium wenxiniae_A. The sequence goes on from NZ_JAEUAN010000005.1 coordinate 148,583, forward strand.
ACAAGGCGCTGGTTTACATCGGCTCTGCCGACATGATGCCGCGTAATCTCGATCGCCGTGTCGAGACGCTCGTGCCGCTGCTCAACCCGACGGTGCATGAACAGGTTCTATCGCAGATTATGCTGGGCAATCTGATTGACAACCAGCAGAGCTACGAGATACTGCCGGACGGGACGTCGAGGCGCATGGAGGTGCGCAAGGGTGAGGAGCCTTTCAACGCCCAGCACTATTTCATGACCAACCCGAGCCTTTCCGGCCGCGGGGAAGCCTTGAAGTCTAGCGCACCGAAACTGATTGCCGGAGTAATGTCTGGCCGTAAGAAATAGGCAGTATGGTAATTTCTGAAGCTCAGGGGCGGCTTCCGGGCATCGCCCCTGTTTCCGTTATAGATATCGGATCCAACTCCGTTCGTCTGGTCGTCTACGAGGGACTGACCCGGGCTGCGACGGTGCTTTTCAACGAGAAGGTGTTGTGCGGCCTTGGCAAGGGCCTCGGCGCCAATGGTCGCATGGACGACGAAGGCGTCGAGCGAGCGCTTGCGGCGTTGAGGCGCTTCAAGGCGCTCTCCGATCAGGCGCGCGCCACGGAGATCCACGTCCTCGCAACCGCAGCTGCCCGCGAGGCGAGCAACGGTCCGGATTTCATTCGCAATGCGGAAGCGATCCTTGGGCAGGAAATTCAGGTTCTTTCCGGCGAGGAAGAAGCGAAATATTCGGCGCTCGGCGTCATCAGCGGCTTTCATGATGTCGACGGGATCGCCGGTGACCTGGGTGGCGGCTCGCTGGAACTCATCGACATCAAGGGGCATGAATTCGGTCGCGGCATTACGCTGCCGCTCGGTGGCTTGAGGCTTTCGGAAAGCTCGGGCAACTCGCTTGCCAAGGCACGCACCTTCGCCCGCAAGCAGGTCAACACCGCGCGTTTTCTGGAAAAGGGCGAGGGCCGGACCTTCTACGCTGTTGGCGGCACATGGCGTAATATCGCCAAGCTCCATATGGAGATGATCAATTATCCGCTGCACATGATGCAGGGCTATGAGCTTTCGCTTGAGGAAATACAGAGGTTCCTTGACGAGGTGATTGCAGCCAAGGACTCGAAGGACGGCGCATGGCAGGCGGTTTCCAAGAACCGCCGCTCGCTTCTTCCCTACGGCGCGATCGCCATGCAGGAAGTGCTGAGCGTGATGAAGCCGGCGAAGATCACTTTCTCGGCGCAGGGCGTTCGCGAGGGCTATCTCTATTCGCGCCTGCCGGATGCTGAACGTGAGGCGGACCCGCTTCTTGTTGCCGCCGATCAGCTCGCGATATTGCGCGCCCGGTCCCCAAAACACGCCCGCGAACTGGCGGACTGGACCGGCCGCATGATGCCGTTTTTCGGCATCGTAGAGACAGAAGAAGAGAACCGCTATCGGCGCGCTGCCTGCCTCGTTGCCGATATTAGCTGGCGTGCCCATCCGGATTATCGCGGCGCGCAGGCGATGAACGTCATCGCCCATTCGTCCTTCGTCGGCATCAGCCATCCCGGGCGCGCCTACCTGGCGCTCGCCAACTATTATCGCTTCGAAGGGGTAGGCGATAATGGCGATACGGGTGCACTAGCGACGATTGCGACACCGCGCCTTCTGGACCTTGCCAAGCTGCTGGGCGGATTGCTGCGCGTGGTTTACCTGTTCTCCGCCTCCATGCCGGGCCTCGTCCACCACCTGACTTTCCGCCAGTCGACGACGCCGGATCTCGATCTAGAATTCGTCGTGCCGCATGAATATGCCAATTTCGCCGGCGAGCGTCTGGATGGACGCCTCCAGCAACTGGCGAAGTTGACCGGTAAACGGCTGGCTTTCAAGTTCGAATAATCAGGCAAGGTCGGCGGTTTTTCCATCGCCGACCTCCGTTTCCGCGCTGCGTTATTCCTCGATATTCGGCTCCACCAGCCTTGCGAGATTGCGCAGGCATTCCTGCCAGCCAAGGTAGCAGGCTTCCGCAGGGATAATATCGGGCACACCCGCCTGGGTGATGTCGAGATCGGTTCCGACCGAGACTTTCTTCAAAAGTATCGTCACCTGCATCTCGCCCGGCAGATTCGGGTCTTCGAACCTGTCGGCGTAACGGATGCGCTCACCGGCAACGAGTTCATGAAATTCGCCGCCGAAGAAGTGGCTTTCGCCGGTGGTGAAATTGCGGAAGGACATCCGGAATGTACCGCCGACCTTTGCATCGAGAGAATGCACGGTGCAGGTAAAGCCGTTCGGTGGAAACCATTTGGTGAGTGCATCGGGTTCAATGAAGGCGCGGTAGACCTTTTCCGGGCTGGCCGTCAGAACGCGGTGCAGTTTGATCGTGCTCGACATGCTCGTTTCCTCCTTGATGATGAGCATTATGCTCTCAGGACGAGACAGGCCCATATGTTCCGACATCGGCCGCTGATTTTTATCGTGATCGATTGCGAGTAGCGTATCGGCAAAACGAAGACGCGACCGGCTGGAACCGATCGCGTCCGCAGAAATCGCTTTAAGGCGCGTTACTTGGCCGACAGGAACTCGCCGACTTCCAGCAGGCTGAACTCATTGTCGTCCGCCTTGTCGACGGCACGGCCGGCAGAGAAGGGCAGGTTGTTGTCGTTGCCAATCACGATATGGGTGGCGTCGACCTGATCGACGTTTTCGATCGTGACGAAGGGCATGTCATAGACGCCGGACTTACCGCCTGCGACCTTCTTCTTGTTGTCCGGGTCCTGGATGTTCATCAGGTCGATATAGCCGATCTTGCGGACGGCCTTGCCGACATTGGCGTCATTGAACTCGATCTTGTAGACGCGCTTCAGTTCGGCCGGCGCATCGAAGCAATCCGCCTTCGGCTGCTTCGGATCGGCGCAGGCTTTGTCCTTGGTGCCGGCGCCATTGTCGCGCTCGATGACGAGGGCGGTGGTCGCGTCGAGCATGTTGAAATCGCCGATGGCGACGCCCTTTTCAGCCAGCGGATAGAGCCAGGAGCGGCCCGTCCAGGTCTTCGAGGCGATATCGAACTCGATGACGCGCAGCGCGGTGCGGCCATCGGCCTGTTCGACCTTGCCGTCTTCGAGGAAGAGCGGGCCTTCCAGCAAGCCGTAAAGCTTGGAGCCGTCCTTCGACATCGCCATGCCTTCATAACCGCCCGAACGCTTCAGGTTGAAGACAGGCAGCTTGGCCGCAGGATTGGCGGGCATGGAGAGCGTCGGATTGTCGGGAGACTTGACCGACTTGCCGTCGACCATGGTGGCGACGACGTCGGTGAGCTGGCCGAGAGCATCGACCTTGATGAGATAGGGGCCGAATTCCTCGCCGAGCCAGAAACCGTCACCGACCGGCTGGATAGACTCAATGTCGAAATCGGCGCCCGTCAGGTAACGCTTTTCCGAGCCTTCCATGACGATCGGGAAAGGCGCGATCCTGTTCGGATCCGAGAGGAAGATGTTCTTGACCACGTCCACCTTGTTGGTCGACCAGTCGAACTTCACCTGATGCAGGAAGAGCATCGCGTCGGAAGAGTTGGCCTTGGATCCGAAGCCGTTGTCGGACAACGTCCAGAACGTGCCGTCAGCCATCGCCTTGATGCCGGAAAAACCCTGAATCGGCTGGCCGTCCATCGGCAGCTTCACGTCGGTGATGCGCGCGCCATCCTTGCCGTCGACCGTGCCAAGTTTCTCGACGCGCTTGCCCGGCGTCGTGAACTTGCCGGAGGTCTTCAGGAAGTCAGGTGCATCGGCAGGTGCCGCCGTCATCGTGTTGGCCGGCAGGATCGCCTGGCCGGCGAGCTTGGCCGGAAATTCCTTGTCGTCCGCAAAGGCGGAACCGGCGAGGAGTGCGGCCATCGCAACGGAAGTGATAAAGGTTTTGGTCATGAAAACACCTGATCGTTTCGCATTGAACATGCGAGTGTCGATAGGTTGCCCGCATGACGGGCAGGTGATGGTGCGATGAAGATTTGATGACTGGGATTTTGTTGTGCCCGCCTGCCACCGATTTGGGCGTGATTATCGCGATCCGCTGCGCAAATCATTCCAGCGGCCCGGCGTCATGCCGAAGGCCTTGCGGAAGTGTCGGGTGAAATGGGCCTGGTCGGAAAATCCTGCTGCGGCAGCTGTTTCGGCAAGTCCTGTGCCGATCGACATCAGCCTTTTGGCCTGCTCCAGTCGACGCATGACGAGATAGCGATGCGGGCTGGTGCCGAGCAACCGGCGGAACTGCCTTGCAAGCTCATAACGGTCGATGCCGGTAATCACTTCCAGATCTTCGGAGCGCACCGCCTCGGTGCTGTTATCCTCAAGAAAATCGCGGGCGGACAGAACAGCGGTCCGAGCCATTGCCGTCATCGCTTTGCGAGGCATGCTTGCCTGTTGCGAGAGGCCGGCGGCTATCCGCATCACCGCGTCATCGAGCACGAGGTCATCCGGCTCGCGATCCAGATCGCCGAGAATGTCGGCAAGCGCCTGCCAGAGGCCGGCATCTGCGACGATGGGGTCGCTGACAAAAGGCAGGGCGCTTCCATGGCCGTCAACGGCCCCGATCAGTTCGGGCGGCACGTAGATCATCCGGTAGATCAACCCATCAGCGGTGCCGGCGGCACCGTCATGCACCTCGTCGGGATGCAGCACGATGACATTGCCGGGATTGCTGAAGCGTTCGGAGCCACGATAACGGAATGTCTGCACGCCATGCAGCGTCATCCCAGTGCATAGGTATCGTGGCGGTGCGGTGAAAAGCCGTTTCCACGAAAACGCGCCTCGATACGCTCGACGCCCTGGCTCGGCATGGCGATACGCATGCCGTCGCGGAATTGCCCTTTGCACGAACGTTCAAGACCGTCCGCGCCGGTAGCCGCTAAATGTTCGGCTCTTTCCATACCCCGAACGGAGTTTTCCCGCATGTTCGACACCAAGATCGCGATTGTTGTTCGCGACGACCTCGCCACCTGGCAGAAGCTCAACGTTACTGCATTTCTGACAAGCGGTATTATCGCTCAGTCACCGGCTGTCATCGGTGAAACATACCGGGACGCGGTGGGCAATGTCTATAATCCGCTGTCGATCCAGCCGATCGTGGTGCTTAGCGCGGATCAGCAGACGCTGCGCACCATCCAAAGGCGCTCTCTGGAGCGTGAAGTCACCACATCAGCTTATATAGAGGAGATGTTTGCGACCGGTCACGATGCGGCCAATCGCGAGGTGTTCTCGCAGTTCAGCCCTGACGATGCCAAGCTGGTCGGCATCGCTATGAGGGCGGAAAGGAAACAGGTCGACAAGATCACCAAGGGCGCGAAGATGCATCCCTGATGGTGGCAGTGCTCGAGCGTCGAAGCTTAAAGCTCGACCGCCTCGACCTTCTTGTCGACGAAGCGCAGTGCTACTCCGCCTTCGATCAGCTTCAGTGCCGTGTCGCCGAAAAGCTCCTTGCGCCAGCCGGAAAGCGCCGCGACATTGGCCTTCTCGCCTTCGGAGGCGATCTTTTCGAGATCATCCGTATTGGCGATGACTTTCGCAGCCACGCCCTGCTTGTCGGAGATGAGCTTGAGCAGCACCTTCAGCAGTTCGACAGCCGCAGCCGTGCCTTCGGGCACATGGGAATGCTTGGGCGGATGCGGCATGTCGGCCTTGGGCAATGCGAGCGCGGCATTGACTGCTTCCACGATGGCTGTTCCCGAGGCCGAACGCTCCCAGCCCTTCGGGATGGTGCGCAGACGACCGAGCGCTTCGGTATCCTTCGGTTGCTGCTGGGCGATTTCGTAGATCGCATCGTCCTTCAGGACACGCGACCGCGGCACATTGCGGCTGCGGGCTTCCCGCTCGCGCCATGCGGCGACGAATTTCAGGATGGCGAGTTCTGAAGGCTTGCGCAGCCGCGCCTTGAGCCGCTGCCATGCGTCGTCCGGATGCAGATCATAGGTGGACGGGTTTTCGAGGATCGCCATTTCCTCGGTCAGCCACAAAGCGCGGCCTTCACGTTCCAGCTGTTCCTTGAGCGCCAAATAGACGTCCCTCAGATGCGTGACGTCCGCCAGTGCGTAATCGAGCTGCTTTTCCGACAGCGGCCGGCGGCTCCAGTCGGTGAAGCGCGACGACTTGTCGATATGGACGTTCTTGATGCGGCTGACGAGCTGGTCATAGGAGACGCTGTCGCCGAAGCCGCAAACCATGGCGGCAACCTGCGTATCGAAGATCGGATGCGGCACCAGCTTGCCGAGATGATGGACGATTTCGATATCCTGCCGTGCGGCATGGAAAACCTTCACCACCGCGGGGTTCGCCATCAGCTCGAAGAAGGGCGCAAGATCAAGCCCTTTTGCCAGCGGATCGACGAGAACCTCCAGGTCCGGGCTCGCCATCTGGATGAGGCAGAGTTCCGGCCAGAACGTCGTTTCTCTCAGAAACTCCGTGTCGATGGTGATGAAATCCGATTGCGCCAGCTTGGCGCAGGCGTCTTGAAGAGCTGCGGTTGTTTCGATCATTGGTCCGTTCACAAGCGGTGATCAACCTTCCTTTCGCGTTGAGCAGCGCATGTCAAGACCGGCAGAGGCTTGCTAAGGCGTTAGTCCCTGCCATCTTTTTCAGGCGGTGCCGCCAGCCGGTTGAAATAGGCGGATGTGCGCAGGAGCGCGCGAAAGCGGGAATGCCGTTCGGACAGAGGCACGGGCGGTCTCACCCCCATGCGCAGGAGCGTGAAGATGAGAAAGCCGGCGAAGATGAAGGACGTATAGGCGAAGAAGGCGCGCGGGCCGAAATACTGGAGCAGGATGGCGGCGAGCAGCGGCCCGACGATCGCGCCGACCGACCAGAAGAAAAGCAGCCCGGCCGCGATAAGCGCATATTGCCCGGGCTTGGCATGGTCGTTTCCATGCGCAGAGCACAGGGAATAGAGCGGCATGGAAAACGCGCCGAACAGGAACACGGCGATAATATTGGCCGTCTCGTTGGTGCCCGCACCGAAGGAGAGATAACCGCCGGTCAGGATCGATCCTATCGTCGCCCAGACAATCACGCGCCGTCTGTCCAGTTTGTCCGAGTAGGCGCCGAGCGGATATTGCAGCACCACGCCGCCGATGATGCCGGCGCTCATGAATGTGGCGATCGAGGTGATGTCCATGCCGATCTCATGCGCATAGACAGGCCCGATATTACGGAAGGCCGCCATCGAGAGACCGACGGCGATAACGCCCACGACGGCAAGCGGAGAGATCTGCCAGACCGCCTTGAGGTCGAAGGCCACGGCGTCCGGCGGGGCCGGACTGGATTTGTCGGCGATAGAAATCGGCACAAGCGACAAGGTCATCGCTATCGAAATGATGGCGAAAAGCGCCTGGCCTTCAATGCCGATCGTCGGAATGAGATATTGGGCGAAGGTGACGGAGCCGAGATCGACGAAACGATAGATCGACAGCGTTCTCGCCCGGTTTTCATTCGTGACCTTGGCGTTGATCCAGCTCTCGACAGTTGCAAATAGGCTGGCGACAGCGATGCCGATCAGGAAGCGCAGAAAAGTCCATGCGACGGGATCGATCACCTGCGCCATCACGACGGAACAGGACGCGCCGATCGCCGCCATTGCTGCAAAGGTACGGATGTGTCCGATCGAGCGCAAAAGCCGCGAGACGTAGATGCAGCCGACGGCGAAACCGACGCTGTATCCGGCGCCGATCATGCCGATTGTCGTCGGTGAAAAGCCCTCGGCCGTGCCGCGTAGTGCGATATAGGTGCCCTGCAGTCCGTTTCCGCCGATCAGGATGCCTGCGGTGACGAGAAGTGGCACGAGGGGCTTGATATGGCTCATCGGGGAATCTTTGCGCGGGGATGTCGCCCCAAGCTGTAGCTTGCTTGGCAGCACTGCGACAGGCCTTTTCCACCGAAAGCTGTTCATGTTGCTGGAAAATATCAGGATGCTGCGAGTAAGCATCGGCTGGTCGCCGCCCCGGATGATTTGGACAGCCGGAGCGTGCGTTGTTATCGGCTTGGCCGCAAGAGGCGGAAGCTATTGTTGGGGCCTGACTTCCATGAAGACGGATTGGCTGCCGTCCCTATGGAGCGCGATAACATCATAGGATGCATCAGGGTCAGTACCCATGCCCAGGGAACCTGCCGGCATGCCCGGAACAGCGACGCCCACGATTGCGGGTCGGTCTGCCAAAATCTTCTGGACGACTTCGAGTGGCACATGCCCTTCGAAGATATAACCGGCCGCGAATGCCGTATGGCAGCTCTGCAATTCGTCCGGTATGCCGTAACTGGCTCTTATGATGTCCATGTCTTCGACATTTTCCACGCGAAGCGGAATGCCGGAAGCCTTGAGTGCTTCGGCCCAGCGGTCGCAGCATTGGCAGGCCGCGCCTTTATAGACGACCATTTCGGCAGCGAGGGTGGTGGTGGAAATGAGGGATGCGGCGCTCATCAGCGCGAAGGCGAACGATCTCGCCATGAAACTGTGTCTGTTCACGATAGGTCTCCTTGGATCAGCGAACGTTTTTCGGTTCGGCCGTCAGGCCGTGTGCTGTTGTCCAGGGAGGGATTTTGGGGGAGGCGGCAGCGGACCGCAAAGCACGGCTTCGAACGATATCTCAACCGCAAGCTCATAGGCAGCGGCAAGCGGTGGCTGGAAGGTTATCTGGCAATCCGGCAGGATCGCCAGCGTTGGCGATTGCGTAACGTAAGGCACGAGCACGCAACCCGCTTTGGAACACTGCTTTTCGATCCGATAGCCGCGCGTCGGCATACGGCTGCCATGAAGGACGAATTCTATCTGGGTGGCGAACACGCGGCCGGGCATGGATGCGCCATAAACCTCGGGTCCGCGCGATAGAGACAGCGCAGCCAGAAGCATCAGCAGGATCCGGACGGTTTTGACCATGAACCTATGATTGCACCGGCTCGGGTCATAAGGAAAGTGGTGCCGCCAAGGACATAAGTACGCAGCCCAGCCCTCCCAATGTCGACTAACTTGCACATTGGTTTCGTGCCGGAGATGGGAGGCTTGGCCGACTATCATGTGCTAACCGGGCTTGCGCAAGCATTGCAACCTTGACAAATCGGAGCGCACATGCGCTTTTCGCGCCGATTTTCCATGCGATCGGCGGCCGTGCTTCGCACGCCGTAAAAGCCGTTCCCAAGCATCAGTCCAGGATTGAAGTCATGCATCGTTACCGCAGCCACACCTGTGCAGCCCTCCGCAAGTCGGATGTCGGCTCCAATGTCCGCATTTCCGGCTGGGTCCACCGCGTGCGAGATCATGGCGGCGTTCTCTTCGTCGACCTTCGCGACCACTATGGCATGACCCAGGTCGTCTGCGACCCGGACTCACCGGCCTTCAAGACGGCTGAAGTCGTTCGCGGCGAATGGGTCATCCGCATCGACGGCACCGTCAAGGCGCGTTCGGAAGACACCGTCAACAAGAACATGGCGACCGGCGAAATCGAGCTTTACGCCAAGGAAATCGAAGTTCTTTCGGCCGCCAAGGAATTGCCGCTGCCGGTCTTCGGTGAGCCGGAATACCCGGAAGACGTGCGTCTGAAGTATCGCTTCCTCGACCTGCGTCGCGAAACGCTGCACAAGAACATCGTCAAGCGCACCCAGATCATCGCCGCGATGCGCCGCGAAATGACCGCCGGTGGCTTTACCGAATATTCGACGCCGATCCTGACGGCTTCCTCGCCGGAAGGCGCACGCGACTTCCTCGTGCCGTCGCGCATCCATCCCGGCAAGTTCTTTGCTCTGCCGCAGGCACCGCAGCAGTACAAGCAGCTGATGATGGTTGCCGGTTTCGACCGCTATTTCCAGATCGCGCCGTGCTTCCGCGATGAAGACCCGCGTGCCGACCGTCTGCCCGGCGAGTTCTACCAGCTCGACCTTGAAATGAGCTTCGTCACCCAGGAAGAAGTCTGGGAAACGATGGAGCCGGTCATGCGCGGCATCTTCGAAGAATTCGCTGAAGGAAAGCCGGTCACCAAGGAATTCCCGCGCATCCCTTACGACGTCGCGATCCGCAAGTATGGTTCCGACAAGCCGGACCTACGCAACCCGATCGAGATGCAGGCTGTCACCGAACACTTCGCCGGTTCCGGCTTCAAGGTGTTTGCCGGCATGATCGCCTCCAACCCGAAGGTCGAAGTGTGGGCTATCCCGGCCAAGACCGGCGGTAGCCGCGCATTCTGCGATCGCATGAACGCCTGGGCACAGCAGCAGGGTCAGCCGGGCCTCGGCTACATCTTCTGGAAGGAAGAAGAGGGCAAGGTTGCCGGCTCCGGTCCGCTTGCCAAGAACATCGGTGAAGAGCGCACCGCAGCGATTGCCGCTCAGCTCGGTCTGGAAGCAGGCGATGCCTGCTTCTTCGTCGCCGGCGAACCGGAAAAGTTCTACAAGTTCGCAGGTGAAGCGCGTAACCGCGCTGCCGACGAACTGGGTCTGGCCAACAAGGACCAGTTCGCGCTGTGCTGGATCGTCGACTTCCCGTTCTTCGAATACAACGAAGAAGAAAAGAAGATCGATTTCGCCCACAACCCGTTCTCGATGCCGCAGGGCGGCCTTGAAGCACTCGAAGGCCAGGATCCGCTGACGATCAAGGCCTACCAGTACGACATGGTCTGCAACGGCTTTGAAATCGCCTCGGGCTCGATCCGTAACCAGCTGCCGGAAGTCATGGTCAAGGCCTTCGAAATGGTCGGCCTCAGCCAGCAGGACGTCGAAGACCGTTTTGGCGGCCTCTACCGTGCCTTCCAGTACGGTGCGCCTCCGCATGGCGGCATGGCAGCCGGTGTCGACCGCGTCGTCATGCTCCTGACTGGTGCCAAGAACCTGCGCGAAATCACGCTGTTCCCGATGAACCAGCAGGCACAGGACCTTCTGATGGGCGCCCCGTCGGAAGCAACTCCGACCCAGCTGCGCGAACTGGCGATCCGCCCGATCCCGCCGGTAAAGAAGGACTGATCTCAGTCCCTCAATCTGCCAATTGTCAAGCAATTTCGACGGCGGCCCTAGGGTCGCCGTTTTTGCATGGCCGTGCAATGCATGTGTGCATTTCTGCGTTGCAGAACTGTCATCGAAATTTCGCTTCTGGATTGATGTTTATTTAAGGTCCGCAAGGCACTTATCCCGGAAAACGCATCTGCCTCGGGATTTTCAGACTTGGCCTTCTTTTCTAATCTTCGCATCTCGCATCGTGTCTTTTTGCTTGCCGTTCTGGCTCTGGTCGGGATCGTGGCCATCTCCGCGATCTTTCTCGGTCAGCGACAGGTGGAGGCTGGATATAGAGCGACGGCGGATGCCCTGACGGAAAAGCAGGCCGCGGTTGCCAGCATGTCTGCGAGTGTGCGCGACAGTCTTCTGTGGGAGCAGTCGTTTCTGCTGCACAAGGATATGACGGCGGTCGAGAAATTCCAGAAGGCGATCGGTGAGGTTCGCACCGGGCTTGATGGACTGAAAGCTTCCGCGACGGGCGAGTTGGTCGGCCGGACTGAAAATCTTGCCGATGGCCTAAAGGTCTATGAAGACGCCTTCGCCGCACTGGTTGCGGACAATCAAAATCTGGGTCTCGACCAGAATAGCGGCCTTGAAGGCGCAATGCGTTCTGCGGTCCATTCAATTGAGCAGAGGCTGGAAGCTGTTGAGGAGCCGGCCATTCGCGCCAGCATGTTGATGTTGCGCCGCCACGAGAAGGATTTCATCCTGCGCGGCAATGCCTCCTATCTGGAAAAACATACCGCTGAGGCCGAAACATTCGCCGCGCTGGTGAAACAGGCCTTTCGCCCCGGCGCGCAGCGCAGCCGGGTGATGGATTCGCTCGAGGTCTATCGCACGGCCTTCAGGCTTTATGTTGAAGGAAGTCTGAAGCAGATCGAGTCTGCTCGAAACGTATCGGCAGCCTATCAGTTGATGGAGCCCCAGGTGGAGGCGGTACGTGCCGCCTATGAAGCGCAAAGAACGGCTGCACTGGCGGAAAACAGCAGGATAGCCGGTCGCAATCTGATGATTGTCGCAGCATTGTTGTTTGGCGCCGTCGCAACGCTAATAGCTGCCGTTTGGCTGGTTGGCCGATCCATCACACGACCCGTCGCTGCCATGACCGATGCAATGCGCAAGCTGGCCGGTGGTGAGACGGATATCTCAATCCCCTCGCTGAATGCCCGTAACGAGTTCGGCGCGATGGCGCAGGCGCTCGATACCTTCCGGCAGGCGGCAATAGCCAACCGTCGTCTTGAACAGGAGGCCGAGCAAGCGCGTAGCCGTGCCGAGATCGAGCGCAGGCGCATCCAGGAACATGCGGAGGCAGAGGCACGGGACATGCTGCAGCAGGCGACGCAAGGCCTTGCTGCGGGCCTGCACCGTCTGGCCGCCGGCGACCTGTCCTTCACGCTCGCCGAGCCCTTCGCTCCCGATTTTGAGGCTCTGCGAAGCGACCTTAACCAGACTGTGGCACGCCTTTCTGATGTCATGGCCGAAATCGCTCATGCCAGCGGCTCGATCGAAGGCGGAAGCCGGGAGATTGCCGGCAGTGCTGACGATCTGTCCCGCCGTACAGAGCAGCAGGCGGCCTCGCTTGAGCAAACCGCAGCGGCTCTTGACGAGATCACCGCCAATGTCGGCAACTCGTCGCGCCGGTCGCAGGAGGCGCATGGTCTTGCAGGCGATGCGAACAAGGCGGCGGAGCATACGCGCGTGCTTGTTGAGAATGCGCTGGATGCCATGCGGCGCATCGAAGGGTCGTCTGCAAGGATTTCGGGCATTATCGGCGTGATCGACGAGATCGCCTTCCAAACGAACCTGCTGGCGCTGAATGCCGGTGTGGAGGCTGCGAGGGCAGGGGAAGCAGGCCGTGGCTTCGCGGTTGTGGCGCAGGAAGTACGTGCGCTTGCCAGCCGCTCGGCCGATGCCGCGCGCGAGATCAAACAACTCATTCAGGTCTCGACGGACGAGGTGAAGGATGGCGTCCGCTCGGTTCGCGATACCGGCGAAGCCTTGACCGGGATTGGTGCCCATATCGCGTCGATCAACGTTCAGGTCGAAGCGATCGCGGTGTCCGCTCGCGAGCAGTCGGTCGGCTTGGGCGAGATTAACAGTGCCGTCAACCTGCTTGATCAGGGCACACAGCAGAACGCGGCCATGGTTGAGGAAAACAATGCCGCCAGTGCGCTTCTGATGACGGAAGCCCGGAGACTGCGCGAGCTCGTCGGCATGTTCACGCTTCGCGCCGAGAAAATCTCGCGGGAAGACCGATACCTCGATATCCGTGCGGCCTGATCGCATCAGAAGTTGCGTGCCGAGATCGCGCCGGCCCTCAAAAGCCCTGCGGGCGGGCGCTTAAGTATTGCTACAGTTTTGCCATAGTTTTTGCCCCAATTAAGGCGGGTAAAAATACGGAACCATCTCAAGGCGACGGTGTTGTTACTGCCAGCAAGTAGCAAGGGAGAAGCAACATGCGTAAACACCTGCTGGTCGCCTCCGCGGCCCTGATGGCTCTTTCCGGTGCGGCATTCGCCCAGACGACCGTCATCACCCAGGACCCGGTGACGACCAATTCGACAGTCGTTTTGCCGGGTGAAGTCCGCACCTATGTGATGGAGCAGCCGATCGAATCCGTGCCCTATGAGGGCGACGTGCTGGTTGGGCGTGTATTGCCCGATACAGTCGAAGTACGCCCGGTTGAGGGATATGACAATTACGGCTACACGATCGTCAACGAGCGCCGTGTGATCGTCGATCCCCAGACACATACGGTGATCCAGGTTCTCGAGTAATACTCGCCAAGATCATTTCCGGTCGACCGGAAAATAAAGCCCGGAAGTTTGAAAACTTCCGGGCTTTGCCATTTGTTGTTGCCGCCTTTCGCGCCCGCGGCTAAATATCACGCACCACAAGGACTCGGGTGAAACTCCCGGGTGGCTCTTCCGGCCGCCGATCCGCCGGACAACGCAAAGCATCAGCCGTTTTCACACCCCGGATATATCCTGCGGCGATGCGCGAATGTGTGCGATTTTTCATGACAGCTTTTACAAATTACCGCCGCGAGTGGTTTTCCAATATCCGTGGCGATGTCCTCTCCGGCATCGTAGTCGCTCTTGCTCTGATCCCGGAGGCAGTCGGTTTTTCCGTCATCGCCGGCGTCGATCCGAAGGTCGGCCTTTTCGCCTCGGTGGCGATCGCCTGCACCACGGCCATTACCGGCGGCCGCCCGGCCATGATTTCGGCGGCAACCGCCGCCACGGCCGTGCTTATGGGGCCGCTCGTGAAGGAGCACGGCATCGAATATCTGTTTGCCGCAACGCTGTTGATGGGCGTGCTGCAGATCATTGCAGGCATGCTGAAGCTCGGTCGGCTGATGCGTTTCGTCTCGAAGTCGGTAATGACCGGCTTCGTCAATTCTCTTGCGATCCTGATCTTCACGGCGCAGTTGCCGCAACTGATCGGCGTTCCGAATATCACCTATCCCCTGATCGCGCTGGCGCTCGCGGTGATCTACCTTTTTCCCTATCTGACCAAGGCCGTTCCGTCGCCGCTTGTCGCAATTGTCGTGGTAACGATCGTGACGCTGAGTTTCGGCATCGATGTCCGCACTGTTGCAGATCTCGGCGAGATGCCGACGGCGCTTCCTGTCTTCGCGCTCCCGATGGTGCCGCTTACATTGGAGACGTTGCAGATCATCTTTCCCTATTCGTTGGCGCTCGCTGCCGTCGGCCTGCTGGAATCGCTGCTGACGGCGCAGATCGTCGATGACATGACGGATACGGTGAGCAGCAAAAGCCGCGAATGCGTCGGGCAGGGCACGGGCAATATCGTCTCCGGCCTGTTCGGCGGCATGGGCGGCTGCGCCATGATCGGCCAGTCTGTCATCAACGTCTCATCGGGTGGGCGCGGGCGTTTGTCCACCTTCGTTGCCGGTGCATTCCTGCTGATCCTTCTGCTCGTGCTCGACGATATCCTGCGCATCGTGCCGGTCGCCGCTCTGGTGGCGATCATGATCATGGTTTCGATCGGGACCTTTTCATGGAAGTCGATCATCGATCTCAAGCGACATCCGGGCACGTCGTCGATCGTCATGTTGGCGACCGTCGCCGTTGTGCTGACCACCCATGACCTGTCCAAGGGCGTGATCGTCGGCGTGCTGCTCTCGGGCGTCTTTTTCGCCGGCAAGGTGGCACGTATGTTCAGGGTTGCATCCCGATCGACCAGCGATGGCGTGTCGCGAACCTACGACATCGAGGGGCAGATCTTCTTCGCCTCGACCCACTATTTGTTGCAAGCCTTCGATTTCGAGGAAAAGCTGGAGCGCGTGACGATCGATGTCAGCCGTGCGCATCTCTGGGATATTTCCGCCGTCGACGCGCTGGATCAGGTCGTGCTGAAATTCCGTCGTCGTGGCGTAGAGGTCGAAGTGAGGGGCGCCAATGAGGCAAGCGCCAGCATGATCGATCGCTTTGCGCTGCACGACAAGGAACACGCTTCGCTCGCATCGTCCCCGGCGCATTGACTAAAGAATTGGGCAAAGGGAAAGCCCGGCAGTCGCCTGCCGGGCTTTAAAAAATCTGGGGCGGAGACCTTAGTCGTTCGCCTTGACCGTCACGCCGAGAACTTCCGGCAGCGTGTTCGGAGCGCCCATGCCGGCGCCGAGGATCATCGGGAAGGGAACCGGGTTCTGCGGCTGTGCCGTGATCGTCAGGCTGCCGGGATTGTCCAGATAGGTGTTAACCGCCTGGCTGAGCATATTCTGCAATTCCGGTACATTGTACTGGGCCAGCACGATCGGGGTCATCGCCTTGATCATCTGCGCGAGCTGGTCGCCGCTCGTGCCCTGCTGTTTGCCGACGACATCCAGCGCTCTTTCGGTAATGCCGTCATCGGCAAAGCGGATCATCGCGCTGTTGAAGGTCAGGCGCTGCATCAGGCCGAGCATGGCGAGATTGGCGGCCTGTTCCGCTTCCTGCTTGTTCGGATTGGCTTCCATCGCCTTGGCCGTCTCGTTGGCGGAGCGCACGAAGTCGAGCGTGTAGCCGGACAGGCTGAACGCCAGGTCGAGCCTGCCGATATTGGCGAAGTCGAAGGCATATTCTTCGATTGCCAGCGTACCCGGTTCAAGATCCCAACTTCCAACCATGCTGATCTTGCCATTGAGCGAGCTGAGGCCGAGATCGATGACGGTCTGCTTGGTGCTGGGCGCTTCGATCGTGGCCAGATCCGCCTTGATGTCTGCCACCTGCAGATCGAAGTCGACCTTCTTGTCGCCTTCGGAGACTTCCGTAGTCAGCTTGGAGGAGCCGATCGACGCGACGCTTTTGCCCCTGACCTTGACTTCCATCGGGCCGGTCGAGGCTTCTTCGTAGAGCAGCACCGAGTTAAGCGAGTTGCCGGTTG
Organism: Aliirhizobium wenxiniae; assembly: GCF_019511445.1. GTDB lineage: Bacteria > Pseudomonadota > Alphaproteobacteria > Rhizobiales > Rhizobiaceae > Neorhizobium > Neorhizobium wenxiniae_A. The sequence continues at coordinate 164,942 of NZ_JAEUAN010000005.1, forward strand.
TTTCGGCCGGTACCGTGACGCCGCTCATGACCATGTCGGAAGCGGTGATCTCGGTGCCGTCCTGCTCGAATGCGACATTCTCGAAGCTGATGCTGTCGATCGTGTAGCCGCCGGCATCCTCTTCCACGCCTTCCATCTCGATCGTGCCGAGCGGCAGGCTGCCCTGTCCGGTGCCTGCTTCGAAACGGCTGTTTCTGAGCGTGATGCTGGAACCGTTGACCTCCACGGATCCCGGCACGATGCCTGCGCCCTTCTGCATATAGAGAGCGCTGTTCAGCTTCTTAACCAGATCATTCCCGTCGAGTGCGAGGGCCGGCGCACTCAGTGCAATGAGGGTCGTTCCGGCTGCAAGCAGCCGCATCGTGGAAGTATAACGCATGAAAAGCCTCCTGAGGGCAGCGATCTGCCCATGAAATCAATCGCATTTATAGGTCGGGTAGATGAAAGGTCCATCGCTTTGTGGTGCGGCGCTTGAGCCATTTTTGTGACGCCCTTATCAAACGGTTAGTTTCTCCACAGGCAGATATCCCCCGCTTTGTTGCTGAAAACCGGGCTTTGAGCTAGTCAAAGCCCATGGGACAGATCGTGAATCCGCCCGGCGACGACGGCGGCGACAATATTTTACCGGTGGACCTCAAGGCAGCGCTCGAAGAGCGCTATCTCGCCTATGCGCTATCCACCATCATGCACCGTGCATTGCCGGACGTTCGTGACGGCCTGAAGCCAGTCCATCGCCGCATCGTCTACGCGATGAGCGAGATGGGCCTTCGCCCTAACGCCGCCTTCCGCAAATGCGCCAAGATCGTCGGCGAAGTGATGGGTAACTACCATCCGCACGGCGACCAGTCGATCTATGACGCGCTGGCGCGTCTGGCGCAGGATTTCTCGCTGCGCTATCCGCTGGTCAACGGCCAGGGCAATTTCGGCAACATCGACGGCGATAGCCCCGCCGCCATGCGTTACACCGAAAGCAAGATGACGGCCGTTGCCGAACTCATGCTCGAAGGCATCGGCGAAGATTCCGTCGATTTCCGCGATACCTATGACGAGAGTAATTCCGAGCCGACAGTTCTTCCGGGCGCTTTCCCGAACCTGTTGGCCAATGGTGCGACGGGCATCGCCGTCGGCATGGCGACCTCAATCCCGCCGCATAACGCCCACGAACTCTGCGACGCGGCGCTTCACCTGATCAGGCATCCGGATGCGACGGTTGAAACGCTGGTCGATTTTGTGCCCGGCCCGGACCTTCCGACTGGCGGCATCATCATCGACAGCCGTGAATCGATCATCGAAAGCTACAAGACCGGCCGCGGCGGTTTTCGCGTTCGCGCCAAGTGGGAAGTCGAGGATCTCGGCCGTGGCGGCTACCAGATCGTCGTTACCGAAATTCCTTTCCAGGTGCAGAAGTCCCGCCTGATCGAAAAGATCGCCGAGCTTCTGATCGCCCGCAAACTGCCGCTTCTCGACGATATTCGAGATGAATCGGCTGAAGACGTGCGTATCGTCATCGTGCCGAAGAGCCGCACCGTCGATGCGACCCTGCTGATGGAATCGATGTTCAAGCTCACCGAGCTTGAAAGCCGCATTCCGCTCAACATGAACGTGCTGTCCATGGGCCGCGTGCCCAAGGTGATGGCGCTGAATGAAGTGCTGGTCGAATGGCTGGCGCACCGCAAGGACGTACTCGTCCGTCGTTCTCAGCATCGTCTTGCTGTGATCGACCGTCGCCTGGAGATTTTGGGTGGCTTGCTGGTCGCCTATCTCAACATCGATGAAGTCATTCGCATCATCCGCGAAGAGGATGAGCCGAAGCCTGTGATGATGGAGCGCTGGGCGCTTACCGAAATCCAGGTCGAAGCGATCCTCAACATGCGCCTTCGTGCATTGCGCAAGCTCGAAGAATTCGAGATCCGCACCGAGCACGAGAACCTGACCAAGGAAAAGGCCGATATCGAGGCTCTGCTCGCATCCGACGACAAGCAGTGGCGGATGATCGAGGTCGAGATTCAGGACGTCAAGAAGAAGTATGCCAAGGCGACCGAACTCGGCCGCCGCCGCACCCAGTTTGCCGAAGCCCCTGAAGCGGATCTCGAAGCCATCCAGCAGGCGATGATCGAGAAGGAACCGATCACTGTCATCATCTCGCAGAAGGGCTGGATCCGCGCGTTGAAGGGGCACGTCGCCGATACGTCGAGCCTCTCCTTCAAGGAAGGCGACGGACCGAAGATCGCTTTCCCCGCGCAGACGACCGACAAGCTGCTGCTTGTGACGACCGGCGGCAAGGCCTACACCCTCGGCGCCGACAAGCTGCCGGGTGGTCGCGGCCATGGCGAACCGATCCGCATCATGGTCGACATGGAGAACGATCAGGACATCCTGACCGCCTTCGTCCACGATTCCAGTCGCAAGATGATCATCGCCTCGACTGCCGGCTATGGTTTCATCGTTGCTGAAAGCGAGATGGTCGCCAATACCCGCAAGGGCAAGCAGGTGATGAATGTCGGCATGCCGGACGAAGCCAAGCTCGTCGTGCCGGTTTCGGGCGATCACGTGGCGATTGTCGGCGAGAACCGCAAGATGGTTGTCTTCCCGCTGGAGCAATTGCCGGAAATGACCCGCGGCAAGGGCGTGCGCCTGCAGCGCTACAAGGATGGCGGCATTTCCGACATCAAGTGCTTCTCCATGGAGGCAGGCCTTTCCTGGGAAGACAGCGCCGGCCGCGCCTTCAACCGAACCAAGGACGAGCTTCTGGAATGGATGGGCGATCGCGCTTCGGCCGGCCGCGCTGTTCCGAAGGGCTTCCCCCGTAGCGGAAAATTTGCCGGATAGAGCAATTCCAGCAAAAGTGGGAACCGGTTTTGCGTCCGGAATTGCGTTGAAACAAAGAGATAGAGCCGTTTCGCGTTTCGAAGAAAGGCGGAAAGCTCTAGGATCACGCTCCGGAAGTCTCAGAGGCTTCCGGTAGAAATCATGACGAGCAAAAAGCCGTGCGCCACCTCTGGCGCACGGCTTTTTTAATGTTTGGCCAATTCCCTGAGCGCTGCGTAATAGTTTTTCATCGCCATGCTGGCGCTGAAATCTGCCCTGTTTTGCTCTTCAGCTTCATCCGGACTAGGGGGCAGGAATTCGATGTGATCCCCGTTCGATCGGATCTCTACCTGATCCCCTTCCTTCCAGCCAAGCCTGTCGAGATGCTCTTGCGGGACCAATATCCCGCATCTTTCGCCTATCCTCTGGATAGTAACCATCTCACTCATCACCGCCCTCCGTCGATGGAGATGATAAATTATCATGTCTTCGGTCTGAAATACACTGCGCCGTTCAATTGTACGGTATTTGACAAAGCGCTGCCTTGCCGCTGCGTGGCACGCTTATTCTGGGAGGGGCACACAATGATCGCGCAGAAAGCGCGTGGCGCCTTCCTCGTCGATTTCGCCGGCTGCAACGGAAAGAACGAAGGCGACAACCTCAGCCTGCGTTGCTTCAATCATATGGCCGTTGATGAGCAGGAAAGTGAAAGCTGCCAGATAAGCTATGCGCTTGTTGCCATCCGAAAACGGATGGTTTCTTGCCAATCCATAGAGATAGGCCGCAGCAAGGACAAAAATATCGTTTTCGCCGTAAGCGCGCTTATGAAGAGGGCGAGCAAGCGCGGCCTCCAGCGCATTTTCATCCTTTAGGCCTGGCAGGCCCCCATGTTCCGCGATTTGCTCGTCGTGGATGATCTCGATGGCTGGTCGAGACAGCCATTTGAAATCACTCATTTCGCAAGCTCCCGCAGAGCAACACGGTATTTTTCCATGCCAAGGCGAGCAGCCTTCAATTGCTCTGCAAGGTCCGCCTGCTCGGGAACCAAGGAAATACTGCCGTTCTCTTCCCTGATCTCGACATTATCCCCCGCCTTCAAACCCAGGCGATCCAGGATTTCCTTCGGGATGATGACGCCTTCGGAATTACCGATCTTACGGATGGTCGTGTTCATGGACGGATCCTCATGTTGCAACGCTGTTATAACACGAGACCATCAGCGCGACAACGAAGTCAGGGCGCTGCGGTATAGCCTCGCCTTTGCCGCATCTGCCAGAGCGAATGTCCGATCAGTGCAAGGACGAGGATGGTCCCGCCCGCAAGCGTTCTTTGATGCATCTCTTCATGAAAGACCAGCCAGACCCAGATCGGCGCGAGCACGGTTTCGAGCAGGTAGCACATGCCTACTTCCGCCCCGGTGAGATATTTCGGCCCGGTGGCGAGGCACCAGAATGCTATGGGCAGCATGATCAGTCCATCGAATAGCACCCAGAACGGGGAGGGGACGGAAGTCAGTCCGCCGGGTTGCATCATCACCAATCCGATCACAGCAGGAATGATGGTCGCCACAAGTGGCACAAGCCCGAGATCGATCCTGGTCTTGCGGCCGATGGTGATCGCTGCCGCAAGAAGAACGGTCGTCGCAAGGGCTGAGAGATTACCGAGCGTCTCTCCCGCTGAAAGACCGCCCGAAACGATCAGGCCGACACCGAAGATCATCGCCAGCATGGTGATCCGGGTGGCGCGTGAAGGATGCTCTGCGAGAAACAGCCAGCCAAACAGGGCTGCAAACATCGGCGTGAATGCGACTATGAAGACAACGTTGGCTGTTGCCGTATTGAACACGCCGCCGAGGAAGGTGATGGTCGACAGGCCGTAGCAGATGCCGGCGATAAGCCCCGCCTTGCCGGGACGCAACGCCGTGTTGCCCGGCTGAAAGTGGCGCACCAGAAGCCAGATCAGAATGCCAAGCGCGAAAGTGGAAAGGCTTCGCAGCGCCAGTGTCTGCCACAGCTCACCGCCACCGAGTCGCACCAGAGGCACATCGAAGGAGAGCGCGATACCGCCCGTCGCCGTAATCAGAAGGCCCCTTCGATGATGATTACGCATCGGCTACCGTTCGTCAGTGTCGTCTGTCGGCGGCAGTGAGCGTTCCCAGCCACGTGCCATCAACTGCTCCTGTGGCTGGTAGCGGGTCTTGTAATCCATCTTTGGTGATCCCTTGACCCAATAGCCGAGATAGACATGCGGCAGGCCGAGCGTGCGCGCCCTGTTGATATGGTCGAGGATCATGAAAGTCCCGAGCGAGCGCTTTTCATACTTCGGGTTGAAGAAGGAGTAGACCATCGAAAGCCCGTCGCTCATCATGTCGGTGAGTGCTACGGCGATCAGTTCGCCCTGCGGCTGTTTGCTGAGGCCCGAACCGGGCTCGCGGATACGATATTCGATCAACCGCGTATTCACATGCGTGTCTTCGACCATGATCGCATAGTCGAGCGCCGACATATCCGACATGCCGCCATGCTGATGACGGTCATCGAGATAACGGCGGAAAAGGGCGAATTGTTCGGTAGATGGTTGGGCCGGCTGGACGGTGGCGATCAGATCGCGATTTGCCGTCATGACACGTTTCATCGAGCGCGTCGGCTCGAACTCCCCGGCCAGAATACGCACCGAGACGCAGGCGCGGCAAGCTTCGCAGGCCGGACGGTAGGCGATGTTCTGTGAACGGCGGAAGCCACCTTGGGTCAGGAGGTCATTCATCTCCGCTGCACGGGGGCCGACGAGGTGGGTGAACACCTTCCGTTCCATTTCACCCGGAAGATAAGGACAAACTGCCGGAGCCGTCAGATAAAACTGCGGGGAAGGCGTTGTCTGGGTATTCATCGAGTTGCGGCCGATCCCGTCATGGAGTGTGAAATGTCATACCATGGCGCATAAATGGAAAACGTCAACCATGCGCTTTTAGGGGCCTGGTTTTAAGCGCGGCCAATCACAAAAAAATCCGGTGTTCGGCCGCGCGAATAAAATGGTCAGGATGTCCTGACGGTCACCGTGCCGAGCAGCATGTCATGCACCAACCGCGACTTGTCGGTGAACAGGCCGACCAGCAGGATGAGCGGTGTAAGGACCGAGTTGATCAGCCAGAACAGCACGGTGTGAACCATTGCGGTCATGAAATCCATGCGCCGTCCGTCCATCCGCATCAGCGTGATGCCCATGGCGCGCATGCCGGGCGAGGCCTGGGAAGGGCCGCCGAGCGTCATGCCGAAATAGAGAAGCGCGACGATCACGAACAGCGCCGGATAGAGCATGAAGCCGAGACCGAGCGTTATGATGCCGAGAAAGAACACGATGACCGCTGCCGGAATGCACAGCAGAAGCACGATCATGTAGTCGAGAATGAAGGCGAACACCCGGCGGGAAAGAACGCCGCTATAGGCGCGCCAGTCGTCGGGTGCGGCATAGGTCGGGTTCGGGTCGAGGCTCATTTATATTCAGTCTCCTGTTTCTCCCCAAACATATGGGGAGAGATTGCAACCTTAGCAAGTCGTGCGCCAAAGCGCCGGGCGTTAGCTCTTCGACAGCTTCTTCGCCACGTCCACGGCGAAATAGCTGAGGATGCCGTCGCAGCCCGCGCGCTTGAAGCAGAGAAGCGTTTCCATCATCACCCGGTCGCCGTCGATCCAGCCGTTCATGGCCGCGGCCTTGATCTGCGCATATTCACCCGAGACCTGATAGGCATAGGTCGGAAGACCGAAGGCCTCCTTCACCCGCCAACAGATATCGAGATAGGGCAGGCCGGGCTTGATCATCATCATGTCGGCGCCTTCCTCGACATCGAGCGCTGCGTCACGCAAGGCTTCGGTGCCGTTGGCCGGCGAGATGTAATAGCTGTTCTTGTCGCCCTTCAGCAGTCCCCCGGTATTGATCGCCTCGCGATAAGGACCATAGAAGCCGGATGAGAACTTCGTTGCATAGGACATGATGCCGACATCCTGGTGGCCGGCCGCATCCAGCCCGCGACGGATGGCGCCGATACGGCCATCCATCATTTCCGACGGTGCGATAATGTCTGCACCCGCATCCGCCTGCATGACGGCTGCCTTCACCACATGATCGACGGTCTCGTCGTTGACGATAATGCCTTCGCGCAAAATGCCGTCATGGCCGTGGCTGGTGAACGGGTCGAGCGCCACATCGGTGATAAGCCCGATATTCGGCACGGCTTTCTTCGTCTCCCGGATGAACCGGTTCATCAGGTTGTTTGCATCGAGAATGTGGGACCCGGTCGCGTCGCGCAGATCCATCTCGATATCCGGAAAGGGGGCGATTGCCGGAATGCCGAGATCTGCCGCTTCCTTCACCGCTTCCACCGCCTTGTCGACGCTCATCCGGTTGACGCCCGGCATGGCGGCCAGTGGCTCGGAAATGCCGGTGCCGTGGGTGATGAAGATCGGCCAGATAAGATCGTCGACGGTCAGCCGGTTCTCCTGCACCATGCGCCGAACCCAGTCAGCCTTGCGGTTTCGCCGCATCCTGCGGTGTCCGGTGATCTCGTCGACGAGATGCGTCTTGTCCATGACGGTGTCTCCGTTGTTTTTGTTGGCCGGTCCTTAGCATGCGACAACTTGTTTATGAATGGTCGGGATCAAGCATTGCTGCCATGCGCGTGACTGGCGGCTTGCGTCACGCCCCTATATATCATTGACCCATGGAACCTGATTCACCCTCGACGCCCCGGCGCACGCTGACCGAGCTCCTCTTCGTTCTCTTCCTGAGGATGATAGCCGTCACCTGTTTCTGGTTCGGCATGCAATATTGGGCGATGCTCGTCGGATATTCGCTGGAAGGCCGGGCGCGCTTCGATCTTCTCAACCTGCCCTGGCGTGCTGCCGCTCCAACGCTTGCCGTGCTGTTTCCGGTCGCGTCTCTCGGTCTCTGGCTTGCCGTGTCCTGGGGGGCTGTGCTTTGGGCAATGGCCGCCATCATCCAGCTTCTGATGTATGTCGTGTGGCCGGAAATCTTCGGCGAGAACCATCTTGTGCCGATCTTGAACGTCCTTGTTGCGAGCCTTTACGTCGTGTTTCGGGTCGCCTTGTGGCTGGAAGGCCGGCGCAAGGAGGAAAGGGTAAGGATCGATTTACCATGAAATTAAGGGAATTTTCGCTCAAATTTTAGCGAATTTTGCATGCTAAGCTTTTGATTTTTATAAGGAGAACGAGTGGCTGAGAGGTGTGCGCCACAGTGCCGACAAAATCGAAAAATGCGGGTAGGTATTTGTTAAGCAAATGTTTTAAGTCGAATTTTATGCGCATTCGATAGGGTCTGTCTCAAGGCGGGAACAAACAAACACACCGCCAAACAAAACAGTGAGGCAGTTATGATGAACACGAAGCTCAAGCCGCAGGCACCGGCAGTCGCAGATCCGCACGAAGACACCATCCGTGGCCTTTACATGGAATCGCTGCACCTGGTGGAACGTCTCCACCGCCGTCTCCTCGACGTTATCAAGGACGAGTTCGACCGTCAGGGTCGCGACGACGTCAACGCCGTACAGGCACTTCTTCTTTTCAACATCGGCAATTCGGAACTGACTGCCGGTGAACTCCGCTCCCGCGGTTACTATCTCGGCTCCAACGTTTCCTACAACGTCAAGAAGCTGGTCGATCTCGGTTTCATCAACCACGCCCGTTCGCGCATCGACCGTCGCTCTGTCCGTATCAGCCTGACGCCGGCTGGCCAGGAAATCGCTGAAACCGTCGCAAAGCTTTACGAGCGCCACATCGGCTCGATCGAAAAGGTCGGCGGCATCGGCGAAGGCGAGTTCTCCCAGATGAACCGTCTGCTGCAGCGTCTCGATCGCTTCTGGAACGACTCGATCGCATACCGGATGTAATCTGAACGGAACTGCGATCAGCCTTTAAACCACTAGGGGCTTGGCGTTCCTCATTACCTCCAGTCATGCGGTGACGCACAAAAGCAAAACGGAGCGTAGGCCTACGCTCCGTTTTGCTTGTTTGCATCTACATTTTTCGAAGACGTCAGCCGCCGATGGCCTTGATGCGGGTCAGGTCGACAATCACTTCCTGCCAGCCCGTCGGACGATATCCGCGGACCTTGTCAGGCCATTCACAAATGCCGTCTTCGTTGACGTAGCCGACCCATTGAGCGCTCTCAAGATGATCGAACAATAGAAAGACGAGCTTGTTTGGAATGAGAGTGTTTATCGGCTTCCATTGCATGTAATTTCTCCACCCCTATATTCTAAGTCATACAATTTATTGTTATCGCCTTGCTTGAAGCTGGTGCTTTTTAAGAAAAACCTCTGTGGAAGGTGATCGCTCGTACCAAGGGTGATTCTTCGACGGCAGCCTGTTTTGCGGAAAGCTTTCGAAAGGGCAAGATCGCAAAATTTAGGGTAGTGGCAGCTGTTGCATTTTGCTGCTCTGGCGACAGCGGAGCGCGATTCGGACGTCGGCGAAGTGAGAAACGGTGTCTGTTTTCGTGAGCATCTTTGAAAAAAGTGGCTTTGGAGCCTGGTGCTATCATCCCCATAAGGCCTAGCAAGACGTCTCCGACGGCATGCGAGCCACGGCAGAAAAGTCACAGCGCTACACGGGCTTGTGACCCTCTGCGCACCGACACGAATTGGCCATATTGCTATGGGACCGGGCTTGTTCAAGCAATTGGTAAAAGGGGCTTTGCCCGTCGTGGCAGAGCGGGCCGAAAAAGGCGCCTGCTTGGCTTTGCGCCTTTTTTAACCATATCCCGGTAGCGCTGTCGTGTTGACCTGGGTCAGATGGATAGGATGATGTCGAAGAAGATCGGTTCTGAAGTTTTGTCTCGCCGCGCGCTGCTGCGTTCGGCTGTTTCAGCAGGTGCCGCGGCTCTGGCTGTGCCGGCGCTTGCGCAAAGCCCGATTGACAACCTCATCAATGCGCCGCGTCGTGGCAGCTGGGATGATCAGTTCGATGCGCGCGGTTCGCGCACGGCCGTCGGCGTCGTGTCCAACAATCCTGTTCTCGGACCGGAAGGTCCGGGCAACATCCAGCAGGCAATCTACGCCTATCAGCAGATCGTTTCGAACGGCGGCTGGCCGGACGTCGGCTCGTCGACCCGCCTCCAGCTCGGCGTTGTCGATCCGTCCGTCCAGAACCTGCGTCGCCGCCTGATGATTGCAGGCGACCTCGATCAGTCTGCCGGCATGTCGAACGCCTTTGACAGTTATGTCGATGGTGCGGTCAAGCGTTTCCAGGCGCGCCACGGTCTCCCGGCTGACGGCGTTCTCGGTGAGTTTTCGCTGAAGGCGATGAATGTTCCCGCCCAGACGCGCCTGATGCAGCTCCAGACCAATCTCGTTCGTCTTCAGTCTATGTCGGGAGACCTTGGGTCCCGTTACGTCATGGTCAATATTCCGGCCGCCTATGTGGAGGCCGTCGAAAGCGACCGTGTGGCGCTGCGCACCAACGCCGTCGTTGGCCGCATCGACCGCCCGACCCACGCGATCAACTCCAAGATCTACGAAGTCATCCTCAACCCTTACTGGACGGCGCCGCGCTCGATCATCGAAAAGGACATCGTGCCTTTGATGCGCAAGGATCCGACCTATCTGACGAAAAACAGCATCCGTCTGTTCGACGGACGCGGTCAGGAAGTGTCGCCCGAGACTGTCGACTGGTTTGCGCCCAAGGCGCCGAACCTGATGTTCCGGCAGGATCCCGGCAAGATCAACGCCATGGCCTCGACCAAGATCAACTTCCACAACCCGAACAACGAATACATGCATGACACGCCCTCGCAGGGCCTGTTCAACAAGCTCATGCGTTTCGAATCTTCGGGCTGCATGCGTATCCAGAACGTTCGCGACCTGATCACCTGGTTGCTGCGCGACACATCCGGCTGGTCACGTCAGGAGATCGAGCGCGTTATCTCGACCCGCCAGAACAACCCGATCAAGCTTTCCCAGGAAGTGCCGGTCTATATCGTCTACGTCACCGCATGGTCGGCAAAGGACCAGGTCGTGCAGTTCCGCGACGACATCTATCAGAAGGATGGTAATCAGGAACTCGCACTGCAGACCACGACCGGCATCGAGCAGCGCCAGGGTGCTCTCACCGAAAGCGACATGCTGCCGCAATAAGGCTAGCAATTAGAGTTTGAAGGAGAGGCCGGGCAATCGCCCGGCCTTTCTGTTTGTCCCGATGTCGCGGCGGGGCCGTGTCGTCAAATGTAATTGGCCATCCGGTTTTAGGTTGCTTTCATGTCAGTCAAGGCTAATCTGCAATCTCCGATTGGGGCGGAGATCGCGGATGACCCGGTGCCTGTTGCTTGTCGGTAGCGTTGCCTTGTTGGCCGCTGCCTCTTTGCTCACGTCTCATGCCGCCTCTGCGGCAGATTTCGACCAGACACGAATGACACCCGAACAGACGCGCCCGGAGCGCGAGTGGGCAGTGATCGTCAGTCCCTATGCCTGGGCTGCGTCGCTGAAAGGCGATGCGTCTCTTGCAGGTTTCAATACTGATGTCGATGTGCCGTTTTCCGATGTCTTCGATCATCTCGATTTCGTGCTGATGGGCAATATCGAGGTAACGAACGGTCAATGGGGTTTTTATGTCGATGCCCAGCATGTCCGCACCTCGCAGGATGAAGAACTGCTGAGCAACGAGATAGGCCTGAAGATCCGCACGACCTCGCTCGCTGCCGGTGCCTTCTTCAAGGCCTATGAGGTGGAGCTTGGCGGTGAAACGGTTTTCGCCCGTCCGCGTACCTTGTCCATCGAACCAACGGCAGGGATACGCTGGACCAAGCTGGAGGCGGATGTCTCTGTGCCTGGCTTCAATGCTTCCAAAAGCGCGGACTGGACCGACCCGTTCATCGGCTTGCGCATGAACGCCGACCTGACGGAACGCTGGAACCTGTTTGCGGAGGCCGATGTCGGCGGGTTTGGCGTCGGCTCACGGCTGAGCGTCAATGCCCAGGCCTATCTTGGCTATCGCACCATGATGCTTGGTCGCCCGACCATTCTTCGTGCGGGCTACAGGGCGCTTTATCAGGATTACGAAAACGACGATTTCACCGGCGCCAACAAGTTTCGCTGGGACGTGACCCAGCATGGCCCGGTGGTCGGCCTGTCCATGCGCTTCTGATCGCTTCCATCCATCCATTTATAAGGAGTGAGTGATGACGTTCTCGCCAGCCAAGGTCTTCCGGGTCGCCGCATTAGCTCTGTCTGTTTCCAGTCTCTGCATTGCCAATGTCGCAGAAGCATGCACCCGCTTCGTTTATCTCGGAGCAGACGGTCAGGTCATGACGGCGCGGTCCATGGATTGGAAAAGCGATGTGATGACCAATCTCTATGTCCTGCCGAAGGGCATGGAGCGGACAGGGGAAGCGGGGCCGAACTCGATCAAGTGGACGTCGAAATACGGAAGCGTGGTCGCCACGGGCTACGATGTCTCGACCACCGATGGTGTCAACGAGGCGGGGTTGGCGGCAAACCTCTTGTGGCTGGTCGAATCCCAATATCCGCCCTTCGGCAAGGATAGCAAACCGGGCCTGACGATCGCCGCTTGGGCCCAATATGTGCTCGACAATTTCGCGACGGTGGAAGAAGCCGTTGCCGATCTCGAGAAACAGCCTTTCACCATCGTCACCGACAATGTGCCGGGTGAAGATCGGCTTACGACGCTGCATCTCTCCATCTCGGACGCTTCGGGCGACAGTGCCATTGTCGAATATATCGGCGGCAAGCAGGTCATCCATCACAGCCGCGACTATCAGGTGATGACCAATTCGCCGATCTTCGATCAGCAACTGGCGCTGAATGCCTATTGGAAGCAGATCGGCGGCACCGTCATGCTTCCGGGTACCAACCGCGCTGCAGATCGCTTCGCCCGTGCCTCGTTCTACGTCAATGCCATCCCGAAATTCGAGGATCCCAACCGCTCGGTCGCCAGTGTTTTCAGCGTGATCCGCAATGTGTCGGTGCCTTTCGGGCTGAATACGCCGGATGAACCCAACATTTCCTCAACGCGCTGGCGCACGGTCGTCGATCACAAGCGAAGACTCTATTTCTTTGAATCCGCGCTGACACCGAACACGTTCTGGATCGACCTCAAGGCGATCGATTTTTCGGCGGATACGGGCAAGGTGATGCGGCTCGATCTCGGGGCCAACCAGGATCACACCTTTTCAGGCAATGCGACGACTGATTTCAAGCCGGCTCCCGCCTTCCATTTCCTCGGTCTGAAAACCTGATCCGGGCGGCATGTGCGAGATCCTACAGGCAGGGACCGCGGCAGAGCGTGCAAATGTCGCTCTTCGTATTGCCCTAGACGGGGCGGAGCGCTAAGACGCGTCACATCGCTTGCCATCCCGTTCGAGGAGCCTCGTCCATGTCGCATACCGAAGTCTTCTTCTCCCGCCCGCTTGCCGAAACCGATCCGGAAATCTTCGGCTCGATCCAGAAGGAGCTCGGTCGTCAGCGCCACGAGATCGAGCTGATCGCGTCCGAAAACATCGTCTCCCGCGCCGTTCTTGAAGCGCAGGGCTCGATCATGACCAACAAATATGCCGAAGGCTATCCGGGCAAGCGTTATTACGGCGGCTGCCAGTTCGTCGATATCGCCGAAGAACTTGCCATCGAGCGCGCCAAGAAGCTGTTCGGTGTCAACTTCGCCAACGTCCAGCCGAATTCGGGTTCGCAGATGAACCAGGCCGTGTTCCTCGCGCTGCTGCAGCCAGGCGACACGTTCATGGGTCTCGACCTCAATTCGGGTGGTCACCTGACCCACGGTTCGCCGGTCAACATGTCCGGCAAGTGGTTCAACGTCGTCTCCTACGGCGTGCGTGAAGACGACAACCTGCTCGACATGGACGACGTTGCCGCCAAGGCGCGCGAACACAAGCCGAAGCTCATCATCGCCGGCGGCACTGCCTATTCCCGCATCTGGGACTGGAAGCGTTTCCGCGAGATCGCCGATGAAGTCGGCGCTTACCTGATGGTCGACATGGCGCATATCGCCGGTCTCGTTGCCGGTGGCCAGCATCCGTCGCCGTTCCCGCATTGCCACGTTGCCACCACCACGACCCACAAGTCGCTGCGCGGCCCGCGCGGTGGCGTGATCCTGACGAATGACGAGGATTTGGCGAAAAAATTCAACTCGGCCGTTTTCCCCGGCCTGCAGGGCGGCCCGCTGATGCACATCATCGCCGCCAAGGCCGTTGCCTTCGGTGAAGCACTGCAGCCGGAATTCAAGGATTACGCAGCCCAGATCGTCAAGAACGCCAAGGCTCTGTCGGAAACGCTGGTTGCCGGCGGCCTCGACATCGTCTCGGGCGGCACCGACAACCACCTGATGCTGGTCGATCTGCGCAAGAAGAACGCCACCGGCAAGCGCGCCGAGGCTGCTCTCGGTCGCGGTTACATCACCTGCAACAAGAACGGCATCCCGTTCGACCCTGAAAAGCCGTTCGTAACCTCCGGCGTCCGCCTTGGCACGCCGGCCGGCACGACGCGCGGCTTCAAGGAAGCCGAGTTCAAGGAAATCGGTAACTTCATCGTCGAGGTTCTCGATGGTCTGAAGGCTGCCAATTCCGACGAGGGCAATGCTGCCGTCGAAGCGGCTGTCCGCGAAAAGGTCGTCGGTCTGACCGATCGTTTCCCGATGTACCCCTACCTCTAAGGAGAGCCGATGCGCTGCCCGTTCTGCGGCTCTGAAGATACCCAGGTCAAGGACAGTCGTCCGGCGGAGGATTTTACCTCCATCCGCCGGCGCCGCATCTGTCCGGATTGCGGTGGCCGTTTCACCACATTCGAACGCGTGCAATTGCGCGAACTGATGGTGTTGAAGAAGACCGGCCGCAAGGTGCCGTTTGCCCGCGACAAGCTGGTGCGGTCCTTCCAGATCGCGCTGCGCAAGCGTCCTGTCGAACCCGACCGGATCGAACGCGCCGTCTCGGGTATCGTGCGCCGCCTTGAAAGCTCCGGTGAGTCGGAAATCTCATCCGAACAGATCGGCTTGCAGGTGCTCGAAGCGCTGAAGAGCCTCGATGATGTCGGCTTCGTGCGTTATGCCTCGGTCTATCGCGATTTCTCCCATGCGGAGGATTTCGAGAAGGTGATCGAGGAGATCAACGCCAAGCTCGCACGCGATCCGGGGCTGGAATCCGGGAGCGACAGCTGATGAGCGTTGCCGAAGACCGGCGTTTCATGGCAGCCGCATTGCGGCTGTCGCAATGGCACTCCGGCCTGACGGCAACCAATCCTTCGGTCGGCTGCATCGTCGTTAAAGACGGTGCGATCGTCGGCCAGGCCGTGACCGCCGTTGGCGGCCGCCCCCATGCCGAAACCCAGGCGCTTGCCGTTGCCGGTGAAAAGGCGAGGGGCGCAACAGTCTACGTCACGCTCGAACCCTGCTCCCATTACGGACGCACGCCGCCCTGCGCCAA
The DNA here is from genome assembly GCF_019511445.1 of Aliirhizobium wenxiniae. Lineage (GTDB taxonomy): Bacteria > Pseudomonadota > Alphaproteobacteria > Rhizobiales > Rhizobiaceae > Neorhizobium > Neorhizobium wenxiniae_A. The sequence goes on from NZ_JAEUAN010000005.1 coordinate 180,203, forward strand.
TGCGCTGGTGGCTGCAGGTGTTGCCCGCGTCGTCGTTTGCCTCAACGACCCTGATCCACGCGTCTCCGGTCGCGGCTTCGGCATCCTGCGTGAAGCCGGTATCGTCGTCGAAGCCGGATTGCTGGAAGAGCAGGGGCGCCGGGTGCTCGCCGCCTATCTCTCGCGTCAGGTGAGAGGACGGCCCTATGTGACTCTCAAACTTGCCGTTTCCGCCGATGGCATGCTCGGCCGCAAGGGGGAGGAACTGGTGGTCACCGGTCCCCAGTCGCGTGCGCAGGTGCATATGATGCGCGCCGAAAACGACGCGATCCTTGTCGGTATCGGCACGGCGCTGGTGGACGATCCGGAACTGACGGTTCGCCTTCCGGGACTGGAAAACCGCTCTCCGCTCAGGATCGTCCTCGATCGCCGGCTGGAACTGCCTCTGTCGTCCAAGCTGGTGAAATCGACCTCGACCGTTCCCGTCGTCGCCGTCACCGATCCTTTCTGCGATACCCATCCGTCCAACGAAGGACGTGTCAGGGCGCTGATGTCGGCGGGCGTGGAAGTTCTGCAGGCCGCCAATCTCGATGATCTTCTCGCCAATCTCGCAACGCGTGGGATTTCCTCGCTGATGGTCGAGGGCGGGGCCAAGGTCGGCCGCAGTTTCCTTGAGGCCGGGCTGGTCGACCGCCTTGTCCTTGCTCAGTCGGAACTCGTCGTCGGTGCGGGTGGCATTGAATCGCCCGCCACGCCCTCCGATATTCCTGTGGGATTTCAGTGTGTGCGGCAGGAGCGCTTCGGCGCCGACCGCAGCTTCGAATATGAAAGAGGCCTTTGATGTTTACGGGTATTGTTACCGATATCGGCACCGTTTCCGAACTGACCCCTCTCGATGAGGGCGTGAAGCTGCGCATCTCGACGAATTACGATCCGAAGACGATCGATCTCGGCGCTTCGATTGCCCATGGCGGTGTCTGCCTGACAGTGACCACGCTTCCTGAAGACGGCAGCAACGAGCGCTGGTTCGAGGTGGAGGCCTGGGAAGAGGCGCTGCGCCTGACGACGATCGCATCCTGGGAAAAGGGCACGCGGATCAACCTTGAGCGGGCGCTGAAGATCGGCGACGAACTCGGCGGACACATCGTGTCCGGCCATGTCGATGGTAAGGCCGAAATTCTGGCGGTTGAATCAGAAGGCGAGGCGGTTCGCATCACCTTGCGTGCACCTGAAGATCTGGCGCGCTTCGTCGCTCCCAAGGGCTCGGTTGCGCTCGACGGTACCTCGCTGACGGTCAATGCCGTCAACGGCACGGATTTCGACATCCTGCTCATCCGCCACACGCTTGCCGTCACCACCTGGGGCGACCGCAAGCCGGGCGATTTCATCAATTTCGAAGTGGACACTATGGCGCGGTATGCGGCCCGCCTGGCGGAGTTCCCCGCCAAGGCCTGAGGTCTTTCAGTGTCCGATCGGCTGTGAGAACTGGCGGTGGATTTCCGCAAACTGCGGAGCCACATCGCCGAAGGCGGCAACGACGGCCGGGTCGAAATGCTTGCCGCTTTCTTCCGTGATGATGGAAACCGCTTCGTTGTGGCTCATAGCGGGTTTATAGACCCGTTCCGATACCAGCGCGTCATAGACATCCGCGACAGCCATGATGCGGCCGGCAAGCGGAATATCCTCGCCCTTCAGGCCTCGTGGATAGCCCGTCCCGTCCCACTTTTCATGGTGGCAATGGGCAATTTCCTTGGCGAGGCTTAGGAAGGGATTGCTCGAGCCGATATAGCGCTCGGCCGTGGCAATCGCCGTGCGGCCGAGATCGGCATGGGTCTTCATGATGTCGTATTCCGCCCGGTCGAGCCGCCCCGGCTTTTGCAGGATGCGATCGGGAATGCCCACCTTGCCGATATCGTGGAGCGGAGCCGACTTGTAGAGCAGGTCGACAAACTCCTCATCGAGACCGTTGGTTTCCGGCTCACGTCGGTTGAGCGCCTCGGCAAGCACCCGGACGTAATGCTGCGTGCGGCGGATATGGTCGCCGGTTTCATGGTCGCGCGTCTCGGCAAGCGATGCCATGGCAAGGATCATCGCATCGCGGGCGCGCGCCGCTTCGTCCCGCGCTTCGGCAAGTGAGTTCGTCAGTGCCACATTGGCCATCGCCACTGCTGCGGTATTGGCGATGCGCTGCAGCCGGTAGACGCTATCGTCCGGTGGCGTGCCGACCTTTGCCCAATAGGCCCCGATAGCACCCAACGGATCACCCGGCCGCAATGGAACCATTGCCAGGCTTTTGACGAAGGTCGGGCGATAGGCGTCCTGCGGAATGCGCGGGTCCTTGGTTATATCGTCGATCACCACCACTTGCGAATGCTGCATCGCCCAGCCGGAGATACAGGCCTCCATTGGAAAACGCTGGCCTTTCCAAAGCGGCTGGATAGCATCCTCATCCACATAGAAGCATTCGTTTTTGTCGCGCAGGATGAAGGCGAGACCATCGGCACCGATCAGGCGGCGCGCGGACTGCCTGACCACGGTCATGATCTCCTCAAGACCGCGGGCCATCGATATCTTCAGCAGCAGGTCGTCCATGTCATCCATCTGGAAACGGTGCTTTTCCATTATCCACCTGCATCTATGCGTCGAATAATAGATGTCTAATAAAACGAAGGTGGCAAGAGTGATACGCTTTGTTTCTTTAGTTTAACAGATAATTAATTACTGGCTACAGAGATGATCCGGACCGGGATTGATGAAGTATTATGGGGCAGCCTTATGTCATCCTATTCCCGGCATGCAGGCCTCGTTCCCGCAAAATCGCTTGCCAAGTGCCTCACGGCGTGTTTTGACCGCGCCCATGCTCAAAGTCCGCCACTTGCCGGACCGAATACACGTATCTTAAGGTGATCCATGTCGCTCGAAACCGCTCCACACATCCTGATCGTAGAAGCTCGCTTCTATGATGATATGGCCGATGCACTGCTCGACGGAGCAACCTCGGCACTCAAGGAGGCGGGAGCGACCTTTGACGTGATCACGGTTCCCGGTGCGCTGGAAATTCCGCCGACCATCGCCATGGCGCTCGATGCGTCCGAAAACGGTGGCGCCGAATATGACGGTTTCGTTGCTCTCGGCATGGTGATCCGCGGCGAAACCTATCACTTCGACATCGTCTCGAACGAATCCTCGCGCGCATTGATGGATCTTGCCGTCTCTGAATCACTTGCCATCGGCAACGGCATCATGACCGTAGAGAACGACGATCAGGCTTGGGCGCGTGCCCGCCGTTCGGACAAGGACAAGGGTGGCTTTGCAGCCCGTGCGGCACTGACCATGATCGCCGTGCGCGAAAAGCTGAACGGTGCACGCTGATGTCTAACGAAGAAAAACAGATCAAGCCGGTTAACCAGCGCGGTGCAGCGCGTCTCGCAGCCGTGCAGGCGCTCTACCAGATGGATATCGGCGGCACCGGCGTTCTGGAAGTCGTGGCCGAATACGAGGCCCATCGCCTCGGCCAGGAACTTGACGGCGACACCTATCTGAAGGCCGACCCGTCCTGGTTCCGCTCCATCGTTTCCGGCGTCGTCCGCGACCAGACCAAGATCGACCCGATCGTGCGTTCCTCGCTGCAGGAAGACTGGCCGCTCTCGCGCCTTGATTCGACGCTGCGTGCGATCCTGCGCGCCGGCACATTCGAAATCCTCGAGCGCAAGGATGTTCCGGTTCCGGTCATCGTCACCGAATATGTCGAGATCGCGCGCGCCTTCTTCGAGGAAGACGAGCCGCGCATCGTCAATGCGGTTCTCGACCGGATCGCCAAACAGGTCCGTAGCGACAAGAAATAACAGGTAGGCAGACATGGACGGTGTGGTGGACGGTCTTCAGACGCAGATGCGCGCCGCCCGCCGCAATGTCGCGCTTCTGGCCGCAAGCCAGGCGATCCTCGGATCGGCAGCACCCCTGTCGATCGCGGTCGGATCGATTGCCGGATATCAGTTGCTCGGCGACGACAAGTCTCTCGCTACAGCTCCGATCACTGCATTCAATGTGGGTACCGCCTGCGGCGCGGTTGTCATCGCGCTTCTGTCACGTTTTCTCGGCCGTCGCGAAGCCTTCATGGCTGGCTGCCTGATCGGGGCCGCTGGCGGCGCTTTCGCCGCGATCGCACTTTTCCGCGAAAGCTTCTGGCTCTTTGCTCTTGCGCTTCTGTTCATCGGCACCTCTTCTGGCTTCACCCAAAAAATCCGTTTTGCCGCTGCCGATGCCTCGCCATCGTCCTACAAGCCGAAGGCGATTTCCTGGATCCTCGGGGCAGGCATCGTTTCCGCCGTGCTCGGGCCGCAGATCGTCATATGGGCCAAGGACTGGTTTGCACCAGTCACCTTTGCCGGCACCTTCATCGCGCTCGTTCCGGTTTGCCTCGTCGCGATCGGTATCTTCGCCTTTCTCCGTCTTCCCGAAAAGAAGACCGTCGCCCAAAGCTCCGAACCTGCAAGGCCGCTGAAAGAGATCGTGCTGACGCAGCGTTTCTTGACCGGCATGATCTGCGGCATCTGCATCTATGCGTTGATGACCTTCGTCATGACCGGCGCGCCGCTTGCCATGGTGATCGGCTGCGGTTTCCCGCCTGAAATGGCCACGCTCGGCATCCAGTGGCATGTGCTGGCCATGTTCGGCCCGAGCTTCATCACCGGATCGCTGATCTCTCGGTTTGGCGCGGAAAAGGTGGTCGCGACAGGCGTTCTCGTTATGATGGGCTGCGCCGTTGTCGCGCATCTCGGCATCGAGCTGTGGAATTTCTGGGGCGCGCTGGTGCTGCTCGGCATCGGCTGGAATTTCGGCTTTATCGGCTCGACCGCGATCGTTGCGTCGAGCTATCGCCCGCATGAGGCCGACAAGGTCCAGGGCTTTCACGACATCGTGCTGTTCGGCACCGTAGCGCTGTCGTCCTTCTCCTCAGGCAAGGTCTTCGTCACCTGGGGTTGGTCCTTCATCAACATGGTCATCTGGCCGGTTGCGGTGATCTGCCTTCTGTTGATTGCAGCCCTGCTGTTCAGACGGTCCTCTGCGAAGTCTGCGTAAGGCGAGCGTTAACTCATATTACAACCTGCGTCCATTTGAGCCCTTGTCCGTGCAGGGCTTGACGTCATTTCATCTCCACCGCAATCTCATCTTCGCATGGCGGAAACGCATCCTTGGGAGGGGAGCGCGCCCGTATGGAAGATGCGCGACCGGGATTTTTCGGCCCGGCGGTTAGGGAGAGGAAAATAGTATGACAGTCATTTTGAGTGTGATCGTCTGCGGTCTGCTGTCGATCATTTATGCCGTGTGGGCGACGCGTTCCGTTCTCGCCGCCGATCAGGGCAACGAGCGCATGCAGGAAATCGCTGGCTATATCCGCGAAGGGGCACAGGCCTATCTCGCACGCCAGTATCTGACGATCGCCATAGTCGGCGTCGTCGTTGCCATCCTTGCATGGCTGCTTCTGTCCGGCACGGCAGCCTTGGGCTTTATAATCGGCGCGGTCCTGTCCGGCGCCGCAGGTTTTATTGGCATGCATGTCTCCGTCCGGGCCAATGTCCGCACGGCGCAGGCTTCTTCGCATAGCCTTGCAGCAGGCCTCGATATCGCCTTCAAGTCGGGCGCTATCACAGGCATGTTGGTGGCCGGTCTCGCACTCCTCGGCGTGTCGATCTACTACTGGGTGCTGACCTCCGGTCTCGGCCATGCAAGCAGTTCGCGCGAGGTCATCGATGCGCTCGTCGCGCTTGGTTTCGGCGCCTCGCTGATTTCTATCTTTGCCCGTCTCGGCGGCGGCATCTTCACCAAGGGCGCAGATGTCGGTGGTGACCTTGTCGGCAAGGTCGAAGCCGGTATTCCGGAAGACGATCCACGCAACCCGGCTACGATTGCCGATAACGTCGGCGACAATGTCGGTGATTGCGCCGGCATGGCGGCCGACCTGTTCGAGACCTATGCGGTCTCTGTCGTTGCGACCATGGTGCTCGCAGCGATCTTCTTCGCCGGCGCTCCGGTGCTCGAATCGGCAATGCTCTATCCGCTAGCCATCTGCGGCGTCTGCATCGTCACCTCGATCATCGGCACCTTCTTCGTCAAGCTCGGCAGCAATGGTTCGATCATGGGCGCGCTCTACAAGGGCCTGATCGCAACCGGCGTTCTTTCCATCTTCGGTCTGGCTGTCGCCACGTCGATGACGGTCGGCTGGGGTGTGATCGGCACCGTTGCGGGTAAGGAAATCACCGGCACCAGCCTGTTCGTATGCGGCCTTGTCGGCCTCGTCGTCACCGCCTTGATCGTCGTCATCACCGAATACTATACCGGCACCAACAAGCGGCCGGTCAATTCTATTGCCCAGGCGTCGGTCACCGGTCACGGCACCAACGTTATCCAGGGCCTTGCCGTATCGCTTGAATCAACGGCGCTTCCGGCAATCGTCATCGTCGGCGGCATCATCGCCACCTACCAGTTTGGCGGCCTCTTCGGCACCGGTATTGCCGTCACCGCCATGCTCGGCCTTGCCGGCATGATCGTTGCGCTCGACGCTTTCGGTCCGGTCACCGACAATGCCGGTGGTATCGCCGAAATGTCCCATCTGCCGCCGGAGGTCCGCAAGTCGACCGACGCGCTCGATGCCGTCGGCAACACGACCAAGGCCGTCACCAAGGGCTATGCGATCGGTTCCGCTGGTCTCGGCGCGCTCGTGCTGTTTGCCGCATACTCCAACGACCTGCAGTATTTTGCCGCCAATCCGCAGCAATATCCCTACTTCGAAGGGGTAGGGGCGATCTCGTTCAGCCTTGCCAATCCTTACGTCGTGGCAGGTCTGATCTTCGGTGGCTTGATCCCTTATCTCTTCGGCGGCATTGCCATGACCGCAGTCGGCAAGGCGGCAGGCTCGATCGTCGAGGAAGTGCGTCGCCAGTTCCGCGACAAACCGGGCATCATGCAGGGCACAGATCGTCCCGACTATGGCCGCGCCGTCGATATCCTCACCAAGGCCGCGATCCGGGAAATGATCATCCCGTCGCTTCTGCCGGTGCTTGCGCCGATCGTCGTCTATTTCGGTGTTCTGCTGATTTCCGGTGGTGACAAGGCTTCGGCCTTTGCGGCCCTTGGTGCCTCGCTTCTCGGCGTCATCGTCAATGGTCTCTTCGTCGCCATTTCCATGACCTCGGGGGGCGGCGCATGGGACAACGCCAAGAAGAGCTTCGAGGACGGTTTCGTCGACAAGGACGGCCAGCGTCACCTGAAGGGCTCTGACGCGCACAAGGCATCGGTTACGGGCGATACCGTCGGTGATCCCTACAAGGATACGGCAGGCCCGGCCGTCAACCCGGCAATCAAGATCACCAATATCGTGGCCTTGCTGCTGCTGGCGATTCTTGCTGGCTAAAACAGGCTACGTTTAAACGAAAGAAGCCCGCGGATCGCTCCGCGGGCTTCTTTGTATTCGATGTCGTGTTAATTGCTGAGCAGGCTGCGCATTGCTGCGGCACCCGCGCCGCCGGGGCCGGAGCCGCCGGAAAGAATCTGCTGCAGGAAGGTCAGGTCGCGACCGCCGGTCGGCGTCGTGCGCGAGATGGTGTCGAACACCTTGCCGTCCTGAAGCGTGTAGTTCGCCTTGCGCGCGACAACGCCTTCCTTGTTGAGGTAGATGGCCAGAACCGTCTGCTCAACCAACTTCGGCTTCATGAAGGCGGCTGCGCGTTCGCGCCGCTGGGAAATGTAATAGAGAACTTCCGAATCGAAGGTCGCCGTCGTCGAAGGCGTGCCCATCGTCAGCAGGACCTGTTCGCGGCTCGAACCTTCCGGGATCAGAGCGAGAGACTTCTGGTCGATCACATAGCCGTTATACATGGTGTCGCCGATATCCATCGACGTGCAGCCAGCGGCGGTAACGGAAGCGATAAGTACCAGGCTGATGGCGGTTTTATTCAGAAATTTCATACCGTACTCGACTGTCCGCTTCTTCAACGGGATCCCCCAGGTAAACGAGACCGGCGCTTGAGGCCGGACTTCTGCTGTTCATCACCATTGTGGCTATTCCGGGGACGAGAACCCTTGGAACGCCAAACGTTTTACGGATCGAAAGCATCCCGACTACGGCCCCGGCCGAACGGCATTGCAATTCGCGCCTGCTTCGGTAAACCAGCTTTCGTTTCCATGCAACATTGGGCCCGGTCATTCGCGGGACTTATCGATGATCTTCGGGCTATTCAAAAAGAAAAAACACAATCAGGTCATTGTCGAGCGCCAATACGCTGCATTGACCTCTGCTGCGCGCATTCCCTTTTTCTATACCGATCTCGGCGTGCCTGACACTGTCATGGGGCGCTACGAGATGCTGTCGGTCGTGATGATCCTGTTTTTTCGCCGCACAGCAAAGTCCTCGACTAGCGGACAGGAACTGGCGCAGGAGATCGTGGATGCCTTTTTCCAGGATCTTGACCACTCTATCCGCGAACTCGGAATTGGCGACCAGGGCGTGCCGAAACGCATGAAGAAACTCGCCGGCATGTTTTACGGCCGGCTCGAGACCTATGCGAAGGCGCTGGACGCCGGTGATGCCGCGGAGTTGGCTAAAAGCCTTGCCCGCAATATATACCCGGAAAACCAGTCTTCGCCGGATATGAGCCGCCTGGCCATATGGATGGTAGAAACGGAGCGGCATCTCGCCGCAACGCCGGAAGACGATATCGCCCGCGGCAACGCGGTCATCCCGTCGCCTGTGAATGGCTGAAGGGAAAAGTGAGGAAAGATGAAAAACGATAACAACACGGGCGGCAAACCGCCATTTTCCTATTCCGTCAAGGTTGGAAACATCTCCGCCAACGCCGTGACGGTGAAAGTTTCTGCCGACGACCGGGAGCGCAAGGAACTTGCCGATATGTGGCAGGTGCTCGAGGTGAAGTCGATCAAGGCGGAAGTCTATCTGTCGCGCTGGAAGAAGGACGGTGTCCGCGTCAAGGGCCGGGTCGAGGCCGAGATCGTACAGGCTTGCGTCGTCACGCTGGAGCCGGTCGAATCGCGCATCGACGAAGAGTTTGAGCAGATCTTCGTGCCCGAGGGCTCGAAGCTTGCCCGCGTCGTCGCTAAGGATGCAGCCGAGATGGTGCTTGATCCTGACGGCCCGGATCTTCCCGAGGAGTTCGCCGGAGACGCGATCGATATCGGCGAGGCGATCACCGAGTTCGCAGCGCTTGCGATCGATCCATATCCCCGCAAACAGGGGGTGGAGTTTTCTGACCATATCGAGAGCACTGCCGATGCCAAGAGTGATCGGCCAAACCCATTCGCGGCGCTCAAGGACTGGAAAAAAGACTAGGCCTGTTGTAAGCGGCGGCGAAAACTATATTTTGGCCACGATTTCGCCGGCAGGGCCAAGCATGAGCATGGCCGGAATGCTGACGACGACCGCTGGACGGGTTTGAATGGCCGGTCTGCTCGGTCGAAGATAAGGATCAGATACGCGTGATCAGAATTTCTGTGGATGCCATGGGAGGTGATTTCGGTCCCGAGGTTGTCATACCCGGTACTGCAAAGGCTCTCGAACGGCACCCCGAAGCGACCTTCATCATCTATGGATTGAAGGCCGAATGCGAGCCGTGGCTCGCCAAATACCCGAAGCTGCGCGACCGCTCGACTTTCCACGAGTGCGAAGTCGCAGTCTCCATGGACGAAAAGCCGAGCGCTGCCTTGCGGCGCGGTCGCTATGTTTCCTCCATGTGGCGCTCCATCGAGGCGGTAAAGCTCGGCGAGGCCGATGTCTGCGTTTCTGCCGGCAATACCGGTGCTCTGATGGCCATGGCGAAATTCTGTTTGCGCACCATGGCCAATATCGAGCGCCCGGCAATCGCCGGCATCTGGCCGACCCTCAAGGGCGAGAGCATCGTTCTCGATATCGGTGCAACGATTGGTGCCGACAGCCAGCAGCTTCTCGATTTCGCTCTGATGGGCGGCGCCATGGCGCGCGCTCTGTTCGAGATCGACCGCCCGACCGTTGGCCTTCTCAACGTCGGTGTTGAAGAGGTCAAGGGCCAGGAAGAGGTCAAGGAAGCCGGTCGTCTGCTGCGCGAAGCAAACCTCCCGACAATCGCCTATCAGGGCTTTGTCGAAGGCAACGATATCGGCAAGGGCACGGTCGACGTCGTCGTCACCGAAGGTTTTACGGGCAATATCGCGCTGAAGACGGCTGAAGGCACGGCTCGTCAGATCGCTACACTGTTGCGTGAATCGATGTCGCGCACGTTTCTGGCTAAGATAGGGTATCTGCTGGCCAAGCCGGCCTTCGATCGCCTTCGTGAGAAAATGGACCCGAACAAGGTCAATGGCGGCGTATTCCTCGGCCTGAACGGCATCGTCATCAAGAGCCATGGCGGAACCAATGCCGAAGGTTTCGCCGCTGCAATCGATGTCGCCTATGACATGGCACGTAACGACCTGAACGCGAAGATCGCGCAGGATTTGACACTTTACCATGCCAAGCATCAGCCGCCGGCTGGTCCTGAAGCTGCATGACGACAGGATGTGATTGAGAATGATCCGATCAGTAGTTCGCGGTTATGGAGCAGCGCTCCCGAAACGGGTAATGACCAACCGTGATTTGGAAAGCATAGTCGACACGACCGACGAATGGATCGTGCAGCGTACCGGCATCACGCAGCGCTACATCGCCGGCGAAGGCGAGACGACGGCTTCGCTCGGCGAACAGGCGGCACGCGCAGCACTCGACAATGCCGGCCTGACGCCTGCCGATATCGATCTCATCCTCGTCGCCACTTCGACACCGGACAACACCTTCCCGGCAACCGCCGTCGACATCCAGCGCCGTCTCGGCATGGAACACGGTTACGCCTTCGACATGCAGGCCGTCTGCACCGGTTTCGTTTATGCGATGGCGACTGCCGATCTGCATATCCGTGGTGGAATGGCGCGCCGTGCTCTGGTCATCGGCGCCGAAACCTTCTCGCGCATTCTCGACTGGAAGGATCGCACCACCTGCGTGCTTTTCGGTGACGGTGCAGGTGCCCTCATTCTGGAAGCTGAGGAAGGCGAGGGGACCACGAGCGATCGCGGCATTCTCACATCCAAGCTGCGCTCCGACGGCTCCCACAAGGAAAAGCTCTATGTCGATGGCGGCCCGTCCTCGACCGGGACCGTTGGCCATCTGCGAATGGAAGGCCGGGAGGTCTTCAAGCATGCGGTTGCGATGATCACCGACGTGATCGAAGGGGCATTCGAAGCAACCGGCACGACGGCCGAGGATATCGACTGGCTGGTCCCGCACCAGGCCAACCGCCGCATCATCGATGCATCGGCCAAGAAGCTCGGCATCCCGCCGGAAAAAGTCGTGGTGACCGTGGATCTGCACGGAAATACCTCTGCGGCCTCCATCCCCTTGGCTCTTTCCGTCGCTCTTGCCGATGGCCGGATCAAGAAGGGCGATCTCGTGATGCTCGAAGCGATGGGCGGCGGCTTCACCTGGGGCTCCGTGCTGGTTCGCTGGTAGGAATGTCACGCCCACCTGGAACAAATAACTGATTGGCGACAGGTGCTTGACCCCCGTCGCCAAGCAAAATAGTCTTGGGTGGCTTTGACGAGATCAATTTGCAAACTGGGCGGGGATCATGGCCGGAAAGACAGTGACGCGTGCAGACTTGGCGGAATCGGTATTTCGCAAGGTTGGGCTCTCCCGGACTGAGTCGGCGGAGCTGGTAGAGACGGTGATCGACGAGATCTGCAACGCGATCATTCGCGGCGAGGTCGTCAAGCTTTCCTCTTTCGCGACCTTTCAGGTTCGTTCGAAAAACGAACGCATCGGCCGCAATCCGAAAACTGGTGAGGAAGTGCCGATTTCTCCGCGCCGGGTGATGACCTTCAAGGCTTCCAATGTTCTGAAGCAGCGAATCTTGAAGTCTCATACCAGCCGCAAGGCCAAGCAGAAGTCTGCGGCTCCAGTCGCCTGATCCCGTATTTTACCTCATTCCTGTGAACATGCTTGAATCCGCCACTTCAACCCATTGAGATAAGTGGGAAACGCGGCGTAGTCTTCTTCATCGCTCCGAAGGCCTGAATCGCTGTTCGGAAGATGCTGGCGTGGACTATGAGTTTTCGCAGGGCTGTTTCGCGCCATATCCGGCGCGCGGCTTTGCGCGGTGGGTCGGCTTGGCGGCTGCTGCTTGGAGGTTTGAGCGTGGAAAAAAGTCCGGATGCGTTCCGTACGATTAGCGAAGTGGCAGATGATCTGGATCTGCCGCAGCACGTTTTGCGCTTCTGGGAAACCCGCTTCACCCAGATCAAGCCGATGAAGCGTGGCGGTGGCCGCCGTTATTACCGGCCTGAAGACGTTGAGCTGCTCAAGGGCATCCGTCATCTGCTTTACGATCATGGCTACACGATCAAGGGCGTCCAGAAGCTCCTGAAGACGAACGGCAACAAATTCGTTGCTGCCATCGCATCGGGGGATGTTGCCACCATGGATGCGATCATCGCTTCCAGCGGTGAAAAACATTCAGAGCCGAAGGTCGGTGGTTCCGAAGAAGATCAAGTTCTCGGTCGCCCGAAAGTGAAGCCGAGCGGCCGCTTCTTCGGTTTCGGCTCGTCCAGCGATGATGACACTCTGGAAGTGTCGATTGGAAAGTCGAGTGTCGGCAAGGAGGATCGCGCCCTGCTGCAGGAAGCCCTGTTTGATCTTCTGGAATGCAAGCGCCTGCTCGATCAGGTCCGCTGAACGGCCAAAGGTGAACTCTACAACTATCTGTGATCACCCAAAATTGACCATTCACCTCTGGTTCACAGCGCAAGTTACATCATTTCACCTAGGGAGACATTCCAAGGAGAATGAAATGAAGAAGAAACTTGCAATCATTCTGGTGTCCGCAGTTACGGCCTTGACCGGTGTAGCGCCCGCAAATGCATTTCCGACAGTCGGCGTACCCACCGTACAGACCTCGCAAGCGGTAGAAAAGGTGCAATGGCGCGAAGGTCGCCATGACTGGCGCCGTTATGGCCCGCGTTATTCCGATCGCCGTTGGCGGGATGACCGTCGCTGGCGCGATGACCGCCGTTATTACGGTGACCGTCGCTGGCGCGATCATCGCCGCCATCGCAACTCGAATGCCGGTGCGATCATCGGTGGCCTGGCCGCAGGTGCACTGATCGGTGGGGCGCTGGCTGCACCTCGTTATGCACCGCCGCAGGAGCGTCGATATGTCGGCGGCGGCAACAGCCATGTGAATTGGTGCTATTCGCGCTACCGTTCGTATCGGGCCTACGACAACACCTTCCAACCCTATAACGGCCCGCGCCAGCAGTGCTATTCGCCTTACCGGTAAGGCTTACAGCACTTTCTGAAGCAATCCATGCCGCTCCGGGCTCCGGGGCGGCTTTTTTGTGAAGGCAGAAACGCTCTAAGGATTGGCCTTGAGGTAGGCGATCAGATCGTCGATCTCGGACTGGAACCACATGCCCCAGAAGCGCATGCTGGTATTTGGCACTTTGGTTTTGGGGCTGGAAAGGAATTCGGCAAGCGCCGCGTCATCCCAGATCAAGCCTGCCGCACCAGCCTCGGACATCGCTTTTGAATACCGGAAATCGGCAACACTGCCCGCAGGCCTTGCGAACACACCTTTCAGATGCGGACCGGCTTTGTTGGTATCGCTGTCGATTGAATGACAGGGACCCGCCTTGCCGGGATCAGGGCACAGATCGATTACAAGCACCGCCTTGGCACCTACTCACACAGGCTGTCCGCAGTCGTCGCGAATACGCTCGACTGGCATTCGACGCGACGGCTCCGGACATTGTTTTGGTGACGGACATCACCTAAATTCGAACCTTCGAGGGGCGCCTATCTCGTAGCCGTCATCGACCTCTATTTCCGCCGGGTAATCGGCTGGCGGCCTGTACCTCAAGGAAACAGGTCAGTGCTGTCAAAAGCCAGAATGCAGTCGACGGCTAGGTCTATTATCGGAGCCTCGCTGATCGGCGCGCGTGAGGCGACGGCGCGGGACCAGAAAAAATCGACGATACCGATAGCATCTGCGGAGCCAAAGCTTGGACGGCAGAAGAGGCCTCCGCGCACGACAAAGCAATGTGAGAACTGACTTGCCGCCCTGATATCGACCGGATAGCCGCTCAAGCGAGCGCGGCGGCTATCCGGGCCAGCAAATCCGCCTTGATTTTTGTTTTGATTGCAGAGATGTCTAGCGGCGCAGGGATCTCAGAAATGCGTGGCGCAAACGGTCTCGTTAAAGGGTGCCATCGATCCCTGCGCTCCAATCCGATTTCTTCGACGATAGATGTGCGGTCGGTTTTGGGGCCGATGAAGACTGTAGGAACACCCATGGCGATGCAGGGCATTGCGCAGTGAATTCGTTTAGTTACGACCAAGGCTGCCTTTCTGCCGTAAGTCTCGATCATGTTTTTGGCGAAAGACAATCGAACATCGGTAGGTGTTTCAGCCACGCGATGGCTAATTTCTTTCAGCTTTAGGCCGTGGTTTTTGCGGAAAGTACGAGTGAAGGCGTCCTCATCAGCTTCGACGAGATAGATTGAATCCGGCGCGCGATCGGCCAGCGGCTCAAATGTTAATGTCGCACATAGAGATAGATATGCCTCGACGCCAAGAGATCGAATGAACTCCACGGTGCTGCGGTCTCTGCAGCCGATCGGTTCGTGTTTTTTCAGATACGAAGCGTGCCTGGCAATCGTGGGTTTGGCCCTATCCTGGACGTGAAAGCCGAAAAAGATCGGCTTTATGTTTGCGCTCGGCGGCCAATTGTCGAGTTTCTCCAGAAACCAGCCGTTGGTCACGAGGATCGCTTCCGGTCCGTCGTACATGCTTAGGTGATCTCTGTCGATGAAGGCGTCGACACGAGGTAGGTGCTGCATAACCGCTACGGTCTGCACATCGTCCCCGATATTGTTGCTTAGCCAGTTTAGCGCAAGGATGTTCATAAGTGCCCCGGAAAAATTTCCATCCGAATAATATGGGTTAGGCCAAATAGCAACTCGTCAAGTCTCGCGGGATGGCATACAACGCCACTGCCATAGATTGTGGCAGTTTCGATTTAAGGCCGTCTATTAATGGAGGAGCGAAGCTTCGATGGACCAGTTGGAATTCTGTCGAAAATTGACCTCCATCGTTTGCGAGGATCAGGCTATCTACGGTGGCGATATGCCTGCTCCATCGTTGGCGGAATTGATTTCCGGTCAGGTTGGAAGTGGTCCTGTAAGTCTTGGTGCTCTGCTTCCGCAACTCTGTGAAGACGAGCTTAAGTGCGTGTTGTCAAGTTTCGCTGCATCCCAACAGAAGGTGATCGCACTTGTTTCAATCTATTATTCGGATGAGCTTTCCGCCTCCGGATTGAATTTACATCGCACGGTGCAGCCGTTGGAATGGTGGAAGGCGCTTTTCGAAAGTAGTTTCCCTCAGGTGGATTTTGTGAAGTCTCGACGAGACAGCGAGCTTGTTTGCGTTAACTTCAGGCTGTCGGATGTCGCTAAGTCGAAGATTGCAAAGCTCGGTGAGACGTCGTCTATGCAGCGTGAGTTTTCGCGCCTAACCAGTCGAGTAGCACTTGGGTGGAGGCTCCTTGCTAGAAACTGTGTCAACCGAGATGCTTTGTTTGCTGCTCTTGAGGGGCGGACCGTTGCGGTCGTCGGCAATGCGCGCTCGTTAGCGCAAGCAGAGTTAGGTGCCGACATTGATGCGCACGACTTAGTGATTAGGTTCAATCGCGTCCCAATTATCTCGCGGAGGTCGCATGGCTATCGTACCTCATGGGTTGCAACCGGCGTGCCCATTAGCCAATCGCGACTTTCCTCTCTCGGTGGTAGCCACGTACTTTGGTTATCTCGTTATCGTCGAAAAATTCCCGGTGAAACTACCGCGATCCAAAACCTCTATCTTCATCCCGTTAGTGAGATAGATTCACTTGCTGAACGTTCGAAAGTGATGCGTCCCACCACCGGTCTGACAGCTATTGATTTATTGTCTAAATCCAAAGCTCAGAAAGTAAGTCTTTTTGGTTTCGACTTTTACCAGAGCCAATCATCATCGTCGCATCAGACTATAGAAAATGCTCCCCATCAATTCGACAATGAGGAGAATTTTGTGAGGGCACTCATCGCCCGAGATCCACGTTTCGAAATCAGGTAATTCCAGTTGACGCGGGTCAGACGAGGTAGCTCGCTTTGAATGTTTTCATAATGAAGTCGACGGTCTCCGGGCGCGGGTGCCGCAAATCATCGCCAAAAGCGTCCTCTAAGTACGCTGTCGCTATTTCGTAGGACGGGAAGTAATGTAATTGCGGGTCCGCGGAGAATTCGCGCATCAGTTCGTCGATAGCGACTCTAAGGGACGCTTTTGATACTGAATTGGCGGTTATGCATGAAACGGGACGAAAGGTGGCTGCGAGGGGAACGGGAGAAAGGGTAAATACGATGTGCGCATCGGGCCTGTGTTTTCGTATCAGCTGGTAAACACGGGAGAGATTGTCACGATTCTCTTCTGCACCAATGACGCGGAAGCCATGGCGATTTGGATCAAACTCAAGTTTGGGGACGGCGCGCCAGAATATATCGTTTGTTTGCTTGTCGAACCAGACTTCGGAAAGCCCCAGCGTGAAGATGAATATGTCTGTTTCGTTGAAGATGCGCCGCGTGTCGTCCTTGATATTGTCCGAAGCTTCCATGGCTTCTCCAGACTTGGCGTGCCACACTTGAGTTTCTGGCGATTTATCGTTGTAGGCCCACTCGAACTGCTGAAGAATTGCCGCCGAGTTAACAATGCCTTCTCCGCATCTGACAACGAAAGCGTCGAGTCCGAGTTTTGCTCCAAGGACGTTGTACCCTTCGGTTTTGAGGAACTTTGTCACCTCAGCTGCGAAGCAACTGCCAAACGCGGTTATCCGGTGGGTCTTTGTCACGAATGGAGCAGCGGGAAACCAGCCATGGCCAACATACTTTGTCACCGCGTCGGGTTCGGCGAGGCTCTCTTTAACCGGATGAAAATTGGTGGTTTCGCCTCGGTACCACGTTCCGTGCGCCCTGCGTTTCTTGCCGCCCATGCTGTAATAGACCATGTCTTCGCGTTGGGTGGCGTTATCGCCGACTGAGAAGTCTTTGCTTGGGCGTTTAAAAAATCGGTCGAAGAGCTTCATCATCTATTTTCCAGATGCTGGTGCGAGGGCTTGTGCACTGTGAGAGTTGGACGGGTTATCTCTCGATTGGCAAGGAGAAGCAACATCCAGCAGCCGCTACGGATGCTGTTGATGTGGGCAGGGAAGAGCTCCTTCGCCAACTGTGCGACATCGAAAGAGAAAATCTTGCCTAGTGGCATGGCGCCGATAAGCTACAGGATCATAGGCAGATGCTTACGATCACCGCCGTGCTTCATGTAGCTGCCGGCTGCTTCCACAAAGCTTTTGAAAGCGCAGTAAGGCTGGATTGATGTGGCCGGAATAATCGGCCGGAACGTCATGTTCATCATTGGCTCCCGGCGCTCAGAGCAAACCCGGAAGCGGACCGTTCGCGGACCGATTCACTGAAAAGGCCCGGACAGATTGAGATCAAACTAGTTTGCCTGCTCCGGCAAAGGTGAGCTTTCGCGAAGCCATCGCCTTTCGGGAGGTGGGCTGCGCAAAGACCTATGCAAATTCCGAATCAAGATCATCTCGGAAGAGGGGCGCGGAACGTGCACGAAGCAAGAATATGCTCAGCGTTTGTTCGGGACTTTATGTACTCGGAAGGACGATCTGAGCGCTTTTTGTTCCGATATGGCTGAACCAAGCGGCTGGCAAATATGGATATTCTCTCGGATTATCAGGGGGGAGATAAATGGTCGGAATGGCGGGATTCGAACCCACGACCCCTTGACCCCCAGTCAAGTGCGCTACCGGGCTGCGCTACATTCCGACCTGCTTCGAGAGCAAGACTTCCATACTGGCATGACATTCCCGGTGCAAGCGAAAAATCCCGGTCGCGATGCTGGCTGCACATCATCCAACGAAAAAAGTCCTGCCGTGCTCTTGGGGCTCGGCAGGACCGTATTTGCCTTGCTGACATTCGGCGATCAGATGATCGGGCAACCGCGGCGGTTCGCGAAAGTGATCCGATCCGGACCATTGCGTGTCATTCCCTCGACGGTCACGCTGCGAGACGTTGCCCGAACGACTTCAGGCCGGCGCAGACCTTCGTCGCGCGCAGCAGCGCGGGCTTCGCCGGGGCTGCAACCGCGATCCCGATCACCATAGCGATCCCTGTCGCGATCGCGGATAACCGGCCGCACGCCATCAGGGCCGATCCGAAGTTCGACATCCTGGGCTGCACTTGGCATTGCAGACACCAGGGAAGCCGTAATGGATAAGGCTGCGACCAGCCCGATCTTCGAGGCCATTTTGATCATCTCTTCTCCTCCGCGCGAACAGTTCTTATGTCGCGCTCCATTCATGCTTATGGAGACCTAACCGGCAGACGGCTGGAAAGTTCCGCTACCGACTTTGCGTCAGAGACTATCTGGAGAGTTGATTGCTGTGGGAATGAGATGCTTTTTTTGATCAATGCATCTCAATATGCGACCTAGATGCGGCCTAGCGGAAACGCGGTGCCCGGCTGGCGTTCATCAACAGTTCCTGCTGAGTGGCGAACGGGCCAAGAAGCTTGAGAAGCCTTGTTTCCTCCTCGCTATTCAGACGATAGCGCCGCGCAAAATCCGCGACGCTCCAAACCGTCTTCAGGCCCTTTTCCTCGATGTCGGCACTGCTCAGATGCGATGTCATGTGAACCCCTCTTCGTGTCCAGAGACTTGCTAAAGGCAATCTGAAATAAAGGATGCGCTTATGTAGTTAAGTTTATATGCGCAATTTTACGTTTAGTCCTCTTGAACTTTCACGCCGTTTTCTCCGATGCTGATCGAAACGCCTTCCGGCTTTGTTTCTTCACGGTAGACGTAGAAGCTGAGGCCTGCGACCACGACGATAAGTGCACCGATGATGAGATAAAGGTTATTGCTGCGAGCCATATGCTTCCCCGAGAGTGATTTCGGCGGAGAAACGCCTTGGAAGTCAAATGGTTCCAGAGAATTTATAAAACTTAGTCGTCATTTGTGGCATTCAAATTCTGAGGCCTGATGCCCTCATCAGCGGGCTGCTGGTGCAGTCTGACGCCGGGGCCGGATGCGTCCTGCTGGCCAGCGGCGACGAAGATGACGCCACGGGATTCCAGCGCGCGCTTCAGCTTGTCGGAAAATTCAGGCTCGACGTTACCGCTGGAAGTTTCCGTGTCACGGATAGACACGGCAGCGACGCCCGTCGCCTCTGCGAGTTCTTCTATTGAAATCCCGATCATGGCCCGGGCTGCGCGCAATTGTGATGTGGTCAGCATTCCTATGATTTGGAATGGCCCTGGCCGAAGTCAAGCCAGCACGGCCATCGTTGCCCGCTGTCGGCGCATATGCCGATGTTCCAGTGCAAAGCAGCCCCACAGAAGGCCGAGAAGCAGGTAGAAATGTCGCCAGTGATCGGTGTCGATGACGTTGCCGATGAGAGCGTGACCGGCGATCATCACCCAGCAGATCATCAGATAGGGCTGCCACGGCCTGTCTCTCAGCAGATAGCGGAAACCCATCCAGATCGTCGACCAGATCATGATCTGATAGGTGACGGCGCCCAGCCAGCCATAGGTGGTCAGCGACTTCAGCCAGATATTGTGCTCGTCCTCGCCATAGATCTTGCCGAATGCCATCGGGCCCAGGCCGAAGGGCCGTTCCATCGCCATCAGGAAGCCGATCTTGTGCCGCTCGAAGCGCCCAAGGCGTGCGCCATCATATTCCTGCACCAGCCGGGCGCGATTGGTGAAGAGATCGGATATCTGCGGAATTTGCAGAGCGATCACCAGCGCCAGAATGAGCAGTACGGCTGCAACGGCGGAAATGGTCAGGATCTTCAATCGGAATGCCGTCGTTCTTTCCTTCAAGAGCATGACGACGACCAAGGCTATGCCGCTGAACAGCAGCAGGCCCCAGGCTGCTCGGGAGAAGGAGAGGAAAACCCCGAGAACCAGCACCAGAATGCCGGCGATCAGAAACGGTGCCGCAAGGATGCGGCCCGTGAGCAGCCGATAGACCAGATAGAGGATCGGGGCGATGAGATAGGGACCGAAAACATTCGGATCCTGAAATGCCCCCATGGCCCGATCGTAGCGGGTGAAGACATGCGCGCCCGGAAAGGCGTTGAAATAACCGAGAATGCCGAGCAGCGCCGTGATGATTGCTGCAACCACCCAGGCGCGGAAAATCAGCACGAACCGGCTCGGATCGTCTTCGATGATCGCCGCGTAAAAGACCGAGCTCAACGCCAGGAAGACGGAGACGGCGATATACATCGGCGCGCCGCTCATGTCCTTCATGACGGTGATGGAAAACATGCCCCCGATATTGAAGACGAGCAGCAGGGCAAGCAGCAGGCAGACCGTGCGCGAAATACGCAGGCCGAGCAGGAACCATATGGCGACCTGCACCACCATGATGAGTTCGTATGGCGCCGGCTCCGAGATGACGAAACCCGACAGGAAAACCCCAAAGGCAAGCAGGCCGGATCCGAGAAGCCGGGCGATCTGTACCGCGGAAAGCCTGGAGGCCGGTGTTTCGAAATTCGCCGTGGTCAATACGCGTTGTCCGTGTTGAAAAGGCTGATCGGGGTCAGAAGCAGGATTTTCAGGTCGAAAAGCAGGGACCAGTTTTCGATATAATCCAGATCGTGCTGGGTACGGGCGCGGATTTTTTCATCCGAATCGAGTTCGCCACGAAGCCCCTTGACCTGCGCCCAGCCGGTAACGCCGGGCTTGACCCTGTGGCGGGCGAAATAGCTATCGACGACGTCGACATATTTGCGTTCGCCCGTCTGTGCGTGAACCGAATGTGGGCGTGGGCCGACCAGCGAAAGCTCGCCTTTCAACACGTTGAACAGTTGCGGCAACTCGTCGATCGAGGATTTGCGCAGGAACCGGCCGACCGGGGTGACGCGCGGATCCCCCTTCGTCACGGCCTTTACCGCCGTCTGGTCAGTCATGTTCGTATACATGGAGCGGAATTTCAGAACGTTGATGACCTCGTTGTTGAAGCCGTGTCGGTTCTGTCTGAACAGGATGGGGCCTTCTGACGTGGCTTTTACCGCGATCGCCGCAGCAAGCATGACCGGCCACAGAGCCAAAATCCCGATTACCGTGAAAAATATGTCGAAGGCGCGCTTTGCAACGGAGTCCCAGTCGCGGATCGGCTTGTCGAAAAGATCGAACATCGGCACCGAGCCGACATGGGAATAGGAGCGGGGCCTGAAACGCAATCGGTCTGCGTGGGCGGCGAGCCGAATGTCGACGGGAAGCACCCAGAGCTTGCGCAGGAGCTGCAGGATGCGCGCCTCGGCGCTCGCCGGCAGCGCTATGATCAACATGTCGATGCGGGCGAGCCGCGCGAACTCGACCAGTTCGGCAAAGGTGCCGAGCTTGGGGTAGCCTGCAACGACGCTTGGAGAGCGTTCGCTGCCGCGGTCGTCAAAGATGCCGCAGATGCGGATGTCGTTGTCCGGCTGCTGTTCGAGGGCGCGGATGAACTGCTTGGCGGGCTCGCCGCCGCCAACGATGACGGCACGGCGCTCCATAACGCCATTGCGCGCCCAGTTGCGGATCGCATAGGCGGTCAAAAGGCGTTCGCCGAGCAGGAATGCGGCGCCGAACACAAACCAGATCGCTGCTGCACCTGTGGGATAAAGGACACCCTCTGCTACCGAGACGCCGAGATATGACAGAACAAATCCCAGTGCCCATGCGGCAAGCACGCGCTTGGCATTGCGCCGCGCAGCCCGGATCGAGGGGATGAGATAGGTGTCGGCAAGCTGCAGGAACAGCACCGTCAGCGTCGCGCCAACAGCGGTTACGGCGAACCGCGTCAAAAAGTGACTGTCCGCCGGAACAGGCTCCATATAGCAGGCGAAGAGACCTATCGCGAGAAGCGATGCGAGTTCGAACAGGCGGAACTGTCCGATCAGTATTGTCGGTGAGTAATTGTTGTCGCGGAACTGGTCGGCGATCTGCTTGGCGAATGGGTTCAGTTCGACGGACGCAGCGGGCTCATCATTGTGTAATCCGCCATCAGCGACGCTACGGCGCAACGCGTCGAGGTCCAGGTCCTGCCGTTTGCCCAAATCGCTCATGAAACGGTCCTTTGCTTCCCGGTTGTTATCGGGAAGATCATGAGGGATCGCTTATCAGGAAGATGCTAAGGAAGCCTTTAGCCCGGCTTTCGCGTGGTGGCCGGAATGGCATCCCGGTAGAGGCCGAGCATGTCGCGTGCCATGACCGGCGCGGAGAATACGGACTTGAAAGCGGCGGGCTTCGGCATGGTTCGGTTGCGCCAGTCCGGCTGTGTGGCGGCCGCCGTCATGATGCGGGAAAGATCCTGTGCATCTCCCGGAATGACGAGCGCTTCGCTATCTTCGCCCAGCACTTCCGGTATGCCTCCCACCCGTGATGCGATGACGCCTTTGCCCGCAGCAAGCGCCTCGAGCACGATATAGGGCATCGCCTCGGCGCGAGAGGGCACCACGATCGTCTTCGCCAGGGCAAAGGCCTTGCGGGCAGGCATGGCGGGCAGCATCTGCATGCGCCGATCAAGCCCGAATTCGGAAATCATCGCCCGGTACTTGTCCTCGTCGGGACCGTCACCGATCATCAAGGCGGTCAGGGGGCGACCGATGCGGCGTTCCGTGCGCAGGAAGGCGTCGATGAAGACATCCGGTCCCTTCATGTCCCGCATCATGCCGATAAAGAGAAAATCCGCTGCGTCCGGAGCCAGAGAGACGGGGGAGAATTCCGTCTCGTTGATGCCGTTATAGATGACCTGCGAATGCGGTCTCGGCCTGCCGACCTTGGCTTCGTATGTTCGTCTCTCGTAGTCGCAGACGAAGGCGATGGCATCACAGAAATTTTCCTGAAAACGCTCAAGCCTCAGCACAATCTGCCCGGTCGCAGATGACCGGGAAAAATGCAGGCTGCCGCCATGCGGAGAATAGACGCGGGCTACGCGATACCTGTTTACCCGCAACACTGAGCCGATCATCCGGGCCACTGCGCCACCCTTGGCGCCATGTCCATGCAGGATATCCGGCTGCAAACTTTTTATATGTCGATAGCTCTTGGCAAGAGCGATCATGTCCGACGGCGATATTGCCCGTCGCATTGGAAAGCGAGTAAGCCCCAGCGCAAGCCGCGGCCTGATTGTTTCGAACAGCGCGTCCTCGTAAGAGCCGCCTGTCAAGCTGTCGCACAGGATGCCGACCTGATGGCCGGCTGCGTTGTGTTCCTCCACCAGATCGCGCACATGCCGGAATATCCCGCCAATCGGATTGCGGAAGCAATGCAGGATGCGCAAGGGAGGGGAGGGCTGCATCTTGGGTCAGAACAGGCGCTCACGGACATAGATGGTGTCACCGGCAAGAATGGGGGCCGTGACGACGGTTCGTCCGGTTGCCACCTGTCCGTTGATCTTGCGTGTCACATCGACATCCCGCTCGTTGCCACGCGAGGTAAAGCCGCCGGCAATGGCTATCGCATTCTGTGCCGTCATGCCCGGTACATAGGAATACTGACCCGGTCGCCCGACCTCGCCCATGACGAAAACGGGGCGATATCGGTCGATTTCGATGCTGACGTCTGGATCGCGCAGATACCCCTTTTTCAGGCGGCTTGCGATAGAACCTTCGAGTGCGGGCAGGGTCTGGCCACGCGCCGCGACCTGGCCTACCAGCGGGAAGGCGATGTAGCCCGCCTGATCGACCGTATAGGTATTGGTCAGCCCAGGCTGTTCAAAAACGGTGACACGCAGGCGGTCGCCGCTATCCAGTCGATAGGGCTGCAACGCAGCGGTCTCGAAACCCCTTGTCGGCGGTGGGCTGGTGGCGCAACCGCTCAGAAGCGCGACTGCGGCGAGCATGGCTGCTGCCACTGCCTTATGGGTCTGCACTTGTTTGCGTCGGGCAAGGACCATGTCCCACTCAGGCTCCGGCTGTTCATGTCGTTTCACCAGTTATGGATCTGTTAGGGTTAATGGCCGGTAAAAACGGCGCAGGAAATCAGCAACGTCGAAAATGGAAGAGTATTAACCACAGGGTTACCATGCTCCTTTACCATTCGCTGAATTGAGACGGTGGAGTGTGTGATGTCTGGTGGCAATGGCAATTTCCAGGACGTGGATATCGATCTTGGCCGCGTGATTGCCGCCGTTTGGGCGCGCAAGGGACGTATCATTGCCGTGACCGCCTTTGCCGCCGTCGCCTCGCTGGTCATCACCAGCATGATGACGCCGAGCTACAAGGCGGAGACGAGGCTTCTGATCGAATCCCGCTCACCCAACTTGACCGGTGGAGAGGGGGCCGCAGCCGCCAACGATCCGGTGCTCGACAGCCTCAACATCACCAGCCAGGCGCAGCTTCTGCAATCGACGGATCTGATCCGCCGTGTCGCCCGCGAACTGAACCTTGCTCAGTACAAGGAATTCGATCCGGCTTCGCGATCCGCGCTGCCCGATCTTCTGGTCATGGCAGGCCTGAAGCCGGATCCGATGGCGCTTGATCCCGAAGATCGCGTCGTCGAGAAATTCCGCGAGCGGCTGGAAGTCTATGCGGTCGAGAACTCCCGCGTGATCGGCGTCGAGTTTTCGTCGCATGATCCGATCCTGGCTTCCACAATTCCAAACAAGATGGCCGAGGTCTATCTGCAACTGCAGAGCGGCGCGAAGCTCGATACCCATTCGGAAACGGCCAAATGGCTGGAACCGGAGATTGCCAATCTGACCCAGAAGGTGAGGGAGGCCGAGGGCAAAGTCGCGGACTATCGCTCCAGCAACGGCCTGTTCCAGACAACGGAAGCCAACAGTTTTTCAAATCAGCAGCTGAACGACATTTCCACCGAGCTTGCCCGCGTGCGCGGCGAACGCGCCAATGCCGAGGCACGGGCGGAAAACGTTCGCACGGCGCTGAGCGCAGGGCGCGCGCCCGATACGATCGCGGATGTTGTCGGCTCGCAGGTCATCCAGCGGTTGAAGGAAGCAGAAACCAATCTTCAGGCGCAGATTTCTGATCAGGCGACATCGCTTCTGGATGCTCATCCCCGGATCAGGGGGCTGCGGGCGCAGCTCGCCCAAATCCGCCAGCAGATCACCAGCGAGACCCGCAAGGTGCTCGAAAGCCTCGACAGCGAGGCTCAGGTCTCGCGCTTGCGCGAGCAGCAACTCAT
Source organism: Aliirhizobium wenxiniae (assembly GCF_019511445.1). GTDB lineage: Bacteria > Pseudomonadota > Alphaproteobacteria > Rhizobiales > Rhizobiaceae > Neorhizobium > Neorhizobium wenxiniae_A. Next base: position 205,493 of record NZ_JAEUAN010000005.1, read on the forward strand.
GTCGCAGCTCAACACGTTGAAGGCCGATTCTGCCCGTGCCGGACAGGAGGAGGTCGGTCTGCGCGCGCTGGAGCGTGAGGCGGCGGCCCAGAGGCAATTGCTGGAAACCTATCTGGCCCGCTACCGCGAGGCGACTTCAAGGCTCGACGGCAATGCGACGCCGGCCGATGCCCGCGTTGTCTCAAAAGCCGTTGAACCGTCGGAGCCCTATTTCCCGAAAGTCATTCCGATCGTCATCGTCGTGACGCTTGCCACATTGATCGTCAGCTGCCTGATCGTGATGATTTCGGAACTGTTCAGTGGCAGGGCGCTGCGGCCTGTCAATCGGGAAGCGTCGCTGGAGCCGGCGCCGGTCCAGGAACGCGAAAAGATTGCTGACGCGCCGGTGACTGTCGCCGCAGCAACGACTGCCGTCGCGACAACAGCTGCTGTCGTTTCCAAAACGGAAGTCGAGACGAAAGCCCAGCCGGAGCAGAAGGTATTGATCGAGCGGAAGCAGGAAATCCGCACCACGGTCTTGCCGCCCGTCCCCGTGACCACTCCGCCGTCGCAAGCGGTCGAGGTCGCAACGCCGGAGCCGGTCGTATCTGAAGAGACCAAAACGGCGTCTGCTATCGATACAGGCTTCACGATCGGCTCGGTCGCCCACTACCTGCAGCGTCACGCCGTGCCCGTTGCCGTATCCGTATCTCCGAGCGGCGATGAAGGCTCGACGGCCAGCGTCATGCTGGCGCGTGCGGTGGCTGAAACCGAGCGTACGGTCATTCTCGTTGACCTGACCGGATCGGCCTGCCCGACGCGCCTGATGGCCGAGCATGACCGCCTGCCGGGGATTACCGACCTTCTCTGTGGTGAAACCGCGTTCGGCGAGGCAATCCATCCGGACCGCCTGTCCGAAGCACATATCGTGCCGCAGGGCATATCCGATCCTGTCCGCGCCATGCGGGCCGCGGATCGTCTGACGATGATCATCGATGCACTTTCCGATGCCTATGATCTGGTGCTGATCGAATGTGGTCCTGCAGATCTCGCCAGCCTGAAACGTCTGGTGCGGGCAGATGGAACGGAGATCATTCTTTCCGTTCCGGGCTTCTCGGAAGAAGCGATTGCCGAGCTTGTCGTCTCCTATGCCGACGCCGGTTTCCGCAACCTGCTCGTCATGGCGCAGCCGAACGACAGCCAGTCGCCATCATCGCGCAACCGAAGCGCCGCCTGATATTTTCTCAGTCCTGTCCCTAATGGCGGGAGCGCCAGCGTTGTGCCAGTGCATAAAGCCGGTGATCTCGTTTGATCAGCGTCTTTATGCCGGTCTGTGCCAGATGCAGGCCGGACAGGACTGAGCCTTTGGCGGAGACCGGCAGAAGAATATCGTGCTGCACGGTTTCCTGATTGCACCAGCTGCGCTTGTAGGGCTGGTCGCCGATGCCGAAATCAAAAAGCGCGGCCCCTTCCTCGATACTGCGCTCGATGGCCAGCCAGAAAAGCAGTTCTCCCGGACTTGCAACGGCCCCCACGCTGTCGTCGATCGAGCCGAACTGGCAGAGCACATGGCCGCCCTTGCGCGAAAGTCCGGTAACGGCCGCGATATGACCGTCATGCTGGCCTTTCAGGCGGATGGCATGCATGGCGAGCAGCCTGTCGTCACCGTGTTGAGGCGTGTCGAGCAGTCGGTGCAGGAAGTCGCGCGTCGATGCCGGGGCAAAGACATCCGGAAAGCCGAAGGCTTTCAGCCTTTCGCCCTTCTGAGCGAAGAAGACGTCGAGAAGCGCGTGCTGCTCGTCCACGGTCTGGGCCACGACGTATTCAAAACCACCGATCGCCTCGAGCCTGCGCACCTGGACACGATATTTCTTCCGCCGCGCTTTGGCATTTACCTGCGCAAGCGTGGCCTCCATCGTTTTGAAGAGTGGCAGCTGAAACGAATGGTTCTGGTTCTCGATCGAGGCCAGACCGCTCAGCGGATGAGTGACGCCGTTCCACTCGAGCGGAACGCCATCAATGACGACAAGATCCGCAATGCCCCTTAGGCACCGGGCAAGCTTGGTTTTGAACTGCCGCAACTCCTCCGCAGTCGGAGCGGCAAGTGAATCGTCGAAAAGCCCGGTATTGATATTGTTGAACCGTCCGCCGGGCAGCTGGGCGATACGTCCGAACCGACCTTCAACGATCTCCAGTGGTAGCAGAAATAGAATGCGGGAACCGATCGCCCCCGTAACGGCCAGAAGATTGCTGCTATGAGCCGTGGTCCAGGCGCGGCACCATTCGAGGCTCTGGTTCAGGGAATTCCAATCGCGGCGTTCGAGGCACAGCCATTCATTCTCGATCGAAGGGATATCGCGCACCAGGGCAATATCGAGGTCACCGAAATGTGCTGACGGCATTCCCGCCTGCTCAGAGAGAACCGGCGGAGCATTCATCGCGTTCGGATTGGCCCTTGCAGTCATCCATCACCCATCATTCATCGGCATATTGGATGATGAACACCAAGAATGCGTTTATGGCCGCGTTTCGCGGGATGGAAGCGGTCGGTCTGGTTAACTTGCAGTGTATTCCTACCGTTTCGGCCTCGGGCCGGCCATCCATTTGATGATCAGCATCGCCGGCAGGATCCACAGAAGGCCGGAGAGAAGGAAATACAGGAAATGCACCCACCAAGGGGAGGTGGCGAGCGTCAGTGTCGCTATCGTCGTGGCGGCAAGCGCGTAGGTAATCACCAGAATGATGATCAGGATGGTACCGACAAAACTTCTCCAACGCGGCACCAGCAGCCCTCCCATTCTTGTGTATGCCGCGACCGGATGCCGCAAAGCCTTGGGGCTTGTTTTGCACGGGTCCATGGGGCAAAGCAACGTTGAAACCGGAGACGATCTGCCGCTGTGGCGCGTTGTCTCACGGCGTCCCATGAAAACGGGCCGATGAGCACCCCGATTGCGGCCCGAGCGAAGCCATGAATGGCAGGAGCGTCACCATGTCGGCAACGGACACGATCATCATCGAAGCGACGCGCGAAACCGGACGGGTCGAGCGGAACCGCAAGGCGGTCCGCATCTGGCTCGGTCTCGTCATCTTCACGCTTTTCTGTCTGGTGCTTGTCGGCGGCGCCACCCGATTGACCGATAGCGGCCTGTCCATCACCGAATGGAAGCCGATCCACGGAGTCATCCCGCCGCTCAATGCCGCCGAGTGGCAGGAAGAATTCGAGCTTTACCAGCGCATTCCGCAATATCAGCTGCTCAACAGCCATATGACCGTCGATGAATTCAAGTCGATCTTCTGGTGGGAATGGGCGCACCGTTTCCTCGCCCGCTCCATCGGCCTCATCTTCGCGCTTCCGCTCGCCTTTTTCTGGGTGACGGGCCGTATCGAAAAGCGAGTGCGCCTGCCGCTCCTCGGCACATTGGCGCTCGGCGGCTTTCAAGGCTTCATCGGCTGGTGGATGGTCTCGTCCGGCCTCACGAAGCTTGTAAGCGTGTCACAATACCGCCTTGCCACCCACTTGGTCATTGCCTGTCTTATCTTCTCGGCCTGCGTCTGGATCATGCGGGGACTGGCGCCTCATGCGAAAGACCGTGCGCCGACAGACAGGTCGAAATGGGCAGCTGGCGCGATCGCCTTCCTCGTGCTCTTCCAGATCTATCTCGGCGCGCTTGTTGCCGGTCTCGATGCCGGATTGAGCTACAATACCTGGCCGCTGATGGATGGCGCATTCATCCCAGGTGACCTTTTCATTCAGAATCCCTGGTGGATCAATCTCTTCGAGAACCCGAAGACGGTGCAGTTCGTCCATCGCTGCGGTGCTTATGTTCTCCTCGCAGCCGTCTTCCTGCACATGATCATCGCGCTGTCCAAGGCTCCGGCAACGACCCATGCGCGCCGCGCCGTGCTTTTGTTCATCCTCGTCTGCATTCAGGCGGCAATCGGGATCGCGACGCTCATTTTTCAGGTGCCGCTCGACATGGCGCTCGCCCATCAGGGCATGGCGCTGATCGTGCTCGGCTTCGCCGTCGCCCATTTCCGCGCCTTCTTCGGCGAATACCAGCGGGAAGCGGCAATCGAGGTCAGGGGCTGATCTTCGTCACGCCTGTGCCAAGACGGCTTTGATCGCCGTGACGACTGCAAGCTCGTCGTCGCGATCCTTGGCGTTGCCGTCTTCCTCGTGCCATGCCGCCGACAGGCAGCCATAGGCGAAGGCATAACGCAGGATGGTCCGGACGTCGCGCCTCAACGTTTTGGCAAAGACCGCTGCCATGTATGCAATCCGTTCCTGGCTGCGCGTGAGGTCGAACCGATCGAGCGGATTGGAAAACATGTTGGCGACATCCAGCGCGGCATCTCCGATCAATCCCGCCGGATCAATGATCAGCCAGCCGCGTGGGCCGAACATGATATTCTCATGGTGAAGATCGCCATGCAGCGGTTTGATGTCCTGCTGACTGCCGATCAGTTTTTTTGCCATCCATGCGGCTTCGACGAATACGCTGTCTGTTCCGTCGCGACGATCGTCTTCCGCCCTTTCGAACAGGCTGGCGAAATAGCGATCGAGCGGCTGCAGGCTGCTCGGTGCCGGCATCCGTGATGGCTGGTGATAGGCAAGCAAGGCTTCGGCTGCGATATGCGTGGCGTCTTCGTCGCCGTGGCTGATGAGGTGATCGCGAAGAGTGATGTCGCCTGCGTGTTCCATCAGCAGCATGTCTGACGATTGTGAGATCAGCTTTATGCAGCCCGTGCCATCTCGCCAGCGCATAAAATCGGCACCGCGAAGACTGTCGCTCAGCGCCTTCGGCTTCAAAACCTTGACGACTGCGGGTTTACCATCCGCAGTGACCTCAAACACGATTCCGGCCACGGTATCGGCAATCTGGCGGGCGTTTTCCACCCGCCAGTATTTTGGAAAGATGGGCGTCTTGCCCGCCATCACGCCGACAGCATCAGGTCCATGTTCTGAACGGCTGCACCCGATGCGCCCTTGCCGAGATTGTCGAGCAGGGCAACGAGGTTCACATGCGCGCCTCCCGGCGTGCCGAACACGAAGAGCTTCATGCGGTCGGTATTGGCCAGTTCCTCCGCATCGACGCGACCAAGCTTCGCGCTTTCTTCAAGCGGCACGACGGTGACGATATCCTGACCGGCATAGTGCGCGACGAGCGCCGCATGAATGCTTTCGATCGTCGCGCCATCCTTCAGGTCATCGAGGAACAGCGGCACTTGCACGATCATGCCCTGCGCGAAGCGGCCGACCGAGGGCGAAAACAGCGGTGCGCGGTCGAGCAGGCCGTGGGTCTTCATTTCCGGCACATGCTTGTGCTTCAGCGGCAGGCCGTAGACGAAATTGTTGGCCGAGATCGCGTCCTCGCGGGAGGAATCTTCCATCTGCGCGATCATCTGCTTGCCGCCGCCGGTATAGCCGGAGACCGCATTGACGGAGACCGGATAACTGTCGGGCAGGATGCCGGCAGCACGCAGCGGCCGGATGAGGCCGATCGCACCGGTCGGATAGCAGCCGGGATTGGCAACATGCCGCGCGGCCTTGATCTTGTCGGCCTGCGCCTTGTCCATTTCGGCAAAACCATAGGCCCAGTCGGGCGCGATCCGATAGGCGGTCGAGGTGTCGATGACGCGAACCTTGTTGTTACCGGACAGCATGCCGACGGCTTCCTTCGAAGCATCGTCGGGCAGGCAGAGGATAGCGATATCGGCGCTGTTGAGCAGATCCTCGCGCATGGCGGCATTGCGCCGCTCGGCTTCAGGGATCGACAGAAGCTCGACGTCGCGGCGGCCGGCCATGCGGGTGCGGATCTGCAGTCCCGTTGTACCGTGTTCGCCATCGATGAAGATCTTCGGTGTCATTGCCTTTATCCTGTTAAATCAGTGCCTTGGAGAAGGAGCCGGAATCACTTTGCCAGCCCGTTGAATCAGTTTGTTAAAGCCGGGCCAGTCGCTCGGCTCTGAGCCCGAGCATATACATTGCAACCGTTGCCCCGGCAATGGCGGTAATATCGGCATGGTCATAGGCAGGTGCCAGCTCCACCACGTCGGCCCCGCGGATATCGAGGCTGCCGAGCTTGCGCAAAACCGACAGGATTTTCGCGCTCGACGGTCCGCCCGCGACCGGCGTGCCGGTGCCAGGCGCAAAGGCCGGGTCGAGGCAGTCGATATCGAAGGTGAGATAGACCGGACGGTCGCCGACATGGGCAAGGATGGCATCGGCGATCTGTTGCGCGCCCATATCCTCCACATCGTAGCCATGCAGAACTCTGATGCCGAAATCCTCCGGCGCATGGGTGCGGATGCCGATCTGGATCGAATGCGCCGCATCGATCACGCCCTCGCGCACCGCACGCGCGACAAACGAACCGTGGTCGATCCGCTCGCCATCGTCATCCCATGTATCCTGATGGGCATCGAAATGGACGAGGGCGAGGGGGCCATGCTTTGCGGCATGGGCCTTCAGCAAAGGCCATGTCACGAAATGATCGCCGCCGAGCGACAGCAGGAATGCGCCGGAGGCGATAATCGCGGCTGCCGTGTCCTCGATCAGCCCTGGCGTTTTCTGATGATTGCCGTAGTCGAGCAGCACGTCGCCATAATCGACAACGGCCATCGCTTCGAAGAGATCTCGGGCAAATGGATATTGCGGATCATTGTCGAAGATCGCAGAGGCACGCCGGATCGCCTGTGGCCCGAATCTGGCACCGGGCCGGTTGGAAACGGCTGCATCGAAAGGAATGCCGAGCACGACGGCGTCGGCGCCCTCGACATCCTTGGAATATCGCCGCCGCATGAACGAGAGCGCGCCCGCATAGGTCGGGTCGGTCGCAGCACCCCGCAGAGCTTTGGCCGTAAAGGCGTTGTCGATCGATTTACTCGCCATTCCTGATCCTATTTTTCGAACCCGTAGGCTCGTTCCACCCGCGCGATCCGCACCTGATAATCCTCGTACCAGCGCTCCCGGCCAAGTTTTTGGGCCGCAGCATGCGCGACGACGGCCTTCCATGCCCGGATACTGTCTTCGTCCTTCCAATAGGAATTGGTAATTCCGAACCCGTCAATGCCGCGCGCACTTTCAACGCCGAGAAATCCGGGCTGCTGGCTGGCCAGCTCGACCATGGCATCGGCCATGCTGCCATATCCATGGTCGCCCTCGGTGCGACAGGAGGAGAAAGCGACGACATAATAGGGCGGGGCGGGCAGTCGGGCAAAGGAAGTGGCCGGCAGGCTGGACATGGAATGTTCTTTCCTCGTTTCGCAAGCGCTCCATGTTGATGCCTCGCGCTTGATACGCAAATCTCAAATATTGATCGATCGGGAGTAAGGGAGCGGTGGCTTGCCTCTGTTGAATTGTATCGGACCGGGACTGATTGAGCGGTCTCCAGCGTGTGTGATGGTTACCAGGCGATGAAGGTTAAAATCCGAAACATTTCATTGAGAGACATTTAAAGCGAGAGGCGTATTCGGACACTCTGTCATGATTTCGCGGGGGCGATTGATAATGTTAGAGTTTTTGAAAGTAAGCGCCGCTTGCGGCAAAAGGCTTGCGCGGGATCGCGGCGGCAATTTTGCCATCGCCACGGCAATCATGCTGCCGGTCATGATTCTTGCAGGCGGGGGCGCGGTTGACGCATCTTCCGCCTATTTCGAGAGGAACAGGATCCAGGGCCGGCTAGATGCCGCTGTGCTTGCTGCCGCCGGTCAAAGCGACAGCACCAAGCGCTATGCCACCGCTGCAGGATTTATGCCGGCCATATCGGGCGGTGCGGATGAAAAACCTCTCGTTGTGACCAATAACAGTGATGGCAGCGTAACCGGCACCTACACCTATGTGGCGCAGAACTCGTTCCTCGGCATAGTCGGCATCGACAATTTCAAGCTGGTTGTCACCGCAACGGCCATGGCGTCCAGTAAATCAGGAGGAGAGGCCGTTAGTGACGGGGCAGCATGTATTCACGTGCTTGCCAATACGTCTCAAGCCGTGCTGATCAACTCCGGTGCAAACGTGAAGTCTGAAAAATGTGGGGTTGATGTTCTTTCCACCTCCAACCCGGCCTTCATCATGAATGCCGGTGCGAAGATCGAGACGCCGCGCTTCTGCGTCAGGGGCACGAACAATATCAGGAACGGTACTGAACCTAGAAACTTGAAGACCGGCTGTCCGGCTGCCAGCGATCCTTATGCCGGTGCCTTTGCCGAGCCGACGCTGCCGGCAAAATGCGAGACATCCGGCGTTCCGAACGGCTCGACATTCACCCTGAAGCCCGGCATGCATTGCGATGTGACATTCAATGGCAGCCCGAAGATCACCTTCCTGCCTGGCCTTCACATCATCAAGGGCCGCATGATCATCAATTCCGGGGCGACCGTGAATGCCGAGGGCGTCACCTTCTATTTTCCGGACGTCTACAGCGAGATCCGCGCCAATGGCGGCCTGACCTTCAATGCCTCATCTCCTGCGTCCGGCGCTTACGCAGGTATCCTCATGTACGAGAAAACCAGCAGCGCCTCCAACAATTCGAACAAGCAGCAGTATATTTTCAACGGGTCGGTCGGCGAAACGCTGAGCGGCATCATTTATCTGCCCAACCGCGACGTCACTTATAACTCGAAGACGAACCAGACGAGCCGTATCAACATGGTCGTCAACACGATGATCATGAATTCGTCCAATTGGAATATAGAGCCTTACCAAGGTGGCTCGTCATCCACTCAGCCGGGAACCGGCTCGGGATCGAGTACCGTCCGGTTGATAAACTGACCGAAAAATACCCCTGCAAAATTCAGCCGTCGCCTTCCGTAAGGATCGCGGCGGCTTTTTTGATGGCTGCTTCCCGTTTTGATGAGCACGCAAAGAAAAAGGCGGAGCCGAAGCCCCGCCTTTCGAAAAGCATAAATCCAAAAGCGATTAGCGCTTGGAGAACTGGAAGGAACGGCGAGCCTTGGCCTTACCGTACTTCTTACGCTCGACAACGCGGCTGTCGCGGGTCAGGAAGCCACCCTTCTTCAGGACCGAGCGCAGGCCCGGTTCGAAGTAGGTGAGGGCCTTGGAAACGCCGTGACGAACAGCGCCGGCCTGACCGGAAAGACCACCGCCAGTGACGGTTGCGATGATGTCGAACTGACCGGTGCGGGCAGCGGTAACCAGCGGCTGCTGAAGGATCATCTGCAGAACCGGGCGTGCGAAATACGTGGTGAAGTCGCGGCCGTTGATGATGATCTTGCCGGAGCCAGCCTTGACCCAGACGCGGGCAACGGCGTTCTTGCGCTTGCCGGTTGCGTAGGAACGACCCTGCGCATCGACCTTGCGGACGTGAACCGGTGCTGCCTGGCCTTCAGCCGGAGCGAGGTCCTTCAAAGAGGAAAGATCGGCCATTATCAGGCGCTCCTTGTGTTCTTGCTGTTCAGCGATGCCACGTCGAGAACGACCGGCTGCTGTGCTTCATGGGGATGGTTCGAGCCGGCGTAAACGCGAAGGTTCTTCATCTGGCGACGGCCGAGCGGGCCGCGCGGAACCATGCGCTCGATAGCCTTTTCGAGAACGCGCTCCGGGAAGCGGCCTTCGATGATGGCGCGTGCGGTGCGTTCCTTGATGCCGCCCGGGTAACCGGTGTGCCAGTAGTACTTCTTGTCGGTGTACTTCTTGCCGGTCAGGACGCACTTTTCAGCGTTGATGATGATGACGTTGTCGCCGTCGTCAACGTGCGGGGTGTAGGTAGCCTTGTGCTTGCCGCGCAGACGGTTGGCAACGATGGTGGCGAGGCGGCCGACAACGAGCCCTTCGGCGTCGATGATCACCCACTTCTTCTCCACCTCTGCAGGCTTCTGAACGAAGGTAGACATGATTTTCTCTTTCGTTTGATCCCCGAGGCCAGAAACTGGTCGCCGGGGCGTTTCTTGTTGCTTGTATTGGCAGCCTTTGAAGCGCCAAAAAGAAAGCGGGCCTGTTAGGGTCCGCAATCTGGCGCGCTTATAACGTGATGAGCGGCGGCGGTCAACTTTGACGATTTGGCTGATTGAAAAATAAAATCAATTAAATCAATGTGTTGACAGTGTGGTATTTTGATACCATAAATTTGGCGGGCTTTAATATTAGGCTGTCATCTTGACGCCGGTTGGTGGAACCGGCCGTACCCTACCTGTGGCGGTAACTTCTCGTTAAATTGTTAGTCACTTCTAAAGTGCTGTGAACAAAGCTGGAATGTTCCCGCAACAAAATGAAGCGATTTCCCGATTTCATCCTCGGGTGGCTCCCAGCGACCATGTGAAGCGCTGCAGGATGTTGGCGATGGCAACTGTGAAAGACTACATAAGTTGGACAGACGACCGAATGGGCGCAGAAAGCCGCCGGGAGAGCCGTATATGAACCATGATCGCTATGAAGACGACTATATCGCCGGGATTTTGAAGGAAACCCGCACGATCGCGCTTCTGGGAGCTTCCCCAAAACCGGATCGGCCCAGCCATGGCGTCATGCGGTTTCTGCTTGATCGTGGCTATACCGTCTATCCCGTCAATCCGGGACAGGCCGGAAAGGAAATTCTAGGCCAGAAAACCTATGCGACGCTTGCAGATGTTCCAGAGCAGGTCGATCTGATCGACGTGTTTCGCGCGCCTGAATATCTCGACGGCGTGGTTGAGGAAGCATTGTCGCTGGAAACGCAGCCGGCAGCGATTTGGGCGCAACTCGGAGTGCGTGACGATGCGGCGGCCGCAAAAGCCGAAGCCGCGGGCATCAAGGTGGTGATGAACCGCTGCCCGGCGATCGAATATCCAAGGCTTGTTGGCTGACTGCAGTGAATGTGCGCAGCGATCCTCCATATTCGCACTGCGCACATTAATACCCTGCTTTGTCGTATGTTTTGCGTGTGCCGTCCTTAGCCAAGCAAGAGTTCGGGGTCGGCACGCATCGTATTGAGACTGACCGCATTGCCGCAATAGCCGGTAAATTCCTGCCCCGCGACCTCGGCCTCAAGGTCATGGCGACACCGGTTCTTGGATCTGCATTTGGTGCAGGTGAGTTGCATTTCCCGGTACAGGGCCGGATGCAATGTCGCCACATCGCTTTGGTCTATATTCAGCGCATGCATCATCTCGATCATTTCATCGGCGGCGTGCGGCCCTGCCTTGACCAGTTGCAAAAGGTCATCCGGTGCGATCGCGCAATCCTTTGAAATCTGCCGGATCGTATCTTCGTCCAGCATCGCAATCTCCTCCGATTCCGCTGCCGCCGACCAGGCCTCCGCGCACCAACTCAAAAAGCGCCGCGAAATGCTTGTATGTTCCTCGAATGCCACCCTTCCCATGACGTCCTCCTTTGTTTTGAGAAAGATGCGCCAGGCGGAATTATATTCCTTGATCCCCGTCAACGTCCGCGCTTTGTTGCGACAACATAAATTCAAGTCACATTTTGGGAGGGTATAATGCCGCCATTAAATCCCGGATTTTCCACACTTGCCATTCATGCCGGCGCGGCACCCGATCCTACCACCGGTGCGCGTGCGACGCCGATCTATCAGACGACGTCTTTCGTCTTCAACGATGCCGATCATGCGGCAGCACTTTTCGGCCTCCAGCAGTTCGGCAATATCTATACCCGCATCATGAACCCGACCCAGGCCGTGCTGGAGGAGAGGGTGGCGGCGCTTGAGGGCGGCACGGCAGCGCTTGCCGTCGCATCCGGCCATGCGGCGCAGATGCTGATCTTCCACACGATCATGCAGCCCGGCGCGAATTTCGTCGCGGCCCGCCGCCTCTATGGTGGTTCGATCAACCAGTTCGGCCACGCGTTCAAGAATTTCGACTGGCATGTGCGCTGGGCCGACACCGATGACCCGGCAAGTTTCGAAGCGGCGATCGACGGCGAGACCCGGGCGATCTTCATCGAAAGCCTCGCCAATCCGGGCGGCACATTTGTGGATATTTCCGCGATCGCCGACATTGCCCACCGCCATGGCCTGCCGCTGATCGTCGACAATACGATGGCCAGCCCCTATCTGTTGCGGCCGCTGGAGCACGGTGCTGATATCGTCGTTCATTCGCTGACGAAATTCCTTGGCGGCCACGGCAATTCGATGGGCGGCATCTTGGTCGATGGCGGAACCTTCGACTGGTCGAAATCCGGCAAATATCCGATGATGTCGGAGCCTCGGCCGGAATATGGCGGCATCGTCCTGCACGAAACCTTCGGTAATATCGCCTTCGCAATCGGCGCCCGCGTGCTGGGTCTGCGCGATCTAGGGCCGGCGATTTCACCTTTCAACGCCTTCATGATCCAGACCGGTATCGAGACCCTGCCGCTCAGGATGCAGAAACATTGCGACAATGCGCTGGCGGTCGCCAGATGGCTGAAGCAGCACCCGAAAATCGCTTGGGTCAATTATTCAGGCCTTGAGGACAATCCCAACCATCCGCTGCAGCAGCATTATTCGCCGAAGGGTGCTGGTTCGGTCTTCACCTTCGGCATCGAAGGGGGCTACGAGGCCGGCAAGAGCTTCGTCGAAGGAATGCAGCTCTTCTCCCATCTCGCCAATATCGGCGACACCCGCTCGCTGGTCATCCACCCGGCATCAACGACGCACCGCCAGCTGACCGAGGAACAGCAGATCGCGGCGGGAGCGGGGCCTGACGTCGTGCGCCTGTCGATCGGTATCGAGGATGCCGCCGATATCATCGCTGACATCGAACAGGCACTGGCGAAAGTCGGCTGAGGCTTTTATAGAAGCCGCTCATGTAATCATTCCGACATGGTCGGCCGCTATCGGCTGGCCGTGGCGGCGCTCGTCCGATGCGCTGCTTTTCGGCCTGGACGATAAAACAGATAAGGGGCGGGGGCCGTGCGTCCGCCTCGATGGAGAATACCCGTGAGCGAGCAGTCACTTCTTAGGCTGTCCATCGCCGTCACGGCCTTATTGGCTGCATTCGGCATTACCGTCGGTCTTATATCCGGCTCTTTCGCCATCGTCTTCGATGGCTTCTACTCCCTGACCGATGCCTTCATGACGCTTCTTGCGTTGCTGGTATCGAGGCTGATCGTGACATCCGCTCAGCCCACCGCAAAGGGAAAGCTGATCGACCGGTTCAGTGTCGGTTTCTGGCATCTGGAGCCGATGGTGCTTGGTCTCAACGGCACGCTTTTGATGGGGGCAGCCGTTTATGCCTTCATCAGTGCCGTCGGCAGCTTGCTGGCCGGCGGGCGTCCGATCGATTTCGGCCCCGCGGTGATCTTTACTGTCGTTACCGTAACGGTATCGCTTGCCATGTGGCTGTTCTGCCGTCGCGCCAATCGTGAACTCAAGTCCAGCTTCGTCGCGCTCGACAGCCAGGCCTGGGCCATGACGGCGGCACTGACCTCTGCACTGCTGATAGCCTTTGCCGCCGGACACGCGATCGAGGGTACGCAGTTCGAATGGCTGAGCCCTTACATCGATCCCGGTGCGCTGGCCCTCATCTGCCTGATCATCGCCCCGGTGCCGTTCTCGAATGTGCGCCAGGCGGTTGCCGACATCCTTCTGGTAACCCCGGTCGAACTGAAACAGCATGTCGATGCGGTCGCCGAAGCAATCGTCGAGCGCCACGGTTTTCTGTCCTATCGGGCCTACGTTGCGCGTGTGGGGAGGGGACGGCAAATCGAACTCTTCTTCATCGCGCCGTCCGATTGGCCTGCGCGCCATCTTTCCGAGTGGGATGCGATCCGTGACGAGATCGGAGAGGCGATTGGAGACGAGGGGCCTGACCGCTGGCTGACGATCGTGTTCACTAGCGATCCTGAATGGGCGGACTGATCGTTAATTCGACGGATCCGTTGCGCCATTCGTTCGCATTTTATTAAACATGTTTCGAATTGGCACAGGTGCCGCCGTAATCCTTTCCCATCCATATGCGTTGATAGCCAGAACCTAGAGCGAGGGTATTGCATATGGATAGCTTCCGGCAGAAGACGATTTTGGTCGTAGAGGATGAAGCGCTGATCCGCTTCACGATTGCGGACACGCTTGAGGATGCCGGTTATGCGGTATTGGAGGCAGCAAGCGTTCTGGAGGCCGTCGGCAAGCTCGGCCAATATGAACATATCGATCTCCTCCTGACCGACATCGACATGCCCGGTGGATTGAATGGTATCGATCTGGCTAAAATGGTCGCCGAATGCGCGCCCAGAATCAGCATCATCGTTTCCTCCGCCCGCAGTCAGCGTGATCTCGCCGGCCTGCCGGAGGTGGCGCATCGCCTCGCAAAACCCTGCACCGCGTCACAGCTGCTATCGACTGTCGGAAACGTGCTGAAAGCCAAGGAGCGCGCCGGCAAGGAGGCTCGCCGCCAAAGCGCGTAATGCATCTGTTCCCGATATGAAAATGCCGCGGCAATCGAAGCCGCGGCATTTTTGTTTCAAGTTGAAAATCAGGCCGTTTCGGCCACAGCGCCGACCGACGATGTGGTCCTGATCCGCACCTTGTCGATATTGCGGCCGTCGAGCGAGACGACTTCATAGGTAAGATCGCCGAAGGAGACGGTCTCTCCCTGTTCCGGCAGATGTCCTAGGCGCCATAGAAGCAGGCCTGCCAGCGTCGAATACCGGTCGGCGTCATCGACCAGATCGGCCTCCACCAGTCGCGAGATGTGGCGGATATCGATCCATCCATCGACCAGCAGTGCACCGTCCTCTTCCCGCACGACAGTCAGTTGTTCCTCGTCGTCATCGGCAAAATCACCGGCAATAGCTTCCAGAAGATCCGTTGCCGTCACCATGCCTTCGACCGATCCGTATTCGTCAAGTACGATCGCCACCTGCAGCGGCGACTGGCGCAGCTGTTCGAGCAGGCGCAGCGCATTGACGCTTTCATGCACCACGAGCGGTTGACGCAGTGAGCGTTCGAAATCGATCTTGCCGGTCTCGATGAAGTCGCGAAGCAGGTCCTTTGCAAGGGCTACGCCAAGGAATTCGTCGAGACTGCCACGCGCAATCGGAAAGCGGGAATGGCCCGACTGCAGAACCTTACGACGCAGCTCCTCGTCGCTGTCTTCGATATCCAGCCAGTCGATGTCGAGACGATGAGTCATGACCGACTTCGCCGGGCGATCGGCAAGCGTCAGAACGCTTTCGATCATCTCGTGCTCGACCGGCGTGAACAGCTCGTTTTCCGAAGCGCGTTCGGCAATCACGTCGGCAGTATCACCTAGCGAGGTCTCGCTGCGTCGGCTGCCAAGCAGCGAAAGTACGGCGCTGGCGGTCCGCTCGCGCAGGTCGCCAGTGCTCATGAAGCGCTCGCGGTTGCGACGGCCAATCTGGTTGAAGGCCTCGATAAGAACCGAGAAGCCGATCGCGGCGTAGAGATAGCCCTTCGGGATATGGAAGCCCAAGCCTTCCACGATCAGCGAGAAGCCGATCATCATCAGGAAACCGAGGCAGAGGATAACCACGGTCGGGTGTTTCGAGACGAAGGCCATCAGCGGCTTGGAAGCCAGAAGCATGACGCCGACTGCGACGATGACGGCAATCATCATGACCGAGAGGTGCTGCACCATGCCGACGGCTGTGATGACGCTGTCCAGCGAGAAGACGGCGTCGAGAACGACGATCTGCACCAGAACCTGCCAGAATACGGCATGTTCGATTTTGCCTTCCTTCGGGCCGGAATGGCCTTCCAGCCGCTCATGCAGTTCCATCGTACCTTTGAACAGAAGGAACACGCCGCCGAATAGCAGGATGAGGTCGCGACCGGAAATTTCCAGCCCGGCGACGGTGAACAGCGGTGCCGTCAGCGTCACGATCCAGGCGACGGAGGCAAGCAATATGAGGCGCATGCCGAGCGCAAGGCTGAGGCCGATAAGGCGTGCCTTCTCGCGCTGATGCTCTGGTAGCTTGTCGGCAAGGATCGCGATGAAGACGAGATTGTCGATGCCGAGAACGATTTCAAGAACAATGAGGGTGGCGAGACCCGCCCATGCGGCGGGGTCGGACATCCATTCGAATATCATGATGACAAGCGGCGCACCGTTTCTGGTGGCCAATCCTTCTGTGGTTGAAAGGGGAAACAAAAAATGCCGCCCCAGGACGAGGACGGCAGCAGACTATGAAGTTGGGGGATGGCGTGCCCAGGCGTCCCCGGCTTTCGGCGGGGCACGGTCATCTCTCGACCTGGAATGAGGAACGTCCGGTCCGATGTCCTTGCCGATTTCGATCGGACAGTCAGGCCGGACACACGCAATCGGCTGTCCATGGCGAAGCGCTATAGCCGATTATCGCCACAATTGCATCGGGGCGTTGTTCATTTTTTTGGGAATACGGGCTTGGCAGGGCGTTCCCGGATCGTGAAACGCCCTGTTATCGTTGAAGATCGGGCGCCGGATCAGGCGCCCATACCACCGTCGATCGTGTGCATCGCACCGGTGATGAAGCCCGCCTCGGGGCCGGCGAGATAGGCGGCGAACCCTGCGATCTCTTCCGGACGGCCGTGACGCTTCAGTGCCATGAAACCGTGCATCGTATCCTTCATCGGGCCATCGGCCGGGTTCATGTCGGTATCGATCGGGCCGGGCTGGATCACGTTGACGGTGATGTTGCGCGGACCAAAATCGCGGGCAAGGCCACGCGCCATGCCCTGCACAGCCGATTTCGTCAGCGCATAGGCAGCCCCGCCGGCAAACGGCATCCGGTCGCCATTCACAGAACCGATGATGACGATGCGGCCACCCTCCGGCATCAGGCGGGCAGCTTCCACCGAAGCGTGGTAGGGTGCGCGCACATTGATGTCGATCATCCGGTCGACGGCGTCGGGATCGGTTTCGAGCGGATCGCCGAGCACCAGCGTTCCGGCATTGACGACGAGAACATCGATCGGCCCTGCAGCCTTGACCGTTGCGATCGTCTGGCCGCGATCACCTGCATCGGATTTCACCGCTTCTGCACCGGTCGCAGCTGTAAGGGCGTCGGCTGCATCCTTTGATCCGGCATAGGTGAATGTCACATCGGCGCCGTCATTTGCGAAGCGGCGGACGATTGCGGCGCCGATGCCGCGGCTGCCGCCGAGAACCAGTACCTTCTTTCCATGGAAGTCTGTCATTGTCATTCTCCCTGTATCAGGCTTGAGATTTAATGTAGTGGGCATTACATAAATCTGCGAATGGACGGCGTCAAGGATTTTGTAGTGAGTGATACAGAAATAAATACGCAAGCAACGGCGAGGCGCGGAAGGCCCCGTGCATTCGATCGTGAACAGGCGCTGGCCAAGGCTCAGGCCTTGTTTCATGCAAAGGGCTACGATGCGCTGAGCGTCGCCGACCTGACGCAGGCGCTCGGCATCAATCCTCCAAGCTTTTACGCTGCTTTCGGCAGCAAGCTTGAGCTCTATGATGAAGCATTGCGGCGCTACGAAAAGACCGAGGGGCTGGACGTCGATACGGCACTTGCGCCGGGCACACCGCTTTCCGACGGTGTGGCAAAACTCCTGCGCTACGCGGCTGATGCCTATGCCAGCGGCGGCGCCTGCGGCTGCATGGTGATCGAGGCGGCGAGGGGCTCGGCGGATGCAGCGGCTGGCGAAAAGGCGCGCGAACGCATGGAGGCAAGCCAGTCCTATATCCATCAGAAGATTTCCAGCCTCGATGCCGGTAATGCGGATCTTGCCTCCGACTATGTGATGATGTCTCTTGCAGGTCTCTCTGCCAGCGCCCGCAACGGCATGCCGACAGCACGCTTGCGTGTCATGGCCGCGATAGCTGCGGAAGGGCTTTCGGGCTATCTGGAGAATGCTGCCTGACCGGTGGAATCGCAGAAGCAAAAGCAAGGAGTGACGATGCAGGCCTGGATGACATTCGATCTCGCAACGATAGAGCCGGAGGAGGGTGCCCCGGCATCCGATCGGGTCATCGAGGGAACTCCGCATTTCCGCACCTGGAATATCGAGGAGGCCGAAGGCGGCATCTACGCGGGCGTCTGGGAGGCAACGCCGGGAACGTGGAGGATCGTCTATGAGGAGTGGGAATATTTCCACATCCTTTCCGGCCATTCCATCGTGACGGAGGAGGGAGGCAAGCCGATCCACCTGCGCGCCGGAGACCGTATGGTGCTCAGACCCGGCTTCAAGGGAACCTGGCAAGTCGTTGAAACGACTCGCAAGGATTACGTCATCCGGCTTTAGAATTATCGAGGCTCGGCGCGAATTGGGGAAAGCCTGAGCGGAGGCTTTCGCCCCGATATCGATCGCGATAGACATCCGTGATCGAAAGCAATCCGGACATCGCAATGCGTATTTTGAGACTTCTCCTGACCGTCGTGATCGCCATCTCGGTGGTCGTCGGCTTCCGCTGGTACCGTTACGTCGGCAATACCGACAGCCCCTATGACGAGGTCGGCATCGAGATCAACAGCCGCCTTCCGACACCTTTGCGCAAATGGGGCTGCGACAAGCTGCATGCCACATTCGGCAATGTCCTGCCGCCTTATGGCTGCCAGTCCGGTGCCGATGGGCGCAGCTGGCTGTAAGCCCTTGAGGCTTTGGGCGGCAGTTTAGTCGCCCTTCTCGCCCGCCGCCTCATATGCTTTGGCAAAATCCTCCGAAGCGATGAAGGCAAGCGTTCGGCGAAGCTCCTCCGATTTTTCCGCACCCAGCACGGCGTCGAAGCGCCTTTGGGCCTCCTGCCAGTTCGCCACCATCTCAGCCTGCCTTTTGCGACCACCTGGCGTCAGTCGCACCCGCTTGGCGCGACGATCCTTCTCGTCCGGCACCAGTTCCACCAGATCATCCCGGATCAGCGGCTTCAGCGTATGGCCAAGCGCCGACAGGTCCATGACCATTGCCTTGGCCAGCTCCTTCTGGGTTGGCTCATTCAAATAGCCGATCTGGGTGATCAGCGAGAACTGCGTGCCGCGCAGATCGCTCAGCCCCATCGCATCGTCATAGAGTTGCCCTAGCTGGCGCGATGCCCGGCGGACGGAACTGCTGCTGCAATGCGCCCAGATACTGTCTTCCTGCTTTTCCATGTTCCGATCATTTCCGACCTTGCCGGTTCAGGCAACGCTTGAGGTGTCCCGTTCCGGCAGTCGCTCCACAAAATTTCAGCTGCCCACTTGCACAAGTAAATCCTCGCTCAAATATAGTGGCATATACCAGTAAATTCCAGTCGCCATCGAAACAGGAGAATTGCCATGACCTCGAAGCTTGGAACTGCACTCGTAACCGGAGCTTCTTCCGGCATCGGCGCCACCTATGCCGATCGGCTTGCCCGCCGAGGCTACGACCTCATCCTTGTCGCACGTGACGCCGGTCGCCTCGGCGAACTGGCCGACAAGCTGTCTACCGCCCACGGTATCAAGGCGGACGTGCTGCGTGCCGATCTCAGCGATCGCACCGACGTCCTCAAGGTCGAAGACAAGCTCAATCAGGACGATACGATCACGCTTTTCGTCAACAATGCCGGTATCGGGCCGTCCGGTCCGCTTCTGGCCACCGATCCCGATTATCTCGACCGCATCGTCGACATCAATGTTACCGCAGCCAACCGGCTGGCGGTTACGGCCGCGCGGGTGTTTTCCGGGCGCAAGAGGGGAGCGATCATCAACATAGCCTCCGCGGTGGCTATGGCCGCGCCTTTCTTCCATGGGACCTATGCTGCCAGCAAGGCCTTCCTGCTGGCGCTGACGGAATCGCTGGCAACCGATCTGAAGGATAGCGGCGTGCAGGTCCAGGCCGTTCTCCCGGGGTACACCCGCACAGAGATTTTCGATCGCGTCGGCGGTTCGATGGACGGGCTTGACCCGGAAACGGTGATGGAGGTCGGCGATCTCGTTGATGCTGCTTTGGCTGGCCTCGACCGGAAAGAGCTAGTGACGATGCCTTCCTTGGCAGACTACTCTCTCTACGAGGCTTTCCTGGACGCACGAAACGCTCTGCGCCCCAATCTTTCGTTGCGCAAACCGGCGACCCGATACGGTGTGGGACGTTAACGCAGGATATAGGCGAGAAGCGGTGCGGCAAGCACGTTGACAAGGCCGACCAGCACCATGACCAGTCCGGCGACCGAACCCTCTTCGGCGCCGATCTGGTTGGCTTTTGCAACGCCCGCCCCATGTGCGCCCATGCCGAACAAGGCTCCACGTGCGAGTGAGGATTTGAGCGGCAGAATGCGCAGCAGCTTTTCGCCGAGAGCCGCGCCCAGCACGCCGGTGATGACCACGAACAAGGCTGTCAGGTCCGGTACGCCGCCGACTTTTTCCGAGATCGCCATGGCGAATGGAGAGCTGACGGAACGGGGAAGCAGGCTGAGGCGAAGCGCGCCGTCAATGGAGAGCAGGCTTGCCAGGGCCCAGGCGGTCAGGATGGCAGTGCCGCTGCCGACCACGATGCCGAATGCAAGCACGGGCCAATAGCGCATGATCATCGCCCGCTGCTCGTAGATTGGGATTGCAAACGCGACGGTTACGGGGCCGAGAATGGCCATGAGCCAGCGGGTCGCACCGATATATTCGCTATAGGTCGTGTGCAGTGACAGCGCCAGTGCCGCGAGCAGGACCGGGGTCAACACCAGTGGCGAGGACCAGATTGCCGGCCACCGGCGATAGGTTCGTTTGGAAAGAAGATAGATCGCGATCGTTGCCGCCGACCAGAAGACGGTGATCAGGATCGGCTCAAGAGGCGGCATGTCTGCTCTCCAAGCGGAGCATCAGCCGATATCCCACATCGACGGCCAGTGCCGTCATGCACATGACCATCAGGGTTCCGGCCAGAATGACGGCGAGTACCTTCAGCCCGATGAGACCGAGGAATTCGGAATGCTCGAGCACGGCAAGAACAGCCGGCACGAAGAAAAGCAGCATATCGGCCAGAAGCAGATTGGCCCCGCGCCGCATGGTCGAAAGGCGGATCGTACCGGTTATGAGAAGATAGAGCAGGCCGAACAAGCCAAGCACGCTGCCGGGGATTGGTATTCCTGTGCCGCGCGAAACGGCCTCGCCGGCAAGCCATAGAAGCACGATCAGCGCCACCTGTGCGTAGCGGTTGCCATGAAGGCTCTTGTGCAGGAAAATAGCGGTCTTGCGCTTGGTCACGGGAAGGATCCTGTTCAACGATCCTCCCTCATCCGTACTATAAGGTACTGTTTCCGCTAAACAATCGAACAGATTGCATAAGTGCCATGTGTTTTCGATGTGGCGTACTGTCGCTCGATGCCCGAATTTGCATCACCAGACGAGATCGAGCCGCTCCAACCCATGGAAATGATAGACGTCTTTGACTGTGGGTTTGGCCTTCAGCCTCAATTCGGGCAGGCGTCGAAACAGGATCGGCAGAACCGTGTTCAGTTCCAGCCGCGCCAGCGGCGCACCGATGCAGAAATGGATGCCCGCTCCGAAGGAGAGGTTCTGCGCTTCCTTGCGCTCCGGCTTGAAGGTGAGGGGATCGGAAAACACCTTGGGATCGAGATTGGCGGCGGCAAGAATGAGGCTGGCCTTGTCGCCGCGCTTCAGCGTAACGCCGTCGACCTCCACGTCCTCCAGTGCCCAGCGCTGAAAGATATGGACGGGAGCACAGATGCGCAGCGTCTCTTCCACCGTCCTCTCTGTGGCAGCTTCATCGCGAAAAAGCTGAGCAGGGGAGAGGCCGCTTTCGAGGATGACCCGGACCGAGTTGCCGATCTGATGAACGGTCGCCTCGTGGCCGGCATTGAGCAGCACGATCGTCGTCGATACCAGCTCATCGTCCGTGAGATGCTGGCCCTTATGCTCGGTGTGGATCATGTGGCTGAGCAGATCTTCGGCAGGTGTTCTGCGGCGCTCGGCAATCAGCGTCCTGACGTAATCGGCAAATTCCTTCGCCGCCAGATCGGCCGCATGCTCGTCTTCTTTTGAACGCTTGAACATATACATGCCGACATAGGCATGGCTCCATTTCAAAAGTTGCGGCCCCATCTCGTCGGGAATGCCGATCATCCGCGCGATCATCGTCACCGGAATGATATCGGCGAAGGACGAGAGCAGCTCGGTCTTTCCATCGTTTTCGAAACCGTCGATCAGCTTCTCGGCAAGCGCAGTAATCTCAGGCCTGAGCCTGTCGATATGACGGGACACGAAGGCTCTGTTGATGAGCGTGCGAAGCCTTGTGTGTTCAGGCGGTTCTATCTCAAGCAGCGAGTGTCGCTCCGCAAGGTCGAAATTGGCAAGATGCGCCTGCGGTTCCGATAAGCCCAACTCCTCACGGCTTGCCACATGCAGGATCTGCCGCCCAAAACGACGATCGCGCAAAAGCGCATTCACATGATCATAGGAGGTAAAGAACCACTGTTTCTGCTCCTCCCAGTAGAAGGTAGGACAGTACTGGTGGAGTGCAGCATAGACTCGGTTCGGATCGGCATAGAAAGCCGGGTTGCGCCCGTCAAGAGAGACATGCCTTGTGGCGGGATCGACGCGGAGGAAATCAGGAAGCGATGTCATTCCCGATGCGTAGCGCAAAAATTCCACGCTGCGCAATCGGGATGACGTGCCGGGCGTTATTCTCCCAGCGCCACACCCTCGCGGCGCGGATCGGCGCTGCCGACAAGCCCGTTGCCGGTAATCTCGATTGCGTGAAGGCCGGATGTCATCTGACCCGGCTTGACCTCATAGCCGAGCGCCTTCAACGGCTCGGCAAACTTTTCCGCCGTCGTGCCTGCCTCGATATCATAGGTGCCGAACCGGTTGATCAGATGCGGCTGGGCGACGATCTGTTCCACCGGCATGCCCCAGTCGATATAGGCGATCAGTGCCTGAGCCACATAACCGATGATCTGGCTGCCGCCCGGTGAGCCGATCGCAAGCAGCGGCTTGCCGTCCTTCATCACGATCGTCGGCGCCATGGAAGAGCGCGGCCGCTTGCCGGGCTCGACGCGGTTGGCGACGGCGAACGCGCCGTCATGGGTCTTGAAGGAAAAATCGGTCAGCTCGTTGTTGAGCAGAAAGCCGTTTGTCATCAGCCGCGAACCGAAACCGTTTTCGATCGTCGTCGTCATCGACACCACGTTGCCTTGCTTGTCAACGATGACGAAATGGCTGGTGGACGGCAGTTCGATTGCGGCGTCTCGGCCGAGCAGCATGGCATGATCCCATTCGGGTTCGCCCGCCTTCACCGCGTCCTTGGCCAGTGCCTTGTCGCCATCGAGAAGTTTCGCCCGTTCGCCGAGATAAGCCTTGTCGAGCAGCCCCTTGATCGGCAGCGGTTGGAAATCCGTGTCGGCGACATAGCGTTCACGGTCTGCAAAGGCCAGGCGCTGTGCATCTCCGATGATCCGCCAGCTTTCTACATTTTCAGGCCCGAGCGCCTTGAGGTCGAAATTCTCTGTCATGCCCAGCATCTGGCTGATGGCAATCCCGCCCGAGGAAGGTGGTCCCATGCCGCAGATGTCGAGCGCTCGATAGGCGAAGCAGACGGGCTCCCGTTCCTTGATATGATAGGTGGCGAGGTCGACGGGTGAGAGGACACCCGGATTGTCGCGTGCGCCGCGCACCGTCTTGACCATATCCTCCGCGATCGGGCCGCGATAAAAGGCGTCAGCTCCCCCTGTGGCAATTGCCTCGACCGTTTCGGCATAGTCCGGGTTTTTCAAGATGTGCCCGGCCTTCAGCGGCGCGCCGGACTGATCGAAGAAATAGGTTCGGACACCTTCATAGCGTTTCAGTCCGTCGCCTTCCGCGGCGATCAGCGAGGCCAGGCGAGGGGAGACTGCAAACCCTTCACGGGCAAGCTTGGCCGCCGGTTTCCACAGGATCGGCCAGTTTTCTCGGCCGTAACGCTTCTGAACATCTTCCAACAGCCGAACAGTACCGGGCGTGCCGACTGAACGGCCGCCGACCACGGCATCCATGAATTTGAGCGGCTGGCCGGCATCGTCGAGGAAAAGCTTGGGCGTCGCATCCATCGGCGCTGTTTCGCGCCCGTCGAATGTCGTCAGTCGTTTCGCGTCAGCGTCGTAATAGACCAGGAACGCACCGCCGCCGAGACCGGAGCTCTGCGGTTCGACGAGGCCGAGTACGGCCTGCACCGCCACCATGGCGTCTATCGCATTGCCGCCGGCAGCAAGGATGTCACGCCCGGCTTGCGCCGCAAGCGGATTGGCCGCCGCGACCATGAAATCTCGCGCTTCCACGCGGCTGGCGCTGGCCGTGCCGGTGGCGCGTTCGGGTGCGATCGTGTCGGACGCCTGCTGCGCAGATGCGGACGAAATCGAGAGAAGGCTGATGACAACAGCCCCGTAAAGTGTCTTCGCCATGTCCCACCCTCTTCGTTTCGTTTCGAAGGGAATTGGGTGGGCCGGGCCGCGAAGGCAAGGGGCAGGCTGAAAAACGTAATGAGCCTAGCTCATCGCATGACGCCTATTTTCCGATCGCCACGATCCGTCTCAAAGCGGCGACCTGCTGGGTCATGCTGGCCCGTGCAGGGGTGTCCTGCTGATCGGCATGGTCGATTGCAGGAACGATCGATACATCGCTTTCCGTGCCGATCGCGGTACGGTCGCGACCATTGGTTTTTGCCACATAGAGCGCCCGGTCCGCCGTGCTGAGCAGGGTATCCAGGTCCGCGGTCCGGACGTCCGCAAGCGCGATGCCTATGCTGACGGTAACGGCGATCTGGTGTTCTCCGACGATGATCGGCCGCTGCTTCAGTGTTGTGCGGATTGCTTCCGCGACACTTGCAGCTTCGATCATGTTGGCGACATACATGATCGAGGCGAATTCCTCGCCGCCCATGCGACCGAATGATCCGCGGCCCCGTTGTGCTGCCATGCCGATTTTTGCGAAAGCGATCAGCACCTCGTCACCGGCCTGATGGCCGTAAAGGTCGTTGATCTGCTTGAAACCGTCGAGATCCAGATGAATGAGCGTCAGCATTCCGCTATCGCTTGCATGGAGCCGCTTCAGCAAGTGGAATTCGTCGATCAACCCGCGGCGGTTGAGAAGGTTGGTCAGCGGATCGGTAACGGCGAGCAATTTCAACTTGGCCTCGTTGCGCTCGTTGATGAGCTTTGTCCCGCTCATGATCGCCGCGATGAAACACAATGCGGCGACCAGAAGCAGCAGGAAGGAATTGTTACCTGTTGCGAAGGATTGCGGTTGGCTGATCAGTGCAAAGATTGCGACGATCGTGCTGGACAGGACCTGAACACCGACGCAGGCGGCAAAAACGCGACGCGTTTGCGAGCGGCCGTTGTCACCCCACAAAACGGTAGCGATCAGCATCAGATATCCCACCGACGCTGCGCCATGGAAAAGGGCGACGCGATAGCTGAAACTGGTCCGCACGGGTTCGAGCAGCATGCCGGCCACAAAGATCAGCGACGGAATGGCGATGAACGGCTCGACGCGTCGTTTGTCGAATTGCAGCATGCCGGCAACCCACAGGCCGATCCCGGCAAGTGCCATGACATTGGCGATTTCTATCGAGACAAAATCCGGCAATGTGCCGCGCATCGCAACCATGCCGACACCGATGCCGTGAAAGATGAAGCCGGTTCCCCAGGTGAAGTAAAACGACTGGCGTTCGTAAAACCAGCGTGACCACAAAAGCACGCCGATCGTGCTGGCCTCAGCGGCCCAGATCATGAAACCTGTGACAATATCCAACGCAATACTCCCCGCCGAACCTCGGCATGGCGCGTGTATATCGCTGAATGTTTAAGGTGAGGTTTGCGTGAAATAAGCATGTTGGACGCAATATTCGACATAAGGCGCTCTTGCGTGTGGTGATTTACCTCTGCTTTACCTTGGCGACGAAAAAGAAGGTGGGCATTGCCGTCGAATGATTGAGCCGAAGCGATTTATTCGCGACAGCGCAGATGCTATCGGCTTGGCCATCCCGTGAAGTTCGGAACGTGGTTGGTCAGGGGTTGATATTGCGAGTTAAGGATATCGGGCTCTCCGTCTTGAAGTACCGGGCATTGACACTCTATGTAGGGATTGACCCATTCCAATGATTCCGGAGCGCCACGCTGCCTTCGGCAAGGCATTTGACAAAGGACGGACATGAAAAATCCAGTTGATACCGCAATGGCCCTGGTGCCTATGGTCGTCGAACAGACCAACCGCGGTGAGCGCTCTTACGATATCTATTCGCGTCTCCTGAAAGAGCGCATCATTTTCCTGACCGGTCCGGTGGAAGATCACATGGCGTCGCTCGTCTGCGCCCAGCTGCTTTTCCTTGAAGCGGAAAACCCGAAGAAGGAAATCGCGATCTACATCAATTCGCCGGGTGGTGTCGTTACCGCCGGCATGGCGATCTATGATACGATGCAGTTCATCAAGCCGGCCGTTTCGACGCTGTGCATCGGTCAGGCTGCCTCGATGGGGTCGCTGCTTCTGTGCGCAGGTGAGAAGGGCATGCGGTTTGCAACGCCGAACGCCCGCATCATGGTGCATCAGCCCTCCGGCGGCTTCCAGGGCCAGGCTTCGGACATCGAACGTCACGCCCGCGACATCCTCAAGATGAAGCGCCGCCTGAACGAGGTCTACGTGAAGCACACCGGTCGCACGCTCGAGGAAGTCGAAAAGACCCTTGACCGCGACCACTTCATGACCTCCGACGAAGCCCAGGAATGGGGCGTCATCGACAAGATCCTGACCTCGCGCCAGGAGCTTGAAGGCGGCTCGGAAGGCTGATCGGGTTGTAGCCTTTCCGCCACTGTAACCCTGTTGTGAGCAAATGGGGGTTTCAAGTCGGTCGGAAAGCGCTATTAGTAAGTATTAATGCTGTGTTGAACTTTTATGACATAGCATTCGTTTCTGAGGGGTTTCGTTGCCGCCGGACCAGTTATATGGACCGGTAGAGTACCCCCGAAGCAGGGCAGGCACATGACCCGGTTGGCGTCATGTGTCGGCAGCGGTTGAGTGGACTGCGCCCGTGTTGTCATGTGAGCGCAGAGTGCTGGAAGGAAAGTGATATGAGCAAAGTCAGCAGCGGCAACGGCGGCGACTCCAAGAATACCCTATACTGCTCCTTCTGCGGAAAGAGCCAGCACGAGGTCCGCAAGCTGATCGCCGGACCGACCGTATTCATCTGCGATGAATGCGTCGAACTGTGCATGGACATCATTCGCGAAGAGAACAAGACCTCGATGGTCAAGTCCCGCGACGGCGTTCCCACGCCCCAGGACATCATCAAGGTTCTCGACGAATACGTCATCGGCCAGCAGCAGGCCAAGCGTATCCTGTCGGTCGCCGTTCATAACCATTACAAGCGCCTCGCACACGCCTCCAAGGGCGGTGATGTGGAGCTTGCGAAGTCGAACATCATGCTTGTCGGCCCGACCGGCTGCGGCAAGACCTATCTTGCCCAGACGCTCGCCCGCATCATCGACGTTCCCTTCACCATGGCTGATGCAACGACGCTGACCGAAGCAGGTTATGTGGGTGAAGACGTCGAAAACATCATCCTGAAGCTCCTGCAGGCAGCCGACTACAATGTCGAGCGCGCCCAGCGCGGCATCGTCTATATCGACGAAGTCGATAAGATTTCGCGTAAGTCCGACAACCCGTCGATCACCCGCGACGTATCGGGCGAAGGGGTTCAGCAGGCGCTTCTGAAGATCATGGAAGGCACGGTTGCCTCGGTGCCGCCGCAGGGCGGCCGCAAGCATCCGCAGCAGGAATTCCTGCAGGTCGATACGACGAACATCCTGTTCATCTGCGGCGGTGCCTTTGCCGGCCTCGACAAGATCATCTCCGCCCGTGGCGAGAAGACATCGATCGGCTTTGGTGCATCCGTCAAGGCTGCAGACGACCGCCGTGTAGGCGAGGTTCTGCGCGAACTGGAGCCGGAAGACCTGGTCAAGTTCGGCCTGATCCCGGAATTCATCGGTCGTCTGCCGGTCCTGGCAACACTCGAAGACCTGGATGAGGACGCCCTGATCCAGATCCTGTCGGAACCGAAGAACGCCCTGATCAAGCAGTATCAGCGCCTGTTCGAGATGGAAGACGTGGAACTGACCTTCCACGAGGACGCTCTTCGCGAAATCGCCCGCAAGGCGATCATCCGCAAGACCGGCGCCCGCGGCCTTCGCTCGATCATGGAAAAGATCCTGCTCGACACGATGTTCGAACTTCCCGAGATGGAAGGCGTTCGCGAAGTCGTCATCTCCGACGACGTCGTCAAGGGCAATGCCCGTCCGCTCTACATCTATGCGGACCGCCAGGACGAGAAGGCCAACGTTTCGGCCTGAGCCGCATCGCTCATATAGATTTGATCGAGGCCCCGCATTGGGGCCTCTTTTCGTAGGTAAGTTGTGGTTTCGAGCCGGTTTCGGAGAAATACCGAAGACTGGCGATTGCACCATATTCAGCTTGCTTTAGACGTGAAGCACGCAGATCATGTCTGCTCTCGCTGCTTCGCAGTCACGGTTTGGGCGATGAGCCGCATAGGATGTATGTTTCTGTCGGTGAACGGGCCGGTCTGGCGTAGCGGCAATGTGAAGATTTATACGAGCTTTGTAATATCCCTGTCACGTCGGCGACGGCCGGGCTGCTGCGAGGCTTGAAAATGACATAGGAAAGCTCCACCTTGGGCGGGAGTGAAGTGCTTGGGTATTTGCTCAAGCCATCCCGGAAACGGGACGATGGAAAGGAAACAAGATGACAAGTTCAACGTCTGCGGCATCCGGCACTGCGACCTATCCGGTCCTGCCATTGCGCGACATTGTGGTCTTCCCGCACATGATCGTTCCCCTGTTCGTCGGACGTGAGAAATCCATCCGCGCGCTTGAGGAGGTCATGGGCTCCGACAAGCAGATCATGCTCGTCACCCAGATCAACGCCAGCGACGACGATCCGGAACCCGATGCGATCTATAAGGTCGGTACCGTCGCCAACGTGCTGCAGCTTCTGAAACTGCCCGACGGGACGGTCAAGGTTCTGGTCGAAGGCCGCGCCCGCGCGCAGATCGATACCTATACCGACCGCGAGGAGTTCTATGAGGCGAAGGCCGAAGTTCTCGACGAACCGCAGGAGGATGCCGTCGAGGTCGAGGCTCTGTCTCGCTCGGTCGTTTCCGAGTTCGAGAACTACGTCAAGCTGAACAAGAAGATCTCGCCGGAAGTTGTCGGCGCCGCAAGCCAGATCGAGGATTACTCGAAGCTCGCCGATACGGTTGCCTCGCATCTGTCGATCAAGATCACCGAAAAGCAGGAAATGCTGGAAACGGTTTCCATTAAGCTGCGTCTGGAAAAGGCGCTCGGCTTCATGGAAGGCGAGATCTCGGTCCTGCAGGTCGAAAAGCGCATTCGCTCGCGTGTAAAGCGCCAGATGGAGAAGACACAGCGCGAATATTACCTGAACGAACAGATGAAGGCGATCCAGAAGGAACTCGGCGATGGCGATGAAGGCCGCGACGAGATGGCCGAACTGGAAGAGCGCATCGGCAAGACCAAGCTCTCCAAGGAAGCCCGCGAAAAGGCGGATGCCGAGCTGAAGAAGCTGCGCCAGATGAGCCCGATGTCGGCGGAAGCGACCGTCGTGCGCAATTATCTCGACTGGCTGCTCGGTATTCCGTGGGGCAAGAAGTCGAAGATCAAGGCCGACCTTAACAACGCCGAAAAGATCCTTGAACTGGATCACTTCGGTCTGGACAAGGTCAAGGAACGTATCGTCGAGTATCTCGCGGTGCAGGCGCGTGCGACCAAGATCAAGGGACCGATCCTCTGCCTCGTTGGCCCTCCGGGTGTCGGTAAAACGTCGCTCGCCCAGTCGATCGCCAAGGCGACCGGCCGCGAATACGTTCGCATGGCGCTCGGTGGCGTTCGTGACGAAGCCGAAATCCGCGGTCACCGCCGCACCTATATCGGCTCGATGCCCGGCAAGATCATCCAGTCGATGAAGAAGGCAAAGAAGTCCAACCCGCTCTTCCTGCTCGATGAAATCGACAAGATGGGCTCGGATTTCCGCGGCGATCCTTCGGCGGCGCTGCTTGAAGTTCTCGATCCGGCGCAGAACTCGACCTTCATGGACCACTACCTTGAAGTCGAATACGACCTGTCCGACGTGATGTTCATCACCACGGCGAACACGCTCAACATCCCGGGTCCGCTGATGGACCGCATGGAGATCATTCGCATCGCCGGTTACACGGAAGATGAAAAGCGCGAGATCGCCAAGCGTCACCTTCTGCCGAAGGCCATCAAGGAGCATGCGCTGCAGCCGAACGAATTCTCGGTTTCCGACGATGCCCTGATGGCGATCAGCCAGCAGTACACCCGCGAAGCAGGTGTTCGCTCCTTCGAGCGCGAGTTGATGAAGCTCGCCCGCAAGGCCGTGACCGAGATCATCAAGGGCAAGACGAAGTCGGTCGCCATCACGGCTGCCAACATCTCGGATTACCTCGGTGTTCCGCGGTATCGCCACGGTGAAGCCGAGGGTGAGGATCAGGTCGGTGTCGTCACCGGTCTCGCCTGGACGGAAGTCGGTGGCGAGCTCTTGACCATCGAAGGCGTGATGATGCCGGGCAAGGGTCGCATGACCGTCACCGGCAACCTGAAGGACGTCATGAAGGAATCGATCTCGGCTGCGGCATCCTATGTCCGTTCGCGCGCTGTCGATTTCGGCATCGAGCCGCCGCGTTTCGACAAGTCGGACATCCACGTCCACGTGCCGGAAGGTGCTACCCCGAAGGACGGCCCGTCGGCCGGCGTCGGCATGGCAACCGCGATCGTCTCGATCATGACCGGCATTCCGGTTCGCAAGGATATCGCCATGACCGGCGAAATCACCCTGCGTGGCCGTGTGCTGCCGATCGGCGGCCTGAAGGAAAAGCTGCTTGCAGCCCTTCGCGGTAACATCAAGACGGTTCTGATCCCGGAAGAAAACGCCAAGGATCTGGCGGATATTCCGGACAATGTGAAGAACGGTATGGAGATCATCCCGGTGTCCCGCATGGGCGAGGTGATCAAGCATGCGCTCGTGCGTCGCCCCGAGCCGATCGAGTGGGATGGAACGGTTGAAACGCCGGTCATCGCCACAGTCGAAGGGTCCGAAGACGGTGCGACGACCATCGCTCACTGAGCGATCTTTCGGGTCAACCGAGTTTGAATTGTGGAGAAAGCCGGCGAAAGCCGGCTTTTTTTGTGAAAAATGCACGAAACCCCTTGTTTTTCAGGCGATCTCAGAGCTTTTGGGTTGCCAAGCACCGATGCAAAACTATTGTCGGCGCCGACTAATCGAGTCGTTCCAAAACCGTAGAAAGGGATGGAAACATGAACAAGAACGAGCTGGTTTCCGCAGTTGCCGAAAAGGCTGGCCTCTCCAAGGCTGACGCCGCATCCGCCGTGGACGCAGTATTCGAAACCGTACAGGGCGAACTGAAGAACGGCGGCGACATTCGTCTCGCTGGCTTCGGCAGCTTCTCCGTATCCCGTCGCGAAGCCTCCAAGGGCCGCAACCCGTCGACCGGCGCTGAAGTCGATATCCCGGCTCGCAACGTTCCGAAGTTCTCGGCCGGCAAGGGCCTGAAGGACGCCGTCAACGGCAAGTAAGACTTGACCGGCAGCATGTCTGCCATGGTCTCGAAACCCCGGATAACCTCCGGGGTTTTTTGTTGCGCTCGATTGCCTTTCTATCTGCGATAGAGATAGCGCGCTTAAGGCCAATTCCAGGTATTTGCATGGTGATGCTGCGCGGCAACACAAAGTTCTCTTCGTTGATATTTGTCAGAAAAGCACCGCATAGGGTTTTGGAACTACTTGTCAGGTCAAGTGCATCGCTGCTCTTTTGTTTTGGGGCAAAGGCGATTCTAAATTTAGAAATATGAACGGTTCTTATTCTTCTAAGGCATATCATATCTCGGCATCGCTGACGGCGTCCGTCTAAAATGATCAGCGAGTGTTCTGGAAATGTTTCTCAAGCATAAAACTATTTGTCTACTTGCGAGCTCGGCGCTCGCGGGCATGATTGCTGCTGGATCCGTAGCGCATGCAGCCGCCGGCTCCGGCGTTGTCGGCCTGAGCAGCGACGGATCCGTCATGCTCAGCGAGGTCTATGACATCAGTACGGGGAAATACGTCTATCAATTGACGTCGACGGCCACAGGCCAGACACAGACGATCACTCCACCGTCTGGCGCTGGATATCTGGCGTTGAGAGGCCTCAGCGCTGATGGCAAGACCGTCATCGGAAGCTACTATGATGGCACAGCGCACAGAGATGTCCCGTTTCTGTGGACCGCGGCCGGCGGCTTTGTAGAGGTCGCCGATGCCAATGTATCCAGCTATTTTGCTTCGGTAAGCGGCGACGGAAAAGCGGTCGCGGGGTACGACTGGGCCAACTACAACGAAGCTTTCTATTGGACTGCGGCGGATGGCAAGATCGGACTTGGCTCCCTCGGCGGGTTGAGCTCCAGGGCAATCGCCATCAGCAGGGATGGGACAACGGTTGTCGGCACGGCCGACACGCTCGACGGCAAGAGCCACGCATTTCTCTGGAAGGTCGGCGACGAAGAACTCCGTGACATCGACACCCTTTCCGGAAACTCCACAGCTGCTTTGGTCAGCAACGACGGATCAGCCGTGGCGGGGTCCTGGTACACGTCGGCATCGTCACCATACCATGTATTTCACTGGACCGAAGCGGGTGGCATGGTGGATATCGGCGACCTGGGTGGTTCCTATACATTCCTGAACGCGATGAGCGGCGAGGGCAATGTTCTGGTGGGCAACTCCTATCTTGAAGGTAACCTCTCGTCTCACGCTTATCGCTATGTCGCATCCACCGACACGATGACTGATCTGGAAACGCTTGGCGGTACCTATTCGAGCGCAAGTGACGTCAATCTCGATGGCAGCGTTGTGGTCGGAGCCTCCACGGATGCGCAGTCCGTTCAACACGGATTCCGCTGGACGGAAGCGACCGGAATGATTTCCGTCGAAGACTGGCTTGAAAGCCAGGGCGGCACACTCGGCACCGACATGACGGAAACGGCCGAATTCGTTTCTGATGATGGCAATGTCATCGTCGGACGAACGACAAACGACACCATCTACATCGCACGCGTTGTCGAGGACAATGGCTGCCCTCCCAGCGCCAACATGTGCCAAGGCGGAGGTGGCGGCGGAACCGGCATCATCGACACCGCAAAGTTTTACCCGACTGTCGCCACGGCCAGCAACGTGGTCGTCCAAGGCGGCGTCAACAGCGCCGACACGATCATGTTCGGTGCGCAGGGCGCTCCGATGCGCAGCCTGCTGACCACCGGCCAGCGATCCGTCTGGGGCACGGTTGACGGCGGCTATGACAATGGTGCCAACGCTGATGGCGGCCTGGCTCTCGGTGAGTTCGGTTTTGGGTACGGTATCGCTGATGGCGTCACAGCCCGCTTTGCGGTTGGGGGCACCTACACGGACCAGGATCTCGATGCCGGCGGCAACGTGCGTCAGCGTGGTGTCTACCTGTCGCCGGAAGTCTCTGCAGATCTTGGCCGGAACATCTACATGACCGTCGGCGGTTACTGGGGCCGCAGCAGTGTCGACAGCAGCCGCGGTTATCTGAACGGTGCCGTGACCGATTATTCCACGGGCGACACCAATGCCGAGACCTGGGGTGCCAAGATCCGCTTCGATTGGCTGAACGCGATAACGGTCGATAACATCGCGATCACGCCTTATGTCGGTCTCTCCTACGCGCATACCAAGGTCGACGCTTTCACGGAAACCGGCGGCTCCTTCCCGGTCAATTTCGACGAAACCAGCGACCATTCGACGATCCTTCGTCTCGGTGCGGATTTTGTTCGGCCGCTCAACGACACGGTACGCCTGCTGGCAAAGGCCGAGCTCGACTACCAGTTCGAAGACCATGCAGCGGCGACGCGCGGCACGCTGGTCGGCATCAGCGACTTCGATCTGGACGGCCAGGATCTCAAGCAGTTCTGGGCTCGTGGTGGCGTCGGCGCCGAATTCGATCTTGGGAAGGGTGTGGCGTCCTTCATGGTCAATGCCACAACCAAGGGCCAGGATCCGGATGTGTGGGTTCGCAGCAACTGGACGGTCAAGTTCTGATTGTAGCTATCCAGTGAACACTGGTTGTGTTCAGGAACAAGAAAAGGCCCGGTAGATACCGGGCCTTTTCGTTTTCTGGGGGCAGTCATCCGCTGTTCTATCCGATTGCAATCGAGGATACATTTTTGTCATTCCTCTGTCATGACACTGCATCAAAAGCCCATCTGTGGTTTTACGGAGGGCTCCCCCATGACATTTTCTACGCGCGCCGCCTTGACGGCGCTCCTGCTCGCCTCGGTCGCAGTACCGGCCAGCGCCGAGCAGGTTTTCAACCGTATCGCGTCTTTCCCCGTCGCCCAGAACCTGCCCAAGGGCGAGGACAAGGCGACGTCGTCGGAAATCATTACCGCGACAGCTGATGGTAACACGCTCATCTATTCCGACGCGCCGGGTGGCACGATCGGCTTCATCGACATCACCGACGCCAGGGCCCCGAAGGCCGGCGGTTCGATCGCCATCGACGGCGAGCCGAACTCGGTAGCCGCGGCAGGCCCGAAGGTTCTGATCACCATCGACAGGACCGAAGACCTCACCAAGCCGGCAGGTCAGCTGGGTGTCATCGACATTGCCTCGAAAAAGCTCGAAAACACCTGCGATCTCGGCGGTCAGCCGGATAGCGTTGTTGTGGCTCCCGATGGCTCGTTTGCCGCCATCGCGATTGAAAACCAGCGTGACGAAGACCTGAACGACGGCGCCTTGCCGCAGCTTCCTGCCGGCGAACTCTTGATCGTATCGCTGAAGAACGGCGTTCCTGCCTGCGACAGCATCAAGCGTGTTGACGTGACGGGCCTTGCCACCGTTGCCCCGGAAGATCCGGAGCCTGAATTCGTCAACATCAATGCCAATGGCGAGATCGCCCTGACGCTGCAGGAAAACAATCACGTCATCATTATCGACAGTAAGACCGCCAAGGTCACCGGCCACTTCACCGCCGGCACGGTTGATCTTGAAGGCGTCGACGCCAAGACTGACGGCTCGCTGAATTTTTCAGGAAAACTCACCGCCGTCCCGCGCGAGCCGGATGCCGTCAAATGGCTGGGCACCGACCGCCTCGTCATCGCCAATGAAGGCGATTACAAGGGCGGTTCGCGCGGCTTCACCATCTTCGATCGTTCCGGCAAGGTTCTTTTCGATGCCGGCATGACGCTGGAACACGAAATCGCCCGTCACGGCCATTTCCCGGAAAAGCGCGCCAAGAACAAGGGCATCGAGCCGGAAGGCATGGAAGCCGCGATCTTCAACGGCCAGCAGTATTTCTTCGTGCTCTCCGAGCGCGGTTCGATGGTTGCCGTCTACAAGGACACCGGCGCCGAGCCTGAACTCGTCCAGTTGCTGCCGTCCGGCATCTCGCCTGAAGGCGCTGTCGCCATTCCGGGCCGCAACCTGCTTGCCACCGCCAACGAAGCCGATCTCGGCGAAGATGGCAGCGCCCGTTCGCACGTGATGCTCTATGAGCTGGCGGAAGGCGAAAAGGCCTATCCGACACTCGTCTCCAAGGATCTGGACGGCAAGGTCATCGGCTGGGGTGCTCTCTCCGGTCTCGTTGGTGACGCGGAAAAGGACGGCACCTTCTACGCCGTATCCGACTCGGTCTACGCTATGCAGCCGTCGATCTTCACCATCGACGCCACCAAGAAGCCGGCCGAAATCACCAATGTCCTGCGCATTACCCGCAACGGCCAGCCGGCCCAGAAGCTCGACATCGAGGGCATCGCTCTGGATGGCAAGGGTGGTTTCTGGCTCGCGTCGGAAGGTGATAGCTCCAAGCTCGTCGGCCACGGCATCTACAACGTCAACGCCAAGGGCGAGATCAAGAGCGAGATCGGTCTTCCGGCCGAGCTTCTCGCAGGCGAAACCCGCTTCGGTCTCGAAGGCATCACCACGACGGGCGAGGGCGACGACCTGACGCTTTGGATGGCTGTCCAGCGCGAATGGAAGGACGATCCGAAGGGCCAGACGAAGCTCCTCTCCTACAAGCCGAAGTCGAAGGAATGGGCAGCCGTCCGTTACCCGCTCGAAAAGGCCGAAAAGGGCTGGGTAGGCCTCTCGGAAATCACCGCCAGCGGTGACCATCTTTATATCGTCGAGCGCGACAACCTGATCGGCGACGCTGCCAAGCTGAAGAAGCTCTACCGCGTTTCCCTCAATGATCTGAAGCCGGCCAAGCTCGGCGGCGAACTGCCGGTCGTCACCAAGGAAGAAATCCACGACTTCCTTCCCGACCTGAAGAACGCCACCAACGGCTATGTTGTCGACAAGCTGGAAGGTTTCGCCTTCGACAAGTCCGGCAAGGCCTTCATGGTCACCGACAATGACGGCGTTGACGACTCGTCCGGCGAAACCCTGTTCCTGCCGGTCGACCTCAAGGTTACCAACTAACAGATCGCCATCTTCAACAGGAAAAGGCCGGGTGTTTGCGCACCCGGCCTTTTTTATTCGGGGCACCTGACTTAAGTCTGGCGTTCCCGATGTGTTCGCATGAGACGATTCGATGAGTTCCTTCCGCTTCATCCATGCCGCAGACCTGCATCTCGGCAGCCCGTTTCAGGGGCTGGCGCTGAAAGATGCCGATCTCGCCGAGCTTTTTGTCGAAGCAAGCCGCAAGGCGTTTACCGCACTGGTCGACGAGGCGGTCGAACGCAAGGTCGATTTCTTCATCGTCGCCGGCGACGTTTATGATGGCGACTGGAAGGACAACAAGATCGGCCTGTTCTTCAATCGCGAAGTGGCACGGCTGGAGCGCGCCGGCATCCCGGTCTTCCTGCTCAAGGGCAACCACGACGCCGAAAGCGTGATTACAAGAACGATCACGCTGCCGAAGAATGTCAGCGAATTTCCGACCAACAAACCGGGCACGTTCAGGCTCGATCACCTTAAGGTGGCGCTGCACGGCCAGGGCTTCGCCGAACGGGCTGCGAGCGAAAACCTCGCTCTTTCCTATCCCAGGCCCGAGACCGGGTGGTTCAATATCGGCGTGCTGCATACCTCGCTCACCGGCCGGGAGCCGCATGCGCCCTATGTGCCATGTTCTGTCGAGGACCTTCGTTCGCGCGGTTATGACTACTGGGCGCTCGGTCACGTCCATGATTTCGAGATCGTGGCGAAAGACCCGCTGGTCGTCTTTCCCGGAAATCTGCAGGGCCGCTCTATTCGCGAGACCGGCGCAAAGGGCGCCGTGCTCGTCACGGTCGAGGATGGCCGCATCAGCTATGAGCGCCTGATCACCGATAGCGCCCGCTTTGCCGAGCTTCCGGTCGCAGCCGAAATCGACGATACGCCCGCCGTCCTGCTGCGCCGTATCGAAGACGCACTCGACCCGCTGGTCGAGGCCATGGAGGGGCGTCCGCTCGCACTGCGCGTCCGCGTCTCCGGAAAATCGCGTCACCGCAACGAGGTCCTGGCAAGGGTCGAGGATTTTCGCGACGAAGTGCAGGCCGCCTGCCATCGCGGCCATGGCGATATCTGGCTGGAAAAGCTCGATCTGAGGCTTGAGGCCGACAGCAGTGCTGCCGAACACGCACCCGGAACTCTTGGGCTGGATGGGTTGTTGACTATGGACGGCTTTGCCCCCGAACTTCTGGAGGAGGCCGCCGCGCGCGTTGCGGAAATCGCCGCAAGACTGCCCGGCGGCAGCGGAGCAGGCAGCCTGCCGCTTGGCGATGATATCGATGTGCTGCTTGCCGAAGCGCGTGATCTTCTCCTTTCCCGCGCGGCGGAGGCCGGCTGACTATGCGTTTTGATCGTCTCGACATTTTGCGTTACGGCGCGCTCACCGATCGCCGTCTCGTCTTTCGGCCGGACGCGAAGCTTCACATCGTCTACGGGCCGAACGAGGCCGGCAAATCGTCGGCGCTCTCGGCAATCTCCGATCTTCTCTTCGGTTTTCCCGAACGCTCTGCCTATGGTTTTATGCACGATGCCGGCGTCCTGCGTGTCGGCGCCGGGCTGACGGCGAAGGACGGGCAGTCTCTGTCCTTCCGCCGCCGCAAGGGGCGCAAGAACACGCTGCTCGCTGACAGCGAGGCAGAGGGAAATTTGCCGGATGACGCTCTCTCCCCGTTCATGGGCAACCTCTCCCGCGATGTTTTCGAGCGCGCTTTCGGCCTGAATTCGGATAAGCTGCGTGCCGGCGGAGAGACCATGCTGAAAAGCGGCGGCGAGATCGGCAGCCTCCTGTTTTCCGCCGCCTCCGGTCTGACGGGCCTGTCCAATCTGCGCAAGTCGCTGGAAGCAGGCGCTGACGCCATCTATTCCCCGCGCCGGTCGAAGGACCGTAGTTTCTACCAGGCACTCGATGCACATGATGCAGCCCGCAAGGCCGAGCGGGAAAACGAGCTGAAGGCGGGTGACTGGAAGAACCTTCTGAAGGAAGAAGCCGAACTTGCCGCGGAAATCCAGACGCTGCAGCATGGGCGTGAGGAGACCAAACGCGGGCTCGATCGCCTGCGCCGGCAGATGGCGCTGGAACCGCTATTGCGCGAGCTGGACCGCGAGCGTGCGCTTCTTGCGCAACATGAGGCCCTTTCCGACCTTCCGGATGGTTTTGAAGAAAAACTTTCAGCCACACTCGATGCTCTGCGCAAGAACGCAGACGCGCTCACCGCATCCGATAATGCGATTGCAAGGCTGCGTGACGAAATCGCGGCGATAACCGTGGACGACGCGCTGCTCGCGTCCGCGCCCGAAATCCTTGCCGCCTATGGCCGCAGTGGCGTTTATCTGAAGGCCAGGCAGGACATCGCGCGCGTGCGCGGTGAAGTCGAGGATTTCGACCAGAAGCTGCTTCAGGCCTCCCGTCGTCTGGGCTTCAAGGAGTTTTCCGACCTTGAGAAGATGCAGCCGTCTGATTCCGATCTGGTACGTCTTCGCCAGCTGGTCGAAGAAGGGGGGGAACTCGGCCGCGAGATGCGTCAGCTTCGCAAACGGATCGACGAGGAAGCCGATGCGCTGCGCAAACTCGAAGCCGATGCGCCGGTCACTCGTATCGTCGATCCCAAGCCCCTGAGTGACCAGCTTGCGGCCTTGCGACCCGAGATCGAGGAGCTGGCTAATCTCGAAACATTGAAGATCCGTGCTGCCCGCGCAAGAAGCGATCTCGATGCCGCTGCTGCGCGCCTTGACCCTCCGGTTCGGGATCTGGACCTTCTTCTTGCCGTCCCACTTCCCGACATGGAGACGCTTGCCCATCACCGTCGCCTGATCGAGACAGCGAGACAGGAAAGCGCGCAGGCCTTGCAGAAGCTCGCAGCGCTGAAAGCCGATGCGGATGAGCTTCAGGATCAGGTGGTGCTTCTGGAAGGCGAGGGGAGGATAGTTTCGCGGGAGACGATCGAGCTTGCGCGCCAGGAACGTGACGGTCTGATCGATACTTTGGCCTTCAAGCCTTCCGATGCCGCTTTGCAGACCGCAAGATCTGCTGTTCAGGAGGCGGATCGACTGGCCGATATGGCGCTTTCCGACGCGGAACGCGTCTCTCGCCACGCGCAGCTGAGATTGCAGCAACGCAAGAAGGCCGACGCAATCACCGTAGCAGAGGGAGCAGCAAAACAAGCCTCCATCGCCGCATCCGATGCCGTGACAGAATTCGAGGATCTGTTCCATTCTGTCCCGGTAACACCGGGCGCGCCTGAGCGCATGATCGAATGGCGTCGTGCCGTTGAGGGATTGGCAGCGCTTTCCTCCGCTCTGAATGCGGCCGATGATGAATATGAAGTGCTGCGGTCCAGAGAAGAAACACTGCGCCCGGCATTGGCCGCACTGGCCGATGCCACCGGGGCATCCTCCGGTGTCCTGCCGCCAAGAAGCCTGGCGCGGGAAATCTCCGCGCGTCTGGAGGAAATTACCCGCCAGTGGAGCGAGGGACGCACGATCGAGCGGATGCGCGACACCGCAAGCCTGACGCTCAAACGGCTGGAAACGGACGAGGCCGATCTGCGCAACAAGGCTGATCTGTGGCGCTCAGGTTTTGCCGCTGCATCTTCGTCCGCGGGGCTGCCCGAAGATGCGACGATCGAGATGGCGAATGCGGCGCTCGATATTTGGCGCACCTTGCCGGATCTTTTGTCCGAACGGGAAAATCGTGATCGCCGTGTTCGCGGCATGGCCCGTGACATGGAAGGCTTCGAAGTTGAAATCATCACGTTTTGCCGATCGCTGGCACCCGATCTCCTGTCGATCCCGGCCGATGTGGCAGGCGGCCTCCTGAACGACCGGGTCACCAAGGCGCGCGCGGCGGACAACCAGCGCTCGACATTGACGACGGCGCTGGAGAGAAACGAGCTTTCCCACACCCATCATGTCGCGGAGGCCGCCAGGCTCAGCGCTGAGCGAACCGAACTGGCAACGGCCGCGACGGTTCAGCCGGATCGTCTCGAGGCCGTCCTTGCGGCGCTTGTCGAGCGCAGAAGGCTTGTTGCCAACGAGAGCCAGTGCCGTGACAGGTTCATCCAGCAGGCGGACGGTCTGGAGGAAGAGGCCGTGCGGACCGCCTTGGTCGGTTTCGACAGGATATCCGCCGGCGTCGAAATCGAACGGCTGGAGGCGGAAGACAGCCGACAGATCAATCGTCTTGCCGATCTGCGTGCGGCGGAAGCCGACAATCTGCGCCGCAGGCAGGAGCTGGAGAAAGGCACGGGTGCGGAACGCGCCGTCTTCGAAAAACTGGCGGCCGAACAGGAAGCGAAGGACCTCGCGCGTCGCTGGGTGGTGCTGAAGCTCGCCGGTGCAATGCTCGGTCATTCGATGGAGGCTTACCGCGAACGTCAGGCCGATCCCGTCATGACGCGCGCGGGCGAGGTTTTCTCCCAGCTGACGGGAAATCGGTTTGCCCGTCTTCTGCAGGTCTATGACGACAACGACGATCTGCAACTCGCCGTCGAACGGAAGACGGGCGAGCAGGTGCCGCTTTCCGGATTGAGCGAGGGAACCGGCGATCAGCTTTATCTCGCGCTTCGACTGGCCTTCCTTGAGGATTATTGCCGCCGTAACGAACCGGCGCCGCTGGTGCTGGACGATATCTTCCAGACATTCGACGACGAGCGCACCGCAGCCGGGCTTCGCACGCTGGCCGCGTCAAGCGGTGCCTTCCAGTCGATCCTCTTTACCCACCAGATGAGCCTGCTTGACGCCGCTGAGCGCGAACTGGGTGACGATGTCGATCTAGTCCGCCTGGATCGGGCGTGACAAGCGAGGCTTCGGCAGCGGCAGGCATTCGAGCATGATCGGTGCGGTCGAGGATTGCATCGGATATCCGCGTGAGATCGGTATAGGTCCGCTGCAGGCTGAGATCTGAGGAATTTGCGTGATCAGCAGGTTGGATCGACGATCGTCGTCTCTCTCTCGATCGTAGCTGATACGATACCCTTCCAGTCTCGATGAGAAGGTGTCGCCGGCCCGAATTCTATCATTGAGATAGCGCCGGTTTTCCGGTGTCAGTTCCAGGCCGAAACGATCTAAGGAATTGGCGACCAGCCGGAACATTTCTTCGTCCTGCCGTGGATCGAGCAGGCTGAGCTTGAGGCGGAACGTGCGGAAGGTGCTGGACGATGTTCCTTTGATCTGGGCGAAAAGCACGGAGGGTTCCGCCGTCGTTCCTAGCTCCTTCGAAAACAGGCATTCCCATTCTCCGCCGGCGGCCTGGAAATTCGCAGCAGGGCCATCCTCCCCGAGCCGCTCGCACCGCTCATGCGAAGTCAGGCGGGGGAGAACGCGGAATCGGTCGTAACGACCGACTGCGGGATCGATGAGTCGGGGCGGCGCATCGACAACGCGTGTCATTCGCCGCGCGCGCAAAGCGGGCGGCGGCGCAGCGGCGAAAGGTCGCGCGAGGTATTCTTCCACCCCGAGCCATTCCGCAAGCCGACGGTAATTGCGTCCGTCATTGACCATAAGAACGATAGCAACAAGCAGCGTGAGGCCGAGAAGCAGCAGAACGCCGAACGCCTTTGCTGCACGCCGCCGTCTTCGGTGGCGCATCAGAGGCGTCAGAAGTTCCGCCTTGTCCGCCAAGGAGATTGCTCCGTTTCAGGTTCAAATGCCGACAAGCTTTGGCATATCCGGCAAGCCCGTGTCCAAGTGTGTTTAGCGGCAATGGTGAACGGAAAGCGACCATTCCGACATCACCGCGCGGCTTCCGAGCGCCCGTTAACCACGTTAATTAGTAGGCATTTAAGTTAACTTTTTTAGTTTCGCTTCTGAGTACCAGTTCGCTGGTGACTATGGCCTTAAAACCGCACCAGGTTTTATTTTCCGGGGAGCCCAAGCCATGAAGCTTGTCGTTCGTCGTCCGGTGTGCTTTCAAGGACGTGAAATTCTGGATCAAGCGGGGCAAGTCAGCGCTCGCACGATCCTGGCTTGGAGTATCGAGATTTGGTTCGAGTGACTGCGATCGTTCTTTGTGCTGCCCTGGCGGGATGTCAGGCGGTTCCGGGGGAAGGGCCTCTGGCCTCCGCGATTAACGAGGACGCTGGTCGGTCTCCGGCCGAGATCGGCCGTGTAAACGCCGCGGTTTTCGATATTGTCGACGTTGATAATCACACTGCAAGACTGGTGTCGGACTATGTTTCGACCGCACTGAAGCGCCGATTCGGCATTGGCGGCGGTGCAGGCAGGGCGGTGATCGGTATCGGTGACCAGTTGAAGGTCACGATCTTCGAAGCCGGTGCCGATGGCCTGTTCTCGACCACCGATAGCAAGCAGGCCGCGATTGATGTCGTCGTGCAACCGGACGGTACCGCTGCTATCCCTTATGTCGGTACCGTGCGATTCGCCGGTCGCACACTTGAGCAGGCCCGCCAGGAAATCCTGTCTTCTCTCAAGAGCAAGGCCGTCGAGCCGGATGTCATCATTGCCATGGGCGATACGCCGTCGCGCTCGGTCACCGTTGCCGGTGCTGTCAATAAATCGGCGCAGATCCCGCTCAACCTGAATGGCGAGCAGATTTCCGATGTCATCGCCAAGGCTGGTGGGCCGACCGCTCAGCCCTATGAGACCTATGTCACGCTCGTTCGCGGCAAGCGCACGGGTACGGCGCTGATGAAGTCGATCATCGAGAACCCGTCTGAAAACATTTATGTCCAGCCTGGCGACCAGATTTTCGTAACCCAGGATCCACGCACCTTCACGCTGCTTGGAGCCGTCAAGAGCAATTCGCGGATCGCATTCGGCGCCAACGATCTGAACCTTCTCGAAGCGGTTGCGCTCGGCCGAGGCGGCAATGACGAGGCCGTCAATGCGAAAGGCTTCTTCCTGTTCCGTTACGAGGATCCAGAAGTGGTCCTCGGGCTTCTGGGCCAGCGCCGGTTCGATGAACTCACGCGCAAGGGCATGCAGCCGGACAAGAATGGCCGCTATCCGATCGTCTACAGGTTCGACATGAGCCGGCCTGACAGCATGCTCGTCGGCCAGACCTTCCCCGTGAAAAGCCGTGACGTGATCTATGCATCGCGCCATCCGGCTGTCGACCTGACCAAGTTCCTGCGCGTCATTGGCACGCCTGTCGGGATCGCCGTTCAGGGCGCCGCGATTTCCAACAATCTGAGTGACTAACCGCAAGGCCGGGCGTATATGCACCTGCATCATTGATTGTAATAATCCTGGATTGTCATCTGGAAGTAGTGGTTCGTTCTGCTTTTCTCGTGACAACTAGGGGCAAGTATGTTGTTAAAGTCGATGTCGGCTTAAATCTGCATCAGCTACTATAGCTGTGATGAACATAAGAGTGACGATGACGATAGAAGTAATTGGCCGAGCCTGCGTTGCGCCCGGTGCCAGCTCCATTGAAGAGTTGCAGCACGTTCTTAGAACCGGTCGTTGCACCGTCACGCAAATCCCTGCTGACCGGTGGGAGTTGGCTCGTTTCTGGCACCCCACTCAAGGGACACCTGGAAAAACCTACACATTCGCGGCTGGCGTCATCGACGCGGTTTATGATTTCGATCCTGCAGTCTTCGGTCTGTCGCAGCGCGAGGCCATGCAGATGGACCCGCAGCAGCGCATATTGTTGACGCTGGTCTGGAAGGCTCTTGAGGATGCCAACCTGCCGGTAAGCTCGCTCGCCCGGGAGCGGGTCGGCGTCTATATCGGCGCCTCCAGCCTCGACAGCGGCAATCTGTCGGCAGAAGATCCGGCCTCCGGCAGCCCGTATTTCATGACGGGCAATACGCTTTCGATCGTCTCCAACCGTATCTCGCATGTTTTCGGTCTCAATGGTCCGAGCATGACGATCGATACGGCCTGTTCGTCCTCGCTAGTGGCGCTGGATCAGGCCGCTCGTGCACTGGAGCGCGGCGATGTCGACACGGCAATCGTCGGCGGTGTCAATCTTCTCGTCCACCCGCTGTCTTTCGTCGGTTTCGCCCAGGCGCGCATGTTGTCGCCGGAAGGCCTTTGCCGGGCTTATGACACCAATGGCCAGGGGTATGTCCGCGCGGAAGGTGGTGCGGTAATCGTCCTGCGTCGCAGCGATCTCGCGCGACAGAACCATGACCGCAGTTATGCCCGTATTCATGCGACCGGCGTCAATTCCTCCGGCCGCACCAACGGCATCAGCTTGCCATCGCGTGAGGCGCAGGCCGAGCTGCTGAGCTCCATCTATGACCGGCAGGGCATCGACGTGAACCGCGTCGCCTTCATCGAAGGCCATGGCACCGGTACCCGCGTCGGCGACCCTGCCGAAGTCTGGGCCATCGGTAAAGTCATCGGCCAGAAGCGCCGCGCGCCGCTGCCTATCGGCTCGATCAAGTCGAATATCGGTCACACGGAGCCGGTCTCCGGCCTTCTTGGCCTGTTCAAGGCCATGCTGGCGCTCGAGAACGACTACCTTCCGGCGACGCT
Source organism: Aliirhizobium wenxiniae (assembly GCF_019511445.1). Lineage (GTDB taxonomy): Bacteria > Pseudomonadota > Alphaproteobacteria > Rhizobiales > Rhizobiaceae > Neorhizobium > Neorhizobium wenxiniae_A. The sequence goes on from NZ_JAEUAN010000005.1 coordinate 250,304, forward strand.
GCATATCGAAACGGCGAACGAAGACATCGATTTCGATGCCCTCAATGTCAGGGTCAATACTGCAGCCGTCAAACTGCTTCCGGCCAAGGAAGCGCGGCTTGTCGGCATCAATTCCTTCGGCTTCGGCGGCACCAATGCGCATGTCGTCATAGGCGACCCCGAACCGGTCACACAGGCAGCTTCGCCCGCCAAGGGCGACAACTTGCTGTTCCTGGCCAGCGCCCATAGCGCCAGCGCACTGGAAAACCTGCTTAAGGATTATCGTGCCCGCCTGTCGGCCGCAGCGCCGGATAAAGCACGCCGCATCATTGCCGCCACGACAACGAACAGGGATGCTCTCAAATATCGGTTTGCCGTCGATGCACGCGGCGAACGCGGCGTCCTCGATGCCATCAAGACGCATCTTTCGGGTGAGGCGTCTGACGGCGAGCGCGGCGAAGCGCCGTCTTCGCTCGGCAAGATCGCCTTCGTCTTTTCCGGCAATGGTGCGCAATGGGCCGGAATGGGCGTCGAAGCCTATCGCGAGAACCCGCATTTCCGCCAGTATTTCCAATCCTTCAGCGCGCTGTTCGAGTATCATCTCGGCGAAAAGCTGACGGATCTCATCGTCGCAGACGATCTGGGAACACGGCTGGCCGACGCGACGATTGCCCAGCCGCTGCTGTTTGCCGTCCAGGCGTCGCTTTCGGATAGCCTGAGCGCTTATGGCATCAGGCCCGATGTCGTTTTCGGCCACTCGGTCGGTGAGATTGCTGCCGCCTATGCGTCGAAGGCGCTGACGGCTGCCGAAGCCGTTGCGATCGTTGCCAAGCGCTCGCATTCCCAGCATCTCTTCGCAGGGCAGGGCAAGATGGCCGCCGCCGTGATGGGCGAAGACGCTGCTGTTGCATTTGCAAAGGCGCATGGTCTGGATGGCATCCACGTTGCGGCGGTAAACGCACCGAACTCCGTGACGATTTCCGGACCGATCGCAGAAATCCAGGCCTTCCGCGATGCTGCCCGCAAGGCCCAGACGGTCGTCCATATCCTCGATATCAACTACCCGTTCCATCATCCGATCATCGACAGCGCTCGCGATGGCTTCCTCGCGGAATTGCCGGCGATCGAGCCGCAGGCTGCTGCCTGTACCTTCATTTCCACCGTCACCGGCGGGATCTATGACGGTCGTGGTCTCGATGCCGAATATTGGTGGCACAATGTGCGTGAGCCGGTTCTCTTCCGCTCTGCAACCGAAGCGGCCCTCGATCTCGGCTGCAATCTCTTCATCGAGATTTCTCCGCGCACGATCCTGTCGAACTACGTCTCGGAAATCGCCAAGAGCAAGGCCCAGCCGGCAACCGTGATCGGTTCGCTGCAGCGCGAGACACCCGTCGAAGGCCGTGATCCTATCGCCCGCTCGTTTGCGCGTGCTATTGCCCATGGCGCGATACCAGCACCATCCAGGCATTCAGGCACACGCAACCCGGTCGTCGACCTGCCGCCTTTGCCGTTCGAACCGAGCGCGCTCAAAGTGCCGGCAACCACCGACGAAATCGACATGTTCGGTCGGGATTTCAAGAACAGCTACACGCTTCTCGGCTGGCGAAACGATCCGAACGGGTCGCACTGGAAAAACCATGTCGATGCGCTGCTCTTCCCGGATCTGGCGGAGCATGTTGTCGATGGTCGCGCGATCTTGCCGGGAGCCGGGTTCCTGGAAATCGCGGTCACTGCCGCCCAGGCGCATTTCGGCACTGACGAGATCGAGATTTCCAACATGGAGATCGTCCGGCCGCTCGAATTGCGTCCTGATCGGATGCTTGAGCTTTCGACGCTGATTTCTCCGGAAACCGGCAATATCGAGATTCGTTCGCGCGAACGGCTCAGCAGTGACGACTGGACCGTTCACGCCGTCGGCCGTTGTCGACGCCCGGTGGATGAGGACAGCCACCGGTTCGATGTCACCGTATCCACAGAAGGCGGCGATAGCCTCTCGTCTGCCGAGGTTTATGAGATGGCGGAGCGTTTCGGCCTGCAATACGGACCGCGCTTCCAGCTCCTGTCCAAGGCGGTGCCTTATGGCGAGAATGTCGTTGAAGTCGAGTTGAAGGAAGCGGCGGCTCCCGCCCATCCCTATATCGGCTATAACCTCAACCCGTTCTCCGTCGATGCCGCCTTCCACGGGCTCGTCGCGATGTTCGATCGGCTTTCGGGAACTGAGGCCGGATCTCCCTACATCCCGGTTCGGTTCGGCTCCATCCGCGTCGCGGGCAGAGGTCGCGCAATCGCCAAGGCGCGGATCGAGATCGAGCGGTTCAGCAATTTCTCGATCAAGGTCAATTTCCGGCTTTTCGACGCGGATGGCGATCAGGTTGCGGTTCTTTCGGATTGCCGCTTCCGTCGCACGTCCCTGCGCCGTCATCACACGCTGGATACTGTTGCCTTCCATTTCGACGCCGTGCCGAGTGCGCTTTTGGCGGTGTCGGATGCGCCGGCATTCAACCTGCCGGCTCTGGCCGAGCTTGTATCGTCCGACGCCAAGGACAATGCATCGCTGATGATCGATGCGGCGGTCTATCGTGCAAGCCACGAGATTGCCCTGTCGCTCGCCGATGGCGATGGCAGGCTTTCGTCGGCATCCTTGCCCGGCGACCGGGATTTCCGCGCCTTCCTGACATCCTGCCTGTTCACCCTGGAAGATGCCGGCATCGCCGTGTCCTCTGATGACGGCTGGAATATCCCGCAAGACTTCTCGTTCCCGGGTGTCGATGAACTGATCCAGGAAATCTACCGCGAAGACTCGTCACGCATCGCTGAAGCAGTGCTGGTCAATGACGTCTATCGCGATGCGCTCGAACATCTCATGCTCGCAGGAAAGCCCGCCGACGAGGCTGAAAGCGAACACACGAGCAATATCAGCGAAGCAACGCTCGACCACGTTCTGGTCCATTCGCCGCTCGGTCTTCGCCGCGCCGCAAGCGGTTTTGATCTGACGGAACGCTTCTGCCGCGAAAATTCTGGAAAAATCCGTTTCATCGTCGAGCTGGGCACGACAAGCCAGTCGGTCAGCACCCGGCTTGCCGGTCTCTCCGCATCGATCGGCGCAACGCTTGTGATTGCCGAGCCGAACGAAAATGCACGACGCATGCTGGAACTGGCGTTCGAGCAGAATGTCCATGTCTCGGTCATAGAGCCCAAGGCTCTTGCCGGCCTCAAGCATGTGGACCTGATCGTTGCAGGCGGCCTGTCCAGCCAGTCAATGCTGACCGGTGACGAGGATGTGCGCCAGGCGCTGCGTTCGGCCGCGGCATCGGGTGCTGCGATCACTTTTGGCGATCGTGCTCCCTCGGCATTCAACGATTTTGCTTTCGGTCTGTCGGAGGGATGGTTCGCGGCAAGCCAGTCTGCCGAATTCCCGGTCGGCCGGTTGGCGACCGCGGCTCAGGTGGAAACTCTGCTGTCCGATCTCGGTTTCGACGTTGCATCCGTCAACGACATGCAGGTGGAAGAGGGCGCGCTCGTCGTCGCCATCGCCCATTCGCGCGTGAAATCCGAGACTGTGGCTGCCGAAACGGGCAGGGGCAGGCTTATCATTGTTGCCGAACAGGCATCCGAACAGATGCTCGCTCCGTCCTTTGTCGATGCTGCGATCGTTCAGGCTGCCGAGTCGGAACGCGCTCTGGAACTGGTGCCGGAAGGCAGTCAGTCTCCGATCTGCATGGCCTATCTCGCCGATCGCGGTGCCGGTCAGGCCGTTTCGGCTCTTGAGATTTCAAGACTGTCGCGCTTCAAGGCGCTGGCCGAGGGAATGACCCGCCAGGCAGGCGGTTCCGCGGTCAGGCCACGCCTCATCGTGCTTGCGCCGGGCGGATCTCCGCTTGCCGGTGAAAACAGCGATGCGGCCAATGGCGGTCTGTGGACTTTCGCCCGCGTTCTGCAGAACGAATATGACGCCATCGACATTCACATGATCGATGCCGAAGGCAAGCAGGCGATTGCCCTCATCGATCGGATTGCAACGGTCGAAAGCGCCAATCGCGAATGGCTTGCCGGTGAACACGGTCTCGTTGAAATCCGTGCGGCTTCCGGTCCGTCCGCAGGCCGCGATACGACCACCGCTGATTTCGAGGCCGCGACGATCCACCAGCGGACCAGCGGTCGCGTCGACAGCATCGTCTGGGAAAGCTGCGTGCTTCGCGAGCCGGGTGATGGCGAGGTCATCATCGCGGTCGAAGCTGCAGGTCTGAATTTCCGCGACGTCATGTGGTCGATGGGGCTTTTGCCCGAAGAAGCACTGGAAGACGGTTTCGCCGGCGCAACCATTGGCATGGAAATGGCCGGGCGCGTCGAGCGCGTCGGTTCTTCCGTCACGGATCTCAAGCCAGGCGATCGCGTCATGGGCATCGGCCCGGCCGCCTTCTCCACCCATGTTCGTGTCCGCCGTGACGGTGTGACGAAATTCCCCGATCGGCTTGATTATTCAGCCGCGGCCACGGTGCCGGTCGCCTTCCTGACGGCCTATTACGCCATGGTCCAGCTTGGCCATATCGAAGAGGGCGAAACGATCCTCATTCATGGCGCCGCAGGCGGCGTCGGTCTTGCAGCACTGCAGATCGCCAAGCTGAAGGGCGCAAAGGTCATCGCCACGGCGGGTACGGTCGAAAAACGCCGCTTCCTCGAAACGCTCGGCGCCGACCATATCTTCGACAGCCGCTCGCTGGATTTCGTCTCGCGCGTTCGTGCGGTCACGAATGGCGAGGGTGTCGATCTCGTCCTCAACTCGCTCTTCTCCGAAGCGATGGAGCGAAGCCTCGAACTGGTAAAACCCTTCGGCCGCTTCCTCGAACTCGGCAAGCGCGACTATTATTCCGACCGCAAGATCGGCCTGCGGCCGTTCCGTCGCAATATCAGCTATTTCGGCATCGATGCCGACCAGTTGCTGGTCAACCAGCCGAAGATCACCAAGCGGATTTTTGCCGAGATAGGCGAACTATTCGAGCGCGGCGATCTGGTGCCTCTGCCTTATCGCGCCTTCGGCTATGACGAGATCGGCAGCGCGTTCCGCCTGATGCAGAATGCCGGCCAGATCGGCAAGATCGTTATCCGCCCGCCGGTCCGCGGCAGGGATCAGGTGATGATTGCCACCGACCGGACTGTACGTTTCAGCGATGACGGAACCTTCCTCGTTGCCGGTGGCATCGGCGGTTTCGGTCTCGTTGCCGCCGACTGGCTGGTCGCCAAGGGCGCGCGCCGGATCGCTTTGTGCTCTCGCCGCGGGGTCGCGGATGAAGCGACGATCAAGGCTCTGGAAAAATGGGCTGCTCTCGGCGTCGTTGCCACGCTTCATGCCTGCGACATCACCAATGAACAGGCTTTGTCCGCTCTTCTGACGGAGTTGCGTTCTGCGGCTCCGATCAAGGGCATCATCCACGCCGCCATGGTGCTGGACGACGCTCTCCTGTCGAACCTGACCGATGACCGCAACCGTCCGGTCGTGGACGTCAAGGTTCGCGGCGCGGAGCTGCTCGACAAGCTGACCCGTGACGACGCTCTGGAACTGTTCCTGCTCTTCTCGTCCGCCACCACCATGCTCGGCAATCCCGGACAGGCGAACTATGTTATCGCCAACGGCTATCTCGAAGGGCTTGCCCGCGCCCGTCGCGCTGCCGGCCGCCCGGCTCTGGCCGTCGGTTTCGGCGCAATTGCCGATACCGGCTTTCTGGCACGCAATGCCGAGGTCAACGAGATCCTGTCGAAGAGGATCGGCAAGACCGCAATGAAGGCGCGTGATGCGCTGGAACAGGTCGAAAATTATCTTGCGAGCGAGACCGGCAGTATCGATGGTGCAGCCGTGATGATCGCAGAAGTCGACTGGAACGCCGTGCGCATGCTGCCGATCTCGACAGCCAGCCTGTTCGAGACCGCCATGCGGGCCGCCGGCAATGCGCAATCGTCTGGCGATGGCGATCAGATCGATCTCGAAGCGTTGATCGAAGGCAAGTCCGCCGATGAAGCGCAGGCGATCCTGCACAAGATTGTCGCGGCCGAAATCGCCGCCATCCTGCGCGTCACCGAAGATAGCATCACGCCGGAAAAGGTCCTCAAGGATGTCGGCCTCGACAGCCTGATGGCGATGGAACTCGGCATGAGCTTCCAGCAGAAGACCGGATTTGATATTCCCTTGAGTGGTGTAGGCGAGGACACGACGGTGAGTGACGTGGTCACGCGCCTGCGTGAGAGAGTTTCGAAACGCAGTGGCGGGGAGGAGGAGACCCCGCAGCAGGACGAGGTGCTCGACCGTCTGGTCAAGAGCCACTCGACCCAAAGCCAGAAAGCAGCTTCTCAGTGACCAAGAAAGACAAGCCGGAAACGACCGCGTCTCCAACCGGAGGCGCCAAGCTTGGTTTTCTGGAAAAGATGCGACAGACCAGCGAAGCTTCCGGCCGCAATCGCGAAGCGCGCTTGAACCGCCAGCCGCAGGTTTCTGTTCGCCAGAGCCCGAAATTCGATCAGCTTCCCGAATATCAGCGTGTATTGACGCAGCGGAAGGTGGGCGAGGTGATCGGGGTGGATAATCCGTTCTATCGCTCGCACGATGTTGCGGCAGGCGCCACCACGGTTATGGACGGCCGGGACTTCGCCAACTTTGCATCCTACGACTATCTCGGAACGAACACGGATCCGAAGGTCACGAGCCGTGCCAAGGAGGCGATCGATCGATATGGAATTTCCGCTTCCGCCAGCCGTCTGGTTGCCGGTGAGCGTCCCGTCCATACCGAACTCGAAGCGTTGCTTGCCGAGGTCTATGGCGTAGAGGCAGCCGTCTGCTTCGTCAGCGGTTATCTCACCAATGTTGCGGCCATCAGCTGTCTCGTCGGCCCGCAGGACCTCGTCATCCACGACGAATTCATCCACAACAGTGCACTTGCGGGCATCAAGCAGTCGGGCGCAACGCGGCGGCTGTTCCGCCACAACGATGTCGACAATCTCGAAACAGTGCTGAAGACGCTCGCATCGGAATTCCGGCGTGTCCTCGTTATCGTCGAGGGCGTCTATTCCATGGATGGAGATATTGCCGATCTGCCGCGGCTCTTGGAACTGCGCAACCGCTACGGTTTTTGGTTGATGGTCGATGAGGCCCATGCGCTTGGCGTTCTCGGCAAGACGGGCAGGGGCACGTTCGAGCATTTCGATATCGATCCGCAGGACGTCGATATCTGGATGGGAACCCTGTCCAAGACGACGTCGAGCTGCGGCGGTTATATTGCCGGATCCCAGGCGCTTGCCGATATCCTGAAAGCCGAGGCCGGTGGCTTCGTCTATAGCGTCGGACTGGCGCCGGTTCTGGCCGCAGCCGCAAAGGCCGGTCTCGAGATCCTGCGCAGCGAACCGGAACGGACCGAAAAGCTTCACCGCAACGGCGCATTGTTTCTGGAAGAGGCCAGAAAGGCCGGGCTCGACACGGGCCTGAGCGTCGGGTTTTCCGTCGTCCCGGTTCTGGTTGGCGATTCGCTTCGGGCTGTGCAGCTATCGAACGAGCTTCTGGAAGATGGCGTCAATGCACTGCCCATCATCCACCCGGCGGTGCCGGAAGGGCAGGCGCGGCTGCGCTTCTTCATCACCTGCAATCACACGGAAGAGCAGATCCGCCATGCCGTCGAAGCGACTTCGCGTCGCCTGAAAAGCCTGGAAGAGCGCAAGTTCGGCCTGGCCTCGCTTGATATGGAAAAGATGATGCTGCTTTCTCCGCTGCTTCAATCGCCCAACAGCTGATTTCGGGAGCGCGGCCATGCATGTCGTCGTAACCGGGGGATCGAGCGGCATAGGCCTTGAAGTTGCAAAGATCTATGCGCGCCGCGGCGCTTCGGTCTCGTTGATTGCCCGCAATGCAGACCGTCTGGAAACGGCCCGCAAAGAGATTGAACAGCATTCCGCAGGCGCAACCAAGGTCTTTGTCGTCTCCGCTGATGCTGCCGTCGGCATCGAAATTTCAGCCGCGATAAAGTCTTGCGAAGCGGCTCACGGACCATGCGATATCCTCGTCGCATCCGCTGGCCTCGTCGAGCCGGGCTGGTTTCATGAGCAGACGACGGAAGCTTTCGAAGCCCAGTGGCGGACCAATTTCACCGGTGTGGTCAATACGGTGCGGGATGTCTATGCGACTATGAGAGCGCGCGGGGAGGGGCGTATCATGATCGTCTCCTCGGCTGCCGCCTTCATCGGAATTCCCGCCTATGCCGCTTATTGTGGCTCGAAATCCGCATTGGTCGGTTTCGCTGACGCCCTGCGCCTGGAGGCCATGTCGAAGGGCGTGCGAGTGGGGGGAGCAGGGGGCGTGACCGTCGGCATCTGCTTTCCGCCCGATACCGACACGCCCCAGCTTGCCCGAGAGCTTCAAAGCCGGCCGCGAGAAGCCGAAATTCTGATGGGTCGTATCAAGCCGAGACGGCCGGAAGAGATTGCAGCCAGGCTTGTGGCCGGCATCGATCGCCGCAGCGCTCATGTCTATTTCACAGGCTCGATTGCGGCGCTCGCCCTGTTCGGCCCTCTGGTCCGGCCGTTCATCGAAATCTGGTATCGGCTAAAATTAAGCAGATAGGTGCAGGCTCGGCCGCTCTCAGACAAAGGCCTTGTGGCTGCCGTCGATTTTCAGCACGGTCAGTTTGCCGCTGTAATAGGCGCCCGTGTCGATCCCGATACGTCCCAGGCTGATATCCGGCGTCGGCTGCGGGGTATGACCATGGACGACCAGCAATGGTTGACCGGGACCTTGGCTGAGAAACGGCTCGCGGATCCACATCAGGTCTTCATCCGTCTGATTGTCCAATGCCACCCTTGGGCGCAAGCCCGCATGAACGAACACGATATTGCCGATCTTCAGGTAGATCGGAAGATTGGCAAGAAACTGTTGGTGGCTTGTCGGAACGGCCTTGCCAAGCGCCTGCCTGAGATCGTTCAGCCTGCCATTTTTCGCAGCGGTCAGCTGATTGATATCCATGCCGTAGGAAATCAGCGTCTGCTCGCCGCCAAGGCGAAGCCAGTCGGAGTATTTTTCCGGTTCGTCGATGAACTTGCTGAAAATGTCGTCGTGATTGCCGCAGAGCGCCACTCTTCGCAAACCCAGTTCACTTGGCTTCTGCAGATGCTCTATAACCTGATAGGAGCTTGGGCCGCGGTCCACATAGTCGCCAAGCAGGACGATCATTCCAGGACGCCCTGTCATTGCCATATCGGCGGCAATGCGGGCTTCCGCTTGCTGCAGTTCGTTCAAGCAGCCATGCACATCGCCGATCGCATAGATAGGGTAGCTGGCAGGTTTGTCTCCCAGATCTATCCGGCGTCGGGAAGGCAGAGAAGGCTGGCCCTTTGGGCGACCTTTCATCCAGCCGATGAGTTTACGCATTGATGCCGCCAATCGTAGACAGGCTAAATATGGACAAGAACATCCCATCGACAATGGGAACCCGTCCCTAAAGGAGGGTTAACATATTGCCGATATTCGCAAATTTGCCGATCTTCAATCACTTCCTGCAGGCAGGGTTAAGAGACGGGGGAGCCTTGCCGTCCTTGCGTCCTGTGCAGATCCACCAACCTGTCGCTCCATGGACAAGGCAATAGGGGGATCCACCAGTGTTCTTGATGTCCTGTCTGACCCAATGAAATTGTATCGTCCCGGGTTGCCGATCTCCTGCCGGAACGTCAGGCTTTGATACCCTGCGAAGAAATAGAAGTCTGCCTGGGTCGTCAGCAGCTTGGTCAAGGCTTCGGATAATGCCGGATCGCGCGGCATCGAAGCGGCCGAACGGAAGAAGGCGAGAGCCTGTGCTGCGAGGTCACCGTCCAGCCTGCCGCCTGCGAGATTGAATTTCACGCGAATGCTGTCAGCAGGCTCATGCAGGGCGCCGCGTGCCTGCAGAAAGAGCGAGGCCGAATGGTTCGCGCCGAACCCATCCCGCAACATGGAACACTCCCAGCCGCGTTGCTGCGATTCCGAAAAGGCAGGCAATTCCTGCGCACCTGTGGCCTGCCTGCTGCACATGTCTGCCGGCGTGGGGATCGGTTCGATAAGGTCGGGTGTCATGGCGAAATCGGGCCACGGCCAACGATGAACGGGTTTGGGCACTTGACTGATTTCACGTTCTGGCGGGGCAGGGGCCGGACTAACGACAGCCTCAGGAAGTGGAATACCGATAACGCGTGCAAATGCCTTGAAGTTGCGCTGTTCATTCGCCAGCAGAACCGTAGCGGCAACGGCGGCTATGACGGCGAGCATAAACAGGAGCAGCGGCCAGCGTCTTGCCGGTCGCGGTGGTGAGGCAGCCTTATGTGAGCGCGGTCGAGGTGCCATCGGATCCATGGCTCGGAGTGGACAGAAAGCTTCGGATCCGACGTGGCGGCAGGTCCCGCCACGAAAATCTCCTCACCATTTTTATATCACCTAATTTCGGGAAGTTCAAAGCGCGCCGCAGGTTCATGCGGATATCCCGCGAAACGTAAAACCACGACGGTCGATATGTTTTTGTTATCGATATGATCTTTAAATCCAACTTAAAACTATCAACAAATCCAGTTATTTGATTTGCCCATGAGAGGATCTGCACCAGCTTAACCTCACGAAACCCAATCAGGGAAGCTTATGGGAAACCTGTCAGGTCCCGGCTTCCGTCATCGATAACAACGACTGGAAGGAGATAGTCATGGATGCCAAGTCTAGCGAGAACAGCGGTAAGTGTCCTGTCGCCCACGGCAACACGCCGCGCGGACGGTCCAACCGCGACTGGTGGCCGAACCACCTGAATGTTCAGATCCTTCACACCCACTCTTCGCTTGCCGATCCGATGGGCAAGTCCTTCGATTATGCCGAGGAGTTCAAGGCGCTTGATCTTCAGGCGCTGAAGCAGGACCTCCATGCGCTGATGACCGACAGCCAGGATTGGTGGCCGGCCGATTTCGGCCATTACGGCGGTCTCTTCATCCGCATGGCCTGGCACTCGGCCGGCACCTACCGCATCACCGACGGCCGCGGCGGTGCCGGCATGGGCCAGCAGCGTTTTGCCCCGCTCAACAGCTGGCCCGACAACGTCAACCTCGACAAGGCGCGCCGCCTCCTCTGGCCGATCAAGCAGAAATACGGCAACAAGATTTCCTGGGCCGACCTGATGATCCTGACCGGCAATGTCGCTCTCGAATCGATGGGCTTCAAGACCTTCGGTTTTGCCGGAGGCCGTGCTGATGTATGGGAGCCGGAAGAGCTGTACTGGGGACCGGAAGGCACCTGGCTGGGCGACGAGCGCTACAGCGGCGAACGTGAGTTGGCCGAGCCACTCGGCGCCGTGCAGATGGGCCTCATCTACGTCAATCCGGAAGGCCCGAACGGCAATCCCGATCCTCTCGCCTCTGCCCGCGATATCCGTGATACCTTCGCCCGCATGGCGATGAATGACGAAGAAACCGTCGCGCTGATTGCCGGCGGCCACACTTTCGGCAAGACCCATGGTGCCGGCGACGCGTCCTTTGTCGGCATCGATCCGGAAGGCGGCGAGTTGGAAGCGCAAGGCCTCGGCTGGTCGAGCAAGTTCAATACCGGCGTTGGTACCGACGCGATCGGCAGCGGCCTCGAAGTAACCTGGTCGCAGACGCCGACCCAGTGGAGCAACTACTTCTTCGAAAACCTCTTCGGTTTCGAATGGGAGCTGACCAAGAGCCCGGCCGGTGCGCATCAGTGGGTGGCCAAGGATGCGGACGCCTCCGTGCCGGATGCTTTCGACGGCGCAAAGAAGCATCGCCCGACCATGCTGACCTCCGACCTCGCGCTGCGCTTCGACCCGATCTATGAAAAGATCTCGCGCCGTTTCCTGGAAAACCCGGCCGAGTTCGCCGACGCCTTCGCCCGCGCCTGGTTCAAGCTCACGCATCGCGATATGGGGCCGAAGGTCCGGTATCTCGGTCCGGAAGTGCCGGCCGAAGACCTGATCTGGCAGGATGTCATTCCGGCCGTCGACCACCCGCTGGTCGATGATGCGGATATTGCGGCACTCAAGGAAAAGGTACTGGCGACCGGACTTTCGGTCCAGGAACTCGTCTCGACCGCCTGGGCCTCGGCTTCGAGCTTCCGCGGTTCGGACAAGCGCGGCGGTGCCAACGGCGCCCGTATCCGTCTGGAGCCGCAGAAAAACTGGGAAGCCAACCAGCCGGAACAGCTCGCCAAGGTGCTCGGTGCGCTGGAAAACATCCAGCAGGGCTTCAACGCAGCCAACACGGCCGGCAAGAAGATTTCGCTGGCCGACCTGATCGTGCTGGCAGGCGCTGCCGGCGTGGAAAAGGCTGCGAAGGCCGCAGGCCACAGTATCGTCGTTCCGGTCACGCCGGGCCGCGCCGATGCTTCACAGGAACAGACCGATACGGCCTCTTTCGCTGCTCTCGAGCCGCGAGCCGATGCCTTCAGAAACTACGTCAACGCCAAGCGTCATCAGTTCCTCAAAGCCGAGGAAGCCCTGGTGGATCGCGCGCAATTGCTGACGCTCACCGCACCGCAGATGACGGTGCTGCTTGCTGGTCTACGCGTATTGAAGGCTGGTGCGCCTGAGCATGGTGTCTTCACCGACAAGCCGGAGACCCTGACGAACGACTTCTTCGTCAACCTGCTGGATATGGGAACGGTCTGGTCGCCGAAGGCAGGCGAGACCGGCGTCTACGAAGGGCGTGATCGCCATTCGAATGACCTGAAGTGGACCGGCACGCGCGTCGACCTGATCTTCGGTTCGCACTCGCAGCTTCGGGCGATCGCGGAAGTTTATGCCCAGTCCGACGCGAAGGAAAAGTTTGTCAGGGACTTTGTCAGCGCATGGGTCAAGGTCATGAACGCGGATCGTTTCGATCTGGCGTGATTGACTATGTATTCCGGGTGGGATGCCTCACCCGGAATGCTTCTCCGTGAGAAAAGTCGGATCGGCCGCCAGCGCTAAACTGGCGGCTGGTCCAGACCTGTCAGGCGTTGTTCTTGCCGATGCTGTGATAGGTAAACCCATGCGGCTCTACCTCATGCGCACGGTAGACATTGCGCAGATCGACAAACACCGGCGTCGCCATGATCGTCTTCAGCCGGTCGAGATCGAGCGCGCGGAACTCATTCCATTCGGTGACCAGAACCGCCACATCCGCACCGTCCGCTGCCTCGTAGGGATCGGCAACAAAATCGATCTCCATCATCTGACGTGCATTGTCCATGCCTTCCGGATCGTACCCGGCAACGATCGCACCGGCATCCTTCAGCGTCTGCACGATGGCGATCGCCGGTGAATCCCGCATGTCGTCGGTATTCGGCTTGAAGGTCAGACCGAAGATCGCAACCTTCTTGCCGCGCACGTCGCCGCCCGCCGCCGCAATCACCTTGCGGCCCATGGCCCGCTTGCGGTTGTCGTTGACGGCGATCGTCGTCTCGATCAGGCGAACCGGGCTATCATAGTCCTGCGCGGTCTTGGCGAGCGCCAGCGTATCCTTCGGGAAGCAGGAGCCGCCATAGCCGGGACCCGCATGCAGGAATTTTGCGCCGATACGGCCATCGAGGCCGATGCCGCGCGACACGTCCTGCACATCGGCACCAACCCGCTCGCACAGATCGGCGATCTCATTGATGAAGGTGATCTTCATGGCGAGGAAGGCGTTGGCCGCATACTTGATCAGCTCGGACGTGCGACGGCTGGTGTAGAGGATCGGCGCCTGATTGAGATAGAGCGGCCGATAGACCTCGTTCATCACGGGGCGGGCACGTTCGTCGGAAATGCCGACGACGATGCGGTCCGGCCGCTTGAAGTCCTCGATCGCCGCCCCTTCACGCAGGAATTCCGGGTTCGACACAACGGCGAAGTCGGCGTCGGGGTTGCTCTCGCGAATGATCCGTTCCACTTCGTCGCCGGTGCCGACCGGCACGGTCGACTTGGTGACGACAACGGTAAAGCCCTTCATCGCCTCGGCGATTTCCTTGGCGGCCGCATAGACATAACCGAGATCGGCATGGCCATCACCACGACGCGATGGCGTGCCGACGGCGATGAACACGACATCGGCCTCGGCAACGGCCGGTGCAAGCTCGGTGGTGAAGGAGAGGCGGCCTGCCTTGACGTTGGTTTCGACCAGCGCATCGAGGCCCGGCTCGAAGATCGGGATAACGCCTTTTTTCAGCGCCTCGATCTTCTCTTCCGCCTTGTCGACACAGATCACCTTGTGACCGAAATCGGCAAAGCACGCCCCAGACACCAGCCCGACATAACCCGAGCCAACCATTACGATGCGCATATGACTGCCTTCCTATTCAATAGCGTCTATCGATCGATAAGGCCTTGCGCCAACAGACCGATGACACCGCAGCCGCCAACATAAGTATCGGCTACGTTCTTCGTTAGAGCAGCTATTATCCTCGTCCGAACTCGTCGACAATGCGGATGATGTCGTCTTCCCCGAGATAGGAACCGGTCTGTACCTCGATCATTTCCAGCATGATCTTGCCGGGATTGGCCAGACGATGGACTTCGCCCTGCGGGATGTAGACGGACTCGTTTTCGCGCACGATCTTGATCTCGTCGCCGACCGTGACTTCCGCTGTGCCCTTGACGCAGATCCAGTGTTCGGAGCGGTGATGGTGCTTTTGCAGTGACAGCTTTTTGCCCGGCGTGACGAAAAGCCGCTTCACTTGGAAACGGTCGCCGTTGAGGATCGACGTGTATCCGCCCCAGGGACGATAGGATGTCGGATGGGTCTGGGTCAGGGCTGCGGTGCCCTTGGCGGATCCGAGCAGCTTGACCAGCGACCCGACGCTCTGGCTCTCGTCGAGCTTGCCGACATAGACGGCGTCTTCGCTGGCAATGACAGCAACACCGTCAAGGCCCTGCACCGCCAGATGGCTGGTACGGGACATGACGAGCGAATTGCGGGTGTTGACGACAGTGGCATTGCCGAGCGCGACATTGCCCTCGGTGTCTTGCTTGCCGAGCTTCCACACAGCATCCCAGCTTCCCATGTCCGACCAGGAGAAAGAGGAGGGGACGACTGCGGCATTGGCGGTCTTTTCCATGATCGCGTAATCGATGGAAATATCGGTCGCCTTGCCGAAAGCGTCAGCATCGAGCCGGACGAAATCGAGATCGTTCTGCGCCTTGGCGACGGATGCCGTGGCCGCATCGGCGACCGCAGGCGCGTATTTCTTCATTTCCGACATCACCTGGGCAACGCCGAACATGAAAATGCCCGAGTTCCACAGGAAGCCGCCGGCATCGAGCATAGCCGCTGCCTTATCCGCATCCGGCTTCTCCACGAAGCGCTTTACAGCCTTGGCGCCGTCGCCAAGATCCTTGCCGACTTCGATATAACCGTAACCGGTTGCCGGCTCGGTCGGCATGATACCGAAGGTCACGAGCTTGCCGGCCTTTGCCGTCTTGAAGGCGATATCGATCGCTTCCTGATAGCTCTCACCGGAAACGATCTCATGATCGGAGGCCAGAACCTGGATGATGGCGTCGTCGCCGAATTTCTTCATCACGAAGGCGGCCGCAGCCGCGACGGCCGGTGCCGTATTGCGCGCAGTCGGCTCCAGCAGCACGCCTGAAAGCTTCACGCCCAGTTCGCGTGCCTGCTCGGCAACGAGAAAGCGGAAATCCTCGTTGGTGATCACGACCGGCGCTTCGTAGAGGCTGCTGTCGGAAATGCGCTCCAGCGTCTTCTGGAACAGGCTGAGATCATCGGTGAACTGGATGAACTGCTTTGGCGCGCTTGCACGCGACAGCGGCCACAAACGTGTTCCCTTGCCACCCGCCATGATTACCGGAATGATCTTGTCAGTCATGCTTGCCCCGCCTTGTACCGTTCTGTGTTCAGTGCCGGAATTGTCTTTAGATATTGCGTTCGGTTGCAAAGCGCCGGATCAGCGCCAGGCCATTATCAAGAAGTGTCGCAGCTGCCGCTTCGGTTGCCGCCTCGACATAACAGCGCATCTCCGGCGCATTGCCCGATGGACGCAGATGGATGACGCGGCCGTCCTCGAGAGTGACCCTCAAACCGTCAATATCGCTTTTCCTGGCAACAATGCCGATCGGCGACAGAAAGGTCTTGAGGTTCTCGTCCGACTGCCTGAGATCGGCCATCAGTGCCGCACTCGTTTCGATCGGAAAATTTTCCAGCCTGTCTGCCATGGCAACCGGCATGCGAAAATCTTGCGCCAGTTGCGAAAGCCGGCGTTTCTTTTGCGCGGCAAGCCAGAGAGGGGCGAGGATTGGAAGAAAGCTGTCGCGTGTCGGCAGCGGTCGGATCGATCCGCCCGGCAGTGAAAAGGTGGAGGCCGTCAGCAGGCCGCCATTGGCCTCGAACCCCATGACTTTCTCGCGTCCCGCAGCCAGAGCCTCGCTCATGCCGGCAATGACGAAGGGGGAGCCAACCCGCGTGCGAACCACCTCGAACGTACCATTCTCCTCGATCCCGGAATTGGAGGTGACCGGCGTCACGACCACGTCCGCACCGAGGAAAAGCGATGAGATCAGTCCGAGCAGGTCGCCGCGCACCGGTTCGCCCTTTTCATCGGAAAGGAGAGGGCGGTCTCCGTCGCCATCGGCCGAAACGATGGCGTCCAAGCCATATTCGCGAACCCATTGGCGCAGTGATGTGACCGTCTCGGGTGAAACCGCTTCGGTATCGACCGGAATGAAATCCTCCGAAAACCCGAGTTCAACCACCTCGGCACCATAATGCCGAATCGCCTCGACCAGCAGATCGCGTGCGACAGTCGAATGCTGATAGACGCCGATCTTCAGCCCAGTGAGCGCGCCGGCGGGCAGGATGGACAAGACGCGCGCGGCAAACAACGCATTCGCGGCATCGCTTTTATCCGGTGCCGTGCCGGGTGTCGCATCGATATCGGTATCAGCCAGTTCGGCAGCGATAGCCGAGATCTCCACTTCGTCCTGCTTGTCGATCTCGCCGTCCGCGCGGTAGAATTTGATGCCGTTACGATCGGCTGGAATATGTGACCCGGTAATCATAAGGGACGCTGCGCCGATATCGAGGCCGTAAAGCGCAAGAGCCGGTGTCGGCAAGGCTCCGCAATCGAGCGGGTGAAGCCCCGCGCGCTGAAGCGCTCCGATACAGGTTGCAGCGATGGATGGACTGGATGGGCGAAAGTCGCGTCCGATCAGAATGGGATCTCCGGCCTTTGCCAGGCCGCTTCTGATCAGATGCAGTGCAAATGCTTGCGCATAAAGTGCTGATGCGCGACCTTCGAGATCGGTAACCAGGCCTCTCAGTCCGCTCGTGCCGAATTTCATCGAAAATCCATTAGGTTGCAAAGCCCTACATACTAGACGATACACTCGGGTCTCGCCTGTTTTTCAGCAAAAAATCTAACGTTCGAACCCTGCGGCTTTGCGACGGAACGCAGACCTTTGAAGTGTGCCGAAGCCAACACGCCACCACGGTATTATGATGTTATGCATGATGGAACCTTGTTTAGACAAGGGTTATCTTCTGGATGCAGTGATGTAGTATGGTTTTTTCTGCATTTTTGATGAATTCTATTTTCGGCGTGTTCGAATTTAGAGTACTTGTCGATGTATTGTTTGGTTTGTCGGTGGAGAATTTTATTTTTATGTGGAATATATTGTGAGGTTTTACAATTGACTTCAGGTTTTATCTTTCGGGTAAATGTGCGGAAGCAGATAAGGCCTGCGCTGGGTTCTATCGTCTTGCGTCACGGGTTGCCGCCATCTGGAGCTTGCTGGTGATCGGCCGAAAAGGTCGCGGCCTGCCTCATAGTCTAAGCTTCAGTTTTCCCGCATTGCCCTTTCCATCTGGTCGCTGATCGGTTTCATCAGATAAGCAAGCGCGGTTCGCGGTTCAGACTTTATATAGGCTTCCACCGGCATGCCGGGGATCAGTGCTAGGTCGCCAAGTTTCGCCCGTTCTTGCGCCGGGATCGCGATCCGGGCGGAATACCATGTTTCGCCCGTCTGCTCATTGACGCTGACATCCGGCGAGAGGTTCTCCACCCGGCCTTCGATCTCGGGTGTATTTCTCTGGTTGAACGCCGAAAAGCGCAGCCTTGCCGCCTGTCCGATAGAAACCTGGTCCACGTCGGTCGGCTTGATCCGCATCTCGACGGTCAGCATGCCGCTGGTTGGAACGAGATTCATGGCCGTCTCACCGGGGCTCAGAAACCCGCCGATCGTATGTGTTGCCAACTGGTGGACAATGCCGTCGACCGGAGCGCGAATGTCGAGATGAGCGATCTGGTCCTCAAGCGCCAGCCGCTGCTGTTTGAGCTTGGCAAGCCGGCCTTCCGTATCGACCAGATCGGTAAGGACCTCCGCCCGGCGATCCTTCTGCAGTTGCGCAATCTGCAGCTTGATTTCCGCAATCCGTTTTTCCGCCGTTGCTTCATCGGAAAGAAGCTGGCTGCGCTCGCCGCTCAACTGCGCCACGATGCGCTTGGAATCTGCCAGCCGGGAAAACTGCACGAGACCGTTCTTGGCAAGGTTGTCCAGTCTCTGTGCCTGCTGGCTGCTCCATGCGGTTTCTTCCGCGTTCGCCGCCAGCTTCTGGCGCGTGCCGTCCCGTTGCTGCTCGACCTGGGCGATCTGTTCCTTCAGTTGCGCCGTCTTCGCTTCAATCTGCTCGCGTCTTGCCTCAAACAGTGAAGTCTCCGATTTCAGGTCAGCGATGAATTGCGTGTCGTTCAGCCGGGTCATCAGCTGCATCGGGTCGATCAGCTCCGTTCCTCCGTCGCGCTCGGCGATCAGCCGCAGCCGTTTTGCATCAAGCTGCTCCATTTCTCTGGATGTTGCAGAAAGGCTGGTGCTGGCCTCAACGCCATCAAGGCGCAGCAGGATGTCGCCGACGCGAACCGTCGCACCATTGCCGACGCGAATTTCCCTGACGATGCCGCCTCGTCCATGCTGGATCTTCTTCGTATTGCCCTCGACACCGACAATGCCGCTACCGATCACCGCGGAGCTGATATTCATCGTCGCCGCCCAGCCGCCTGCGCCGACCACGAGTACGCCAATCGTCACGCCGGCAAGCAGCATGTAGCGTCTGATCGCCCTGTTGGCGGGGCTTTCCAAATGCGTTCTCATCATCCCGTCCTCCGCGCCTCATCCGGCTTGGTCTTGAGCGCGCTCAAGATTGCGTCACGGGGTCCGAATGCGGTCATTGCACCGTTGTTAATGACGATAAGGTGGTCGACGACTTTCAGCATGTTGGCGCGGTGGGCAATCACCACGACGATCGCTCCCTTTTGGCGGGCGCTGTTGATTGCGGATGTCAGTGCTTCCTCGCCGTCGGCATCAAGATTGGAATTCGGCTCGTCGAGTACGACGAGAAACGGATTGCCGTAGAGTGCGCGCGCCAGTCCGATACGCTGGCGTTGTCCGCCTGAAAGCGTGCCGCCGCCTGCACCGACCTGCGTATCATAGCCGTTCGGCAGCGAAAGGATGAGGTCATGGACATTCGCAAGCCTGGCTGCTTCGACAATCTTTTCCGATGTCGCGGAAATCGAGAAGCGTCCGATATTCTCGGCAACGCTCCCGGCAAAAAGTTCGACGGTCTGCGGCAGATATCCGATCGAGGCGCCGAGCTCGTCGCTCTTCCATTGTGTAAGCTCTGCTCCATCCAGGCGGATTGTGCCTTTTGCGACAGGCCATGCGCCAACGAGTGCGCGGCCGAGGGTGGATTTCCCGCTGCCACTTGGGCCGATGACGCCGACGGCCTGACCTGCAAACAGACTGGCCGAGACATTTTGAACGATGGGCGCGTCGCCATTCGGTGGGCTGACGGCAAGGCCAGCGATGGAGAGAGAGCGGCACGGCGCCGACAACTGCATCTCTGCGGTTTCCGGCGGCATGAGGTCTAGCGTCTCGCGCAGCCGTTTCGCCGATTGCCGGGCGGCGATGAAATTGCGCCATTGCCCGGTTGCCATCTCGATTGGAGCGAGCGCCTTGGCGGTCAGTACGGAAGCGGCAATGATCACGCCGGCCGATGTCAGCTGGTCTATAACCAGAAGTGCCCCGAGCGCCAGGATGCCGGATTGGAGAGCGAGTCGGAAAATCTTGGCGATCCCGTTGAATGTCGCCGTCAGATTGCCGCTGCGCAGCCCTTCCTGCGTATAAAGGTCATGAGCATCCTGGATGCGCTTGGCATAGGCGCCCTGCATCCCCATCGCCTTTATCGTGTCCGTGTTGCGGCGGCTCGCGTCTGCAAGCTCCCATCGGTTCGCGAGCATCTGCGCCGCCCGCTTGCTCGGTGCGCGCAGCAGGATCTCGCTGCAAAAGGTGAGGCTGAGAAGAATGACTGCGCCGCCGATGACGGCCAGCCCAAACAGCGGATGGAATAGATAAAGCAGGCCGATGAAGAACGGTATCCATGGCAGGTCGGCAATGGCTATCGGTCCTGGACTGCCCATGAACTGCCTGATCTGGTCTAGATCGCGAAGTGGTGCCGGTGATCCTCCCTCCCGTCCTGCCGGTAGTGCGGTCAATGTGGCCATGATTGCAGGCTGGCTCAGCGTCTCGTCGAATCGTCGGCCGATCTGAAGTAGGATCTTGGAGCGGAGGATTTCGATGATGCCGAGCGCCGCGTAAATCCCGGCCGCCAACATGGAAAGCGCCGCAAGGGTCGGAATGCTGTGGCTCGTCAGAACCCGGTCATAGACCTGCATCATGAAGATCGGACTGACCAGCATCAGCACATTGCTGACGGCGCTCAATATCGCGATACCTGTAAATGCTTCCTTGGTGGCGGAAAGTGCGGATCGGATCGAAGGTTTCCCTTTTGTCGTCGCCAAGTACGACCTCCTGCGCGCGAAATGCCGAGGGTGAGGAGCTAGGCTAGGAGGGTGGGGTTCACAATTGGTGAACGTTTCCTGGCCGTGCGAAATCTTGCACTGCTGGATAATATCGCTCGCGAAACCTGCCTGTCAGGGCTTTGGCCGGCCGGGTTTAGGGCTTCTTCCTCGCGCTCGATCCGATCGCAACGCGCATGCAGGGCTGGAGATAAGCAGAAATGCTGCTCTGCAGACTGCGGAAACGTATTCCAGGTAGGCAGAAGAAGGCCGGAAGATAATAAGTGGAATTTCAAGGGGAAATGGTGGGCGATGAGAGACTCGAACTCCCGACATCCTCGGTGTAAACGAGGCGCTCTACCAACTGAGCTAATCGCCCTTCGCGAGACCGGATCATGTCCGCCGCGTCGGTGGCCGTGATCTATGCGGATCGGAAAAAAACCGCAAGAGCCTTCGTGATGTTTTTTTGAATTTTTTGTCGCTATCCCTCAAAAAAGAGCGTCTGTGGATAAAACATTGAAAGCGTCATTCTTTTGTCTTGAAACCTGCTTGACACCCGATCCCGAACCTCTTAGACAGCCGCCAACCGAGCGATTGAGGTCGCCCGGCCAAGAGGTTTCCCTCCTCGGAGGAAAGTTTCTTGAAGAAAGTGCGGGTGTAGCTCAGTCGGTTAGAGTGCCGGCCTGTCACGCCGGAGGTCGCGGGTTCGAGCCCCGTCACTCGCGCCATTCTTCTCTCACTGATTGATCGGTTGACCCCGATTGATCCGCCGTAAAAGGCAAATGCGCGGGTGTAGCTCAGTCGGTTAGAGTGCCGGCCTGTCACGCCGGAGGTCGCGGGTTCGAGCCCCGTCACTCGCGCCATCTTATTCTCCTCCATTGATGCCGTTCGTGCCGCCTGAAGCGGCATCGCGATCAATGTGGTCTTCCTCCTGTTTGTTCGGTCGCAGAGGTCCCTACGTATTCTGTGCTGATTGCCGTGCGCCGATCCTTCGCAAGGGGAGGGGTGCTGTTCGCAATTGCGTGATCGGTGGCATTTCTACCGGGTGTTTCCTATTCAAGTCGGCTATGTTCACGGTCGTTGCGTGGTTTTCCCGCAATGCGTGAGTGCGTCGGTTCGCGATGCTGTATTTGCCTGTGTTTTCGGTGTGCTTTGCAACCGAAAAGATTGTTTTCTGCTGCCTGTTCTGCTGTGTACAAACGTCGCAGGGCGGGTTTGTCGCCTGCGGAATTGGCAAAAGGCAAATCCGCTGCAAACGTTGAGTTTTTTGCTCCTGTTAATAATTATTCGCGATACTCTGGCTGCAATAGTCTCGCCGTTTTTCAATCGTTTCAGGCTTTTCCGCGCCCTCTGCGACGTTTTGTCGTATTTCACACCTCTATGCGTGTGGGGTGCCTTGTTAAAGCACTTGCGTGGGAAACGTTGCTGCGATAGTCACGGCTTGTTGCAATGCACGTTCGCTTGCCGCGCATTGACTAAAAATGCGCCACTCGGCGCTTATTGCAGGCAGGGGTTGGAATCATGAATGAACTTCTCGCGTCTTACATCCCGATCGCGATATTCATCGGAATCTCC
This sequence comes from Aliirhizobium wenxiniae, assembly GCF_019511445.1. Taxonomy (GTDB): domain Bacteria; phylum Pseudomonadota; class Alphaproteobacteria; order Rhizobiales; family Rhizobiaceae; genus Neorhizobium; species Neorhizobium wenxiniae_A. The sequence continues at coordinate 272,676 of NZ_JAEUAN010000005.1, forward strand.
TTGGTCATCGGCCTGGCGCTTTTGATCGCGCCGTTTGCTGTCGCCTATAAGGCTCCGGATTCGGAGAAGCTTTCGGCTTTCGAATGCGGGTTCAATGCATTCGATGACGCGCGCATGAAGTTCGATATTCGATTCTACCTCGTATCGATTCTTTTCATTATCTTCGATCTGGAAGTCGCCTTCCTTTTCCCTTGGGCTGTCTCGTTTGGAGATATGGGCTGGTTCGGTTTCTGGTCGATGATGGTGTTTCTTGCCGTGCTTACGGTAGGATTTGTCTATGAGTGGAAGAAGGGAGCCCTGGAATGGGAGTAGTCGATAGCGGCAGCACCCTCGTTGCGCCTCAGCCGAAAGGCATTCTCGACCCCAAGACCGGCAAGCCGGTCGGCAGTGATGATGCCTTCTTCGGTGAAGTCAATGACGAACTGGCCGACAAGGGGTTTCTCGTCACCTCCACGCAGGACCTGATCACATGGGCGCGCACCGGTTCGCTCATGTGGATGCAGTTCGGTCTGGCCTGTTGTGCCGTTGAAGGCCTGATGCAGGTCTCCGGCCCGCGTTATGATCTTGAGCGCTTCGGTGTCGCGCCGCGTGCCTCACCGCGCCAGTCCGACGTTATGATCGTTGCCGGCACGCTGACCAACAAGATGGCTCCCGCGCTGCGCAAGGTCTATGACCAGATGCCCGAGCCGCGTTATGTCATCTCCATGGGCTCCTGCGCCAATGGCGGCGGATATTACCACTATTCCTATTCGGTGGTGCGCGGCTGTGACCGTGTCGTCCCCGTAGACATATATGTACCGGGCTGTCCTCCCACGGCAGAAGCGCTGCTTTACGGCGTGCTTCTGCTGCAAAAGAAGATCCGCCGCACCGGCACGATCGAGCGCTAGGCGGGGAGGGGCTTATGACAATCGAACGCTTGACCGAGCTTTCCGCATATCTTTCGGAGGCAAAGCCGGCACTCATTTCGGAAGCGATCATCGCCAATGGCGAGCTGACGGTCATCACCGAGGCTCAGGGCATCATCGAGCTTCTGACTTTCCTGCGTGACGATCCCAAATGCGGTTTCGTCTCCTTCACCGATATCTGTGGTGTCGACTGGCCGGCGCGCGAAAAGCGCTTCGATGTCGTCTATCACCTCCTGTCGCCACGCCAGAACCTGCGCATACGCGTCAAGCTCGCGACCGGCGAGGACGATGCTGTTCCTTCTGCAACGGCTGTCTATGCCGGCGCTGAATGGTATGAGCGCGAGGCTTGGGATCTCTATGGGATCGCCTTTTCCGGCCATCCGGACCTGCGCCGCCTTCTGACCGATTACGGTTTCGAAGGTCACCCGCTGCGCAAGGATTTTCCGGTCACCGGTTTCGTTGAGGTCCGTTACGACGACGCTATCAAGCGCGTTGTCTACGAGCCCGTGGAACTGCGCCAGGAATTTCGAAACTTTGACTTCTTGTCTCCCTGGGAAGGGCCCGAATACGTGCTTCCCGGCGACGAGAAAGCCGACGACAAAGCCAAAGCCTAAGCCGGCGCATTTTCGCGACGGCCCAATCCTTTTCCCGCCGCAGCCGCAAGCGCTGTCCGGCATGGAGCAAGCGGTATGACTGAGCATAACGTCCGCAATTTTACGATCAACTTCGGCCCGGAGCACCCCTCCGCGCACGGCGTTCTGCGCCTGGTCCTGGAATTGGACGGTGAAATCGTCGAGCGGGTCGATCCGCATGTCGGCCTTCTGCATCGCGGCACCGAAAAGCTGATGGAGACGAAGACCTATCTCCAGGCGCTGCCCTATCTCGACCGGCTCGATTACGTAGCCCCGATGAACCAGGAGCACGCTTATTCGCTCGCGGTCGAGAAGCTCCTGAACATCCAGATCCCGATCCGCGGCCAGCTGATCCGTGTTCTTTATTCCGAAATCGGCCGCATCCTCTCGCATGTGATGAACGTCACGACCCAGGCCATGGACGTCGGTGCCATGACGCCGCCGGTCTGGGGCTTCGAGGAACGCGAAAAGCTGATGGTATTTTATGAGCGCGCCTCGGGCGCTCGCCTTCATGCCGCCTATTTCCGTCCCGGTGGCGTCCACCAGGACCTCCCGCCGGAGCTGGTGGAAGATATCGGCGCCTGGTGCGATCCGTTCCTCAAGGTTCTCGATGATATCGAGGGCATGCTCACCGACAACCGCATCTTCAAGCAGCGCAACGTCGATATCGGCGTGGTCAAGCTGGAAGACGCCTGGGCCTGGGGTTTTTCGGGCGTCATGGTCCGTGGTTCGGGCGCTGCCTGGGATCTGCGCAAGGCGCAGCCTTACGAATGTTATTCCGAAATGGATTTCGATATCCCGATCGGCAAGAACGGCGACTGTTATGACCGCTATCTCATTCGCATGAACGAGATGCGCCAGTCGGTTCGCATCATGAAACAATGTGTCGAGCGCCTGCTCGGTGATGCGAAGACCGGACCGGTCTCGTCCACCGATGGCAAGGTCGTTCCGCCGAAGCGCGGTGAGATGAAGCGCTCGATGGAAGCGCTGATCCACCACTTCAAGCTCTATACCGAAGGCTATCACGTGCCGGCGGGCGAAGCCTATGCCGCGGTCGAGGCGCCGAAGGGCGAATTTGGCGTCTATATCGTCGCCGACGGCACCAACAAGCCCTATCGCTGCAAGCTGCGCGCACCGGGCTTTGCTCATCTCCAGGCCATGGACTTCCTCAGCAAGGGCCACCAGCTGGCCGATATCTCTGCAGTCCTCGGCTCGCTCGACATCGTTTTCGGCGAGGTGGACCGCTAATGGCCCGCTTTGACGTCACGATGTCTGCCAATGTCCGCGAACACTCGGCGCGGGCTGTCCAAATAACTGATAAGGCGTAAGAAACTATGTCCGTTCGTCGACTGGCCGAAGAACAGTTCCAGCCCGCAAGCTTCGCCTTCAGCGAAGAAAATGCTGCATGGGCTGAGGCAACGATCAGGAAATATCCGGAAGGCCGGCAGCAGTCCGCCGTGATCCCGCTTCTGATGCGGGCGCAGGAACAGGACGGTTGGGTCACGCGCGCCACGATCGAGCACGTCGCGGCCAAGCTCGACATGCCCTATATCCGCGTCATGGAAGTGGCGACTTTCTATACCCAGTTCCAGCTCAAGCCGGTCGGCACGCGCGCCCACATTCAGGTCTGTGGCACCACGCCCTGCATGCTGCGCGGCGCAGAAGAGCTGATCAAGGTCTGTCAGCGCAAGATCCATCATGATCCGCTGCATCCGAATGCAGAGGGCACGCTGTCCTGGGAAGAGGTCGAGTGTCAGGGCGCCTGCGTCAACGCACCGATGGTCATCATCTTCAAGGATGCCTACGAGGACCTCACTCCTGAGCGTCTCGAAGAGATCATCGACACGTTCGAGGCAGGCAAGGGCGCAGAGGTCAAGGTCGGTCCGCAGATCGATCGTCATCTGTCTGCGCCGATCGGTGGCGCGGTCACGCTGAACGACGATATCAAGCCGGTTCGCACCAATCTGGAGCCGCAGCCCGAAGCGCATGCCGATGCCGCACCGGTTCCGCCGGCAGAGGCAGCAAAGCCCAAGGATACGGCACCCGAAACCGACCCTAAGCTGAAGACGCCGGTAACTGCGCCGAAGGCTGCCGAGGCAAACGCCAAGGCAACCGAAGACAAGCCGGCCGCTGATGCACCCAAGACAGAGGCCAAGGCTGAAACGGTCAAGGCCGCTCCCGCGGTAAAGTCCGAAAAGCCGTCGCTGGAAGACAAGAACCGTCCGAAAGGCATCGACAAGCCCGACGCGGTTGACGACCTGAAGCTGATCTCCGGCGTCGGTCCCAAGATCGAAGGCACGCTCCACGAACTCGGCATTTACACCTTCGCGCAAGTCGCATCGTGGAAAAAGGCCGAGCGCGAATGGGTCGATGGTTACCTGAATTTCAAGGGCCGCATCGAGCGTGACGACTGGATCAAACAGGCCAAGGCGCTCGCCAAGGGTGGCGAAGCCGAATACATTAAAGTCTTCGGCAAGAAACCGCGCTGAGGGAAGAGCAGATGGCGGAAGTCACCAACGAGCTGATCTACGAGATCTTGAAGTCGATGCAGGGGCGTTTGTCCAACATCGATGACAAGCTCGTGGCAATTGATGGCCGGTTGGATTCGCTTACTTTGCAGGTGCGCGGTCTGGCGATGGAAATGAACGCCGCACACGGTGACATCGCCAATATCTATAAAGTTCTCGGGCGTCAGGACGCGCGTCTTTCGCGCATCGAAAAGCGCCTCGACATAATCGACGAACCGGCGGAATAGCCCATGCTAAAAGATCAGGATCGCATCTTCACCAACATCTACGGCCTCAAGGACAAGTCTTTGAAGGGCGCGATGAGCCGTGGCCACTGGGACGGCACGAAGATCATCATCGAAAAGGGCAGGGACTGGATCATCAACGAGATGAAGGCATCCGGCCTTCGTGGTCGTGGTGGCGCCGGCTTCCCGACCGGTCTCAAATGGTCCTTCATGCCGAAGGAGAATGATGGCCGTCCGCATTATCTCGTCGTCAATGCCGACGAATCCGAACCCGGCACCTGCAAGGACCGCGAAATCCTCCGCAACGATCCGCACACGCTGATCGAAGGCTGCGTCATCGCAGGCTTTGCCATGGGCGCGCATACTGCTTTCATCTATGTCCGCGGCGAATACATGCGCGAGCGCGAAGCGCTGCAGGCGGCGATCGACGAATGCTACGCGGCAGGCCTGCTCGGCAAGAACACGGTGCATGGCTGGGATTACGACATCGTCGTCCACCACGGCGCCGGCGCCTATATTTGCGGCGAAGAGACGGCATTGCTCGAAAGCCTTGAAGGCAAGAAGGGCCAGCCGCGCATGAAACCGCCGTTCCCGGCGAATATGGGTCTCTACGGCTGCCCGACCACGGTCAACAATGTCGAATCGATCTCGGTCGCGCCGACCATCCTGCGTCGTGGCGCGTCCTGGTTCTCCTCCATCGGCCGCGCCAACAATGTCGGCACCAAGCTGTTCATGGTCTCCGGCCATGTGGAGCGTCCCTGCACCTTCGAAGAGGCGATGGGGCTCTCCTTCCGCGAGATCATCGAGCATCACTGCGGCGGAATCCGTGGCGGCTGGGATAACCTGCTGGCCGTCATTCCCGGCGGCGCATCCTGCCCGATCGTCCGCGGCGAAGACATGGCCGATGCGATCATGGACTTCGACGGCATGCGCGAAGTGAAATCTTCGTTCGGCACCGGCGGCATGATCGTCATGGACAAGTCGACCGACGTCATCAAGGCGATCTGGCGCATCGCGGCCTTCTTCAAACATGAAAGCTGCGGCCAGTGCACGCCGTGCCGTGAAGGCACCGGCTGGATGATGCGCCTGATGGAGCGCATGGTGCGCGGCAATGCCCAGAAGCGCGAAATCGACATGCTCTTCCAGGTCACCAAGCAGGTCGAAGGCCACACGATCTGCGCGCTCGGCGACGCAGCCGCCTGGCCGATCCAGGGCCTGATCCGCAACTTCCGCCCCGAAATCGAGGCGCGGATCGACCAGTACACCTACAATGCGACGTCTGAGGGCGCCGTCATGGAGGCTGCCGAGTAAAAGCGCCGCAAATGCGGTTTCGGCAGTTGAAATGAACCATTTTCAGGCCCTCGGGTCGGAATTGAACACAGGACGTAAGTGAAACGATGGCAACAAAGCTGAAGGTTGACGGCAAGGAAATCGAGGTTCCGGACCATTTCACGCTGCTTCAGGCATGCGAGGAGGCTGGCGCCGAAATTCCGCGCTTTTGTTTCCACGAGCGCCTGTCGGTCGCCGGCAACTGCCGCATGTGTCTGATCGAGGTAAAGGGCGGCCCGCCGAAGCCGACCGCGTCCTGCGCCATGGGCGTGCGCGATATCCGCGGTGGCCCGAACGGCGAACTGCCGGAAATCTTCACCACCACGCCGATGGTCAAGAAGGCCCGCGAAGGCGTGATGGAATTCCTGCTGATCAACCATCCGCTCGATTGCCCGATCTGCGACCAGGGCGGCGAATGCGACCTGCAGGACCAGGCGATGGCCTTCGGTATCGACAGCTCGCGCTACGGTGAGAACAAGCGCGCCGTCGAAGACAAGTATATCGGTCCGCTGGTCAAGACGGTGATGAACCGCTGCATCCACTGCACGCGCTGCGTCCGCTTTACCACCGAAGTCGGCGGCATTTCCGAGCTCGGCCTGATCGGCCGTGGCGAAGATGCCGAGATCACCACCTATCTCGAACAGGCCATGACCTCCGAGCTGCAGGGCAACGTTGTTGACCTCTGCCCGGTCGGTGCGCTCACCTCAAAACCTTTCGCCTTCACCGCCCGTCCGTGGGAACTCGGCAAGACCGAATCGATCGACGTCATGGACGCCGTAGGCTCCGCCATCCGCGTCGATACCCGCGGCCGCGAAGTCATGCGCATCATGCCGCGTGTCAACGAACAGGTGAACGAGGAGTGGATCTCCGACAAGACCCGCTTCATCTGGGATGGCCTGAAGACCCAGCGTCTCGACCGTCCTTACGTTCGCAAGGATGGCCGCCTGCAGCCAGCAAGCTGGGCCGAAGCCTTTGCAGCCGTCAAGACTGCCGTTTCCGCCGCCTCAAACGACAAGATCGGTGCAATCGCCGGCGACCTCGCTTCTGTCGAGGAAATGTATGCGCTGAAGCAGCTGCTCACCTCTCTCGGATCGGAAAATCTCGACTGTCGCCAGGACGGGACGGCGCTTGATCCGTCGCTTGGCCGTTCGAGCTACCTCTTCAACCCGACGATCGAAGGCATCGAACAGGCCGGCGCTCTGCTCATCATCGGCGCCAACCCGCGTCTCGAAGCAGCTGTCTTGAACGCTCGCATCCGCAAGCGCTTCCGCCGCGGCAATTTCCCGATCGGTGTGATCGGCGAAGTCAACGAACTGCGCTACGCTTACGATTATCTCGGTGCCGGTCCGGAAACGCTTGCCGATCTCGCATCGGGCGTCAACAGCTTTGCCGAAAAGCTGCGTGGGGCGAAGAACCCGATGATTATCGTAGGGCAGGGGGCTCTCTCCCGTCCGGACGGTCTGGCCGTTCTTCAGGCAGCCGCCCAGCTCGCAGGCTCGGTCGGCGCACTGACCGAAGAGTGGAACGGTTTCGCTGTCCTGCACACGGCAGCGTCGCGCGTCGGCGGTCTCGATCTCGGTTTCGTTCCGGGTGCAAAGGGTGCGGATGCCGCAACCATGTTGCGCTCGATGGACGTTCTCTTCCTGCTCGGCGCAGACGAGATGAACTTCTCGGCCAAGTATGCCAAGACGACGATCTATATCGGCAGCCACGGCGATAACGGTGCGATGAATGCCGATATCATTCTGCCCGGTGCGGCCTATACCGAAAAGTCCGGCACCTGGGTCAATACCGAAGGCCGCGTCCAGATGGGCAACCGCGCCGGCTTCGCGCCGGGCGAGGCCCGCGAGGAATGGGCAATCCTGCGTGCACTCTCCGACGTGCTCGGCAAGAAACTGCCCTTCGACAGCCTCCACGCCCTGCGCGCAAAACTCTATCAGGACCATCCGCATTTCGCCGAGATCGACGAGATTGCAGTTGGTTCAGTCAACGACGTGGCAGCGCTCGGCCAAAAGGCCGGCGAAATGACCAAGGGCGGCTTCGCATCGCCGATCAAGGATTTCTACCTGACCAACCCGATTGCCCGTTCCTCTGCCGTCATGGCCGAGTGCTCGGCATTGGCCCGCAACAACTTCCAGGCTGCGGCGGAGTGATATGAATATGGATTCGTTTTTCTGGACCTACGTTTGGCCCGCACTGATCATGGTTGGTCAGTCGCTTCTGCTGCTCGTCTGCCTTCTGGTCTTAATCGCTTTCATCCTTCTGGCCGATCGTAAGGTCTGGGCAAACGTTCAGCTGCGTCGCGGTCCGAACGTCGTCGGTCCCTTCGGCCTGTTCCAGTCCTTTGCCGACCTTTTGAAGTTCGTGCTGAAGGAACCGATCATCCCGTCGGGCGCCGATAAGACGGTCTTTCTTCTCGCCCCGCTGGTCTCCGTGACGCTTGCGCTTGCCACTTGGGCGGTCATTCCGGTCAATGATGGCTGGGCCGTCGCCAACATCAATGTCGGCGTGCTCTACATCTTCGCCATCTCCTCGCTCGAAGTATACGGCGTCATCATGGCCGGCTGGGCGTCGAACTCGAAATATCCGTTCCTCGGCGCGCTCCGTTCCGCAGCCCAGATGGTGTCTTACGAAGTCTCGATCGGCATCGTCATCGTCACCGTGCTTCTCTGCGTCGGTTCGCTGAACCTGACCGATATCGTCTATGCCCAGAAGACCGGTCTCGGCACCATGCTCGGCATGCCGAACTCCTTCCTCGACTGGCACTGGTTCTCACTCTTCCCGATGTTCGTGATCTTCTTCATCTCGGGCCTTGCTGAAACCAACCGTCCGCCTTTCGATCTTCCGGAAGCAGAATCCGAACTCGTCGCCGGTTACATGGTCGAATATTCCTCGGCGCCGTACATGATGCTGATGCTGTCGGAATATGCAGCGATCATGCTGATCTGCTCGCTGACGACGATCCTCTTTTTGGGTGGCTGGCTGCCGCCGGTCGATTTCTGGCTGATCAACTGGGTCCCGGGCATCGTCTGGTTCCTGCTGAAGGTCATCTTCGTCTTCTTCGGCTTCGCCATGGCCAAGGCCATGGTGCCGCGCTACCGCTACGACCAGTTGATGCGTCTCGGCTGGAAGGTCTTCCTGCCGCTGTCGCTCGGCATGCTGGTTATTGTTGCATTCGTACTGAAACTGACGGGATGGGCAGGCTGATGATGTCTGAACACACCCGCAGCGTCACTGGAGTTTAAAGATGGCCGCACTCTCCCAAGCCGTCAATTCGCTCTTCCTGAAGGAGTTCGTCAGCGCATTTTGCCTGGCGTTCAAATATCTCTTCTTCAGGCAGAAGGCGACGATCAACTATCCGTTCGAGAAGGGGCCGGTCTCTCCGCGCTTCCGCGGCGAGCATGCGTTGCGCCGTTATCCGAATGGGGAGGAGCGCTGCATTGCCTGCAAGCTGTGCGAAGCCATCTGTCCCGCTCAGGCGATCACCATCGAAGCAGGTCCGCGCCGCAATGACGGCACCCGCCGCACGGTGCGCTACGACATCGACATGGTGAAATGCATCTATTGCGGTTTCTGCCAGGAAGCCTGCCCGGTCGATGCGATCGTCGAGGGGCCGAATTTCGAGTTTTCGACGGAAACCCGCGAAGAGCTGTATTTCGACAAGGCCAAGCTTCTGGAAAACGGCGATCGCTGGGAGCGGGAGATCGCCCGCAATATCGCGATGGACGCACCTTACCGTTAAGGCTGTGTCTGCCGGCGGCTTCGTCGCCGGTGAAATGAGGTAAGTGCCGATGTCAAAGAGGCATCGGTCGGACGGGGCGGGCGCTAAGGCCCGATCTCGACGAGGGACGAGAAGGCACGACGATGGGTCTGCACGCACTATTCTTTTATCTGTTCGCGTTCGTCGCTGTGGCGTCGGCGTTCATGGTCATTTCGGCCAAGAACCCGGTCCATTCGGTTCTGTTCCTGATCGTGGTCTTCTTCAACGCGGCAGGCCTCTTCCTGCTGACGGGGGCGGAATTCATCGCGATGATCCTGCTGGTCGTCTATATCGGCGCGGTCGCGGTTCTCTTCCTCTTCGTCGTCATGATGCTGGATGTCGATTTCGCCGAACTCAAGGCTGGCGTGCTCCAATATGCGCCGATCGGCATGCTGGTCGGCCTCATCGTTGCTGCCGAACTGATCCTCGTCGTCGGCTCCAGCGTGCTCTCGCCCGAAGCGGCATCTTCGATCACCATGCCGATCCCCGATCCGGCGGTACGATCCAACACGGCCGCCCTCGGCGACGTGCTCTACACCCACTACGTCTATTACTTCCAGATCGCCGGCCTGGTGCTTCTTGTCGCAATGATCGGCGCCATCGTGCTGACGCTGCGCCACCGCCAGAACATCAAGCGTCAGGATATTTCACGCCAGGTCGCCCGCACGCCGGAAACCGCCATCGAGGTGGTCAAGGTCAAGCCGGGCCAGGGCCTCTGAGAAAGCGGGAAAAAGGAACAGAAACATGGAAATCGGTCTTTCCCACTATCTCACGGTCAGCGCCATCCTCTTCACGCTCGGCGTTTTCGGCATCTTCCTGAACCGCAAGAACGTCATCATCATCCTGATGTCGATCGAGCTCATCCTGCTCGCGGTCAATCTCAACATGGTCGCCTTCTCGTCGTTCCTGAACGACATCGTCGGCCAGGTCTTTGCTTTGTTCATTCTGACCGTCGCGGCTGCGGAGGCCGCCATAGGTCTTGCAATTCTTGTCGTCTTCTACCGCAACCGCGGCTCGATCGCCGTTGACGACGTCAATGTGATGAAGGGCTGATCGGGTCATGATCTACAAGCTTATCGTCTTCCTTCCTCTCGTCGGCTTCCTGATCGCGGGCCTGTTCGGCCGCCAGATCGGCGCCAAGGCCTCGGAATTCGTCACCTGCGGCCTGATGGCGATCGTTGTCGTCCTGTCCTGGATCGTCTTCTTCCAGGTGGCGCTTGGTTCCCAGGAAACCATGAGCGTCGAAGTCCTGCGCTGGATCCAGTCCGGCAATATCGACGTCTTCTGGGCGCTGCGCATCGACACGCTGACGGCCGTCATGTTCGTCGTCGTCAACACGGTGTCCTTCCTCGTGCATGTCTATTCCATCGGCTACATGCACACCGACCCGCACCGTCCGCGCTTCTTCGCCTACCTGTCACTCTTCACTTTCACGATGCTGATGCTCATCACGTCGGATAACCTGCTGCAGATGTTCTTCGGCTGGGAAGGCGTCGGTCTCGCATCCTATCTGCTGATCGGTTTCTGGTACGATCGTCCGTCGGCCAACGCTGCGGCGATGAAGGCCTTCATCGTCAACCGCGTCGGTGACTTTGGCTTCATGCTCGGCATTGCCGCCGTCTTCGTCATGTTCGGCTCGATCAATTTCGAAACGATCTTCGCCAATGCCGGCACCTATCTGCCGGCCGAAGGTTCGCCGGAAGCTGGCCGCGTCGTGTTCGATGTGTGGTTCCTGCACCTTACCCGCGAAGGCGCGCTCACCGTTGCCTGCCTGCTGCTCTTCATGGGCGCTATGGGCAAGTCGGCGCAGTTCCTGCTGCACACCTGGCTACCGGACGCCATGGAGGGCCCGACCCCGGTCTCGGCTCTCATTCACGCCGCAACCATGGTTACCGCCGGCGTCTTCCTCGTTGCGCGCATGTCGCCGCTGTTCGAACTGTCGCCGGATGCGCTGACCGTGGTCACCATCATCGGCGCGATCACCGCCTTCTTCGCCGCGACCGTCGGCCTGGTGCAGAACGATATCAAGCGCGTCATCGCCTATTCGACCTGCTCGCAGCTCGGCTACATGTTCGTAGCACTCGGCGTCGGCGCTTATGGCGCAGCGATCTTCCACCTCTTCACCCACGCCTTCTTCAAGGCGCTTCTGTTCCTATGCGCCGGATCGGTCATCCATGCCGTCGATGGCGAACAGGACATGCGCAAGATGGGTGGTTTGAGAAAACACATCCCGGTCACCTTCTGGATGATGACGATCGGCACGCTGGCGCTGACCGGCGTCGGCATCCCGTTCACGCCGATCGGTTTTGCCGGTTTCTTCTCCAAGGACGTCATCATCGAGGCATCCTACGCCTCGCACTCGGCGGTCTCGGGTTTTGCCTTCACGCTTCTCGTCATCGCGGCGCTGTTCACCAGCTTCTATTCCTGGCGTCTTGCCTTCCTCACCTTCTTCGGCAAGGAGCGGGCGGGCCACGAGGTCATGCATCATGTGCATGAAAGCCCGAATGTCATGCTCATCCCGCTCTACGTTCTGGCGGTGGGCGCGGTTTTGGCGGGCGTGATCTTCAAGGGCATGTTCTACGGTGACGCCTACGACACCTTCTGGAAGGGCGCGCTCTTCACCTCCGAACACAACGAACTGCTGCACGAATTCCACCACGTGCCGTTCCTGGTCGTGCTGTCGCCCTTCATCGCCATGCTGATCGGCTTCTTCACCGCCTGGTATTTCTACATCAAGTCGCCGGAAACGCCGAAGAAGCTCGCAGCCGCTCAGCCGGGCCTCTACAAGTTCCTGCTCAACAAGTGGTACTTCGACGAACTCTACGACTTCCTGTTCGTCCGTTCTTCCAAGGCGATCGGCCGCTTCTTCTGGCAGAAGGTCGATGTCGGCACGATCGACCACTTCGGACCCAACGGCGTTGCCGCCCGCGTCGTTGACACTGCCAACCGCGTCGTGCGCATGCAGACCGGCTACCTCTATCACTATGCCTTCACGATGCTGCTTGGCGTCGCTGCCCTGATTACCTGGATGATGCTCGGGAGTTCTGTCTGATGACCGATTGGCCTATTCTTTCCACGGTCACCTTCCTCCCGATGGTGGGCGTGCTGTTGCTGGTGTTCACCCGCGACGACACCGACGACGGTCGCCAGAACGTCATGATCATCTCGCTGATCACGACGATCATCACCTTCCTCCTGTCGCTGGTCGTCTGGTACGGCTTTGACGGCACCAGCGCCGACTACCAGATGGTTGAGCAGTATTACTGGCTCGGCAAGGGCATCAGCTATCATATCGGAGTCGATGGCCTCTCCGTCATGTTCGTCGTGCTGGCGACCTTCCTCATGCCCTTCGGCGTGCTGACCAGTTGGAAGGCGATCACGCTGCATGCGCGTGAATACATGATCGCCTTCCTGATCCTGGAAGTGCTGATCGTCGGCGTCTTCGTGTCGATGGACCTCGTGCTCTTCTATGTCTTCTTCGAAGCGAGCTTGATCCCGATGTTCCTCATCATCGGCGTCTGGGGCGGCCCGCGCCGCATCTACGCGTCGATGAAGTTCTTCCTCTATACGCTGGCCGGTTCGGTCTTCATGCTGGTCGGCATTCTGGTCATGTATGCGGAAGTCGGCACCACCTCCATTCCGGTCCTGCTTGCCTACAAGTTCTCGCCGGAAATGCAGTATTGGCTGTTCCTGGCCTTCTTCCTGTCCTTCGCCGTCAAGGTGCCGATGTGGCCGTTCCACACTTGGTTGCCGGATGCGCACGTCGAAGCCCCGACGGCAGGCTCGGTCGACCTTGCGGCTCTGCTCCTGAAATTCGGTGGCTACGGCTTCCTGCGTTTCTCGCTGCCGATGTTCCCGCTGGCATCCGACTATTTCACCCCGATGATCCTGACGCTCTCGGTCATCGCCATCATCTACGCATCGCTCGTCGCCCTGATGCAGACCGACATCAAGAAGATGATCGCCTATTCCTCCGTCGCTCACATGGGCTACGTGACGATGGCAATCTTTGCGGTCAACCAGCAGGGCCTGCACGGTGCGATCTTCCAGATGCTGTCACACGGCGTCATCTCCGGCGCTCTCTTCCTCTGCGTCGGTATCGTCTACGAGCGCACCCATACGCGTAACATCGGCGATTACGGCGGCCTCGTGCATCGCATGCCGAAATACGCGCTGGCCTTCCTGATCTTCACCATGGCCAATGTCGGCCTGCCGGGCACCTCCGCCTTCGTCGGCGAGTTCCTGGCGACGGTCGGCGTCTTCCGTGTCAGTGTCTGGACGGCCTTCTTTGCCACGACAGGTGTCGTTCTCTCCGCCGCCTACATGCTGTGGCTCTACCGCCGCATGATCTTCGGTCAGGCGAAGTCGCCGCTGATGCAGGGCCTTGTGGACATCTCCTTCCGCGAGCATTGCATCGTCTGGCCGCTGATCGTTGTGACCATCTTCTTCGGCATCTATCCTGCGCCGGTCTTCGATGCCTCCGCAGCCACTGTCGATAGAATCGTAACCAACTACCATGCGGCCATCCAGGCCGTGGCGACCGCTGCTCAGGCTGCGAATTGATGACGGGACAGATAAGACTATGACTCCTGAACTCCTCTCTCAAAGTCTGCAGTTTGCCCTGCCTGAAATCATCCTGGCGGTCGGCGCACTCGTGCTTCTCATGATGGGTGTCTTCATCGGCGAAAAGGCGAACCAGCTCATTTCCGGGCTGTCCATCGCACTTCTTGCCGTCGTCGGCCTGCTGATCACGGTTTCCACCGGCAATGGCGAAGCTTTCGGCGGCGCCTTCATCGTCGATCCCTTCGCGCGTTTCATGAAGGTCGCGGCAATCGCCGGTTCGATCTTCGCGCTCGCCATGTCTGCCGTTCAGGGCAAGGCCATGCAGCTCGACAAGATCGAGTATCCGGTCCTGCTGGTCATCTCGACGCTCGGCATGCTGCTTCTGATCTCGGCCAATGACCTGATCGCCTTCTATCTCGGCCTCGAGCTGATGTCGCTGGCGCTCTATGTCGTCGCCGCCTTCAACCGTGACAGCCTGCGCTCGACGGAAGCCGGCCTGAAATATTTCGTTCTCGGCGCGCTGTCTTCCGGCATGCTGCTTTACGGCATGTCGCTGGTTTACGGCTTCACCGGCAATACCGGCTTCCAGGAAATCGCCACCGTGCTCTCCTCGGAAACCCGTGGCCTCGGTCTCGTCTTCGGCATGGTCTTCATGCTCGCCGGCGCCTGCTTCAAAATCTCCGCCGTTCCCTTCCACATGTGGACGCCGGACGTTTATGAAGGCGCACCGACGCCGGTCACGGCATTCTTTGCCGCTGGCCCGAAGATTGCCGCCATGGCGATCCTCATCCGCTTGACCTCGGAAACCTTCTTGCCGATCATCGCTGACTGGCGCCAGATCATCGTCTTCGTGGCGATCGCCTCCATGGCGCTTGGTTCCTTCGCAGCCGTCGGCCAGAAGAACATCAAGCGCCTGATGGCCTATTCCTCCATCGGTCACATGGGCTTCGCGCTTGTCGGCCTGTCGGCGGGCAGCGAAAGCGGCGTCTCAGGTGTTGCCCTTTACATGCTCATCTACATGATGATGTCCTTCGGCACCTTCGCCTGCATCATGTCGATGCGCCGTCCGGATGGCACCTATGTCGAGGAGATCGACGAGCTTGCCGGCCTCTTTGCCAGAAAGCCGTTCATGGCAGTGGTGCTGACGGCGCAGATGTTCTCCATGGCAGGCATCCCGCCGCTGGCAGGCTTCTTCGCCAAGTATTACGTCTTCCTGGCAGCCGTCGAAGCAGGCCTCTTCACGCTTGCCGTTGTCGGCTTCCTGATGTCGGTCGTTGCAGCCTACTATTACCTGCGCATCGTCAAGCTGATGTGGTTTGATGAGCCCAAGGGCGAGTTCGAACGCACGCCCGGTGAGTTGCGCTTCATCTTCGGCATTTCCGGCCTGCTGATCACAACCTACATCCTCTATGGCGGCCCGATCGGCTCTGCGGCGGATGCTGCAGCACGGTCCTTCTTCTGAGGATGGCGGGAGAGACGAGCCGCTTCTCGCTCGAAGCTTTCCGCCATGTCGCCTTCGACGACATAGGATCCACGAATAGCGAATGTCTCGCCCGCGCTCGCGCGGGCGATCCCGGTTTGTTGTGGGTGACAGCCGCCCGCCAGACCGAAGGGCGTGGCCGCCGCGGTCGCGCCTGGACCTCGGAGCCCGGCAATCTCTACGCCTCGCTGCTGTTGATCGATCCGGCTCCGATGGAACGTGTCGCCTCTCTGCCGCTGGCCATCGCCGTTGCCGTTCATGATACGGTGAAGACGGTCCTGCCGCCAGGTGATGCCGCCCTGCAGGTAAAGTGGCCGAACGACATCCTGATCAATCGCAAAAAGACCTGCGGCATCCTGCTTGAGGGCGAACCGCTCCCCGGCGGCAAACGGGCGCTGGTCATCGGCATCGGCATCAATATCCGCCATATGCCGGACAGCGCGCCCTATGGCGTGACCCGCCTTGCCGATCACGGTGCGGCGATTTCGCCGGATGAACTTTTCGCCCATCTTTATCAGTCAATGGCTTTGGCGCTGGAAGTGTGGGATGAGGGTAAGGGCACGGCCGAGATCGTTCGCCGCTGGCGGGAGGTCGCCTGCGGTGTCGGCGAGCGCATCACCGTCAATCTTCCCGATCGCTCACTGGAGGGAAGATTTGCCGGGATCGATGATGGCGGCCTGCTGTTACTCGACATGGGGGCCGAAATGGGGGGTGGACAAGTCCGGCCGATCGCGGCAGGGGATGTATTCTTTACAAGAACGGAATAAGAAGAAGAATGGCTAAGCAAGACGAACTGGTGTTTCTGCCGCTGGGCGGCGTGGGCGAGATCGGCATGAACCTCGCTCTCTATGGCTATGGGCCGGCAGAGAAGCGCCAGTGGATCATGGTCGATGCGGGCGTAACCTTCCCGGGTCCCGATCTTCCGGGTGTCGATCTGGCGCTTCCCGATATCCGCTTCCTCGCCAAGCAGCGCAACAATCTCAAGGGCATTATCATAACCCATGCCCATGAAGACCATTATGGCGCGCTGAACGATCTCTGGCCGGGCCTCAACGTTCCCGTCTATGCCTCGCCTTTCACCGCCGGCATGCTGGAAGCCAAGCGTAAGTACGAAGGCGACCGCGCCGAAATCCCGATCACCATCTTCAAGGCCGGCGATCGCATCAATGTCGGCCCGTTCGAGATCGAGGCCGTCGGCGTCAACCATTCCATCCCCGAGCCGATGTCGCTGGTCATCCGCACGCCGCTTGGCAATGTCGTCCATACCGGCGACTGGAAGATCGACGCCAAGCCGACGCTCGGGCCTCTCACCGATGAGCAGCGTTTCCGCGCCATCGGCGACGAAGGTGTTCTCGCTCTGATGTGCGACAGCACCAACGCCCTGCGCGAAGGCGTGTCGCCGTCAGAAGAAGAAGTCTCCGCCGGCCTGCAGAAGGTCATCGAAGAAGCCGAGGGCAGGGTGGCCGTCACCACCTTCTCGTCCAATGTCGGCCGTATCCGCTCGATCGCGGAAGCCGCAAATGCAGCCGGCCGTGAAGTCCTGCTGCTTGGTTCGTCGCTGAAGCGCGTCGTCAACGTCGCCCACGACATCGGCATCATGGAAGGCCTCAAACCCTTCATCGCGGAAGATGAATACGGTTATATCCCGCGCGACAAGGTGGTCGTCATCCTCACCGGCAGCCAGGGTGAATCGCGTGCGGCGCTGGCAAAAATTTCCCGCGACGAGATGCGCCATGTGGCGCTCACCAAGGGCGATACGGTCGTCTTCTCGTCTCGCACCATTCCGGGCAATGAAAAGCCGATCATCGAGATCAAGAACGCGCTGATCGAACAGGGCATCAAGATCGTCACCGATTCCGATGCGCTGGTCCACGTTTCCGGCCACCCGCGCCGCAACGAACTCCTGAAAATGTACGAGTGGACCCGCCCGCAGATCCTCGTGCCCGTTCACGGCGAGGCAGCCCACCTGACTGCCCAGGCCGAACTCGGCGCATCCGCCGGCATTGCGACCATCCCGCGCGTCCGCAACGGCAATATCCTTCGCCTAGCTCCCGGCCCGGCGGAAGTCATCGACGACGCCCCCTTCGGCCGCATCTTCAAGGATGGCAAGCTGATCGGTGACATGGATGAGATGGGCATCAGCGATCGCCGCAAGCTCTCTTTCGTCGGCCATGTCTCGGTCAATATCCTGCTCGACCAGCGCTACGAATTCCTGGCCGATCCCGACCTCGTCTCCTACGGCCTGCCGGAATTCGACGATGAGGGCGAGGACATGGACGATGGCCTTTATGACGCCGTTCTCGGCGCCGTCGAAAGCATCGCGCGCGCGCGCCGCAAGGATCTCGATACGGTCCGCGAATCCGTCCGCCGTGCGGTGCGCTCGGCCGCCAACATCGCCTGGGGCAAGAAGCCGGTGGTGACGGTGTTTGTCACGAGGGTGCAGTAGGCAGCTTGCCTGTCGCCCGGAGTGCAGTGAACTGCACTCCGCCTCTGTGCGCAGAGCTAGGTCACGGCGGTGGGGCCGTACCTTCTAGAGCAATTCCAGCAAAAGTGAGAACCGGTTTTGCGTCCGGAATTGCGTTAAAACAAAGAGATAGGGCAGTTTCGCGTTTCGAACGAAGGCGGAAATGCTCTAGGGGCGCTTACGTAGAGTCTGTTGCGCAAAAGTGCGCAGCGGTTTTGCGCGATAGACATCCGATAAAACAATGCCTGAAGCGCGTGAGCGAATTTGCGGGATCGCGATATGCTTTAGCGCTTCACTCGGTCATAATGGAACTTCGACAGACGTTCTTTGCCCCGTCAGCATCCAGAGACGAGATGACCGTGATGAGAAAAACACTGATTTTCTTGGCCGTTGCAACGCTTACGGCCTGCAGTGCTACCGCCGATCCCGAATTGGTCGCACGCGATTACGGATCTGACATCGCGCCAATCTCGGGCAGTATCACATACGGCGGTCAACCTCGAAGCCGTCTTACCAAGGCACCCGTCGGCAGCAGCTTCGATCATGAATTTTACAACAGCTTCGGCAACCGGGTTGTTGAACGCTACCGAATACAGCCGGATCGAAGCCTCAAAATCGTTAGCCGTCAGATATTCAACCTGCCATCGGACAGTTGAGGCGTTTACGGACAGAAGGCGCCAGCCGTCGGATGCGGTGCGGCACCTGTCGAAACGCGGGTGTCTGAAATAGGAGAGATCACATGCTTGGCCGCGTCAACCACATCGCCATCGCCGTCCCGATCCTTGATGAGGCGGCAGCACTTTATCGCGATACGTTTGGTGCAAAGGTCTCTGCCCCGCAAGCGCTGCCCGAACACGGTGTCACCGTGGTTTTCGTCGAGCTTGCCAACACCAAGATCGAACTGCTCGAACCGCTCGACGACGCGTCCCCGATCGCCGCCTTCCTCGAACGCAATCCGTCGGGCGGCATCCACCACATCTGCTACGAAACGGCAAATATCACAGCCGCAGCCGAAAGGCTGAAAGCGACCGGCGCGCGCATTCTCGGTGACGGAAAGCCCAAGATCGGCGCCCATGGAAAGTCGGTCCTTTTCCTCCACCCGAAGGATTTCAACGGCACGCTGATTGAGCTGGAAGAAGTCTGATGCATGGCGATATAACAAATAAAACAATGGCTCCGAGAAAAGCCCGGAATCATTTTGTCAGCCGCTTCAACCACCTGTTCCGCTGATAAAGCGATGTGACGGAGCCATTTCATGCCAATCCTGACGATCGCCGCGATCTACTTCATCCTCTGGTGGACAGTCCTTTTCATCGTCCTTCCGCTCGGCTATCGCAGCCAGCACGAGGAAGGAGAGGTGACGCTCGGAACGGTGGAAAGTGCCCCGGCAAAATTCCGCGGCGGACGAGTGATCCTGCTCACCACGCTGATCTCGGCAGCGATCTATCTGGCCTATCATCTGGCGTCGGTCTATTTCGGCTTTGGTATCGGCAGCATCCCCGATATCGTGCCGCGCTTCCCGCAATAGATACCAGGGTACGGTGGTAACTCTCAGATGAGGAGGTTTCGTCATTCCAGGCTGCCGAAAGGCAAAAAAAAACAAGGCGTTGAAGCCTTGTTTTTTAGTTTCGCGTGATCCTAACCGTTGCCGGGGCAGCGTCGAGCGCGCCTAAGATCTGATCCTCCCAAGACTTTACCGCGATTGGCAAGAATTTGAACTTCATGCCTGTTTTATGGGCTGAAACTAGCTCATAGGTTGGGCTTTGTCATCCTCTTTTTTTGTATTTTTGTGACACGTGTGGAAAAAATTGCCTTTGGCGCATTTGTCGCACCCTGGCTTTCATCAAAAACACATTTTTAGCTCGTCTTGAGCGATTTGCCGCTTCGCTCATCCACCACCTTTTCACCTGTAGCTGGGTTTTCTTAAACGCGGGGAACCGGTAATAAGCCACGCAAATGGTCTTCAATTCGGCCGATTCCTGCGTGATGCGGAAGGCCAAGCAAAAGTCGGAAATCACCATGCGCCTGTCCCGCTATTTTATGCCCATCCTGAAGGAAAATCCCAAGGAAGCGGAAATCGTTTCCCACCGCCTGATGCTGCGTGCGGGCATGATCCGCCAGCAGAGCCAGGGCATCTATTCCTGGCTGCCGCTCGGCAAGAAGGTGCTGGACAAGGTCAACGCTATCGTCCGCGAGGAGCAGAACCGCGCCGGTGCTATCGAACTCATCATGCCGACACTGCAATCCGCCGAACTCTGGCAGGAAAGCGGCCGTTACGAGGCCTATGGCAAGGAAATGCTGCGCATCCAGGACCGTCAGGAGCGCCCGATGCTCTACGGCCCGACCAATGAGGAAATGGTCACGGATATTTTCCGCTCCTATGTCAAATCCTACAAGAGCCTGCCGCTCAACCTCTATCATATCCAGCTGAAGTTCCGTGACGAGATCCGCCCGCGCTTCGGCACCATGCGCTCGCGCGAATTCCTGATGAAGGATGCCTATTCCTTCGACATGACCCGCGAAGACGCGATCCATTCCTATAACAAGATGTTCGTCGCCTACCTGCGCACCTTCGCGCGGCTCGGCATGCGCGCCATCCCGATGCGTGCCGATACCGGCCCGATCGGTGGCAACCACAGCCACGAATTCATCATTCTGGCCGATACCGGCGAATCGGAAGTCTTCAGCCACAAGGCCTTCACCGATTTCGACATTCCGGCCGAAAACACAGATTTCGATGATGTCGCAGGCCTGCAGGCGATCTTCGACAAATGGACCTCGGTCTATGCCGCAACGTCCGAAATGCATGACGAGGCAGCCTTCAACGCCATCCCGGACGGCGACCGCCTGTCCGCCCGCGGCATCGAGGTCGGCCATATCTTCTATTTCGGCACAAAATATTCCGAGCCGATGGGCGCCAAGGTTCAGGGTCCGGACGGCAAGGAACATCCTGTCCACATGGGATCCTACGGCATTGGCCCGACCCGCCTTGTTCCCGCCATCATCGAAGCATCGCATGATGAAAATGGCATCATCTGGCCCGAATCGGTTGCCCCCTTCGATGTCGTGGTGATCAACATGAAGCCGGGCGACGCCGCCTGCGACCAGCTGTCGGAAAAGCTCTACGCTACGCTCGGCAATGCCGGCAAGGATGTGCTTTACGACGACACGGACGATCGCGCCGGCACCAAGTTCGCCACCGCCGATCTGATCGGCGTGCCGGTCCAGATCATCGTCGGCCCGCGCTCTGCGGCTGTTGGCGAGGTCGAAGTGAAGGACCGCAAGACCGGTGCGCGCGAAGTGATGACGTTTGAGGCCGCACTCAACCGGGTAACCGGCTGATAACACTACCGTTCGGGTTTCCGGCCGGATGAAGGAATTGGGTGTGGATGAAGCCGTGAAAGGTTCAATCCACACCGATCAAGACGAGGAAACGTGAATGGCGAGTGCCGCGGCGGTTGAGGAAAAGCAGAAGGTCGAGAAGGTCCCGAGTGCCGGCGCCTTTTCAGGCTTCGAGCGCATGGTCGCCTGGCGTTACCTGCGCTCGCGCCGCAAGGAAGCCTATATCTCGGTCATCGCCGGCTTTTCCTTCATCGGCATCATGCTGGGGGTCGCGACCCTCATCATCGTCATGGCGGTAATGAACGGTTTTCGCACCGAACTTATCTCCCGCATCCTCGGCATCAACGGTCACATGATCGTCCAGCCGGTCGATACGCCGTTGAACGACTATGCCGAGCTGACGAAGAAATTCTCGGCCGTTCCCGGCGTCAGGATGGCCCTGCCGCTGGTCGAGGGCCAGACGCTCGCCTCCGGCCGCGGTGGTGCGGGTTCCGGTGCTCTGGTCCGCGGCGTTCGCGCCGAAGATCTGGAAAAGCTCACCGAAGTCGCGGGCAATATCAAGCAGGGCGATATCGTCGGTTTCGCCTCGGGGCAGGGCGTTCTGGTCGGCTCCAGGCTTGCCGCACAGTTAGGGCTGAATGCCGGTGACCAGATCACGCTCATCTCGCCGGAAGGCGACGTGACGCCGATGGGCGTCAATCCGCGCGTCAAATCCTACACGATTTCGGGTATATTCGAAATCGGCATGTCGGAATACGACGCGACGATCATCTACATGCCGCTCGAGGAATCGCAGCTCTATTTCAATGCTGAAGGCATCGTCCAGTCGATCGAGCTTTTCATCAACGATCCTGAAGCCGTTGATCAACTGCGCCCGAAGATCGAGGAAGCCGCCGGCCGCCAGATCTTCATCACCGATTGGCGCCAGCGCAACCAGACCTTCTTCTCGGCGCTTCAGGTCGAACGCAACGTCATGTTCATGATCCTGACGCTGATCGTGCTGGTCGCCGCTCTGAACATCATTTCCGGCCTCATCATGCTGGTAAAGGACAAGGGCTCCGACATCGCCATCCTGCGCACCATGGGCGCAAGTTCCGGCGCGATCATGCGCATCTTCTTCATGACCGGGGCTGCGATCGGATTGGTCGGCACGCTTGCGGGCGTGGCGCTGGGTGTCGTCGTCTGCCTCAATATCGAAAGCATCCGGCAGTTCTTCTCCTGGCTTTCGGGCACGGTCCTGTTCAACCCTGAGCTCTATTTCCTCAGCGAACTGCCCGCTGAAATGAGCGTCAGCGAAACCGTTTCCGTTGTCGCCATGGCGCTGACGCTATCCTTCATCGCCACCATTTTCCCGGCATGGCGGGCCTCCAGGCTCGATCCTGTCCAGGCGCTTCGCTACGAATAGGATCCCATCACCTCATGGCACCTCGCAAATCCGTACTGAAGCTTGCCAATGTCGAACGCCATTATGGCCAGGGAGAAACGACGCTTTCCATTCTGAAAGGCGCTGATTTCGAACTGGTGAGCGGTGAGATCGTCGCGCTTGTCGCCCCATCCGGTACCGGCAAGTCGACACTCCTGCATCTGGCCGGCCTTCTGGAACACCCCGATGCGGGAGACGTGTTCGTCGGTGGAAGATCCTGCAACGATCTTCCTGACGACCAGCGCACCGCCATCCGTCGGGCTGAAATCGGCTTCGTCTATCAGTTCCACCATCTCCTGCCGGAGTTTTCGGCGGTGGAAAACATCATGATGCCGCAACTGATCGGCGGCCTGTCCAAGGCCGAGGCGAAGGAGAGGGCGGCTCAGCTTCTCGATTACATGCGCATCGGCCACCGTGCCGAACATCGCCCGGCCGAACTCTCCGGCGGCGAGCAGCAGCGTGTCGCTATCGCCCGCGCCGTTGCCAATGCGCCCCGCCTGTTGCTGGCTGACGAACCGACCGGCAATCTCGATCCGAAGACTGCATCTTATGTCTTCGATGCGCTTGAGGCTCTGGTGCGCCAGTCCGGCCTTGCAGCCCTGATCGCCACCCACAACCACGAACTCGCCGCCCGGATGGACCGTCGCGTTACGCTGGAAGGCGGCAAGGTGGTGGAGTTTTAAGGCTCTCCACGCCGACTGGTTGAGTTTTGACCCTAAAGCTTGGCTGCTTTTCTCAGATCGTCGTTCAGGCGGCTTTGCCATCCTTTACCGGTCGCCTTGTAGTGGGCGATGATGTCGGGGTCGAGGCGAACCGAAATCTGCTGTCTGGGATTGTCGACAGGAGGGCGGCCCCGTTTCCTCGCTCGATCGATGCTTGCAGCCAGATCCGGCAGCGCTTCACGGAACGGTCTCCCCTGTGATAGCTGCTCCTCGGTAAGCTCTGGATTGTCGGGGTCCGACAGGATGGAGCTTTGAATTTCCGCTTCCTCATGATCGCTTAAACGGCGTTTCATCGAGAATTTAGGTGCCATATCTTGCCCTTTCATTTCTGCTGGCTGGCCGCATAGAGATGACGGAAATGGCCTCTGAGCCGAGTGGCTTGAAGATCACGACAATGACGATCTGTCCGCGAAAGATACCAATTGCAGCAAGACGCCCATTTTTCGCTGGATAGACGGTCGAACCTTCGAAGAAGTCCATATCGAGGTCGGCAAAATCCAGGCCAAAATGCCTGTTGATATTGGTTCGCCGTTTGATCTCATCATAAGTGATGATCATGTCCATAAATGTATCACGTTTAATCTGTGCGTCAAATATCCAGCCATGCCTGGATGATAGCCGTGCATATTCCTGCAGGTCATGGACGCCAAATCAATCACTTAGCGACTTCTTCATCCCCGCCCTCAAATCCCGTGCCTACAATGCCCGCGTTCGCTTCGGCTACACCGGTCCGCATAACCGGCGAGGCGGGACCGGTGATCGGATAGGCTGCCCTTATGCAGGCGGACCGTCCGGGGCCGCGCAGAAAATGGTCTGCCTCTCCTCATCGCAGGGGATGTGCGTGTGTCGCACACATATCGGTCCGGCAGCTCGCAAGAGCATAGGTCCGGATCGCCGCAGACGGACCGGAGTTGCGCGGAAAAACACACCGAACGGGACACGGCGTGTGTCATTTATAAAAATTCAATTCGAGGCACCCGACGTGTCCCGGCCGAAACGAAAAAGCCAAACGCACCAAGGGGGGACTCCGTCTTTCTGTCCATCTGCCGTTAGGATTTTGTTCACTATCGGGCCGGGGATATGGCGCAAAATTCGTTTCCTGTTTGTTCTATTGTTGACTCTCGTACAAAAAGAGAACAAATTAAAAACATAACGAACACGGGAGACAACGATGACTGACCTTCTTCGTGATATTGCCGCTTTCGCATCCATCGCAACCTTCGTCGCTACGCTATCGATGCTGATGATTGCCATGTGACCTGCTTCGGCGCCCGCGCCGGGCGCCGCTGCCTCTGCAATGCGCCGCCGAAAACCGTTGAGCGGTGAATTCAAAACTGGACTTGAGCCGTCGCGCACTTGAAAATAGAGCGATTGAATCACAGGTACGGCGACGGATATGGCGGAACAGGCAAAGACAGGATCGACAGACGAAATCCTCGGGGAGACCCCGCAATTCGTCCACCTGCGCCTGCATTCGGCCTTTTCCCTGCTTGAAGGCGCTCTTCCGCTCAAGAAAGTCTTGGGCAAGGCCGTCGCGGACAATCAGCCCGCGATTGCCATAACCGACACCAACAACCTCTTCGTCGCGCTCGAATTCGCCCAGAAGGCGACCGGTGATGGCATTCAGCCTATCATTGGCTGTCAGCTGTCGATCGACATGCAGGATCAGGAAGAGGATCGTCGTGGCAATCAGCTTACCAAGCTGCCGGCAATCGTTCTTCTCGCCGCAAATGCCGAAGGCTATGAGCGACTGGTCGATCTCGTCAGCCGCGCCTATCTCGGCGGCGAGGGAGTAAGCGAAACACATATCTGCGCCTCCTGGCTGGACGAGCTGGGCACAGCCGGTCTGATCGCATTGACCGGCGCGGCATCCGGTCCGGTGGACAGGGCGATCCGTGAAGGGCATCCAGCGATTGCGGTCCAGAGGCTCTCGCGTCTGAAAAATCTCTTTGGCGACCGGCTCTATCTCGAACTGCAGAGACATGGTTCCTATGACCGACGTCACGAGCATCGCATGGTCGATCTGGCCTACGAACATGACGTTCCGCTGGTTGCAACCAACGAGGCCTATTTCCCGACCAAGGGCGATTACGATGCGCATGATGCGCTCATGGCGGTTGCCCATGGCGCCATCGTTTCGGACGATAGCCGTTTTCGCCTGACGCCGGATCATTACCTGAAAAGCCGCGCTGAAATGGCCAAGCTTTTCGCCGATCTGCCGGAAGCGCTGGAAAATACCGTCGAGATCGCCCGCCGCTGCTCCTTCATTCTGAAGACGCGCAACCCCATCTTGCCGCGCTTCACCGGTGTCAGCGATCATCCGGAAGAAGATGAGCGCAAGGAAGCGGCCGAGCTGCGTCGCCAGGCGGTCGAGGGCCTCGATCATCGCCTTGAGGAACTTGGGCTTAGTGCCGGCTTCACCGAGAAGGACTACCGCGAGCGTCTGGACTTCGAGCTTTCGATTATCGAGCGCATGAAGTTTCCGGGCTACTTCCTCATCGTTGCCGACTTCATCAAATGGGCCAAGCAGCACAATATCCCGGTCGGTCCCGGCCGTGGTTCCGGCGCGGGTTCGCTGGTCGCCTATGCGCTGACCATTACCGACGTCGACCCGCTGCGGTTTTCGCTTCTGTTCGAACGCTTCCTCAATCCGGAACGCGTCTCGATGCCCGACTTTGATATCGACTTCTGCCAGGATCGCCGTGAAGAGGTGATCCGCTATGTGCAGCGCAAATATGGCCGCGAGCAGGTGGCGCAGATCATCACCTTCGGTTCGCTGCAGGCCCGTGCCGCTTTGCGCGACGTCGGTCGCGTGCTCGAAATGCCCTATGGTCAGGTCGACCGCATCTGCAAGCTGGTGCCCAACAACCCGGCGAACCCGACGCCGCTCTCCAAGGCGATCGAAGAAGAGCCGAAATTCCAGGAAGAGGTGGACAAGGAGCCGGTCGTCGGCCGTCTTCTCGATATCGCCCAGAAGATCGAGGGCCTTTACCGCCACGCCTCGACCCACGCCGCCGGCATCGTCATCGGCGACCGTCCGCTGTCGAAACTGGTGCCGATGTATCGAGACCCGCGCTCGGACATGCCGGTCACCCAGTTCAACATGAAATGGGTCGAGCAGGCCGGTCTCGTCAAATTCGACTTTCTCGGCCTGAAAACACTGACCGTCTTGAAGACGGCCGTGGATTTCTGCCGCAAACGTGACATCCATGTCGATCTGGCAAAGATCCCGCTCGACGACAAGCTGACCTATGAAATGCTGTCGCGCGGCGAAACGGTCGGCGTGTTCCAGGTGGAAAGTGCCGGCATGCGCAAGGCGCTGATCGGCATGAAACCCGACTGTATCGAGGACATCATTGCGCTTGTGGCGCTCTATCGTCCGGGTCCGATGGAAAACATCCCGACCTACAACGCCCGCAAGCATGGCGAAGAAGAGATCGAATCCGTTCACCCGTCGATCGACTATCTGCTGAAGGAAACCCAGGGCGTTATCGTCTACCAGGAGCAGGTCATGCAGATCGCTCAGGTTCTGTCGGGCTATTCGCTCGGCGAAGCCGACCTTCTGCGCCGCGCCATGGGTAAGAAAATCAAGGAGGAGATGGACAAGCAGAGCGAGCGTTTTGTTGACGGCGCCGTCAAGAATGGCGTCTCCAAGCCGCAGGCGAAGAACATCTTCGAACTGCTCGCCAAGTTCGCCAACTACGGCTTCAACAAGTCCCACGCCGCGGCCTACGCCATCGTCTCTTACCAGACGGCCTATATGAAGGCGCATTATCCGGTCGAGTTCCTCGCCGCGACCATGACCTACGATATGGGCAACTCGGAAAAGCTTAACGATTTCCGCGAGGATGCCGGTCGCCTCGGCATCAAGGTTTTTCCGCCGTCGGTCCAGACCTCGTTCCGTCATTTCGAAACGGGCGAGGCGAGGATCTACTACGCGCTTGCCGCCATCAAGGGTGTCGGTGAATCGGCCGTCGAGCACATCACCGAAGTCCGCGGTGACAAGCCTTTCGCCGGCATCGAGGATTTCTGCATGCGGGTCGATCCCAAGCAGGTCAACCGCCGCGTTCTGGAAAGCCTGATCTCCGCCGGTGCTTTCGATTGCTTCGGCCATGACCGCGCCCAGTTGATCGCCGGCCTTGACCGGATCATCGGTTATATGCAGCGCGCCCAGGGAGAAAAGATCTCGGGCCAGTCCGATTTCTTCGGCTCAGGCTCCAGCAGTGGCCCGGAAAAGCTCATCCTGCCGACATTCAATCCCTGGATGCCGTCGGAAATGCTGATGCGCGAATATCAGGTTCTGGGCTTCTATCTGTCGGCCCACCCGCTCGATACCTACAAGGATGTCCTGTCGAAGCTCCGAGTGCAGACCTTTGCCGATTTCGCCACCTCCGTCCGCCAGGGGGCGACCGCCGGCCGTCTTGCCGGCACGGTGACCGGTCGTCAGGAACGCAAGACCAAGACCGGCAACAAGATGGGCATCATCACCTTTTCGGATTCATCCGGCCAGTTCGAAGCCGTGCTGTTTTCCGAGGCGCTGGCGCAATATCGCGATCTGCTGGAACCCGGAAAATCTCTGGTCATCACCGTTCAGGCCGACGAGCGGCCGGAGGGCATTGGCCTGCGCATCCAGACAGCCCAGTCGCTGGAAGAGCAGTCGATCCGCATGCAGAAGGCGCTGCGCGTCTTTGTCCGCGATTCAGGCCCCCTGAAGACGGTCGCCAATCACCTGAACATGCGCGGTGAGGGGCTGGTTTATTTCATCGTCATCAAGGAAGACGGCCGCCGCGAGATCGAGGTGGAACTGACGCAGAGATATCGCCTGTCGCCGGAAATGGCCGCTGCGCTGAAGGCTGCTCCTGGCGTGCTGGATGTCGAACTCGTCCAGTAACAGGTTGTGTCGCCCGCGTGACTTCTCGGAGTTATGGTAGACTTTACAGGTGGGTTTCCCCACGAGTTTCACCAGCCTCGGGATGATTGTCGCTGGCCAGCTTGACCTGATTTCGGCCGGCATTCTTCGCGCTATAGAGCGCCAGGTCTGCCTGTCGATAAGCCTCGGCCAATCCGCCGACCGTTGCCAGGGGAGAGACGCCGAAACTCGCCGTGACGGTCAGGCTTTCGGGAAGGTCCGGCAGGGTCATTGCCGCACCGCGCAAAGCCTGTGCAAAGAGAACCGCGGAGCCGATTTCGGTTTCCGGCAGGAAAATTGCGAATTCCTCGCCGCCGATACGCCCGAGTGCCGCTCTCTTGGGCGCGCTATCATTCATCAGCTGACCAAAACCTTTGATCACCAGATCTCCGACATGATGCCCATAGGTGTCGTTGATACGCTTGAAATGGTCGAGGTCGCAGAGGATCACGGCGTGGTTGCCATTCGGTGCTTTGTCCAGAAAGACTTGAACTTGCCGATCGAACCCGCGTCTGTTGGCGAGTGCCGAAAGCGTGTCTCTCTCTGATTCACTTCTCTGATCCGCCATGATCTCGAGCACGAGCGCAGCAAGCAGAGTGAGCCCCACGGCGACGACGAGGATGGCTGTCGCGCTTTGAGAGATCAGCGCATAGTTGGTGTGGATATAGTCCTTTGCGATTGTGCCGGACCCGACGAATATCGCGAGACCCGCCTTGGCGAAGAAATGCAGGCCGGTGATCATCATCAGGATGCCGAGAAAGCGGTCGATCATCTGCCGCCCGCGGGATGAAAGTACGACGAATGCGCTATCGAGAATTACGACCGCAAACGGGCTCTGGTAGGAAAATGCCTGCAGCGGCGTTCCACGCGGCAGGTCATAGATCACATAACTCAGCGTGATGCTTGCAGCGATGAAGAACGTCGCGATGCGTTTGTCGAGCTGCCGACCGTAGAGATGCCCGATACCGACCCTGAGCAGCATCATGCCGATCAGAACTGTCGCGAAAGCGCCCAGCGCCCAGATTTTCGAATTGCTCGCATAGGCGACCAGAAGCTCACAGAGCGCTGATAGCGATGCAATGCCGAACCCGGCAGCAAACCAGAGGGCCGCCCGGCGAGATCGGCTGCGAGTGGCAACAACGGCAAAGACCGCGCTGAAACAGACTGCGACGACGAAATTTACGCCAAGGAAGAAAGCGACACCGTTCATCGATCCATCGCAACGGTCATGAGGCACCCCGGTATCTGTGCGTGTGCCTTAATGAGTAGAAAAACAAATTCTTGTCGCTCGCTTATATCGGTAGCCGAACTGCGATCAATTAGCAGATATATCAATGGATAATTTGCTCTTCGCGATCCGTACGGAAACGTCATCGCCGATGGATGAACGCCTTGAAGGCCCATCCTCCCCGGAGGACGGTCATGGAAGAAAAACAACACATAACCGTCCAGCACTGATGGAAGCGTAACACGTGGGGGACACGAGTTTCGGGGGTACTTCCATGTCGCCTAGGTAGAAATCGAACATGGTCGCAATGTGACGTGGTGAAAGCTTTGTTGTTCGACTTTCGTCTATGTGCCGCCTTGACGAACATTCGCATCGCAACTTCTTGGCTGCGATGCGGTGTGTCTAAGCAAGTTTCGATGGCTATCGCACTTGCGGAGAGCCGATTTTCTCCAATTAATACAGACCGATACCGCCGATATATGAATCTCTTTTCGAACGGCGCACAGGCTTCGGTTGGCTCTGGTTCAGGCCTGCCTGGGCAATATTCGCCTGGGAACGGGTCAGCGTCACGAAGTCGGTACCCTTGCCGGTCTCAGGGCCAAGGCCCTGGTCGGTTATCGTCAGCGACGTGCCATTTGTCATCAGTTCGCCGATCCGTTCGCGCACCTCTTTCGAAATATCGAGACGATCAAGCGCCGCTACCGCCGCATTCGGCAGGTTGGCATCGCTCGGTTTGTCGATGCCGAGCTGCTTCATCTCGTCCTCGGTCATTTCGTTCTTCAACGTGACGGCATGCCATTCCGCCGTCTCCGCATTCCGCTCAAGGTGGTCTGCGGTGAAGAAATGCGTGCCGAGCGCCTGTTCCGGGTCCTTGATGCCGATCGGCGCTTCGAACAGCGGCTCGAAATTGCGGCGCACCAGGATCTGCCCGGCCGGAGGTGCATTTTCTCCCGCAGAATTATAAAGCGCAGCGAGGAATTCCTTGCTGATCAGCGTCCCGCCGCTCGGAAGGCCCTTCCACCGCTTGTAGCCGGCGATCGCTTCGCGTGTCATCGGGCCTGCAATGCCGTCCGCAACGCCTGCATCGAAGCCGAGATCCGTCAGATGGGTCTGGACATCGAGCATGGTCTCGCGCGCACCGCGGCGATGGATGAGGATGCGTAAGGGTGCGGCATCTTCGGGAACAACCGCCTGCAGTGAGCCGGTCGGCATCGGATCCGTGCCGGCCATCGCCACATCGTAAGATCCGTCCGCGGCCTTCTTCATCGCGGTCGGGCGCAGATCTGTATTCGGAAACAGGGGCTCCGAAGGCAGACGCTTCAGCGGTACGAAGAGATTGGCGTTGTCGATTTTGACCGGCTTCACCGGTGCATCGGAAATCACCACATGCACGCCGCGCTCGGTCATGTCGTAGATTGCTTTGGCGGTACCCGTCGGAATACGAACGCAGCCATGCGATGCCGGGTAGTTCGGCACGTTACCCTCGTGAAGCGCGATGCCGGACCATGTCAGGCGCTGCATGAAGGGCATGGGCGCGTTCGAATAGATGTTGGATTCGTGATACTTGCGCTTCTCGAGAATGGAGAAGATGCCGCTCGGCGTGGTGTGCCCCGCCTTGCCGGTGGAGACCTTCGAAGTCGTGACGACCTTTTCGCCGTCATAGACCGTCATCGACTGCTGGTCTTTCGAAACGATGATCTGAAGTGTTGCGGTGTCGGCAAAAGCAGACTGAGAAAGGATGGTCCCGGACAGGAGTCCGAGGCTGAACAAAACGCCACGCAACATGAAGACCTCTTACGCATTACAATGGCCCGCAATTTAGCGTGTTAAACTTAATGAAAATTTTCTGAAAAGTGGCGGGATCGTGTCAAATCATCACGTTCCTGCGATTTCGAAACAAATTCTGAAGACGCCGCAACAGGTCTATCGACGCTTTTCGCCAAACGTATATCCGGTCTCGACCGCTGCCTTGCCGAACTTGTTGCGGAGCTTGTCCATGGCCGCCTCTGCAGCGGCCCGCCTTCCTGCCTGTTGGTCCACCAGATCCGGCGGATCGGCAAGCGCCGGATCGCAAAGATCGGCCACCCCTATGCCGAGAAGACGAAACTTCGTGCCGTCCGTTTCCTTCTCCATCAGCGAAAGGCCGGTGCGGAAAATCCTGTCGGCAAGCTGGGTGGGATCCTCCAGCCGCTTGTTGCGCGTCCGGCTCTTGAAATCGGCGGTCTTCATCTTGAGCACGACCGTGTGGCCGGCAATCTCATGTTTCTTCAATCGCGCCGAAACTTTTTCAGACAGCCGCCGCAGTATCGGCACCAGGTCGTCGTGGCGGGAAATGTCATCGAAGAAGGTTGTTTCGGCGGAAACGCTTTTGGCTTCGTCATTGGTATGGACTTCACGTTCATCCATGCCGCGCGCCAACCGGTAGAGGCGCTGCCCCATGGAGCCGTAGCGGCGCATCAGGTCGCTTTCCTCCATCTGCTGCAACTGGCCGATCGTTCTGATGCCGTCGGCCTCAAGCGTGCTGTTGAAAGCCTTGCCGACACCCCAGATCGTGGTGACGGGGCGGGGGGCGAGAAAGTCTTTGGCTTCTGCCTCGCCAATGACGGAAAAGCCGCGCGGCTTCTGCAGGTCGGACGCGACCTTGGCGAGGAACTTGCAATAGGAAAGGCCGATGGAAATCGAAATCCCGAGTTCGCTTTCGACGCGCCGCGCGAACCTGGCGAGGATACGCGCCGGTGGATCGCGGTGCAGGCGTTCGGTGCCGGCCAGTTCGAGAAACGCCTCATCGATCGACAGAGGTTGGACGAGCGGCGTAAGCTCCATCATCATCTCCCGCACCTGCCGGCCGACACTGACATATTTCTCCATGTCTGGCCGGATCACGACGGCATTGGGGCAGAGTTCCAGTGCCTTGAACATCGGCATGGCCGATCTGACACCGCTGATGCGCGCTATGTAACAGGCCGTGGATACGACACCGCGCTTGCCGCCACCGATGATAACCGGCTTGTCGGCAAGCTCCGGATTATCCCGCTTTTCGATCGTCGCATAAAAGGCGTCGCAATCAATATGCGCCAGCGTCAGGTCGTAGAGTTCACGGTGATAAAGGAGACGCGGCGAGCCGCATTTGCGACAACGGCGCGTTTCGACCTTCTGCTCGGCAAGGCAGTCGCGACAGAAACCGGTTAGTGGATCGACAGAAGATGTCATGTCAGGAACAAAGATTGAACATCGGCACGATAAGCCGCATTCGGGCGACACTCAAGAGTGCCGACGGCCGTCCACATTCATTTGTTCACGCTGCAAACCTGCCTGATGCGAAGCCTTAAGATTGGCTGATATGCGTGCGAATGAGATCTCCTGCCTGCGCCCATCCCATCGCTCGAACAATGCCGTCATCCGGTTTTGGCGCCAGAAGATGCAGCGGGGAATCCGGCATCATGTGCAGCACGAGGCAGTTGTCGACATGATCCCGCACCGAGTGAAGGTTATGCGCCATGTCGTCGATAAAGACCGAGGGCAGGGGGCGTTCGCCGTGGATGCGACGCATCACCGGCCCTTTCGGTTCTTCCGTTGCGACAAGCGGGAAGTCGAAGCCGAGGCGGTCAAGCAGGCGACGGCGCGGCTCGCTATAGCGTGGCGGCATTGCGGTGAGGAACAGCACATCCGCTTCCGCCCCGAGCGCATTGAGCGTGTCGAGAGCCAGATCGAAGGGTGTTTGCCATTCTTCTTGGCTCTCGAAGAAGGAGCCGATCAGCTGTTTGACGGCGAGGTCTTCGATGGCAATCTCCGTGCCGACCGAAACGATATTGCCGGTGAGCCGGAATGAGCGCGGCAGCAGCTCCAGTCCATCTCTTTTCAGATAGTCTTCGAAAGGCGCGAAGAATTGCAGGACCACGTCATCCACGTCGCAGACGATAAGCGGCCGGTCTTTCAGGCTGAGATGTGAAAGGTCTAGGATTTCTCTCATGATCAATAGTCTCCAGGTCCGAAATAGGGACCGGAATAATGGTTATGCGCGGCAATTACCGTCTCCGGCTTGGTGTCCGTCGCCTCGCAGAAGGCCAGCAGCGTCGGCTCGTGGCCCATCACGAAATCGATCATGCCGGCCAGAAAGCCGGGGTCCGAAATGGCCGACCGTATCTGGTCAGGTGCCACGCCTGACAGCGCAAGAAAACGCTGCAGCATATCGGGCTCTCCCGCCATCCATGCGAGCACGGCAGCAGCCGTCTTCTCCGCTTCGATACGTTTCGCGTCCTGTGCTGTCGTTTTTGCCGGCATTTTTCGGGAGTTACCTCTTCTCAACCAAATGGCCTTAACCTTGGCGAAACAGAGCTCAATGGAATCGGCCATTTTGAAGCTTATATATCGAAGATACGCTTTTGAAGGCGCGATTTGAGGAATGGATCGCAATGCCCAAACGGGTCATGATTGTCGAAGACAACGAGCTGAACATGAAGCTCTTCCGCGATCTGATCGAAGCATCCGGATATGAAACGATCCAGACTCGAAACGGCATGGAAGCGCTTGATCTGGCTCGCAAACACCGTCCCGATCTTATCCTGATGGATATCCAGCTTCCGGAAGTTTCCGGCCTTGAAGTCACCAAGTGGCTGAAGGAAGACAATGAACTGCACGTCATCCCTGTCATCGCGGTTACGGCATTCGCGATGAAGGGAGACGAGGAGCGCATCCGCCAGGGCGGCTGCGAGGCCTATGTCTCAAAACCGATCTCGGTGCCGAAGTTTATCGAAACGATCAAGACTTATCTCGGCGACGCATGATGCGGGGAGCATGGGCATGACAGCGCGGATACTTGTGGTCGATGACATCCCGGCAAATGTGAAGCTTCTCGAAGCGCGTCTTCTGGCGGAATATTTCGACGTCCTGACGGCCGATGACGGCTACAAGGCACTGGCGATCTGCGAAAATACCCATCTCGACCTGATCCTGCTCGATATCATGATGCCCGGCATCGATGGTTTCGAAGTATGCGAGCGCCTGAAGGCCAATCCGAAAACGGCTCATATCCCAGTCGTCATGGTAACGGCTCTGGATCAGCCTTCAGACCGCGTCCGCGGCCTGAAAGCCGGTGCCGACGATTTCCTGACCAAGCCGGTCAATGACGTTCAGCTGATTTCCCGCGTTCGCAGCCTCGTGCGCCTCAAGGCGCTGAGCGATGAATTGCGCATTCGCGCCGACACGGCCCATAGCCTTGTCATGGAAGACATGCTGAAGGGTGTGGATGGCCGTGACGATATCGGTCAGGTTCTGCTCGTCGATGGTCGGGCAAGCTCGCAGGAGCGCATCGTCAGGGCGCTGAAGCCTGTCTGCAATATCGTTGCGATGTCCGATCCGCAGGCTGCAATTTTCGAAGCGGCCGAAAACAATTTCGATCTTGTCATCGTCAACGCGAATTTCGACGACTATGACCCATTGCGCCTGTGCTCGCAGCTCCGTTCGCTGGAAAGGACGCGGTTCCTACCGATCCTCTTGGCAGCAGAAGTCGGCGCCGAGGACATGATCGTTCGTGCGCTCGACCTTGGCGTCAACGATTATATCGTTCGTCCCATCGATCCGAATGAATTGCTGGCGCGCACACTCACCCAGATCAAGCGAAAGCGTTACAACGACCGCCTGCGGATGAGCGTCAAACATACGATCGAGCTTGCCGTCACCGATGCGCTGACCGGCCTCAACAACCGTCGATATCTCGATAACCATCTGAAAGTTCTGTTCACGCGTGCCGCAGTGCGATCCCGGCCTTTGTCGATCTGCCTCATGGATATCGATCGCTTCAAGCAGGTGAATGACACCTATGGCCA
Organism: Aliirhizobium wenxiniae; assembly: GCF_019511445.1. GTDB lineage: Bacteria > Pseudomonadota > Alphaproteobacteria > Rhizobiales > Rhizobiaceae > Neorhizobium > Neorhizobium wenxiniae_A. Next base: position 308,010 of record NZ_JAEUAN010000005.1, read on the forward strand.
CGATGCCGGTGACGAGGTGTTGCGTGAGTTTTCAACCCGTATCCGGTCAACCGTTCGGGGCGCTGATCTTGCGTGCCGTTATGGTGGCGAAGAGTTTGTCGTGGTGATGCCCGATACGGATGCGGCTGCAGCGGCAGCTGTCGCCGAGCGTTTGCGCGCCATTATTGAAAAGACCCCTTTCGTGCTGAAAAGCGCAGGCACCGCGATCAGCCTGACGGCTTCTTTCGGGCTTTCCTGCAGCACTGGAGATGCCGATACGCCGGAGCAATTGCTCAAGCAGGCCGACCAGGCATTGTACAAGGCAAAGGCCGAAGGCAGGAACCGCGTTGTCGCCAACGCGGCCTGACCGCGAATCGGTTTGAGGCGATCTCGCACTGCAGCGGGGTTTTCGTAAGGGTTTGATCTCGTTCCATGGTTTGGAGCGGTGATTGGGCTTTGCCGACTGGATTAATCACAGTTTTGTGGCATTGCGGCAATGCTTGGTTGCGATCTGCCGAGCCAAAATTCAGCAGGCTCTTTCTCGGTTTCCGGAGTGTTAAAATCCGGGCGAGGATGAGGCGTCTTAAGGATATCCGAGTTTAGATCGTTGCAATTCCACGGATGATTGTGCCGTGTCCCCAATTTTTGCGGAATTAATTCCGTGATGGTTGTCGCCGCAAAGAAAAGATGCTGATCGTTTTGCCTGCTTTACTTCGCTGTCATTGATGAATGTTAAGTTGGGGGTCGCCGGAAGATGCAAATTTTAACCAATAGCAAAGCCATTTTTTCCGGCCAGTTAAGAATCTATTGATTTTCTTTTTCCTTTGCGCAATTTTGAAGCCAACGACAACCATGTGCCTCAAGTGGCACTGCCATACCCCATGATGCTCAGGTCCGCCGCATCTCCTGGGTCGTGGGGTCGGTCGACCGGCAGGCATATCAATGCGGTTCCTCGTGCCGTTATTGCAGGCTGGTCGACCCCCAAATTCAAAACGCCGCTCCCGATGGGATGCGGCGTTTTTTCGTCTCTGCATCAGTGGAGTAACCGGCAGGCAATCGGGCAAAAGAAAAGGCGCCTGACCTGATGGTCGGCGCCTTGTTCAAACCCTTCGATCAAGTCTTACTTGATCTTGGTTTCCTTGAATTCAACGTGCTTCTTGGCAACCGGGTCGTACTTGGTCTTGGTCATCTTGTCCGTGAACGTACGGCTGTTCTTCGTCGTGACGTAGAAGAAACCGGTGTCAGCCGTCGACAACAGCTTAATCTTGATGGTCGTAGCTTTCGCCATGGTTGTTCTGCCTCTAGAAAATAGGAAGCCGTTGGCGCAGCGTGCGCCCCAGCTAAATCTGGCGCGAAATTACAAATCGCGCGCCAAAAGTCAACTCTGTTTTGAATGGAAAAGCGTGCGGCACAGGGCAATAAGCACGTAAAAGCCGAAGAATGAGGCCAGCGCCCAAGCATAACCGTCGTTTCCGACGACATCCATGGCAGCCCCGATGCCTTGCGGGCCGACAACGGTTCCGACTGCATAACAGAAAATGAAGGCCGCATTGGCTGCGGCAAGATCCGCCCCGCTGAGTCGCGCCCCCAGATGCGCGAGGCCGACCGTGTAGAGGCCGGAGACGCAGCCACCCCAGAAAAACAGCACGACCGCCATCAAGATCCAGTTGTGGATCAGCATCGGCAAGGCCAGCGACCCGAGGACACCCAGAATGGCCATGGCCGCGAGCAGCGGGCGGCGGTCTTTCAGTCTGTCGGAATAGAGGCCGAGCGGGATCTGGAAGGCCATGTTGCCGATGCCCATGATGGTCAGGAGTATGGCCGCCTGTGATTCCTGCAATTGCTCGCGCAGGGCGTAGATCGGAAACAGCGACAGCCCACCGGCCGAGACTGCGCCAAAAGCGAAGACGGCAGCCGTCGCCGTCGGCACAAGGAAGATGTAGTGGAAGAAATGTCGGTCCGGCTTGCTGTTTAGAACCGGGCTCTCATGCCGCGCGATGAAGATCGGGATAAGCGCCAGCAGAATGATGATAGCGCCCACAAGGAAAGGAAGGATGCCGTCGCTGCCGAGTGCGGAAAAAAGCAGGGGGCCGAGCGCGAAGCCGACCGCAAGCACGGTCGCATAGATACCGAGCACCAGGCCGCGGCGACGGGGAGGGGCCGCCTCGTTGATCCAGAATTCCGACAGGATGAAGAGCGTGGTCGTGGCGCCATGGAAGGCGAAGCGCAAGGGGAACCACATCCAGAAGGATTGTGCATAATAGAAGCCGAGCCCGCTGATCGAGGCAACGACGACGGCAAACATCATCGTCCGCGCCACGCCAAAATCATGGGCAAGCTTCGTGGTGACAGGCGCCGCCAGCATCGAGGCGACGCCCGCCATGGCGGCGTTGAGGCCGATCAGGGTTGAAGGGATGCCGCGCTTTTCAAGGATGATGGAAAGAAGCGGAAGGCCAAGTCCTATCGCTATGCCCACCGCGCTGATCGCAGAAATTGCCGCGATGAGGGAAGGCCAATGGATGTGTTCCACATGCCCGTTTGCGTCGGTCGTCGGCTGCGACATTCATTCTTCCTTACAGTCGGCTCTGGACGAAACGTCCGTGACGCATCGAATAAAACGGGACTGGGGTTCCAAAAGGTATCGACGGGTCGAGCTTCATCAGGTTCTTGATGTCCTCCAGCACCGTCTGGGTGATCCGCGCGAGTTTCAGACCAGAAACCATTGCAATGTCAAGCCATTGCAAGTCTTCAAGCTCGTCCGTATCGCCGAAATGCGACATGTCGAAGACAGTCTCGTCGCAAAGGCACAGAAAGAAGCGCGTGTCATAGCGGCGAACGGCTCCCGGTGGCGTGATGGCCCGCGCGACATAACGTAGCGTACCGAGATCGAAACCCGTTTCCTCTGCCGGCCTGATACCCGTCTCCTCACGCAGTTCGCGAAGTGCTGCGAGTGCGAGCGCTCTGGCGCGAGCGGGGCCCATACGGCCTGAGGTGCCGGCCAGCAGTTTTTCCATCACCAGCGGATTGAGATCGCCGCCATAGGGCAGGGCGTGGTCATGGCGGTCGCGGCGTCCCCCCGGGAAGACATAGACATCCGGCATGAAGACATGTTTGGCCGCCCGACGCCCCATCAATATCCGGGGTGCAGAGCCGGAACGATCGATGAGGATCAGGCATGCCGCATCCTGTGTGCGGACGCGGTGACGCCCCTCGAAGCGTTCGTCCGGCTCCTCGGAGCCTGTGTCTGTCGAAGTCATGTGGAAGGATCGCTGCGATCGGGTTCCTGGCTTGCGAAACCATGCATTCTATAGGCCCATTGCAGGCCGATGACACCGCCCTTGATCGGTTGGACGGTCGCGATCGCGGTCAGTACCGCAAGCGGTATCCAGATCGCCATGTGAACGAAGGGCGAGACGCGCCAGAGCATGTCGGTCAACAGGTAACCCGTCATCAGCACATGGCCGACAACGACGATGACGAGATAGGCCGGAAGATCGTCGGCGCGTTGCGGCGTAAAATCTTCGCCGCAGACGGCGCAATGATCGACCGGCTTGAGAAACGCCCGGAACAGGCGGCCCTCGCCGCAATTTGGGCAGCGGCAGAGAAGGCCGCGTTTGATGGAGCGTCCCAAGGGACGCTCGGGCGCGCCTTCACCGCCATATTTGATGGTTGATCCGGCGCGCTCGTCCATTCTCATCTCCTGCGTCCGCGGGGAGGGCGGGTGCCCGGTTTTTTCGGTCCGCCGCCCGGCCGGTTGCGCCGTCCCGCCTTGTGGAAGGAGCGTGTTCCGGTCGGCAGCTTCTTGCCTTCGCTCAGCATTTCGAACTGCAGTGCGCCGGCAAGCGGAATGGCATTCTTCAACCGTACATCGACGGTATCGCCGAGCTGATAGCCGAGCCCCGACCGCTCGCCGGACAAGGCCTGATGCGCCTCGTCGTAGAAATAGTAGTCGTTGCCGATCGTCGAAACCGGCACGAAACCGTCGGCGCCATAGGTCGGCAGCGAGACGAACAGTCCGGCCTTGGTGACGCCGGAAATCCGCCCCTCGAATTCCTCGCCGATACGGGTGGCGAGGTGATGGGCAATCAGGCGGTTGACAGTATCGCGCTCCGCCGCCATCGCCCGACGCTCGAAGGTCGAGATTTCGGCCGCGATATCGTCGAGCTGCGCTTCTTCTTCGCGTGTGATGCCACCTTCACCGAGACCCAGCGAGCCGACGAGCGCGCGATGCACGATCAGGTCGGCGTAACGGCGGATCGGCGAGGTGAAATGCGCGTATTTCATTAGATTGAGGCCGAAATGGCCGATATTGTCCGGGCTGTAGACGGCCTGGCTCTGGGAGCGCAGCACCATCTCGTTGACCATCACCTGATGCGGTGTGCCTTGGGCCTGTGACAGGATGCCGTTGAACGAGTTGGAGCGCATGTTGCCACCCTTGGCCATGGAGATGCCAAGTGTGTTCAAGAACTCGCGCAGCGTCTCCTGCTTGGCAAGCGACGGGCCGTCATGGGCGCGGTAGATCAGCGCTTGGCGCTTCTTTTCCAGCGTCTCGGCAGCGCAGACATTCGCCTGGATCATCATCTCTTCGATGAGCTTGTGCGCATCGAGCCGGTCCGGCACGAAGACCCGATCGACGGTGCCGTCGGCCTTGAGCAGGATCTTGCGCTCCGGCATGTCGAGTTCGAGCGGCTGGCGACGGTCGCGGCCGATCTTCATGATCCGGTAGGCGTCCCAGAGCGGCTTCAGGATCGGTTCGAGCAGCGGCCCGGTCTTGTCGTCCGGCTTGCCGTCGATTGCAGCCTGTGCCTGCTGGTAGGAGAGCTTGGCGGCACTCTTCATCATGATGCGATGGAACGTGTGGCCCGCCTTGCGGCCTTCCTTCGAAAAGGTCATGCGCACGGCCATGGCCGGCCGATCCTCGCCTTCGCGCAGCGAGCAGAGATCGTTGGAAATACGCTCCGGCAGCATCGGCACGACGCGGTCGGGGAAATAGACGGAATTGCCGCGCTTCAGCGCCTCGCGGTCGAGCGGCGAACCGGTGCGCACATACCAGGAGACGTCTGCAATCGCGACGGTAACGATCACGCCACCCGGATTGTCGGGTGACGTGTCCGGCTCGGCATAAACCGCGTCGTCGTGATCCTTGGCGTCGGCCGGATCGATCGTGACGAGCGGCACGTTGCGCCAGTCTTCACGCTTCGACATCGAGGCTGGCTGAGCAGCCTCGGCTTCATCCATCACTTGCTTCGGAAAAATGTGCGGAATGCCATGCGAATAGATGGCGATCATAGAGATCGCCTTTTCCGAGGCGACGGAACCAACCACAGAAAGCACACGAGCGCGCGGCAAGCCGAAACGACCGGAGCGTACGGTTTCGCTCTCGACCAAATCGCCATGCTTGGCATCGCCCAGGCCATCGGGCTCGATCACCATTTCCTCGCCGCGACGGTCTGTCGGCAGGAGACGGATTTCGCCATCGACAAGCTTGTGCACGACACCGAGCGTTGCACCGCGACGCTTGTCGATCACCTTGATGACACGCGCCGTATAGGCCGGGCCGGTGCGATCCTTGTTCGGGAATATTTTGGCGAGGATACGGTCGTTGAGGCCGGCGGCAGGCGCCTTGCCCTTGCCGCGTTGTTCCGACGACTGGCGGATCAGCACGGCCGGTGCCGCCCCCTGATCTTCCGGCCATTCGGCAGGGCGGCCGATCAGTTCGCCATCCTTGTCGCGGGTGGTGATATCGAGAACGGTGACCGGGGGCAGTGCGCCGGGACGCGTCAACGACTTGCGGCTCTTGGTCAAGAGGCCTTCGTCTTCGAGCTGGCGAAGCAGGTCCTTCAGCTCGACGCGCGTTTCACCTTTCAGCCCGAAAGCCTTGGCGATCTCGCGCTTCGAGGCCTTGTCCGGATTGTCGGAGATGAATTCGAGCAGGACTTCGCGCGGCGGGATGGCGCCCTGGATGATCGCGGGTTTTCCCTTGGAACCGGTCGCCATACCGCGTTCGGCTCTTTCCGCCCGCTTCCGCTGCCGGTGCGATCTGATGTCGTCGTCCTGCTCTTCGCTCACGTATCCGTCTTCTTTGTCTTCGCTGTGGCCTTCTTGGCCGGTGCCTTTTTGGCGGGAGCCTTCTTTGCAGCCGTCTTCTTCGGAGCAGCCTTCTTGGTCTCGCCGTCGGCCTTGGCTGCAGCCTTCTTCGGCTTTGCCTTGGTCTTGGTTGAAGTCTTGCCGCCCTTTTCGATGATCAGCGCCATGGCCTGTTCCATCGTCACCGACTGCGGGTCCATGCCCTTCGGCAGGGTCGCATTGACCTTGCCCCAGTTGACGTAAGGGCCGTAACGGCCGTCACGCACCGTGACTGCGCCGCCATCCGGATGATCGCCGAGTTCCTTCAAGGCTGCCGGTGTGCCGCGCCCGCGTCCACCCCTACCCTTGGCGGCCTTTTCGGCAAGCACGGTGACGGCGCGGTTGAGTCCGATCGAGAACACGTCCTCGATGCTTTCAAGATTGGCATAGGTGCCATCATGCAGCAGGAACGGCCCGTAACGGCCAAGACCTGCGGAAATCATCTTGCCGGTTTCCGGGTTCTGTCCCACGTCACGCGGCAGGTTGATCAGCGCCAGCGCCTTTTCATGGTCGATGTCTTCCGGCCTCCAGCCCTTCGGTAGCGAGGAGCGCTTGGCTTCCTTGCCTTCGCCGCGCTGGATATAGGGCCCGAAACGGCCCGAGCGCAGCGTCAGCTCTTCGCCCGTATGCGGATCGGCACCGAGCGCCTTCGGTTCGTTGAGGCCGGAAGCGTCCGCCTCTGCGCCGTCAGACGAAAGCTGGCGGGTAAAATTGCATTCCGGATAGTTCGAGCAGCCGACGAATGCGCCATACTTGCCGAGCTTCAAGGACAGGTTGCCGGTGCCGCAGACCTGGCAGATGCGCGGATCCGATCCGTCTTCACGCTTTGGGAAGACGAGCGGCGCAAGCGCTTCGTTCAGGGCATCCAGCACGTTGGTGACGCGCAGTTCCTTGGTGTCTTCGATCTGGGCGAAGAAATCCTGCCAGAAATCGCGCAGGACCTGTTTCCAGTCCAGTTCGCCGGCGGAAATCCGGTCGAGCTTTTCTTCCAGATCCGCGGTGAAATCGTATTCCACATACTTGGTGAAGAAGTTTTCGAGGAAGGCCGTTACCAATCGACCCTTGGAATGCGGGATCAGCTTTCGCTTTTCGGTGACCACATATTCGCGGTCCGACAGCGTCTTCAGCGTTGCGGCATAGGTGGAAGGGCGGCCGATGCCGAGTTCTTCCATCTTCTTGATCAGCGAGGCTTCCGAATAACGCGGCGGCGGCTCGGTGAAATGCTGGCTGGAGTTGATCTTCTGCTTGGCGAGGTTTTCGCGCGCATTGATCTCCGGCAGGCGACCATCCTCGTCGTCATCCTCCGACTTCTCGTCCTCGTCACGGCGATCCATGTAGGCGCCGAGAAAACCGTCGAAACGGACGACCGAGCCGACGGCGCGCAGGCCAGCCTTGTCCGCGCCGTTGGAGGCGAGAATTTCGACCGTCGTGCGCTCCATTTCAGCGGACGCCATCTGGCTGGCGATGCCGCGCTTCCAGATCAGTTCGTAAAGCCGTGCCTGATCGGCATCGAGGAATTTTTTTACCTGATCCGGCGTGCGGTTGAAATCGGTCGGACGGATCGCTTCGTGCGCTTCCTGGGCGTTCTTTGCCTTGGTGGAATAGAAGCGCGGCTTTTCCGGCAGGTAGCGGTCGCCGAACTGGGAAACGATGGCGGCGCGGGCAGCATCGATCGCTTCCGGTGCCATCTGAACACCGTCGGTACGCATATAGGTAATGAGACCGACCGTCTCGCCGCCGATATCGATGCCTTCATAAAGCTTCTGCGCCACCTGCATGGTGCGCGACGCGTTGAAGCCGATATTGGAAGACGCGGCCTGCTGCAGGCTCGACGTGGTGAAGGGCGGGCCGGGATTGCGCTTGACCGGCTTTGCCTCGACGCTGTCGACAACAAAGCTTGCGCCTTCAAGCAATGTCTTCAGCCGGTTCGCATCTTCGCCAGTCTTGACCGCACGTGGCGCCAGACGCTTTCCGTCGGCAGAGACGAGCTTTGCTTCGAACTCGTCGCCACGCGGGGTTTTCAGCAGCGCCGAGAGGTTCCAGTATTCTTCCGAGACGAAACGCTCGATCTCGTTTTCGCGGTCGCAGACGAGGCGCAGCGCCACCGACTGCACGCGGCCGGCAGAGCGTGCGCCCGGCAGCTTGCGCCACAGGACCGGAGAAAGATTGAAGCCGACCAGATAATCGAGCGCGCGGCGTGCCAGATAGGCATCGACCAGCGGCACGTCGATATCGCGCGGCGCAGCCATCGCGTCGAGCACGGCCTTCTTGGTGATGGCGTTGAACACGACGCGTTTCACCGGCTTGTCGCCCAGCACCTTCTTCTTTTTCAAGAGATCGAGCACATGCCAGGAAATGGCTTCACCTTCGCGATCCGGGTCGGTCGCGAGAAACAGTCCGTCGGAGCCTTTTACGGCATCGGCGATATCCTTCATGCGCTTCTGCGATGCGCTGTCGACCTCCCAGGACATTTCGAAATCCTGGTCGGGAAGCACGGAGCCGTCTTTCGCGGGAAGATCGCGGACGTGGCCAAAGGATGCGAGAACCTTATAACCCGAGCCCAGATACTTATTGATAGTCTTGGCTTTGGCTGGAGATTCTACAACGACAACATTCATTTTTGCTTCTCTGTAATAGAGCAGGGCCCGGTGCCTCGTTCGGTCCAGGCGGAGATTTGACTTCCCGACATGGAGGGCGTTTGTCCCGCGGTCAAGGGCTTAAGTGAAATTAGCACATTTCGAAGGATGCAATCGTTGGGTGCTTTAATCTGACTTGCAATCATGAATATTTCCAATAAAGTCCATTTTACTATTCTTTGTGAATATAATTTCACTTTGTTGGCGCGAGTGGGGTGGGGCATGTCGATTCAGATGTATGGGCTCCGCGAGGAGTTTTCTGCCGAAAATGTAGCGTATATTCGCCAGATGCTGGGGGAGCTGCGGCAGGTGGCATTCGGCGAGGGGGCCGACATGCTCTGCTATCTCATCGAGATGGCCTATGTCGAAGCTGGCGACATTCAGTCCGGTCGTCGTCCGTGCTCAGCCGGGAAGCGAAATGGAAACAAACCCGCCGGGATGGCGGTATAGGCGTCCCGCGAGATCGAGTTCGAGCAGCACGAGATAGACGGATGCAGCAGGAAGGCTGGTATGGCGGATGATATCGTCTATCTCCGTCGGTGTCGGCCCCAATGCTGAAATGATGGTGTGGCGGACATTGTCGTCCGGCGGCAGCATGGCATCGTCCGACCGCTCCGGCTCTTCGATGACCTGATGTTCGAACAGATCCAGTTGCGACACGGGCGCAAGCGCTTCGAGCACGTCTTCCGGGCCGGTGGTAACGATTGCGCCCTGTTTGAGGAGGGCGTTTGTTCCATGGCAGCGCGGATCGAGTGGCGAGCCTGGCACGGCAAATACGATGCGGCCGAAATCACCGGCCATCCGCGCGGTAATCAACGAGCCGGATTTTTCCGCCGCCTCGACCACGACGACACCGAGCGAAATGCCTGCGATCAGCCGGTTGCGGCGAGGGAAATCCCGTGCTCTCGGCTCCCAGCCGAACGGCATCTCGCTGATCGCAAGACCCTTACCATTGGTGATCTCATCCAGCAGCCCGAGATTTTCAGGCGGGTAGGGGCGGTCAAGCCCACCGGCCAGCACGGCGATCGTGCCGGTCTCGATGCTGGCCCGGTGTGCGGCGGTATCGATCCCGCGTGCAAGCCCCGAAGTTATGACATAGCCGCTCTGGCCGCAGCGTCGGGCGATCATCGCTGCGAATTTTGCGCCGACGACGGAGGCATTGCGCGAGCCGACAATACCGACCGAAGGACGCGTTGCGCTTGCCGGATTGCCCCTGATGGCGACGAGCGGCGGAGCACCATCTATATGTCTGAGTGCGGGGGGATAGTCCGGTTCGCCGATGCCGATAAAGTGAGCGCCATGTCTGTGAGCGGCTTCAAGCTCTCGCTCGGCATCCTCGACACTGGCGATGCGCAGCGATCGTGTCGCTCCGCCGCGCCGGGAAAGTTCCGGCAGCATGGCAAGCGCGTTTTCTGCCGAGCCGCAATGGTTGATCAACTGCCGGAACGTGGCGGGGCCGACATTGTCGGAACGGATCAGCCGCAGCCAGGCGATCCTCTGTCTCTCCGTCAGCGCAATTCCAGATCGTCCTGCGCTGCCGTCGGGCATGGATGGCCTCTTTTGGGGCCACAGCGAAAGTGAGTTACCCCTTTGAGCCGATCTTGCTTTCGGTGCCGGCGATCAACCGCTCGATATTGGTCTTGTGCTTCACCCAGGAAATCACGGTCATGATTGCCATCACGACTGCAATCTTAGGCTCCTGTATGAACCACAGCACAACCGGAATGACAAGCGTTGCAACCAGCGCGGAGAGCGATGAATATCTGCTGAGCTTGGCAACCGTCAGCCACACGGCTGCAAAGACGAGCACCATCCATGGAGCAACGCCGAGCAGGGTGCCGATATAGGTGGCCACGCCCTTGCCGCCCTTGAAGCCGAGCCAGACCGGATAAAGGTGTCCGATGAAGGCGGCAAAGCCTGCAAGCAGTCCGGCTTCGGAGCCGAAGAAATGCCAGCCGATGATGGCCGCGACAGTCGCCTTCAACGCATCGAGCAAAAGGGTTGCGGCGGCAAGCTTCTTGTTGCCGGTTCGGAGCACATTCGTTGCGCCGATATTGCCCGAACCGATGGAGCGGATATCGCCAAGCCCCGCCGCACGGGTGAGAAGCAGGCCGAACGGGATCGACCCGAGCAGATAGCCCAGGATCAGCGCACCGGCCGCGATCGGCAGCGTGATCTGCCAGTTGAAAAGTTCGCTCACGCTCGGCCCCCATCGATTGCGTGTACGCATTTGCCCGCAACATAGGTGGCGACGGTTCTTCCGGAGAAGCGGGCTTCATCGAACGGTGTGTTCTTCGACCGCGAAATGATCGCATCCTTGGAAACGATCCAGGGATCGTCGAGATCGATCAGCGTGATATCGGCCTTGGCACCGACTTTCAGCGTGCCGGCATCGAGGCCAAAAATCTGCGCAGGACGGGTCGACATGGCATCGATCAGCCGCATCAGCGGTACGCGGCCGTCATGATGCAGGCGAAGGGCAGCCGACAGCATCGTCTCCAGCCCGATCGCGCCATCGGCGGCATCAGCGAACGGCAGGCGCTTGGTGTCGACATCCTGCGGATCATGCGAAGATACGATGATGTCGATATCGCCCGCAGCCAGCGCGTCGGCCATCGAGATCCGGTCGTCTTCGGTGCGAAGCGGCGGCGAGAGCTTGAAGAAGGTGCGGTATTCGCCGATGTCGTTTTCATTCAGCGAAAGATGATTGATCGAAATGCCGCAGGTGACGTTTGCGCCGCGGCCGCGGGCGACCTTCATCGCCTCGACCGATTCCGGCACCGAGATCTTGGCTGCGTGATATTTGGCCTTGGTGAGGGCGGCGATCCTGAGATCACGTTCCAGCGGAATGATCTCCGCTTCCTTCGGCACACCGGAAAGACCGAGCCAGCTGGCGAACAGCCCTTCATTCATCACGCCATTGCCGAGATATTTTTCTCTCAGTTCCTGCGAGATCACCGCATCGAACTCGCGTGCGTAGGTCATGGCGCGGCGAAGCAGCAGCGAGTCGGAAAGCGCATGGCGGCCATTGGTGAAGGCGACGGCGCCGGCTTCCTGCAGCAGACCGAATTCCGTCATCTCCTTGCCTTCGAGGCCGCGGGTGAGGGCGGCGGCGGCATGAACATTGACCAGCGCCTTGTCGCGGGCCGTCTTATGGACGAATTCGACCAGCGCGATGTCGTCGATGACAGGATCGGTCTCCGGCATCATGATGAAAGAGGTGACACCACCGGCCGCTGCCGCGCGGCTGGCGGATTCGATCGTTTCGGTATGCTCCGCACCCGGTTCGCCGACATAGACGCGGGCATCGACAAGGCCGGGCACAGCGACGAGGCCCTGGCAATCGCGCACGCTGGAGCCATGCGGTACGCCCTGGTTCAGTGCGTCTTTGCCGGATGCAAGAATATGCCCGTCTTCGCCGGTGATGATCGTGCCGATTTCGTCGAGATTGCGCGACGGATCGAGGATGCGGACATTCGTGAGAACGGTGGACTTCATGCGCGTTCTCCCTGGTTGGAGGTGAGAAGCGTCTCCATCACGGCCATGCGCACCGCGACCCCCATTTCCACCTGCTGTTCGATCACGCTTTGCGGACCGTCCGCGACTTCCGAGGCGATTTCGACGCCACGGTTCATCGGACCGGGATGCATGACGAGCGCGTCTTCCTTGGCCGCTTTCAGCTTTTCTGCGTCGAGCCCGTAGAAGCGGAAATATTCGCGAACCGAGGGGACGAAAGAGCCGGCCATGCGTTCGCGCTGCAGGCGCAGCATCATCACCACATCGGCATTCTTCAAGCCTTCCTCCATCGAGTGGAAAACTTCCACGCTCATGTCGCGGATGCCTGAAGGCAGAAGGGTGGAGGGAGCAACGACGCGGACGCGGGCGCCCATGGCGTTGAGAAGAATGATGTTGGAGCGGGCGACGCGCGAGTGCAGGACATCGCCGCAGATCGCCACCGTGATACCCGTCAGCGTACCCTTGGCACGGCGGATCGTCAGCGCGTCGAGCAGCGCCTGGGTCGGATGTTCATGCTGGCCATCGCCGGCATTGACCACCGAGCAGGCGACCTTTTGCGCCAGGAGCGCGGCGGCACCGGCGGAAGAGTGGCGAAGCACCAGCACGTCGGGGCGCATCGCATTCAGCGTCATCGCCGTGTCGATCAGCGTTTCGCCCTTCTTCACCGAAGAATTGCCGACCGACATGTTCATCACGTCCGCGCCGAGTCGCTTTCCTGCGAGCTCGAACGACGACTGCGTACGCGTCGAGGCTTCGAAGAAAAGGTTGATCTGGGTAAGGCCGCGTAATGTGGACGTCTTTTTCTCCCGTTGCCGGGAAATCTTCACGGCCTCGTCGGCCTTGTCGAGAAGATAGGTGATGTCCTGTTCTTTGAGACCCTTGATGCAGAGGAGGTGGCGATGAGGGAAGAAGACCATTGGGCATGTCTCCGCTTGCGTTCGGCGGTCTATAAGGTTTGGGGGGGCAAGCTGCAAGCGGGATCGGGCGTTATCTACGTGTTGTTAGCGAAACCCGGCATCTGCTCACCACTTCGAACGCGGCTATGGCAATCAATATCGACCTCAGCCTCTAAAACGACCCCAGAAATATACGTATGTTGCATGAAATACGTAAGTTGCATAAATTGCGTTTGAGGCATTGGGCGGTGATATTTTGAGGCATTTGGTGGTGATATGAAGCGTTTCTCTTTTTCCGACATGAACAGATCGTCCGGCGAAATTCTGGAAACGGCTTTGGTCGAACCGGTCGCTTTGACCAAGTATGGCAAGGAAAAACTCGTCATCCTGACTGCAGAAGCATATCAGCGGCTGGCCGGAAAACCGCAGGTTCAGGCTTTCGGCCTTTACGATGCGCCAGATGACGTGCATCGCGAGTTGCTGAGCGGCCTTGACGAGATTTTGGCCGAAGGCGATGCCGATGCTTGAGCGCGGCCATGTGGTCCGATTTTACTATCTCTGGAAACGACAAGCCCAGGCTGGCGAGGAATCCGGTCGAAAAGCCCGGCCAGTATGTATTGCCATCCGGACAAAAGACATTCCTGGCAGCGTCTATCTGTTTCCGATCACTTCACAACAGCCTGATGAGGACAGGCTTTCGCTGGCATTCAACCAGATCGAATGCCGCCGCGCAGGCCTGCGTTTCCCGTGCTGGATTATTCTTGATGAATATAATCTTGTCGCCTTGGACAAGGCTTATGACCTCGAGGATATTCGTCCGCTGGGCAGTGTAAGTCCGGCTTTCCTTGTGGAAATGGCACGTACGATCAAGGAGGCTGCGGCGATTGGACGACTGTCGGGTGTAAAACGCTCGTGAGCCCGTTCCAGGCCGCAAAGCTCTCAAATTTATAATGGCGCGGCGCATGTGAAGCGCGTCGAAATCGTTTTTCTTACCATCTGATATCGTGATCATTTGCTATAGGTTTGGCGGTTGGTTGGATCCCAGCGCGGCCATTTGTTGAGAAGCCCAATTTCGGGTCATGTGCCCGTTCCCACTCCTGTTAACTTCCGCTAGAAGCGGAGCATGAACGAGTTGACCCGCGCCGAAGAAAAATTTGCCGAACTGAACCAGCCTGCGCCCTGGTCCGGCATCAATGCCTATCGCTCTGATCCGCTTCTGGTCGATCTGACGGGGGGGCTTAATCGCGTCATTCGCGAGGAATACGACCAGCTGGGCCGTTATGTGACGTCGCCGGAAGCGCAGGAACTGGCGCGCATGGCGAATGAAAATCCGCCGAAGCTGAAGACCCACGGTCCGCGCGGCGAGCGCCAGGATGTCACGGAATACCATCCCGCCTGGCACGCGCTGATGCGCCGTTCGATGCAGACCGGCCTGCATTCGTCCATCTGGGAGAATATCCCGGAAGCAAAAGGCAGCGAGCATAAGGCCCGCGCCACGCGGTTTTATCTGACGGCGCAGCTTGAAAGCGGACATCTTTGCCCGCTGACCATGACCAGCGCTTCCGTTGCGGCCCTGATGGCATCGCCGCGCGTCCAGAAGGAATGGGCGCCGAAAATCCTGTCGCGCAAGTATGATTCGACCAATCGCCCTGCAATGCAGAAGAGCGCAATCACGCTTGGCATGGGGATGACCGAAAAACAGGGCGGCACCGATGTGCGCGCCAACCGCTCGACTGCCGAGCGGGTAGGTGAGGGCATCTATCGCCTTAACGGCCACAAATGGTTCATGTCAGCCCCGATGAGCGACGGTTTCATCATGCTGGCGAAGACGAAGGACGATATCAGCTGCTTCCTCGTTCCGCGTCTTCTCGAGGATGGTTCGGCCAATGGCCTGCAGTTCCAGCGCCTGAAGGACAAGGTCGGCAACCGCTCCAACGCTTCGGCTGAAGTCGAGTTTTCCGATGCTTTCGGTTATCTGCTCGGCGATCCGGGTGCTGGAATCCGCACCATTCTCGATATGATTACGTTGACGCGGCTCGATTGCGCCGTCGCTTCCGCCGGCATCATGCGCGCCTCATTGGCTGAAGCCGTGCATTTCACCCGCGGCCGCAACGTGTTCGGCAGAAAACTCGTCGACCAGCCGCTGATGACACGGGTTCTGGCGGATATGGCGCTTGACGTGGCGGCTGCCACGGCGCTCGGTTTCCGTCTGGCGGATGCCTTTGATCGCGCCGCCAGCAATCCGGCTGACGCGGCTTTTGCCCGCGTCATGACCCCGGTCGTGAAATACTTCAACTGCAAGATTGCCCCGTCGCTGATCTACGAGGCGATGGAATGCCTTGGCGGCAACGGTTACGTAGAGGAGCGTCCGATCGCGCGTCACTACCGGGAAGCGCCGGTCAACGCGATCTGGGAGGGTTCGGGCAACGTCATGGCGCTCGATGTCCTGCGTGTCCTCTCACGCGGTCGCGACCTGTTTGAACTGGTACTTGCCGGTTTCGAGCGCGATCTCGGCGCGTCGGGCAGAAAGACGATCGAGGTTTTGCGGGCCGCCATGGCGCTTTGTGAACGGGATGAGGGCGCGGCCCGCCTGCTCGTCGAGCAACTGGCGCTGGCCGCCGGTGCCGCTGAACTGGCGCGTCTCGGCGCCGGCAAGATTGCCGATGCCTATCTCGAAACCCGACTGGCCGGTGGCTGGCGCTCGACTTACGGCATGCTCGATGCGCGTTTCGACGCCAGCTATATCGTCGACCTTCTTTACCCGCCGGCTGCGTAATTCGCGAAAAACATCGCGACCGGAATGGTGAAGAAGGCGAGCGCCGTCTGCACCGTGGCTGCTGCTGCGTAGAAGTCGGCATCGCCGCCCATCTGCTTGGCGAGTACATAACCGTTCATCGCTGTCGGCACGGCAGCGCTGAGCGCGAGCAGCGCCAGGTTTGTGCCGGTAAGCCCGACTGCCATGCCGACGGCGATGGCGAGAACCGGAAATACGACCAGTTTCATTACGACGGCCGATAGCACGCCGATGCTCGGTTTCAGCGCGTCCGCGACTTTCAGGCCTGCGCCGACCGTGATCAGGCCAAGGCTGAGCGATGCTTGGGAAAGCATCTCGACCGTTGCCATCACCGGCCGATAGAAAGGTATCCCGGTCATGTTGATGCCTATGCCGAGGAAAGTCGCGATGATCATCGGATTGCTGATGATCTTGATGGCAATGGCGCGATAGTCGCGTCTCTGCCCGGAGAAGACGGCAAGGACTGCGATGCTTCCGGCATTGACCGGCACGATGACAGCGGCCATCACCATGCCGACCACCACGAGCCCATGTGCATCATAGGTCTTGGCGGCGATCGCAAGCGCCATGAAACCGTTCCAGCGCGTCGAGGTCTGGTAGAGCGAGGTGAAGGTGGAGGGCGTCATTCTGCCACGCTTCAAAACCGGCCATGATGCCAGCACGACGACCGACATGGTGGTGAAGGCGAGAATGGCGATCAGGCTGACATGGATGCTGCTTGCATCCGAAAAATCGGCCTTTGCCATGGTCTGGAACAGCAGAGCGGGAAACAGCACATAATAGCTGCACTGCTCCATCCCTTCCCAGAAATTGCTATTGATGACTGTGGTCCGCTTGAGGCCGATACCGAGAAGTACGAGCAGGAAAACGGGGAGAATGCTTTCAAATACGGTCAGCATGGGCCAGCGGCACACTTATCTTCTTATGAACTATCTCTCCCTTGCCGCACTCTGCACGTAAATTGCAGCAAGGCAATGCCCGCAATTCTGTGCATCACCTCGTAACGCGCTTGCCGCCTTGCAGAGAGAGGATTATCCGAAATCGACTGATTTTCTGGAGAGTGGCTGCGAATGTTGCAGATTGCCGACGCGATGACGAAGGAAGGTGTGGCCGCAAGACCGCGCAATCGCGCCAATACCGAGCGTGCGATTTTTCTGGCGGCTCGCGCTCTCCTCTCGGAACACGGCTTTCAGGGTTTCGGGATCAATGCGGTGGCGCGTCGCGCCGGCTGTGACAAGCAGCTGATCTACCGCTATTACGGCGGTCTTGATGGTCTGCTCGATGCGATCGGCGAGGAACTCGGCAGCTGGGTGAACGACAAGATCCCGCAGGATACCGGCGGCATGTTCGTCCTCACCTATGGTGATCTGATGGAAAAGCTCTCCATGTATTTCATGGAAGCGCTGCGTGACGATCCGCTGGTCTGCAAGATCGTCGCCTGGGAGGTCTCGCAGGATACACCGCAGGTTCGTCGCCTCTCCGAGTCGCGCATGAAATCGCTCGGCAAATGGCTCGAGCGGATGCAGGGCAACCTGAAACCGCCGAAGGGCGTCGATACATCAACCACCAATGCACTGCTGTTTGCATCCATCCAGCATCTGGTGATTTCCGCTTCCGTCAGCGGACAGTTTGCCGGCGTTCCGCTGAAGGCGGAAAAGGATTGGGAAAAGGTGGCCGCCGCCGTGCGCCGCCTCGTTCGGGCCATATACGGCTGATCCGAGAAACGTTCTCCACAACCTGACTGTCGAAATTAACCATAACGACGGCTTTCCGTTGCACTGAACTGGTGCGTCTTTAGGTTGGTTAATATATTGTTAACCAGGTTTCGTAAGACAAATGCCGGGTGTGATACCATTCATCAGACAGTATGCACTGCTGATCGTCCTGACGGGGGCGTTCGCAGGACTGGCTTTGAACATCGCGGTTCCCGCTGTTGTTTTGAGTTTGATGGCGCTGTCGAGATGGATCGTCTTGACGGATATGGATCCGGCAGAGCTTAAAGGTAAGGCCGCATGAAGTGGTTCCTGATACTCTGGGCTGCGCCTGTAGCGCTTCTGTCGAGCTGGTATGGCTTGTCCTACTACGACATGAGCTTCGGCTTCTTCATGCTGACGCGCCACACCCATGATCTTGTCTTCGAGGTCTATGGAAACGTTCTGGGTATCCCGCCGGAAACCATTCCGCCGCTCGTGGCCCGTGCCATTGCCGTCGACAGCCTGATCGTCTTTGCAATCATTGCCTTCAGAAAGCGCAAGACAATCGCCGCCTGGTGGCGCAAGCGTCAGTCCTCGAAAGATGAAGCCGCTGCCGTACGCAGCGATGAGAGCCTGTCCAGCGCGCCCTGAAGAATGAAGCTTGCCGCCGCCGAATCGATCCGTTCGGCTCTTTTGGCGCGTGAAACGTCCATTTCCAGAAGCGCCCGCTCGGCCGCGACCGTCGAAAGCCGCTCGTCCCAGAAGACAAAGGGCAGGGCGGTCTTTTCCGACATGGAGCGGACGAAGGCGCGGGTCGCCTGGACGCGCGGCCCGGCCGAGCCATCCATGTTCATCGGCAGGCCAATGATGAAGGCCGTCACCTTTTCCTTCTCGGCGAACGCCAGAAGGACCTGGGCATCCTGGGTGAACTTAACCCGCTTGATCACCGGTCGGGGTGAGGAAAACCGCCGGCCGAGATCAGACATGGCAAGCCCGATCGTCTTGGTCCCGAGGTCAAGCCCGGCAATCGCCTGGTTCGGCTGAAGCGCCTCGGCCAGTTTCTCGATCGTCAGTGTTGCCATGTCTTGTCTATCCTGAACTCAGCTTTTCTTGCGGACGAACTCGGTGCGCAGCACCAACCCCTTGATCGTATCATGGCGGCAGTCGATCTCTTCCGGATTATCCGTCAGTCTGATCGAGCGGATGACCGTGCCCTGTTTCAAGGTCTGGCCAGCGCCCTTGACCTTCAGATCCTTGATCAGCGTAACGGCGTCACCGTCTGCGAGCACATTGCCGGCGCTATCGTGGACGGCCGCTGCCGCTGCAGCCTTTGCCGCGACTTCAGATGCGGGAAGCCACTCGCCGGATGCTTCGTCGTAGATATATTCGTCGTCATTGCCTGCCATATGTGTTCCTTAGGTGATGAAAAATGCATCCGTTGCCGATATTGCCCGAAGGTGCTGGAAACGGCTGGAAGTCGATTATCCCACAGCTCAGCGCCATGCAACCGCGGCGGCAGGAGATGCCGATCTGGTCGATCTCACGGCAACGGTGCCGACAGGTCGTGAGTGCCGTCCAAATTGACCATCGCAAAGTTTGAAATCGGCCTGTGCCGTGCTATTATCCGACGAGGAGGTGAGACGACCTTCCTTCCGGTGGGAGCCGGGCTTTCGCCCGACCCCCGTGCTGTTATCGGCTTATCGTCAGTGTCAGGCGCCAACCGAACAAACTAACGATCACCGTAACCCGGATTTTCAATCGTCTCACCTCCTTTCGTCGCGTCGGAACGTCCGTTCCGACCTCTCCCTTCTATCAAATTTCGATTTGGTCTTGTTCCCCCTCATTTGACTGTATTGGAGGACGTTCTCCCATGAAGATCACCCGGCTCGGCCATTCGGCGTTTCGTATCGAGACCGCCAAGGCAAAAATCCTGATCGATCCATTCCTGAGCTATAACCAGCCCTTTGCCGACGCCGGCCTCAACATCAAGGATGTCACCGAAGGTGTGACGCATGTTCTTCTCACTCACGGTCATGCAGATCATGTCGGTGATACGGTCGCAATCGCCAAGGAGAAGGGGGCCGTTGTTCTGGCAAATGCCGATCTTGCATCTTGGCTCGGCACCAAGGGCGTGGAAAAAATCGAAATGGGTAATACCGGCGGCACGGTCGCGTTCGACGGCTTTACCGCGACCTTCACCCAGGCGTTGCACTCGTCCGGCCAGGTCGATGAGATGGGCGTTGCCCATTCGCTCGGCTCCGCCAACGGCCTGATGCTGCATGTCGACGATGAAATGTCCGTCCTTCACATGGGCGACACCGACATCTTCACCGACATGGGCCTGATCAACGAGCTTCATCAGCCGGATATCGGTCTTGTCCCGGTCGGCGATCGCTTCACCATGGGCGGCGCGGTGGCGGCACTTGCCTGCCAGCGCTTCTTCGATTTCAAGCACGCCATTCCCTGCCATTACGGCACGTTCCCGATCATCGACCAGACGCCGGAAAAATTCGTCAAGGGCATGGAAGGCAGCCGCACCCGCGTCGAGGCGCCGACGCCCGGCACTGTTCTGAGCTTCGATTAAGCCGAAAAAAAGCCATGCCGGGCGAACCGGCATGGCGCTTTTGGAAAATTGCTGGCTCAGGCCGGCTGGGCGTCAACGCGGACGGCCGGTTCACGCGTTCTGGACGTCGAGGCGCCGGCGGACAGTTGCAGGGCGAACTGGCTCACAGCCTCGACGCGACGTGTCAGGCGCGGATAGAGCGAGAAAATGTGCAGGAAGAAGCCGGCGATCGACGGCACCATGCGCTCCTGCGCTTCGAACGCTGCCGGGTTCATCTGTGCGTTGAGCTTGGCGCTGCCGCATGCCAGCATCTGCAATGCGGTGCGTGAAGCCTGAAGGTTGCGGCAGACGATCAGGCCGACGCGGTCGCAAGTCAGCTCACGGCCTCGCGAATAGGCCTGGCCCAGGAACGGCACGATATAGGCCGGAAGGCGCAGGATGCCCGGCAGGGTGTTGAGGTGGCCAGCGACGTGATGGCCGAGTTCATGGCCGATCACGAATTTCACCTGCTCATCGCTGTCGGCATCGATCAACTGCGACGTGAGCCAGATATAGCGGGTGCGCCCGACCAGCGTCAGCGCCATGGCGTTCATCACGCCGCTCGAATTGTAGACGAAAGCCTGCGGAGCTTCCTTCAGTCCAAGCGCCTTCGCGCCTTCCTGCACCATGGCATGGATATGCGGGAACTGCTGCTCGCTGACCATGACGTAATGGCCGATCATATAGGCGCGAACGAGTGCGCGTCCGACGAAGCCGATGAACCAGAAGATTGCGACATAGAGCGCCAGCATGAAGACGATCGCGATACTTTGAAGCATTGCAACCGCGATTATGGCGATAGCCGCAATGGCCCAGATCAGAATGCCGATCACCAGCATCATGGTGCCGTATAGCTTCTCCTTGGAATGACGGACTTTCGAGATTTTGAAATCCATGGATTACCCTCTCCATATATATGATAAATTTTATCAAGTATTTTGCGCGTTCCGAATAATCAGCGGTCTATCGAAAAGAAAGAGCCAAAATCGGTAACCGGTGGAAAAAAATGCAACTATCAATCCATGTTGGTTGAGACTTGCCGTAACACGGGTGGCGCGCGCCACGCATGGGATTTCCCGCATCCCTTGAAGCTTAGGCAGTTGCGAAGGGCGGGCGTGGCCATTATAGCGGAGGGGATTTTACATTCCCGGAGTTGAGCCATGTCCGTCGATCTCGCCACCGTAAAGCGCGTTGCGCGCCTTGCCCGTATTGCCGTCACAGAAGAGGACGCCAATCGCATGGTCGGCGAATTGAATGGCATCATCGATTTCGTCGAGCAGCTTTCGGAAGTCGATGTAACCGGCGTCGAGCCGATGACCTCGGTGACCCCGATGGACATGCGCAAGCGTCAGGACGCTGTGACCGATGGCGACAAGGCCGAGGATGTCGTCGCCAATGCGCCCGTCACAGACCGCAATTTCTTCCTGGTGCCGAAGGTCGTAGAATAAGCCGCTTTTCAAAAGCGCTTCCGATCTTCTCCACGCATTCGAACATTTTGAAGAGCCCATGACCGAACTCACCAGCCTCACCATTGCCGAAGCCCGCGAAAAACTGAGCTCCAAGGAAATCACCTCGGTCGAGCTGACCAAGGCCTATGTCGACGCGATCGACGCCTTCAACGGCACGTTTAATGCCTACATCACCACCACGCCGGAGAAGGCGATGGACATGGCGAAGGCCTCCGACGAGCGCCGCGCTTCCGGCAAGGTCGGCGCGCTGGAAGGCATTCCGCTCGGCATCAAGGACCTGTTCGCCACCGAAGGCATCCACACCCAGGCGTGCTCTCACATTCTCGACGGCTTCAAGCCGAAATACGAATCGACCGTCACCCAGAACCTCTGGGACGATGGCGCCGTCATGCTCGGCAAGCTGAACATGGACGAATTCGCCATGGGTTCGTCCAACGAAACGTCTTTCTACGGCCCGGTCATCAACCCCTGGAAGGCCGAGGGCTCTAACCAGCAGCTCGTTCCGGGTGGTTCTTCCGGTGGTTCGGCCGCAGCCGTCGCCGCGCATCTCTGCGCCGGTGCAACGGCCACCGATACCGGCGGCTCGATCCGTCAGCCGGCCGCCTTTACCGGCACTGTGGGCATCAAGCCGACCTATGGCCGCTGCTCGCGTTGGGGTACGGTTGCCTTCGCATCCTCGCTCGATCAGGCCGGCCCGATCGCACGCGACGTGCGCGATGCCGCAATCATGCTGAAGTCGATGGCATCCGTCGACAAGAAGGACACCACCTCGGTCGATCTTCCGATCCCGGATTACGAAGCGGCACTCGGCCAGTCGGTCAAGGGCATGAAGATCGGCATTCCGAAGGAATACCGTGTCGACAACATGCCGGAAGAGATTGAGGCGCTCTGGCAACAGGGCATTGCCTTCCTCAAGGACGCCGGTGCCGAAATCGTCGACATCTCCCTGCCGCACACGAAATACGCCCTGCCGGCCTATTACATCGTGGCTCCCGCAGAAGCTTCGTCCAACCTTGCCCGTTATGACGGCGTTCGCTACGGCCTGCGCGTCGATGGCAAGGACATTGCCGACATGTACGAAAAGACCCGTGCTGCCGGTTTTGGCACCGAGGTCAAGCGCCGCATCATGATCGGCACCTATGTTCTGTCTGCCGGTTATTACGACGCCTATTACCTGCAGGCGCAAAAGGTTCGCACCCTGATCAAGCGCGACTTCGAGACCGTTTTCCACGCAGGTGTCGATGCGATCCTGACGCCGGCCACGCCGTCGTCCGCTTTCGGCATCGCTGATGAAAACCTCGCCGCTGATCCGGTCGCCATGTACCTGAACGACATCTTCACGGTGACGGTCAACATGGCAGGTCTCCCAGGCATCGCCGTTCCGGCCGGCCTCGATAAGAAGGGCCTGCCACTCGGCCTGCAGCTCATCGGCAAGCCGTTCGAGGAAGAAACGCTCTTCCGCACCGCCCATGTCATCGAACAGGCCGCCGGCAAGTTCACGCCGGCCAAGTGGTGGTAAGCGGGCTTAAAATTCGAAGAATGACTGTCGCCGATCACCATGTGGTCGGCGAAGTCGGTTTTGCTGCGTGGAAATCCAGCGATGCCTTCAGAAATGTCGAGCTTTCAGCCGACGTCCTGGAGCGGACCCGCAGGGCCTATGAGATTTTCGCAGGCGAAACCAAGGGCGACGTCTGGCTTGCCGAACTGGATGGCAAGATCGTCGGCTGGTGCGCCCGGGATGGCGCGCCGAACTATGTCTCCGATCTCTGGGTTCTTCCGGACCATCAGGGCAGGGGCATCGGCAAGGCACTGGTCCTTGATATGGTCTCCCGCATCAAGGCGGAGGGGCACTTGATGGTGACCATCCATACCCATGAGCGGAATGTCGGTGCGATCAGGCTTTATCAGCGTTGCGGCTTTGTCATCGCCTGGCGCGGCACCGAATATTCCAAGAGCATGGGGATGGATCTGGAAAAGGTTCATCTGGAGCAGTCCTTGACCTGACCGAATGCCGAGGAGAGTAGGATGAGTCCCGAACTGACATCTCTGATCGCAGCTTTCGACCGCCTCGCTGCTGCCGGTTTCACAAACGGGCCTGACTGGGAAGATGTGCATAATCTGTGCCAGCAACATGAGGGCGAACAGGCATTCGATTGGGGGCACGCGCTCTGCCATCGTATCGAAGGTGACGACTGGAATGCCGGTTACTGGTACCGGCGTGCAGGACGATCCGTGGCGACAGGTTCTTTCGCCGATGAATGGGCTGCGATGAAAGCCGCCTTGCAGGGCTGAAGGGAAGCCGGCCTTTCACCGAAAGGCCGGCCACAATTCTCTATCGGTTATTAAGTTCGGCTCTCACCAGCACCAATCCCCGTTCGGTAATCCGGTAGGGCCTGCCGCCTTGCGATCGGATCGCCTTCTTCTGCTTCAGCTTGCGAAAGGTGAGGAGGTCGAGGCCGGAGAAGATCCAGCCTTCGCGGGTAAAGAGTTGCAGTTTTTCGATTTTGCGATCGTCGTCGCGGGTGATCTCGATCCTGCCGCCCTGGGCGAGCAGGTGGAGAATGCGCTGTTCGGCGCGGGAAATATCCATTGTTTCGATGTCCGGAGAGGCGCTTGGCTTCAAGCGCACAAAAACGTTTCCGGCACCCGGAGGAGGTGTCGGGGCTTGCGTTTTTGTCTGGGCCAGTCGCCTGACGGCTACCGGCCCCTCAGCGGGCCTCTTGCGAAGAGAACATCAAAACTCCATCAGGCGAACCGCGCTTCAACTGTCTGGTTTCGCTCCATGAAAACAGCTAGGCGAGTTGTGTGTGCTCGTCAACAAGTCCCTTCGACACACGAGATCTTGCGCTGGTAAAACGACAGATACAGTGTTCTACTGGTCGCCTAACATGAAAGGATGAGGCCATAGTTCGCAACGCACGCGAAGACGATGTTGATGCTCTTGCCGAAATAGGCTTCCGCGCCTGGGAAAAGGCGATGGAGACGATCGGTGAAATGGCCGGTATGCGCGGCAGTGCGCGCGAAGCCTTTGCCAACTTTACACGTTCTTCATGGTTGACCATCACCGTCATCGAGCATGTTGGAAACATCGCCGGCTGGGCGGCGCGCGAACATCTCGATGAACTGATCTCCGACTTCTGGATCGATCCGCAATATCAGGGCCAGGGGTTGGGCAAGGCGCTGCTGGAAGAGGTCGAGGCGGAGATTGTCCGTCAGGGATTCGAGAAAGTGCGGATCGAAACCCATGCGCAGAACAGCGAGGCGATCGGCTTTTTCGAGAAGCACGGTTACGCCATCCATTGGCTGTCTGTTGCCTATTCTCCCAAGATCGACCGGGATGTTCAGTCCGTCGGCCTGTCGAAACTGCTGGTGGAAGCGCCGCCGAGCGTCAGCTACGGTCAGGAATTCTAGCTCACACCTAATTTTTGCAGCAGTGCGCCCGTTCTATCCGGTGCTGCAATCGCCACCACGCAGCATCCGGCCTGGAGAATGCAAAACAGTGGCAGCGCCACCGGGAAGGGCGGCTTTCGGGTCTTGTGCCTGAAATATCGCTGCCCTGCCAGTGCACCTGCGCCTCCACCCGCAAACGCGAGTAACAACAGCGTCGATTCCGCGATCCGCCACTCGCCATTGCGCGCCGCCCGCTTGTCCCAGCCGTAGATGCCGAAGACCAGGAGGTTGTAGGCAAATGCCAGGACGCAGAACGCCAGAAAAAAGCTCAGGCTCATTGCTGTCGAATCACCCGTTCATCGCGAAATGCAACATGTGGCAGAATCGGCCCATTTTGCGGACTTCGCTTGCGCCACCAGAGCATTTGTTCTACCTCACAAATTCAAAGAATTCACGCATGAGACGAGCCCAAAATGACCCTAGTCGACGTCCGTACCCCTGATCCGAAACGCTTCATCCCCGGCGCTACCGGCGACTGGGAAGTGATCATCGGCATGGAGGTTCACGCTCAGGTCCTGTCCAATTCAAAACTCTTCTCCGGCGCCTCGACAGAATTCGGCAAGCCGGCGAACGGTAACGTGTCGCTCGTTGATGCCGCCATGCCCGGCATGCTGCCTGTCATCAACGAGGAATGCGTCCGTCAGGCCGTGCGCACCGGGCTGGGCCTGAAGGCGCAGATCAACAAGCGCTCGATTTTCGACCGCAAGAACTATTTCTATCCCGACCTTCCGCAGGGCTACCAGATCTCGCAGTTCAAGGATCCGATCGTCGGTGAAGGCCAGATCGTCATCTCGCTCGGTCCGGACCGTCAGGGCCAGTTCGAGGATATCGAGATCGGCATTGAGCGCCTGCATCTGGAGCAGGATGCCGGCAAGTCGATGCACGACCAGCATCCGACCATGTCCTATGTCGACCTGAACCGTTCGGGCGTCGCGCTGATGGAAATCGTTTCCAAGCCCGACATGCGGTCTTCCGACGAAGCCAAGGCCTACATGACCAAGCTGCGTTCTATCGTGCGCTATCTCGGTACCTGCGATGGCAACATGGACGAAGGCTCGATGCGCGCTGACGTCAACGTTTCGGTGCGCCGTCCGGGCGAAGCTTTCGGCACGCGTTGCGAAATCAAGAACGTCAACTCGATCCGCTTCATCGGTCAGGCGATTGAATATGAAGCACGCCGCCAGATCGGCATACTCGAAGACGGTGGCGTGATCGATCAGGAAACCCGCCTGTTCGATCCGGGCAAGGGCGAAACTCGGTCGATGCGCTCCAAGGAAGACGCGCATGATTATCGCTATTTCCCCGATCCGGACCTGCTGCCGCTCGAATTCGACGACGCCTTTATCGACGCCCTGCGCGCCGATCTGACCGAACTGCCGGACGACAAGAAGGCCCGCTTTGTCGCCGAGCTCGGCCTGTCGATCTATGACGCCTCGGTTCTCGTTTCGGAAAAGGCGATTGCCGATTATTTCGAAGCTGTAGCCGAAGGCCGCGATGGCAAGATCGCCGCAAACTGGGTCATCAACGACTTGCTTGGCGCCTTGAACAAACTCGGCAAAGACATTGAAGAGACTCCGGTTTCGCCCGCTCAGCTCGGCGGCATCATCGACCTCATCAAGGCGGAAACCATTTCCGGCAAGATCGCCAAGGATCTCTTTGAAATCGTGCTCAACGAAGGTGGTGATCCGGCCGAAATCGTCGAAGCCCGCGGCATGAAGCAGGTCACCGACACCGGTGCCATCGAAAAGGCCGTCGATGAAATCATCGCCGCCAATCCGGATCAGGTCGAGAAGGTCAAGGCCAAGCCGACGCTCGCCGGCTGGTTCGTCGGCCAGGTGATGAAGTCGACCGGCGGAAAGGCCAACCCGCAGGCCGTGCAGGCGTTGGTCAAGGCCAAGCTCGGCATCGAGGAATAAGCCTTGTTCTTCGTCCGCACCGCCGGAGAAGAGGACGTGGAAAAGATCCGCGTCCTTTTAGGCGAGACGTTTCATGACGCCTACGATCCATTTTATGGATCGGATCAGGTGGCCAAGATGGTGAGCGGCTGGCATTCCGCGAATGCGATCCGCTCGCGCATCGGTAAGCGTGACGGGGAGTTTCTGGTGGCCGATGATGGCCGCAAGCTTGGCGGCATCGCCTATGCGGCCATGTATCCCAAAATGGCGAAGACCGTGATGCTGCATCAGCTCTACGTTCGCCCTTCCTGCCAGAACGAAGGTGTCGGTCGCGATCTGTTTGCCGAGATGGAAACCTGCTTCCCGGATGCGGAAATCATGCGTGTAGAGGTTGCTCTTCCGAATGTCCGCGCCATGTCCTTTTACGAGCGCCTTGGTTTCTCCGAGGTCGATCGGATGGAGGAGTGGGGAGCGCCGAATTCCGGCCTACCTGCCATCATCATGGAAAAGCGTTTGCAGCAGAACTGATTTGAGGCGAGGGGGAGGCCAAGTCCAATGAGCGAACTGACCATCAGAAGGGCGCATGAGGAGGACTTAAATGCCCTGATCGCCATCTTCTCGGCGGACGATGTAGGAGGTCATGGCGACACGACCGATCCATCCGCCTACGAGGATTATCTGCGCGCCTTTCATATGATCGATCACTCCGGCAACGAGCAGCTTTTTGTTGCCGAATTGGATGGCGAGATCGTCGGCACCTTCCAGATCCTTTTCAATCGCACGCTGACCGGACGCGGATCGCTGTCGATGATTATCGAAGCGGTTCAGACACGGCCGGATATGCGCGGTCGCGGCATAGGCGCGAAGATGATCGATTATGCGATGGAAGAGGCAAAACGGCGTGATTGCCGCCTGGTGCAGCTCACGTCCAATATCGCCCGTACCGATGCCCACCGCTTTTATGAGCGTCTCGGCTTTGCAAAAAGCCATGCCGGCTTCAAGATGAAGCTCAAGCACTCGTGAGGCCTAGAATCGCTGGACAGGACCGGCGGCAGGCGTCATAAGCAGGATAGCCATCTTTCGGCGTCAAATGTCCAATTCGACCATGTCAGAGCGACGGAATACCCCATGAAAGCACTTCTGCTGCAGTTATTCACCTGGTGGAACGGTCAGACGATTGGGACGCGTTTCTTCACCTGGCGCCATGGCAAGAAGGTCGGTGAAGACGAGATGGGCAACATCTATTATGAAGGCCCGATGGCTTCCTGGGGCAAACCGAAGCGCTGGGTTGTCTACAAGGGTTATGCCGAAGCCTCGGCCATTCCTCCGGGCTGGCACGGCTGGATGCATTACCGCACCGATGTGCCGCCATCCCAGGAAGACTACAAGCCGCGCGAATGGCAGAAGCCGCACAAGGAAAATCTTACCGGTTCCGCGCTCGCTTACCGTCCCAAGGGATCGATGGCAGCTGCCGGCGAGCGTCCGCGCGTAACCGGCGACTATGACGCCTGGACGCCCGGAAACTGAGACTGCCGCAGCCCGGCCAGACACCGATGGTCATTTGGCCATAATCGCAATCTAGTCATCGATCGCATAAGCGGTCGAGACGGGATGAATATGACACGGATAATGCCTTTTCCACGCAAACTCATTCTTGGTGCGCTGATCGCAGCAGCACCGCTGCTTGCCACGGAACAGGCTGTCGCTGCGCGTATTTCCAATCCTGTTGCCGTCTTCGCCGGCATCGACAAGATCACCGGCCGCATCACCACCTTCGATGTCTATGTCAATGAGACGGTGCAATATGGCGCATTGCAGGTGACGCCGAAGGTCTGCTACTCGCGCGACGACACGGAAGCACAGAAGATCGACGGCTTTATCGAAGTCGATGAAATTACGCTCGACCGCAAGATCCGCCGCATCTTCTCCGGCTGGATGTTTGCCGACAGCCCCGGTCTCAATGCCGTCGAGCACCCGATCTATGACGTATGGCTGACCGGCTGCAAGCCGCAGTCGGATATCCCGGCACCTTCGAACGCCACGAACTGATTGGCATCAGGCTGGTTGGTT
The DNA here is from genome assembly GCF_019511445.1 of Aliirhizobium wenxiniae. GTDB lineage: Bacteria > Pseudomonadota > Alphaproteobacteria > Rhizobiales > Rhizobiaceae > Neorhizobium > Neorhizobium wenxiniae_A. Next base: position 337,137 of record NZ_JAEUAN010000005.1, read on the forward strand.
AAAACGGCAGGTGGGGTCGATCGACCGCATCACGCAGCAGCACCAGATACTCGTCCTTGGGAATATCGATCGCGCCGAACGTCTTCAGGTGATCGGTCGTGAACTGCGTGTCCAGCAGTTTGAAACCGTTCCGGTTCAATCGTTCCACCAGATGCACGAGGCAGATCTTCGAAGCATCGGTACGCCGCGAGAACATGCTTTCACCAAAGAAGGCAGCACCCAGCGACACGCCATAGAGACCGCCCACCAGAACGCCGTCTTCCCAGGCTTCGACGCTGTGTGCATGTCCCATGCGGTGAAGCTCGCCATAAAGTTGGCGAATGGTGGCGTTGATCCACGTGCTCGGTCGGTCGGGCGCGGATTGTGCGCACATGCCGATGACGTCATCGAATGCGGTATCGAAACGGATTTCGAATGGCGCTTTACGGATGGTCTTGGCAAGGCTTTTGGAGACGTGGAAATCGTCTAGCGGGATGATGCCCCGCATTTCCGGCTCGACCCAGAAGATCTCCGGATCATCGGCCGCTTCGGCCATCGGAAACAGGCCTATCGAATAGGCTCGCAACAGAACGTCCGGTGTGATTGCCGGGTAATATCTGCCGCGCCGACCTGCCATTTCGCTCCCTATGGCATCGACCCTGAAGCCGGTATCGGCTTTCGGAAAGTACGATGCAGATAATCCATTTCTGCCTCATCCTTTATGCATCGGCTTTGACGCAGAAAGGATGAGATAGAAAGACGCCCGGAACGATGTGCTCCGGGCGTCTATTATAATCAGTGTTCGTTGCCGCCGGCCAGATAGTTTTCCAGCCAGTGAATGTCGTAGTCGCCCTTCAATATGTCGGGGTTCTTGACCAGGTCCTGGAAGAGCGGCAGCGTTGTCTTGATACCGTCGACGACGAATTCGTCCAGCACGCGACCGAGGCGCTTGATGCATTCCTCGCGCGTGCGGCCATGGACGATCAGCTTGCCGATCAGGCTGTCATAGTAAGGCGGGATCTTGTAGCCCGCATAGACACCCGAATCGACGCGAACGCCGAGGCCGCCCGGAGCATGGAAATGCGTGATCGTGCCGGGCGAGGGAACGAAGGTCCGCGGGTCCTCGGCATTGATACGGCACTCGATCGCGTGACCCTGGAACTGGATCTCTTCCTGGGTAACCGAAAGCCCGTCGCCGGAAGCAACACGGATCTGCTCATGCACGAGATCGATATTGGTGATCGCCTCGGTGATCGGGTGTTCCACCTGTAGGCGGGTGTTCATTTCGATGAAATAGAACTCGCCGTTTTCGTAGAGGAACTCGATCGTACCGGCACCGCGATACTTCATCTTCTTCATCGCGTCGGCGCAGATCTGGCCGATCTTCATGCGCTGCTCAACGGTAAGGGCAGGGGAGTTTGCTTCTTCCCAGACCTTCTGGTGGCGACGCTGCAGCGAGCAGTCGCGTTCGCCGAGATGGATCGCATTGCCTTCACCGTCACCGACGACCTGGATTTCGATGTGCCGCGGCTTGCCGAGGTACTTTTCCATGTAGACGGCACCGTTGCCGAACGCGGCCAGCGCTTCGGTACGGGCGGTGTTGAAGGCTTCTTCGAGGTCGGCTTCGGTCTTGGCGACCTTCATACCGCGTCCACCACCGCCAGCCGTCGCCTTGATCAGGACCGGAAAACCGATTTCCCTGGCGATTTCCATGGCGTTTTCGGGCGTGACTTCGCCCTCGGAGCCCGGAACGACCGGGATGCCGAGATCGACGGCCGTCTGCTTGGCAGTGATCTTGTCACCCATCAGGCGGATATGCTCGGCGGTCGGGCCGATGAAGGTAATGCCATGCGCTTCGAGGATTTCCGCGAACTTGGCATTCTCCGACAGGAAGCCGTAGCCCGGATGCACGGCGTCAGCGCCGGTGATCTCGCAGGCTGCAACGATCTGGTGGATGTTGAGATAGCTTTCGCGCGACGGCGGAGGGCCGATACACACGCTCTCGTCGGCGAGGCGGACGTGCATGGCGTCCGCATCGGCCGTGGAATGCACGGCGACCGTTGCGATACCGAGTTCCTTGGCGGCTCTCAGGACACGCAGCGCGATCTCACCGCGATTGGCTATGAGGATCTTGGAAATCATGAAAAGCGCCTTACTCGACGATGACGAGCGGCTGACCGTATTCCACGGGCTGCGCGTCGTTGACCAGAATTTCAACAACCTTGCCGGAACGCGGCGCGGGGATCTGGTTCATGGTCTTCATCGCTTCGATGATGAGCAGTGTCTGGCCTTCCTTGACGGTCGCGCCGACTTCGATGAATGCCTTGGCGCCCGGAGCAGGCGACAGGTAAGCCGTACCGACCATCGGTGCGGTGACCGCGTTCTTGTTGTCGGCGGCGGCGACCGGTGCTGCTGCGGCCGGAGCGGCGGCAACCGGTGCTGCGGCTGCAACCGGAGCAGCTGCGATCGGAGCCTGTACGTACTGCGTTGCCGAAGCGCGCGAAACGCGGATGCGCAGATCATCCTGTTCGACTTCGATCTCGGTGAGATCGGTATCGTTGAGGATGTCAGCGAGGTCGCGGATCAGTCCCTTGTCGATCCCGTTCTTCTTCTCAGACATGGCAAACCCTATTGTTCTGTTCTATCTTGTCAGGCGATTGTGTATTTCAAGGCATGCAGCGCCAGAATGTAGCTCGCCGTGCCGAAGCCGCAGATGACGCCTTTGGCGGCCGGTGCGATCATCGAGTGATGGCGAAATTCTTCCCGTGCATGAACATTCGAGATGTGCAGTTCGATGACTGGCACCGATACGGCCTTGATCGCATCATGAAGCGCGATAGACGTATGCGTATAGGCACCGGCATTGATGGCGACGCCAACGGCTTTCTCGCCGGCCTCGTGAATCCAGTCGATCAGCGTGCCCTCATGGTTGCTCTGCCGGAAATCGACATCGAAACCAAGTTCCTTGCCCGCCGCAATGCATTGCTGCTTAACGTCATCCAGCGTCTGCCCGCCATAGATGCCTGGCTCTCTTTTGCCCAGCATGTTGAGGTTGGGGCCATTGAGGACGAAAATCGTCTTGCTCATACCGATCTTATGTTCCATCCGAATTCAGCGGCCACCTATAGACCGGTAGGGCGGCAAGGGAAAGCCCCTGCCGCGCCGAAACGCCGCTGGTCCACTAATCGATTCGCGATTCGTCGAAGAGGTCTGAAAACCGGCCTGTCTCAGCAGCTTGCCTTGCCGCAGGAGCGGACATTGCCGACCTTTTCCTCGATCTGCTGCAGGCCAACGGCGCCGAACACCGCCTCATCACCCACGATATAGGTCGGCGTGCCGGTAATCCCAATCGCATTTGCCAGCTGATAGGCCTGGCGAACGATGTCGTCATTCGGCTTTTCGGTCATCGTCTTGCGGATCGCAGCCTCGTCGACACCGAGTTCGGTCGCGACCGAAATAGCAGTCGCTTCCGACGCATGTTCCTGACCGACAAGAAGCTCGCGGTGGAATTCCGGATATTTCTCGGGCGCGAGGATGCGTACGGCATCCGCAACCTTGTGCGCCGCCATGGAATCGGGGCCGAGGATCGGGAATTCCTTCAGCACGAAACGGATATTCTTGTCCTTGGCGAGAATCTCGTCCATGTCGCCCATGGCGCGCTTGCAGTAGCCGCAATTGTAATCGAAGAACTCGACCACGGTGACGTCGCCCTTGGGATTGCCGAGCACGATGTCGTTGGGAGACGAGAAGATCTCATCCTTGTAGGCAGAGACCGCCTTGGTCGACTGATCGACGCGCTGGGCCTGCTGCTTGGCTTCCAGAGCATTTTGAACCTCGATCATCACTTCCGGGTTCTGGATCAGGTATTCGCGGATGAACGCGCCCATTTCCTTCTTCTGGTTGTCGTCGAGCGCGACAGCAGGAGCGGTGGCAATTGAGGCGGCCAGAACCGTGCCGGCGGCGAGCGTTTTGAACAGGCGTGTCATAAAATTCCTCTTGAAGCTTGGCGACGCGAATTCCGGTCACCCGCATATCATCGGCGGCAAGGCTAAGGCAGATGGCGGACAGGCGAAACAGAAAAACTTCATTGCGACATGGGGAAGGCTTCACATCTGTGTAAAACACGAGACTGTCACGAAGACGTATTGCCACATGAAATCCAGTAGCTTGCAAGCATTTCCTGAATCACTTTGACAGTGACGGCGTTGATACGCGCAAAAAAATGGCCGCATCAGCGGCCATTTTTCTCGATCGATATCGGCAGTTCTCAGAAGAACCCGCGGCGCTGCCACCAGCCGGCCTTTTTCGGCTTTGCCGCGTCATCTTCGCCTTCCGGAGCAGGATTGACGTCGGAGCTCTTCACCACCGCCTCGCTCGAGGAGGAGATGTTGGAGGCGCGGTTGGCGCGTGCCGGCTTTGCCTCTTTTTCTTCGGTGGCTGCAGCTTCGACCGCAGGAGCTTCGACGACTGCTTCTTCTGCCTTTGTTTCTACCGCAGGAGCAGCTTCAACCGGTTCGGCAACGACCTCCGCAACCGGTGCAACTTCGGCCTCAGCTGCCGCAGCGGCTGCTGCTTCGGCTTCGATCGCCTTCTTGCTGCGACGCGCACGCTTCGGCTTGGTCGGCGGCTCGACCTCTGCGGCAGGTTCTGTCGGTGCGGCTTCCGCAACCGTTTCTGCCGGTGCCTGTTCTGCAGCTTCAACCACGACCTCGACAACCTCGCTCACAGGAGCGGCATCATCGGCTACGGTCTCGGCATCGCTATCGACGCTGGCTTCAACACCCTCTTCGCCATTGCGGTTGCGACGTCCGCCGCGCTTGCCACGACGACGGCGCTTGCGGCGGCCGTTTTCGTCGGTTTCCGCATCGGCGGAAGCGTCAACGTCAGCGGATGTCTCGACGGCATCATCCTCGCTCTCGTCATCGCCATCTTCGGCGTCTTCGGAGATCTGCTCGACATTGCCATTCTCTGCCTGGGCATCGCCGTTACGCTCACCATTGCGGTTGCGACGACGACGACGACGCTTGCGCTTGCGACCGTTCTGGTCATCGCCTTCGGCACGTTCCGGCTTACTGACAGCCTTGGCTGGCTCGAGGTCGTTTTCTTCTTCGTCCTCTTCCATCTCGATGACGACATCGTCGTCTTCCTCGACCGGGATGGCGGCAAACTGCATCAGGCTTTCGATCTTGACCGGGTTCTCGACGGCTTCGCCGCGATCGATGGCAAAATGGGTCGAGCCGATGCTGACGTCGGATTCGATGAAGATAGAAACGCCGAAGCGGTTTTCGTAATCCACCACGGTGCCGCGCTTATGGTTCAGCAGGAAGAGCGCGATGTCCGGGGTGGTGCGCACGGTGATGTCATGCGTGGTGTTTTTCAGCAGGTATTCCTCGATGCCACGCAGCACGTGCAGGGCAACGGAGGACTGCGAACGGACATGGCCCGTGCCGCCGCAATGCGAGCAGATCTGTGTCGTCGATTCGAGAACCGAGGCGCGGATGCGCTGGCGCGACATTTCGAGAAGACCGAAATGCGAGATACGGCCGACCTGGATGCGGGCACGGTCGTTCTTCAGGCAATCCTTCAGCTTCTTCTCGACAGCGCGGTTGTTGCGCTTTTCTTCCATGTCGATGAAGTCGATGACGATCAGGCCGGCAAGGTCGCGCAGGCGAAGCTGACGGGCAACTTCTTCTGCGGCCTCGAGGTTGGTCTGCAATGCCGTGTCTTCGATCGAATGCTCGCGGGTCGAACGACCGGAGTTCACGTCGACGGCAACCAGCGCTTCGGTCTGGTTGATGATCAGGTAGCCGCCGGACTTCAGTGTCACCTGCGGCTGCAGCATGCGGTCGAGCTGCGCCTCGATGCCGGAGCGCGAAAAGATCGGGTGCAGGTCACGGTAAGGCTGAACCACCTTGGCGTGGCTCGGCATAAGCATCTTCATGAAGTCTTTCGCTTCACGATAGCCGTCTTCGCCGGACACGATGATCTCGCCGATATCCTTGTTGTAGAGGTCACGGATCGAGCGCTTGATCAGCGAGCCTTCTTCATAAACGAGGCAAGGCGCGGTCGACTGCAGCGTCAGTGTGCGGACGTTTTCCCACAGACGCATCAAGTATTCGAAGTCGCGCTTGACTTCGACGCGAGTGCGGTTGGCACCGGCTGTGCGCAGGATGACGCCCATGCCCTGCGGCACGTCCAGTTCCTTGGCGATTTCCTTCAGGCGCTTGCGGTCCTGCGGCTGGGTGATCTTGCGGGAAATGCCGCCGCCACGCGCCGTGTTCGGCATCAGGACCGAGTAACGGCCTGCCAGCGACAGATAGGTGGTGAGGGCAGCACCCTTGTTGCCGCGTTCTTCCTTGGCGACCTGAACGAGCAGGATCTGGCGACGCTTGATGACTTCCTGGATGCGATACTGCTTGCGCGGCTTGCGCACGACGCGATCCGGCACTTCTTCCATGGCGTCTTCGGCGCCAACGGACTCGATGACTTCCTTTTCGTGGTTGTCGTCATCATCGTCGTCATCGTCGCTGTCATGACCACGACGTGCATCGACATCCTCGGAGATCGAATCGGTGTCGATCATTGCGGCCATGCTTTCAGGCGTCGAATCGTCGGCGTCGTCTGCAGGGGCGCTTTCAGCCGTTTCGGCGACAGCTTCTTCCGCAGCGGGCTCTACGACCTTCTTGCGCGAACGGGTGCGCTTCGGCTTGGCCTTCTTTTCAGGCTCGGCTTCTGCCGCGGCAGGTTCTGCAGCGGGAGCTTCCGCTGCCTCTACCGTTTCTGCGGCTGCAACTGCAGGCGTTTCAGCCGTTGCAATGCCGACATCCGGCTGTTCCTCGTTGGCAAGGTCGACCACCGGATCGGCGGAATCCGCCTCGGCGATCTTGCGCTGGTCTTCAGCTTCCTGCTGCATCAGGGCCTGACGGTCCGCGAGCGGGATCTGGTAATAGTCGGGATGGATTTCCGCGAATGCGAGGAAACCATGACGGTTGCCGCCGTAATCTACGAAAGCCGCCTGAAGCGAAGGCTCTACGCGGGTTACCTTGGCGAGGTAGATATTGCCGCGGATCTGCTTCTTGTGTTGCGATTCGAAATCGAATTCTTCGATGCGGTTGCCGCGAACGACAACTACGCGCGTCTCCTCTTCGTGAGACGCATCGATAAGCATTTTGTCTGCCATTGAGTTTCTGCTCCTCGGCGCCGCCGTACAAATGCACGAAAGCCTGCCGCGAGGACAGGCTCGTTATGCACAACGGTCATGACGCCGGATAAAGGTGATCCCGCCGGGTCGATGCGAGACGGCAACGGGAAAGGCATCGAGGCCTTTGGCCTCTTCCTTCTTTCCGTTATCTGAAAAACTTGCCGCAACATTAAGGACCAAACGAGAATGACGATAACTGGATCCTGAGATCCGATGGGGTGCTCCATGCGAGCGGTGGGTGGCTAGCCACCCGGTATTTTTCCGGCCGTGACCGGAGTGATCGATTACGCAAGCTTAAAGTGTTGCGACGGCGGATGTTTGCCGGTACTTGGCGCCAGATCCTTCAAGGCTGGCCAGCCCATCGACACACTATCCCGTCAACCCTCTAACCTCACTGGCGTTGTATGGTTTATCTGTCACAATAGCAAGGGAAAAGCCGTATCCGCCATATTGTGGATGGATTTAGCCGCCTTATCGAAAGTGGGGTAAGAAGCCACGATTCGTGTTCGTTGTAACAGAAATGCCTGAAATGCGGGGCTTTCATTGGCGAGGCGGATGGTGTGCAAGAGATTTGGGGACGAGATACGCTTGAGGTCGAATAAAGGTCTAACAAATGGCAAGCTCGGCCTCATGCATGTGATCGCAAAAATTGGACGAATCGCTCGCCGGATCATTCCGCTCGTCATGCTTGCTGTTCTCGCCGGTCCCGCGATGTCTTTCGCCTCGCAGCAGCCTGTGCTTGCATTCGCCGCAAGGGTCGCAGGCGATGACGCCCGCACCCGTGTCGTCATCGACTTCGAGCAGAAACCCGATTTCGTCATTCACTATGTCGATGGCCCTGAACGCATTATCGTCGACCTATCGGCTGCAGCCTTCGGCTTTCCCGCATCCGACCTCGCGCCACGCGGCCTTTTCAAGGATATTCGCTACGGTACGATGGACAGCGATAGCGCCCGCATGGTCTTCACCGTCAATCGTCCGGTCAAGCTTGTGGTGGCGGAAGTTCAAAAGAACGAGGAACGTGGCTTCCGTCTGGTGCTCGATGCTGAAATGACCACCAAGGAGCAGTTTTCCGCAATGCTCAAGGCGCAGGATTGGACCACGTCAGCGGCCGTGCCGCCTCAGGATATCAATCCGGTAGTCGAGGATGGTGTTTTCACGGTTGCTGTCGATGCCGGCCATGGCGGTATCGATGCCGGCGCAAGTGGCGCAACGACCAAGACGCCGGAGAAGACGGTAACGCTCGAATTCGCCCGCCTGCTTGCCGAGCGCCTCAACAAGGTCGATGGTGTAAAGGCCTTCCTGACGCGCGAGGATGACACGTTCCTGTCGCTGTCGCAGCGCGTCACCATCGCGCGGCAGAAACATGCGGACCTTTTCATTTCGCTTCATGCCGATACGCTGGCGCAGAAGGATATCCGCGGGGCGACCGTCTATACCTTGTCCGACAAGGCGTCCGACCGCATGGCTGAAAACCTTGCGGCCCGTGAAAACCTCTCCGACCAATTAGCGGGCTTCAGTATCGAGAGCGGCCCACCGGAAGTGGCCGATATCCTGCTCGACCTTACCCGTCGCGAGACGCAGGCATTTTCTGTGGCTCTGGCTGACAACGTGGTAAAATCCTTCGAGGGGCAGGTCGGCTTGATCAACAATCCGCACCGGCAAGCCAATTTCCAGGTTCTTCGCGCTCCGGATATTCCGTCCGTCTTGCTGGAAATGGGCTTTCTGTCGAATGCGGAGGATGAAAAGCTCCTGCTTGATGAGGAGTGGAGGAAGAAGGTGGCTGCACTCGTGGCCGATGCCGTCGACCGATATCGCCGCCGGTCCGTCGCCAATGGCGGGTAGGGCCGGGTTGGGGTAGGGCGTGGCCGCATTGCCACATCGGCTACCCGATTGCCTCAGGCTGCGCCGAAGATACGGAATTACTTGTGAAAAGCCCTACTTTCCTCACATTCGAAGAGCAGGTCGCGGTAATGGATTTCGCATGGTCTCCGGTTTCGCGGAGTTGATCCGGTCTCCCTTGCACTGACGTAAACGGCGTGCAAAAGGCCTGTTGGCGTGCGATTGTTCTTTTCGCGCCGAGAAAAAGCTGAACGGTAGCTCAGATATGATCAGACTGATTGGATATTTCTTTGGACTGGCCTGCGTGCTCTTTCTGGGCGTCGCTGCGGCCGTTGCCATCTATTTGAGTGGCATGACCAAGGATTTGCCCGACTACGAGGTGCTGGCTTCCTACGAGCCGCCGGTCGCGACACGCATTCATGCCGGAAATGGCGCGCTGATGGCTGAATATGCCCGCGAGCGGCGCCTGTTCCTGCCGATCCAGGCCATTCCCGATCGCGTCAAGGCTGCCTTTCTGTCCGCAGAAGACAAGAATTTCTACAACCATCCGGGCGTCGATCCGTTCGGTCTTGCCCGTGCGGTCTTGAACAACATCCAGAATATCGGTTCCGGCCGTCGCCCCGAGGGCGCCTCCACGATCACCCAGCAGGTGGCCAAGAACTTCCTTCTGTCCTCAGACCAGACCATGGACCGCAAGATCAAGGAAGCAATCCTGTCCTTCCGCATCGAGCAGGCCTATTCCAAGGACAAGATTCTCGAACTGTATCTCAACGAGATCTTCTTTGGACTGAACTCTTACGGCATTGCCGGTGCAGCGCTTACCTATTTCGACAAGTCAGTGACCGAACTGACGACTGCCGAGGCTGCTTATCTCGCCGCATTGCCCAAGGGGCCGAACAACTACCACCCCTTCCGCCACGAGAAGGCAGCAATCGAGCGCCGTGATTGGGTCATCGATCGTATGGCCGAAAATGGCTACATCACGCAGGTCGATGCGGATGAAGCCAAAACGCAGCCGCTTGGCGTGAAGCCGCGCCGCGGTTCCGGCACTGTCGCGGCATCGGAATATTTCTCCGAAGCCGTTCGCCGCCAGCTTATCGAACGTTACGGCGACAAGGCGCTTTACGAAGGTGGTCTTTCCGTCCGGACTTCACTCGATCCTGACCTTCAGGTCATTGCCCGCCGTGTCCTGCAGAATGGTTTGCTGGACTATGACGAGCGTCGCGGTTTCCATGGTGCGCTGGCATCGATCGAAACTTCGCCGGATTGGGCGCTGGCCCTTGGCAAGGGTATCACGGACAACAAGATTGCCGAATTGCGCGACGTTCCCGAGTGGACGATTGCCGTCGTGCTCAGTGTCTCGGCAAGCGAAGTGGAAATCGGTCTGGAATCCCAGAGCGGCGATAAAGCCAATCCGGAGCGCAAGACCGGAAAGATTGCCGCCGACGACATGAAGTGGGCCTACCGGGACGCTGCAGGTGAGCGCAAGACCGCAAAAAGTCCTGATGGTGTCCTGAAAGTCGGTGACGTGATCTATGTCGAGGCGCTGAACGATGGCGGTAGCGCCTATCGCCTGCGCCAGCCTCCGAAGGTTCAGGGCGGTTTCGTCGCCATGGATCCGAATACCGGCCGCGTTCTGGCCATGGTCGGCGGTTTCTCCTATTCGCAATCGGAGTTCAACCGCGCCACACAGGCGATGCGTCAGCCGGGGTCTTCCTTCAAGCCCTTCGTCTATGCGGCAGCTCTCGACAATGGCTATACGCCGGCATCAGTTGTTCTCGATGCGCCGATCGAGGTTGTCTCGGGCAACCAGGTGTGGCGCCCGTCCAACTACGGCGAAGAGGATGGCACCGGTCCGGCGACGCTGCGCACCGGTATCGAAAAGTCCCGTAACCAGATGACCGTGCGCCTTGCTCAGGACATGGGCATGGATCTTGTGGCCGAATATGCAGAGCGTTTCGGCATCTATGACAAGATGCAGCCCTATCTGCCGATGGCGCTCGGCTCCGGCGAAACGACCGTGATGCGCATGGTGTCCGCCTATGCGGTCATCGCCAATGGCGGCAAGCAGATCAAGCCGACCGTCATCGACCGTATTCAAGATCGCTACGGCAAGACGATCTTCCGCCACGAAGAGCGTGGCTGCGAAAGCTGCAATGCCAGCGAATGGGCCAATCAGGAAGAGCCGGTTCTGGTCGATAATCGCGAGCAGGTTCTCGACCCGATGACGGCCTATCAGATCACCTCGATGATGGAAGGTGTCGTTCAGCGCGGCAGTGCCGCCGGCAAGATCCCGGTCAAGGACCGTTCGGTCGCTGGCAAGACGGGCACCACCAATGATGCGAAGGACACCTGGTTCGTCGGGTTCACGCCCAACGTCGTGGCCGGCCTTTATCTGGGCTTCGACACGCCTGCTCCGCTCGGAAACCGCGCGACCGGCGGTGGTCTTGCAGCCCCGATCTTCGGAGCCTTCCTTGAACAGGCTGCAAAGCGCATGCCGGCTGAAAAGTTCCAGGTGCCGGATGGCATGAACTTCATCGCGGTAAACCGCAAGACCGGCATGATGGCATTCGATGGTGAGCCCGACACGATTGTCGAGGCCTTCAAGCCCGGCACCGGACCGGCCGACGTCTTCCAGGTCATCGGCGAGGGCGAATACATGACGCAGGAGCAGATTCTGGATTCGTCGCCCCAGGCCCAGCAGGCCATTACCTCGGGCGCATCGGGTCTCTACTGATCTGATCGAAACGTCTGGCGATCGGGGGCGGTCTTTACATCCGGCCCCGGCGCAACTATGTCCCATCGCATCTTAATCCCTCAGATCACACAGAGAGAGAAGAACACGCCATGCGCGCGGAAATGCTGAATGTTGTCGACGAAATCAAGCAGGCCATAAGCCTGCTGAGGAGGCATCTTTGACTGGGACCAGGCTGTAAGAAGACTGGACTGGTTGAATAACAAGGCAGAGGATCCAACCCTCTGGAACGACGCACAGGAAGCCCAGAAGCTGATGCGCGAGCGCCAGCAGCTCGACGAGGCGCTGAGCGGCGTGAAAACGATGGAGCAGCAGCTCGCCGACAATATCGAGCTCATCGAGCTTGGTGAGGAAGAAGGCGACGAAGCGATCGTCAAGGATGCCGAAGACGCGCTGAAGGCGCTGAAGGCCGAAGCTGCCCGCCGTCAGGTGGAGGCCATGCTTTCGGGCGAGGCGGATGCCAACGACACCTATGTCGAAGTGCATTCGGGCGCCGGTGGCACTGAAAGCCAGGACTGGGCGAACATGCTGCTTCGCATGTATACCCGCTGGGCCGAACGCCAAGGCTACAAGGTTGAACTGCTCGAGATGCATGACGGTGAAGAAGCCGGCATCAAGTCCGCGACGATCCTCGTCAAGGGACATAATGCATTCGGCTGGATGAAGACCGAATCGGGTGTGCATCGGCTCGTCCGCATCTCGCCTTACGATTCGAACGCGCGCCGGCATACGTCTTTCTCGTCGATCTGGGTCTATCCGGTCGTCGACGACTCGATCAACATCGAGGTCAACGAAAGCGATTGCCGTATCGATACCTATCGCGCGTCGGGTGCCGGCGGTCAGCACGTCAACACCACCGACTCGGCCGTGCGTATCACCCACATCCCGACCGGTATCGTGGTGTCCTGCCAGCAGGAACGTTCGCAGCACAAGAACCGTGCCAAGGCATGGGAAATGCTGCGTGCCCGCATGTACGAAGCCGAACTGATGAAGCGTGAAGAGGCCGCCAACGCCGAAGCCGCTTCCAAGAGCGATATCGGCTGGGGCCACCAGATCCGTTCCTACGTTCTGCAGCCCTACCAGCTGGTCAAGGATCTGCGCACGGGCGTTTCCTCGACTGCGCCGGACGATGTTTTGGATGGCGAACTGAATGAGTTCATGGAAGCCGCCCTGGCGCATCGCATCAGCGGCAAGCCGGATGTCGATGTTGCAGACGTCGAGTGATCGGATATTCAAATAGAAAAAAGCCGGGCGAATGTCCGGCTTTTTTGTTTGTTCAGTGATGTGGTGGCTGCGTCTGAAAAAAGAGCCAGACCGAATCAGTTGCTGAACTGCTCTGCGAGAATGCGGTCGGACCAGGAATGGTCGGGATCCGAGAGAATGCGGGCGGTCAATTCAGTGGACTGGGCGATGCGCACATGCAGCACCGACTTGACCTCGGCATTGTCGGCAACTGCGTTGACGGGCCGCTTCTCCGGTTCGAGAATGCTGATGTCGACGCAGACATGATTGGGCAGAAGCGCACCGCGCCAACGCCGCGGCCGATAGGGTGAGACCGGCGTCATTGCCAGAAGCGGCGCTTCGAGCGGCAGGATCGGCCCGTGAGCGGAAAGATTATAGGCCGTCGATCCCGCAGGCGTGGCAACCATCACGCCGTCGCAGATCAGTTCGTCGAGCCTGACGCGGCCGTCGACCTCCACCTTGAGCTTTGCGGCCTGATAGGACTGGCGGAACAGATAGACCTCGTTGATGGCAAGCGCCGTCGAGACGGCGCCGTCCGTGTCCGTTGCCGTCATCTTCAGCGGATGAAACTCGTTCTCGACCGCAACGGCAATTCGTTCCGGGAGATTTTCCACGCGATAGTCGTTCATCAGGAAGCCGACCGATCCGCGGTTCATGCCGTAGACGCGTGGGCCATTGGTGATCGTCTCGTGCAGCGTTTGCAGCATGAAACCGTCACCGCCCAGCGCCACGATGACATCGGCGTCACCAATCGACCGGTTGCCGTAAAGCCGGACAAGCTCTTCAAACGCGGCTTGGGCTTCAGGTGCCGGGGACGCGATAAAACACAGCTTCTCGCAGGATATGGGCATGAACGGGCAGGCCTTTGACGGTGTCGCCGTAAACGATGCCCGCAGGCACCCTCAATGGCGTTGCTGGATTTTCGATCGCCTGAAAGCCGATGAGCCGCAGGCGCAGCAGTGGTACAGGAAAAGACGGCGAATGGACAAGCGGCCAGACCTTCATCTCCGTCCACTCTCGGCTAAAGATACTGGACAAATCCGACCGGCTGCGACGTTTTCGCTTTACAGCAGAATAAAATATGGTAATTCCCGCACCCAGTGGATGCCCTTGTAGCTCAGTTGGTAGAGCACCTGATTTGTAATCAGGGGGTCACGAGTTCGAACCTTGTCGGGGGCACCACTTTTTCCCGATGACAATCTCTTTCTTGATGTTTCTCGACTGGCTGCTGTCGATAGCGCTGGGCGAAAACCGCGATCTGGCGCCGCAGTGTGATCTCTGTTCGTGCGAGAGAGGCTGTTGTCAAACCTTCGTCGTCTGAGAACACCGAGCAATAAAATCCGGATTGGCGAAATCCGCGCAATCCGTTCGACCCGTCTTCCCATAGCGCAATGGCAGCCCGTTAAGATCGACCGTGATCCCGCCGGAGGCTCTGAGGATTGCGTCGCCCGCTGCCGTATCCCATTCCATGGTGCGCCCGAAGCGGGGATAGATGTCGGCAGCGCCTTCGGCTATCAGGCAGAATTTCAGCGATGATCCGACGGTTCGGACCTCGGCCGCGCCGCAGTGGTCGAGAAAGAAGTTGGTTTCGGCGCATCTGTGTGAGCGGCTTGCCACGGCTATGTCTGGCGCGCAAACTGTGCGGGCGTATATCGGTTCACGGCGAATGACCTCGAAGTTTTCGTCGATCCACAGTTTCTGTGCACCCACGGAGTCGCCTGAGTAGGCAATGCCGAGAGCCGGTGCATAAACGAAGCCCAAAACAGGCGCACCGTCTTCGATCAACGCGATATTGACGGTGAAATCGTCATGGCCATTGATGAATTCCTTCGTCCCGTCGAGCGGGTCGACAAGAATGAAGGCCTTGTTCGCTATATCAGGGATGCAACCCGCCGCGGCCCGCTCTTCCGCAACGATAGGAATGTGCGGACAAAGTTTTTCCAACGCTGCCAGAATGACCGCCTCCGCCTGCTCGTCCGCCTCGGTGACGGGTGACGCGTCGGCCTTGTAGCGCGCATTCGGCCCGGCCCTGTAGATGGCAAGGATAGGGCGCCCGGCTTCAAGGGCAGCCCGTTCGAAAATGGCGGCTATCGGTTGTTGCGGTAGAGATTTGGGCTGGGTGATCGTCATGATCCATTCCCATGCCACGATTTGGCGGGCGAGGGGAGTCTAAAGCCAGCGCATCCGCGCGGCGCAATGAATTGCCGTCATCTTATTGGCCTGCCCGGAGACGACCGAATAACCGGGCTTTATTGAACCTGTCGGTCGGCGCGCCGCGATGGAGACAGGCTCAGAGGCGCGACAAGCGACCGGCCGATTTCCAGTCCAATCAGGCCAAGCAGGTTGAAAAGCCGACCAACGAGGTCTCGAAGACGGGGAGGCGGGGTTTCCCGGATCCGCGCCAGCGGCTCGATTGTGACGATCTCTGCGGGCTCCGATTGATGCGCCATATCCGTTTCGTCTTCTGCGTACCGGTCAACGGTAGCAATGGCGCGCTTGCGTATGAGTTCAGCCAGTCCCAATGCGGGGCGGCCCGGTTCGTTTGGCGAAGGCGTGAGATCCCAGCGGTCGCTGAGGAAGGTTTCGGGTTCGATGCGATAACCGGCCTCGAGTGCCGCCTCGATGAAATTGACGCGGGCAAGGCCTGCATCGGCCTGGCCGACCAACACATCGCGGCAGCTGAGCACCGCCGCGATATGCGATTCTGTCCGTTTTGTCGGCCACGCGCCAATCAGCATCAGCGCTGCATCAAGCGTGCCCGTGACGATCACCGTTCCCGGCCGACCATACATTTCGATAACAACGGGACTTTTCCATGCTCCTGTTTCCATGCGCATCTCCCCAACTCAATATTAGGATGTGATCACGGAAGGCTTGCGCGAAGATGGATTTATAAGGCCGTGCTAATATCGGAAGGCTGGAGATCAGGCTTTCGCCAGATGCTGACGGGTCGCATAAAGCGCGATTGCTGCAGCATTGGATACGTTGAGCGACTTGATGGCACCCGGCATGTCCAGTCTTGCGAGTGCCGAGACTGTTTCGCGGGTCTTCTGTCGTATGCCTTTGCCCTCGGAGCCGAGCACAAGCGCGATCTTCTCACCCGCAAGCGTTCCTTCCAGGGGAGCTGGCCCCTCCGAATCAAGACCGATCGTCCGGAAGCCGAGTTTGTGCAATTCATTGAGTGCATCGGCGAGATTGGTGATCTGAATATAGGGGATCAGTTCGAGCGCGCCGGACGCGGATTTGGCAAGCACGCCGGATTCCGTCGGACTATGTCTCTGTGTGGTGATAATGGCGCCTGCGCCGAATGCTACGGCAGACCGCATGATCGCACCGACATTGTGTGGGTCGGTCACCTGATCGAGCACGAGAAGGAGAGGGCTCTCCTTAAGGGCATCAAGCCGGCGAACCGGCAGCGGCCGCGTTTCCAACATCACGCCCTGGTGGATGGCTTCGGGACCGAGCACCTTGTCGATATCCTGCGGCGATACGAGCTCCACCGGAAAAGGCTGGGCGGAGAATTCACCGATATCCAGGCGCAGGAACGCGTTCTGGGTGACGGAAAGCTTGATCAGCTTGCGTTCGGGATTTTCGAGCGCGGCGCGCACCGTATGCAGGCCATAGAGAAAGACCTGATCCTGCTGCAACTGTGGTGGCGTCCAGTCCTTGTTGGTCTTCGGACGCCTCTGTTGCTGCGGGGTGGGGATTTCACCGCGCTCGCGCTTCTGGTCGCGCACGGCACGGCGCAGCGTCGCGTAATGGGTGTCGCGGGCGGATTTGTCTTTGGGATCTTTTGTGCTCATGCCGCCTTATATAGGCGAGCCCCCTTGTCGCAAAGCCCTTCCGCAAGTGGCTCGGTGGAGAACGTAATTTTTTCGTCATTTTTTCAATGAGGTCGTGTTGACAGACGGAAACGAGCCGGTCATATAGCCGCCACAGACGACGGGGCGACACGCTACCGGGTCTGACGAACTTGGTCTCACGATCCAGACGGAATACTGGAGGGATGCCCGAGTGGTTAAAGGGGACGGACTGTAAATCCGTTGGCTCAGCCTACGTTGGTTCAAATCCAACTCCCTCCACCATTCTGTTTCCGGATCGGACCAAACATACCGCGGGTATAGCTCAATGGTAGAGCAGCAGCCTTCCAAGCTGAATACGCGGGTTCGATTCCCGCTACCCGCTCCACTTCTTCTTTCCGATATATTGGCGATAGACCTCTGCAAAGCGGTCGTTAATGTCGCTTGAGTGGCGTTTTGCCTGCGATTTCGCGCGTTCGCCCTTGTACTCCGGCTCGCCGTAATTATGTCTTGCGCATTCTAGTGGAAAGCCTTAAACGGCTGCACCAAACCCGGTTCCGGGTCCACCTCTATGTTCACAGGAAGCATTCAATGGCAAAGAGCAAGTTTGAGCGCAATAAGCCTCACGTCAACATCGGCACGATCGGTCACGTTGACCACGGCAAGACGTCTTTGACGGCTGCGATCACGAAGTTTTTCGGTGAATTCAAGGCGTA
>NZ_JAEUAN010000050.1 GCF_019511445.1 Aliirhizobium wenxiniae
TGCGGATTTCGATGAATCGGGACAGCGATTTCAGCAAGTCGCGGACAAGCATTTCGCTAAGTCGCGGACAGCGGGCTCGATCGATTTCCGCCAGCCTGGTTGCTGTCAGGGGTGATTGATTTCGTTTATTTCGGCGCTGGTCAAGAGCGTTGTTGTTTTCCGCTTCCGCATGCTGTCGCCTTCGAGCGTTATGCGGTGGGCGTTGTGAACGATACGGTCCAGAATCGCGTCCGCTAAAGTGGCCTCGCCGATCATCTCATGCCAGGCGGCCACGGGAAGCTGGGCCGTGATCAGAGTGGATTTTCGCCGATATCTCTCTTCAAAGATTTCCAGCAGATCGAGGCGCTGCCGATCGTTCAAGGTATGGGTTCCCCAATCATCGAGTACCAGCAGATGAACGCGTGCCAGCTTGTCGATGAGGCGTGGGAACCGCCCGTCCAGTCTGGCAAGCGCGAGGTCTTCAAACAAACGCGGCATGCGCACATAGAGGACAGAGTAGTCGAGGCGGGCCGCCTGGCGTGCAAAGGCACACGCGATCCAAGTCTTTCCGGTGCCCGTCTGGCCTGTGAGGATCAAGTTCTCATTTGCTTTCAGCCATGCTCCCTGTGCCAAAGACAGGACGTTGCGCCGATCCAAGCCCCGATGCGCTGCAAAATCAATGTCTTCAATGGAAGCGTTGGCAAAACGGAGTTTGGCGGTAGCAAGGCGGTTTGTCAGTCTGCGGTCCGTTCTGAGGGCGATCTCTCGGTCAAGCATCAACCCCAGTCGTTCGTCGAAGCTCAGGTCATTTCCGTGAGCCTGCTCGAGGAGCTCGCGATAGGCCGTTGCCATGCCTGCCAGACCAAGCGCATTCATTTGCTCAAGTGTCGGATGTGTCAGCATCTAATGTCCTTTTATTGATAGTAGGTTTTGCCGCGGATATTGCCGTGCGGCGGCGCCGGCTTCACAGCCTCGGTCATGGCCGGAGCCTGATCGAGACCAGATCTGAGAATGTTAGCGACAGACGAATAGCTCAGAGCGTTGATTACCAGCGCCCTTTCGCAAGCCATCTCCAACCGATCGGACTCATAACGGCGTGCCAGGGAGAGAACGCCTTGGGCGGATCGGTAGCCCTGCTCGGGGTGCGGGCGATGACTGAGCAGACGTTCGATAAACGTCGCCGTGTTGATCCCGACCTTTGCCGCTTCGCTGCGCAACAAGTGGGGTGTCGTGTTCGCATAGCGCTGGTGCGCCTTGGGCATATGTTCATTGACAGTGACGTGGCCTGAACGCTGCGAGCTCCGAATGTGACTTGCGACACGTTTGTGGTCGAAGAAGATCTCAACCGCTCGATACGTCAACCTGATATCGACCCGTCTTCCGATCAGCCCATGCGGCACGGAATAGAAGGTCTTGTCGACCTCGACGTGATAGTCGGGATGCACCTTGGCGATCTTCCATTCCGCATACTCAAACGGCGTTGAAGGCAATGGTTTGAGCTGAGAGCGTTCGACTTCATCGAACAAAGTGCGGCGAGATTTGCCATACCGCCGCATCGTCCGGCTATTGAGGTCTTCGATCAAGGCGCTGATGCGGATATTGAGATCGACAAGGCTAAAGAACCGCTCGTTTCGGAGCCTCGCCAGGACCCACCTCTCAACGATCAAAACCGTCCCTTCAGCGGAGGGTTTGTCGCGAGGATGCCGAGGCCGTGCCGGAACCACGGTCGTGTCGTAATGCTCAGCGAAAGCGGCAAACGTCGCATTCAATGTCGGTTCGAACCAGAGCGCCTTGGCGACAGCCGATTTGAGGTTGTCGCAGATCGTCGTCTTTGTCACGCCACCGAAGTAACTAAAGGCACGCTGGTTAGCCTCGATCCAGTCGGGCAGCTTCTGGCTAAAGCTGGCATAGGCGAACGTCAGTTGCGACGCGCTCAACACCGCGACATAGATTTGCGCTGCGCGGATCTCGCCGGTACATGGATCGATGATCGGGATCGTATGGCCGGCATAGTCGCATTCCATCGCGACACCGGCAACATGACGGCTGCGATAGGTCGGCCGGGCTCGGCTTTCGTGATCGGCAAACCGGCCGCAAAACCATGTATAGCCATAGCCATCCGGGTGAGCTTCCCGGTATTCCTGCCACAGCAAATGGAGCGTGACGCCCTTGCGCTTCAGTTCGCTGGCCATCTTCGGCCAGTCCGGCTCGACGGTATCGCGTGGAGGCCGTCCCATTCGCCGGAATAGTCGATGTTCAAGAACGTCGTCCTCGTCCAGGCCCGGAGGTAGAGGCCAAACCGCAAGCCCGGCTTCCTTTGCCCGCAGCAGGTACGTCGAAACCGATGTCTTGCTCATCTTCAGCCGCTCGGAAACGGCACGTATCGATAATCCCTGCTCGAACGTAAGCCGCAGGATCGATCGGATATCCTTCACGTCAGTATGTCTCGCTTGCTTCCGTCTGGGCATCATGTCCTCGCTCAATCCACGAGGGCAAAGTGCCAGATCGGCGCTCACGAAAATCGATCTAAATCCGTCGCGATAACTGTCCGCGACTTTCTGAAATCACTGTCCCGTACTTACTGAAATCGATGTCCGCGACTTACTGAAATGCCTGTCCGCGACATACTGAAACCCGCA
>NZ_JAEUAN010000051.1 GCF_019511445.1 Aliirhizobium wenxiniae
CTGCCGACGCAATCGTGGCTGCTGAGCCCGAGCCGATGGAATACGTTCGCGTTTGCGACGCTTTCGGCACCGGCTACTTCTACATCCCGGGCACGGAAACCTGCCTCAAGATCGGTGGTTACGTTCGTTTCCAGGTTGACGGCCGTTCGGACTTCGATCTGAATGCTCAGGAAGGCGGCTACCGCACGAACACCCGCGGTCAGGTTGCTGTTGAAGCCAAGAACGACACCGAATTCGGTACGCTCGCTTCCAAGATCACGCTTCGCGCCAACACCAACACCGACACCGACTTCTACCTGGAAGAAACCTACTTCCAGCTGGGCGGTCTCCGCGTTGGTCAGTTCTACAACTACTTCGATAACGGCCTTCCGGGCGAAACCGTTCTCTCCGACGGCGGTCCGTGGTCTAACGGCGGCCTGATGGGCGACACGCTGAACAACTCTGTTCGTTACACCTACGATGCAGGTTCGTTCTCGGTTTACGGTCAGGTTGATGCTTTCAACTCGGAAGCTGGTTGGAAGACCGACGACATCGTCGTTGGCGTCGATCCGGTTACCGGTCTTCCGATCGTTCGTGAAGACAACCGTGATGAAATCGGCATCAACGGCGTCATCACCGGCAAGTTCGGTGCTGTAACCCTCGACTTCTTCGCAGGTTACGACTTCGACGCTGAAGAAGCTGCTTTCGCTTCCACGCTGACGGCTGCTATCGGCCCGGGTTCGCTCGGCGTCTTCGCTGCTTACTCGACCGGTGCAAACCGTTACTTCGACGCAGCTGAGTGGACGATCGGCGCTGAATACGCCATCAAGGTCTCCGACAAGTTCTCGATCGCTCCTGGCGCTCAGTACTGGGACAACGTTGCATTTGACGGCAACGACCTCGATGGCGGCGACGCATGGCGCGTTGGTGTAACGGCTGATTACAAGATCACCACCAACCTGGCTGCCAAGGCAACCATCAACTACACCGATGTCGACAACGGTGTAGACTCTGACGACAAGTGGGACGGTTTCCTCCGCCTGCAGCGCTCGTTCTAATCTAAATATCTCGATAGCCCGCAGTCTTCTGACTGCGGGCTGTTGCTGTTCGGCCACGAACCAAAAAAACCGACCCGAAGCGCATCAGCTTTGGCCCAATGCCCATTGTAGTTCAACGTGTCCCGGTAATTCTTGTCGCTGTCGATCAGCGAGGGCGGGATGGGCAAGGAAACCGATAAAAAGATTGAGGCGCTTGACCTCTCTTCCATCGGCAAAACTTACGCTGTCAATTATCAGTTTAATGCCAGCGGTCCTATCAAGGTTGTTAAATCTACCCGACTTACCAAGCTCTTAGAGCTGTACGGGGACATCCTTTGGGAGCCAGGACGCCACAAGAAAAATGTGATCGCCTTCGTCAGTGAGTTGGATGAGATTCTTCTAGCTCAATCGTTTGACAGCTTCACGGACGAGATGGTCGACCGGCTCATTGGCGAACTACGCAAACGTGGCAACAGCAACGCAACCATCAATCGAAAGATGGCGGCGCTGAGCAAGTTGCTGCGGAAAGCGTTCAAGATGGGTGATATTCATAGCCTTCCAGAGTTTCGCCGCCAACGAGAGAAGGCAGGCCGTATCCGTTTCCTGGAGTATGACGAAGAGGATCGACTTTTCGCGGCCATCCGCAGCAAGGATGAACTCTATGCGGACTTGTGCGTGTTCCTTGTCGATACAGGTGCTAGGCTAGGCGAGGGCATCGGTCTGCGCTGGAACGATATTTACGAAAACCGCGCGACCTTTTGGATCACCAAATCCGGCAAAAGCCGTACCGTGCCCCTCACTCCCCGAGCCATTGACGCTATTCAAGAACATGCAGGCGCGCCTGACGGACCTTTCGCGAACATCGATCAACAACGCTTTCGCGCTACATGGAACGCCGCCAAAGGAGAAGTGGGCCTCGGAAGGGACGACGACGTCGTTCCACATGTACTCCGACACACGTGCGCCTCTCGGCTGGTGCGTGGAGGAATTGACATTCGACGGGTGCAGATGTGGCTCGGCCATCAAACGTTGCAGATGACGATGCGCTACGCTCACCTTGCCTCACACGACCTGGACGTGTGTTTACCCGTTCTTCTCCGAAGGCCATCAGAGCCGCCATCTGACGAGAAATAGTACTAACGACCTCCTGATTTTGACTG
>NZ_JAEUAN010000052.1 GCF_019511445.1 Aliirhizobium wenxiniae
AGTTAGTTGCATTAGACCCGAAACCGAGTGATCTAGCCATGAGCAGGCTGAAGGTTGGGTAACACCAACTGGAGGGCCGAACCCGCATCTGTTGCAATAGATTGGGATGACTTGTGGCTAGGGGTGAAAGGCCAATCAAACTCGGAGATAGCTGGTTCTCCGCGAAATCTATTTAGGTAGAGCGTCGACCGAATACCCCAGGGGGTAGAGCACTGGATGGGCTATGGGGACTCACCGTCTTACTGATCCTAACCAAACTCCGAATACCTGGGAGTACTAGTCGGCAGACACACGGCGGGTGCTAACGTCCGTCGTGAAGAGGGCAACAACCCTGACCTCCAGCTAAGGTCCCCAAGTCATGGCTAAGTGGGAAAGGATGTGAGGATCCCAAAACAACCAGGATGTTGGCTTAGAAGCAGCCATCATTTAAAGAAAGCGTAACAGCTCACTGGTCTAAATAAGGGTCTTTGCGCCGAAAATGTAACGGGGCTAAAGCCATGCACCGAAGCTGAGGATGTGGATTTATCCACGTGGTAGCGGAGCGTTCCGTAAGTCTGTGAAGGGGGATCCGTGAGGACCCCTGGAGATATCGGAAGTGCGAATGTTGACATGAGTAACGACAAAGAGGGTGAGAGACCCTCTCGCCGAAAGACCAAGGGTTCCTGCTTAAAGTTAATCTGAGCAGGGTTAGCCGGCCCCTAAGCCGAGGCAGAAATGCGTAGGTGATGGGAACCACGTTAATATTCGTGGGCCTGGTGGTAGTGACGGATTGCGTAACTTGTTTCCACTTATTGGATTGTGGGAGCAGGGAAGCGGTTCCAGGAAATAGCTCCACCGTATAGACCGTACCCGAAACCGACACAGGTGGTCAGGTAGAGTATACCAAGGCGCTTGAGAGAACTATGCTGAAGGAACTCGGCAAATTGCACGCGTAACTTCGGAAGAAGCGTGACCCCTTTTTACGCAAGTGGATTGGGGTGGCACAGACCAGGGGGTAGCGACTGTTTATCAAAAACACAGGGCTCTGCGAAGTCGAAAGACGACGTATAGGGTCTGACGCCTGCCCGGTGCTGGAAGGTTAAAGGGAGAGGTGCAAGCTTTGAACTGAAGCCCCAGTAAACGGCGGCCGTAACTATAACGGTCCTAAGGTAGCGAAATTCCTTGTCGGGTAAGTTCCGACCTGCACGAATGGCGTAACGACTTCCCCGCTGTCTCCAGCATAGACTCAGTGAAATTGAATTCCCCGTGAAGATGCGGGGTTCCTGCGGTTAGACGGAAAGACCCCGTGCACCTTTACTATAGCTTTACACTGGCATTCGTGTCGGCATGTGTAGGATAGGTGGTAGGCTTTGAAGCGGGGACGCCAGTCTTCGTGGAGCCATCCTTGAAATACCACCCTTATCGTCATGGATGTCTAACCGCGGTCCGTCATCCGGATCCGGGACAGTGTATGGTGGGTAGTTTGACTGGGGCGGTCGCCTCCGAAAGAGTAACGGAGGCGCGCGATGGTGGGCTCAGACCGGTCGGAAATCGGTCGTCGAGTGCAATGGCATAAGCCCGCCTGACTGCGAGACTGACAAGTCGAGCAGAGACGAAAGTCGGTCATAGTGATCCGGTGGTCCCGCGTGGAAGGGCCATCGCTCAACGGATAAAAGGTACGCCGGGGATAACAGGCTGATGACCCCCAAGAGTCCATATCGACGGGGTTGTTTGGCACCTCGATGTCGGCTCATCGCATCCTGGGGCTGGAGCAGGTCCCAAGGGTTTGGCTGTTCGCCAATTAAAGCGGTACGTGAGCTGGGTTCAGAACGTCGTGAGACAGTTCGGTCCCTATCTGCCGTGGGTGTAGGAATATTGACAGGATCTGTCCCTAGTACGAGAGGACCGGGATGGACATATCTCTGGTGGACCTGTTGTCGTGCCAACGGCATAGCAGGGTAGCTATATATGGAAGGGATAACCGCTGAAGGCATCTAAGCGGGAAACCCACCTGAAAACGAGTATTCCCTATCAGGGCCGTGGTAGACGACCACGTTGATAGGAGGCGTGTGGACGTGCAGCAATGCATGAAGCTTAGCCTTACTAATAGCCCGATTGGCTTAATCGCTCTCATTGATCAATGCTCATC
>NZ_JAEUAN010000053.1 GCF_019511445.1 Aliirhizobium wenxiniae
GGCGCGGGATGATAGTTAAATTTCATGCCAGGGGAAAAGGTGGTGGCAGTGGTCCGGTTGATTACCTGCTGGGGAGGGAGCGTAACCGCGAAGGCGCAACGGTGCTTCAGGGTAATCCCGAAGAGGTCCGGGAACTCATCGATGCCACGCCATTTGCGAAGAAATACACGTCCGGTGTTCTGTCGTTCGCGGAGAAGGAGCTGCCGCCGGGAGGGCGTGAAAAAGTGATGGCGAGCTTTGAGCGTGTACTGATGCCCGGTCTCGAGAAAAATCAGTACAGCATCCTGTGGGTGGAGCACCAGGACAAGGGACGGCTTGAGCTGAATTTTGTCATTCCGAACATGGAGCTACAGAGCGGAAAACGCCTCCAGCCGTACTACGACCGGGCAGACAGGCCGAGAATTGATGCCTGGCAGACGCTGGTGAATCACCATTACGGTCTGCATGACCCCAACGCCCCGGAGAACCGCCGGACGCTGACCCTTCCTGATAACCTGCCGGAAACGAAACAGGCGCTTGCTGAGGGCGTCACACGCGGGATAGACGCGCTTTACCATGCCGGAGAGATAAAAGGCCGTCAGGATGTGATCCAGGCGCTCACAGAGGCAGGGCTTGAAGTGGTCAGGGTGACGCGAAGTAGTATCAGCATTGCAGACCCGAACGGCGGGAAGAATATCAGGCTGAAAGGAGCATTTTATGAGCAATCTTTTACAGACGGGCGCGGAGTTCGAGAAAAAGCTGAAAGAGAGAGCCGAATCTACAGAGACAATGCTGAACGACGAGTTCAGCAAGCTCGAAAAATCTGTAAGCAAGGCTGTGACATCAAACGAGACGAAAATCAAAGACGCTATAGCCCTGTTCACAGCTTCGACAGAGGAATCACTGAAAAAACACCGGGAAGGGGTGAAAGAGGCGATGATGCAGCACAGGAAGGACGTGTTAAAGCTGGCAGGGAATACGGGCATGATGTTACTGGGGATGGTCCTTTTCCTGTTTACCGTGAGTGGCGGGACGCTCTGGTATCTTGGCGGGATGATACAGGCGAACCTGGAAGAAATCAGGATACAGGAAGAAACATTGCAGAAACTGAACGCGAAGACATGGGGCGTGGAGTTTGTGCAGGACGGGAGAAGGAAATTTCTGGTTATCCCGCAGGGGAAATCGGCAACGGTGATTCCCTATCAGGGGAAGGACTGGGTACAACTGACGGAGTGACACAGAGTGACGGAGCTGGAAAGACATTTGCTGAACGCCTTAGAGCAACTGCAACAGGACTATATGCAGCGGCTGAACGAATGGGAGAGCGCCTTCGTGGAATTGCAGAAAATGTTTTCGCTTACGCAACGGGACAACGCGATGCTGAACGAGCAGGTCATGCAGTTGAGTCAGCAGGTGCAGCACTTGAGCGAGCGGACAGAACGCTTGAGCCAGTTATACAGCGAGAACAGGAGATAAGGGACGAACGGCTGATACAGGAGCGCGAACATGCGTTATCCCTGGAGCGTGAGCGCCAGCCGGAAATACAGGAGCGCACACTGGATGGCCCTTCGCTGGGATGGTAATCAGAGACAGGCTAAAATGTTGTCAGCGCGTTTCTGGTGCATTTTTTGGGATAATGGTTGGTTCGGGGGCACCGGGAACGCGCTTCAGTCAGACCTTTCTGAAAAAACAGGAACGCGTTAAAACGCATACGGGCGCGATTCTGGTGTATCTTTTGTTGCTGTGTTTTGCCTCTATTGCCAGATCGCGCTCATTCCCCTGAACTTCTGTTTTCCCGCTCCGGTTCCCGTCTTCTTCGCTTCCGAAAGGATGAAAAAAATCCGTTTCAGCAGTCTCTGGCTGGAAATTCCTGCGTGATTCACATGGCTGCATAGCTATGCATGTGGTTAAAATTTACCGGGTGCGATCGCGGCAGTTTTTCGGGTGGTTTGTTGCCATTTTTACCTGTCAGCAGCCGTGATCGCGCTGAACGCATTTCAGCGGTGCGTACAATTAAGGGATTATGGTAAATCCCTTACTGTCTGCCCTCGTATCCATCGAGATAAACCGCAGAAATGGTGTCTGCCATTAGTTTCATTTTTTTCGGCGAAGGCATA
>NZ_JAEUAN010000054.1 GCF_019511445.1 Aliirhizobium wenxiniae
TGCATCTCGGCGACAACAGATAGCATGTCATCCAGTCGCTTGTTGTCGACGACTTCGGCGCGATGCACCGAGCGCAGCGTATCGAAAGTTCTATAGGGCAGGGCATAGCTCTCGTGCATGATCTCAAGCCGTCCGTCCGGATAATCACAAACGATCACCTTCTGACCGGCCAAGGGTCTGGAGACGTCGGTCGGATCGAGAATGAACAGCACCTTGTCGTAGCGCAGTGTCAAAGCCTGCGACAGCGTGCGAACTTCCTTGCGACACATGGCGCCATCGAGGTTCTCGTGATCGGCCAACGGCCTGTGCATGTCCTTCGGATTGCGCGGCTGTTTGCCGAAACGCGCGTTGAAATCCACGATGAACTCAGCCGCATAGGCGTTGGCTTCCTCGATCGTGTCGATGCCGCGAAGCCGCATCTCCTTGACCAGCCGATCCTGCAGCGTCTGGTTGGCGCGTTCCACCCGGCCCTTGGCCTGCGGGGTATTGGCGCAGATGATGTCAATGTTCAGCTCATAAAGCGCCCGGCCGAACTGCGTCAGGCCGCTCGTCCGGTCTTTCTTCGACGGATGGAGCGAGCGAAAAACGCCATGCTTGTCGCTGTAGAAAGCCAGCGGCTTGCCCCATTGCTGCAGATAGGCCTTCGTCGCATGCAGATAGTCGAACGTGTTCTCCGATCCGGCAAAGCGCAGATGCAGCAGCTTGCCGGTCGCGTCATCTATGTAGACGAGTAGGGCGCATTTGGGCCCACGGTTCTCGAACATGGAGTAATCGCGGCGCGACCGTCTCTGGCTTTTGGCTTGTGAGGGTGGTTGCCCCCGATAGGATGGAAAAACGGGCTCTCGATTGGAACCGGGCCCAAACATCGGATGGAGGCAACCGTGAACCAATATATTGGCCTTGATGTTTCATTGAAAGACACCGCAATTTCGATCCGGGAAGATGGGAAACGGATCTGGCGGGGGAAATGTCCTTCAGATCCCAAACTTCTCGTGCAGATAATCCGCAAAAAAGCTCCTCGCGCGCAGCGCGTCGTATTCGAAACGGGACCGCTGTCGACGTGGTTCTATCACGCGCTGACGGGCGAGGGGTTGCCGGCGATCTGCATTGAAGCGCGGCACGCGCAGAAGGTATCGAACGAAACGCTCAACAAGACCGATGCCAACGATGCGGATGGTTTAGCGCAACTCGCTGAAGCAGGCTTTTACAAAGCGGTTCGTGTCAAGTCGTTTGACGCTATGAGGGCCCGCACATTGGTGGCTGCCCGGGAACAGCTCTTGTACATCTCAACGCAACTTGGCAATCAAATCCGCGGCCTGATGAAGACTTTCGGTCTGATCATCCCGAAAGCGAAGGGTCGAGTGTTTGATGGCGATGTGCGGAAGCTTTTGGATGGGAACAGCGAGCTTGCGAAGATTATCTTGCCTCTTTTGGAGGCGTGGCACGATATCCGCAAGCGCGCAGCCGATCTTAGTCGCCAGTTGCTGATAGCGGCACGTGCGAGCCAAGCCGCGAAGCTCTTGATGACAATTCCGGGAGTCGGCGCGGTCACAGCGGTGTCCTACGTTACGGCAATTGAAAATCCAGAAAACTTTCGAACGTCGCGCTCGGTTGGCGCTTGGCTTGGGCTGACAACGCGGCGTTATCAGTCAGGCGAGGTCGACTATGACGGCCATATCTCACGAAGGGGTGACAATCGTTTACGGGGGCTGCTTTATGAAGCGGCGACGGTGCTTTTGACGAGAACCAGTGCCAGGACCGAGAGCAGACTCAAGAGTTGGGGACTTAAGCTGCGCGAGCGACTTGGCTTCAAGCGGGCCGCTGTGGCCGTCGCCCGGAAACTCGCGGTCATCATGCACAGCATGCTCAGGACGGGAGAAGTGTTCAACGCATCGGCTGGCGCGACCATATAGGCGACGCCTTCATCCCTCAGCGCGCCATCTAGCTTTGGTGCTGAGCGTCCCTGCTGCGGACGTGG
>NZ_JAEUAN010000055.1 GCF_019511445.1 Aliirhizobium wenxiniae
AAGGTAGTGCGCTAACCGCAAGGAGGCAGCTAACCACGGTAGGGTCAGCGACTGGGGTGAAGTCGTAACAAGGTAGCCGTAGGGGAACCTGCGGCTGGATCACCTCCTTTCTAAGGAAGCTGTGGAACCGGTAAGACGCTGAGACATGTCTCAGATGAACCTTCCCGTGCTTTTTAGAACAAGATCGGACCAGTCAGGTCACGATCGCAACGTAATACGCCACGGAATGCTTTTGCATCGGATGGTATGGCGAAAACCGCCGACTACGTTTCTCTTTCTTCATTAGGATATGTCCTCACGGCGGTGCCGCGATCTTCGATCGCTCGCCTCCGGACAGGGCGCCGGACGACCGGCGGCTCGGCTTTGCCGGCTGATGGTGCCCATACGCGAACACAGCAGATGGGCCTGTAGCTCAGTTGGTTAGAGCACACGCTTGATAAGCGTGGGGTCGGAAGTTCAAGTCTTCCCAGGCCCACCATTTGCTTTTTGTAAATGTTGGTTTTTGGGTTTACCTGATCCTGGCAGTTTGTTCTGTCAGGTGTTGTCGATGGTTGGGGCTGTAGCTCAGCTGGGAGAGCACCTGCTTTGCAAGCAGGGGGTCAGCGGTTCGATCCCGCTCAGCTCCACCAATTCGCTTTTGGTGTCGAGATGACGGGTGCATATCCTTTGAAGAAGTAAAAGTTTGCACATCGCTTTGAGCGTTGTGCCTGTTCTGCAAAAATCGTGAAGAGAAGATTGATCTGGAGGCTTCCAGGTTCGGATTTAGGTCCGAGTTTGAAGCTGATCCTTATGATGTCGTTGATGGCCTAGCCGGCCGGATACGAAAGAGGGATCGGTGGAGATAGGAAGCTTGTCACTCTGGTCGGTCATTGTTTGAGCCTTTGGGTTCATCTGATGACTTATTGATGTCCGTTTGCTAACCGCGCGGACCCGGATTTAATCTCGAGAAGCTGGTCTTATGATCAGACGTGAAGTAGGTCGCTCGGCGTGACCTCGATAAAGCGATCTGATCGAAAAGAACACGTCGATGTCATCATGAGATGGTTGGGTTGTAAAAGGTAGCCCTTCCGCTGCTCGTTTCGTCGAAACGACAGCTAACTGATGAGCATTGGCAATGAGAACGATTAAGTGTCGTAAGGGCATTTGGTGGATGCCTTGGCATGCACAGGCGAAGAAGGACGTGATACGCTGCGATAAGCTGTGGGGAGCTGCGAATAAGCTTTGATCCATGGATCTCCGAATGGGGCAACCCACCTTAAATACCTAGAAAGTTTAAGCCGTACTTCGGTACGGTTTAGGTTTCTAGGTATTGATATAAGGTATCTAACTTTCGAATACATAGGGGTTAGAAGCGAACTCAGGGAACTGAAACATCTAAGTACCTGAAGGAAAGGACATCAACCGAGACTCCGCAAGTAGTGGCGAGCGAACGCGGACCAGGCCAGTGGCAATCAGGAATAAAGCCGAACAAGTTGGAAAGCTTGGCTAGAGTGGGTGATAGCCCCGTAGGCGTAGAACACTGATTGTCCTTGAGTAGGGCGGGACACGTGAAATCCTGTCTGAACATGGGGAGACCACTCTCCAAGCCTAAGTACTCGTGCATGACCGATAGCGAACAAGTACCGTGAGGGAAAGGTGAAAAGCACCCCGACAAGGGGAGTGAAATAGAACCTGAAACCGGATGCCTACAAGCAGTCGGAGGGCGCAAGCCTGACGGCGTACCTTTTGTATAATGGGTCAACGACTTAGTGTAACTAGCAAGCTTAAGCCGGTAGGTGTAGGCGCAGCGAAAGCGAGTCTGAACAGGGCGTTCAGTTAGTTGCATTAGACCCGAAACCGAGTGATCTAGCCATGAGCAGGCTGAAGGTTGGGTAACACCAACTGGAGGGCCGAACCCGCATCTGTTGCAATAGATTGGGATGACTTGTGGCTAGGGGTGA
>NZ_JAEUAN010000056.1 GCF_019511445.1 Aliirhizobium wenxiniae
AATGCAGGAGCGCCTAACGAGTTCCGCGCTGCTGCGAACCGTCGCGACCACCCTCCAGCCTAAGCCGGCGAAGGCGCTCAGTTTTTTCCGCGCGTAAGCGGCGTTCCTCTTCGGCTGCATCGGCCGCAACCTTGCTGGTATGTTCAAAAATCGCCGTGCGTTCTTGCACGGTCAGTTTGTTCCTGAGCCTGCTTACCATGACAACCACACTTGAGGGTTTTCTCATAGATGGGTGAAAGCGCGCGTCCTCACAATAGCTCGGAGCTCGCCGTCTGCTAGCGTACAGGCGCTGTTCGCGGCCTTGTCTCGTCAGCGCCGGAACCACATGGGGGATCAAGGCCTCGTGTATACAGCGCGTCAGCTGATTTTACGCTGGTCGATGGCCCGGTTCCGTCCGAGAGTCACTGAGGTCTCGCTCGGACTGTCGGAAGAGCGCATCATCGGATTTGGAGCGGCGCACCATCATCATTTTCAAGTCGCCGAACTCATCGGATATTCAACACTTCGGCATGCGTGTGAACTTGCCCAGGACGTCCGGGAACTCTCAGGGTCGAGCAAGGTTTTTCACCGACGTCTATCACTTGGCAATGCCCAGAAAAGGAGTTTCATGATGTCTAACGCCACCGGAACCGGATCGACACACAGGGCAAGCACCGGAACAACGGACAACCATTTCGGTCGGACGGTAGAGAGCCAGGCTCAGATCGCCGACGCGGAGAAAATCGCGACCGCGACAGAAGCCGGTGAGGTATTGAACATCTATCGCCTGGAACCTGTCGCGCCACCCTCTGATGCGCGCTGGGATCGGGCTCCGTCTCTCGGAACGGTTATCGTTGCTGCGCGGACCGCAGGAGATGCCGCATTGTGGCTGCCGGAGCCGAACTAGATTTCCAGGAAATCTATGCGCTGCCTGCTGAAGATGTCTCGACGGGGAATGCGAGCGCATTTCGAGATGAGAAGGCGTACTCTGTCATTGAAGTGGAACACGGACGGGAAGGCTTGCGGCGAGGCGTGCTCGAGGGCGAGGTTCCGGTCGACACCATTCGGCCGACGCAAGTTTGAGCGTGCGTATCGTGCGCGATGGAAATCCTTCGTTGTCTCTGCAACATGATCGACCCAGTCAGGGTTTCGCGGTCGTAACCGGAGCATCCTCAGGCATTGGCAAAGAGCTTGCAAAGCGTGCCGCGGCTGCTGGCTTCGATCTCGTGTTGGCTGCAGACGAGCCTCGAATCCACGATGTCGCGGTGGAACTGCGACAGACGGGGTCTATCGTTGATGCCATGTGCGTGGACTTGTCCACGACCCAGGGTGTCGATGACTTTGTCCACTTCGTCGAGGATCTGGACCGCCCGGTGGATCTGCTGATCGCCAACGCCGGCATCGATCATGGTGGAGCTTTCGTTGAGACGGATCTATCGCAGACACTTGCAGTGATCGATACAAACATTAGAGGATCTGTGTCTCTGATCCATCAAATCGCCCAACGGATGGGTGCACGGGGCGTCGTTACCGCGTCAATAGTGAGCGTTTTACCCGGGCCCTTTCACGCGACCTACTGCGCCTCGAAGGCGTTCCTCTACTCGTTCTCACAGGCGCTTCGGTACGAGATGAAGGAAAAGGGCGTGTCCGTTACTTGCCTGATGCCCGGAGTTACCGAAACCGGGGTATATGAGCGGGCGGGGATGCAGGACACGTGGGTCGGTCGCTCCCGAAAAGCAGACCCCGCACT
>NZ_JAEUAN010000058.1 GCF_019511445.1 Aliirhizobium wenxiniae
TCCGAGAACTGTCGAAGGACAAGCAGGGAGTTGTAGCAATACCGCTTTACTCGTTTTTAGCTGAGCACATAGATCCCTCATGCGGTGCTGTTGTTGCCGATCAGCAGTTTTTAGCAGATAAATTGGGTGTTAGCAGAAGCACAATTATTCGGTGGCTCAATTACTTAGAATCAAAAAATGCATTAGTTAGAATCCCCGTTGCTGGTAAGGTTTGTGCGTATGCCCTCGATCCACATGAAGTCTGGAAGGGATACAACACATCTACAAACTACGCGGCGTTTGTCACTAAAACACTGGTCAACAAAGACGGTGATATTCAGCGCCGAATCATGGCCATGTTTTCAAATTGAGCCAGCGGCAGGCGGACAATCAGGGGCTACGTGTTAACGTTCTGACCATGATTGTCTATCCTGCATTGCTCTTTTGCCGCCTCAAAATCCCTTGCGTGTTTTTGCTCCCCGATCTCCAGAACGACCGAGCCGCCACGGTTCCGGCAGCGCCTTGAGCGCAACCGGAAACCGTCTGGGGAGAACCCCAGACCCCCATCGCTGTAACACCGACGGTCTACGACCACCTGCCAACCGCGTGGCTGCCTGTTCCGTGCAAATGGGCTTTGCAGCGGGCTGACGCGGTTCCTGGCGACCTGAAAGCCCTTGGTTAGGGGTATCGGCGCGCCTGACCTCCTGAGACTCTCTGTAAGCGTTTTTCGCGCCTTCCATGCCCTGACGGGCATTTAAAACCCGTTTCGTGCGTCTGAGAGCTTCTGAGCGCGTTTGAAGGGCTATCTGACGACTTATCCCCGAAAGAACAACAGCGGAATCACCGACAACATGCGAGAGGTGGCACCGCTCGCCGCAGCCCCAGCGACCGAACGTTAGTGAGCGAGTGGGCGAGGAAGCGGAAGAGAACCGGAAACCACATTGAGCACGTACGCACTGATGCGGGGTGTCGGGGCGAAGCCCTGACCAGATGGCAAACGGAATATCGTCGCGGGTGACGGTATTACATTTGCACATCCTGTCCCGATTTCTGAGGGTTTTAACGGTGAACGGACGGCAAAAAACGTGCAGGAGCTGTTGAACGTGAAAACCACGAAATCTGGCAAAAATCACGGCTGGCGAGGCTTGCAGAGGAGTAAGCCAGTATACACTCCGCTATCGCTACGTGACTGGGTCAGGGCTTCGCCCCGACACCCCCAAAGGGCGTTGCGTTGCGCGCAACACCCTTGCCTAGAATAGATCTTTTACGCCGATTTGTAAGTTGTTGTTTTTTTAGTGTGTTTTTTGTTTACCTGTCGCATCCAGGGTGACACAACGTTGTCGCATCCTGGATGCGACAACACGCAACAAGGTGTTGCACAGATGTGTCATGATGGCTTAGATTTGAACCAACGTTAGTGCATGGGATTTTCAGAGGGAAAAAATCATGTTTATTGATTCAGAAAAACGACTGAAACAACTTTCAGATGAGGCAAAGAAAAACACCGAGGATCTCGAAGAAGCAAAGAAAAATTCAAGGTTTACACAGGTATCCCCAAAAGGTTGGGAACGTGTTCGAG
>NZ_JAEUAN010000059.1 GCF_019511445.1 Aliirhizobium wenxiniae
CCGCTCACATCAGGTTTTTTGTCAACGGTTCATTTTGTTGTCATCACAAAGCGTCCTTTTTTAGCGGATCCATGGTCTGAGCCCATCGCTTTACCGGCTCGCTATCGAGCCTGTACAACCTCACATACGGTCGCCGCTCCAAACGGCAGCACCAATTTCCCGCCTTCGCGGGCGCGGGCTCAGGAGAACGGGACCAATCTCAAGACCGGCTCTTAGCCAAACGGAATCCCGGTCCGTTCACCTGGATCCGTCAGGGCTGATCACACCCTGAGGATTTGAATTCTCGTATCACAGGCACTTCCCGCCTCAGGGAGTTTTCATGATTGCACCTTCGATGACGACGCCGGAGCCTACGTATTTCCACAGTGCAACGAGCAGCTTGCGAGCCAGTGCTACAATCATCGGCTTTTTCAAACGGCCGCCGTTTTGAGCGATACGCTCCTTAAACCAGCAAGATAGCGCCGACCCCGGTTGGTGCCGTAACCATAGCCATGCGAGCTCAACCATAGTGGCTCGCAGACGCGGATTTCCCGCCTTAGATACACCCTGATCGCGATTGACGTTACCGCTTTGCCAAGGGGAGGGGGCAAGTCCTGCGTACGACGCGATTTGGCGTCGGTTGTCGAAGTGCCGAAACAGGCCTTCGGTGTAAAGTATTGTAGCGAATTCCGGTCCAATCCCTCGGATGCCTAAAAGAGCGGTCGCTTCTTTCGGCGTCGCCGGCGTCTCCTGAACGACCAAGGCATCTCGCTCGGCTTCGACGGCCTTGATTTGTTTGAGTATCAGTTCGAGACGATCAAGTTCTCTGCAGACTTCGGCCTTCAGGTGCTTTGATACCGGACGCCCATCGCCAGTTCGAAGCTCGTCCAGGTGCTGACGGCGATCTCTATTTACTGGCTCGTAATCTCGGATGCCTTGGGTGAAGAGCAGACCCTTTATGCGATTGACGTGGAAGACGCGCTCGGCAATCAGAGTTTTTCGCTCCCGCCCAATCCGTCGGTTGTCCTCTTCCTCGGCTGAGAGGAGTTTCACCATTGAGCATGCTCGAGGCTCGCCACGTTTCCATGTCATCAATGCACGGATCAGCGTTTCGCCGTCAATACGATCAGTCTTCGCTCGACGATGTCGACGCGGCATGGCGATCGATGCAGCTTCTACGATGTGGCTTTCAATCCAGTCTTGCTTGCTCAGCACTCGCCCCAGCCAGAAACCATCCAGTCCGGCTTCCTGAATTACGACCAATGGGTACAGTCTGCCCTTCCGCCGTTTGGCTTTCTGGCGAAGCGCTTCAAAGCATGCGAACAGGCTGACGATGTCACCGCCCTCGATGGTGTGGCGGGACATCTTCTCGCTACAAGGGGATAGGGCTGTCACCAGCCAGGTTGACTT
>NZ_JAEUAN010000006.1 GCF_019511445.1 Aliirhizobium wenxiniae
ACCACGTTTCTCTTTCTTCTCATATTCAATTGTCAAAGAACCGACGCCCCCAAGCCCTAAAGCCCGAAAACGTCACAAAACCAAGAGACCTAACCGGAGCCCGGTCCCAATCAGCATCCGCCAATCTGTCGTGGTTTCTTCAGAACGAAGGACATCGTCGCTAGCAGCGCCGCCGCCCTCGTCAGTGAGCGGGTTATAAATCCGACAACAGCAAGGAGTCAACAGCGGTTTTTAAAAAAATGTCATTTTTCTCCAATGCGATGCGAGGAGATGTTTGTGGCTTAAATTGAAGGCAATGCATAGATTTTCAGCAGGCCAAACGACAGCCGCTGCTGACTGGAGTGTTGGCCGCTGCTATGTCATTGCGGACATCCGCCACCGCAGAAGATCCCCTGAACGATAGACACAGGTAAAGACACTGGAATCTCATCAATATGGAAACAAGGTCCCTAAAGGATAGTGTGCAGGATGCCGTGAATGCGACACTGCCTATAATGGAAGTCCTGAGCGACCTGACGTCGACCCTTGGTCAAAATGTGCGCGCAGTCCTTTCCGCGCCACCGGGCGCGGGAAAGACCACGATGGTACCGCTTGCGCTGATCAAGGAGCCCTGGTGTTCGGGCAAGGTCATCCTGCTCGAACCACGTCGGCTGGCGGCGCGCGCGGCGGCATCGCGCATGGCTGCGCTTAAAGGAGAGCCTGTCGGGCAGACGGTCGGTTACCGGATGCGACTCGATACCCGCGTTTCACAGGCAACAAGGATAGAGGTCGTCACCGAAGGGGTGTTTTCCCGCATGATCCTGGAGGATCCAGAGCTTGCCGGCGTCTCTGCTGTCATCTTCGACGAATTCCATGAACGCTCGCTCGATGCCGATTTCGGACTGGCGCTGGCGCTCGACGCACAATCGGGGCTTCGTGAAGACCTGCGTATCGTGGTGATGTCGGCAACGCTCGATACGGATCGGATCGCCACGCTGCTTGGCGATGCGCCAGTGATCAAGAGTGAGGGGCGTAGTTTCCCGGTCGAAATCCTTTATCATGAGAAAGGCCAGCAGGAGCGGATCGAAGACGCGGTCACCCGCGCAATCGAAAACTCGCATCGCGACGAAGGTGGCTCCATTCTGGCTTTCCTGCCGGGACAGGCGGAAATCCGACGGGTAGCCGAGCGGCTGCAGGGCCGGTTCGACGGCAAGACCGTGATCGCACCGCTCTACGGCAACCTGACGCAGCAGGAGCAGGATCTCGCGATCAAGCCGGCGGCGCCGGGGATGCGCAAGATCGTGCTTGCCACATCGATCGCCGAGACATCGATCACGATCGACGGGGTGCGGATCGTGATCGATAGCGGATTGCAGCGTCTGCCGGTCTTCGAACCTTCCACAGGGATAACCCGGCTGGAGACAGTGCGGGTATCGCAGGCTTCCGCCGACCAGCGGGCCGGCCGCGCCGGGCGAACCGCGCCTGGTATCGCGATCCGGCTGTGGCACTCCGGGCAGACCGCCGCGCTGCCGGCCTTCACACCGCCACAGATCCTGGCGAGCGATCTTGCAGGTCTCGTGCTGGATCTTTCCCATTGGGGCGTGACGGATCCGGCTACACTCCCCTTTCTGGACCCGCCGCCCGGGCCGGCATTTGCCGAAGCCAAAGCTCTCCTTGTTCTGCTCGGCGCGTTAAACGATGACGGCCGCCTGACACCAAAAGGTCAGGTCATTCGCCAGCTGGCGTTGCCACCCCGGCTGGCGGCCATGGTTATCCGCGCGGACGAGGACGGTCGGGGACGCGAGGCGAGCCTGCTTGCCGTACTTCTGACTGAGCAGGGACTTGGCGGAAACGACATCGATCTGGATGAACGCCTGCGCCGTTTTCGCGCTGATCGCAGCGAGCGAGCCCAAGCCAGCCGCGGACTTGCCAAGAGAATTGCCGACAGCTTGCCGAACACGGCAGGCCAGGAGCCGGGCGGATCGGCCGGCGAGCTACTTCTTCACGCCTATCCCGACCGGATCGCGTTACAGCGTGGCGGCAAGGGACGGTTCGTCATGGCCAATGGCCGGGGGGCGGAGCTGCCGGAAACCGAACGGCTGGCAGGAGCCTCGATGCTGGTGATTGCCGACGTGACCGGGCAGGCAGCGCGGCCACGCATTCTCGGCGCGGCAGAAATCTCGCGCGCACAGGTGGAAGAAGAGTTGCGCGGGGCAATCCAGTCCACCGAGGAGTGCTTTTTCGATCCGGCAAGCCGCCAGGTGCGCGCACGGCAGATCACCCGGCTTGGGGCAATCATATTTGCCGAGAAACCATTGCCGAAGCCAACAGGGGAACAGGCGGCACGGGCATTGGCAGATGGCGTGCGACAGTTCGGGCTGCAAAGCCTGCCATTTTCAAAGGAAGCACTGCAATTTAAGGAAAGGCTGGGTTTCCTTCACCGTTCGCTCGGCGAGCCGTGGCCGGATGTCAGCGACGATGCACTTATCGCCCGCCTCGATGACTGGTTCGTCCCCTATCAGGGAAACGCATCCGCACTTGCCTCGATATCGGCGTCGAGCCTTTCCGATGGCCTACGCTCGCTCGTGCCGCATGAGCTCATACACAGCATGAACCGGCTCGCGCCGACGCATTTCGAGGCGCCGACCGGTCAGCGGCATCCCATTCACTATGACGGTGAAGAACCGACATTGACGATCCGCGTTCAGGAACTGTTCGGCCTCAAAGCCCATCCGGCGATTGCGAACGGCAAGCTGCCGCTTCTTCTGGAATTGACGTCGCCGGCACACCGGCCGATCCAGACGACGCGTGACCTGCCGGGTTTCTGGTCAGGATCCTGGAAGGACGTGCGAGCGGAGATGCGCGGCCGATATCCCCGACATCCGTGGCCGGAAAATCCGGTCGATGCCGATCCGACAACCCGCGCGAAACCAAGAGGCACGTGACATCCTGTCACGTCTTATGGAATACTGAACGGATTTAAGAGTTTTGGTTACATTAAGGCACATGGAATAATGTCCGAACGAATGTTGCATAACGAAGATATATTGTCGCCACAGGGCGGCGAGATCGGTCACTTGAGCCGCAGCATCCGACTGCAGACACTGGTCAGGTTGAGATGGCTGGCTGTGGCGGGGCAGACAATCACGGTTGTCATCATCTGGGGCATTATCGGCTTTCCGATGCCGATCGCCGAGGCGACGATCCTGGTCGCGGCCCTGGCAGTAGCGAACCTCATCCTGTCCGCATGGTTTCCGGCAACGCACCGGCTCGGTCCCAAATCGGCCGTGGCCCTGCTCTGCTTCGACCTTCTGCAGATGGGTGCGCTGCTGTTCATTACCGGCGGGCTTGGCAATCCATTCGCGCCGCTGATCTGTGTGCCGGTGATCATTGCCTTTGCATCACAACCATTGCGGCATTCGCTGATATTGCTGGTCTTTGCGCTTGCCTGCACGACGGTGCTGTCGCTCTCCCCCTACCCGGTTCCGTGGTATGAAGGACAGCATCTGCGCATCCAGCCGATCATGCAGCTCGGTGTATGGTTCTCGATCGCCTCGATGATGGTGTTTGCGGCTTTTTACGCTTACCGCGTTTCCCATGAGGCTAGCCTGCTTTCGGATGCTCTTGTGGCAACGGAAATGATTCTGGAGCGGGAAAAACATCTCGGCCAGCTGGATGGCCTTGCGGCAGCGGCTGCCCATGAACTGGGGACACCGCTTGCCACGATCAGCGTCGTTGCCAAGGAGATGGAGCGCGAACTCGGGAATGACGAGCGTTTCAAGGAAGACGTGCAGCTTTTGCGCAGCCAGAGCGAGCGGTGCCGCGATATCCTGCGGCGGCTGACCTCACTGCCTGCCGAAGGGGAAGAGCATCTGCGGCGCCTTCCGCTTTCATCGATGATGGAAGAGGTTATCGCTCCGCACCGGCAATTCGATATCGACATCAAGCTGGTCAAGAACACCGATGGCGGCCACGAGCCGGTGGGTGCTCGAAACCCCGGAATTCTCTACGGCCTCGGCAATCTGATCGAAAACGCGGTCGACTATGCGAAAAACCAGGTGCTCATATCGGTCGACTATGACGACCAGCGGGTGGCAATTACCATCGAGGACGATGGGCCGGGTTATTCGTCTGTCATCCTCTCGCGGATCGGGGAGCCCTATATGACATCCCGGACACGCGAGCGCAGCGAACATGCCGGTGGCCTGGGCCTGGGGCTTTTCATCGCCAAAACCCTGCTCGAGCGTTCCGGCGCGTCGATCCGCTTCAGCAATCGCGGCGACGGCCAGGCCGGTGCGCGCATTCGAATTGAATGGCCTAGATCAATTATGGACAGGCCAATTTGATCTAGCTCCAATTTTATTGCGTTCTATATGATAATTGGGATCCATCGATCCCGGAGAATGAAGATGGAAACAACACTGCCGCAATCCAATCCTCAGAACGAGGATTACATTGGTTCCGACCCTTCGCTGTTGATCGTTGACGATGACGGGCCGTTTTTGCGCCGTCTGGCACGCGCCATGGAAACCCGCGGCTTTGCCGTGGAGGCGGCAGAAACGGTTGCCGAAGGCATCGCGAAAGTGCGCCAGAAGGCGCCGAAATATGCTGTCGTCGACCTTCGCCTGGGCGATGGTAACGGTCTCGACGTCATCGAGACAATCCGGCAGTTTCGTCAGGATACCCGCGTCATCGTGTTGACCGGCTACGGAAACATCGCGACTGCCGTAACCGCGGTCAAGCTTGGCGCCGTCGACTATCTTTCAAAGCCTGCCGATGCCGACGACGTGTTCAATGCGTTGACGCAGCGCCCCGGGGAAAAGGCCGACCTGCCGGAAAACCCGATGTCTGCGGATCGCGTGCGTTGGGAACATATCCAGCGCGTTTACGAAATGTGCGAACGCAATGTTTCGGAAACGGCAAGACGGCTGAACATGCATCGCCGTACGTTGCAGCGTATTCTCGCCAAGCGGGCGCCTAAATAAGGCGCCCGCTTGGAGTTTGGACTTCAGGCCATTTTAGATTGAAGCGGTTCCCGCCTGTTGCGGGACCTAGCTACACGTCGTCAAAGCTCTTTCCGGTCGCCCACTCCGCCATCATCAGGCGGTGCGCCGCGGCGCGCGAAAAACCAAGCATCAGCGACTTGCGCGTTGCCGGAGCGAGCTTGTGTTCGGGTGCGGCGCGTAGGAGATGTGCACCGTAGCCGTCCGATAAAAGCAGACCGCAATCTTCCGGGAAGATTTCGAGCGGGACATCCTGGTGCGTGGCAAACAGAAGCCGGTCACAATAGGCGCGATAATCCGGCCACTTGCAGTCGATACGAAAATCCTCGATCGACGTCTTTATCTCGACAATCCAGATTTCTCCCTTGTCCGACACGGTGATCAGGTCGGCACGGCGGCCATTGGGCAATACGAATTCGGGCAAAACCGCATGCCGCATATCGTGCAGCAGGATCTGCACGCCCTTGCGGACCATCATCGCACGAACCGATTGGCGTCCGTCGATCAGGGGATTGTCGTTCACGACATTCAATATCGTCATGCCTTGTTCCTTAGCCATTATAGCTTGGCAGCATTGTGAATGTTGCAAAAAGACAATGGCCTTTTCAATTCGACTGATGCCGACGCGCTGAGCGGATGCGCAACTTGCCAAGCGCAATCGAATGGAAAATAACGGTTTCGACGGCGGCTTGACGCCATTTCAATCGATCGTTTCACCAAGAGATATCCATGCGCTTTCGCAACAGCATGCTCGCACTCGGCCTGTTGGCAACCGCTGCCCTGGCCGGCTGCTCGACCACGTCCGAAACAGCCAAAATCGACACAGGCAAAACCGACGCACCGGTTCGCGTCGAGACGGCCCAGATCTTCACCGATTCGTATGGTTCGGTAACGGATGCAGGCTATACCCTGCCGGCCATTCCGATCAACCGGGTCAAGCAGCAGTTCGTCCGCCAGATCGTGACATACGAGACCACAGAAAAGCCGGGCACGGTTATCGTAAATACGCGCGAGCGCTTCCTCTATTACATCATGCCGGGCGGCCGTGCGATGCGCTACGGCATCGGCGTCGGCAAGGCGGGCTTTGCATGGTCGGGTACGGCCTATGTTGCCTGGAAGCAGGAATGGCCAATGTGGCACCCGCCGAAGGAAATGGCGGCTCGCAAACCAGATATCGCCAAGTATGTCGAAAAGGGTATGGGTCCGGGGCTGAACAATCCGCTCGGCGCACGCGCCATGTATCTGTTCAACGAAAAGGGCCAGGACACGCTGTTCCGCCTGCATGGCACGCCGGAATGGGCGTCGATCGGAACGGCCGCTTCCTCCGGCTGCATTCGTCTGATGAACCAGGACGTGATCGACCTCTATAGCCGCGTCCGTCCGGGCAAGGCGACCAAGGTTGTCGTGATCCAGTAAGGCGGATCAGACCTGAAACCGAAAAAGCCGCCAAGGATTTTCCCGGCGGCTTTTTTGTTGGCGGCTTTTCGGGATCAGCCGGCAAGCTTTGCCTTCAGCTCCAGCCTGCGGCGGTGCAGAACCGGTTCGGTATAGCCATTCGGCTGTTCGCGGCCCTTGAGCACCAGATCGAGGGCTGCCTGGAAGGCGATCGAGCCGTCGAAATCCTTCGCCATCGGGACATAGAGCGGATCGCCGGCATTCTGGCCGTCGACCACCTTGGCCATGCGCTTCATCGTCTCGACGATCTGATCTTCGGTGACGACCTTGTGGTGCAGCCAGTTGGCCATGTGCTGGGCCGAGATACGCAGAGTGGCGCGGTCTTCCATCAAGCCGACATTGTTGATGTCCGGCACTTTTGAACAACCGACACCCTGATCGATCCAGCGCACGACGTAGCCGAGAATACCCTGCGCATTGTTATCGAGTTCGCGCTGGATTTCCTCCTGCGTCCAGTTGGGGCGCGGCGCGACCGGCACGGATAGAATGTCCGAGAGCTTTGCGCGGGCGCGGCTCTTCAGGCTCTTCTGGACCGCAGCCACATCGACCATGTGATAATGGGTGGCGTGCAGCGTTGCGGCTGTCGGCGACGGAACCCAGGCGGTGTTGGCGCCGGCCTTAGGGTGGCCGATCTTCTGTTCCAGCATCGCCGCCATCAGGTCCGGCATGGCCCACATGCCCTTGCCGATCTGGGCATGGCCGGAAAGCCCGCATTCCAGGCCGATATCGACATTCCAGTTCTCATAGGCCGCAATCCAGGACGCCTGTTTCATGTCGCCCTTGCGGATCATCGGACCGGCTTCCATCGACGTATGGATCTCGTCGCCGGTGCGGTCGAGGAAGCCGGTATTGATGAAGACGACCCGGTCTTTTGCAGCGCGGATCGCCTCCTTGAGGTTGACCGTGGTGCGGCGTTCCTCGTCCATGATGCCCATCTTGATGGTGTTTTTCGCCAAGCCGAGCGCCTGTTCGACGCGAGAAAAGATTTCGGCGGCGAAGGCGACTTCTTCCGGGCCGTGCATCTTGGGCTTGACCACATACATGGAGCCAAGGCGGGAGTTCTTTTTCCGACCGTTCGGGCCGACATCATGGATGGCAATCAATGCCGTCACCATCGCATCCATGATGCCTTCCGGCACCTCGTTTCCATCGCGATCAAGGATGGCCGGATTGGTCATCAGGTGGCCGACATTGCGCACGAGCATCAGCGAACGGCATTTCAGCTCGAAACTCGAGCCATCCGGTGCCGTGTAGTCCAGGTCAGGATTGAGTTTGCGGGTGAAGCTCTTGCCGCCCTTGGAGACGTCTTCGGTCAGGTCGCCCTTCATCAGGCCGAGCCAGTTGCGGTAGACAACGACCTTGTCTTCCGCGTCGACCGCGGCAACGGAATCCTCGCAGTCCATGATCGTGGTGATCGCGGATTCAGCCCAGACGTCTGAAATGTTAGCCGGATCATCCCTGCCGATCGCGGTGGTTGCATCGATCAGGATTTCGACATGGAGATTGTTCTTCTTCAACAGGATCTGCGTTGGAGCAGCCGTGTCTCCGAGATAGCCGGCGAACTGGGACGGGTCGGTCAGGCCCGTCACCTCTCCATTGCTCAACGTGACGAACAGGCCGCTCTGTTCGATCTTGAACGAAGCGGCTTCCTTCCAGCTGCCGCCGGCCAGCGGCGCAGAGCGATCGAGAAAATCGCGCACCCAGG
Organism: Aliirhizobium wenxiniae; assembly: GCF_019511445.1. Taxonomy (GTDB): domain Bacteria; phylum Pseudomonadota; class Alphaproteobacteria; order Rhizobiales; family Rhizobiaceae; genus Neorhizobium; species Neorhizobium wenxiniae_A. The sequence goes on from NZ_JAEUAN010000006.1 coordinate 8,143, forward strand.
CGATGACTTTCGTACCGCGGACCGGATTGTAACCTTTTCCCTTTTCGGCACCGTCAGCTTCGGAAATCGCGTCGGTGCCGTAAAGCGCATCATAGAGCGAACCCCAACGGGCGTTTGCCGCATTCAGTGCGTAACGGGCATTCATGACCGGCACGACAAGCTGCGGCCCTGCGATCTGGGCAATCTCCGGATCGACGTTTTCGGTCGAGACCTGGAAATCGGGGCCTTCGGGCAGAAGATAACCGATCTCCCGTAGGAAGCTCTCATAGGCCGCCAGATCGGACGGGGCGCCATTGGCCCGATACCAATCATCGATCTTCACCTGAAAGGCATCGCGCCTGGCCAGAAGCTCGCGGTTCTTCGGCGCCAGGTCGTGGACTATGTTCGAGAACTCCGCAAAAAACCGGTCGGCACCGACGCCCGTATCCGGCAGGGCTTCCTCCACCAGGAACCGATAGAGCTGTTCGTCAATCTTGAGACCGGCGATATCCTTGCGTGCCATACGGCTTCTCCCTCACATGCTTTTGGTTTTTCGTGTCGTCACTTTGCCCGCGAGATATCCGGTGTCAATGCACCGAAAGCCCAAGGTGGTTCGGTCACGGTTGCGGACGGGTCATGCGCGGGCGGCCCGTTGCCGTGGCGGTTATCCGCGCTTCGACCAGTTTTATTGAGCCTTCCACCTCGGGCGCCAGAATTTCCTCTTCAGTGAAGATCAGGATGTCGTGCGCACCCTCCTGTCCTGCCTTCTCGTTCGCTGCAGCCAGCGCCCGATTGCGGGCGGCCTCCAGCGCATTGGTCTCTCCGATCACCATGACTGTCTCACCGGCACCGGTTACGACGTAAAGCCCTTCTTCCGGCGAGGTTACGATGACCGTCACCTTGACCCTGACATGGCTGACGACAGCGCCAATGGCATTGGCAACATCCGCATCCTTCGGGATGACCGATTCGGCACCGAGCTGATCTGCGATTGCCGGATAATAGACCGGTGCCGAAGCGCCGAGGCCGACAAGCGGCCGGTCGAGCCTGACGGAAAACCGGGCGATACCGGGCGTGCGCTTCAAGGCACGATCAACAGCAAGCGAGACCGACGGATTGATCGCTCCAGCTCCATCCTCCGCAAGGCAGGCCGAAAGCACAGCCTCGGAGGATTGACGGGTCAATCGATCGACAATCTGCCTTGCAAGGTCTTCCGCAGACGCGGCGATCTGACGACCGGCACCGTTCTTTTTCCGCGCCGCAATCTGCAGCCCGAGCCGCGCCGCATCGGCATTCCACTGGTTCTGGCGGCCCAGAACATGCAGCGCGTCGGATGGCGTGATACCGCTCAAATGTACTAGCCCGCGCGCGACAAGGCGGTCGAGAACCGCCTTCTGGGAATTCATCGTCAAAAGCGCATTCAAGGCCACCGGTGCCGAACCCATCCGCGCAAGAAGCGCCTGCTCCTGTGGCTGTAGGCCCGCACTCGAAGTCTCGTCCATCGAGATCCGGACCGCGAAGCGGCCGTTGTGTCGTCCGGCATGGGGGGCGCGAAGCTGCATATCCAGTGTTGAGAGCACGCTATCGCCGTGGGGCACAGCAAGAAGACTGAGGGGCAAAAGACGCCGGGGGCCGAGCGTGATTTTCGCCTCCAGCCCGCGATCATCGATATGCACTTCCGAATCACCGCCGAGACCGAAGGTGCGCAGGGCAACCGCCTCCACCATCGTCTCATGACCGCCGACATTCGCGCCATCGGGCGCAAGCTTCGGCCTGCCGCCCTGAAGAACGGCGATATCCGTCGTCGTGCCTCCGATATCGGACACAACTGCCTCATCCAGTCCGCTGAGATAGTGGGCACCCACAAGGCTTGCCGCCGGACCGGAGAGAATGGTCTCGATCGGTCGCAACCGCGCCTCGGCCGAGGACATCAATGCACCGTCGCCCCGCACGACCATGAGAGGTCCATGGATGCCTGACGTTGCAAGGAAATCCTCTGTCGAGCCAATCAGGCGATCGATGATGGAGACCAAGCGTGCATTGAGAAGCGTGGTCAAAGCGCGCTTCGGCCCGCCAAGCCGGGATGACAGCTCGTGGCTGCAGGTGACCGCTTTGTGCTGAAGTTCGCGAATACGCTCCCTCACCCTGATTTCGTGAGCCGGATTCCGCACGGCAAAATAACCGGCCACCGCAAAGGAAGAAACGCTTGGGGCGAGTGCGGGCAGCACCTCAGCCAATGCCGTCATATCGAGCGGCGTCTCGTTGCCATGGACATCATGACCGCCCGGCAGAAAGATCACTGGATCATTGCCCAGTGCATCCGACAAGCCACCGCGCGCAATATCGTCCGGGCCGAAACCGATCATCACCAGAGCGGCCCGGCCCCCCTGCCCTTCGACCAGGGCATTGGTGGCAAGCGTCGTCGACAGCGAGACCATGGCGATTTCGCCAGCCTTGATGCCGCTCTTTGCCAGGGCCGCATCGACAGCGCCCGAGATCCCCTCAGAGAGATCATGCCGGGTGGTGAGCGATTTCGCCTTGGCGATCACCCCTTCATCCTCGCGAAAAAGGACGGCATCCGTATAGGTGCCGCCGGTATCGATGCCGAGAAGAAGAGGTGAAACCACGCGAGAATTCCCAAACCCTTATGCAGCAATCCATAAAGCATGGTGCGGCAGGATCAATCGACCGGCAAAGACATGTCGTGTCGCGGTCAGGACCGGAGGCTTACCCGCATAGGCATGCCGTCCTGCGGCTGGGTCGTCAGTTTCTGCACCGGCCAGATTTCTGTGCCGGGCAAAGCATCGAAACGGTAGCGCTTCATCAGCACGGCAAGCGCAATCACGGCTTCCTGCATGGCGAAGGTTGCGCCGATACAGGTACGCGGGCCGGCGCCGAAAGGCAGATACTGGAAGCGGCCTATGTTGCCGCGGTTTTCCGGCAGAAAGCGTTCGGGCATGAAAGCGCGCGGCTTTTCCCAATAGAGCTCGTGGCGATGCAGCGTCCAGGGCATGACGAGGATGGTGACGCCCGCTTCGATCTCGATGCTTTCACCGCTGGGGCTCGTCCACCTGTCGTCGCCAATCGCCGCACGGTTTAGCGACGGCGCCGGGGGATAGAGCCGCAAGGCCTCCTCGAAGGAGGCGCGCACCCAGGGCATCAGTTCCAGCCATTCCACCGGCTCGGCACCGGTGGCCAGAACCTTGTCGATTTCCTTTTCCATCGCCTCGCGCACATGCGGCGAATGAGCGACGCAATAAAGCGCCCAGGCGAGCGCGCGGGCGGTGGTTTCATGGCCGGCGCCGATGAAAGTGAGAATATTGTCCTCGATCTCATCCAGCGTAAGACCATTCGCCCCTTCGAGCTGAAGGAGCAGTGTCAGGAAATCCTGTGGCACCGCCTCCGGCGTCTCACTCATGCGCTTTTGCCGCTCACGCATCGTGTCGGCGACGATGTTGCGGAATTTTTCAAGCACCTTGCGGCCGCCGATGCGGGTCAGGCGCGGTACCCAAGCCGGCGCGCGCAACAAATCCATAGGGTCGACGCGGCCCATGCGGTGGAGGAGGCTGTCGACATCATCGGAGAAACTGTTGCTCTCAGTGACGATCTGGCCCGAGAAAAGGGTTTCCGACAGGATCGAATAGGCGAGTTCCGTCATGTCGACGGAGATATCGTGGATCGCTCCGTCAGCACCGACCGTCGCATATTTCTCTGCGTATTCCTCCGATTTCGCCAGCATCTGACCGGCAAAGCCACGCGAATGGCGGGGCGTGAAAACCGGCGCCATCGCCTTGCGCGAACGCTTCCAGACCGGGCCTTCCGCCGTCAGCAATCCGTCGCGCAGAATCGGCCGCAGGATCAGCTGGCGGATTTCCGACATTTCGTAATTTGCAGCATTATCGACGAGGACATGGCGGATCAGGCCGGGATCGTTGACGATCAGCGTGCGTTCCTTGAAGAACTTCGTCTTGATCCAGGGCAGCGTATAGGACGGCACACCCCACAGTTCCAGCGGGTTGCGCATGACCGTGCGGATGATTTCCAGCCGAGACGGCGGGACAGTGCGCGGTATGGGTGCCGGCGGCACAAAGGGGTCGGGGCGCATGTCCAACGGCAACCCTCCTCTTCGGTTCCTGATAAAAGGAATATCAGGACTTAGAGCAGCGATTTCAACTCGGCGATCTTGTCGTTGACGAGCCAGCCGTAATAATTCTCTTCCGGCAAACCGCCGCGGGCTTTCAGCGCCGCTGCGCGCTGGGCCGAACCGCCCGTGTTGTAGAGCGTCGCTGTGACGCCGGGATTGCGGGAAATATCGACATCGGCGATCTGCTTATAGTCATCGATCGAGCGGCGGATATTGGCCGCCATATAGGCGAGCGACTTGTCGGGATCCATGATCGCTTCATAGACTTCCGCGGCGTCGTTTTCATCCAGCTTCGAATAGCCGGATGTGCGCGACACCATGTCGGACAACATTAGCGCCGTCAGCGGATTGACCTGGCCTAGACCAAAGGTCTGGCCGGCGTAGAAAGGCTGGAAGAAGACCGCGCTGAAACGGTTGTCGGGATAAGCCTTCCCATCGACCCTTTTGCCACGGAACGACTTTTCCCAAACGCCTTCGCGGCAATTCCATAGCGCGTAGGAACCTGACTTGTCGGCACAGGCGGAAAACTGCGAGTGCGTCAGGAATTCAGCAATGGTCTCGCCGTCATAGGCAAAACGGAAAGCATTGCCTGCATAAGCGGCCGCCTTGACGTAATAGCTTTGCAGCCTGTCATAGGCGTCGACATTATAGGTGTGCTCACCGACGATCGCGCCGACCATGTGGATCGGATCGATGCCATAGGCCGAAGCCGTCGACTTGATCTTGCCGATCAGTGCCTTGTCACTCGCCAGAAGCTCACGGATCTTGTCGTATTTGTCGTCGAAAGTGGTGCGGCCGGCGCGAGTGCGGCGCACGGAAGCGCCGGGGATCTTGGGCTGCACGGCATTGCGATTGCCTTCCGGCACGATGGTCATGGCCATGACCGGACCGGTCGAGGAAGCCGCCCAGGCGACAGTCAACAGCAATGCAATAAGGGTGCGTTTCAAGATTTTCCGTGTCCCAGCGTTTATCTGCGCCACTGCCGGCTCCAGAAACTGTGACAGATCGATCTGGGAAGCCGCTCGCGTCTTCGCGAAAGCGCGTCACCCATACGTTAAGACATATTGGAATGTCGAGATAAAGACGTTCAAAAAGGCGTCAAAGCAGAGATGCGTGGCAACCGAACGTTGCCCGGTTGCCACGCACGAGCATTACAGAATGTAACGCGACAGGTCAGTATCGGCCGCCAGATCGCCCACATGCTTGCGAACATATTCGGCATCGATCTTCACCGACGTGCCGCCCTGGTCGGGTGCCGTGAAGGAGATTTCATCCAGCACACGCTCCATGACCGTCTGCAGGCGGCGGGCGCCGATATTCTCGACCGTGGAGTTCAGATGAACCGCGACATCGGCAAGCGCGTCGATCGCGTCCTCGGTGAACTCCAGTGATAGATCCTCCGTGCCCATCAGCGCCTTATACTGGCGGATGAGGCTCGCTTCGGTTTCCGTCAGGATGCGGCGGAAATCTTCCTTGGTCAGCGGGCGAAGCTCGACGCGGATCGGCAGACGGCCCTGAAGTTCCGGCAGGAGATCGGAAGGTTTCGATACGTGGAAAGCACCCGATGCGATGAAGAGGATATGATCCGTCTTTACCGGGCCATACTTGGTCGAAACCGTCGTGCCTTCGACCAACGGCAGAAGATCGCGCTGTACGCCTTCACGTGAAACACCGGCACCCATGCCGCCATCGCGTGCCGCGATCTTGTCGATTTCGTCCAGGAAGACGATGCCGTCGTTTTCGACTGCACGAACCGCCTCGCGCTGGATGACCTCGTTGTCGATCAGTTTGTCGGATTCGTCGCGGATCAGCTCGCCATAGGATTTTGAGACGGTCGTTTTCACCTTCTTGGTGCGTCCGCCCATAGCCTTGCCGAACATGTCGGAGAGATTGAGCACGCCGATATTGGCGCCCGGCATGCCGGGGATTTCGAAGCCACCGGGCATGCCCGAGCCGCTATCGGCAACCTCGATCTCGATTTCCTTGTCGTCCATCTCACCGGCGCGCAGCTTCTTTCGGAAGCTGTCACGCGTCGCCGGAGATGCGGTGGAGCCGACCAGCGCATCGAGCACGCGTTCCTCGGCGCTTTGATGCGCCTTGGCCTGCACTTCCGTGCGCTTCTTTTCGCGAGCAAGGCCAATGCCGACTTCGACGAGATCACGGATGATCTGCTCGACATCGCGGCCGACATAACCGACTTCGGTGAATTTCGTCGCTTCGACCTTGATAAACGGCGCGCCAGCAAGTTTTGCGAGGCGGCGGGAGATTTCCGTCTTGCCGACACCGGTCGGGCCGATCATCAGGATGTTCTTCGGCATCACTTCATCGCGCAGGCTCTCGTCGAGCTGGTGGCGACGCCAGCGGTTACGAAGCGCGATCGCAACCGCGCGCTTGGCGTCGTGCTGGCCGATGATGTGGCGATCGAGTTCGGAAACGATTTCGCGGGGGGAGAAATTGGTCATTGTATCCTCTCGGCTTTCCCGTTGCGGCCGGCCAATGCGGCCCGGTCCGCGGGACCCTTTTGGGAATTGATTGAATTACTCGGCGTCGAGCGTTTCGACGACGAGATTGTGGTTGGTGTAAACGCAGATATCGGCGGCGATATCGAGTGCCTGGCGGGCGACGTCTTCGGCGGGTTTTTCGCTGTCCATCAGCGCGCGGGCCGCGGCAAAGGCGTAATTGCCGCCGGAACCGATAGCGATCGTGCCGTGCTCGGGCTCAAGAACGTCGCCGTTGCCGGTGATTGCCAGCGTGGTGGATTTGTCGGCGACCAGCATCATGGCTTCGAGATTGCGCAGATACTTGTCGGTGCGCCAGTCCTTGGCAAGTTCGACGGCAGCGCGCATTAGCTGGCCGGGATATTGTTCGAGCTTCTTTTCAAGACGGTCGAGAAGGGTGAAGGCATCTGCCGTGGCACCTGCGAAACCGGCGATCACATCGCCGCCTTTGCCGATGCGGCGCACTTTGCGCGCATTGCCCTTCATCACGGTCTGGCCGAGGCTCACCTGACCGTCGCCGGCCATGACGACCTTGCCGCCCTTCCTGACTGTAATAATCGTTGTCATCAAGTCACCTGTCTGCCCCTCGAAAGCGGGCCATTGCACTTCAGGAAATCCCGCCAAACCGCACTGGCTTTGCCGGGATCGTGTTGACACCTATGTAAGTGGCCGAGTGACGAATACAATCTCGCAGGTTTCGATCGACAAGGTGTCGCAAAGGCCCGTGCTTTTGCTGGATATTTCAGCTTACGGCTGATAAGGAGCGGCGAGAAAAGCATGGAGCAGACCCTGATGGGCGAAACCGCAGCCGCACGCGTGGGAAGCGTTTCCCGCAAGACCAACGAAACCTCCGTCTCCGTTTCCGTCAATCTGGACGGCACCGGCGTGGCCAAGATTTCGACGGGCGTCGGCTTTTTCGACCATATGCTCGACCAGTTGGCGCGACATTCGCTGATCGACATGGAAATCGACGTGAAGGGCGACCTGCATATCGACGATCACCACACGGTCGAGGATACCGGGATTGCGATCGGCCAGGCAATTTCCAAGGCGCTCGGCGACCGTCGCGGCATCACCCGTTACGCTTCGCTCGATCTGGCCATGGACGAGACGATGACCAAGGCTGCGATCGACGTGTCGGGCCGGCCTTTCCTCGTCTGGAACGTTGCGTTTTCGGCGCCGAAGATCGGCACGTTCGATACCGAACTGGTGCGCGAATTCTTCCAGGCGCTGGCGCAGAATACCGGGATCACGCTGCATATCCTCAACCATTACGGCGCCAACAACCATCATATCGCCGAGACCTGCTTCAAATCCGTGGCGCGCGTTCTTCGCACCGCGACCGAAATCGATCCGCGACAGGCCAACCGCGTTCCATCCACCAAGGGAACGCTTGCCTGACGCTTCCGGGAGATCATCCTTGAGAAGCTATCTCGTTCTGATACCGCCGAATGGTCCCGACAGGGATCACCGCTCGACGCTTTTCCTGCCCGACGGGTTTTCCTGGATGGCATTCGTATTTTCCTGGATCTGGCTGATCTGGCATCGGCTCTGGCTTGCGGGAGTTTTCGCACTTGCGCTGCAGGTTGCTGGTGCGGTGTTGATGGGCATGCAGGGCTTCTGGCTCGGGGGATCGCTGCTCGGTTTTGCGATACATATCCTTGTCGCGCTCGAAGGCCGCAATCACTACGCCAACTCCCTTATCCGCCGCGGCTGGACGCTTGAGAGCGTGATCACCGCGACAGACAGAGAGACGGCGGAAGAGATCTATTTTTCCGCCCTGCCGCAGAAAGAGACGCAGCCCCTGCCCTCTTCCGTGGATTGGGCCAAAACAAAACAGCCGCCCGTTTCGGGCTGGCAGGGTCCGGCTCTCGGACTTTTCGATCACGGAGGACGCTGATGCGCGTCGCAATCATCGACTACGGTTCGGGCAACCTGCGCTCGGCCACCAAGGCATTCGAACGGGCGGCGCGTGAAGCCGGCATCGATGCCGCAATCGAGCTTACCGACAAGCCGGATATCGTTGCCGCTGCCGACCGCGTCGTGCTGCCGGGCGTCGGCGCCTATGCGGATTGCCGCGCCGGTCTCAAGGTGGTTTCAGGCATGAACGAAGCGCTTATCGAAGCAGTCGAAACCAAGGCACGTCCCTTTCTCGGCATCTGTGTCGGCATGCAACTGATGTCGTCGCGTGGCTTGGAAAAGACCACGACGGAAGGGCTCGGCTGGATCAAGGGCGATGTCGTCGAGATGACGCCGTCCGATCCAGAGCTGAAGATCCCGCAGATCGGCTGGAATACGCTGGAACTTGCCACGCCTCACCCGCTGTTTGACGGCATTCCGACCGGCCCGGACGGGCTGCACGCCTATTTCGTGCATTCCTACCATCTTGCCGCGACCAATCCGGCCGAAGTGATCGCCACGACCGACTATGGCGGCGCGATGACGGCATTCGTCGGGCGCGACAACATGGCGGGTTCGCAATTCCATCCGGAAAAGAGCCAAAAACTCGGCCTCGCCCTGATTTCCAATTTCCTGCGCTGGAAGCCGTAAGGGCTCGCGCATCTATCGAAGGACCAAGAAGATGATCCTTTTCCCGGCTATCGACCTCAAGGACGGCCAGTGCGTGCGCCTCAAGCTTGGCGACATGGAGCAGGCGACCGTCTACAATCCAGACCCCGGCGCCCAGGCAAAAGCCTTTGAAGACCAAGGGTTCGAGTGGCTGCATGTGGTCGACCTCAACGGCGCCTTTGCCGGTGAGAGCGTCAATGGCGCCGCGGTCGATGCGATCCTGAAGGCAACGAAAAATCCGGTTCAGCTCGGCGGCGGTATCCGCACGCTCGATCATATCGAAAGCTGGCTTTCCAGAGGCTTGGCGCGGGTGATCCTCGGCACCGTTGCCGTGCGTGATCCGGCGCTTGTGATCGAGGCCTGCAAGCGGTTTCCGGGCAAGGTAGCAGTCGGCATCGATGCCAAGGGCGGCAAGGTGGCGGTCGAGGGCTGGGCGGAAGCTTCCGAGCTCGGCGTGATCGAGCTTGCGAAGAAATTCGAAGGCGCCGGTGTGTCCGCGATCATCTATACCGATATCGACCGCGACGGCATTCTGGCCGGCATCAACTGGGCTTCGACGCTGGAACTGGCCAATGCCGTCTCCATCCCGGTGATCGCTTCAGGCGGGCTTGCCTCGCTCGACGATATCAGCCGGATGCTCGAGCCGGATGCGGCCCGCCTCGAAGGCGCTATTTCCGGTCGCGCGCTTTATGACGGCCGTATCGATCCCACCGAAGCACTGGCGCTGATCCGCGCCGCGAAAGGTCTTGGAGCATGACCCTCAAAGCCCGCGTCATTCCCTGCCTCGACGTGAAAGACGGCCGTGTCGTCAAGGGCGTCAACTTTCTCGATCTGGTCGATGCCGGCGATCCTGTCGAAGCGGCCAAGGCCTATGATCTGGCCGGTGCCGACGAGCTGTGCTTTCTCGACATCACCGCCTCTTCCGACAATCGCGAGACGATCTTCGATGTCGTCGCCCGCACGGCTGACCATTGCTTTATGCCGCTGACCGTCGGCGGCGGAGTGCGTGCGGTTGCCGATATCCGCAAACTGCTGCTGGCCGGGGCCGATAAGGTTTCGATCAATTCTGCGGCGGTCAACAATCCGGATTTCGTTGCCGAGGCTGCCGACAAGTTCGGCAACCAGTGCATCGTCGTGTCGATCGATGCCAAAAAGGTTTCGGCCGCGGGCGAAGCGAACCGCTGGGAGATCTTTACCCATGGCGGCCGAAACCCGACGGGGATCGACGCCGTCGATTTTGCGCAGCGGATGGTCGAGCGCGGGGCTGGCGAGCTGCTGGTCACTTCTATGGACCGTGACGGCACCAAGGTCGGCTATGATCTGGAACTGACCCGCGCGATCGCGGATTCGGTGCGCGTGCCGGTGATCGCATCGGGCGGCGTCGGGGATCTCGATGACCTCGTGGCGGGCGTCAAGCAAGGCCACGCAACAGCTGTTCTCGCCGCATCGATTTTCCACTTCGGCACCTATACGGTCGCAGAGGCCAAACGCTATATGGCAGATCACGGCATCGCCATGCGTCTCGACTGAGCTTCGAGACCGGAGGACAAAGACTTGAGCGAATTCACTCTCAGCGATCTCGAAAAGATCGTCGCGGCACGGGCGAAAGCTTCGCCGGACGAATCCTGGACGGCGAAACTTGCTGCCGCAGGCCAGACCAAGGCCGCCAAGAAGCTTGGCGAAGAAGCGGTGGAAACGGTAATTGCCGCGCTTGCCCAGGATAAAAAAGAGCTCACTTCCGAAAGCGCCGACCTTCTCTATCACCTGTTAGTCGTATTGAATATTGCAGGGATTCCATTGCAGGATGTGCTGGACGAACTTCAACGCAGGACCGCGCAGTCCGGACTGCAGGAAAAGGCGAGCCGGCCCAAGTCATGAGTAGCGCACCGCAGCCCGTCGAAGTGTCGGAAGTCAGCCCGATGACAGAGTATTATTCGCCCTATCACCACTTCTCTGCGGATGAATGGGCCAAGTTTCGCGCCGATACGCCGCTGACGCTGACCGCCGACGAAATCTCACGCCTGCGCTCGCTGGACGATCCGATCAATCTCGATGAAGTGCGGCAGATCTATCTGTCTTTGTCGCGCCTTCTGTCGACCCATGTCGAAGCGTCGCAGCAGCTTTTTCGGCAGCGAAACCGGTTTTTGAGCCTGCCCGACGTTTCCAAAACGCCCTTCATCATCGGCATTGCCGGATCGGTCGCGGTCGGCAAGTCGACAACGGCACGTGTGCTGAAGGAACTGCTTGCACGCTGGCCATCAAGCCCGAAGGTGGACCTGATCACCACGGACGGATTTCTCTACCCGAACGCCGTACTGCAGCGCGAAGGCCTGATGCAGCGCAAGGGTTTTCCGGAAAGCTACGACATCGGCCAGATCCTGCGGTTTCTGTCGGCAATCAAGGCCGGCGAACCGAATGTCAGGGCGCCGCAATATTCGCACCTGACTTATGATGTTCTGCCCGATGCCTATACACTCGTCGATCGCCCGGACATCCTGATCTTCGAAGGCATCAACGTGCTGCAATCGCGCCCGCTGCCAGCCGACGGCAAGATCGTGCCGATCGTGTCCGACTTCTTCGATTTCTCAATCTATATCGATGCGGACGAAGAGCAGATCCATCAGTGGTATGTGCAGCGGTTCATGAAGCTGCGCGAGACCGCCTTCCGCGATCCGACCTCGTTCTTCAAGAAATATGCGGCGATCGATGCGGATGCGGCTCTGGCTGTCGCCGAAGGACTTTGGCAGAACATCAACCTGAAGAACCTTCGCCAGAACATTATCCCGACCCGCCCACGCGCCGACATCATCCTGCGCAAGAGCCGCAATCACTTCATCGAGGCGGTCTCGCTCAGGAAGCTCTGAAGGGGTTTACTTCAGGAATTGACCCGACGGAGCGTGAGATTGATGCGGCCGCCGTTTTTCAAAAGCGTCGAGGTGCCGGGATAGATGCGGTCGACGCCGTGATAGGCAAGCCTGCCTTCGCCGCCGAGCAGCACGATATCGCCGCTCTGCAGCTTGAACGATCCGGTCGGATCCTTGCGGTCCAGCCCACCGACGCGGAACAGGCAGCTATTGCCGAGCGAGATCGACAGGACCGGCGCGGAAAACTCCGTCTCGTCCTTGTCCTGATGCAGGCCCATCTTCGCATCGTCGGAATAGAAGTTCACAAGGCAGGCCTCGGGCGGTTTCGAATAGCCAGCCAGTTTTTGCCATAGCTCCATCAACTCCGCGGGGATGTCAGGCCACGCCCTGCCGGTCGCGGGATGGGTCGACTGGTAGCGATAACCGCGCTCCTTGTCCGTTACCCAGCCGAGAGATCCGCAATTGGTCATCCTGACCGACATGGGTTTGCCGGTGCCGGGCATCACCGGAACATAAAGCGGTGCTTCGATGACGATCCGACGGATAAGCTCGACCAGATTTTCCTGCGCTGGACGATCCAGATAGCCTGGAAAATGGCGGATACCGCTCAGCAACGTCGCCATAGCCCCTCTCCCATCAGTCGCCCGTCGGCTTGCCGCGCATCTTCTTGACATCCGAGCGGCCGGATTTCGCCTTAAGCCGTCGCTCCACCGAACCCTTTGTCGGTTTCGTCGCCTTGCGCACCGGCGGCGGTGGCTTGGCAGCTTCGAGGATCAATTCCTTCAGCTTTTCTCGCGCTTCTTCGCGGTTGCGCTCCTGGCTGCGGGAACGGCTCGCCTCTATCATCAGCACGCCGTCCTTCGACACCCGTTTTCCGGCAAGCTTCAGGGCATTCGTCTTCACCCGCTCAGGCAGAGACGGTGAGTTGACGACATCGAAGAACAGTTGGACGGCGGTCGAGACCTTGTTGACGTTCTGGCCGCCGGCGCCGCCCGCCAGAACGAACTGTTCCGTCAGTTCCCATCCTGCAATGGTGATGCGGCTGTTGATGATGAGCGGATTGCTGGCCATGGTCTTCTGGTTCTATCGACTTGGGCGATCTTTCCCATAAAGCCGGACAAAAGAAAACCGCCGGACAGGTGTTCCTCAACCGACGGTTCCACGTGAATCACACGTTTTGCGCTTATTCGGCTGCGATCAGCAATCCCGGGGCTGCATCTTTCACCTTGGCATCGACATGCGCTTCGAACTTTTCGAAGTTCTTGATGAACATCGAAACGAGCTTGGCAGCCTGGTTGTCGTAGGCTGCGCCATCCGCCCAGGTCGAGCGCGGATCGAGAATGGCGTTCTCGACACCTTCGACCGAGACCGGAACGGCAAAGCCGAAATTGGCGTCGGTGCGGAACTCGGCAGTCTTCAGGCTGCCATTGAGCGCCGAGGTCAAAAGCGCACGGGTTGCCTTGATCGGCATGCGGCGGCCGGTGCCATAAGCGCCGCCAGTCCAGCCGGTGTTGACCAGCCAGCAATCGACGCCGTGCTTGGCGATCAGTTCCTTCAAGAGGTTGCCGTATTCTGCTGGGTGACGCGGCATGAACGGCGCGCCGAAGCAGGTGGAGAAGGTCGCTTCCGGCTCGGTCACGCCCTTTTCCGTGCCGGCAACCTTGGCGGTGTAGCCGGAGAGGAAGTGATACATGGCCTGTTCCGGCGTCAGCCGGGCGATCGGCGGCATGACGCCGAAAGCGTCCGCAGTCAGCATGATGATCGTCTTAGGATGGGGCGCAAGGCCGGTGTCCGATGCATTCGGAATGAAATGCAGCGGATAGGCGCTGCGGGTGTTTTCCGTCAGCGAGTTGTCGTCGAAATTGGGTACGCGGTTTTCGTCGAGAACGACGTTTTCCAGAACCGTGCCGAAACGACGGGTCGCGGCATAGATTTCCGGCTCTGCTTCGGCCGATAGCTTGATCGCCTTGGCATAGCAGCCGCCTTCGAAATTGAAGACGCCGTTTTCGCCCCAGCCATGCTCGTCATCACCGATCAGCGTGCGGGCCGGATCGGCCGACAAAGTGGTCTTGCCGGTGCCCGACAGGCCGAAGAAGACAGCCGTGTCGCCTTCCTTGCCGACATTGGCCGAGCAATGCATCGGCATGACGCCCTTGGCGGGCAGAAGGTAGTTGAGGACGGTGAAGACCGATTTCTTGTTTTCACCGGCATAGGAGGTGCCGCCGATCAGCACGAGGCCGTTTTCGAGATCGCAGGCAATCACGGTTTCAGAGCGGCAGCCATGGCGCTCCGGATCTGCCTTGAAACTCGGCAGGTTGATGATGGTGAGCTTCTGCTCGAACGAACCGAGCGTATCACGCTTCGGGCGGATCAGTAGATTGCGGATGAAGAGCGCATGCCAGGCGTATTCGGTGACGACACGCGTGGGGAGCGCGTTATCGGCATCGGCGCCGCCGATCAGGTCCTGGACAAAAAGCTCCCTGCCCGCGGCATGGGCCAGCATATCGGCCTTCAAGACGGCAAAATGCTCCGGAGACATGGGCTTGTTGTTGTCCCACCAGATCTTGTCTTCGGTCACGGCATCGCGCACGACGAACTTGTCCTTCGGCGAACGGCCGGTGTGCTGGCCGGTAACCGCGCGCAAGGCACCATCAGCCGTCAGATCGGCTTCGCCGCGGCGAATGGCTTCTTCGTAAAGCTCGACCTCGGACAGGTTGTAGTTGACGCGAGAAACCTTATCGAGGCCGATCGCTGCAACGCCATTTGCCGGGTTATAAAGTCCAAGCTGCTCCATACGCGCTCACCTCAGGTTACAATTGACGGGATTGGCTGTGAGGCGTGAACCTAGTTGCTGTTTTTCAAAACGGCAAGCAGCGCCGTTTGAATATATCAACGAAATCAATTATTTAATCGATTTAAGGAAATTTATTTCTTTTTAAATCGTTTAGTCAGGCGTTTTAATGCGCTTGATAATGGGCAGTTTTGCGGCGGTTGGCCGAACTGTTCTTAAGGAAAGCAAATTGCCGCCCCTTTAACTTTGCCACAATTTGTTCCACCTTTCTCCTCATGAAGCGCATGGCGAGGGCTGGGAATTGGCGAGACGTCATTACCTGGAGATGCGCAAGAAATGGCAATGGAGATGGACTTTATGCAGACAATCGCGCTCGTAGACGATGACCGGAATATTCTGACTTCGGTGTCGATCGCGCTCGAGGCGGAGGGCTACAAGGTCGAGACCTATACGGACGGCGCATCGGCGCTGGACGGTCTGGTCGCCCGCCCGCCGCAGCTTGCCATTTTCGACATCAAGATGCCGCGCATGGACGGGATGGAGCTTCTTCGTCGGCTGCGACAGAAATCCGACCTGCCGGTCATTTTCCTCACCTCCAAGGATGAGGAAATCGACGAATTGTTCGGCCTCAAGATGGGGGCCGATGATTTCATCACCAAGCCTTTCTCGCAGCGACTGCTGGTCGAGCGGGTGAAGGCCATATTGCGGCGCGCCGGAACGCGCGATCTTCAGGCCCCGGGCCTGAAGCCTACGGCCGACCAGATCGCCGCGCGGACGCTGGAACGCGGGCAACTGGCAATGGACCAGGAACGGCATACCTGCACCTGGAAAGGCGAGCCGGTGACCCTGACGGTGACCGAGTTCCTCATCCTCCATTCGCTGGCCCAGCGACCCGGCGTGGTGAAGAGCCGCGACGCGCTGATGGATGCGGCCTATGACGAGCAGGTCTATGTCGATGACCGCACGATCGACAGCCACATCAAGCGGCTGCGCAAGAAGTTCAAGATGGTTGACACCGATTTCGACATGATCGAAACGCTTTATGGCGTCGGTTATCGCTTCCGCGAAGCGGCCTGAGGCATAGGTTACAACAGGTTAACTTGAAGCCACGACCGGGTCAGCGGTAGATTGACCCGGTGGAAGGATTGAACGTGGCAGACAGGCTGCTCGAAAACCAGGCGATCACAACGGCACCGGCCAAGCGCAATGCGCGCCGGCATTGGCCGCATGCGTTCACCATCATTCGCCGGCTGTTCGGCCATGCGGTGTTTTCAAGCCTGACGCGCCGGATCCTGTTCTTCAATATCGCCGCCACCGTGGTACTGGTCGCTGGCATTCTTTACCTCAACCAGTTCCGTGAGGGACTGATCGATGCGCGCGTCGAGAGCCTGTTGACCCAGGGCGAGATCATTTCGGCGGCGGTTTCGGCCTCGGCTTCGGTCGACACGAATTCGATCACCATCGACCCCGAAAAGCTGCTGGAGTTGCAGGCCGGACAGAGCATCACACCGGTGCCGAATGACGAGGATCTCGATTTTCCGATCGATCCCGAGCGTGTTGCGCCGGTGCTGCGCCGGCTGATTTCTCCGACCCGGACCCGCGCCCGTCTGTTCGATGCGGATGCCAACCTGCTGCTCGATTCGCGGCATCTCTATTCCCGCGGCCAGGTTCTTCGCTACGACCTGCCGCCGGTCGAGAACGAAACGCAGACCTGGAGCGAGTGGATGTCGGGCATGTTCAACCGGCTGCTGCAGCCGGGCAACCTGCCGATCTACAAGGAAGCACCGGGCGGCGACGGCTCGATTTATCCGGAAGTGATGAATGCACTGACCGGCGTTCGCGGCGCGCTGGTGCGCATTACCGAACGCGGTGAACTGATCGTTTCCGTCGCAGTGCCTGTCCAGCGCTTCCGGGCGGTTCTCGGCGTTCTGCTTTTATCGACACAGGCTGGCGATATCGACAAGATCGTTCATGCCGAACGCCTTGCGATCATGCGCGTCTTCGGCGTCGCAACGCTGGTCAATATCGTGCTGTCGCTTCTGTTGTCATCGACGATCGCAAATCCGCTGCGCCGCCTGTCTGCCGCCGCCATCCGCGTGCGGCGTGGGGCCAAGCAGCGTGAGGAAATTCCGGATTTCTCCTATCGCCAGGACGAAATCGGCAATCTTTCGATCGCGGTGCGCGACATGACCAATGCGCTTTACGACCGTATCGACGCGATCGAGAGTTTTGCCGCAGATGTAAGCCACGAGCTTAAAAACCCGCTGACCTCGTTGCGCAGTGCTGTCGAAACACTGCCGCTGGCGAAATCCGAGGATTCGAAACGACGGCTGACGGAAATCATCTTCCATGACGTGCGCCGGCTCGATCGCCTGATCAGCGATATTTCCGATGCATCACGTCTCGATGCGGAGCTTGCGCGAACGGATTCCGCGCCTGTCGATATGGAGACGCTGCTGACCAATCTGGTCGATATTTCCCGGCAGATCCGCAGCGGGCGCAAGCCGGTCGAGATCGACCTTACGATCGACCACAAGGGTGGCGATCGGCATATCTATGTGGTCAACGGCCACGACCTGCGTCTCGGCCAGATCGTCACCAACCTGATCGAAAATGCTCGTTCCTTCGTGCCTGAAAAGGGCGGCAAGCTCTCAATCCGGCTTTCCCGCAACAAGGACAAGGTGGTCATCACCGTCGATGACAACGGCCCCGGCATCCAGGCAGAAAATATCGACCGGATTTTTGAGCGTTTCTATACGGACCGCCCGGACGGCGAGAGTTTTGGCCAGAATTCCGGCCTTGGGCTTTCGATCAGCCGGCAGATCGCAGAGGCACATGGCGGCAGCCTGAAGGCGGAAAACCTGCAAGGAAAAGCCGAAGAGACCAGCGGTGCGCGATTTACCCTTTCGCTTCCCGCAGGGAACGCCGCATGACCCGAAACGTCCACGGCACAGCCATTGTTGTGGGCGAACGGGGGCTGATCTTTCTCGGCCCATCGGGTATCGGCAAATCGATGATGGCCTTTACCTGCCTTGCTATTGCCCGCCGTGCCGGGGCTTTTTCAGCGCTGATCTCCGACGATCAGGTTTTCATCAATCAGCAGGACAACCAGATCGTTGCCGCCTGCCCACCGAGCATAACCGGGCTAATGGAACTGCGCGGTAGCGGCATTATCACGATGGATCACATTCAGTCGGCTCCTCTCGACCTTGCAGTCCAGCTGGTCTCCGCTCCCGGAACGGAACGGCTTCCGCCCGAAAACGAGCATTGGCAGATCGAGGGTTTCGGCAAGTTGCCGCTTGTCAGAATTGCCAATACGGCGGCCGATCCGCTGGCGGTTATCGGTGCCCTCATGCCCGCCTGGAGGCAGGAAGCGCCTTTTTGGTGAGCGGCACGCCCGATTTTTTGACTTGAACTTCATTTCCAGTTGGCGAAGATGGCATCCCGCCGCTTTACGGCACCAGTGCGTTACGATATGGGCCGCGAGCTTTGAAATCAGGGGGCGTATTTTCATGATCGGACTGGTGCTTGTCACCCATGGCAAGCTGGCTGAGGAGTTTAGACATGCGGTGGAGCATGTCGTCGGACCCCAGAAATTCATCGAAACCGTCTGTATCGGTCCCGAGGACGACATGGACCAGCGTCGGCAGGACATCGTCGATGCTGTTGCCCGCGCCAATGCTGGCAAGGGCGTCATCATCCTGACCGACATGTTCGGCGGAACGCCATCCAATCTTTCGATCTCGGTCATGGAAAGCGGCACGACCGAAGTGATCGCCGGCGTCAACCTGCCGATGCTGATCAAGCTTGCCGGCATTCGCGGCGAGGACAATATGGAAAAGGCGCTGGCCGAAGCTTCCGAGGCCGGGCGTAAATATATCAACGTCGCCAGCCGCGTGCTGAGCGGCAAGTGAGGCCATAAGCTTGATGTCTGCCTCCTCCCGCCAATTCGTGATCGTCAACAAGCGCGGACTGCATGCCCGGGCATCTGCCAAATTCGTCCAGATGGTCGAAGGTTTCGATGCGCAGGTTACCGTCTCGAAGGACGGCATGAGCGTCGGCGGCACGTCGATCATGGGCCTGATGATGCTGGCTGCCAGCACAGGCTGTTGCATCGACGTTTCGGCCGAAGGCGTTCAGGCCGGAGAAGCGCTCGACGCACTCGAGGCGCTGGTCGCCAACAAATTCGGCGAGGAAGCCTGACTAAAGACGCCACATAAACATATAAAGACCTCTTTATATCGCCGTTGCAAGCGGCCGGGAAGCCTGCTACACCGCTTGGGAGTTTTGAGCCAGCGGGGTGTCCCCACCCGGCTTGAGCGCCATGCAACGTATCGGAGAGCTTTATGAGCACTGAAAAGGACTACATCGTCGCGGATATCAACCTTGCCGCCTATGGCCGCAAGGAACTCGACATTGCCGAGACGGAAATGCCGGGCCTGATGTCCTGCCGCTCCGAATTCGGTGCTTCCAAGCCGCTGAAGGGCGCGCGCATCTCCGGCTCGCTGCACATGACGATCCAGACGGCTGTTTTGATCGAGACGCTGAAGGAACTCGGTGCCGATATCCGCTGGGCATCTTGCAACATCTTTTCGACCCAGGACCATGCCGCAGCCGCAATCGCTGCAGCCGGCATTCCGGTCTTTGCCGTCAAGGGTGAAAGCCTGACCGAATACTGGGAATATACCGACAAGATCTTCCAGTGGACCGATGGCGGCACCTCCAACATGATCCTCGACGATGGCGGCGATGCCACCATGTATATCCTGCTCGGTGCGCGTGCCGAAGCCGGCGAGGATGTTATGTCCAATCCGGGTTCGGAAGAAGAAGAGATCCTGTTCGCGCAGATCAAGAAGCGTCTTCAGGCTTCGCCGGGCTGGTTCACCAAGCAGCGCGACGCGATCAAGGGCGTGACCGAAGAAACGACGACCGGCGTTCACCGCCTCTACGAACTTTCCAAGAAGGGCCTGCTGCCCTTCCCGGCGATCAACGTCAACGATTCGGTCACCAAGTCGAAGTTCGACAACAAGTATGGCTGCAAGGAATCGCTGGTCGACGGCATTCGCCGCGGCACCGATGTGATGATGGCCGGCAAGGTTGCCGTCGTCTGCGGTTACGGCGACGTGGGCAAGGGTTCGGCCGCTTCGCTGCAGGGCGCTGGCGCCCGCGTCAAGGTCACCGAAGTCGACCCGATCTGCGCGCTGCAGGCCGCCATGGACGGTTTTGAAGTCGTGCAGCTCGAAGACGTCGTTGCGACTGCCGACATCTTCATCACCACCACCGGCAACAAGGACGTCATCCGCATCGAGCATATGCGCGAGATGAAGGACATGGCGATCGTCGGCAATATCGGCCACTTCGACAACGAGATCCAGGTTGCGGCCCTGAAGAACCTCAAGTGGACCAACGTTAAGCCGCAGGTCGACATGATCGAGTTCCCGAAGGGCAACCGGATGATCCTTCTTTCGGAAGGCCGTCTCTTGAACCTCGGCAACGCAACCGGTCACCCGTCCTTCGTCATGTCCGCTTCGTTCACCAACCAGACGCTTGCCCAGATCGAACTGTTCACCAAGCAGGGCGAGTACAGGAACGAGGTCTACATTCTGCCGAAGCATCTCGACGAGAAGGTCGCGCGCCTGCATCTCGACAAGCTCGGCGTGAAGCTTTCGACGCTTTCTGATGAGCAGGCTGCCTATATCGGCGTGTCCGCTCAGGGTCCGTTCAAGGCAGACCACTACCGCTACTGATCGCTAGCCGGTTAATCCACAACATCTTGTAGCCGCAGTCTTGACAAAAGGCTGCGGCTTCTTTTTTGCCTTCCCCCTTCCCGCCCCTTTGCCGAACACGTATTGTTTTGGGACTTGATTCGACCTTCCGGCCATTCGGCTTCGGGCAAGGTGCGAAGTGGTATGTCTTGTCGATGAGCGGCAATTGGACGGAGACACACCGGTCATGGCGGTAAAAAAAACGAGCCTGTCAAAGCAGGCCGATCCAGTTTCTGGCTTGCGCGAACGCGCACTTGGAAACCCGTATTTCGCGGATAGCGGATACGGCAGAAAAACCTATATCCGGCTTAAGCGGATCGCCCATTCCCTTCTTTCGGGGACGGCGCTGGTCGCCTTGCCGACTGCTGCCTTTGCGCAGGAAGAAACGGCAGCACAGCTATTCTCCTCCGCTCAGGTCATCGTCTCTTCCGTCGTTCTGGGCGCGCTGGGCGCTGCCCTTCTTTCCACCGTCTGGCTGGTACGTCAGCGCGGCAATATGGAAGTCGAGACAGAAGAAATGCGTGGTGCGCTTTCGGAAGCGCATCAACGGATTTCGAAATATGAGGCATTGATCGCCGACAAGAACCGGCGGATCGTCGTGTGGGAAAGCGGCTCGTCAAAGGCCGAATTCCTCGGTCACCTGCCCGTCGAGACCGGCGCGCCACAGGCAGACCGCGAATTCCTCGCCTTCGGCCGCTGGCTTCGTCCCGGTTCGGCTGCAGAACTCGAAAAGGCGATCGACGAACTCCGGAGCCATGCGCGCAGTTTCGACATGGTGATCGAGACCGCCAGAGACGAAGTTCTTGAAGTTCAAGGCCGGGTTTCAGGCGGCAAGGCTTTTGTGCGTTTCCTCGCACTCAACAATCTCAGGGCAGAGCTTGCCGAACTGAAGATCGAGCGTGACCGGTTGGGAAGCTCGATCTCGATGTTCGAATCGCTGCTGGATACAATCGAACAGCCGGTCTGGCGCCGTGATAGTCAGGGCAAGCTTGCCTGGGTCAACCATGCCTATGGCGAGGCCGTCGACGCGGTAAGCTCCGCACGCGCGGTGGAAGAAGGCCGCGAACTGCTCGGCACCGTCAGCCGCGAGATGATCCGGGCCAAGGCCACCGTCACATCGCCTTTCCACGACCGGCTTTCGACCGTGGTTCACGGCAATCGCACCGTGCTGGATGTGGTCGATGTGGTGACGACCGACGGTTCGGCCGGCATGGCGATCGACGTGTCCGAGGCAGAGGCCGTGCGCGAGGAACTGAAGCGGACGCTGAAAAGCCATGCCGAAACGCTCGACCATCTGGCGACGCCGGTGGCGATCTTCGACAGCAAGCGCCGCCTGCAATTCTACAATCAGGCCTTCATGCAGCTCTGGGATCTGGACCTGCCGTTCCTGGAATCGAAGCCGGACAATAGCGAACTACTGGACAAGCTGCGCACCAACGGCAAACTGCCGGAACAGCTGAACTGGCGGAACTGGAAGGACACGGCGCTTGCCGTCTACCAGTCGCTCGATACCAAGACCGATACCTGGCATCTGCCGAACGGCCAGACGCTGCGCGTCATCGCCACAGCCCACCCGCAAGGCGGCGCAACCTGGGTCTTCGAAAACCTCACCGAACAGGTGGATCTCGAAGCCCGTTACAATACGCTGGTCCAGGTCCAGGGCGAAACCATCGACCATCTGACCGAAGGTGTTGCGGTGTTCGGTCCCGATGGCCGCATCCGACTGTCCAACCCGGCCTTCCGGGCGCTCTGGGGCATTACCGCCGAGCAGGCGGAACCCGGCACCCATATCAAGACGATCGAAGCTGCATGCGCTTCTTCCTATGCCGAGCCTGATGGCTGGCGCAGGTTTGCCCAGGCGCTTACCGCTTTCGATGACGAGAGACCGACGCTCGACGGCACATTCGAGCTCTATTCCGGCCTGATCCTCGACTATGCGGTCACGCCGCTGCCGAACGCGCAGACGATGCTGACCTTTGTCGACAAGACGGCCAGCGTGCAGGCGGAAAAGGCGCTGAAGGAAAAGAACGAGGCGCTGCGCAAGGCCGACGAGCTGAAGAACGATTTCGTCCAGCACGTTTCCTACGAGCTGCGTTCGCCGCTGACCAATATCATCGGCTTTACCGATCTCTTAAAGACGCCCGGTATCGGCACGCTGAACGACCGGCAGGCCGAATATATCGATCATATCTCGACTTCGTCTTCGGTTCTGCTGACCATCGTCAACGACATTCTCGATCTCGCGACCGTCGATGCCGGGATCATGGAGCTGAACTATTCCGAGCTGGCGATCGAGGACCTGCTGGACGACGTGGCGATGCAGATCGCCGACCGGCTGCAGGAAAACAACATGACGCTGGAAATCGTAGCACCCGCCGGCATGGGCACGATCGTGGCCGACCAGCAGCGGCTGAAGCAGATCCTGATCAAGCTTCTGACAAATGCGACGAACTTTTCGCCGGAGAATTCGACGATCACGCTGAATTGCTGGCGCGATGCGGCAAACGTGTTCTTCTCGGTGCGAGACCGCGGCCCCGGCATTCCTCCGGACATGCTCAAAACCGTGTTCGACCGCTTCAAGGCACAGGCCAAGGATGGCAAGCGTAGCGGTGCGGGCCTCGGCCTTTCGATTGTCGAAAGCTTTGTCCACCTGCATAATGGCGACGTTGTGATCGACAGCCGGGCCGGTGAAGGCACCACGGTTACCTGCCGCATTCCGGCCAATGCCTCATTCCACTCGGTCGCGGCCGAATGAGTGACGGCCAGTCGCTGACGCTGATCCTTGCCGGTGAGCGGGACACGATAGAGTTCGGCGAGGATCTGGCGCTGGCGCTGAAACCGGGGGATTGCGTGGCGCTTTCGGGCGATCTCGGCGCCGGTAAATCGACTTTTGCCCGGGCGCTGATCCGTGCGGTGGCCGATGACACCGATCTGGAGGTGCCGAGCCCAACCTTTACGCTCGTGCAGTCCTATGACGAGCTACGCATTCCGGTCGCGCATTTCGATCTCTATCGGCTGGGAGATTCTTCCGAGCTGGACGAACTCGGTTTCGACGAAGCGCTGTCATCCGGCATCTGCCTTGTCGAATGGCCGGAAATGGCCGGCGATCTTCTGCCCGCCGACCGGATCGTGATGAAGTTGGAGCATGAGGGCGCGGGACGCCGGGTGACGATCACCGCACCGCCCCCTGCCCTTTCGCGCATCCACCGCGTGCTGGCGATCCGCGAATTTCTCAAATTACACGGCTATGCCGGTGCGACCCGGCGGTTCCTGACCGGCGACGCCTCGATGCGGGCTTATGAAAGTGTGGAGACCGCGACTGGCGAAATCCTTGTCCTGATGGACTGGCCGAAGCGGCCGGAAGGTCCGCCGGTGCTTGATGGCAAGCCCTATCCCAAGGTCGCCCATATTGCCGAGGATGCCTATCCTTTCGTGGCGATCTCGCAATATCTGCGCGGCATCGGCCTGACGGCGCCGGAAGTGCTGCATGTCGATTACGACCAGGGCATATTGCTCATCGAAGATCTCGGCCAGGAAGGCGTGCTGGATGAAGACGGCAGGCCGATCGCGGATCGTTATCGCGAAAGCGTCGTCTGTCTCGCATATCTGCACAGCCACGCGATGCAGCAGGATCTGCCGATCGAAGGCGGCCCCACCCATCACGTGCCGGATTTCGATCCGACCGCGATGAAGATGGAGGCCCGGCTGCTTCTCGACTGGTATCTGCCGTGGAAGCGCGGTGAACAGCCGAGCGAGGAAGAGCGGCAGGATTATCTTGCGATCTGGGACGGGTTGATCGGCGAGCTGGCAAGCGCCGAAAAGAACCTGCTGCTGCGGGATTTCCATTCGCCCAATATCATCTGGCAACCGGAGCAGGCCGGTGTGCGCCGCGTCGGGCTGATCGATTTTCAGGATGCGATGATCGGGCCGACGGCTTACGATCTTGCCTCGATCGTGCAGGACGCGCGCGTCGATATTCCCAAGGCGCTCGCCGACCAGATGATGATCGACTACCTGACGCTGCGCCGCTCGCTGGGTGATTTCGATGAAGCATCTTTCCTAAAATCCTGGGCGATCATGGCGGCGCAGCGCAACTGCAAGCTTGGCGGTCTGTGGGTGCGATTGAAAGAACGCGACGGCAAGCCGCAATATATTCAGCACATGCCGCGCACATTGCGTCATCTTTCCACGGCGCTTGCCCATGAGACGCTCGCCCCCTTGCGCGATTGGTGCGCACGGGCTGGAATAGACTTTTCCGAATCATAAATACGGCTTCGATGATGACTTTGGTTCCACTCACGCAGGCCGTCGTGCTTGCCGCCGGGCTTGGCACGCGCCTGAGGCCGATCACCGATACGATGCCGAAACCGCTGGTGCCGGTCGCGGGAAAACCGATGATCGATTACGGGCTCGATGCGCTGGCGGATGCGGGTGTTTTGCGCGCCGTCGTTAACGTGCATCATTTCGCTGACCGGATGGAGGCGCATCTTGCCGCCTATCCGCGGCTCGACATCATCATTTCCGACGAGCGCACCCAGCTGATGAATTCCGGCGGCGGGTTGAAGAAGGGGCTCTCGCTGCTTCCTCCCGGCATCACCTATGTGATGAATGCCGATCTTTTCTGGATCGGCGAGAAAAGAGGCTCGCCCACCAACCTGCAGAAATTAGCCGGATTCTTCGATCCCGAGCGGATGGACATGGCGCTGCTCTGCGTGCCGCTGGAACGCACGACCGGCCATAACGGCAAGAAGGACTTTCAGCTCGATCAGGACGGACGGCTGAGCCGGTATGTCGATGGCGACAACCCAGTGGTCTATGCCGGCGCGATCGTGCTGCATTCCTCGCTGCTTGAGGACGCCCCGGACGATGCTTTCAATCTGAATATCTACTTTGACAGGGCGATTGCTCAGGGCCGGCTTTTCGGTCTCGTCATGGATGGCGAATGGATTACGGTGGGAACGCCGCAAGCGCTTCCAGAGGCCGAAGCTGTGATTGCCCGCCATTCCGAAGAGGTATGATACATGTCGGCTGAACGGCGAATTTTCTCGATCCCGTCTGGCGTACCCTTTCTGAAGACGCTGGCTGCCGCACTTTGCGACGGGCGGCTGAACAAGGATTTTCGCTACGATCCAGCCGATCCATTATCGCTAGCCGATGTGACGATCTTCGTGCCGACGCGGCGTTCGGCCCGTGTGCTACGCTCGGAATTCGTCGATCTGCTCGGCGGTCGCGCCGCCATCCTGCCGGTAATCCGGCCACTTGGCGAAACGGACGACGACAGCGGCTTTTTCGATCTGGTTGCGCCGGAAGAAATGGACATGGCGCTGCCGATCGGCGGGACCTCCCGGCTGCTCGAACTTGGCCGGCTGATCCTTGCCTGGCGCAACCAGCTGCCGAAGATCGTGCTCGACGTGCATTCGGAATCGCCGCTTGTGGCGCCGGCAAGCCCGGCCGATGCGATCTGGCTTGCCCGGGCGCTTGCCGAATTGCTCGACGCGATCGAAACGGAAGAGCGCGACTGGGCTGATCTCGACAACCTGCAGACCGGCGAACATGCGCTCTGGTGGCAGCTGACCGCCGAGTTTCTGAAAATCGCCAGCGCCTTCTGGCCTCTCCGACTGGAGGAGCTGAAACGCTCCTCCCCTGCCAAACATCGTGCCGCGATCCTCAGAAGCGAGGCGCGGCGGATCGGTGAGCGGGACCACAAGGGGCCGGTGATCGTTGCCGGATCGACAGGTTCGGTGCCGGCGGCGGCAGAGTTGATCGCGGCGATTTCCCGCCTGCCGAATGGCACGGTGGTGCTTCCGGGCCTCGACACATCCATGCCGGATGACCAGTGGGCGACTGTCGAAGAGGAAACTTTTGACGGCAAGCCCGACCCCGCCAGCCGCAGCCATTCGCAATTCGGGCTTTCCAAGCTGTTGAAGAAGATCGGCGCCATGCGGGACGATGTCGAGATCATCGGAGAAGTTCCGAGCGATCTGGCATTCCGGGCGGCCGCGATCTCGCAGGCGCTGGTGCCGGCCAAGGCGACCGACCGCTGGAGCGAGTGGCGCGACGATGCGGATATCGAAGCGCTTGGTGCAGCCTTTGCCGATGTCTGTCTGATCGAGGCAGCCAATGAGCGGGAAGAAGCGGTGGCGATTGCCATCGCGCTTCGGCTGGCGCTGCAGAAACCCGGCCGCAATGGCAATGCGGCGCAGGCGGCGCTGATCACACCCGACCGTGCGCTGGGCAGGCGGGTGACGGCCGAGCTTGCCCGGTTCGGCATCCTTGCCGACGATTCGGCCGGTTCGGCGCTTTCCGGCACGCCGCAGGGAACGCTGACACAGCTGCTTCTGGAGGCGGCACTTCGACCGGGCGATCCGGTGGCCATCGTCGGGCTGATGAAACATCCGCTGATGCGGCTTGGCCTGCCCACCGCCGAACTCAAGACCGCAATCGATGCGCTGGAAGTTCTCGCACTGCGTGGTGGTGTCGGCGAGATGGATATTTCGACGCTCGAACCGCTGCTCGAAACCCAGCTGACGGCACATGCCGAGAACCGGCACACGCCGCATTGGATCGATTCGTTGCCGGAAGATGCGATCGAGATGGCGCGGGATGTTGCACGGCGGATCACGCAGGCGGTCGAACCTCTGGTCAGCTCTTTCGTTCACCGGCGCGCTGACGGTCGCGGGCTGACGGCAAAGCTGCCGCTTTCCGAATGGGCGAGCCGCACCGGCAAGGCGCTGGAGGCGATTGCGATCGACGAGCGTGGCGATCTTGCGGCGCTCTGGTCCGGCGAGGCGGGCGAGCAGCTTTCCGGCCTGCTTGCCGAGGTTATGGAGACCGATGGGCAGATCGATGCCGATGGTCCGCAATGGATCGACATCGTCATGGCGCTGACAACGGGCGGGGCAGTGAAACCCCGTTCGCTTGCGCATCCGCGGGTGTTCATCTTCGGTACGCTGGAAGCACGATTGCAGAGCGTCGACACGATGATCCTCGGCGGGTTGAATGAAGGATCGTGGCCGGGCCAGACGGTCAACAACCCGTTCCTGTCGCGCTCGATGAAAACAGATATGGGACTGGAACCGCCGGAACGGCGGATCGGCCAGCTGGCGCATGATTTCGAAATGGCCTGCGGCACGCGCAAGCTGATCTTTTCACGCTCGCTGCGCCAGGGCGCGACGCCGACGGTTGCTTCCCGCTGGCTGCAGCGATTGCTGGCGCTGGGCGGCAAGGCTTTTGCCGACGGGTTGAAAGCGCGCGGCGAAGATTTTCGCCACTGGGCCTCGTTGATCGACAGGGGCGAAGACCAGAAGCCGGCAAAGCGCCCTGCCCCGAGACCGCCGGCAGAATTGCAGCCGGTCAAATATTCCTTCAGCGAGGTCGGCCGGTTGCGGCGCGACCCCTATTCCGTTTACGCCCGCCGTATCCTGAAACTCGATCCGCTTTCGCCGTTCAACGAAGACCCCGGTGCTTCGCAGCGCGGCACGCTCTATCACGCGATCATCGACCGCTACACGCGTGAGGGTCACAATCCCGGCAGCAATGTTTCACGTGAATCCATGATGCGGATTACCGAAGAACTGTTCGACGCCGAGCAATTGCCGCCGCATATCGACCGCGTCTGGCGGCCACGCTTCATCGAAGTGGCGAAGGCATTTCTCGACTGGGAAGAGAAACGCGCGCCGGATGTGCGCTCTACGGTGACGGAAGCCGGGGCCGGTTTCGAGGTCGAGACGGCCGGGATAAGAGTGACCGGTATTGCCGACCGGATCGATCTCATGCGCTCGGGAAATGCCGACATCATCGACTATAAGACCGGCTTGAGCCCCTCGGTCTCACAGGCTCGTGCGCTACTTGATCCGCAGCTTGCGCTGGAGGCTGCAGCGCTTCAGGCGGGCGCGTTCAAGGCGATGGGCGTTCAGCAGCCGGGGGATCTTCTTTATGTGCGGTTGCGGCCGGGAGACCGGTTCAGATCCGAGCGGGTGAACAATGAGGGCTCTTCCGCCACCGCCAAAAAGCAGCCGAAATCGGCAATCGACCTGGCGCAGGATTCGATCGATCAGCTGACCAAGTTCGTGCTGAAATTGCGAAGCGGCGATGCCGGCTTTGCCTCGCGGCTGGTGCCGTTTGCGCAGGGCGATTTCGGTGGTGAATATGATCACCTCGCCCGGGTCGCGGAATGGTCGACGGCGGATGATGACGGAGAGGGTGAAGCCGATGAGTGAGATC
Organism: Aliirhizobium wenxiniae; assembly: GCF_019511445.1. Classification (GTDB taxonomy): domain Bacteria; phylum Pseudomonadota; class Alphaproteobacteria; order Rhizobiales; family Rhizobiaceae; genus Neorhizobium; species Neorhizobium wenxiniae_A. The sequence goes on from NZ_JAEUAN010000006.1 coordinate 36,975, forward strand.
CTCACCGATGAATTGCCGGCCGGCGACGAGCCGAAGCAGTGGATCAACTGGACGACGGTGCAGCAGTCGCGCGCTTCGGATCCGGCAAGTTCGGCCTGGGTTTCGGCCAATGCCGGTTCAGGCAAGACGCATGTTCTAACCCAGCGGGTGATCAGACTGCTGCTTGCCGGTTGCCGCCCCTCCTCCATCCTGTGCCTCACCTATACCAAGGCTGCGGCATCGGAAATGTCGAACCGGGTGTTCCAGCGCCTGTCCGAATGGACGGTGCTTTCCGACGAGGAGCTGCGCAAGCGGATCACCGGCATCGAAGGTCATGAGCCGGATTCGGCCAAGCTGGCCGAGGCGCGGCGGCTGTTTGCCAAGGCGCTGGAGACGCCGGGCGGGCTGAAGATCCAGACGATCCACGCCTTCTGTGAAGCGCTGCTGCATCAGTTTCCGCTGGAGGCCAATGTTGCAGGGCATTTCTCCGTGCTCGACGACCGGGCGGCTTCGGCGCTTCTGGCGGAAGCACGGCGTTCGCTTCTGACCGCCACCTCTGCCGAGGACGATGCTGATCTGGCGGAGGCCTTTGCGCATGTGCTCGATCTCGGTGACGAGTTCGGGTTGGAGGCGCTGCTTTCCGACATCGTGGCAAACCGCACGGCGATACGGCGTTTCACGGCGAGTGCCAAGCGTCATGATGGGATAGGGGCAGAGCTCAAGCGGATGCTGGGGCTTGATGCGGGTGATACGGAAGCGAGTATCGCCGGCAGCTACTGGCCACTTCCCGGCCTGTCGGGCATCACGCTCGATCTCTACCTGTCGCTGGCCGACCAGAGCGGTGGGGCCAAAGTGACGGATGTCGCCTATGGCCTGCGGGTAGTGATGAAGGAGCCGGATGCGTTTAAGCGGGCCGACTATCTGGAATCGATCTTCCTGACTGCCAAAGGGACGGTGAAGGCAGATAGTTCGCTCGTTGCCAAGGCAATGCTGAAGCCGGCGCCGGAATTGGCGGCAGCCATCGATGCTGCGCGGAACCATGTGTTTGCCTGCCGTGACCGGTTGCGGCTGGTCCGGATGTTTTCGGCAACCAAGGCGGCGCTGACGCTGGCGGCGCGGTTGACCGAGGATTACGAGGAGCTGAAAAGAAGGCGCAGCCTGCTCGACTTCGAGGATCTGATTGCGCGGACCGCCGATCTTCTGACCCGCGACGGCGTTGGCGCCTGGGTGCATTACAAGCTCGACCAGGGCATCGACCATATCCTGGTCGACGAGGCGCAGGACACCAGCCCGATCCAGTGGACGGTGATCAAGTCGCTGGCGGAAGATTTTTATTCCGGCACCAGCGCCCGTGAAACGCTGCGGACTATTTTTGCGGTGGGCGACGAGAAACAGTCGATCTATTCGTTTCAGGGTGCGCGGCCGGAACGGTTTGCCGAGGAACGCAGTGCGACACAGAAACAGGTGAGCGGTAGCGGCCAGCCGTTTCACGCGATCCGCCTGCCGCTCTCCTTCCGTTCCACCGCAGATGTTCTCTCCGCCGTCGACCAGGTGTTTTCGCTGGAGGAGAACGCCAAGGGGCTCTCGGCGATCGGCGATGCGGTGCAGCACCGGTCCAACCGCATGGGCCATGCCGGCGCGGTCGATCTCTGGGACGTGGTTGCGCCGGAAGTGTCCGAGCAGGAAGAGGACTGGACGGCACCCTTCGATTCGACGCCGGATAAGGCACCAGCTGCCATTCTGGCGGCACGAATCGCCGACCGGATCGGCGAGATGATCGGCCGTGAAACGGTGATCGAGAAGGGCGTCGAACGCCCGATCGAGCCGGGTGACATTCTGGTTCTGGTGCGCAAGCGCGATGCCTTCGTTAATGCGCTGACACGGGCGTTGAAGCGGCGTGACAATATTCCAGTGGCGGGGGCCGACCGGTTGCGGCTGACCAGCCATATCGCGGTGCAGGATCTGCTCGCGCTCGGGCGTTTCATGCTGTTGCCGCAGGATGATCTTTCGCTGGCGGCTTTGCTCAAGAGCCCGTTGTTTGACCTTTCCGAAGAGGATGTGTTCGAGGTTGCGGCGCTGCGGGCGGAAAATACCAGCGCCTGGATGCGGCTTGTCGCGCTTGCCGAGGAACAACCGTTGCGGTTCCGTGACGCTGCGGAACAGCTGCAGCATCTGCTAGCGCTTTCCGGGCTGCTCAGCCCGCATGATCTTTATGCGCGGATTCTGGGGCAATATGGCGGGCGTCGGAAATTTCTCGGGCGACTCGGCACCGAGGCTGGCGATATTCTCGATGAGTTCCTGACCTTTGCGCTGGACCATGAGACATCCGGCCTGCCGGGTCTGCAGGCTTTCGTCTCGACGCTGGAGCTTGAAAGCCCAGAGGTGAAACGCGAACAGGATGGCGGTCGCAACGAGGTACGGATCATGACCGTGCATGCCTCGAAAGGGCTTGAGGCGCCGGTAGTGTTTCTGGTCGACAGCAATTCGAAATCCTTCATCTCGTCGCATGTACCGAAATTCCGGTTTCTGAAAACCGCGCAGGGTGATGTTCCGGCTTGGCTGCCGGGCAAGACGCTTGCGAATGCGCTGACCGGTGCGGACGAAGAGCGGCTGAAGACGCTTTCCGAAGAAGAATATCGGCGGCTGCTTTATGTCGGCATGACGCGCGCGGCCGACCGGCTGATCGTCTGCGGCTATCGCGGCGTTCGCGATAATCCCGACAGCTGGCAGGCGATGATCTCGCGAGCGCTTTCGCTCGACGAACAGTATTGCAGCGCCGCCACGTTCAGCGGGCCGGATGGCGAATGGAACGGGTTGAAATGGCGGCTGCCGGTTACCGGCGGGACAGTCGAGCGGGCGGAGCGCGAAGAACACCAGGCGGCGGAAAGGCCGGGCCTGCCGGGAGACCTGTCACGCCCCCTGCCCCCACAAAAGATATTGCCGCGGCCGCTCAGCCCGTCCGGCGCCGGCGTGATGATCGATGACGATGCGGATGACCTTATCGTCACCTCTCCCCTGTTCGGCGACAAGGCAACATCAAGCCTGGCGCTGCAGAAGGGCAAGCTGGTTCACCGCATGCTGCAGATGCTGACGGAGTTTTCCGATGGCGAACGTGAAACGGCCGCGTTTCGTTATGCCGAGCGGGCTGCACGGTTCTGGCCCAAGGCCGAGCGGGAAAAGCTGGTCGCGAGCGTCATGTCGGTGCTTTCGCATGAAGGGCTTGCGCCGGTATTTTCGGCGCGCAGCCAGTCGGAAGTGTCGATCATGGGCACGCTTCATCTGGAGGGGCAGGATTATGCGATCTCGGGGCGGATCGACCGGCTGGTGGAGATGGACGACCGGGTGATCATTCTCGACTACAAGACCAATCGCAAACCGCCGGCGGACGTCGAGGCCGTGCCGCTGACGCATCGGGCGCAGCTCGCTATCTATCGCGAGATATTGAAGCCGCTTTATCCCGGCAAGGAGATCGACTGCGTGCTGGTCTATACCGAGACGGCAACAGTCATGACATTACCTGTCGAGCTGATGTCGCGCTCGCTTGCGGAGCTCAAGACAAAGTGACATGACGGACATTGAAAATGATCAATGCCGATCTCACATTTGCAGCAACGAAGAATCGTGAAGGAGAGCCCTATGGCTACCGTTAAGGTCGATACCAACAATTTTCAGGCAGAAGTTCTCAACTCCGCCGAGCCGGTCGTCGTGGATTTCTGGGCTGAATGGTGCGGCCCGTGCAAGATGATCGCTCCGAGCCTTGAAGAGATCGCCACCGAGCTTTCCGGCAAGGTGAAGGTCGCCAAGCTGAATATCGACGAAAACCCGGAACTGGCGGCCCAGTTCGGCGTTCGCTCGATCCCGACGCTTGCCATGTTCAAGGGCGGCGAAGTGGCCGATATCAAGGTTGGTGCCGCTCCGAAGACCGCACTTGCCGCCTGGATTTCCGGCGCTGCATAACACTTAAGAAAGTGTTTCACGTGAATCCAAAACCCGGTTGGTGATCCAGCCGGGTTTTTGTTTGCCCGAAAGATAGAGTCCGCCCTTGGTGATATCGGCTTTTGAGTTTCGGCCGGGACACGTCGGGTGCCTCGAATTGAATTTTTATATGTGACACACGGCGTGTCCCGTTCGGTGTGTTTTTCCGCGCAACTCCGGTCCGTCTGCGGCGGATCGGATGCCTTGCAGCTCGACCCGGTATGTGTGCGACACACGCACGTCCCCTGCGATCAGGAGAGGCAGACCATTTTCTGCGCGGCTCCGGATGATCCGCCTGCATAAGGGCGACCCGTCCGATCACCGGTCCCGCCTCGCCGGTTATGCGGACCGGTGTAGCCGAAGCGGAACGGCGTGATTGTAGACACGGGTTTGGAGAGTGGGGATGAAGATCAATTCAAGTGATTGGAATTGCTGGAGCTGAGCGTGATTTCGTCCCCGCTTGGGGTGGCGCTGGTGGATGCGTCTGCCCTTCATCCGCCTGCCGGTACCTTCTCCCCGTTCGCGGGGAGAAGGAGTAAGTCGCGCCGTCTCCGCCCCTCTCTACGTTTCACGGGGCACATCCCCTCTCCCCGCCATTACGGGGAGAGTGTTAGGGGCAAAAGCTACGGGTACAGCCCGACCTATATCACGTCGGCGGGGTGCCGTTGTCTGCCAGAACGTTGCCGGCAAAATAGAGCGAGCCGCCGATGAGGATGCGCGGTGGGGGGCGATCGGGGATCTGGCGGAGGGTGATTTCCTGGAGGGCTTCGGCGACCGAGGCGGACGGTTCTGCAACCAGGCCGGCGTCGAAAGCGGAATGGGCAAGCACCACGGGATCGAGCCCGGCTTCGCTACCGCGGATGCGAACGGTAAAGACGTGTTCCGCGAGATCGGCAAAGGCGCGGAAATAACCGACCGGGTCCTTGGTGTTGATCATGCCGGTGATGAGATAAAGCGGGCGCGGCTGGCGTTCCTCGAAAGCGGCGATCGCTTCGGCGATGACTTCGCCACCGGCGGGATTATGCCCGCCATCGAGCCAGATCTCGGCTCCCTTGGGCGCGAATTCGAGAAGTTTGCCTTCGGTGATCCGCTGCAGGCGTGCCGGCCATTCGACACTTACCATCGCCTTTTCCATCATCTGATCGGTGACGGCGAAACCGGCTGCCTTGACGGCGCGGATGGCGGCGGCGGCATTGGCATATTGATGGCGGCCCGGCAGGCGCGGCAAAGGCAGGTCGTGCAAGCCATCCTCGTCCTGATAGATCAGGCGGCCGAATTCTTCATGAGCGGAGAAATCCTGACCATAGACAGAGAGCGGACAGCCGAGACGATCCGCCGTCGAGATCAGCACCTCGCGGGCGGCCTCGAATTCCTGATGACCGACGACGACAGGACGCTTGCGTTTCATGATCCCGGCCTTTTCGGCGGCGATCAGTTCGACACGATCGCCCAAATAAGCCTGGTGATCGAGCGCGATCGGCATGATCACGGAGACGGCGGGATCGGAGATGACATTGGTGCTGTCGAAGCGTCCGCCAAGACCGACTTCCAGAATGACGGCATCGGCCGGCCTTTCGGCAAACAAGAGGAAGCCGACGGCGGTCAGCATTTCAAAGACGGTGATCATTTCGCCGCCATTGGCGGCTGCGACGCGGCGCACGGCATCGGCCAGATCGGCATCGGAGACGAGTTCGCCGCGACTGCCCTTCACGCCGATGCGATAGCGCTCATGCCAGCGCACGAGATGCGGCGACGTATCGACATGGACGGAGTAACCGCCTGCTTCCAGAAGCGCGCGACAGAAGGCAGTGCAGGAGCCCTTGCCATTGGTGCCGGCGACATGGATGACCGGCGGCATTTTGAGATGCGGATTTCCGAGCGCTTCCAGGAGCCGGGTGATGCGGCCGAGCGATAGGTCGAAACCCTTGGGATGGAGCGCCAGGAGCTTTTCGATCTCCTGTTCGGCTTCGCTTGAAACGGGCTGGTTCATGGTGGACATCCCGTGGCTCCGGCTGTTGTCTGAAATCAAAACGGTCTCGCCTTCAGTCAAAGGCGAAACCGGCGTTCTTGTCTATCACGATGCAACCGCGGCAAACTGTTTTCAGGCCTGACGCGCTTCTCTCATCAGGCCGTCTCAGCAACTGCTTCCGGCTGCGGCTTAGGCGCAGGCAGTGCTTCCTGCACCGGCTGCTTCATCAGCATGCGGATGATGCGGGCGAGCGTCTCCGGAATATCGTGACGGTTGACGACCATATCGACCATGCCGTGTTCCAGCAGGTATTCGGAGGTCTGGAAACCTTCCGGCAGCTTTTCACGCAGGGTCTGTTCGATGACGCGCTTGCCGGCAAAGCCGATTTCCGCACCGGGTTCGGCAATATGGACATCGCCCAGCATCGCGTAGGATGCAGTGACGCCGCCCGTGGTCGGGTTGGTCAGCACACAGATATAGGGAAGGCCGGCTTCCTTCAGCATATCGACGGCAACCGTGGTGCGCGGCAGCTGCATGAGCGACAGGATGCCTTCCTGCATGCGGGCACCGCCCGAGGCCGGGAAGATGATCAGAGCGCATTTTTCCTTCAGCGCACGCTCGGCTGCCTTCACGATCGCCTCGCCGGCTGCCATGCCGAGCGAGCCGCCGATGAAGTTGAACTCGTGCACGACCGCAACGAGCTTGACGCCCTGGACGGTGCCGAGGCCCGACAGGATCGTGTCTTCCTGCTCGGTCTTCAGGCGGCTGTCCTTCAGGCGGTCGGCATATTTCTTGGAATCGCGGAATTTGAGCGGATCCTGGGCGACCTTGGGCTGCGGCAGGGCTTCATATTCGCCTCCGTCAAAGAGGTCCCTGAGGCGCGCCTTGGCCGGCATCTTCATGTGGAAGCCGGAAGCGGGAATGACCCACTTGTTCTCTTCGAGGTCCTTGTGGAAGACCATTTCGCCGGTTTCAGGGCACTTGATCCAGAGGTTTTCCGGAACTTCGCGACGACCCAGCATGGAATTGATGCGCGGTCGAACGTAATTGGTGATCCAGTTCACTTGGGGGTACTCCGATAAAACAGTGTCAGGACTGAAGCGTATCGCGATCCTTCAAACCGCGTGCCACGCTCCAGGTCTAATTCTCGGACATGCCTTGCTCTCGAAACCGGTGGCGACTTTCGAGAGGCATGCCCTATGTGGGCCAGTTATTCGGCAGCAACAAGGCGTGCGGAACGCACACCGGTTGAAAGGCCGCGAACGAAAGTGGAAACGGCGGAAACCGTGTCGGCAGTTGCAGCACCATCCTTGGTGAGGCTGCCGGCGACCTGGGCGACAATCGCCGTGCCGACGACAACGCCATCTGCTGCGGCACCGATCGCCTTTGCATGATCGGCCGTCTTGACGCCGAAGCCGACGCAGACCGGCAGATCGGTGTGATCCTTGATACGGGCGACGGCACCGGAGATCAGCGACGGATCCGGCAGAGCCGAACCGGTAATGCCGTTCATCGAGACATAATAGACGAAGCCGGACGTGTTGTTGAGCACGGTCGGCAGACGCTTCTCGTCGGTGGTCGGTGTCGTCAGGCGGATAAAGTTTATGCCCTTGGCGAGCGCCGGGATGCAGAGTTCGTCATCCATTTCCGGCGGCAGATCGACGATGATCAGGCCATCGATGCCGGCTGCCAGCGCATCGTCGATGAACTTGTCGACGCCATAGATATAGATCGGGTTGTAATAGCCCATCATGACGATCGGGGTTTCATCGTCGCTTTTGCGGAAATCGCGGGCGAGATCGAGCGTCTTTGCGAGCGTCTGGCCACCTTTCAGCGCGCGCTGGCCGGCGAGCTGGATGGTCGGGCCATCGGCCATCGGATCGGAAAACGGCATGCCGAGTTCGATCACGTCGGCACCGGCTTCCGGCAGCGCCTTCATGATGCCGAGCGAGGTTGCGTAATCCGGATCGCCGCCCATGAAATAGGTGACGAGAGCGGGGCGACCTTCGGCCTTCAGCTTGGCGAAGCGTGTGTCCATTCTGGAAGTCATGATTACAGCCCCACTCCAAGCAACTTGCCGACGGTGAATATGTCCTTGTCGCCGCGGCCGGACAGGTTCATCAGGATGATCTGGTCCTTGCCCATCTTTGGCGCACGCTTGATCACTTCGGCAATCGCGTGGCTGGGTTCCAGAGCCGGGATGATGCCTTCGAGCTTGGTCAGGAGCTGGAAGGCTTCGAGCGCTTCGTCATCCATGACCGGCACATATTCTGCGCGGCCGATATCGTTCAGCCAGGAATGTTCAGGACCGATGCCCGGGTAATCTAGACCGGCGGAAATCGAGTGACCTTCGAGGATCTGGCCGTCCTTGTCCTGCAAGAGATAGGTGCGGTTGCCATGCAGCACGCCGGGAGAACCGGCGGTGATCGAGGCGCAATGTTCGTTACCGTCAAGGCCATGGCCGCCGGCTTCGACGCCGACAATCTTGACGCCTTCGTCATCGAGGAAGGGGTGGAAGAGGCCGATGGCGTTCGATCCACCGCCAACCGCAGCGATAACGACATCCGGCAGCCGACCTTCGGCTTCGAGAATCTGCTGGCGGGCTTCCTGGCCGATGACGGCCTGGAAATCGCGGACCATTTCCGGATAGGGATGCGGGCCGGCGGCGGTGCCGATCAGGTAATAGGTGTCGTCGACATTGGTGACCCAGTCACGCAGCGCCTCGTTCATGGCATCCTTCAGCGTGCCGGAACCGGCCGTGACAGCCTTCACTTCGGCACCAAGAAGCTTCATGCGGAAAACGTTCGGGGCCTGACGCTCGACATCGGTCGCGCCCATATAGACGACGCAAGGAAGGCCGAAGCGGGCGGCGACAGTGGCAGAGGCCACGCCGTGCTGACCGGCACCGGTTTCGGCGATGATGCGGGTCTTGCCCATGCGCTTGGCCAGCAGGATCTGGCCGATGCAGTTGTTGATCTTGTGCGAGCCGGTGTGGTTCAACTCTTCGCGCTTGAAATAGATCTTTGCGCCGCCGAGATGTTCAGTCAGGCGCTCAGCATAGTAGAGCGGGCTCGGGCGACCGATATAATGGGTGCCGAGATCAGCCAGTTCCTTCTGAAATTCCGGATCGTTCTTCGCCTTTTCCCATTCGGCCTGAAGATCAAGGATCAGCGGCATCAGGGTTTCCGCGACAAAGCGGCCACCGAAAATGCCGAAACGGCCGTCCTCATCGGGGCCGGAGCGGAAGGAATTGGGTTTAGGCGTCTCGTTCACTCTCTGCTCCTTCAGCGCTTATTGGCTTTCGCATCGGCGACAGCATCAAAAAACGCATCGATCATTCCAAGATCTTTCACACCCGGGGCGCTTTCCACTCCGGACGATACATCGATACCCGTTGCGCGCGTGGACGCGATCGCATCAGCGACATTATCCTTGTTCAGCCCCCCGGAAAGCATGTAACTCACGCCTTCGTCAAGCGAAGCCATCAGGTCCCAATCAAAGGAAACCCCGTTACCGCCCGGAAGATCCGATCCTTTCGGTGCCTTGGCATCGAAGAGGAAGCGGTCGGCGACGCCGATAAAAGGATCGACACGGTCCAGATCAGCGGCTTCCCTTACGGAAAACACTTTCATTACCGGCAGGCCATAGAGCGCCTTGATATGCAGGATGCGTTCAGGGCTCTCATGCCCGTGAAGCTGGAGAATGTCGGGGCGCAGAAGCGAGACGATGTCGTCCAGGTCTTCGTCATTCGCATCCACGGTAACGGCGACGATCTTTGCCCGGCCACGGACCCGGTCGGCCAGCTCACCGGCGATCTCGGGCGCGATATTGCGCGGGCTCTTTTCGAAGAAGATGAAGCCGATATGGGTTGCGCCGCGCTCAACGGCGCGATCCACGGCATCCGCCGTCGACAACCCACAGATCTTGATGTCGAGTTTCATGATCGCGGAGTGACACGAAATGCCTGCGGAGTCGAGAATCTTTTACATGGCTGGACAGTTAGGGATCACCAGATACGAAGAATTAACCGTGATGCCGGATACACGAATCGTACCGTCCTCACGCTTGATGAATGCGTGAAATATCAGTTTTCGCTCATGAAAGTTTATTGCGGCCAAAATCGAAAAAGGAATGGAATTTCCGAGCTTTGGCCCGTCATGAAAGATAATTGATAAACGGTGTGAATTGAGGTAGGTTATTCCTCAACCAGATGATTTTTGAAATTTTTTGGCGGGGTACCATGACGAGGATTACGACAGCTGCCTGGCGGGCGGCTTTATGTCTGACTGCTGGGGGGCTGCTCTCTGCATGCACCAGCACACAGACGGTCTCGTCGGTGGACAGCAAAGACAAAACGACCAAATTGGCGGCGGCGCAGACTGGTCCACAAAAGGCAGTCTACAGTTACACCAATAAAGATCGCGAATGCCTGAAGCGCGCGATGTATTTCGAATCCAGGCGAACGAGCGAAAAAGGCTTTATCGCTGTCGGCAGCGTGATCATGAACCGTCTGACCTCTGGTATTTACCCGGAGACGATCTGCGGTGTTGTGGCGCAGAAAAACCAGTTCGCTCCGGGTGTGATGACCCGCAAGATGGACGAGGCCACTGCGCCTGATCTCAACACGGCGGCGGACGCCGTCTTGAAGGGTGCGCGCCATCCCGATGTGAAGAATGCGATGTTCTTCCATACGGAGGGATACAGCTTCCCTTACAACAACATGCACTATGTCGCCGCTGCCGGTGGCAATGTGTTCTACGAAAAGCGTGACGAGGACGGCAATCTGCAGACCGCCGCGCCGAAACCGGCCAATAGCTACGTTCTCGCCTATGCCTCGAGCGATCCAGAGCAGAACCCTGCCCTGTCGTCGTCGATCATTGCCGAGGCTGCCACAGCCGCCGCAACCAGCACGCAGGTGGCAATGGTTTCAACGCCTGCTGCTGCTCCCCAGACTACGGCAATGCCGGAAAAGAACGCACATAACGGTTCTGTACAGCCGGCTGTTGCTTCCACCAATCCGCCGCTTGCGCCTGTCATCACAGCAGCGGTTGCCCGGTCCAGCATGGAAGAGGCATTCGATACCGCCTATGCGGTGCCGCAGAACGCTTCCTACACATCCGCGCATGCCTATCAGGCCAGCCTTGAGAACGGCGCGAAGGTTCCGGTGCCCACGGCGCGTCCGAATGTGCAGAAGCGTCCCGGAGCCGGCATGGCGATGGCTGATCAGGCGCCAGGCCTGAGCCAGGAAAACTGGAATATGCGCATGAGCAACTGGCAGTAAGCCGGTTATTGGCTAAAGCACCTCGCGATCTTTCAGATTCGCCTATCGTGCTTTAGCTCTTTGTTTTTACGCATGTCTTTATCCCGAAACCGGCGACCACTTTCGGGAGACATGCTGTAGCGGTCTTTCGAGACAATTTTCTCAACTGAAATCTATCGCGTGAAGCTGTGAACCATGCAGCTTCAGCCAGCGGCGCGCTTCGTCCATGCGCGGGCATAGATCGCCGCAGAGCGCCCAAAATTTCGGGCCGTGGTTCATCTCTTTCAGATGCGCGACTTCGTGGGCTGCGAGGTAATCGATGATGAGCGGTGGCGCCATGACGATGCGCCACGAGAAGCTGAGATTGCCATCCCAGGAACATGAGCCCCAGCGGCTGCGGGTATCCTTCATCGATACCGACGCAATCGGCTTGCGGATGGCCGCGGCATGACGGCGGGCAAGCGCTTCGAGATCGTGGCGGGCTTCCTTCTTGAGGAAGGTCGAGATCCTGCGGCCCATATGTTCCTCAAGTCCGCTTACCTTCAGGACCGGTTCGCCATCGATGACCAGCGCCTGGGTGATGCCGCGCAAGGATCCTGTGTGTTCGATGCGATGCTGGACGCCACGGATAGAGATGGTGCCGCCCGGCCGGATCGGGTTGTCGAGGGAGAATTTGGAGAGCTTGTTTTTCAGCCAGCCCTCATGACGAGACAGAAAGTCATCCACCTCGTAGTGTTTCAGACCCACGGGGATGGTGAGATTGAGCGCCCTGCCGCCTGGCTCGATCCGAAGAGTGATGCGGGTCGCGCGGCTGTTTTCCTTGATGGTCAACGGCATGGCCCTGTCGCCGACGGCAAGCGTGCGCTTGACAGTCTGGAGCGGTTTGGCTGGCCGGCGTACCGGCTTCTTCAAGAGCGCGAACATGACTATTCCTTACCCGATTCACCGGGAATCTTCCCATCAAAAAAGCCGGCGCTCGCAAGAGCACCGGCCTTCATCATCTCAAAACCGACTTTCAGGTCAGACATCGACCACCGGCTGATCGCCCGACGGACGATTTTTGCGGTCGCGCATGAAGCGGTCGAACTCTTCCTGGTCCTTTGCGCGGCGAAGTTCGCGCGCATAGGCATCGAAGTCTTCCCGCATCTCATCAAGCTTGCGGCGTTCTTCGTCCAGGCGTTCCAGTTCGGCCTTGCGCCAGTCGTCGAAAGCGACATTGCCGGTGGAGAAATGCGTGTTGTATCGGCGGCTTGCCTTGCGGCAACCGGCGAACCATTTGTCAGCGCGATCATTGGCGTCGCGCTTGAAGCCGCGAAGCCGATCCCCGAAAATGATATAGGCGAGCATAGCAAGGCCAAGCGGCCAGAAAACTATGAAACCGAGCACCATGAGAGCAATGGTGGCCGGCGTCCACTCCGGACGTATCAATGCAGACTGGTTCATAGGTCACACCCTTAGGGTTAGAGCGGGAGGCCATATGCCAGCCCGACGGGAATCGATTTGGTGAGCCCCGGATCGCGCTTCAAGACGAGCAAAGATTAAATCCGCTAAAATGCGGAATTTCATGCCCAAATTCGATCTATTCCGCCTTTGGCGCGCTTTTCCTGGTGTTGCGCTTCGGCTTCGGGGCAGCATCGCCTGGCCGAGCTTCGGACTGAAGCCGGGTGAATTCGATGATCCTCGGAACGATTTCCCGACGGAAGCGAGAGCCGTTGAAAACGCCGTAATGACCGACATCCGGCTGCATGTAATGAAGGCGCATGCTGTCTGGGATATTCGGACATATCGTGTGTGCCGCATTGGTCTGGCCGAGGCCTGAAATATCGTCGTTTTCGCCTTCGACTGTCATCAGCGCGACGTTGCGGATGGCTTTGGTATCGACCGGGACATCGCGATGCATCATCTCGCCCTTGGGCAGGGAATGGCGGATGAAGACGGTATCGACCGTTTGGAGATAGAACTCCTCGGTCAGGTCCATCACGGCAAGATATTCATCGTAGAAATCGCGGTGTCGCTCCGCCGACTCTCCGTCATTCTTGACAAGGTGATCGAAGAATTCGCGGTGCGCCATCACATGGCGGTCGAGGTTCATCGACATGAAACCCGAAAGCTGGAGGAAGCCGGGATAGACCGGACGCATGAAGCCGGGTTGTGGAAAGGGTACCGTCATGATGACGTTATCCTTGAACCATTCGAGCGGATGCTCGTTTGCGAGCTTGTTGACCGCCGTCGGATTGATGCGAGTATCGATCGGGCCGCCCATGAGGATCATCGAGGCGGGCAGCATCGGGTCCTTTCGCGTCTCCATGATCGCAACGGCAGCGAGGACAGGAACGGAAGGCTGACAGACACCGGCGACATGCGCGCCGGGGCCGATTTCGTGCAGCATCTCGATGACGTAATCGATATAGTCATTAAGATCGAAACCGCCTTCTGTGACGGGCACGACCCGCGCATCGACCCAATCGGTGATGTAGACCTCCGCATGAGGAAGCAGGGCTTCGACCGTTCCACGCAGCAGCGTCGCGTAATGGCCGGACATGGGCGCGACGAGCAGGATTTTCGGATCCGGCTGATGGGCCGGCGGAAGGTCGCGTTTGAAATGCAGCAGTTGACAGAAGGGTTTCGACCATATGGCCTCTTCTTCCACCGCAACCGTTTCGCCATTGACGATGGTTTCGCTCAGGCCGAAGTCCGGCTTGGCATAACGTCGCGTCGCCCGTTCGAACACTTCGAGGCTTGCCGTGAGCGTGCGGCCGAGCACGGTTTGCGACATGGGATTGAGCGGATTGCTGGAGACATAACGCAGCGCTTCCGCACCGGCGCGAAACGGCGCGAGTGCGGCGTGGTTCAACTCATACAGCTGATAGAACATGATCGCGCTGCCTTTCATGGCGGTGCACTCCTCTCCTGATGCGCCCCATCGGAGCGCCTCCCTCCCCTTGTCCATCTATGCCGGATGTATGCGCGATTGTCACCTCCACGAGGTTGATTGCCAAAGGGGTGGTGAGGCCTATCTTGGGGCAGAATGGCAAGGAGACCTCGATGACCACCAGCAATTCCCGCATGTCCGAATTTCCAATCGACGCGTATTTTCTCGACCGCTGGTCACCGCGCGCCTTTACCGACGAGACGATGGATCGCGAGCAGATTCTGACCATTCTTGATGCAGCGCATTGGGCGCCCTCCTCCGGCAACAACCAGCCCTGGCGCTTCATCTATGGTCTGCGCGGCACGCCGGCATTCGAGGCGATCCTTGATCTTCTCGTGCCCGGCAACCAGCGCTGGGCAAAGAATGCAGCTGCCCTGATGATCATCGTGTCAAAGAGCTACCGGGTTTCATCAAGCGGCGAACACAAGCCCGCCTATACCCATTCCTACGACACGGGCGCAGCCTGGTTTTCGGTAATCTGCGAAGCCATGAAGCTCGGTTATCACGCGCATGGGATGGAGGGCTTCGACAAGGAAAAAGCTGTCGACGTGCTGGAACTGCCAGAAGGTTACAGGGTGGAGGCCGCCGCAGCACTTGGCCGGATGGCCGCAAGAGAGACATTGCCGGAAGATCTGCGCGAGCGGGAGGTGCCGAGCGGGCGCAAAGCCGTTTCGGAGATCGCCTTCGAGGGGAAGTTTTCCGGCGAACCGTGATCACATTGCCCGGAACCGTGGCGTTTCACGTGAATCCTTAGCCGGATGCGAGAACGGGGCCTTTCGGCCCCGTTTCAATTTCAGACTGATTGTAAAACCTCAGATATCGAGGTTGGCGACGCTCAATGCGTTGTCCTGGATGAACTCGCGGCGAGGCTCGACTTCATCGCCCATCAGGCGGGAGAAGAGACCGTCGGCATCGGTCGCATCGTTGACCTTGACCTGCAGCAGCGAGCGGACGTTCGGATCAAGCGTCGTTTCCCAGAGCTGCTCGGCATTCATTTCGCCGAGACCCTTATAGCGCTGCATCGACAGGCCCTTGCGGCCGGCGGCGAAGATCGCATCGAGAAGCGCACGCGGACCGGAGATTTCCAGCTGGCCATCCTTGCGGGCAAGGATCGGCGAGGTGGAGTAGATCTCCTGCAGGCGGCCCGACAGCTGATCGATATAGCGGGCATCGGCCGAGCCGATCAGCGCATTATCGATGAAGGCGACTTCGCGAACGCCGCGCACCATGCGTTCGAAACGCAGGCCACCCTCGTCCGTTACATGGCCGCTCCAGCCGCGTTCGGTCTCTTCTGCGATCATATCCAGACGCTGAGCGACGAGATCGGCGGTCTGCTGTGCACGTTCGCGGTTGTCGGTAAGCTCGGGATTGAGCGCGCCGGCAATCGCAGCCTGCTCGATGATCGCACGGTTATAGCGGGAATGAAGACCGTCGATGAGCGAACGCAAGCGCTGGGCATCGTGGATGACTTCACGCATGTCTTCGCCGACACGTACCTCGCCGGAACCGACAATCAGCCTTGCTTCCTCGATACCCATGGTGATGAGGTATTCTTCGAGTGCCGCCTCGTTCTTCAGGTACTGGACGGACTTGCCGCGCGCGACCTTATAGAGCGGCGGCTGGGCGATATAGATATGGCCACGCTCGATCAGCTCCGGCATCTGGCGGAAGAAGAAGGTCAGGAGCAGCGTGCGAATATGCGCTCCGTCGACGTCAGCGTCCGTCATGATGATGATCTTGTGGTAACGCAGCTTGTCGGCGTTGAATTCGTCCTTGCCGATCGACGTGCCGAGCGCGGTGATCAGCGTGCCGATTTCCTGGCTGGAGAGCATCTTGTCGAAGCGAGCGCGCTCGACGTTCAAGATCTTGCCGCGCAGCGGAAGGATCGCCTGGTTTTCACGCGAACGACCCTGCTTGGCCGAACCACCTGCCGAGTCACCCTCGACGAGGAAGACTTCGGACTTGGACGGATCACGCTCGGAGCAGTCAGCCAGCTTGCCTGGCAGGGAAGCGATATCGAGAACGCCCTTGCGGCGGGTCAGTTCACGGGCCTTGCGGGCGGCTTCGCGGGCAACGGCTGCCTCGACCACCTTGCCGACCAGAACCCTGGCTTCGCCGGGATGTTCTTCGAGCCAGTTGCTGAGCGCTTCGTTGACGAGGTTTTCGACGACCGGGCGGACTTCAGACGAAACGAGCTTGTCCTTGGTCTGCGACGAGAATTTAGGATCCGGAACCTTGACCGACAGGACGGCGGTCAGGCCTTCGCGGCAGTCATCGCCGGTGAGCGAGACCTTTTCCTTCTTCATCATGCCGGACGTATCGGCATAGGAGGTGATCTGGCGGGTCAAGGCGCCACGGAAGCCGGCCATATGGGTGCCGCCATCGCGCTGAGGGATGTTGTTGGTGAAGCAGAGCACGTTTTCGTGGTAGCTGTCATTCCACCACATGGCCACTTCGACGGTGATGCCGTCCTTCTCGCCCTTGATGGCGACCGGCTTTTCGACGAGCGGTTTCTTGGAGCGGTCGAGATATTGGACGAAGGCTTCAAGGCCGCCGTCATAGATCATTTCCTCTTCCTTGACGTCCGGCTTGCGGCGATCCGTGAGCCGGATTCGAACGCCGGAATTCAGGAAGGCGAGTTCGCGCAGGCGATGTTCGAGCGTGTTGTAATCGAACTCAGTCATGGTGAAGGTTTCGGGGCTGGCAAGGAAGGTGACTTCCGTGCCCGAGCGACCTTCATAGTCTCCGATCTCCTTCAGCGGGGCATCGGCGACACCATGGGTGAAGCGGATTTCATGAACCTTGCCGTTGCGGCGGATCTTCAGTTTGAGCCAGACCGAAAGCGCGTTAACGACCGAGACGCCGACGCCGTGCAGACCACCGGAAACCTTGTAGGAATTCTGGTCGAATTTACCGCCGGCATGGAGCTGGGTCATGATGACTTCAGCCGCCGAGACACCCTCTTCCTTGTGGATGTCCGTCGGGATGCCGCGACCGTTGTCGGTGACGGTGACGGAGCCATCGGAATTAAGCGTGACGGTGACGATGTCGGCATGGCCGGCCAGCGCCTCGTCGATCGCATTGTCGACGACTTCGTAGACCATATGGTGAAGACCGGAACCATCATCCGTATCACCGATATACATGCCGGGGCGCTTGCGAACGGCATCCAGGCCCTTCAGCACCTTGATCGAATCGGCACCATATTCTGCACTCGCACCATTTTCGCTGGCGGGTAGATCGGTCATTCAGCTTCTTCCAGGTTGGTTCTTCTCGGTGACGCGCGAATCACCGCTTTTTCCGTTTTCAATATAGGAAATCGCGGGCGGCTTCTAAAGGTTGAGCACACCATTATGGCAGGAAAGCCGTGGTTCTTCCCGAGAAAAATGGCTATTTCGGGCTCTTCAAGAGCCGGTTGAGCTCTTCTACCATCTCCGGCGTCAAAGTGCTAATCCGTTTCGACAGCTGATTGGCCAGAAGCGTGTATTCCGGCGGCAGGCCTGCGGTATCGATCACGACCCTGGGATCGGATGCATCGGCCAGGCGGAAGAGATCGTCCGCCTCATCCCAGATGATGTTGAAATAGCCGGCAATGCGCTGCAGAAGCTCGAAGGTCGGGCGGCCGCGGTGGCCGTGTTCGAGTGCGGAAAGATAGGCGGGCGTGACGCCGATCGCCTGCGCCAGGGCGCGCTGGGTGACGCCCCTGCGCTGGCGCAGTTCGCGCATCGCCTGGCCGAAGGGCGTCAACGGTCTGCCCTCTCTGTGCGCGCCAGCCTCACATAAAGCGCGCCCTCGCCGCCGTGATGGCGGGCTGCCCATTCATAGGACGAAATCAGGAAACGAAACTCGGCCTTGGAAAACCAGAGAGGAACCGCACGGCGAAGCGCGCCTTCGCTGCCCATCGAGCTGCCCTTGCCGGTGATGACGAGAACATGGCGCAGGCCCCGTTCATGCGCTCGATAGATGAAATCAAGCAGAAGGTCATGTGCTTCACCTTGGAACAGGCCGTGCAGATCGAGACGCGCTTCGATCGCAAGTCTTCCCTTGGCGAGTTTCTTCTTCGTCGGCTTTTCCAGCGGATAGTGATAGCCACCAGGCTTCTTCGGGCTGCGGAGCTGCTCAATCGGTTGCTCAGGCACTTCACGCGGCAATGCGGGTTTCGATTTCTCGACCTCTGCCGCATGGGCTGCCTCTTCGGCTTCGAAGGCAGCAAGGTCGGTCCAGCGCTCCTTGAAGGCGCGGGTGGATTTTGCCACCTTGCCCCAGAGCATCCGTTCCTCGGAATTGAGTTTACGTCCGCCGCTCATGCTCCAAACCTGCTTGCCGCCGTCTTGGGGATCAGGATGTAGAAATCGGCTTCATTCCTGACCGTTCCGGCGCGTTCGCCCGCTTCATAACCCGAACCGGTAAAGATATCGCCGCGGCTTGGGCCGACAATAGCCGATCCGGTATCGAGCGCCAGCATCAGCCTGGCGAAGGATTGACCGTCATCGAGATGAAGCAGCGTCGGAGCATGAATGAAGAAGGGATAGCCGAATGTGTGGATCATGCGATCCACGGCAAGCGAACGCCCGGCGATGAGCGGCACCTTGGCCGCGGCGACAGGACCGAGTGTCTCATCCGAAACATCGGCATTGCGGAAAAAGATATAGGACCGATTATGCCAGAGGATTTCATCAACCTTAGCCGGATTCTCGGCGAGCCACTTACGGATGCTCTGCATCGAGATTTCTTCGCGCGGGATTTCGCCAAGATCGATCAGAAGTTTCCCGATCGGTGAGAACGGATGTCCCGCCTTTGCGGCATAGGTGATGCGGCGAATGTTGCCGTCTGGATAACGGAGGCGTGTGGCACCCTGAATATGGGCGAAGAAGACATCCACCTTCGACCGCGCCCAGGCAATTTCAAGACCGCGACCGGCAAGGTAGCCCTGATCGATTTGACTACGATCCGGGTATTCGGTCACGCCTGATGCGGTTGCATGGCCGAACATGTAGCCGGAGTCCATTTCGGATGGCCGGTTTGTTTCGTCGAGATCGATGAGGTCGTCAGGGCGGAAATAGAAGGGGTGGGTGAAGGTCTCGTCAGGTTTTGCCGAGACGTCGACTTCCGGTTCGTAAAAGGCGGTCACCAGCCCCGGCTGGGCGTCATCGCGCTCGATGCGGAAGGGAATGCAATTGTCTTCGAAAAACGCCCTCGCCTGCGCGGCCGCCATATCCGGGGATCGTTTGCCGGCTGCAGCCAGAAGCGGTACCAGGTCATCTGCGGTGAGGCCGAGAGCGCCGGCTCGATAGGGCTTTACGTCGCTGATGTGGGAGAGACACCGCGCCATTGCATCAAACAAGGCGCGGGGGTCGTCCCTTTCCCAACCGGGAAGGTCGCCGAAGGATACAGGGAATAAGCGGTATCCCGGCGAAGTCGGGCTCATTGTTCGGATTCGGTCGCGATCAGTTTCCAGTTCGGATCCTTCGACCGCACATCCCTTGCGAAGGTCCAGATATCGGTCACTTCCGCAACTGCTTCCTGGTCACCGTCGATCAACTTGCCTTCCTTGTCGAAGGTGGCCGAAATCAACTGGCTGACGATGCGGACCGTGACCTGCGCTTCCGACTGCTTGAGCGCAGCCTGGGTGAAAGCAGCCTTGTCGATGCCGACGAAGGTGGATTTCACCACCTCGCCGCGGGTCTCGCGTTCACGTATGGCGGCGTCGAAACCTTCAAAGACTTCCTTCGACAAAAGCCCCTTCAAGGTTTTGCGGTCGCCATCGGCGAAGGCCATGACGATCATCTCATAGGCCATCTTGGCGCCGTTCAAGAATTCCTTCGGCTGGAAGGACATATCGGCCCTGATCAGCGACTTCAGCGCCTCGTTCAACTCCGTGCCCGGCTTTGCCAGCGCATCGGCTTCCGCCAGGCGCTGGTCCTCTTCGCCGGCTTCGCGTCGCGGCAGGGTTACGACCTTGCCGTCATCCGCTGCAGCAGGTGTTTTCAGCGCTTCGCGTGAGACATAGGTCTCCGGCGGCTTCTCATTTCCCGTCCGGCGGCCGAGCACGCTGCGCAGCTGCAGGAAAATAAGGACCGCCGCAACAAGGAAAAAGAGTGTAATGAAGTCGTTGGAGCCCATATTAACCCACGATTACCGTTTAAAAGTTGAATTCACATCATCATATAGTCTGCATTAAGCCATCTTCAAATAGCGAAGGTGTGAGCCCTTAAAACGACCTCCTACAACACTCATGGATCATGCGCCCATTTATTGCTCTTAGCGTGCTGCTAGCCTGGCCTTTGGCCGAAATTGCCGGATTTGTCGTGGTCGGGCGTGCGCTCGGCCTGTGGTGGACACTTGGCCTCGTCATCATCACCGGATTGCTCGGTGCCTTCCTGATGCGGCAACAGGGCCTGCATCTCCTGAAAAAACTTTCCGAGCAAAGCCAGCAGGGGCAGATCCCAGCCAGTTCCGTGATCGACGGGGCGATGATTGTCGTTGCCGGCATTCTTTTGCTTCTGCCCGGTTTCGTCACTGACATTATCGGTGTCGCACTGTTCATTCCGTTCGTACGTCGGCTTCTCTGGTCGGCGATCGGAAAGCGTGTGGTGGTGGTCGGGCCCCGCGGCAGTCGGGGAGGTTTCAGCCATACGGCCGGCGGCGCGCGCGAAAACCCGAATACGACCGGCAAGGTCGTCGATCTCGATGAAGACGATTTTCACCGGAACTCGGATCCGAACCCATCTTCGCCCTGGTCAAAGGGCATCGATCGCGATCCGTGACCATAAGCCGGGGCCGCAACGGGTTGTAAGCGAAAAGCCTAGATGTTATGCGGCCTCAACACATCAGTCCTGAGGATATCCCATGGCAGACGAAAACACGCAGTCGGCGAGCCCTTCGCTCAATATTCTTGCCCAGTACACCAAGGACCTTTCCTTCGAAAATCCAGGTGCACCCCGGTCGCTCCAGGCACGCGACAGCGCGCCGGCCATCAATATCGGCGTGAACGTCAACGCCAATCCGCTATCCGAAACGGACTTCGACGTCGTTCTTTCGCTGAACGCAGAAGCCAAGGAAGGCGACAAGGTCGTATTCGCGGCCGAACTGGTTTATGGCGGCGTCTTCCGCATTACCGGTTTCCCGCAGGAACATATGCTGCCGGTTCTGTTCATCGAATGCCCGCGCCTGCTGTTCCCGTTCGCGCGTCAGATCATCGCAGACGTGACCCGCAACGGTGGCTTCCCGCCGCTGATGATCGATCCGATCGATTTTGCCCAGATGTTTTCTCAGCGCATGGCCGAAGAACAGGCCCGCGCCAAGGTTCAGCCGCTCAATAGCTGAACGGACTGACGATCAAAAAAACCCGGTCAAGCCGGGTTTTTTTTCGTCATCATTCCTGATTCCTGGCCATATTATTCCTGGCGATATTTCTGCCAGATTGCCTTGCCTTTCATGGAAGCGATCATGGCCGCATGGGTCTCGGCGTCCTGCGCCGTCAGGCGGCTTGCAAGTGGGCGTGTCCGCACCTGATCGGTTATCACGACGGTTTCCTCGGTTTCAGCAACCTCTTCAACCTGATCCGAACCAACCAGCCCAAGTGCGGCCTGCCGGCCGCCGTTCATCTCGATATAAACTTCGGCAAGCAGTTCAGAGTCGAGCAATGCGCCGTGCTTGGTGCGATGCCCGTTATCAATCCCGTAACGACGGCAAAGCGCATCGAGCGAGTTGGGACCCATCGGATGTTTGCGGCGCGCTATGGCCAACGTGTCGACGACCTGATCGGCTGGAACCGGTGGTAGGCCTATGCGCTCGAATTCGGCATTGATGAAGCCCATGTCGAAGTTGGCGTTATGGGCGATCCATCTCGCGCCTTCGAAAAATTCCACGATCTCTTGGGCAACTTCAGCAAAGCTCGGTTTGTCCTTGAGGAACTCATCCGTGATGCCGTGAACGGCCAAAGCATCCGGGTGAACCTTGCGATCACCCGGATTGATGAAGATGTGGATCGTTTTTCCGCTTGGAAAATTGTTGATCAGCTCGACACCACCGATTTCGATGATGCGATCCTGCTTCGATTCAAGCCCGGTCGTTTCCGTATCGAAGATGATGTCACGCATGTCTTTCGCTCCGTATACCCGACCGTAGAAGGGCGATTATTTCCTGCACCCGCCGTTTGGCCTGCATCAGGCCACCGCCCGTATCCACCAGAAAGTCCGCACGTTCACGTTTTTGTTGATCGGGCAGTTGGCGGTTCAGGATCAGATTGAACTTTTCCTCCGTCATGCCCGGCCTAGCAAGAACGCGCTGCCGTTGTATCTGTGGATCACAGGTCGCAACCACAATCACATCAACGCGCTTTTCTGCGCCGGTTTCGAAAAGCAGGGGGATGTCGAGGAGAACGAGGTCGGTGCCTGCCGTTTTATGGATTTCCAGAAACTGTTTTTCCCTCTTTCTGACCAAGGGATGCACGATTGCTTCCAGCCGACTGAAACCATCGGGGGCCAGAGAAAGCTGCCGGGCCAGTTCTGCCCTGTCGATCACACCGTCGCGGATCGAACCGGGAAAAGCTCTACCAACGGGCTCCACGGCATCAGTTTTGTAAAGGTCGTGCACGACAGCATCGGAATCGTTGACCGGGATACCCTCGTCCCTGAACATGCCGGCAGTGGTCGTCTTGCCCATGCCGATCGATCCGGTCAGTCCGATAATAATCATCACGCCGCCTGAATATCCTGGATGATGAGTTCGCGCAGAGCAGTATCCACCACTGGACGATGGCCGAACCATTTTTCGAAACCTGGCACAGCCTGATGCAGGAGCATCCCTAATCCGTCTGCGGTTGGGTATCCCTCTTGACGAGCCTGTTTCAGAATAGGCGTTTCAAGCGGCACGTAGACTATATCCGTGACAAGCGCGCCGGTTTTCAGGCCAGAAAAATCGAAGACTGTCGCTTCCGCTCCGTCCATGCCGAGCGATGTCGTATTCACGAACAATCCGGCACCGGCCATGATCTCTTCCAAAGCGGGCAGCCCATGCGCATGGATTTTGGGACCGAAGCGGTCCGCAAGTTCCTGCGCGCGCGAGACGGTGCGATTGACGACGTGGATTTCGTTAACGCCGCGATCACGGACGGCCTGGATCACAGCACGGCTTGCACCACCGGCACCCAGAATGACGGCACGATCGACCTTGTCCCAGCCGGGATGGCAGCCATCCAGATTGGCGGCAAAACCGTAACCATCCGTGTTCGTCGCATGAAGCTGGCCTTCCTGCAGCCATAGCGTGTTGGCAGCCCCCAGTTCTTGCGCCAGTTCATCGGGCCGGTCACTGAGGCGGAAGGCGGTTTCCTTGTGCGGGATGGTGACGTTGCCGCCGCAGAAGCCGCGGCTACCGTCCTTCAGCGCCTTGATGAAAGCAGCAAAATCCTCTTCTGAAACGGCAACCGCTTCATAACTACCAGCCAAGCCATAGTGTTTCAGCCAGTGGCGATGGATAATGGGCGAACGGGAGTGCTTTATCGGCCAACCGGTTACGAAAGCCGCCGGCACTTCATTTCTCTGACTATCACCCATCGATCGCTCCCAGATGTCGCAGTTCCTCTAGAAGAGGAAGCATGGGAAGACCAAGAATGGTGAAATAATCGCCTTCAATCGCGGAAAAGAGATGAATACCTTCTCCCTCCAGCTGATAGGCGCCGACACTGGAAAATGCCTTGTCGCCGATCCTGTCTAGGTAACGATCGACGAATGCTTCCGTCAGGTTACGCGCGGTCAACTCAGCGTAAGCGAGATGTTCCCAGACAAGGCTGCCGTTTTTCACGATTGAAACGGCACTGTTCAGCCTATGGGTCCGGCCGGAGAGCGACATCAGGTTGTCTTTGGCCTCGGCCCGGTTTTTCGCCTTGTGATAGACGCGGTCTCCAAGAGACATGGTCTGATCGGAACCGATCACCAGGGCGTCGGGGAAATGGCGAGATACGTCCTGAGCCTTAGCTCTCGCCAAAATCGCCGCAACCGCTTCCGGACCAGCGTGATCCTCAGAGGCTTCGATCTGCCGTTCATCGATTTCGGCGGCCTGCGATTGAAACGTCAGGCCGGCATTTTCGAGCAGCATTCGACGAAAGGGACTTGAGGAGGCAAGGACAAGTGTCACTTCAGGTATCATCTCCGACGAACTGTACGGGCGAAAGTCAATTCGGGATTATCTGAGCTTCGGGCGCAGGGCAAGAATTGCTGCTGCCGTCTCCTCGATGGAACGGCGGGAAACATCGATGATCGGCCAATTGTTTCGCGCACAAAGCGCCCGCGCGTATTTGAGTTCTTCATTGATGCTGGCGCGATCCGTGTAGGTATTTCGATCAAGCCCCTGGGAACTGCCGAGTTCGCGATTTTCCCTGATCTGGGAAATTCGATCGGTGGTCGCGATCAGACCGACGATCAATGGACGCTCGGCACTGTAGAGAGCGTCGGGAAGATCGACACCTGGCACGATCGGGATATTCGCCGTCTTGATGCCGCGGTTTGCAAGATAAATGCTGGTCGGCGTCTTAGACGTTCGACTGATGCCGATCAGAACGACGTCAGCCTCATCATAAGTCTCGGGCATCTGGCCATCATCGTGATCCATGGCGAAGTTCAGCGCTTCTATCCGAGCGAAATAATCGTCGTTTAAAGCGTGCTGTGCACCAACGCGGCGACGCGACGGCGCACCCAGATAGGTCTGGAAGACACCAAGAACCGGTTCCAGCACGTTGACACAGGGCACGCCCATTTCACGGCAGCGAAGATCTATCAGCGTTGCCAAATCCTGGTCTACGATCGTGTAAAGAACGATGCCGGGTTCTGCATCGACTGCATCCATGACCGCTGCGATCTGCTTTCTGTTCCTGATCAGCGGATAGACGTGTTCGAGCGCATAACTGTTTTGAAATTGAGCCGCGACGGCTCGTCCGGCAGAGATCAAGGTCTCGCCGGTCGAGTCAGAAACGAGGTGCAAGTGGAAGAAGTTTTTCCGGTTCTCCACGTTATTCCTTACCGTCTGTTGATAACTCGGGACAGGCTGCCGCGTTTATCGGGATGAGGGACGGGTGATGGGAAAACCGCCCCTTTTTCCACAATCAGCAGCGAGTTGGATTGATGGAACGCGAGGATGTGATTTGCGTGGATAAATGTCATATCCGCCAAACTTATCCACATGTTGTCTACAGACTAAATCTCCTGAAGACGCCATACATCTCTTTGATTTTTATATGCAATTATGGATTTTTCCCAGATTTCATGAATCCGACGGGATCGTTTTTATCTCTACCTGCGGAGATTGGCAAAATTCTGGTTAATCTGGGGTTTGACTTTAATCCTTGATACTCACCGACTCTAAGAAATAGAAACCAATAGAAATTGGATTCTTTTAATAGGGGATAGATGCCAGTGCCTGTGAAAAGGAAGATCGTCGAGGTGCTTGAAGGGAAGACCGTGGCACCTCCTCCACTCTGGCTCATGAGGCAGGCTGGACGGTATCTCCCTGAGTATAGGGCAACGCGCCAACAGGCAGGTGGGTTCCTTGATCTCTGCTATACGCCTGATCTGGCTGTCGAGGTTACGCTCCAGCCGATCAGGCGTTATTCCTTCGATGCTGCAATTCTGTTTTCCGATATCCTGGTCATTCCTGATGCTCTGGACAGGAAAGTGCGCTTCGCTCCCGGTGAAGGGCCGCAGATGGATCCGATCGACGAGACGGGTATCTATTCACTGAAAGCGGATGGCACGCTTCAACATCTCTCGCCGGTTCTTGAGACGGTGAAGCGGCTAAGACAGGAGTTGCCCGCCGAGACCGCTCTCCTCGGCTTCTGTGGCGCTCCCTGGACTGTTGCGACCTATATGATTGCCGGACATGGTACGCCCGATCAGGCGCCTGCCCGTCTTTTCGGATATCGTAATCGAAAGGCGCTCGAACATCTGCTGATGTTTCTTGCCGAGATTTCTGCCGATTATCTGGTTGCGCAGATCGATGCGGGCGCTGATGCGGTCCAGATCTTCGATTCGTGGGCTGGTGTACTTGGCGAAGCGGAGTTTGAAGCCTTTGCGGTGAAGCCGGTTGCGCGGATGATCGAGATCGTGCGCGGTAAACGGCCGAATGCGAAGATCATCGCCTTTGCCAAGGGTGCTGGAATGAATCTGCGTCATTATCGGCAGAAGACCGGTGCCGATGCGATCGGACTGGATTGGAGCGTGCCATTGTCCTTTGCGGCTGAGTTGCAGAAGGATGGGCCGGTGCAGGGCAATCTTGACCCGATGCGGGTCGTGGCCGGCGGCCAATCGCTCGATGACGGTATCGATGCTATCCTGCAGGTGCTCGGGAACGGGCCGCTGATCTTCAATCTGGGACACGGTATCACCCCTGAGGCGGATCCGGACAATGTGGCCAGGCTGGTAAAGCGCGTCAGGGGGATTGCCTGATGGATCCGCGTGAGAAACCCGGTAACGAAGATGCAGGCGGAAAGGCCAAGGCGCGTGCCTTCATAGCGCTTACGATATTCCTGTTCATTCTGGCCTTGACCTATGTGTTGAGGCCGGATGATTTCATCTCGTATGTGAAGGCGTTTCACGTCATCGCCGTGATGTCGTGGATGGCGGGACTTCTGTATCTGCCGCGGCTTTTCATCTACCACACCGACGCGCCGATCGGCTCCGAGCCCTCCGAGACGTTCAAGATGATGGAAAGACGGCTGCTCAAGGTCATCATGAACCCTGCGATGATGGTGAGCTGGATGCTTGGGCTTTACCTCGCCTGGGATGTCTATGGATTTCAGGGTGGATGGCTTCATGGCAAAATCGCCATGGTTTTCGCACTTACCGGCGTCCATGTGCTTTTTAGTCGCGCTGTTCAAGATTTTGCCGCAGACAAGCCGAGACGTACGGCAAGATACTGGCGGATATGGAATGAAGTCCCGACGGTCCTGATGATTGCAATCGTAATCCTAGTCATCGTGAAGCCGTTCTGAGAAAAGGGCTTGCCTTTTTCTGAATAAGCCTCTTGCGGCATTGGGAGGGAATCGCTATTTTCGCGACACCTCCATCTCGTGGCATGCGTGTAACCGACGTTGTCCCCGGATTTCATCCGCGGAAGCGAATTCCACCGACACGCCCAATTCCCTTATATTTTCTCAAGTGGTCCCCTCTTCATGGCTGAAATGAAGCTTCAAGAACTTAAGAGCAAATCTCCGACTGATTTGCTGACCTTCGCAGAGTCGCTGGAGGTCGAAAATGCCAGCACCATGCGCAAGCAGGAGTTGATGTTTGCAATTCTGAAGGTTCTTGCCAGCCAGGACGTCGAAATCATCGGTGAGGGCGTGGTCGAGGTTCTGCAGGACGGTTTCGGCTTCCTGCGTTCCGCCAATGCCAACTATCTACCGGGTCCGGACGATATCTATATCTCCCCCTCGCAGATCCGTCGTTTTTCGCTGAAGACTGGCGATACCGTTGAAGGACCGATCCGCGGCCCGAAAGAAGGCGAACGTTATTTCGCGCTTCTGAAGGTCAACACGATCAATTTCGACGATCCTGAGAAGATCCGTCACAAGGTTCACTTCGACAACCTAACGCCGCTCTATCCGAACGAGCGGTTCAAGATGGAACTCGATATTCCGACCTCGAAGGACAATTCAGCGCGCGTCATCGATCTCGTCGCACCGCTCGGCAAGGGCCAGCGCGGTCTGATCGTCGCACCGCCGCGCACCGGTAAGACCGTTCTTCTGCAGAACATCGCCCATTCGATCACCGCCAATCACCCGGAATGCTACCTGATCGTTCTTCTGATCGACGAGCGTCCGGAAGAAGTGACGGACATGCAGCGTTCGGTGAAGGGCGAAGTCGTTTCCTCGACCTTCGATGAGCCGGCTGTGCGCCACGTACAGGTCGCTGAAATGGTTATCGAGAAGGCCAAGCGTCTCGTTGAACATGGCCGCGACGTGGTTATCCTGCTCGACTCCATCACTCGCCTTGGCCGCGCTTACAACACCGT
The DNA here is from genome assembly GCF_019511445.1 of Aliirhizobium wenxiniae. Lineage (GTDB taxonomy): Bacteria > Pseudomonadota > Alphaproteobacteria > Rhizobiales > Rhizobiaceae > Neorhizobium > Neorhizobium wenxiniae_A. Next base: position 65,094 of record NZ_JAEUAN010000006.1, read on the forward strand.
CGTGCCGTCTTCCGGTAAGGTTCTGACCGGCGGTGTTGACGCAAACGCGCTGCAGCGTCCGAAGCGTTTCTTCGGTGCGGCACGCAATATCGAAGAAGGTGGTTCGCTGACGATTATTGCGACGGCGCTGATCGATACCGGCAGCCGTATGGACGAAGTCATCTTCGAAGAATTCAAGGGTACGGGTAACTCTGAAATCGTGCTCGACCGCAAGGTTGCCGACAAGCGTATCTTCCCTGCCATGGATATCCTCAAGTCCGGTACGCGTAAGGAAGATTTGCTCGTTCCGCGCCAGGATCTGCAGAAGATATTCGTTCTTCGCCGCATTCTGGCACCGATGGGGACCACGGATGCGATCGAATTCCTGATCGACAAGCTGAAGCAGACGAAGAACAATGCAGACTTCTTTGACTCGATGAATACGTAATCCTTAGCCGGATTCTTCAACGATCATTCAGGCGCCCGATATTCGGGCGCCTTTGTCTTTTGTGGATATGGAACGAAGACATGACACAGGCAACAATCTTCGCGCTCTCCAGCGGACAGCCGCCAGCGGGTGTGGCAGTCATACGAATAAGCGGCCCTGCGACGGTAGAAGTCATCAAAGCAATGGTGGGATCCGTTCCCGCACCGCGTCAGGCCAGTCTCCGAACGATTCGCAACCGAAACGGTGAGATTCTGGATCAGGGGCTGGTGCTCTATTTCCAGGGTCCAAACTCGTTTACCGGGGAAGATTGCGCCGAATTGCAGGTTCATGGCAGTCGCGCTGTGGTGAATGCAGTTGCTCAGGCACTGCGAGACTTTGGTTTGCGCCCCGCAGAGGCGGGAGAATTTGCCCGACGTGCATTTGAACACGGGCGGCTTGACCTGGTCGAGGTTGAAGGCCTGTCCGGTCTGGTGTCGGCCGAAACTGAAATGCAGCGAAAGCTCGCACTCCAAACCGGAATGGGGGCGTTATCTGCTCAATATAACGGATGGGCGGAGCGCTTAACCTACGCCAGGGCGATGATTGAGGCCGAGCTGGACTTTGCTGACGAGGATGACGCGCCGGAGTCGGCTGCCGATCTTATAGATGGCGATCTGGCTGCTCTGATTGCGGAGATGTCGCTCGCGTCAGCATCTGCCAAATCCTCGGAAATCGTCCGGAACGGCTTCAAAGTCGCGATTATCGGAGCGCCGAACGCAGGAAAATCGAGCTTGTTGAACGCGATGGCGAAGCGCGAAGTGGCGATCGTGACCGATATTGCGGGCACGACGCGTGATGTCCTGACGGTTGATCTGGATCTGGAAGGATATCTGGTTCGCCTCTTCGATACCGCAGGAATTCGCGAGTCGGATGATATTGTCGAACGAGAGGGTATACTGCGCGCCAAGGCGGCCGCGCGCTCGGCGGATATGATCCTGTATCTTAGAGAGGCAGGGTGCGGTTCGGATGTGTTCGAAGACCATGGCATTCCCTATCTCTCAATAGAAACGAAGGCCGATCTCCATTCGGAAAACGGCTTGAGCGCCTTGCGTATATCCTCGGTGACGGGAGAAGGACTCGACAAGATCCGACAGGCTATCGTCGGTGTGGCGCGGGAGACATGGAATGATGGTTCTTCTGCAGGCAATGAGAGGCATCGCGAACATATCGCTCTCACTTCCCAATTTATCCAAAATGCAGTAGATGAACCCCGACTTGAGTTGAAGGCCGATGCTTTGAGAGCGGCCGGAGACGAGCTTGGCAGAATTACCGGCCGCGTGGACGTCGAAGACCTCCTCGATGTGATTTTCTCAAAATTCTGCATTGGCAAATGATTCACGTGAAACACAGAGGCTTCAATGGCTGAAATGACCTTTGATGTGGTCGTCGTTGGCGGCGGGCATGCCGGATGCGAGGCTGCAAGTGCAGCAGCCCGTGTCGGAGCCTCAGTTGCGCTGGTAACGCATAAGCGCGAAACCATCGGCGTCATGTCCTGCAATCCTGCAATCGGTGGATTGGGCAAGGGACATCTCGTGCGCGAGATCGATGCTCTGGACGGGTTGATGGGTCGCGTGGCGGATGCGGCCGGCATTCAGTTCCGCCTTCTCAATCGCAAGAAAGGTCCAGCTGTTCGCGGTCCGCGGACCCAGGCAGATCGCCGGCTTTATCGGGAGGCGATGCAGTGCGAGATCGAGAACCATGCCAATCTGACGGTGTTGGAAGGTGACGCGTTCGACATAGAGATGGGGGCAGACGGGGTTGTCAAAGCTCTTCTACTCTCCGATGGGCGCCGTATATCCTGCGCTTGCGTCGTTCTTGCAACTGGTACCTTTTTGCGTGGGCTTATTCATATTGGCCAGAAGAAAATTCCGGCCGGCCGTAGCGGTGAGGCTCCATCGCTTGGACTGTCGGAGACGTTAAAGCACTACGGGCTTGCTTTGGGCCGTCTCAAGACCGGAACGCCTGCCCGCCTCGACGGTCGTACGATTGATTGGGCATCGATAGATCGGCAGGAAGCAGACGATGTTCCTACGCCCTTCTCTTTTATGACGGACCGGATTACCAATCCACAAATTGCCTGCGGCGTAACCAGGACGACACCTGAGACGCACAAAATCATTGCTGATAATATTCATCTGTCTGCCATGTATTCTGGCCAGATCGAGGGCGTCGGACCTCGTTATTGCCCTTCGATTGAAGACAAGATCGTTCGTTTTGGTGAGAGAGATGGACACCAGATTTTCCTCGAACCGGAAGGTCTCGATGATTTTAGCGTTTATCCGAATGGCATCTCCACCTCCCTTCCGGAGGATGTTCAGGAGTCCTTCGTTCGAACCATACCCGGATTGGAAAAGGTAACTATTCTGCATCCTGCCTATGCGATCGAATATGATCATATAGACCCCAGAGAATTGCAGCCATGGCTGGAGACGAAGTCGGTAAAGGGTCTCTTCCTTGTCGGCCAGATCAATGGAACGACGGGCTACGAGGAGGCCGGGGCTCAGGGATTGGTCGGCGGGTTGAACGCTGCGCGTCTTGCGCAGGGTATGCAACCTCATATTTTCAGCCGAACCGACTCCTATATAGGCGTGATGATCGACGATCTGATTAATCGTGGTGTGACGGAACCCTACCGCATGTTCACGTCAAGGGCCGAATTCCGTCTTTCGCTTCGTGCCGATAACGCGGATATGCGATTGACGGCGCTTGGGATCGAACTCGGCTTGGTTGGCCGGGATCGGTCCTCTCGGTTCTCGGCTTATGTCGAGGCAATTAATTCCGGACGGGATCAACTTCGTGCGCTCAGCCTGACACCAAATGAAGCAGCGCGTCATGGGTTGCATCTGAACAAGGATGGTCAGCGGCGAAGTGCTTACGAAATTCTATCGCATCCCGATATGGAGATTTCTCGCCTTGCTCAAATCTGGGAAGAGCTGTCAAACTTGTCGCCCAAGGTTGCCGCGGCTCTCGAGATCGAGGCGGGCTATGCCGTCTATATGGATCGGCAGGCAAATGATATACGGTCGGCACAGCGCGATGAGGCGCTTGCAATCCCGGATTCTTTCGATTTCGATAGTATATCAGGTTTGTCCAACGAGCTGAAATTGAAGTTGTGTCGCGCTCAACCTCGAACGATCGCGCAGGCTGCGAAGATAGAAGGTATGACGCCGGCGGCTGTAACATTGCTGTTGGCGCTGGTCAGGAAAGTTGAAAAAAATATGAGGCAGGCATCTTGATGTCCGGTGTTTCACGTGAAACGCAAGATCGGCTTCAACACTTTGCCGACCTGTTTCAGAAATGGGCCAAGACAATCAATCTTGTTGCTCCGTCCACGCAAGAGGATATGTGGCAGCGCCACATAGCAGACAGCGCGCAGATATTCGACTTGGCTAAGAGAGCCGGAACCTGGGTAGACCTTGGTTCTGGAGGTGGATTTCCAGGCGTCATTACCGCTATTCTACTGAACGAATACAAAGACGGCTGGGTTCATCTCGTCGAGAGCAACCAGAAAAAGGCTGCATTTTTGCGTGTCGCGCTCGCGTCAACCGGGGCCCGAGGTACAATTCATGCAGTTCGCATAGAAGATGCACCGAAGCTCATTCCTCAATGCGATTTCGTTTCCGCGCGTGCACTTGCCGATCTGGATAAGCTACTGGGATATGCTTCGCCCTGGTTGCTGGATAAGCCATCAACAGCTTTCTTCCATAAAGGTCGGGATTATGAATCCGAATTAAAAAAAGCACATGGTCGCTGGCAGTTTGATTTGGTAAAACACCAGAGTTCAATCCAAGCGGATTCGGTTATCCTAGAGATCGGCAATCTGAAGCGAACGTAACCGTAAAGCGGGTGCTAGATGTTTGATAAGCGTCGGATCATCACAATTGCAAATCAAAAAGGTGGCGTCGGGAAAACCACGACTGCTATCAATCTGGCAACCGCCTTGGCTGCTATTGGCCAGAGCGTTCTGATCGTTGATCTCGATCCTCAAGGTAACGCGAGTACCGGACTCGGGATCGATCGACGTGATCGCAAAGTTTCGTCTTACGATATCTTGATTGGTGAGGCGGCCGTTGGCGAGGCTGCGGTCGAAACCGCGGTTCCCAATCTGTCGATCGTGCCTTCGACGATGGATCTTCTCGGTTTTGAGATGGAAATTTCGCAGTCCCAAGACAGGGCTTTTCGACTGAAAAAAGCTCTGATCTCTGCTGGCGCGGAGAAATTCAATTATATCCTGCTTGATTGCCCGCCGTCGTTCAATCTTCTGACGATGAATGCGATGGCTGCTGCGGATTCCGTTCTTGTTCCGCTGCAGTGCGAGTTTTTTGCCCTTGAAGGGTTGAGCCAGTTGCTTGAGACCGTCGATCAGGTTCGTCGCACGGTCAATCCGGCGCTCGATATTCAGGGGATCGTCCTGACAATGTTCGATGCTCGAAATAATCTGGCACAGCAGGTTGTCAACGACGTGCGGACCTATCTGGGTGAGAAAGTTTACCAGACGCTTATCCCGCGCAATGTGCGAGTCTCAGAGGCACCTTCATATGGTAAGCCGGCTATCCTTTATGACCTGAAATGCGCTGGCAGCCAGGCCTATCTTCAATTGGCCTCGGAAGTTATCCAGCGCGAGAGAATGCGCAAGGTTGCGGCCTAAGAAGAGTTAGAAGACAGGGTAAAGCGTATGAACGACGATATATCGAAGCGGCGCCTCGGACGCGGACTCGCTGCGCTGATCGGCGAAATGGACCAGCCTATGCCTGCAGGCAATGCGCCGGTCAATGTCAGCGCCGACCGGATGGTGCCGATCGAGAATATCACGCGCAACCCACGCAACCCGCGTCGGCATTTTGACGAAAATGAGCTGCAGGATCTGGCAAGCTCGATCCGCCAGCATGGGATCGTCCAGCCGATCGTGACGCGCACACTTCCTGATGGTCAGTTCGAAATTATCGCTGGCGAGCGTCGCTGGCGTGCTTCCCAGCTTGCAGGGCTGGTTGAAGTGCCCGTCATCGTTCGCAATGTCGACGACAGGACTGCGCTCGAAATCGCGATCGTCGAAAATGTCCAGCGTTCGGATCTCAATCCTTTGGAAGAGGCGTTGGGTTACGAGCAGCTTATTGCCGAGCATGGATATACGCAGAACGATCTGGGCGACATTATCGGCAAGAGCCGAAGCCATGTGGCAAACAGCCTGCGTCTTCTGAAACTCCCGACGCCGGTGCGGGACATGCTGTCTTCCGGCACGCTTTCGGCTGGCCATGCCCGCGCGCTGATCCCGACATCCGATCCGACTGCACTTGCTAAGGCCGTTGTTGCAAAGGGCATGTCGGTTCGTGACGCTGAACGCCTGGCGCAGAACGATATCCGTTCACAATCGGAACCTCAGACCGCGCCCAAGCCCGAAAAGGATTCGGATACGGTGGCGCTGGAAAGGACCTTGACGGATTCGCTGGGGCTGGAGGTCAAAATCAACCACAAGGGTGGCCCGGGTCAGATCAGGATTTCCTACAAGACGCTCGAGCAGCTCGAAGAAATCTGCCGGCTGCTGGAGCGCCGTTGAGATAGTCCGAGGCTCGTTCGACGACTAGAACCATATGCCGCGCAACCGGATAGGCTTGCGCGGCTTTTTATTGTCTTGTTGCCTGAAGCGCTGCGCCCAGAAGCGCATGGAATACGATACTGGGTTCCAGGCTTTGCCTTTGACGGGACATGAGTACGGCTGACTGTATACGTACAGCTTCGCGGCTGACAGCTTCCGGACGCCAAGTCCGAAGAGCCTTTTCAAAGACAGGCTTGCGCTTGAAATGAATGTGGCGTCCGAGCGTCGCCATGACCTGGCCCGCTTGTGTGCGCTTCTCTTCCATCTCTATCTTCATCGCATCGAGCAGCTGAAACTGCTTCAGACATGATTGCAGGATGAGGAAGAGCGGGGTCTTGGAGGTGAGGATCTTCTGGAACGCGCGATGAAAGGACGGCAGGTCTCCGGTCAATATGGCGTCGACTGCGTCATCTGCAGATACGCTGCTTGCGTCACCGATGATTTCATCGACGTGATGTTCCTCGATCCTTCCCAATCCGCGGCAATAGAGGGCAAGCTTACGGATTTCGTTGCGCGAGGCTACCCGGTCACCCCCCAGCTGCTCGATCAGACGGCGACGGGCCTCACTGGTGATGGTGAGTGAATCATTTGCCAGTTCGGCATCGATAAGGGCGTTAAGCGCGCGTGCATCGTCGGCATAGCAGGGGACGACGGCAACTGATCTGGATGGTTCGACGATCTTTCGAAGCCCGCTTCCCTTTTTCAGGTCTCCGGCTTCGATGAGAAGGGTGTTGGCGGGAGCGCCCTGCCCCAGGATTGTCTGCACAGCATCCAGAACGGGCTTCTCGTTATTCACGCCACGCAGCCAGATGAGCTTTTCGCCACCGAAAAGGCCGAGCGCGTTTACCTCATCGAGAAGCCGCCCGGGATCGCCCTGGAGATCTGTTACGTCGAGTTTGAGGAGCGCAAAGGGATCGTCAAGCGCAACTCCGCTGCGCTTGGCAATAAGATTGGCCCGTTCGGAGACAAGTCCGCGATCAGGTCCGTATATGACATAGAAGCGATAGAGCTCTGCGCCCTTTTCAAGGAAGCGCTCGAACTCATGCGACTTTATTTCTGCCATGCTGGTTGCTGCAGCGGAGGTTCCTTGGTGAGCGCGATCGCTACATCCGCACGGATGAACTCAGCCAACTCCCTCGCTGCGCGGTTTTCACCATCCCTGATGGCGCGCAGTTTGGCAAAGCTCTGGCGAGAAACATCGATCAGCGAGACGCTGGAATGTTCGCTGCGCTTGAGAACCTGACCATCGGCTGTGCGCGTCAGCGTGTATGAACCCGTCACCTGGACACGGCCTGGTACGGGAACGCTGGCTTCAGCCAAGCCGTCGTCGTCAAGCACGTTCGATGCCGTGCTGGAAACGCGCAAGGTGAGATCGTAAGCCGGATTCAGAGGTTCACCGGCACCGCCTGCAGCCAGGAAGACGAGCTCGTTGCGAACAACCTGCTCGATACGGTTCTTCGGCTCGGAAAACCCGACGGAAGCCAGCTTTGGAGCTGTGCCGCCGGCCTGCGAATAAAGCGGCCGGACCTGGCAACCAGCCAGGCCAACGCAGAGCGCAAGGCCCAGAAGCAGGGCGCCACGGCGCGGCAGTGATGAGCGGTCAGGCAACAATGTTCACGATCCTCTGTGGGACGACGATGATTTTTTTCGGTGCACGGCCTTCGAGAGCGGCTTTCACCACGTCCAGAGCCAAAACTGCAGCTTCGACAGTAGTTTGATCCGCGTCGCGCGCGATTGTCAATTCGCCACGCTTCTTGCCGTTGATCTGGACGGGCAGTGTGACATCGTTCTCGACAACGAGCGCTTGATCGAAGTCAGGCCAGGCGGTTTTCGACACCATTTCGCCGTTTCCGAGCACCGTCCAGCATTCTTCGGCCAGATGTGGCGTCATCGGTGCGACGATCTGGATGAGGATTTCCGCAGCGTTGCGAACGGCAGCGCGATAAGCGTCGTCGCCCTTGCCGGCAGCGACATCGGTCAGCGGCGCTGCAAGGGCATTTACCAGCTCATAGATGCGCGCCACGGCCTTGTTGAAGGACAGCTTGTCCAGATCACCCTGGACAGCCTGCAGCGTCTTGTGGGCCAGCTGTGAAATCGCCAGACCATCGCCATTCTTGGCGGGTGACGGAGAGACAGTCTTCAGGTTGTCGGCGGCTTCCGAAATCAGCCGCCAGAGGCGCTGGGTGAAGCGGTGGGCGCCTTCGACGCCGGCTTCCGACCAGATGACGTCGCGATCCGGCGGGCTGTCGGAGAGGACGAAGAAGCGGGCCGTGTCAGCGCCGTAGGAGGCGATGATATCGTCGGGATCGACGACATTCTTCTTCGACTTCGACATTTTTTCGATCGAGCCGATGGTGACTTCTTCACCGCTTTTCAGCAGGGTGGCGGTGCGCTTGCCGTCGATTTCCTCGATCTTGATGTCAGCAGGAGAGACCCATTCGCCCTTCTGGCCTTCTGTGCCCAGGCGATAGGTTTCATGCACGACCATGCCCTGAGTGAAGAGACCCTTGAAGGGCTCTTTGACCGACACATGGCCGGTTTCACGCATGGCGCGGGTGAAGAAGCGGGAATAGAGCAGGTGCAGGATCGCGTGCTCGATGCCGCCGATATACTGATCGACCGGCAGCCAGTGGTTGGCAACCTTCGGATCGGTCGGCTGGTTCAGCCACGGGGCGGTGAAGCGGGTGAAATACCAGCTGGAATCGACAAACGTATCCATCGTGTCCGTCTCGCGACGGGCATCGTGGCCGCATTGCGGGCAGGAGACGTGGCGCCAGGTGGCGTGACGATCGAGCGGGTTGCCGGGCAGGTCGAAGGTGACGTCGTCGGGCAATTGCACCGGCAGGTCCTTCTTCGGCACCGGTACGACGCCGCAGACTTCGCAATGGATGACCGGGATCGGGCAGCCCCAGTAACGCTGGCGGGAAATACCCCAGTCGCGCAGGCGGAAATTGACCTTGCGTTCGCCCTGAGGTGCCTCTGCCAGCACCTGTTGCGACAGCTTGTCTGCGACGATCTGAAAAGCTTCTTCCGTCGTCTTGCCGTCGAGGAAGCGCGAATTGATCATCACGCCGTCATCGACATAGGCGGTTTCGCCGACTTCGAAGGTTGCGGCATCGCCATCGGCCGGCATGACGACCGGGACTACGGGCAAATCGTATTTGCGAGCGAAATCCAGGTCGCGCTGGTCACCCGAAGGGCAGCCGAAGATGGCGCCCGTGCCGTATTCCATCAGCACGAAGTTCGCGACATAGACGGGCAGTTCCCAGGAGGGATCGAGCGGATGTTTGACGCGGATGCCGGTGTCGATACCCTTCTTCTCTGCGGTTTCGAGCGCTGCGAGCGAGGTGCCCTGGCGGCGGCATTCTTCGGCAAAGGATTCGATAGCCGGATTCTTCGCCGCTGCAGCCTTGGCAAGCGGGTGGTCGGCGGCGATCGCCAGGAAGGAGGCGCCGAACAAAGTGTCCGGGCGGGTCGTGTAGACGGTGACTTCGGTTTCGTCTGATGGAGCCGTCGAGGGCACGATTTCCCAGCGGACGGCCATGCCTTCGGAACGGCCGATCCAGTTCTTCTGCATCAGACGGACCTTTTCAGGCCACTGATCCAGATGATCCAGCTCATCCAGCAGGTCCTGGCTGAAATCGGTGATCTTGAAGAACCACTGAACCAGCTCGCGCTGCTCGACCAGCGCACCGGAGCGCCAGCCGCGGCCGTCGATCACCTGTTCGTTGGCGAGAACCGTCTGGTCGACCGGGTCCCAGTTGACCTTGGACTGCTTGCGGTAGACCAGGCCCTTTTCCATCATGTCGAGGAAGAGGTGCTGCTGCTGCTGGTAGTATTCCACATCACAGGTGGCGAATTCACGGGACCAGTCCAGCGACAGGCCCATGGCCTTCAGCTGTTTCTTCATCGATTCGATGTTCTGGTAGGTCCAGGATTTCGGATGGGTCTTGTTGTCCCGCGCGGCGTTTTCCGCCGGCATGCCGAACGCGTCCCAGCCCATCGGGTGAAGGACGTTGAAGCCGCGGGCGCGCTTGTAGCGGGCAACGACGTCGCCCATCGCATAGTTGCGCACATGGCCCATGTGGATACGGCCGGACGGATAGGGGAACATCTCTAGGACGTAATACTTTTCCCGCGGGTCGGCGTTGTCGGTTTCGAAAACCTTCGCCTCGTTCCATTTCTGCTGCCAACGGGGTTCAGCATCGCGCGGGTTGTAACGTTCAGTCGCCATCTGGATGATATTCCGGGAAATCAGGATAAAAGATACGGGCAGACCTTCACCATGAATGGCCGCAAGCGTCAAGTTTTTGAGGCTTGCCGGGTGTCAAACTTTGATGCGGAATGCCCTTGGCAGAGCCTCATATGGGCTTTAATCGCTGATCTCACAAGAAATGCGGAAAAGGATGCGGGCAATGGATATCGAAGAACGTTTGCAGGACGTGAAGGGCAAGATCGCCAAGGCGGAGAAATATGCCAAACGTCCGGCAGGTTCCGTGACGCTGGTTGCCGTGTCCAAAACCTTCGATGCGGAGGCGATCCGTCCTGTGATTGCTGCGGGCCAGCGTGTGTTCGGCGAAAACCGGGTGCAGGAAAGCCAGGGCAAATGGCCGGAGTTGAAGGCCGAGACCGTCGGTATCGAACTGCATCTGATCGGGCCGCTGCAATCCAACAAGGCTGCTGACGCGATTGCGCTGTTCGACGTGATCGAAACGGTCGATCGCGAGAAGATCGCCCGGGCGCTGGCCGAGGAGATGGCGAAGCAGGGCAAAACGCCAAAACTCTATGTGCAGGTCAATACCGGGCTCGAACCGCAGAAGGCGGGGATTGCGCCGAAGGAAACGAAAGCCTTTGTCGAATTCTGCCGCAAGGATCTCGGGCTCTCCATCGAAGGGTTGATGTGCATTCCGCCGGCGGAGGAAAATCCGGGTCCGCATTTCGCGCTGCTGGAAAAACTTGCCAAGGAATGCGGCGTCGAGAAACTCTCTATGGGTATGTCCGGCGATTTCGAGACGGCCGTCGAATTCGGTGCGACCAGCGTTCGTGTCGGCTCGGCCATTTTTGGCGCACGATAAAATCTAACTCCTTCGTCGGGGTTTCCGCACCTCCCTCCCCGGCCTAGATTGCCTTTATCAGGCTAGGCTCATGTAACGGGAGGTGCATATGCAAAGCCGCTATTTCGACGTTTATGGCGCATGGCAGCGGGATCCGGAAGGGTTCTGGGAGGAAGCCGCGAAGGCAATCGACTGGTTCAGGCCGCCGGACAAGATTTTCGACCCGGATCAGGGTGTCTATGGCCGCTGGTTTGTCGGGGCCGAGACGAATACCTGTTTTAATTGCCTCGATCGGCATGTTGTAGACGGCCGCGGTGAGCAGGCCGCCTTCATCTATGACAGCGTTATGAGCGGCACTAAAAAGTCCTTTACCTATGCCGAGGTTCTTACCGACGTGAAGGCGATTGCTGCAGTGCTTGCGGATCTCGGCATTGGCAAGGGTGACCGGGTGGTCATCTATATGCCGATGGTGCCGGAAGCGGTTTTTTCCATGCTCGCCTGCGCCCGTCTCGGCGCGGTGCATTCCGTCGTTTTCGGCGGCTTTGCGGCACAGGAACTGGCGGCGCGGCTGAACGATTCGCAAGCGAAACTGATCATTTCCGCCAGTTGCGGTCTGGAGCCTGGCCGGGTGGTTGCCTACAAGCCGCTGGTCGACAAGGCGATCGAACTGGCAGTGGTGAAGCCTGACAACTGCCTCATACTGCAGCGTCCCCAACTCGTTGTTTCGCTCGATGCGGAACGGAGGGAGTTCGATTTCGCCGAGATGGTCGAGGCCGCGCGGGGGCGTGATGTGCCTTGCGTGCCGGTGAAGGCGACGGACCCGCTTTACATCCTCTACACATCCGGCACGACGGGGCAGCCAAAGGGCGTGGTGCGCGACAATGGCGGGCATATGGTGGCGCTGTTATGGACGATGCCGAATGTTTTCGGGGTCTCACCCGGCGAAGTCTTTTGGGCAGCATCGGATATCGGTTGGGTCGTCGGCCATTCCTACATCGTCTACGCGCCGCTTCTAAACGGCAATACGAGTGTCATCTTTGAAGGAAAGCCGGTTGGCACACCGGATGCCGGTACATTCTGGCGCGTCGTCGCTGAGCATGATGTCAAAGTCTTCTTCACTGCACCGACGGCATTTCGAGCGATCCGCCGCGATGATCCCGAGGGCGAACTGGTCGAAAACCATGATCTGCTGGGGTTGCGAGCTTTGTTTTTGGCCGGCGAGCGCCTTGATCCGGAGACGCTCAAATGGGCTGAGCAGAAGCTGAAAGTACCGGTAATCGATCACTGGTGGCAGACGGAAACCGGTTGGCCTGTCGTCGCAAACCCGGTGGGGCTGGGCCTGATGCCGTTCAAGCCCGGCTCGCCGACGCGGGTTTTGCCGGGATATGCAATCGATGTGGTCGATGATGCCGGCATTCCGGTGCCGCACGGCACGCTCGGCAATATCGTCATGAAACTACCCCTGCCCCCGGGTTGCCTGCCGACATTCTGGAATGCCGACGAACGGTTCCGCGAAAACTGCCTGCAAGAATTTCCGGGCTACTACAAGACGGCCGATGCCGGGATGATCGATGACGACGGTTATATTTTCGTCATGGCGCGCACCGACGACATCATCAATTGCGCCGGCCACCGGCTGTCCACGGGTTCGATGGAAGAGGTTTGCGCCAAACATCCGGATGTCGCCGAATGTGCGGTCATCGGCGTCAAGGACAAGGTGAAGGGACAGATCCCCTGCGGCTTTTTGGTGCTGAAGAACCATGTTTCACGGGAAACTTCCGAAATCGCTGCGGAGGTGGCCGGCATGGTCCGCAACGAGATCGGGCCGGTTGCCGCCTTCAAGACGGTGATGGTGGTGCCGAAACTGCCCAAGACGCGGTCAGGCAAGATCCTTCGCGGCACGATGCAGAAGATTGCCGATGACATGCCATGGACGATGCCGGCGACGATCGAAGATCCGGGAACGCTCGATGTGGTGCGGGAAACGCTTTGGAAAAACGGCTTTGCTCATGAAGAGAAAAGCACGGCGGCACCGGCCGAATAGAGCAAAAAGAAAAGCCCCGGAGACGATCCGGGGCTTTTGAATTCTTTGCGATAGGGCGACGCTTAGAAGCGGTCGTCCTCGTCTTCTTCCTCGGTGCGGGTCGACTTGAGCGAGGAAAGTTTTGCGAAGACGGCGTCTGCGTCGATTTCCTTCTCTTCCTCGCGCTCGCTGCGGTAATCGCCGAAGCCGAGGTTTTCGGTCTCGGAGGCCGGCTGCAGGGAGGCGCCGAGTTCGGCGGCGGTCGGCAGCGGACGGTTCTTGGCAGCCTTTTCGACTTCAAGGTCGAGGTCGATCTGCGAGCAGAGGCCGAGCGTTACCGGGTCCATCGGAGCAAGGTTTGCGGCGTTCCAGTGGGTGCGCTCGCGGATCTGTTCGATGGTCGACTTGGTGGTGCCGACGAGACGCGAAATCTGCGCGTCCTTCAGTTCCGGATGGTTGCGAACCAGCCAGAGAATGGCGTTCGGACGGTCCTGACGCTTGGAAACCGGCGTATAACGCGGGCCGCGACGCTTGGATTCCGGAACGCGAACCTTCGGCTCGGAAAGCTTCAGCTTGTAATTGATGTCCTTTTCGCCGCGTTCGATTTCGTCGCGGGAAAGCTGGCCGGTGGCGATCGGGTCAAGGCCCTTGATACCCTGGGCGGCTTCGCCATCGGCGACCGCCTTGACCTCGAGCGGATGCAATTTGCAGAACTGCGCGATCTGGTCGAAGGAGAGGGCCGTATTGTCGACAAGCCATACTGCGGTGGCCTTCGGCATAAGCAATTGTTGAGCCATGGGTATAGTTCCTCTGTCCGTCCGCGCCGGTGTCGCGGGCCGTGGGTATCAACCACAATTTCCGGGAATTCATCGCCGTATAATCGAATTAGGACAGAATTGCAATTCTCTGAAACAGGATCCTTGTCGATCGTATTTCAGACCCTCACAGCCATTTGTCTAATTGCCGCTTCCGCCCCAATTGCTATGAATGCCAAAATGTCGCACCGATGACGAATGTCAGGTCGACGGTGCAAGTGTGGGAGGAAACACATGTCCGAAAAAGTCTATCCGGTTCTCAAGTCCACCAAGGCCAAGGCACTCATCGACAAGGACAAATACGAAAAGTGGTATGAGGAGAGCATCGAGGATCCGGACAAGTTCTGGGGCAAGCATGGCCGCCGGATCGACTGGTTCAAGCCCTACACGAAGGTAAAGAACACGTCCTTCAAAGGCCGGGTCTCGATCAAGTGGTTCGAGGACGGGCTGACCAACGTCTCCTACAATTGCATCGACCGGCACCTAAAAACCCATGGCGAGCGCACGGCGATCATCTGGGAGGGTGACAACCCCTATATCGACAAGAAGATCACCTATAATCAGCTCTACGATCAGGTCTGCCGGATGGCGAACGTGCTGAAGAAGCACGGGGTCAAGAAGGGCGATCGCGTGACGATCTACATGCCGATGATCCCGGAAGCGGCCTATGCGATGCTGGCCTGCGCGCGTATCGGCGCGGTGCATTCCGTCGTCTTCGGCGGGTTTTCACCCGAGGCGCTGGCGGGTCGTATCGTCGATTGCCAATCTACATTCGTGATTACCTGCGATGAGGGCGTGCGTGGCGGCAAGCCGGTGCCGCTGAAGGAAAATACCGACAAGGCGATCCATATCGCAGCGCGCCAGTATGTGACGGTGAACAAGGTTCTGGTCGTGCGCCGTACCGGCGGCAAGACCAATTGGGCGCCGGGCCGCGATATCTGGTACCATCAGGAAATCGCCACCGTGAAGGGGCATTGCGAGCCGGTGAAGATGAAGGCGGAGGATCCGCTGTTCATTCTCTACACGTCCGGTTCGACCGGCAAGCCGAAGGGCGTGCTGCACACGACGGGCGGTTATCTCGTCTATGCGGCGATGACGCATGAATATACGTTCGACTATCAGGACGGCGATATCTACTGGTGTACGGCGGATGTCGGCTGGGTCACCGGTCACTCCTATCTCGTCTATGGGCCACTGGCGAACTGCGCGACGACGCTGATGTTCGAAGGCGTGCCGAATTTTCCCGACCAGGGCCGGTTCTGGGAGATCGTCGACAAGCACAAGGTCAACATCTTCTACACCGCGCCGACCGCGATCCGTTCGCTGATCGGGGCTGGTGACGAATTCGTCAAGCGGTCCTCGCGTGAAAGCCTGCGGCTGCTCGGAACGGTCGGCGAGCCGATCAACCCGGAAGCCTGGGAATGGTATTACAACGTGGTCGGCGAAAAGCGCTGCCCGGTGGTGGATACCTGGTGGCAGACGGAAACCGGCGGTCACATGATCACGCCGCTGCCGGGCGCCACGGATCTGAAGCCGGGATCGGCCACCAAGCCGTTCTTCGGGGTGAAGCCGCAGCTGGTCGATAACGAGGGCAATGTTCTCGAAGGGGCGGCCGACGGAAACCTCTGCATCACCGACAGCTGGCCGGGACAGATGCGCACCGTCTATGGCGATCACGATCGCTTCATCCAGACCTATTTCTCCACCTACAAAGGAAAGTATTTCACCGGCGACGGCTGCCGACGCGATGAGGATGGCTATTACTGGATCACCGGCCGCGTCGATGACGTGCTCAACGTCTCGGGGCATCGTCTGGGTACCGCGGAAGTGGAATCAGCGCTCGTTTCGCACCACCTGGTATCGGAGGCGGCTGTGGTCGGTTATCCGCACGGCATCAAGGGGCAAGGCATCTATTGCTACGTGACGCTGATGGCGGGCAATGCCGGGACCGACGAGTTGCGGCAGGAGCTTACCAAGCATGTTCGCAACGAGATCGGCCCGATTGCGGCTCCCGACAAGATCCAGTTCTCGCCTGGCCTGCCGAAGACCCGTTCCGGCAAGATCATGCGCCGCATCCTGCGGAAGATCGCCGAGGACGATTTCGGAGCGCTTGGAGATACGTCGACGCTTGCCGACCCTGCCGTGGTGGATGATCTGATCGCCAACCGGCAGAACAAGGTGGACGCCTGATTTTCCATAAAATCAGCTGCCGCAAGTCTCTCTTGGCTTGCGGCCGCCATCATAGCTGCGGACAAGGCCGGCAAGCAGCAAGCCGTCCGCCACGCTATGGCCGTCCGACAGGATGACATCGGCGACGATGCGGCCGAAATATTTGTCACCGGAAATTCGCACCAGCTGAATGGTAGGTGATTGCGCAGCCATGGTTTCGAGCGACTGGCGGGCATCTTGTCCCGCTGCTCGCACCGCTTCGCATTTCGACTTGAGTTCGGGTGCGTCGATGCCGCGGATGCGGACATAGACTTCCATTTTCTGCTGCGGCCATGGCTGGGCTTCGACCAGCAGCGTGTCTCCATCGACAACGCGGAGAATTTCGGCCAAGACCGGGCCGGAGATTTCACCACGTGCCTGAGCCTCGGTCGTGAAGACCGACAGAATGACTACGATGGAAAACAGCGCTCTGATCATGAGAGGAATAAATTCCGATCATCGATCGAAGTCAATAGGAATTTTATCTTATATCGTGAGCGAAAGCTTAGAAGTCGATGGCGCGGCCGTTGATTTCCCAGTCGCCGAAGCGGGCCGGATCCGCGCCGCCGCGGCCGCCGAATTCTTCCGGCATATTGGCCTTGCTCTCAGCCTGACGGCGTTCTTCCGCTTCCTTCAGGGCGCGCTGCGCCGCGGGTGAAAGCGGCTTTTTCGCTGCACCATCTTCGGAGATGTTTTCCATGTTGTCGTTGTCCGCGCTTTGCATATCCGGCATCACCGCAAGGTTTATTGAAAAATCAGGTCGAATTGACCACATGATAGGGCGTTCATAACCGCTAGAAAACCCTTGGGCGATTATTCGGATCGCTTGGGGTAAGAAATCGGCAACGGAGAGATGACGATGAATGTGATGCGCACCGCCATGCTTCTGGCCTTCATGACCGCCCTGTTCATGGGGAT
Organism: Aliirhizobium wenxiniae; assembly: GCF_019511445.1. GTDB lineage: Bacteria > Pseudomonadota > Alphaproteobacteria > Rhizobiales > Rhizobiaceae > Neorhizobium > Neorhizobium wenxiniae_A. Next base: position 82,171 of record NZ_JAEUAN010000006.1, read on the forward strand.
CGGATTTCTGATCGGCGGCAAAGGCGGCATGATGATCGCATTGGTGATCGCAGCCGGCATGAACCTGTTTTCCTATTGGAACTCGGACAAGATGGTGCTGCGGGCCTATCACGCCCAAGAGGTGGACGAGCGCACGGCACCGGAATTCTACCGGATGATCCGCGATCTTTCGGCCAATGCCGGTCTGCCAATGCCGAAGGTCTATATTTACGACAATCCGCAGCCGAATGCGTTTGCGACGGGCCGTAATCCGGAAAACTCAGCCGTCGCAGCCTCGACCGGGCTTCTGCAGCGCCTGACGCATGAGGAAGTCGCAGGTGTCATGGCGCATGAACTGGCGCATGTGCAGAACCGCGACACGCTGATCATGACGATCACCGCAACGCTCGCAGGTGCGATTTCCATGCTCGGTAATTTCGCGTTCCTGTTCAGTGGCAACCGCGAGAACAACAACAACCCGTTCGGGTTCATTGGCGTGCTGGTAGCGATGATCGTGGCACCCTTCGCCGCGATGCTGGTGCAGATGGCGATCAGCCGTACGCGTGAATATTCGGCCGACCGTCGTGGTGCGGAAATCTGCGGCAACCCGATGTGGCTTGCTTCCGCGCTTGCCAAGATTGCCGGTTCGGCGCATTCGATCCCGAATTATGAGGCCGAGCGCAATCCGGCGACAGCGCATATGTTCATCATCAATCCGCTTTCCGGCGAGCGCATGGACAACCTGTTCTCGACGCATCCGAATACCGAAAACCGCATTGCCGCCCTGCAGCAAATGGCGAATGAGTTTCGCGGTGGTGGGTCGACGGGATCGTTTTCGGCTGGTAGACCCCAGCGCACCGCGCGCTCCGTGCCGAATGCAGGCGCAAACAACCCCTGGGGCCGCGGATCGGATGAACCGCGCAAAGGTCCCTGGTCTTGAACGAGCCAAAAAACAAGAAAACTCATAAACACTCGCCCAGGAAGCCGGCACCTCACGGCGCAGGTGCCGAGCCTAGAAAACCCGGGTTCGAAGTTCGGGCGACGGCTGCGAAGCTGCTTGCGGCCGCTGTCGATCGCAAGACCTCGCTCGATGGCATGCTGGACCTGACCCACGGCAATCCCGCCTACAAGGCGCTGAACGATGCCGACCGGGCTTTGACGCGCGCTATCCTTACCACTGCTCTTCGCCACCTGCCTCGGCTTGAGGCGGCTATCGCTTCGATGATCGAAACGCCGCTGCCGGAAGGCGCGCGTGCTCTCCAGCATGTTCTGGTTGTTGCGGCCGCGCAGATCCTGCATCTGGACGTGCCGTCCCATGCGGCGGTCGATCTTGCCGTCGAGCAGGCCAATCGTGACCCGCGAAATCGCCGTTTCGCCAAGCTCGTAAATGCCGTCCTGCGCCGGCTGGTGCGGGAAAAAGACGAGGTTCTGGCGGCAACCGCCTCTATTTCGCCGGTGCCGGACTGGTTCCGTGCGCGGCTCGTGAGTGCCTATGGCGAAGCGGAAGCAACTCGGATTGCCGAGGCGCAGCTTACCCCGCCGGCTATCGACCTGACGGTCAAGCATGATCCGCAGACATGGGCGGAAAAGCTCGGGGCAAAGGTCCTACCGACCAGCAGCATCCGTCTTGGGGAATTCGAAGGATCGGTTACCGGGCTCGAAGGTTTCGACCGGGGCGACTGGTGGGTTCAGGACGCGGCCGCCAGCATTCCGGCAAAACTGTTCGGTGATCTGAAGGGCAAGCGCGTGGCGGATCTGTGCGCGGCACCCGGTGGCAAGACTGCCCAGCTGATTGCAGCCGGTGCCGTGGTGACGGCCGTCGAACAGTCATCCAACCGTCTTGCGCGGCTGAAGGAAAACCTTGGCCGGCTTGGCATGAGTGCCGAGCTGGTGGGCGGAGACCTGTTCAGGTACTCGCCTGACGAAAAGTTGGACGGGATTCTTCTCGATGCGCCCTGCTCTTCCACCGGCACGACGCGCCGGCATCCGGACGTGCTATGGACCAAGGGCATGCAGGATATTGAAAAGCTGGCGGCGCTTCAGGAAAAGATGCTGCGCCATGCGGTAACCCTTGTGAAAAGCGGCGGCGTGGTCGTGTTTTCGAACTGCTCGCTGGACCCGATGGAAGGTGAAGAGCTGATCGAGCGGGTTCTAGCCGATACTCCAACGGTAAAACGGGCGCCGGTCGATCCGGCAAATTGGCCCGGTCTTGAAAATGCCATCACCGCCCAGGGCGATTTCAGGACGACGCCGGCGATGATCCCGCCTTCAGATGGTTTTGCCGGCGGCATGGATGGTTTCTTTGCGAGCGTGCTGCGCGTCGAGTAAGGTTTTATTCACCATACCGGCGTCATACTTCAAATCCATCTAAAATTGATTCAGCTGATCTAGCGACAACCATTCCGGCGGAGAAACCAGAGTGACCATGCGGCTCGCCGATCGCCGAAGGCTTCTGGCTTCCGGTATGAAGGAAATGCGGCGGCGTTTGCGCCTCCGCATCGCGCCTTATCGCGTCGCCTTGTCTGCTCCGCTGACGTCGGTTCCCGAACGGCTGATCGTTGCCCCGACCGACCTGCGTCCGGTCGATCCGTTTATTGCGCATGAAATTCTCGAAGGGCGTTTTCCGCTAGCGGGGCGGGTACTCGAGACGCTGGGGGATTCCCCGTTCGAGCTGGAATTGCCTTCACGCGCTTTTGCCGAGCGCCTGCACGGTTTCGGCTGGCTTCGGCATATCAGGGCTGACAGGACGGAAGCAGGTTGCGCGCACGCCCGGCATATCGTGTCGGACTGGATCAATATCCATGGCCGCCGGCGCCGAGGCATCGCTTGGGAGCCGAATGTCGTGGCGACGCGGGTGATTGCCTGGCTGTCTCATTCAACGATCATTCTGCATGCAGCCGAAGCAGGTTTCTACCGGCGGTTCATGAAGAACCTCGCCTATCAGATCAGCTATCTGAGAAAGATTGCCGGCAGCTGCCCGGATGCCGAAAGCCGGCTCAGGGTCAGGACTGCACTGGCGATGGCATCCTTATCCGTACCGACGCGCGTTACTGGGATAAAGCGGGAGGCAATGCTTCTCGACCGGGAACTTGATCGCCAGGTCTTGGCTGATGGCGGGCATGTTTCGCGTAATCCGCGCGCGATCCTCGATATCCTGATCGACCTCCTCCCGCTCCGGCAGACCTATATCAATCTCGGCCACGATGTGCCCCAGAAGCTCATTCCGGCGATCGACCGCATGTATCCGGCCTTGCGTTTCTTCCGCCACCAGGATGGCGATCTCGCATTGTTCAATGGTGCCGGTTCGACTTCGGCGAGCGAACTGATGTCGGTTCTGCGCTACGACGAATCCGCCGGAAAGCCGTTCAAGGCTCTGCCGCAGATGAGCTATCATCGGCTGAGCGCCGACAATACGATCATCATTGCCGACACCGGATGCCCGAGTTCGATCGCGGCATCTAGGGGCGCGCATGCGGGTTGTCTCTCGTTCGAAATGTCGTCGGGCCGCAATCGCTTCATCGTCAATTCCGGCTCGCCGAAATTCGCCAATCGCTTTTACAAGCATCTCGCTCGGTCAACTGCAGCGCACTCGACCGTCATCATCGAGGAGACATCTTCGAGCCGGGTGATCAACTCGTCTTTTGCCGGCTCCATCCTAATACCGGGTGTGTCAAAGATCGATGTCGAGCGCTGGGACGACAAGCACGGCAATGATTGGCTGCGCGCCAGGCACGATGGTTATCTCGAAAGTTTCGGTTATACCCATGAGCGCGAGATCGTGCTCAGCGCTGCGGGCGACAAGATCAAGGGATGCGACCGGCTGATCCCCGAAGAGGGACAAGGCAAGGACAGCCTGACGGCGATCGTGCGCTTTCATATTCATCCGGCGATCAATCTGTTCCGCAGGGATGCAGAAAGCATCGTTCTGGGCGCTCCCGACGGTGAGACCTGGATTTTTGCAGCACCGGGCCTGCATGTGCTGATCGACGAGGACGTCTTCTTCGCCGATGTTTCCGGCATGAGGCCAAGCCAGCAATTGGCGATCGAAGTGCCGGTTCAGGGGCTTCGGGAGATCCGCTGGATGCTCAGACGGAGCGAATAGGCGTTTCTTCTTTGCGCCAGCTGTGCTAACCGCGGCCCATCCCCTTCCCGCCCCTCTGTGGCAAGCTCTTTCAGGAGAGACCGATGGCCGTTGCTTCCAAAAAAATCCCCGCCCCTGACCGCGTGAAAATCCGCACCGCTCTGCTTTCCGTGTCGGACAAAACCGGCATCATCGAACTGGCGAAGGCGCTTACCGAGCAGGGCGTCAGGCTGTTGTCGACCGGCGGTACGCACAAGGCAATCGCTGCAGCCGGGCTTGCTGTCACCGACGTTTCCGAAGTGACCGGCTTTCCGGAAATCATGGACGGCCGCGTGAAGACGCTGCATCCGAATGTCCATGGCGGCCTTCTGTCGATCCGTGACGACGAGGAACATGTCGCGGCGATGAAGCAGCATGGCATCGAGGGCATCGATCTTGCCGTCATCAATCTTTACCCGTTCGAGGAAGTGCGCGCTGCCGGCGGCGACTATCCGACGACGGTCGAAAACATCGATATCGGTGGCCCGGCGATGATCCGTGCATCGGCCAAGAACCATGCCTATGTTGCGATCGTTACCGATCCGGCCGACTATGCGCCGTTGATCGAAGCGCTGAAGGCCAATGGCGGCGAGACGGAATATGCCTTCCGCCAGAAGCTGGCCGCCAAGGCCTATGCGCGTACCGCGGCCTATGACACGGCAATCTCCAACTGGTTTGCGGAAGCACTCGAAATCGAGACGCCGGCCTACCGGACGATCGGCGGTGTTTTGAAAGAAGCCATGCGCTATGGCGAAAACCCGCATCAGAGCGCCGGTTTCTACGTGACGGGCGAAAACCGCCCGGGTGTTGCGACAGCTCAGCTGCTGCAGGGCAAGCAGCTTTCCTACAACAACATCAACGACACGGACGGCGCTTTCGAGCTGATCGGCGAGTTTGCGGCTGATCAGGGCCCGGCATGCGCGATTATCAAGCACGCCAACCCGTGCGGCGTTGCCACCGGCTCGACTTTGAAGGACGCTTATCTGCGGGCGCTGGCCTGCGACAGCACTTCTGCCTTCGGCGGTATCATTGCGCTCAACCAGCTTCTCGATGGCGAGACGGCGGAAGAGATCGTCAAGCTGTTCACCGAGGTCATCATCGCGCCGGAAGTGTCCGAAGAGGCAAAGGCGATCATTGCCAAGAAGCCAAACCTTCGCCTGCTCGTGACGGGCGGTCTGCCTGACCCACGGTCGCGCGGTCTTACCGCAAAGACGGTTGCCGGCGGCCTTCTGGTGCAGAGCCGCGACAGCGGCGTGATCGAGGATGTCGAGCTGAAGGTCGTCACCAAGCGCGCACCGACAGCGACCGAGATGGAAGACCTGAAGTTCGCCTACAAGGTTGCAAAGCATGTCAAGTCGAACGCCATCGTCTATGCCAAGGATGGCCAGACGGCGGGTATCGGCGCCGGCCAGATGAGCCGTATCGATTCCGCCCGTATCGCCGGGCTGAAGGCTGAGGATGCCGCCAAGGCCATGGGTTGGGCCGAGCCGATGACCAAGGGTTCGGCCGTTGCTTCGGAAGCCTTCTTCCCGTTTGCTGACGGCCTGCTTTCGGCGATTTCGGCCGGTGCAACCGCCGTCATCCAGCCGGGTGGCTCCATGCGAGATGCGGAAGTGATTGCCGCTGCCGACGAGCATAATGTCGCCATGGTCTTCACCGGCATGCGCCACTTCCGGCACTAGAGCATTTCCGCCTTTCTTCGAAACGCGAAACTGCTCTATCTCTTTGTTTCAACGCAATTCCGGACGCAAAACCGGTTCCCACTTTTGCTGGAATTGCTCCAAGCCAGCAACTACTTAGCCGGAGTCTCTCCGGCTTTGTCGGCCGGGTATGGCGTTGTGATCAGCAGCGCCAGGCCTGCCACGAGGAAGATCAGCAGCGTTGCCATGCCGAGATGGGCAGAGCCCCTGGCATAGGTGACGAGAGAAAAGGACAGGGTGGCGAGGAAGCTCGTCGCTCGTCCCGACAGCGCATAGATGCCGAAATAGCGGCCGGCCTCATGCAGTTCGATCGATCGCGCCAGATAGGAGCGCGACGACGCCTGTACCGGGCCGAAGGCAATGCCGATCAACAGGCCGAAAAGGACATAAGCCTTTTCCGCCGCGGTGCCGAACCAGCCTTGGCTGTCTTCCAGCGATAGCGGGATCATTCCGAACAGAACACTGCCCGGGTTGGTAGAGATGATGCCGAGCGTTGCTATGAGCAACAGGACGAGGCTGATCAGCACGACGGTCTTGGAGCCTAACACCCTGTCCAGCGCACCTGCAGCCATGCAGCCGAAGATGGCGACGACGTTGAGGATGATGCCGTAGAGGCCGATCTCGATCGTTGCCCAGCCGAACATGCCGGCGGCGAAGACGCCACCGAGGATGAGGAGGCCATTGACGCCATCCTGATAGAGCATACGGGCAATCAGGAAGCGGGTGATGCCCCGACGCCTGCGTAGCTCGCCAAGCGTGCCGCGCAGCTCCGTCAGGCCGGAGCGGACGGCTGCTGTCAAGGGTAGGCCCTTCCTCGCATCCGGTGTGAAGAGGAACATCGGCAAAATGAAAACAAGATACCAGATCGCTGCAATCGGGCCGGTGATGCGGGCATCCTCGCCGAGCGCCGGATCAAGGCCGAAAAGCGGGGGAATGCCGATCAGCGTCAGGCTGGTTTCGGGATTTGCCGCAAGCAGGGTCACGACGGCGATCAGCACGATCATGCCGCCGAGATAACCGAGACCCCAAGCAATGTTGGAAATCCTGCCGGCCTCATCCTTTGAGACGAGGCGCGGCATCATGGAATCGTTGAAGACGATGGAGAATTCTGCCGCGATCGAGGCGAAGACCATCAGGGTGATCGGCAGGATCAGCGGAGAGCCGGGTGCGGCGAACCACAGCATCAGCAGGCTTGCGATCTTCACGGCGGCAAAGCTTGCGATCCAGGGCTTGCGCGCACCGGACTGATCGGCGATCGAGCCGAGAACCGGCGACAGGATGGCGATGACGATCGACGAGATCGTCGCCATGTTGCTCCATGCCGCCTGAGCCGAGATCGGGTCGTCGGTCAGCCGGGCGACGAAATAAGGGCCGAAGATGAAGGTCGTGACAACGGTGAAGAAGGGCTGGGCCGCCCAATCGAACAGCATCCAGCCCCAGATACCGCGCCGGCTCGTTTTCACCGGCGCTTGATCGATGTCGTAACCTCCCATCCAGTCCCTCGCTTTAAGTCAAACGGCCGTGTGCCAGATCCCCAAGCAGTCCGGCCGCTACGGAGATCTTTGGCAGCGTGAGGTCGCCGCTATCGCTAAGTGCCATCAGTTCGGCTCCGATGCGGTTCACACGCACGCGGTCGGCGGCAATCCAGGCCTGAACCGGTTTTTTGTCCTTCCGGTGTTCCGTGAGCGCCGTAATGACGATGTCACGCCGCGCGGAGGCAAGTTGCTGCAGACCGCGGGACAGCGCCAGGCTCTCGTAGTGATCCGACGTGCTGATCCTTTCACCGGCAACGATCAGGCGGTTGACGCGGAAGGTTTTCGTGACGCCGAAATAGCTTTCGGCGGCGCGCGCCATGCTCTCGCCGGTTCGGTCGGCAATCAGCATGATTTCCGGAGCGATGACCAGAGCCGACAGGGTCCGGATCTCGGCGATCAGGCTTGCCGGTGCGCCCTGAGCCTCGAGTTCTGCAGCAAGCGGCGCCGTTTCGGCAATCACTTCCTCGGTCATTGCGCCATGCAGGCCCTTGATCGCAGCCTTGAGCCTTGCGACAGCCTCGGTCAGCGGTGCGGCGCTGATCTGCGTCTGAAGGGCGAGATAGGTACCGATGGTGATGATGCGGTTGATCTGCGCATGCAGATCGTTCTGAACCGATCCGGGGATGCGATTGTCCAGCGCATCGACTTCGGCCCATAGACGCGGCAGGTCGAAGCCGTCACGGATGAGGAAGATCGCCTTCACGACATTCGCAGCCGTTGCGCCGGTCATGTCGCTCATCATCTGGATGAAGCCGGGACCGCCGCGGTTGACCGCTTCGTTTGCAAGCGCGGTTGCGACGATTTCGCGATGCAGGCGATGGTTTGCGATATCGCCGGCATAGGGTTTCTGCATCTTGGCCGGGAAATAAGCTTTCAGGATCGCCGCAAAATACGGGTCGTCCGGAATGGCGCTTTCGAGAAGCGCATCGAAGAGGACGATCTTCGAATAGGATAGCAGAACGCCGATTTCCGGGCGGGAGAGCGGCTTGCCTGCTGCATAACGCTCGGCCAGTTCCGCATCGTCCGGCAGGGTCTCGACCTTGCGGTTGAGCTTGCCCTGCCCTTCCAGCACAGACATCAGGCGGGAGAGTTGCTCGCGGTTGCCGATGCCTCTGCGTTCGATCAGCGAGATCGACAGAGGCTGTAGGTAGTTGTTGCGAAGAACCAGTTCCCCCACTTCATCGGTCATCGAGGCCAGAAGCTTGTTGCGCTTGTCACGCGGCAGGCGGCCGTCCTGCATGGCGGCGTTGAGTGCAATCTTAATATTGACCTCGACGTCGGAAGAATTGACGCCGGCGGAATTGTCGATCGCATCGGAGTTGCAGCGTCCGCCAGCGAGCGAATAGGCAATGCGGCCCTTCTGGGTGACGCCGAGATTGGCGCCCTCGCCGATCACCTTGGCGCGCACTTCGCCCGCCGTAACGCGGATCGGGTCATTGGCACGATCGCCGACCTCAGTATCCGTCTCGGCTGCCGCGCGGATATAGGTGCCGATGCCGCCGAACCAGAGAAGATCGGCTTCGCTCTTCAAGATCGCGGTCATGATCTCGAACGGTGTGGCCGTTGTCTTGTCCAGCCCGATAGCCGCTGCCGCCTGCTTGGTCAGCTTTACCGACTTTTCCGAGCGGGAGATGATCATCGCGCCTTCGGACAGCGTGCTGCGATCATAATCCTGCCAGCTGGAGCGCGGCAGGGCGAACATGCGGGTTCGCTCCTTGAAGGATTTCTGGGTATCCGGATCAGGATCGATGAAGATATCGCGGTGATCGAAGGCGGCGATCAGGCGGATCTTTGGCGAGAGCAGCATGCCGTTACCGAAGACGTCACCGGACATGTCGCCGACGCCGATGACGTTGAACGGCGTCGTCTGGATATCGACATCCATTTCACGGAAGTGTCGCTTGACGGCTTCCCAGGCGCCGCGGGCGGTAATGCCCATCTTCTTGTGATCGTAACCTGCCGATCCGCCGGAGGCGAATGCGTCATCGAGCCAGAAGCCGGCTTCCTGCGCCAGCCCATTGGCAGTGTCGGAAAAGGTTGCAGTGCCCTTGTCGGCGGCGACGACGAAATAGGGGTCGTCGCCATCGATGCGGATCGTGTCTTGTGGTCCGACGATCTCGCCCTCGATGATGTTGTCGGTGATCGAAAGGAGCGTGCGGATATAGGTCTTGTAGGCTTCCTTGCCGGCATTGAAGACTTCGTCACGCGAGCCACCGGCAGGCAGCATTTTCGGGAAGAAGCCGCCCTTGGCGCCGACCGGCACGATGACGGCGTTCTTCACCTGCTGGGCCTTGACCAGGCCAAGCACTTCGGTCCGGTAATCCTCGCCGCGATCCGACCAGCGCAGGCCGCCGCGTGCCACTTTGCCGAAACGCAGGTGCACGCCTTCGACCTCGGTGCCGTAAACGAACATTTCGCGGAATGGGCGGGGCTGCGGCAGGCCGTCGAGAAGCTCGGGATCGAACTTGAAGGCCAGCATTCTCTTCGGCGCGCCGTTTTCGTCGCGCTGGAAATAGTTGGTGCGCAGCGTCGAATCGATCGCATTGACGAAGCGCCTTAGCGTCCGGTCCTCGTCGAGGCTGGGCACGGCCGAAAGGCTGATCTCGATTGCGCCGTGAAGCTGGGCCAGCTTCTTCGTTCTTGCCTTTTCGGCAATATCCGGATCGAAACTGGCTTGGAATAGCTTGAAGATGATTGCCGAAGCTTCAGGGTACTTTACCAGCGTATCGGCGATATAGGCCTGAGAGTAGACAATTCCCGTCTGGCGCAGATATCGGGCATAGGCGCGCAGAACCGTGGTTTCGCGCGCAGAGAGGCCAGCCAGCAGAACAAGACGGTTGAAGCCGTCATTGTCGACCGATCCCTCGAACGCCAGAAGAAACGCCTCTTCGAGCAGCGGACCTTCCTGCGACAGGTCGATCTCGCGTCCATCACGAAGTTGCAGTTCCATGTCATGAAGGACGATCAGTTTCGCATCCGGGCCGACATGAATTTCGAAGGTCTGCTCGCTGACCACCCGGAAACCGAGGTTTTCCAGAAGCGGCACGCGGCGCGACAGCGACAGGTGGTGATCGCCGTGGAAAATCTTCAGCGAGACGCTGTTGGCCTCATCGGTTGGGCGCTTGTAGAATTCGATACGGACTGTTTCGCCAGAGGCGCAGGCAGCGATGTCCGGCAGGTCGGCAAAGGTTTCTTCCGGCGTGAAGGCTTCCTGGAAAGCATTAGTGACCGAAAGCCGGGGGCCGTTTTCGGCCAGAAGCGAGAACTGCTCCTCCCATGGCGTGGAGATCAGGCGGATCGCTTCCTCGAGCTTTGCCTGGCTGATGCGGGGCGTCTTGCCGCCACGGCGTCCGATGATGAAGTGGACGCGTGCCACACCGCCTTCAGGGAAAGCTGGGTAATAAGCCGATACATGGCCTTCAAATACATGCGCCAGATAGGCGCCGACCTTCTCCCGGACCAGCGAATTATAGTCCTCGCGCGGCACGTAAACTATCGTCGAGACGAAGCGGTCGAAATGATCGATACGGGCGAGCGTGCGCACGCGCGGCCTCTCGCTCAATTCCATGATCTGCTCGCAGAATTTCGCCAAAAGATCGGTATCGATCTGGAAGAGATCGTCGCGCGGGTAGGATTCTAGCGTGTTTTCCAGCATGCGGCCGGAATGGCTGTAAGGGTCGAAACCGAAATGCCGGTCGATATCCTCGACCTTTTCGCGCAGCAACGGAACTTCCCGGACGGACTGGGTATAGGCGGTGGCGGTGAAAAGGCCGACGATCCGCAACTCGCCGACGACATGACCGTTCTCGTCAAACCGCTTGACGCCGATATAGTCCATGTAGGCGCGTCGATGGACAACAGACTTCACATTCGCCTTGGTAACGATGAGGAATTGTGGTCCGTCGAGGAATTCGAGAATTTCCGGCGTGGTCGTGACCTGATCCTTGCCCTGGCGCAGAACCAGAACGTCCGGATCGGAAAGAATGCCGAGGCCCCTGCCTTGGCCGCGTTCCACGGTCGCCTTGGAGCCTTTGCCGGAATAGACATATTCGCGCATGCCGAGGAAGGTGAAATTGTCGTCCCGCAGCCAATCGAGGAAGGCCAGCGCCTCGTCACGGTTGGCGCCCTTGCGAGGCTTGGCGTTCAATAGCTGCTTGGCTGCGCCATCCATGGTATCGAGCATGGCGGACCAGTCGGTGATCGACAGATGCACCTGATCGAGAATGAAGCGGATGCGCTCGATCAGAAGATTGGCCTGCTCCTCGTTCAACTGAGCGATATGCAGCTGGATGAGGCTGACCTGATGGGCTGGGTCGGTCGGCTCGTCATTGCTGCGCAGCACCGGCTCCTTGCCCGGTTCGATCGTCAGGATCGGGTGCACGGCCATGACGAGGCCACGATGGCTGGCCGTCACCTCGCCCATGACGGAATCGAACAGGAACGGCATGTTCCGGTCGATCACGGTCAGAACCCAGACGGGTATCCCGTCCGGTTCGACACCTGGTATCTGGGCGACGGTGATATCGGCACGGACGCGGTTCCAGGCCTTGACGCGGGCTGCAGCATGCGCTGCGGCAATCCCGAGCATTTCCGGGGTGTAGCTTGAAAGATCGTCGTCGCTTGCGCGTCCGAACAGAATGGCTGGATCGAGAAAGTCCTTGCCGGCCTTGCTCGCGAATGACCGCGCCCCATCCATCTGCTTGCTGCGCTTGGGGCTATTCTTCCAGACCATGATCTCTCCCTTTTCTGGCTGAATACTGCAAAGAACGGTGCGAATCCGTCCGAATGGCAGCAGTTAGCACTGTTTTGCGCAGCAATCTTGACAGGAATTGGCAAAGAATTGTTGCCACGACAATAAAATCGATTTTTTCAGCATATGATAATGAAATCGGTCCAGCGTGGGCCAGAGATGCTGGCGGGACATGTGAATGAAGCTAACCAAAAACACTGTGATGCAAGGCGAGCGAAGCGCCGGATTGCGCGTAACGAGCCGTTGATCTTGTTTCAAAGGCATAATATTCGTAGCCCTCATGACCTATTTCCCAGCCAAACTGCTTGCGGGCTACCGCAATTTCATGAGCGGACGCTATACAGATGAGCGCGAGCGTTACCGTGTTCTTGCCGAAAATGGGCAGAAGCCGCACACGCTGCTGATTGCCTGTTGTGATAGCCGCGCCGCGCCGGAAACGATTTTCGACTGTGGTCCGGGTGAGCTTTTCGTGGTTCGCAACATCGCCAACATGGTGCCGCCCTATGAGCCGGACAGCCAGTTCCATGGCACGTCGGCTGCGCTCGAATATGCAATCCAGGTACTCAAGATCCGCGATATCGTGGTGATGGGCCATGGTCGCTGCGGTGGCATCCAGGCAGCGCTGGATCCGACGCTCGAGCCTCTTTCCCCGGGTGATTTCATCGGCAAGTGGATTGGCCTTGTCAGGCCTGCGGCTTCGCAGATCCAGAGCAATGACCTGATGACCGCATCGGAACGTCAGACGGCTCTTGAGCGCGTGTCTATCCGCAATTCGATCAACAATCTCGCCAGTTTCCCGTTCATCAAGGCGCTGACGGACAAGGGTGAACTCTCGGTTCACGGTGCCTGGTTCGATATATCGAGCGGAGAGCTCTGGGTGATGAACCAGAAGGGCGATTTCATCCGCCCCGATCTGGAAACGGAACTGGCGCCTGCCGAAGAGGATCAGGCGCCCGCTCCCTGACGCTTATTTGCCGTCGATCTCGGCGCCCATGTAAGCAATGGCGCGCTGATAGACGGTTGCTGCATTCCAGCCCTGGATGGCTACGAAGCTCGGCTGACCGGGCTGGTAGCCAGCACCACTTACCCAGCCGTGGCCCTTGAGGAAGTTGGCGGTCGATGCGAGTGCATCGGCGCGCGAACCAACCATGTCGATGTGCCCATCGCCATCGCCGTCTGCGCCATAACGGATGACGTTGAGCGGGAGAAACTGGGTCTGGCCGATTTCGCCGTGTGCAGCGCCCTTGGCGGTGGTGCTCAGATCGCCGCGTGCGACAAGCTTTAGGGCGGCGTAGAGTTGTTCGGTGAAAAAGTCGGAACGGCGGCAATCATAGGCCAGCGTCGCAACAGCCGACAGCGTGTGCTGGTTGCCCATGAAACGGCCGAAACCTGTCTCCATGCCCCAGATCGCAATGATCGGGCCGGCGGGGACGCCGTAACGGCGCTCAAGGCGATCGAAAAGCGAGGCATTGGCGGACTTCATCTTCTTGCCCTGCGAGATGATGGTCGTCGCGCCGCGCTTCTTCAGGAATTCCTCGAAGGAAAGCTTGAAGCTCTTCTGGCCGCGGTCGGCACTGATCGTCGCGCGATTGTAGTTTACGTTGGCGAAGGCGCGGTCGATCACTGCCGGGCTGATGCCATTCGATGGTGCAACGCGCTTGAAGTCCTGAACCCATCGATCGAAGCCGGATGAATCGTTGCCGCATTGCTGCGCAGCGGCTGGGCCTGCGATCGTGAGTGCGGTAAAGGCCAGTCCTGCGAGTAGAAGCTTGTTCATGCTTTAATCCGTGTTTGCCGTTCAGCGGCGGTGCATCTCTGCCCCACTATTCGTTGCAAATGTTCCGGCTTGCAAGCAAACACCGTCCTAATGCGCATGAATAGTTCGTGAGGACATTCTTACAAAAAGAAAACCCCGCCTGATGGCGGGATTTTCTAATTCGATATGCTTAACAATTTCTAATGTGTCAGGCGGCAGCCTGGCGCGGCTTGATAAGGCCACGGTTGACCAGCAGCTCGGCGATCTGGATGGCGTTCAAAGCAGCGCCCTTGCGCAGGTTGTCGGAAACGACCCAGATGTTAAGGCCGTTCTCGACCGTTGCATCCTCGCGGATACGGGAGATGTAGGTCGCATCTTCACCGGCGGATTCGATCGGCGTGATGTAGCCGCCGTTTTCATGCTTGTCGATGACGAGGCAGCCCGGTGCTTCGCGCAGGATGTCACGCGCCTGATCGGCAGTGATCTCGTTTTCGAACTCGATGTTGACCGATTCGGAGTGACCGATGAAGACCGGAACGCGCACGGCGGTGCAGGTTACCTTGATCTTTGGATCGAGCATCTTCTTGGTTTCGGCGAGAACCTTCCACTCTTCCTTCGTGTAGCCGTCTTCCATGAAGACATCGATATGCGGAATGACGTTGAAGGCGATGCGCTTGGTGAACTTCTTCGATTCAATCGGGTCTGCAACGAATACGGCGCGCGTCTGGGTGAAGAGTTCGTCCATGCCGTCCTTGCCGGCGCCGGAGACCGACTGGTAGGTGGAGACGACGACGCGCTTGATCTTGGCGGCATCATGCAGCGGCTTCAGCGCTACGACGAGCTGGGCGGTCGAGCAATTCGGATTGGCGATGATGTTCTTCTTGGTGAAACCGGTGACCGCATCCGGGTTTACTTCCGGAACGATGAGCGGCACTTCCGAATCGTAACGCCAGGCGGATGAGTTATCGATGACGACGCAGCCCTGTGCGCCGATCTTGGGCGACCACTTCTTGGAGATATCGCCGCCGGCGGACATCAGGCAGATGTCGGTGTCGGAGAAATCGTAGTTCTCAAGGTTGGAGACCTTCAGCGTCTTGTCGCCGAAAGATACTTCGGTGCCCTGGCTGCGCGCAGAAGCCAGTGCGACAACCTCGGAAGCCGGAAAACCGCGTTCTGCCAGGATGTTCAGCATTTCCCGGCCGACATTGCCGGTAGCACCGGCGACTGCAATCTTGAAACCCATGTCTATGCTCTCTTTCTGTCTCTCCTCGGTCTTGTGAGGGGGAAGCCGTACCTAAGCGGCACGGTGTTCCTTGTCCCCGGCCTTACCGGGGAGAGAGCGGCGGGCCAGAGACGTCAGACGGTTTTCGTCGTCGTTTTGGCCTTGGTTTTGGAGAAAGCGAAAAAACGCTGTCCGGCGTGTTGGGCCGGCAGGCAAGATGCAGCGATGTCAAAGTCGCAAGCGATCATAAGGGCGTTTTCCCGTTCGCGCATGTGTTTAGAACATTTTGGAATGGAGTCAAGGTGAGTCGAAGCCAGAGTTGTACCAGTTGCGGAAGGCACTTTAGACGAAAGTCATAATCCCAAAGCATCACTCATCGGATGTCCTGATTTCTGTCAATCTGAGGGCATCGCTTCACGGTTGTTTTGGCAAAGGAGGAAAGGCCAAAGCAGTTACCAGGACGCGTGGTTTCACCTTGTTGGGAGGACGACAATGGCAAATGTCGCAACGGCGGCTGATAGCAGAACAAAGCCGATGACGCCCGAGGAGAGGAAGGTGATCATCGCCTCCTCGCTCGGAACTGTATTCGAGTGGTACGATTTCTATCTTTACGGAACGCTGGCTGCGATTATCGGCAAGCAGTTCTTCTCGCAATTCCCGCCGGCGACGCAGGCGATTTTCGCACTCCTGACATTTGCCGCAGGCTTCCTGGTCCGGCCGTTCGGCGCGCTGGTCTTCGGTCGTCTCGGTGATCTGGTTGGCCGAAAATACACATTTCTTCTCACCATCCTGATCATGGGTCTGTCGACCTTCGCCGTCGGTCTTCTACCGAGCTATGATCAGATTGGCGTCATTGCGCCGATCATTCTCGTCCTGCTGCGTATGGCTCAAGGCCTGGCGCTGGGCGGTGAATATGGCGGTGCGGTGGTCTATGTTGCCGAGCATTCGCCACGCAACAGGCGCGGTTTCTATACGGCCTGGATCCAGACTACGGCGACGCTGGGCCTGCTTCTGTCACTGTTCGTGATCGTGACCTTGCGCATGAATCTCGGTGAGGAGGCATTCCAGACGACACAGCCGATCTTGTTCGGCCTTCAGGGCGGATGGCGCATTCCCTTCCTCCTGTCGATCATCCTGCTGATCATCTCGATCTACATTCGTCTGCAGATGCATGAATCGCCGCTCTTCAAGAAGATGAAGGAAGAGGGCACCCAGTCGAAGGCGCCACTGTCGGAAGCTTTCGGCACCTGGAGCAATGGCAAGATCGTCCTGATCGCGCTGTTCGGCCTTGTGATCGGTCAGGCGGTCGTCTGGTATACGGGACAGTTCTACGCCCTGTTCTTCCTGCAGACCGTGCTGAAGGTCGATCTTCTCACTGCAAACGTCCTGATTGCCTGGGCGCTGATTATCGCGACCCCCTTCTTCCTGGTGTTCGGTTCGCTTTCTGACCGGATCGGACGCAAGCCGGTGATCCTGGCGGGCTGCATTCTCGCGGCGGCAACTTACTTCCCGCTGTTCAGCGCGCTGACCACGGCTGCCAATCCGACCTATGCCACCGCGATCGAGAACGTGAAGGCAGAGGTATCGGCTGATCCCGCCACTTGCGGTTCGCTATTCGACCCGGTCGGTATTCGTACCTTCACGACGCCTTGCGACGTGATGCGCCGAACCATGTCGCAGCAGGCTTTCCGCTATACGCAGGTGAGTGCGCCTGCCGGTTCGCCGGCTCAGCTCATCATCAACGGCGGTACCCCGATCGTCTTCACCGATGCTCCGGCTTTCAGTGCGGCGCTCGGCCCTGCCATGGTGGCGGCCGGTTATCCGGCAGCAAATGACCCGGCAAAGGTCAAGGTCGACGGGTTCTTCTCTGCGCTTGCCAACGGTCAATCGTTGAAGATCATCGCCATCCTGACGATCATGGTCATCTACGTCACCATTGTCTACGGTCCGATTGCTGCTGCGCTTGTCGA
Organism: Aliirhizobium wenxiniae; assembly: GCF_019511445.1. Lineage (GTDB taxonomy): Bacteria > Pseudomonadota > Alphaproteobacteria > Rhizobiales > Rhizobiaceae > Neorhizobium > Neorhizobium wenxiniae_A. The sequence goes on from NZ_JAEUAN010000006.1 coordinate 99,203, forward strand.
GTTCTTCCCGACCCGCATCCGCTATACGGCCATGTCGCTGCCTTACCACATTGGTAACGGCTGGTTCGGCGGCCTGCTGCCGGCCACATCCTTCGCGATCGTCGCCTCCACCGGCGATATCTTCGCAGGCCTTTGGTATCCCGTCCTCTTCGCTCTCATGACAGTCGTTATCGGCGCTCTGTTTGTTCGCGAGAGACGAGACGTCGATCTCGCGAATTGAGGTCACCTAGCAGAAACAAAAAAGGGCCCGGCACATCGTGCCGGGCCCTTTCCGTTGTATTCTGTTTGCTCAGGCCGAAAGAGCCTTGAATTCCTCCAGAATGGCGTCGCCCATCTCGGTCGTGCCGACCTGGCGGCAACCTTCCGCCATGATGTCGCCGGTGCGGATGCCCTGGTCTAGCACCGTAGCGATCGCCTTTTCGAGGTGATCGGCTTCCGCAATCATGTTGAACGAATAGCGCAGGCACATGGCGAAGGAAGCGATCATCGCGATCGGGTTGGCTATGCCCTTTCCGGCGATGTCCGGTGCAGAGCCGTGAACGGGCTCATACATCGCCTTGCGCTGGCCGGTCTTGGCATCCGCGGCACCGAGCGAGGCGGAAGGCAGCATGCCGAGCGAACCTGTCAGCATGGCGGCCACATCCGAAAGCATGTCTCCGAAAAGGTTGTCGGTGACGATGACGTCGAACTGTTTTGGCGCGCGCACGAGCTGCATGCCGCCGGCATCGGCCAGCATATGTTCCAGCTTGACGTCGGCATAGGAGCGCTTGTGGGTTTCGGTCACGACCTGGTTCCACAGAACGCCAGACTTCATGACGTTGCGCTTTTCCATCGAGCATACGGTATTCTTGCGCGTGCGGGCGAGTTCGAAGGCGACGCCGGCAATGCGCTCGATCTCGTAGGTGTCGTAGATCTGGGTGTCGATACCGCGCTTCTGGCCGTTGCCGAGATCGATGATCTCCTTCGGCTCGCCGAAATAGACGCCGCCGGTCAGTTCGCGAACGATCAGAATATCGAGGCCTTCGACGAGTTCGGGCTTCAGCGACGACGCGGAGGCCAGCGCCGGGTAGCAGATTGCCGGGCGCAGGTTGGCGAAAAGCTCCATATCCTTGCGCAGGCGCAGGAGGCCGGCTTCCGGACGGACCTCATAGGGAACCGCATCCCATTTCGGGCCGCCGACGGCGCCGAACAGAACGGCATCCGCCGCCATTGCCTTGGCCATGTCCTCTTCGGAAATCGCAACGCCGTGCGCATCATAAGCGCTGCCGCCGACAAGGCCTTCGTCGAGCGAGAAATCGGCCTTCATCGCATCGTTCATATAGGCGATGATCTTGCGCACTTCGCCCATGGCTTCAGGGCCGATGCCGTCACCGGGAAGAAGGAAGAGGTTCTTTGCCATTCGTCTCATGTCCTTGCAGTTCTTACAGGCTCACAATCCCTCACGCAGCCTTGCCGCGTCTGGAAATCCCTTGTCCGAGCCTGTCGCAGGACAAGGGGTCTTGTCCATCAGAGCCAGGGGCGATCGCTGCGGTTCTTCGTTTCGAAGCTGGCGATTGCAGCATCGCTTTTCAGCGTCGAGGCAATGTCGTCCAGTCCTTCGAGAAGGATCTGGCGACGGCCGGCGTCGATATCGAAATGAAGGCGGCCACCATCCGGGCCGGTGATTTCCTGGGCTTCAAGATCAACCGTCAGGATAGCGTTCGAGCCGCGCTCGGCGTCATCCATAAGTTTTTCCAGATCTTCGGGGCTGACGACGATCGGCAGGATGCCGTTCTTGAAACAGTTATTGTAGAAAATGTCGGCGAAGCTGGTGGAAATCACGCAGCGGATGCCGAAATCCAGCAATGCCCAGGGAGCGTGTTCGCGGGACGAGCCACAACCGAAGTTGTCGCCGGCAACGATGATCTTGGCATCGCGATATGCCGGCTTGTTCAAGACGAAATCGGGGTTCTCGGAACCATCCTCGCGATAACGAGCCTCGGCGAACAGGCCCTTTCCGAGGCCGGTGCGCTTGATCGTCTTGAGATAGTCTTTCGGAATGATCATGTCGGTGTCGACATTGACAACCGGAAGGGGGGCGGCAACGCCCGTCAGCTTTTCGAATTTTTCCATGATCGGCCTCCACGAAGACTTTATAGCGCTGCCATAAAGTATTTTCGGGAGAATTTGAAGTCCGATTCAGTACCAATCGGTACGCCGCCTGTTGGCGGCTGTAATCTCGCTGGTTTCAGGACTTACATGTCGATGATGGTGCCGCGACCGTCGTTCCAGACGCGCATGTCGCTCTGCTTGTTCTTCGCGCGAACCGGCACAGGTTTCAGCTTGCTCGAAAGCATCTTTCCAATGGAAAGAATGGCAAGCGTTCCCATGAATGCAATCGTCAGCGATGCCGTCAAAAGAGCAGCCGCAGCGAGCAGGGCAATTGCCGTGACGATAACGAAAAAGGACCGAATGTTTTGCATGTCCAAACCTTTCTTCGTGTGAAAATGTGGGCCTTGTCATTCCGGCTTGCAAGAGGTTCGTTCGGGTTTGATTGCCGGGATCTCAAAATATTGGCAAAAGAAGGCGATGAAGTTCTTGAAAAATCATATTGCGCCGGTTCGCCGTTCGCTTCTCAGCGTTCCTGCCGACAATAGGCGCGCTTTGGAAAAAGCGCCGGGTCTTGATTGCGATGGCGTGATCTACGACCTCGAAGATTCCGTTGCGCCCGAGAAAAAGGCGGAAGCACGCGACAATCTTGCGAATGCCTTCTCGCAGCAGCGCCAGTCGCAACAGGAGCGGATCATCCGCATCAATCCGCTAGAAAGTGGGCTCGGGGAGGACGATCTGAAACTGGTCGTACAGATCCTGCCGGGCGCGGTTGCTCTTCCCAAGGTCGAACATGCCGATGAAATCGCTGCAGTGGCCGACATGCTTGCCCGGTTTTCTCCAGGAAAGCCGATCGCTTTGTGGGCGATGATCGAGACGCCGAAAGGTGTTTTGAATGCAACTTCGATTGCTGCGGCGAAGAATGGCCCGGAATGCCTTGTGGTCGGCTTGAACGATCTGCGCAAGGAGACCGGGGTTTTGGCGCAGCCGGGGCGGGCTTATCTCGTGCCGTGGCTGATGCAGATCGTGCTTGCCGGCCGCGCCCATGGTGTCGATGTAATCGACAGCGTGTTCAACGATTTCAAGGATGATGCCGGTTTTGCCGCCGAATGTGCGCAGGGCAGGGCGATGGGCTTTTCAGGAAAAATGCTCATTCATCCGGCGCAAATCGACATTGCCAATCGGCATTTCGGACCGGACCCGCAAGCCATCGCTCAAGCGGAGGCGATCGTTTCGGCTTTCGAGCGGCCGGAGGCGCAAGGTCTCAACGTTATCAACCTTGATGGAAAAATGATCGAGCGCCTTCACTTCGAGGAGGCTAAGACACTTCTGGCGCAGGCCGCCATGATTTTTGCAAGAAAGAAGTCCCAATGAAACTTTATCGACTGCTGACCGCTCCGGATGACGCCTCATTCTGCCACAAGGTGACGGCCGCCCTGAACAAGGGATGGGAACTTTACGGTTCGCCGACCTATGCCTTCAACGCTGCAACCGGGATCATGCAGTGCGGGCAGGCGGTGACGAAAACCGTAGAGGGCAAGGATTATCATCCGGATATAAAGCTCGGCGAGCAATAAGTGCCGCGGGTCAGCGCTGGGTGGCATTCTCGGCGCTGGCTTCGATCCGTTCCATATCCTCGTCGCTCAGGCCGAAATGGTGGCCGATTTCGTGGATCAGGACATGGGTGATTATATCGCCCAGGGTTTCCTCGTTTTCAGCCCAGTAGTCCAGGATTGGGCGGCGGTAGAGCCGGATCCGGTTCGGAAGCTCTCCCGTTTCGACGGTAAACCGTTCGGAAATCCCACGTCCTTCGAAAAGCCCAAGCAGATCGAACGGCGTTTCCAGCGCCATGTCCTCAAAAACGTCGTCGTCCGGGAAATCTTCGATCTCAATGGTGAGATTGGCGGTGAGGGCCCTGAATTCTTCCGGAAGATGACCATAGGCATCGATCGCAAGCGACTCGAACGTGCTTATCGTTGGCGCATGGCGATCCTGCCAGTCGTCGGTTTGGTCAATGCGAGCCATTGGTTCTCCCTTTGTGAGAGACATATAAGGCCGATGATCCTTTTTTTCGAGATAAGAATCATCGCTATAGCAAATGAGGAAAAGATTCCTGTCCAGTGATGATTGACTCTCCTGCCGGGCTCTGGAATCTATAAGAACATAAAGTGAACATCAAGAATGGAGAGCTGACGCCATGGCCCATGCAGCCGCGGCGCAGGAGAAGCTATTTGCCCTGCGCGAACAGATCGCCAGATTGGAAGGCAGAAGCCTGCCGGCAATGGCGGCGGCGAAGATGGAGAATTTTGCCGCCCGATCGAGCGGCGAAGAGAAATTGTCCTTCGATATCGCGGCTCTCGACGATGCGCTGAGTGGCGGTCTGCCGCTCGATTGCATTACCGAAATCCGTTCCGGATCATTCTCCGATGCCGGCGCGGCAACCGGTTTTTCCCTTTCGCTTGTCGGGCTGATGAAGGCGCGCAAAGCCGCTGCAGGTCCGATGTTATGGATTGCCGACGGATTTTCCACTTCCGAAATGGGCATTCCTTATGCCGGAGGCATCAGGCAGTTCGGCATCGGTTCCCGGACGATATTTCATGCATCGCCTCGCAGGCTGGAGGATGCCCTTTGGCTTGCGGAAGGGGCGCTTGAAAGCAAGGCATTTATCGCGACGATCTTCGAAATCCATGGAAACCCCAAAGCCTTCGGCCTGGCGGAAAGCCGAAGGCTCAGTCTTCGGGCAAAGGCGGCAGGGCGGCCGCTTTTCCTGCTGCGGCATGCAGGGGAGGAGGAGGCGAGCAGTGCTTCCTTTCGCCTGTTTGTTGAGCCGGCTCCGGCTCTGGAGCGACGCCTTCCGGATGGCAGCATGCTTGGCGGCAGCATCGGGCATCCGGTTTTCAACATCACCCTGGAGAAGAGCCGAAACCCGGCTCCTCTCAGCTTTCGTCTGGAGTGGAACCTTCATGACCGCCAATTTCACCTCGCCCGAGATCCAGGCAAATCTTCTTTCCACAAGTGGCCAGCGCATTCTGGCGCTTCACTTTCGGTATCTGCCGACCGACAGGATTGCCCGAAAGCTCTGGGGGATGTCGTGGCGTTCGAAAGGGCGTCCTGACCATCCTCCGATCATCTGTGCCGGCAGGCGCGATAACGCATTGCGGCTGGTTGCAATCGATGAAGTGGCGCAGAGACGCAGCCTGAAGCGCGGGCAGGGGCTTGCCGAAGCGCGAGCGATGTATCCCGACATTGATGTCTTCGACGAGGATGAAAGAGCCGATTTTGCCCTTCTGGAGGCGATTGCCGACTGGTGCGATCGTTACACGCCGCTTGTTGCCTTGGACGGAAAGGATGGGCTTTTCCTCGACATTACCGGTTGCAGCCATCTTTTCGGGGGAGAGGATGCGATGCTTCGTGATGTTCTTGCCCGGCTTTTTCAGATGGGGTTCGACGTGCGCGGATCGATTTCGAGCACGCCGGGCCTGTCCAGCGCGATCAGCCGGTTTGGGCGTGGCGGGGTGATCGCAAGAGAGAATATGGCAGCAGCGCTGGGAGCCTTGCCCGTACACGCACTTCGTCTCGATGAAAAAACGGTTGCTTCGCTTTTGAAGCTTGGCCTGAAACGCGTTGCAAACCTTCTGTCCATGCCAAGGGCGCCGCTTGCCCGCCGGTTTGGTGCGCAAATGCTGATGCGGCTCGACCAGGCACTTGGAACGAACGAGGAAGCCATATCGCCACGACGCCCGGTGGCGCCGCTTTCCGCCGAGCGCCGGTTGGGCGAGCCGATCCAGACGCAGGAGGATATTCTCGGCATGACAGCCGAGATTGCGTCATCCCTCAAGCTGAGCCTGGAAAATCGTGGTGCCGGCGGCAAAGTGTTCGAACTTGTTCTCTTCCGTGTTGACGGGCGGGTGTTTCGGATTTCGGCAGGCGCTTCGCGCCCGTTGAGAGATCCAAAGCGGATTTCTGGCCTGTTTTCAGAGCGCCTCAATGCCATTCATGACGATCTGGATGCAGGTTTCGGCTTCGAATTTTTGCGTCTCAACGTGCTGCAGCATGATGTCTTCGATGAGCTTCAGGCGGATTTTTCAGGAGAAGGGGGGCGGGAGACATCGCTTGCGGATTTCATCGACAGGGTGTCCGCCCGGTTCGGCGCAGGTTGCCTCCAAGTCTATCAGCATCGACAAAGCCACATTCCGGAACGTGCCGAAATCTTCATTCCGGCGATTGCAGTACTGGAAAGGCAGCCTGAGCGCAGCGAAGCTATGCCATTCCTGCCGCAAGCCGATCGCCCCTTGCGGCTTTTGCGCAGTCCGGAGCCAGTCGAAGCTTTTGCAGCCCTCGTCCCCGATGGACCGCCGCAGCAATTCCGCTGGCGGCATGTGATGCACATTGTCACCCGAGCCGAAGGGCCGGAGCGGATCGCACCGGAATGGTGGATCGATGACGAGAACGCAAAGGAGCGCGATTATTTTCGTCTCGAAAGCGAGTTTGGGCGGCTTTTTTGGGTTTTTCGGCTTGGTCGTTACGGGGATGACCCGCCCCCGACATGGCGTATCCATGGGGTCTTCGCATGATGATTGAACCCAGATTTTTCGAGATCGGCGCCAAGACGAATTTCTCCTTTCTAGAAGGAGCGACGAGGCCTGAAGAGATGGTCGTGGCCGCCAGTGTGCTTGGCCTTTCCGGATTGGGTGTTGCCGATCGCAATTCCGTTGCCGGGGTGGTTCGAGCCTATAATCAGTTCAAGGAGATGACCGCGGTTTTCGAGCGGCAGAAGGAAAAGAGCAGCGAGGCTGGTGAGAAAGAAGCGATCGAGGCCTGCCGGTTTCAACCCGGCGCCAGGCTCGTTTTTGCAGACGCTACGCCGGATGTTCTTGCCTACCCGAAGAACCGTAAGGGCTGGGCTAATCTTTGCCGGCTGCTCAGTATCGGCAATCTGAGAGCAGAGAAGGGGGCCTGCATTCTGGAAGAGTGGGATCTTCTGGAATGGTGTGACGAGATGATGCTGGCGGTCGTGCCGGATTTTTCCCGCGCCGAAGACAAGGCCTATCTGGCGGATCTCGATGAGCGGCTTGCTTCGTATCGGAAAAGATTCCGCAAGAATATCTACCTTACCCTGTCGCCAACCTATGACGGGCGCGATCCGTTCGTTTTTGCTGCTTTTTCCCGGATCGCGCGGCAAAGCCGCGTGCCGCTGATCGCGACGAACCTTCCGATCTTCAGCCTACCTTACCGGCGCTCGCTGGCGGATGTGGTAACCGCCATTCGTCATCATGTGACGATACAGGAGGCGGGTTTTCGGCTTGCTCCGCATGGAGATCGGCATCTCAAACCGGCATACGAGATGGCTCGGCTCTTTCATGCCTATCCGGATGCGGTGGAGAACACGGCGGTATTTTTCGACAGGTTGAGTTTCTCACTCAAGGAACTGGAGCATAATTATCCGGACGAAAGCGTGCCGGGAGAAACCGTTTCGGAAACGCTCGAGCGGCTGACATGGGAGGGAGCGCATAGGCGGTTTCCTGAAGGCATCCTGCCGGAAATCTCGAAACAGATCCGCTACGAACTCGGTCTCATCAAGGAGATGAAATACGAGCCTTATTTCCTGACTGTCCGCCATATCGTGTGGCATGCTCGATATGAGCTGAAAATTCTTTGTCAAGGGCGTGGTTCTGCCGCCAATTCAACGGTCTGCTTCTGTCTCGGAATAACTGACGTTAACCCCACTCTTACGACCCTGCTTTTCGAGCGCTTCATTTCGACGGAGCGGAACGAACCACCGGATATCGACGTCGATTTCGAGCATGGTCGGCGCGAAGAGGTTATCCAGTATATTTACAGCCATTACGGTTATCGCCATGCCGGGCTGACCGCGGCAGTGACGAGCTATCGAACCCGTATGGCTGGCCGTGAGGTCGCCAAGGCCTTCGGATTGTCGGAAGACGTTCAGGCCGCGCTCTCAAGTACCGTTTGGGGCTGGTCGGAGGACGGGCTATCGGAGCGTGATGCCAAGGTCGCAGGTCTCGATATCACTGATCCCTTAACGAAGAAAGTCATTGCCCATGTACGGGAGTTGATGGGCTTCCCTCGACACCTCACACAGCATGTCGGCGGTTTTCTCATTACCCGCGACAGGCTCGACGAGGTGGTGCCGATCATGAAAACGGCGATGCCGGGCCGTTATATGATCGAATGGGATAAGGATGATCTCGATACATTGAGCCTTCTGAAGATCGATGTTCTGGCATTGGGCATGCTGACCTGCCTGAAGAAGGCTTTCGAGCTCTTGCGGCACCACTACGATCGTGAAGAAACATTGGCAGGCCTTCTGCAAAAAGGCGAAGATCCGAATGTTTACGGAATGATCTGCCGGGCCGATACGATCGGTGTCTTTCAGATCGAAAGCCGGGCGCAGATGAGCATGTTGCCCAGGCTCAGGCCCGAAAAATTCTATGATCTTGTCGTCGAGGTGGCGATTGTTCGACCCGGTCCCATTCAGGGCAACATGGTTCACCCCTATCTCAAACGTCGGGAGGATCAGCGACTTGGAAAGCCTATAGATTATCCCAGCCCGGATCTCGAGCGTGTTCTGGAAAGAACACTGGGTGTCCCGTTGTTTCAGGAACAGGCAATGCAGATCGCCATTACTGCAGCCGGTTTTTCGGCAGCGAAAGCGGACAAACTTCGGCGCTCAATGGCGACATTCAAGCGATCCGGCCGTGTCAAGGAATTCGAGCGCGATTTCATCAAAGGAATGCGCGAGCGCAATTATTCCGAAGAGTTCGCAAAGCAGTGTTTCAGCCAGATCGAGGGATTTGCCGAATACGGGTTTCCGGAAAGCCATGCGGCGTCATTCGCTCTGCTCGTCTATGCGTCCTCCTGGATCAAGACCTATTATCCGGATGTCTTCTGTGCGTCCCTGCTGAATTCACAGCCCATGGGTTTTTATGCGCCGGCGCAGTTGATCCGGGATGCGCGCGAGCATGGCGTGAGCGTGTTTCCGGTCGATATCAATCACTCGGAATGGGACTGTACGCTGGAAGCGGTACCATTTAATCCGGGCATAGTCGATCGGCGTCATGCAAGCATGCGGGATGTCATCGAGACCCGCTACGGAATAAGGCTCGGCTTCCGCCAGGTTAAAGGCTTGAGCGAAGATGACATGCGCAACAAGCTTACGGCCAATCGCGATGAGGGCTACCGGAGTGTTCATGACCTGTGGCTCCGGTCCGGGCTGGACAAGGTTAGTCTCGAACGGCTTGCCGATGCCGATGGTTTCGGTTCGATCGGTTTGAGCCGCCGCCAGGCCTTATGGGCGGTGAGAGGGCTGGATGTGAAAGCCGCTCTCAACCATGATAACCTGTTCGGGATGGCCGGGCATGCGGATTTTCGACCTGAGCCTCAGGCTCATCTGCCCCTGATGCTGCCGGGAGAAGAGGTGATCGAGGATTACCGCCATCTGTCGCTTTCCCTCAAGGCTCATCCGGTGTCTTTCCTGCGCGAGGAATTCAACTCGATGGGCATTGTGCGAAGCGTTGATCTTCTCAACATCCGAAACAGTCAAAGGGTAACGATCGGCGGCATCGTTCTGGTGCGACAGCGTCCGGGTTCCGCGAAAGGCGTAATCTTCATGACGCTGGAGGATGAAACGGGCGTTGCCAATGCGATTGTCTGGCCGAAAATCTTTGAAAAATATCGTTCCGTGGTCATGGGGGCACGCTTGGTGAAGATCCGGGGGAGGCTGCAAAGCCAGAGCGGGGTCATTCACACGGTCGTCGAGCATATCGAGGATCTGACGCCGATGCTGGGCCTGTTGCAGAAGGAAGCCAGACGTTTCGGTGATCCAAGATCCGATGAGGCGATCAAATCCGGCGGCGGATCATGGAGACCGAAGGCACATTCGATTGCTTTGCCCCTTAGGAAGCTTTCCGATCCCACAGATCTAAAGGGAGCCGATCCGGCCCAAGTCATGCCTAAGGGACGGAATTTCCATTAAATTCGCTTACCGCCTTACTCTATAATGTATGTGATATGGGACATAACGGGCCGGTCCACATTCCATCTTGAAGAAATGCAGCAGCGATCCGAATGGGCTGCGTTTGATTGGATTAATATGTGTGGATGTGCTAATCTACGTTTGCGGTTTTGTGCCTGGGAGGCTTCGATGCGTGAACCAGATATGCAGAAACTCGACACATTGGTTGGCCGCCTCGTCGGCGACGTAGGTGCAGCCGTCACGGGAGCGCTAGTCGTGCTCGGCGACCAGGTAGGTATTTTCAGGGCAATGGCGGATGGCGAACCGGTCAAGGTGGCTGAACTGGCGGCCCGAACAGGTGTGAAGGAGCGATACCTGAGGGAATGGCTCAGTGCTCAGGCTGCCGCCGACTATATCTGCTACGACGAGCGAACGGATCGCTTCAGCCTGTCGCCGGAACAGGCCATGGTTTTCGCCGAAGAGAACAGTCCGGCCTTTTTCGTCGGTGCATTCGAAATCGTTCAATCCATGTGGATGGACGAGCCAAAGATTGCCGATGCCTTCCGAACGGGCAAGGGCGTCGGTTGGCATGAGCACAGCAATTGCCTTTTCCGAGGGACCGAACGGTTCTTTCGTCCCGGCTATAACAGTCACCTCGTTGCCGACTGGATTCCCGCTCTCGATGGCGTAGAGGCAAAACTCAAGGCTGGGGCCAGTGTTGCAGACATCGGATGCGGCCACGGCGCATCCACAATCCTGATGGCGCAGGCATATCCAGCTTCGCGGTTCATCGGGTTCGACTACCATGGACCGTCTATCGAAAGGGCAAGAGCGACCGCCGAGAGTGCAGGAGTGGCGGAGATATGGGGGATCCGGTCGGTGCCGGGCGGCATGTCAGGGATACGCTTGCGCCGGGAGGAACATGGATGATCGTTGAACCCTTCGCGCATGATCACCTCAAGGACAATCTCAATCCGGTGGGGCGTGTCTATTATGGCGCGTCAACGATGATCTGCACGCCGGCCTCGCTTTCTCAGGAGGTCGGACTTGGGCTTGGCGCACAGGCGGGCGAGTTGAGGCTTCGCAAGGTTGCGCTTGATGCAGGATTTACGCATTTCCACCGAGCAACGGAAACGCCCTTTAACATGGTGTTTGAGGTAAGGGCTTGAGCTTTATTCGTGGTTGCCTAACTCCCACGGTATCGGCCATCCCTTGCAGGTGTGTGCAACCGTCGTGCTTGAGATTATCAGAGGTGCCGGTTTGCTGTTCGGTCAGAATGCTCTGGTCCCCAAAACTGGACCGTTCATAACTGGAGTTTTCCGCGTTAAACTCCCGGCTGGAACGACAGGAGCCGCTTTCGAGAGTGCCTGTTGGGATCGGTCGACATTTCGGTTTCCCAAATAGTTTGGGCGCTGTTTCATAAAACATCGTGTTTGCCACTAAGACTATGAAACTCAGCGCCAATTACGTAAACAATCGCGCTTCCCACCAAAATTTCGAGCAGCGACACCAACCGATTTCGCTCTTGAGCGGAAACGAACCATCAATCGGTGCATGATACCCCTCAAGTGATTGTATTTATTATTAATTCAGGCCGCGATCGAACGAAATAAGGTGTCTCTAAATTTTGCTCGACACAAACGGCGTAACTTAGCCGGAACAGCTACATCAAATATTCTTTTCGCCATTACGACAGCAGCGGGTGATTGATGTATTCATACTGCTGTTTATATCGCCCTACTGCTTCAATATCAGCCGGAAACGGGCGCCGAATCTCTGGGAAATAATGCCGACTTGCCCGTTATGTAACTGGGCAATCTGACGAACGATGCTCAGGCCGAGCCCCGCTCCTGTCGATTTCGGCTTTGACCGGTAGAATGGCTCGAAGACCTTATCACGTTCCTCCCGTGGCACGCCTGGCCCGTCATCGACGACATCTATCCATCCGTGTCGAGAGATCTCTACACGGATATTACCTGAACCACCCCCGTGTTCGATAGCGTTTCGAATAAGATTGTTAACCGCTCGCTCGAGCGAATCTCTGTCGCCGTTGATGACGACCGCCCTACTCTCCGCATCAAAGCCAAGCTCATAACCCGCAGAGATTGCAAGCGGCGCGCTTTCCGCAACGACCTTTTGGCCGAGTTCGACAAGATCGATCTGATCCCAAGACTGGATCGCTCCAAAGCGCTGCATATCAAGAAGCTGTTCCGCCGTCTGAGCAAGCCGCTGAACGTCCATGAGCAGCCTTTCCTTCTCTCCACTAGGGCCGAACGCTTCCAGCCGGGTCTGCAATATGGCGATCGGCGTTCTGAGTTCGTGAGCCGCATTGGCGAAAAAGCGCCGCCGTTGCGTCACATCTTCATCAATACGGCCGAGAGCAGAGTTGAATGCATCAACTAACGGCTGGAGCTCTTCAACAACGTCCTCTTTGGGCAAACGAATGCCGAGGCTGTTTGCGTCGATCGACGCCGCGTGACTGATTGTCCTCTTAAGACCGGAAAGAGCACGGCCGACGAGAATCGGCAGGGCCAAGAACACGAGCCCGATCGGGATCAACGTAAAGGGTATGTAGAGTACACTCATGCCCAGCATGATCTTCATAAGATATGAGCGGCTTACGACGGTCCCCCCATACAAGACCTTGACCTTGCCGGCCTGCGTATCGAGTTCGGAAAAATTCGCGGTGAGCGGCGAATTATCCTCTCCTCGGATGTCAAGGAAATGAATATCACCGATGATAGGAAGAAGGGCCTGATATTGAGGTGGCAGCGTCCCTAATCCCACCTGTCGGCCATCGGGATGTACGGCAAGGAACCAGAATAAGGGCGCTGCGTCCTTCAGTCTCTGCAAGTCGTCTGTGTGATAAACGGCGAGGGCACCATTCTCCGACCGGATGGCGGCCGCAATGACGGGCCTTACCGCCTCGTCCGCGTCGTGCTTTGTCGGCAAAAGATAAGCTAATAGCACCAGGAAACCGATGTTCATGACGATCATCAGCGCGCCCAAGACGATGGAAAAACGAAGAACCAGTCTGCCTTTCAAGGATCGGCGGCTGAACATCTGAAACTTCATGTTCCCTTCATCAGATAGCCGATGCCCCTTATCGTATGGATCGTCATACACGCACCGGCATCGGCAAGCTTCCTGCGAAGGCGGGAAACATGGCTGTCCAGCGCATTGGACTGGATCTCGTCATCATAGCCGTACACGGCCTCCTCGAGGGTTGCCCTTAGCACCGTCTTTCCGATACGCCGCGCCAGAATTTGCAGAACCAGCATCTCACGCCGCGTCAACGGAACGACAGAACCACTAATCTTCAACTCCTGGTGATCGAGATCGATCTCAACATTCCCTTCCGCAAAGACCTTACTGATATAGCTTTCCGAACGGCGCACGACTGCACGCAAGCGGGCCATGAGTTCGTCGGCTAGAAAAGGTTTTCCGAGATAATCATCAGCCCCATCGTCTAGACCATCGACCCTTTCACCGGGTTCATTTTGTGCTGTCAGCACGATCACAGGTGTCTTGTCGCCAGCATCTCGCATCTCCCGCAGGAGTGCCAAACCATCTCCATCCGGCAACTGCCGGTCGAGAATAACGGCATCATGGACATTCGAAAGCAACGCCTCGCGAGCATTTTCGATGGACGTCATGTGATCGACGATGTGTTTCTGCTGGACAAGGACCGCCATAAGCGCACGTGCCATTTCCACTTCGTCTTCAACCAGCAAAAGTCTCATGGGCTCGTGGTCCAAATTACCTCTTCGCTTGGGGGCGCATCAGATTTCATTCTCTATTCCCAGGATGGTTCCTCCACTCAGGCAAAAACGTTGCAGCAACATTACGTTCAATTGTCGTTGACAGCAAAATGCGAACGCCCGAAGAGATCCATCTTGCCGGAGGATCAATTTTCATCATTGACTGATGGTATCGACCTGTCTCTCGCATAACGTGGTGCCGGTTCAAACGATCGCCTAACACGCTGCGCCAGCGCGTCGAGATAGGTCAGAACGACCGGCACGAAGACAAGCGTCAGCAGTGTCGATGATATCAGGCCACCGATCACCGCATGGGCCATGGGAGCGCGCTGCTCGCCACCTTCGCCCAATCCGAGCGCCATCGGCAACATTCCGAAGATCATCGCGAGTGTCGTCATGACAATCGGGCGGAGCCTGACCGCCCCTGCATCTGCAAGGCTCTGCTTCAGGCTTTTGCCTTCGCGTACGCCCAGATTGGAGTAGTCGACAAGCAGGATGGCATTCTTGGTGACAAGGCCCATCAGCATGATGAAGCCGATCATTGAGAACATGTTCAGCGTCGAGCCGGTGGCGAGCAGGCCGATCAACACACCGATCAGGGACAGCGGCAAGGTCATCATGATTGCGATCGGCTGGATGAAGGAACCGAATTGTGAGGCGAGGATGATGTAGATGAAGATCACCGCCAGCACGAGCGACTGCACCGCATAGCCCATGCTCTCGGCAAGGTTTTCGGCATCACCGCCGAAAGAGATGCGGTATCCGACGGGAATGTCCATGGCAGCGATCGCCGCATTCAGATCTGCCGTCACATCACCCAGTGCCCTGCCCTCGATGTTGCTCGATATGCGCACTTCCCGCGAAAGGTCCTTGCGGGCAATGGCATCGGGCGCCGTGCTCTCGACGATATCCGCTACCTGATCCAGCAGAACGGTGATCGGCTTGCCGTCGGCGTCGGTGCGGCTGGTGGAGATGGTGAGATTACGAAGCTGCGCCGCATCCCGTCGTCCGGTGGCGGGCAGCCTCACCATGACATCATAGCTTTCGCCGTCCGGCGCATTCCAAACCGAGATTGCATCACCTGCCACCAGCGGCCTGAGCGTATCGCCGATCATGGCAATCGATACACCGAGATCGCTCGCCGCCTCACGGCGAACCCGGACCGCCAATGTCGGCCGCACATTCTCGATCGACGATTCCACTTCGGTTGCTCCGGGAATGGAGGAGAGCGCGGTGGTGATCTGGTCGGAAATGCGCCTTAACCCCTTCTCTCCGTCGCCGAGTATCGAAAGCTGCAGCGGCTTTTGAGAGCCCCCGAGGCCCGTCGACTGTCCGACGGAGATTTCAAGCCCGGCGATCCGCGCGAGCCGCTGGCGAATGAGATCAATGCTCTGGGCCGTGGTCAAGTTTCTGCCGGCGCTTGGAACGAGTTGCACCGCCACATTCGCCTGATTGAAGCCACGCGCTCCACCGGAATTGATCGTCGAATAGATGCTGGAAACATAGTCGAGTTCCCGGAGAGCCCGCTCGACCTGTCCGACCTTGGCCGCCATGTAATCGAGCGACGCGCCCTCGTCGGCCTCCAGCGAAACACTGACCTCCCCTTGATCCGCCGTCGGCAGGAACTCGGCGCCAATGCGTGGTACGAGCGCCAGACTCCCGAAAAACAGTGCCACGACTACCCCGATGGTCGTCTTGCGATGATCGAAAGTCCAGTGGATCAGCGAGCGGTATCTTTCGGCGAGCCCCTCGAACCAATGATCGAACCTCTCAACCAGGCGTCCTACAAAACCTCGTTTGGCGCCTTTTTCAGACTGGGGATCATACCAGACACTCGACAGCATCGGATCAAGCGTGAAGGACACGAAGAGCGAGATCATCACGGCTGCGGCAACCGTTACGCCGAACTGTAGAAAAAAGCGTCCGATCAGTCCGCCCATGAAGGCGACGGGCAAGAACACAGCAACGATGCAGAGCGTGGTGGCGAGCACGGCAAGCCCGATCTCGTTGGTGCCGTCGAGCGCAGCCTGCACATGGTCCTTGCCCATCTGCAGATGTCGCGTGATGTTTTCGCGCACGACGATCGCGTCGTCGATCAGGATGCCGATCGACAGTGAAAGCGCCATCAGGGTCATCGTATTCAAAGTAAAACCCAAGGCGTAGATAACGGCAAATGTACCGACGACCGAGATTGGCAGCGTTAGGCCTGTAATTACCGTCGAGCGCCAGGAATTGAGAAAAATGAAAACGATCAGCACGGTGAGGACGCCGCCCTCAATCAGTGTCCGTTGCACCTCTGATACCTGTGCAGCGATTGCACGCGAATTGTCGCGCGTGATCGTCAGCTCGACATTTTCCTTAGCCAGTTCCGTATTGAGGACCGCGATCTCATTGCGCAGGTCGCTCGCAACCTGAACCGTATTGGCACCTTGAACCTTGACGATATCGAGCCCGAGCGACGGTACGCCCTGATAGGTCGCGCGGCTCGTCACCTCGGCACCTGTATCGAGAACGCTAGCAACGTCCGAAAGGTAGACGGGGTAACCGCCGCTCTGGGCGACGATGATGCTGTTGAAACCGGCGGCATCGACAATGCGCCCTTCCACCGTGACGATACGTTGGTTGATACCCGAAATCAGTGTGCCGGCTGCACGATCCTGGTTCTCGCGCCGGATGGCATCCATGACGCTCGATACTCCGACCCCGTACGCTTCCAGCCGATCCGGATCGACCAATACGAGAACCTGGCGCTCGCTGCCGCCCACGAGTGAAATCTGGCCGACGCCGGAAATGACGTTCAGCCGATTTGTGATAACGCGATCGGCAAGCGTCGTGATGTCGGAGAGAGTTCTGGTCGACGACGATGCCGCAATCGACAGGATCGGTTGGTCGTCGGGATTGAAGCGGGTGACCTGCGGTGTATCGACCCCATCGGGAAAGCCTGCCTCGAGCCGTGCCACCCGATCACGCACCTCCTGCGCGGCAACCTGTGAATCGGTATCGAGATCGAACTGCACGACGACGATTGAGCGTCCCTCGTAGGATTCAGATGTGATCGTATCGATGCCGCCGATCGTGTTGAGAGAGGATTCTATGGGCCTTGAAATCTCGCTTTCGACCGATGCCGGCGATGCGCCGGTATAGGTAGTCGCGACAACCACGATCGGGAGGTCTGTTTCGGGGAACTGATCGACTCCAAGGCGGCCGTAGGAAAACAGCCCCACCACCATGATTGTCACCATCATCATCGTGGCGAAGACGGGGTGAGCGACGCTGATACGGGTCAGGAACATCGCTTAGCTCCCTTCAATCAGCACTGACGTGCCGGCCACAAGGTCCGGTAGCGGTGCGGTGACGATCACGTCTCCCTCGTCGACACCGGAGACCTGTACAAGATTGCGGTCGGTCCAGCTTGTGCCGATATCCACGGGCTGGCGACGCAGGATGTCATCCTCCACCTTGAGCACGAAAGCCCCTTCGGCATCATGCCGGATCGAGGCGACGGGCAGAGCGATCACATCTTTCTGATCATCGACCTTGAGGATGCCCGTGGTGAACATGCCACCACGCAAAAGACCTTCATCGTTATCTATAGCGACAAACACGCGCACCGCTCGCGAGCCCGCGACCGCTGTCGGTGAGATACGCATGACTTCGCCGACAAAGCTACGTCCGGCAAACCCCTCGACATTCAGCTCCACCGGCTGTCCAAGCTGCACGAGAGGAATGCGGCTTGTTGGTACGCCAGCGTCGACCTCCATGCGACTGAGATCGACAAGGCTCATCAGTTCGGTGTTGAGCGGCACCGTCTGTCCTTGGTCAACGACACGAGATGCGACGACACCATCAAATTCCGCCCTCATTTCCGCATAGGCTAAAGATCGTTCGGCATCAGCAACCTCGGCCTGCTTGGATCGAAGCTGAGCACGAAGGTTCAGAAGGTTTGCCTGCGCTTCGAGCCGGGTCGCTTCGGACGCTGCACCACGCTCGCCGAGTGTAGTATTTCGCTCCAGCACCACTTCAGCAAGCTCGATCTGTGCGCCGAGCGCATCGATCTCGGCCTTGCGCGCGGTGACGGCAGACGCAAGCGCCTCGGTATCGAATCGCACCAGGAGATCGCCCTTCTTGACCACATCGCCGATCCGGACAGGAAGTTCGACGACGGTAGAGGAAACGCGCGAGGTCAATGTTGAACGCCGGATAGGCGCGAGCGATCCGGCGATACGTACCTCGGTCGCTATATCCTGCCGCACCGCCCGTCCGACATCAAGCTGAGACAGTTCGACCGCCGCGCCTGAATGCTCCTGGGCTGTAGCAGAAGGCAGAACCGCAGACAGCCCGATCAAAACGATAAGGACCTCAAGGAGTAAGATGCCGCGATGGCGTATGAGCATCGTCATGGATGACCTCGATTTCATTTGGCTGAGGCGCTAAGCCGGGCGACACCTTACCGATTGCAAGTGTGCCCACAGGCTTGGCGAACGACGCCATCCAGCATTGTTGCGGTCGCTCGCTATCGCAACTGGTCAGGCTTCAACTGCCGAACTGAGATTGCAGGAACATTACGCACCCGCAACAAATTGCCTGCTGTGATGAACGTCAAGCATGGATGCGGCGAGTTGCGAGACTGTCGTCCTGATACCGGGTTCGCTTATGTTTGACCCGCAAGCGACCGACGCTTGCCTTGCTTTCGCACTGGTATTCAGAGCTTGGCAAGGTCACCAGAAACCTGCCGTTAAACGCGGACGCCAAAATTTCGCTCATACATTCGATACGACAAACTTAGTACGTTAACCGCTGCGACGAGATGTTATTCCACCAAGGCCATTAATGCGCGCACTTCCCGTCGCCTCATATTTCGGGTCAGGCATGCCACATGCTCGACGTAAACCTCGTCAAGTTCGGTTATGGGAAGCCGAGTTACCCGGCTGTCCGTACGGCTGACCGCAAGTTCGAACATAAAGCCTATACCCAATCCTTGATGTACTGCCTCGTAAACTGCCTCCCGCTCACCGAGAGACAGAGCTGGGTTCAGGTTTATGGAAGACTTTCTTATTGCCATGTTCACTGCTGACTGGGTGAGAGAATGATCATTCCGGAAAATCAGGGGCTCATCGACGAGTTCATGCAGGGAAACAGGCAAGCCCCGTTTTGCCAGCGGATGTTCCGAAGGCAATAATGCGATCGCTCGCTGCTCCATGTAGGATGCGCGCGTAAGACCATCTTCTTCCGGCACGCCGGTCAGAATGATCGCATCGCATTGCTGTTCATAAAGCGCCGTGGTGACGCGATGCCAGTTACCGAAGTTAGCGGTAACACGCACCCCGGGATAACGGCGTCTGAATTCAGAAATCAGCGCCATGGCCGGGTTGGGAGCGCCACACATGATGGTGAGCTCACCCGTCTTCAGAGCACTCGACGCGCTCAGGATATCGGCTGCAACTTCTTCGATGACGTTCAGCTCACGCGTTTCCTGAAACAGGGATTTGGCAAGTGCCGTCATGCGTGCGCCATCACCTGTGCGCTCGAACAAAAGCACGCCATAGCTCTGTTCCATGGCTTTGACCTGCGCCGTTACGGCGGGCTGACTGAGCCCGAGGCGGCGGGCGGCAGACGAAAAACTGCCTTCCTTGGCGACGGCGTTGAACGCGCGCAACTGGGCGTAACTGAGCTTGGAGCGCATGGCAGACGGTTGCCTCTGATGAATGGCGATCTGATAGGCGGTATAAATAGAATTTATAATGCGTCATTCGGATGTAAAATTTGTGAAATATCTCCCCGGCCATCGAATGAACTTTCAGGACTTCAAGCATGGCCGGCGTAAACATCAGATCTGTCGCAAAGACATTCGGGGAAACCCATGTGCTCAAGGGCGTCGATCTGGACATCCGTGACGGCGAATTCATCTCTCTGGTCGGCCCGTCGGGCTGCGGCAAGTCCACGCTGCTGCGGATCATTGCCGGGTTGGAGCAGCAGAGTTCTGGAAATATCCTGCTTGATGGTACGGCCGTCGACCGGATGCGGCCGCGCGACCGTGATCTCGCCATGGTCTTTCAGTCCTACGCGCTTTATCCGCATCTGACGGTGGCGGAAAATATTGCCGTGCCCCTGATCATGCGTCGCCTTAACGCAACCGAGCGTTCGGTGGTGGGAGGACTGCTCCCGTCCGGCAGGGGGAAGCGCAAGGAGATTGCCGCAGAGGTGGAAAGGGTCTGCGAGGCGCTGTCGATCTCCATGCTGAAGGACCGCAAGCCGGCCGCACTTTCCGGTGGTCAGCGTCAGCGTGTGGCGCTGGCCCGCGCCATGGTGCGCAAGCCGAGCGCCTTCCTGATGGATGAGCCTCTTTCCAATCTCGACGCGAAAATGCGGGTCCAGGCGAGGGGCGAGATCGCCGCGCTTCACCGCCAGCTGGGTTCCACCTTCATCTATGTCACGCACGATCAGGCCGAAGCGATGACGATGTCGGATCGTATTGCTGTGATGATGGGCGGTGAAATCCTGCAGATCGATACGCCGGACCAAGTCTACCAGATGCCGCAGGATCTCCGTGTCGCCGAGTTCATCGGCAGCCCGAAGATCAACGTCCTGCAGGCGGCGATGTCAGAAAATGGTGCTCTGGCGTTCACCTCCGCAGATACCGACAGCAATCGCGTGCATGCAGCTTTTCGGCCGGAAGCGGCGCGGCTTGCAGGTGAGGCTGAGGCTGCGCTTGGCGGCACCATCCATCATATAGAGAATCTTGGCGCCGATCTTTTCGTTCAGGTGATGACAGCGGGCGGCGATCTCGTCATCGTACGCTGCGATCCGTCCGGCATTCGCCCGGCGATCGGCGATAAGGTCGGCATCCATGTCGACGAGACGCGCCTGCATGTCTTCGGCGCCGACAACAGACGCATCGCCGGTGCCTTCCGGCTGGAGGGTGGCCGATGAGCCTTTCCGCCAGCCAGAACCGGGCCGGCCTTGCCCTCATCGCGCCGGCTTCCGTGTTGGCCCTGCTTTTCCTGATCGCGCCGCTCTCGTCAATCTTCGTGCTGGCCTTTACCGACTACCAGCTCGGCGACCGCAGCCTGAGTTTCGTCGGGCTCAAGAATTTCGAGGCGTTGGCGGATGATCCGACCTTCTGGAAGTCCCTGACCAACACGCTGATCTATTCCGCCGTCGTCGTGCCGGGCTCGATGCTGCTCGGCCTTGTCAGCGCGCTCCTCATCGATGCTGGCACCTCGCTGCGATCCTTCTATCGCACCGCTTTCTTCCTGCCCGTCATGGCGAGCCTTCTTGCCATGGCCGTGGTGTGGGAATTCATGCTGCATCCAAGCTTCGGTATCGTCAACGCCACGATGAAGGCGCTGGGATTTGCCCCGCATAACTGGCTGAAGGACGGCGGGATCGCGCTCTATGTGCTCGCGGTGATCGGCATCTGGCAAAGTTTTGGTTTCAACATGGTCCTGTTCATGGCCGGCCTCTCGGCCATCCCGCGCGACCTCTATGACGCAGCCGAAATGGACGGGACGCCGAATGCCTGGGCGAGGTTCAAGCTGATCACATGGCCGCTGCTGGCGCCAGTCACCGTCTTCGTCGCCGTCACTTCCGTCATTCGCTCCTTTCAGGTCTTCGATACGGTCCATGCCCTGACCCAGGGCGGTCCCAACAAGGCAACAGAAGTGCTGCTCTATACGATCTATGCCGAAGGCTTCGAGTTCTTCCGCAGCGGCCATGCAGCAGCGATCACCATCGTCTTCATCATGCTCGTCGTCGGTGTCAGCCTGCTGCGTTTCGTTTCCCTCAAGAAGAATGGAGCAAGCGCATGATGCCCCGCTCTTTCGCCGCTTCTGCCTTTCGCCATGCCGCCCTGCTTTCTATCGCGACTTTTGCGCTTCTGCCCTTCGCGGTCATGGTTTCGACCTCGATCAAGCCGGCCAACGAGATCTTTTCCGATACGGTGCGCTGGTGGCCGCAAAAGCTCGCCATGATCGAGAACTACTCGGAAGCGTTTTCCGCAGCGCCCCTGATGCTTTATCTGGTCAATGGCGTTGTCGTCACGGCGGCGATCTTCTTCCTGCAGGTGCTCGTCGCTTTGCCGGCCGCCTATGCGCTTGCCAAACTGCGCTTTTTTGGCCGCCATGTCGCTTTCGGTTTCGTGCTCTTTTGCCTGCTGATCCCCTATCAGGCGATCGCCGTGCCGCTGTTCATCCTGCTTTATTATGTCGGTCTGCTCGACAGCTACAGCGCGCTGGTCCTGCCTTTCACCATCTCGGTCTTCGGCATTTTCCTGATGCGACAGTTCTTCATGGGCGTTCCCGACGATCTGGTCGATGCGGCCCGCATGGACGGCATGTCCGAATTGTCGATCGTCTGGCGCGTCATGCTGCCGGCGGCGGTTCCCGCACTCACGGCTTTCGGTGTCTTCTCGGTCGTCGCGCACTGGAACGACTATTTCTGGCCGCTGGTCGCCGTGTCGAGCGACAGTTACTTCACGCCGCCACTCGGCATCATGGCTTTTCGTAATGCCGAGGCCGGCAACGATTTCGGCCCGCTCATGGCCGCCGCGACCATAATCGTCGCTCCGCTTCTCGCCCTGTTCCTCCTGGCACAACGGCGCTTCATCGAAGGCATCGCCTTCACGGGCATCAAATAACCGCAACCCAACATCCATCCACGACTGGAGACTATGAATGAGAATGATCCTGACCGCCGCAGCGCTGTCGCTGACGGCTTCCATGGCGCTCGCCCAGACCACGATCACCGTACAGTATCCCTATCCGGAACTGTTCGACGAAACCCAGAAGCAGCTCGCTGAAGCGTTCAGCAGGAAGCATCCTGACATCAAGGTCGAATTCCGCACGCCCTACAAGGAATATGAGGATGCCGCACAGCGGGTGTTGCGCGAAGGAATTACCGGCAATGTGCCGGACGTCACCTTCCAGGGCCTGAACCGCGTTCGCGTACTGGCGGACAAGGAAATCGCCGTCTCGCTCGATGACTTCATCGCCAACGAAAAAGACTTCGACGCCGAAGGTTATCATGACGGCATGCGTCAGGCCGGCGCCGTCAACGGCAAGGTCTATGGGCTTCCCTTCGCGATCTCGCTGCCGATCGTCTATTACAACATGGACCTCGTGAAGAAGGCCGGTCTCGACGAAAACAGCCTGCCGAAGAGCTGGGACGAAATCATAGAGCTTGCCAAGAAGATCAATGCGCAAGGCGAAGCCGATGGTGTGATGGCCGAGTGGTCGATCACCGGCAACTGGCTGTGGCAGGCCATGGTTTTCGCCAATGGCGGCACGATGCTCACTGCTGACGAGACCAAAGTTGCCTTCGATGGCGATGCCGGCAAGCAGGCGATAGCTACGCTGGCACGCCTTGCCACCGAGGCCAAGTCTCCGAATATGACGGCCAACGACATGCTGGCGGCCTTCTCGGCCGGCAAGATCGGCGTCATGGTCACAACCACGTCGCGCGTCAATGCTGTTACAAAGCAGGTCGGTGACAAGTTTGAACTGAAGACCGGCGTCTATCCGGATATCAAGGATGGCGTCACGCGTCTGCCGGCCGGTGGCAATGTCGCCATCATCACGGCAAAGACAGAAGAGAAGCAGAAGGCGGCATGGGAATTCCTGAAATTCGCCACCGGCCCGGAAGGCGGCGCGATCATGGTCCGCACCACCGGCTACATGGCGCCCAATACCAAGGCTGCTGATCTGCTCAAGGATTTCTACACCCAGAATCCGAACCAGGCCGTCGCTCTTTCCGAGCTTCCCTACCTGACCGGCTGGTACGCTTTCCCGGGCGATAACGGCCTGAAGATCACCGACGTCATCAAGGATCACATGCAGTCGATCATGGATGGCACCCGCGCCAAGGAAGCCGAGGCCGTGCTGGCCGAGATGGCAGCTGACACCCAGGCGCTTCTGCCGCGTCGCTGATTACCGACAGGGCGTCGCGTGGCCGCTTCAGGCGGCCACGCGACGATCGTTCAAAAAAGGATATCCGTCATGAAGCTCATCCACCTGACCGACACGCATTTCGTCCCCCAACCCGCAACGCTCTTCGGCCTCGATCCGCGCGAGCGTTTCGATGCGGCGCTGAAGAGCATCACGACGGAGCATTCCGATGCCGACCTACTCGTCATCACCGGCGATCTTGCCCATTGGGGTGAAATCCCGGCCTACGAAGAGCTTCAGAAGCGTATCGCGACGAACCCGATCCCGACGGTGCTGCTTATCGGCAATCACGACGAACGGACGGCTTTCCGCAGCGTCTTTCCGGAAGCGATGGATGACGGCAACGGTTTTGTGCAGGGCAGCCGCGTCGTGGATGGCCATCGGCTGATATTCCTCGACACCAAGCAGCAGGGGACGCATGCCGGCGCCTATTGTGCAGCACGACGCGCCTGGCTCGAAAAGGAACTTTCCGAAAGCCACGAACCGGTTCTGCTGTTCATGCATCACCCTGCCTTCCCGGTCGGGATTTCCTCGATGGATATGCTTTCACAGCAGGACGCCGGTGCCTTGTGGCAGGTGCTGGAACCGCATGCCCGGCGTATCCGCCATATCTTCCTTGGACACATCCATCGGCCGATCTTCGGCAACTGGCACGGCATTTCCTTCTCGCTCATCCCCGGCCTCAACCATCAGGTTCCGCTCGCACTTCATCCGCATGGTGACGATATTCCGGGAAGCCACGAGCCGCCGGCCTATGCCGTCGTCTCGATGAATGAGGATAGTCTCGTCGTGCACCTGAATTACTTCCTTGATGCCACAAGGCGCTTCCCGCTCGATGGTGACGAGGTAAAGGGCCGCGACTACGCATTGAGCTTCCCGGCCGACAAGGCCTGACACCAACTTAAATCTCATCCGATATCCGAACACAGGAAGCACGCTTCCTGTGCCGGGTTTCCGCTGGCCTGAAACACATCGACATGCATGAATTTAAAGACGTAGACGGTGTCCTGTTCGATCTCGATGGGACGCTTATCAGCGGAAACCACGCACTCCCCTGGGCACGCGATCTGATCGACGCCAGTCGCGGCCATTTTGCCATCGTCACGAACGACGCCGAGCACACCGCGTCTGAAATCGCCATCCTCATGGGAGGCTTCGGGTTCATCGTTGCCGAGGAACGGATCGTCACCGCGGGGATGGCGGCGATCCGTCTGGCGGCGGAGGAAATGCCGGGGGCAAAGCTCTTCATCGCGGCAAGCGCGTCGCTTCAGGCATATGCGCGAACCCTGGGTCTCAATCTCTGTCAGGAACGGCCGGATGTCGTCCTCATCGGTCGAGACCGAAAGTTCTCCTATGACACGATCCGGTCGGCGGCCAATTTCGTACTGGCCGGAGCGAAACTCGTAATCTGTAATCCTGACCTCACCCATCCCGGCCGGGAAGGAAGCATCGTTCCGGAGACCGGAGCGCTTGCGGCATCCATTCTGGCCTGTACGGGACCTGTGCCGCACCAAATTGTCGGAAAGCCGGAACCCGGCATATTCCTCGCCGGAATGAAATTGCTCGGCACCTCTCCCGATCGCACGCTGATGGTCGGAGACAACCCGGAAACGGATGGCAAGGGGGCCATTAGCGTTGGGATGAACTTCCTAAAGGTCGGTTGATACCGACTGGATGATTGTTACGGTTGCTTTTTTGTCCGTAATCTCACATCCCCTTATTAAGGTGGCAAACCCGGCTAGCCTATGGATTGTGAACCATCTTCAAGAGGGATGCGCGCGAAACAGCCGCTCATGAACTCGGCCGCTATTGGCAGGAATAATCCGACAAACTCGCAGTGATGGCTACGCTGCGACAATCAAGAACTTCCAAACAGAACGCATATCCGTGTCCGTCCTCATCCCGATGAAGCCGGTCGCCTAGCGTGGGGCGTTGCAAACCGTGCGCACACTCAAGAGCTTAGAAGCAGACCGCGGCTGCCTCAAGCAGTTTGAATCATCCCTCTACTCTTAAGTAGATCGATCAGCTCTAGCGACCTTAGCAAGCGCTTGAGCAGAAATTAACCTGCCTCCTTCCCCTCGCCTGCAATGTTCTCGCAATGTCGGGAGCTGATTTCTTGCCCTCCGGTTTCCAACCGAAATGAAAACTGCGCCACAGTTGGCGCTGGGAGAATGAGATGCAGGCTAAGCGGAAGTTACTCGGTCGCCCCATCGTGGCCGTTTCACTGGTCCTTGCGTTAATGCTTCCGGGCATAGCGCAAGCGGGAAAGAAGGAGCGCGCTATCGCGCTCGGCATAGGCATGCTCGGCGGAGCACTGGCCTCCAACGGCGACCCACGTGCTGTGATTGGAGGAGCGGTTGCGGGAGGCTTGATTGGAAGCGCAACGCAACGCGATCGTCGTGAATGGCGTGACGACCGTAGATCTTGGCGTGACGACAGACGCTGGCGAAATGATCACCGCCGACATGGCCGTGAATGGCGCTGATGAAAGGAATGACCGAAATGAAAACGATACTTGTCGCTGCAGCGATCGTGATGGGAGCTTTGATCGCGCTTCCCGTAATCGCACAAGAGCAAAAAGCCGCCGATCAGCAAATGATCGACAAGGCTTTTGACGGCATAGACACGAACCAAAATGGCTCCATCGATCGCGCCGAGTTGGGTGTCTACCTCCAAGCCATCGTCGATAAGCAGAGGGCTGACTTCGACGCCGCTTTCGCCGAAATGGATACCAGCAAGGACGGAAAGATCGACAAGGAAGAGGCAAAGGCAAACTCCATCATCGCAACATATTTCGACCCTCTGGACACGGACAAGGACGGTTTTCTGTCGAAGGTAGAAATGGACGCAGCAATGGAAGCCGCGGCGAAAATGAAAAACTGACCTTCGTCAGTATGACTGGCAGATTTCCCTGCATGGCCTGTCGCAAGGCGGTTCTCCAGTCCCGCGCTTGCGACAGGCGGCACTTGGTCGAGTTCCAGCAGGCTGCCTCGCCCTGACCTGCACAAGGCAAACGGTAATTTTCGAGATGATCCGGGAAGCGCAATGTTGCTGCAATGTAACCGAAGACATGTCTCTCTCGCTCTGATCAACAACCGAGCGGATACTAAATAACATACGAGGATACCTATGAAAAAACTCATTCTGGCGACTGTCGCCGTCGTAATGCTTGCATCCTGCTCCAAGACCGAAAAGGCAGCCGTGATTGGCGCCGCGTCCGGTGCCGTTATCGGTGGAGTGGTCACAGGCGATGTGCGCGGAGCTGCAATCGGTGCTGCCGCAGGCGGCGCGACCGGCGCATTGGTTGGAAGGGCGAGCGAGCCAGGAAAGTGCCTCTATCGTGACCGCTTCGGCCGCCGATACGAGGCTCGCTGCCGCTAATCTCCTCTGAGGCCAGCACGCCGCAAAACGAACCCGCGCCGTGTGCTGGCCGACCTGGAAGAGAAAATACCATTCCACTCCCCTACGTTTTATAGGCAAAGGCTTTAAAGCGGGCGGGAGTCCCTTCCCTGCTCGCTTGGCCATCAGAAGTAGAAGCGTTTCTTCAGCAAGTTCCCCATTGCTCCAAAGCATCGCCGCCTTGCGAGAACCCGCCACCTTGCCACAAGCGGTTGAAATCAAGATACTCTAAGAACAGTAGATCGGGTTACAGTCACTCGGACAATTTATCGATCAGCCCCGCAATTTCTTCTCGTCGAATGAGATCAGGACTGGTGGTATTGTGGATAGTCACACCTTCGATCATCGCATCAAGCGCTCTCGCCTGCGGCGGTGTGAAATGCAGCTCAAGCGCCGTTCGGCTTGCAGCCATCCAGCCCAGCATGATGGGTTTCAGCGCCGGACGCCGGGAAGCATAGGCGTATAGCTCATAGCTCAGCATCATCTCATTTTGCTTTCGCTCGGATATCTCCGAGAGAAAGCTGACAATGGCAGATCGTGCTTCCTGCTTGTCCCGTGCTTCGCTCAACACTTTGGTAAAGCGCCCCGACACTTGCTCCGCAAGGCGCTCGAAGGCTGCACCGATAATGTCATCAAGTCCTTTGAAGTAGTAGGTCAGCGATCCCAGCGGCACGCCGGCCACCTCGGCGATGCGACGATGGCTGGTATCAGCGACGCCCAGTTTCGCGATGGTTACGAGGGTCGCCTCGATTATCCGATCCCGGCGTTCCGGGTCATTCGGTGGACGACTGCCACGCTTGTTTGCTTCCACGTCCCGCCCCATCGCTTCATTGTTGACTTTGTGTACGATCGTACATATATCGCCGCAAATTGCCATATCGAAAGTCCGCTATGTCCACAATTTCCCAGAGGCGTTTCTCATTGTTCGTGTTTTTCTTCATACCGGGCGTCGCAATGGCATCCTGGGTGACGCGCACGCCCGCTATTCGGGATCGCATCGGAGCCTCGATAGTGGAAATGGGCTTCGTTCTTCTCGGCCTGTCGATCGGCTCCATGGCCGGTATTCTGCTGTCCGGCTTGCTTGTGAGCCGGATGGGGACGAAGGCCGTTGCCCATATCGGCACGTGGCTGGTGGCTGCGGGCATCGCTACGATCGCCGCCGGCACCTGGGGCGGCGAAGCCATCATCGTTGCCCTCGGCCTCGGCCTGTTCGGACTAGGCATGGGCCTTGCGGAGATCGCAATCAACATCGATGGGGCTCTGGTCGAGAAGCAATCCGGCAGGCCGCTCATGCATGCCCTCCACGGATGTTTCAGTCTCGGGACGGTCTGCGGCGCGGTCGTTGGGCTGATAGCGAATGCAGTCGCACTGCCCGTGGAATGGCACCTTGCCGTCGTCGCAGTCCTGATCGCACCGGCGATCCTCCATTTTATCCGCCACATCCCCGCGGGTGAGGCGAGAGAGACGCATGAGACCGTTGATCTTCAATCGACAGATGACAATGCATTCTGGTGCGATCCCCGACTGCTCGCGATTGCCGTCATTGTTCTGGCCATGGCGCTTGCGGAAGGAGCTGCCAATGATTGGCTGCCGATCCTGATGGTGGATGAACACGGTTTTTCCCCGACAACAGGATCGCTTGTGTTTCTGTTCTTCGCGTCGGCCATGACTGTTGGCCGCTTCACCGGTGGCTTTGCCCTCGAACGCTTTGGAAGAGCCGCAGTGATCCGGACCAGCGCTTTTCTGGGAGCAATCGGCCTCGGTCTAGTGATCTTCTCACATCATCCTGTGCTTGCTGGATTGTCGGTTTTCCTTTGGGGCATTGGCGCCTCCCTTGGCTTCCCGGTCGCGATCTCAGCGGCAGGTGATTCCGGTGCAAATTCGACAGGGAGGGTGAAGATCGTGACCATTGGAGGCTACATCGCTTTCCTTGTCGGGCCGCCGCTGCTCGGGGTGATCGGAGAGAGCTACGGCCTTCGTAATGCTATGCTGGTCGTGCTCGGGCTGGTCATCGCCGCCACCGTCGTTGCTCCGGCCGTGAAATCACGCCCGCCCGCCGTCAGTCGGAATCGATAAGGAGCCGCGCATGCAAACTCTCAGAAGTGGTCGCTGGCACAACCAGCCGCATACTTTCGCCATCGAGGGTGACGAACTCCTGGTGACGACTGACCCGAACACCGACTTCTGGCGCCAGACCTATTATGGCTTTATCCGCGATAGTGGTCACTTTTATGCCTTCGAGACGGGGGATGGGTTTACCGCGCAAGTCCGGGTCCAGGCCCAGTTTGACCACCTCTACGACCAAGCGGGCCTCATGGTCAGGATCGACGATCGTCGCTGGGTCAAAACCGGGATCGAGTTCTCGGACGGGTACGGACTGCTTGGTAGCGTCCTGACCAATGAGACCTCGGATTGGGCAACGGGACAATACACCGGCAACCCGTCAGACTTCTGGATGCGTGTGACTGTCCAGGACGGCGTGTTGCGGATCCAGGCATCCGGCGACGGCAAGACATGGCCATTGGTACGCCTCTGCCCGTTTCCAAAAGTTTCCAAGTATTTCGTTGGTCCCATGTGCTGCACGCCGGAACGGTCGGGCCTGGACGTGCGATTCTCTGAATGGCAGCTCGGTCCGGCAATAGGAAAAGACCTCCACGACCTCACGTGACACCCGCGGCGCCCCTGCCGCCAAAATGAAAGGAAGTTTTATGAAGGAAATGGAAAAGGCGGCCGCTGGCCTGCTCTACGACGCGAACTACGATCAGGAAGTCCTTGCCCAGCGCGACACCGCCAAGAATGCCCTGTTTGAATTCAATCATACACCGCCGAGCCAAGGCGAAAAGCGTCGAAAGATTCTCCGTTCGCTGATCGGCAAGACGGGCGAGAATTTTGTTATCGAGGCGCCGTTCCACTGTGACTACGGCTTCAACATTTCTCTTGGAGAGAATTTTTACGCCAACGTGAACCTTGTCATTCTGGACTGCACGAAGGTGACGATCGGTGACAACGTGTTCATCGCGCCAAACGTCCATATATGCTGTGCCGGTCATCCCCTCGATGCCGAACGCCGTAACAAGGGGCTGGAGTATGCATATCCTGTCACGATCGAAGACAACGTCTGGATCGGCGCCGGCGCGCAAATTCTCCCAGGCGTGACTGTTGGCCAAGGCAGCGTCATCGCTGCTGGTGCTATCGTAAACAGAGATGTGCCGGCATTGACCCTCGTAGCGGGCAATCCTGCACGCGTCATACGAAAGATCACCGATGCTGACGCCCTCAAGTATCGCGAAGCATAAGCCGCGCAAATAGCCTGGATTTCCTTCAACAGCGGTACACACGATGCCCGCTGTTGAAGCAGTTTTGAGCTGAAATCTTCAAAGTCAGCCAATCGGAATGTCTAAGATATCCCGCCATTATCTGCCATGTCGGTATCCAGGTTGGAGTCGTCGCCACCATAGTCGTCGTGATCGCCTTCATCCACCAGCCCGAAACCAGAAGTAAATTCGCCTCATTCTCTCGCATCATCGCTTTCGTCGCTATTCCAATAATTCTGGAAGTGCTCGGCTTCGCTGCGTCTATATCCGAAAATGCTCAGCCCGCCGGGAGCATCGCGCTGGCCGTAGGTCGCTATATAGGCGTTGAAGAAGCGGTATTTGTCTGGCCCGTCTTCCGTCAGCAACCCACCTTCGACGTGGCTCGACACCAGCAACATCGATCGATCCGCTGCGCCCTACCTCGACACAAATCAATTTTGACAAAGCGCACGACCACGCGCTGATTGTTTCGGCTTGACTAAAACAGGCTCTACGTACAAAATAGACATAATATCTACAGAGTAGACAAATGAAAGAATCTGAACGCTACGTAACGGCAGTGCTTGCCGCCCTCAAAATCCTCGACGCGTTCGAAGGGACTGCGCCGTTGCGCTTCTCGGATCTGATGAATCGCACAGGCTTGGGCCGAAGCCGCATCCTTCGCTACGTCGGTACGCTGGAGGCTGCCGGTTACCTGGTAATCAACCCGGGTCCGGGCACGTTCGAGCTCGGCCCAAAGGCGTATCGACTCGGGCTGACGATGAAGCAGCAGTACGAAGGCATGGTCTCGTTGCTGCGGCCGCGTCTCGAAGAGCTGTCGGTTAATGCGGACGCTACGGCGTTCTTCTCCGTGGTACGCGGCAGACAACGACTCGTCATCGCGAAGAGCGAGCCACGGCACGGCGTTCGCTACGCGGTCGACGAAGGTCAGATAAGACCTCTACACGTCGGCGCGACAGGTCGGGTCCTGCTTGCCTTTGGCTCTACGGAAAACCTCGATGCTGTCTTGAATCAGGAAACACTGGAAGCGCTGACAGACAAAACGCTGACCGATGCCGACCGGATACGCGCCGCGATCATGGAAATACGGGGTTCGGGTTTCGCATCCAGTGTCGGCGAAGCGACCGGAGAAGCCTTGGCTATGGCTGTGCCGGTCCTTGATTCAAACCGCCGCATGGTCGGTGCGCTGACACTCGCCGGCCCGATCGGCCATCTGCAATCACGAGCGGATCTCTGCGAGGAGTTGTTGAAGCGGGAGAGTGAATATCTGTCGCCCCGTATCACCGCGGCGGGCGACTAGATGCGTGCCGAATAAGAAGAACCGGTAAACGCCGGATGCATGGAGGAGACAATGCATAACGTAATTCGCAATAGGGAGGTTCAGTCGGGAGCATTGCTGCTGCTCGTCGCCGGCTTCTTCCTGGTCACCGGCCGGAACTACGAGTTCGGCACATTCGACATGATGGGACCCGGGTTCGTTCCGCTGGCTCTCGCGTTTCTGCTGGCGATCCTCGGTCTGGTCCTTGTGGTGCTCGGGCTACGATCAGCCTCATCAAACGATCTAAATCCGTTCGCGACTTTCGCGTTAAAGCCGGCGCTTCTTGTTCTCGGCGCTATCGGGTTGTTCGGGCTGGCATTGCCAATCGTGGGCTACCCTGTGGCCTGCGCCGGCCTTGTCCTTATCGGTGGCTTAGCCGCGCCGGATCGGCGGCCGGTCGAGGTCGTGATATCTGCCCTCATCATCTCGATCGCCACCACCCTTGTCTTCATTCAGGTTCTCGGCTTGCCCATGCCGCTGCTCCCGGAGGGCTTCTGATGGATCTGCTCAACCATCTCGCTGTCGGCTTCGGCGTTGCCTTCAGCTTCGACAACATGCTCTACTGCTTGGTCGGAGCCGTCGTCGGCACGCTGATCGGCATCCTCCCCGGCCTTGGCCCCGTCGCCACCGTCGCCATGCTGCTGCCGATCACATACGCATTGGAGCCGACATCCGCGCTCATCATGTTGGCCGGCATCTACTACGGAGCTCAGTACGGCGGCTCGACAACTGCGATTCTTGTCAACCTGCCCGGCGAGGCCTCGTCCGTCGTTACCTGTCTCGACGGCTACCAGATGGCTCGCAAGGGCCGGGCTGGTCAGGCATTGACGATCGCCGCCCTGGGATCTCTCTTTGCAGGATGCGTTGGCACGCTGCTGCTGGCAGCCGTTGCGCCCGCGCTCGCCTCCATCGCCGTCGGTTTCGGCGCCGCCGAATACTTCGCACTGATGCTGCTGGGGCTGGTCGCGGCCGTGGTGCTCGCGTCCGGGTCTCCAATCAAGGCTATTTCCATGGTGGTGTTCGGCCTGCTCCTCGGCACGATCGGCACTGACATCAACTCAGGCGCCGAACGCTACACCTTCGGCATTTTCGAACTATCGGAAGGCATCGACTTTGTCGTGGTCGCGATGGGTGTGTTCGGCATCACCGAGATCCTGCGCAACCTTGAGAAAAGTGACACGCGCGAACTCGTCACCAGCAACATCGACAGCCTCATGCTGACCAAGGACGATGTCCGTCGCTCGGCTCCTGCCGTGCTGCGTGGCACGGGACTGGGCGCCATCCTCGGTGTTCTTCCAGGTGGAGGCGCGCTCTTGTCGTCCTTCGCCGCCTACACGATTGAAAAGCGCCTCTCCAAGCACCCGAACGAGTTCGGCAAGGGTGCGATCGAAGGCGTGGCGGCGCCTGAAAGCGCCAACAACGCCGCAGCTCAGAGTTCGTTTGTGCCTATGCTGACGCTCGGCATCCCGGCCAACGCCACGACCGCGCTTCTGATGGGCGCCATGATGATCCACAACATCCAGCCAGGCCCGCAGGTCATGAGCAGCAACCCGGAGCTGTTCTGGGGGCTGATCGCCTCGATGTGGATAGGCAACGTGCTGCTGGTTATCCTCAACCTGCCGATGATCGGCATATGGGTGAAGCTCCTCAAGGTTCCGTACCGGCTGCTCTACCCCGCAATCCTCGTGTTCATCACTGTTGGTGTGTTCTCGATTCAGAACTCGACCTTCGCGATCTATCTGATGATCGGCTTCGGACTGCTCGGCTACATTCTGAGCAAGCTCGATTTCGAGCCGGCTCCACTGCTTCTCGGGTTCATCCTCGGGCCGATGCTGGAAGATAATTTCCGGCGCGCGCTCCTCGTATCGGCGGGAGACTTTTCCGCCTTCGTAACCAGGCCGGTCAGCGGCGGGCTCCTCGCCCTCACTGTCGGGCTCCTGGTCCTGCTCTTTTCATCCAAGTTCCGCCAGAAGCGCGAGAGCGCTTTCCAGGAAGAATAGTCTTTCCAGCAGAAAGGAAGTTACCATGACGCTCGCACAGCAGATCGCCCCGTCGGCTCAGACGGTCGCGGAGGAATATGAGGAATACAAGGCCGCAGGCCGTATCTGGGGACAGGTGCCGCCGGAGCGGATCAAGAAGATCAAGTTCCCGCGGGTTCCCAAGGAAACGACAGACAAATACGTCGCGCTTGCCGACCTGACCACGACGGTCTCCGACGTCCTCGACAGCATGGGCATCCGCGGCACGGTCGCCGCCTCGCATGTGAAGCCGCTGCTGCCCGGCCGCAAGATCGCCGGCACAGCCGTGACGCTGCGCAGCATCCCGGAGCGCAAGACCCCGACCCAGGGCGCGCACGACAAAGATCCGATCAAGATGTCGACGCGCGAAGTATACTATATGGGCGAAGCCGGCGACGTGCTTGTCTCCGATTTCGGCGGCAATCTCGAAGTGTCCAATATGGGCGGCCAGTCCTGCCTCGTCGCCAAGACGACCGGCTTCGCCGGCGCGATCGTGAACGGCGCAATCCGTGACCTCAATGCCGTTCATGAGCTCGACTATCCCGTCTGGTGCAAGGGCCTGACGCCGATCACCGGCAAGTTCCGCATGGAAGCGATCGAAATCAACGGCCCTGTTACCGTCCACGACATCGTCGTCTATCCGGGCGACCTGATCGCCGCCGACGATAGCGGCTTCTGCGCGGTTCCTTACGAACTTGTTGACGAGGTTCTGGAGCAGGCAATCGCCATCGAAAAAGCCGAGGATGTCATGCGTGACCTGATCCGCACCAAGCGTCCGATCTCGGAACTGCGTCCGCTCTTCCGCAAGCGCTACGACTGACCAATTCAGAGCCGACGGCCTTTGGACGTCGGCCATCAATCAATTCAGGGAGGTACCAATGAAGCGATTTTATTTTGCTGCGGCCGTAGCGCTGGCGTCGACATCCAGCTTTCCGGCACAAGCCGCCGACTGGAAGCCGACGGGCACCGTCACCCTCATCGTGCCGTCGACGCCGGGCGGCGGTCACGACACCAACGCCCGTGCCTTGGCAAGGGTTATGGAGAAGCATGCGGGACAGTCGATCGTTATCGTCAATCAGCCGGCAGGAGGCGGTGTCGTTGCCTATAACGAGATGATGAAGGCGAAGACGGACGGCCAGACACTAGGCCAGGTATCCACATCGCTTGTCACCGACAAGTACCGTCTCGACAACGTACGCTACGACGGAAGTTCCTTTACCTATGTCGGCGAAATCTCCGAGGACCCGAATCTGCTGGTCGTCTCGGCGAAAGGTCCGCTTGCCGAACTCGATATTAAGGGGTTGATCGAAAAGGCAAAGACTGAGCCTGAGACAATCAACATCGGCGTGTCCGGCAACTGGGGTAACCAGGACTATGTACGCTTTGCCCTCGAGGAAGCGACCGGCGCAAAGTTCCGTAGGATCCCGATCAAGGGTGGCCGGCAGATCCTGCTTGGCCTTCTCTCGGGTGATATCGGGATCGGTCTTCTTTATCCCTCTGAGGTTAAGGCCCAGGTGGATAGCGGCGAGCTCAAGGTCATCGCCCATAATGGGGAGATAGCGCCTGAAGGCTTCGGCAACGTGCCGAGCTTCAAGGAAAGCGGCATCGATGTCGGACTTTCGGTCTGGCGGGCGCTTGTTTTGCCGAAGGAG
Organism: Aliirhizobium wenxiniae; assembly: GCF_019511445.1. Taxonomy (GTDB): domain Bacteria; phylum Pseudomonadota; class Alphaproteobacteria; order Rhizobiales; family Rhizobiaceae; genus Neorhizobium; species Neorhizobium wenxiniae_A. The sequence goes on from NZ_JAEUAN010000006.1 coordinate 134,669, forward strand.
ACGCCGGCAGAGATCGCCTCCGGATGGGAAAGGATACTTGCCGATACGATGAAGGATCCGGCACTGAAAGAGGCCTACAAATCCGTATCGATCGGTTACGCCTATAAGGACACCGCAGAGACTGAAGCTCTGGTTAAGGAATCCTCGGAGACGCTGACAACGCTTAGCAAGAAAGCCGGCCTCATCAAGTGACCGAGGGAGGGGAGGCGACTCCCTTTTCCTACAATCATCGCCAACCAGAGAATTGTTGCTTCACGTCAGTTTCTGCTTTGACGCCTTGAGCCAGTTCGAACTCACAACCCGCCGGCGCTTTTCAAAACTGCGCCGGCCAGACCACAAGATTGGCAGGCTCCGTCTTCTCCTCAATGATGATGAACATCACGCCTTTGGCCAATCCGGGTTTCTGTCGAACGAAGATGATGCCGGCGATATAGACCCAGCGTCCGTCGCCTGAGTTCATCGCTTCGTCACAAGTGATGATCTTGCGAGCCGAAAGGCCCCTGCCCAGGAAGGCTAACGGATGCTGCCCCAGAGTTAGTCAGTGAATAGCCGGCAATGAATGCGTACTTCATTTTGTATCGCTGGCGAAATACGCGGCCGCCTTTTTAATATGTCTCGCTCTTCGGTGACGCGAGCCAGTTCCTTCTTCAGCCGCCTGATCTCCTCAGCCTCGGCATTGCCCTTGACGTTCGACGCCGCGAACTTCTTCCATTCATGTAGGGAATGCTGGTGGACCCGAGGCGCTGAGAAACTTCCGCAACCGGATAGCTTCGCTCCGTGATTTGACGCACGGCGTCGCACTTAAAATCTTCCCTGAAATTCGATTTGCTCATGATGCTCTTCCTGCCTCAAAATTGGGAAAGAAGGTGTCTACAAATCTAGGGGCTATTCAGACGGAATATCCACAGCCATCAAGGTTGTCCTTTAATGATGCTGTATGTTTCTGGTTGCGCCACTGGTCTGGTGAATTCCAGCACCATATCGCGGCGAGCTACGGTGTTAATCCAGGCCGCGTAAGCGAAGTGCTGAAACGCCGGAAGCATCTTGGAAGTGAGCAAGAGACAACCATCAAAAAGAGGGCGAACTGATGGCTCAATGGCAAATAGCCCTTATCCGAGAGCAAGGCGTCAACTTTGCGGTCGCGGCGGTGCAGGACTATGTGATCTCTAAACGCCACCAAGCTGACAAGGTTGTTTCCGCTCTCAGCCTCCGGCTCGGACAGCCAGTCGTGCTAATAGGTGCCAGCCGTCGCGGAACGTATGGGAGAAGAGACATTGTCAGCTTCCTCCAGAACATCCATCCTTCGCGGATGCCCTGGCGCAGGGTCGATCTACACTAAATGGATGCGGCGGGATCTCCCCGCTGCCTTCTTCACGAAGCCTGATAGCGAGGTTGTGCCTCGGGTGTGGCCCTAGCCAATTTCCCCACCGGCATCGAAGATAGAACATATTTAGCAGATATCGGGAAAAGCCTTACGGCCGAAGGACCAAACTGGCGGAGAGGGTGGGACTCTCCGCCAATTAGGCCCGCGATACCTGAGAAACAAGGGTTTCTCGTAAGCCTCTGCTCCCGTTCGGGAAATTACGATACCCGCAGGTGTACCACACGCGATACTCGGATCTCAAGGGCCCTATTCCCGACGTCGTGCGGCGACGGGAAACTTCCCGATCGGGGTGATTTTTGTGGTCATCCTTGCCTGCTTCCCGATCGGTAAGGATCATATTGATCTTCGAAAAATCTTCCTGTACGGTAAGCCAACTCAGGAGATGCGCGATGTTCAGGTCCGCACGCGATTTCGGCGCTGCCATTCGGGAAAAACGTAAGGCGTTTGGTTGGACGCAAACCGAGTTGGCCGCTCGGTCCGGCACGGGCGAGCGCTTCATCGTCGAGCTCGAATCCGGCAAGCCGAGCTGCCAGCTTGAAAAGTCCCTGATCGTAGCGCGCACTGTCGGCATCGAGATCGGCGATCTCCGGACGGTCCAAGCAGCGACGACCTCGCCTGACGATGACCTGGGCTTCTTACCGACCTTCGGTGAACGTCGATGACGACGATCTTCTACGAAACCTTCCCCGTCGCCCATCTGACCTTCGACAGCGAGTGGCGACTGGACTATGACCCGAGTTGGGAAGCGCGCCGCTCAGCCTTCCCGGTATCGCTCACCATGCCGCTCCGTTCAGGCCCGGTTGCTGCCGACAGGCTGCTGCCCTGGCTCGCCAATCTGCTCCCGGAAACCCATCTCGCCGAAATCGGCCAGCGGCTGAAGGTGTCCCCCCAGGACATCGTTGGCCTGCTCGGTCACATCGGGAGGGACACGGCCGGCGCATTGTCGATTGGTGCTCCCCGTAAGCCGGGTATTCATCTCCAGCCCCTGCCGGATCTAGGGGCATTGGAGCGCATCCTGGACGAGCTTCCGGCAAAGCCTTTCCTGGTCGGCGAACGCGGCGTCTCGATGTCTCTCGCGGGCGTTCAAGAGAAGCTGCCGGTCTTTGTGGATGAGGGCGGTGCCATCTCCATTCCTGTCGATGGGACACCCTCAAGTCATATTCTGAAGCCGGATTCAAGACGGCTTGCGGGCAGTGTCGAGAACGAAGCTTTCTGCCTTGCCTTGGCGCGTGCCTGCGGGCTGGACGCAGCCGAAGCGACGATCGGGATCGCGGGTAACCGACGCTATCTGCTGGTCGAGCGCTATGACCGTTTCACCGATCCACAAGGCGAGATCCGTCGGCTTCATCAGGAAGATCTTTGCCAGCTAACGGGTCACTTCCCGTCGCAAAAATACGAGCGATCCTCGACAGGACGCGGCGTGACCCTGAAAATGATGTTCGGTGCTATCAGCGATCTCGTCTCGCCTTCCGCACGTTTAACGCTTCTAGATGCGGTCATCTTCAACGTGTTGATCTGCAATTCGGATTCGCATGCCAAGAACTATTCCGTCCTGATCGGTGCTGGTGGGTCCGCGAAGATGGCACCACTGTATGATCTGATGTGCGCAGCCGTCTATCGGCAGATCGATCAGAGCCTGGCTCAGGGAATCGCTGGACGGTTCAACGCTTCGGATTTACGGCGCGCAGACTGGCAGGGGCTGGCCGACGAGGTTGGACTGAGCAGTGCATCGACGGTGAGGCGGGTGCAAGAACTCGCCGAGCGTGTCAGTGCCGCATGCGATGAGGTGGTGCCACACGTCGAGGCTCCGGCTGGTGATCCGGCGAGGCTGTTGGAGAAGATCATCCACTCGATCCGAAAGCGGTGTCGGCGAATGCAGGCGCAATGTCGTGGGTGAAGAGAGCCGAACGAGGACGGAAATTATTTCCGCTTTGCACCTCCATGTCGGAGGTTTGACGCCCTTCTCGCACTGCGCCGAAATCGTGCATTACCGTCAGTCATAATGCAACTACTAGATGTGGATGGGTAATGGGTCGCCGCTAAAAAGGGAATCTGTGAGCGCCCGTAAGCTGATGCCGGCATGGAGACCATCCGAATGCCGCTGCCGATCTATCTGAAGATGCACGGGGCGAAAGACATCTGCAGAGAGAAAGTCAAACCGCATGAAATCAAATGCACAAGCCCTTCGTGGACCTTTTGCATTTCGGCTAGGTGGGTAGCCAATTTGCGCGGCGCCACTTGACGGTGCCTCTGAGACTCAAAGTTTAAACGCTTTCCTCGACTCGAAAATAAATCTGACAGCATTTTCAGCGAGCAGGTGGGGGGCATGTGGTACCGGCCTCGGCGCCGACCTAGTTAGCCCCCTTGTGGGGCGTCCGCGTTATGATATTTTGCGCAGCAAGCAGCCCGATGTTCTTTACTTTTGTTTTTTGGTGAAAGAGCCGGGCCATGCATCTCTTCACACATATCGAAATTCCATCATGCGGCGTCGTTCACGACCTGCAGAGCGTTTACGCGCGCGGAATTGCATTGACCTCTTCTCCGGCTCCGGTGGCATACGGCAAATATAGCTGTGGAGTAGGTATAAATTACATTGACAGGGACTACTGCGAGAAATCGGCGGTATTGCAGAAAATACCTCATTGGGTGCTTGACCCGATACGATTAAACTCAAGTATTCAAAGTTTATCGCGCCGTTTGACTCAAAAACTTTCGTCTTGCAAACAATTGCAACGAAAATTTTCTCTTTCGTTGTTTCCGCATACTCAAATGCGCTCCAGAATGCGCTCGACATTGACAGAAGTAAAATGTTGTAAAAACAATATGTTACTACGAAAGCTGCCGCGAAATCCAGCCGTCATGACTATTCTGATTGTTTCGGCGACCATTTCTACATTCACCAAACGGGAGCAGAAAAGAGCCCGAATTCATTTGGGACTCGATAGGCGCTCGCGATGTTTTGGAAACTCGGAAGATTGGCGCAATGCTTGTAGAGTTAAACCGTGTAACCAGCACTCAATAACGAAGTGCCACGCTTTGATAAGTGAACGATTCAGTTGTGTCCGGCGTTTTTAATAAGCTGACTTCGTAAGCAAAAAATCGAGAGAATTAGCCAAGCACTTTAATACGAGGTGCAGGAATGGAGTTGCTGTGCCATGTGGTCAGCTATTGAATCGGTAAATTCGCCTTTGACGCTCGCCGCATTTGTGATGGCGTGTTTCGTGGCTATCTTGTTCGCGCTTTTAAAGCAGGGGCCATTGCCGCCAATTAAAGACGTTCCAATGCCGCATCGTCACCTAACAGTAGACAAAATACTGGAGATTCATCGAGAGAACGCTAAAGCAAGACATCGCTTGGCGCTGTTCCTTTTGATTGTCCTCTTGGTGGGCCTGATTGCGGCGTTGGCTTGGAAAGAATTAGCGCAATGACCGAAAAAATATCTCAAGAGGTCACTTGCAGGGAGTTGAAAATGCAACTTCCCGCAAATATATATCAGAGGACTTTAGCAATAGGCTGCGGCTCCACGGCTCTCTACTGATAGTCGACCTTCGGGTTGTCCTGATGTACGAGCTTCGAGACTTCCCTGTTCTCTCAGTTGACGACTCCATGGTTAAACATGGGTTGCAGTTTGCTGAAGTCTCGCAATGGAGGATTCGCCATGAATAAAATTCAAAAGCGTCTCGACCTTGCTGTAGCGGTTCTGACCGGCGTGTACATCTCTCTGGAGATTATCAATGTCGCTCTGGATCTGCTCAGCAAGGTTGTCAACTATGGCCGTACAGTTCGAAAACTTCCTATATTCCTTTATGCGCAACGGGAAGCCGATCTACGCGCCCAATCCGTTTTCGGAGAAGCTTGGATTTGACATCAAACGCCAAGTGAACAAGGCGCACACCTTCGATAGCTTCATCTATCATTTCAAGGACGGTTCTCACGTCCTTGCGCTGCACCGGCATCGCGCGAACAAGTATTTCTGCCGCATTGACATAACCCGCTTCTTTTACAGCATTCAGCGCAACCGCCTGAAGCGCGTGCTTAAAGACCTGGGCATCTTCCGTGCCGAATATTATGCGAAGTGGTCAACGGTAAAGAACCCGTATTATGGCGGCGGCTATGTCATTCCTTACGGGTTCGTTCAATCGCCCATCCTTGCGACGCTGGTTCTATCCAAATCTGCGGTCGGCAACTATCTGCGCGGACTCGACCCCTCGATAACCGTGTCCGTATATATGGATGACATCTGCCTGTCGGGAAATGACCCCGAAGCGCTCAGGGTTGCTTTCGATGGCCTTCTGGTGGCAGTAGCTGAGGCAGGATTCTCTCTTAATGATGAAAAGACCCGTCCACCCGCCGAGGCAATCGACATATTCAATTGCAGCCTTGAGCAAGGTGACACCAAGGTTCTGCAAGAGCGTGTGGATGAATTCTATGCGGAAGAGCGGACCCCGCAGAGTGAGGAGGGGTTCGAGACATATCGCGATATCGTTGCATCACATACATGGCGCATCGGCGCTAAGAAACGGCGGCGCCGGGCGTATTTCCGCAGTAAGCCCAAAGTTTACTCCGTAGCTCCTGCTGCTTCCGAAGCTACCTAAGTTTTCCCGTATTAGAGCCGGTCAACATGCCGAGCGCGAAGCCGATTATCGTAGTGATTGTTTTTTCTGCAAAGGCGGTTTTCGTTTTGTCCGTCGAGAAGACATACATCAGGCAGAACACAACCAGCACGAATGAGACCAGCCCGAGGATGATGTAAAGAAACATGTTGAGCGAGTGGTCTTCGGCCGGCGCCGTCTGAGCCACTTGTTGGGCGTGAGCAGGGCTGAACACATCGGGTACCAAATCAAGAGAAGCGCTGCGCTCAACGTAAGGCAGGGAACGCAGCAATTCCTTTGTTGCGGAGATATCCGCCTTCAGGGTCTCCACCAGTTGCACGGCCTTGGGATTGTCCGCCACCATCTCTTTCAATGTCGCGGCATCCGCGCTTGATTTCTCGAGGCGGTCCAATATCGCTTTATGGTCGATGTCAGAAAGCTGCCAGACGGCGACCTGTTCTGGCTTCCAAAACCTATAAAGAAGATCGGAGGCCGATCCTGCTATAAGGCTCATCATAAGCGCCGCCATTACTGATGACGCCAGTAGCCGGATTAAGCTCCTGATCTTTTGGCTCTGCGTTTTTGCCTGGGCGCTTTCAGAATCGTTCTCGGTCATTTTCCCCACCCCGTTGCTACTCGATCTATGGCAATAGTTCTTGCCACAGAATGACTGAGACGGTGAAGACGCAAATCGGCGATTGCAAATCCACCTCACAAACTCTGCAGATACCAGCGCCGGAAATAGTATCCGCTTTGCGTCTCCAATTCGGCCAATCGGATCCGACGTTTGAGGGTCTAGAAGCAGACGTTATGTTTTGTTGAAATCTCGTCGCGTTTAATTTCGATCCAGCCCACTAGCCCCTGGCGGGCTGGGATGGGAGACACAGTGAAATCTTTCGAGCTGAGCGTTGCTAAAACATCTGTATGAGTCGGATCCAATAGACGTGAACACGAGATACCCTATAACTTACCGTTGTAGCTAATCCAGATTCGCAAAGTAGGGACGGACTCCAAAGAAGCGCAACGAGGATCATGATTCAGTCAGAGCTCATTTCTTTGATCTCGGAACGTCCAGCTCAGTTCGCATGGTTTCTAGGCGCGGGCGCATCACGTACGGCCGGCCTGCCTACAGCCGGTGACATAATCTGGGACATGAAGCGCCGTTATTACATACGCGAAGAGAACCGCGAGGTGTCGCCGCAGGATGTCCAGAACGATGCTGTTAGATCCACTATTCAGTCCTTCATGGACTCCCGCGGCTTTCCCGCTTTGTGGTCGGACGAAGAATACTCGACCTATTTCTGGAAGATATTCGGTGCGGACCATGAGCGACAGCGCCGCTATCTCAGGGGCATCCTATCCGAAGAAAAGGTAACTCTGTCGATCGGCAACCGGGTGCTCGGCGGCCTGCTGACCGCCGGCATGTGCCGAGCCGTCTTTACGACCAACTTCGATAGCGTCGTGGAGCGGGCGGTAGCCGAAGTCGGCGGTGGGTCGCTGCAGGCATACTCCTTGGAAGGGACAGGGTCCGCCGCCAACGCCTTCCTCAACGAGGAGTACCCGTTCTACTGCAAGCTACACGGTGACTTCAGGTTCGAAAGCCTGAAGAATTTGAGCGCCGACTTGGCAACGCAGAACGACGAACTGTCGAAAGCTTTCGTTGCTTCGGGAACGCGCTTCGGCTTGGTCGTTTGCGGCTATAGCGGGCGGGATGCCAGCGTCATGGAACTCATGAGCGATGTTCTCAGTGCGCCTAACCCGTTTCCACAGGGCCTATACTGGACTGGGATGAAAGGCTCGCCCGTACATCCAGCGGTAGCAGCCCTGCTTGAGAGAGCCGTGAGTGCGGGCGTGAAAGCGTCGTACGTCGAGATCGAAACATTTGACGCTTTCATGTCGCGGCTGTGGCGCAGCATCGACGGTAAGCCTGCCGCGGTTGATGCTAAGGTGCGCAAAGCGCAGTTGACCAGCGTGCAAATCCCGCTGCCGTCCGTTGGAGGCGCCAAGCCACTGATACGCCTGAATGGATTACCGGTGCAGTTGCCTACGCGCTGCCTAGAGCTGACATTCAAGGTGCCACAGGAATGGGCAGACTTACGGGATGCGGTGCGCGAGTGGCGCCAGTCGATCGTCGTGACTAAAGGCGCGAGCGTCTGGTGCTGGGGGGCAAGGCGCGACATTGAGGAATGTTTTGGTGACAAGCTTTCAGGCCTAAGCGAAACCGCGCTGCCTGCAGACTATCAGGCGCCCGAGAATCTGCACTTCAAGCCCTTCATCGAAGAGGCTTTGATATTGGCGCTGACGAGGGGGCGTCCCTTGCTACCCCGGATGAAGCCGTCTTCCGGGTTCATCATTGCCGATCCCTATGCGGAGGATGTGGGGAGCTTGAGCCCCTTGCAGCAAATCGTCGGCAAAACTTCCGGAACAATCTCGGGGCTTTTCAGTCCGGTTACCGAGTTTCGACTTGAGCCGGACAAGGTTCGTTGGGCAGAGTCCTTGCGCGTGTCGCTCGACCGCAAGGAAGGGCGCGACTGGCTATTGCTGGAGCCGGACATCTGGATTTGGCCGCCGCATGCGCGCGCGGTCGCGACTAACTTCCTAGATGAGCGCAAAGCCAAGCGTTTCAACGGTAAGCACAACGAACTACTGCAGGCATGGACGAATATTATACTCGACAGCGATCGGCGCAATGCCGATCTTGCCTTCCGCCCGTTCGAGAACGGCGACGATGCCGAGAACCCGACCTTCAAGGTCAGCACCCGCACGGCATTCTCTAGGAGGCTCACTGCATGAGTGCTCTTATTTCTGAAGTTGCCGGGTATGCTGCCGTGCCCGAACCAGACCTGCGGTTCGCAGGCGACAAGCTGGGCAAGCATCCATTGATGGGGCTGATCGCGCACGGCCCCTACGGGATGCGCTACGCATCTCCGAGCAGCCTGCGCCTAGCGCTGCTCGCGCCCGAGCGGGAAATGCGTAAGCTCCGCGGCCTCGTCGCGGAGCTCCAGCGTCCTGCCAGACCACGGGAGGCCACCAACTATTATCCGAACTATCCCGGCTTCTCCCAGCTCTTTCGAATACCTATCGCACCGGAGGAAGAGCGCCTGGTGCTGTCGTTTCCGGACGCACTGGATGAGTATGCGCGCGATGGCGCCAAGGAGCGCCTTGCGGCCGAACTGTTCCAGTGCATCGCCCGGCTCAAAACTTTGCGCAGTTCTTTCGATGTCGCGCTGATCTATCTGCCGCCCAGTTGGGCCACCTGCTTTGAAGGTGAGAACTTCGACTTTCACGACTACCTAAAAGCATACTGCGCACCGTCCGACATCCCGATCCAGATCGTGCGTCAGAACAGCTTCGACCGGACATGCCGCGCTAATGTCATGTGGGGCCTAAGTGTAGCGGCCTATGCCAAGGCTGGCGGGGTCCCTTGGAAGTTGGCAGGTCTCAATTCCGACGAGGCCTTCATCGGTATTAGCTATGCCATGAAATCAGATGGCGCGGGCAGCCATTACACAACCTGCTGCAGCCAAGTGTTCGATCCCGATGGAACGGGGTTTCGCTTTGTAGCTTTCGACACTCGCGCGAGTTCACTCGACAAGCGCAAGAACCCGTACCTTTCATACCTGGACATGCAGGCTGTTCTGTCCCGCAGTTTGGAGATTTATCAACGCGCTCATTTCGGCAAGTCGCCGAGCAGGATCACCGTTCACAAGAACACCGAGTTCAAGGAAGAGGAAATTCTCGGCGCCATAGATAGCTTCCGGGACGGCACCGACGTCGAGTTGGTCCAGATCGTGCGCAACGTGCCGTGGCAGGGGATACGTTACAACATGTACGACAAGCCCGACGGGTATCCCGTCACGCGCGGCACGTATATCCCGGTCAGTTCCAACGAGGCGCTGCTCTGGACGCAGGGGAGCGTGAAGGGAGTGCACACGCAGGGGCCGACGAAGGATGTTTACAAGGAGGGTGCGCTCAAGCCCACGCCCTCGCCGGTCCTGGTGCGCCGATTCTCGGGCGAAGGTGGCTGGCATGCGACCTGCACCGGGATCCTCGGCCTCACCAAAATGGATTGGAACAACAATACACTCTACAAGAAGCTGCCCGTGACCCTAGGCTACTCCAAGGCGTTTGCCGACATTATCCAGCGGAATCCGATGATGGTCGATGAAGTGTACGATTTCAGAAACTTCATGTAAGCCGCATCTATCTGGAAGTCGACAATTGGTACTGTTGTGGCGCTCTTCCGCAAATCCAGCTGACTGATGCTATTTGCTATCACGACGGAATCTTAATATCTAACGCCAGGGAGGGCAATGAATGGCAAAATCTGGACAACAGGCACCGGAGGCCGATCAGAAAAAGTTGCTCGAACTGCTCTTGAACACGAGCAAGCTTGAGTCGGATGACCTGAAGTCGCTACTCCTAGCGATGGACAATTTCGATGTCGTAGCGAAGGTTTTCCTGCTGGAGGGTACTCCATTCGTGTTCGCAAGCAGTCCGATGAAGTATCTGATTTTTCGCGAGCAGGTCGCCGATCGGTTCAAGATCGGCTACCAGGACGTCTGCATAGTTGGGAGCGCAAAGCTTGGATTCAGCCCGTCTCCCCAGAAATTCGGAAAGCCCTTCGCCGAGACCTCAGACGTAGACGTCGTAATAATCTCAAGCGAAATGTTTGACCACGGCACCCACGAGATGTTCAAATATTTGCGGACGTCAGGCCCTGAGCACACATACGACGACAACAAGGCAGTAGAGGTTGGAGGTCGAGAATGGCGTATGCACAAAGAAGCCATTCGCAACTTCGTATTTGAGAATTTTAACCCCTCGCACTTGCCTGAAGGCAACGAACTGAGAGATGAAATATTTGACAACATTTCGTCGACTTCCGCGCTCTTCTTAGCTCTGGAGCCGCAGGTATTCGTCTCGAAAATTCGATGCCGTATCTTCCGTCACTGGCGAGCAGCGGAATCCTACTATGTAAATACCCTGAGGTCGCTAAAACGGAACTTGCAGCAAGCCGGCAAGGGAAAACATGCCGTTTCGATTGCGGACCTTGACGACGACCTAGATGCTGTTGATGTAGAGACCCCGTAGAGATAGGATGTTGCGACGTGGTCCAGGTCGTAGCCGCGTGTGCTGAGACTGAACTTTACCAGGTACAGCTAGCGGATGGATCTTCCTGGAACTTCGCGGCCTTAGCTTTTACTGCAACAACATCTGTCAGATGGACTGGCTACGATTGCCGGCTCCGACGCTTGGCAACAGTCGCAGCCGAAAATATCGCTAGCCAAAACCGACACCTCACATAATCGAGCGATGATGTCTGCTTCCCAGCCCCCATCCTACAACCAGCCCACCAAAGACCAAGCCCGGAGACTTTCCCTCACCCATGCCGTCCAACTGGTGACGTCGCGACGCGACGCTGCGGCGATCGTGCCGAGCGACCATCCAGAGCGCGTGCGTGAAGCCCTGCTAAACAGCGAGATTGAGGGCGACCAACTAGCAGGCGAGGCCTGCGAGGACGAAGACCTAATTTCTTGGCGAACGTTCCGCGCCTCGGCCATAGGCACTCGGAAACCAGACGAGATCACCATTGCTTACCTTGCGGGTCCAGAACCACAGAACGATCTTGGGGTACTGCTGGAGCTGGGGGTGCGGCCTGAGAACATCTGGGCGTTCGAGGTCGAGGAGAAGGTCGCGAGCCAGGGTCTCGCCATTCTGCGCGAGCTGAAGGCACGCGGCGTAAAATTCATTCCGGCGAGTATTGAGGATTATTTCATCGGCACGCCACGGCGTTTCGACATCGTTTACTTCGATGCCTGTGGCCCGTTTCCAAGCCGCAGTTCCAACACCGCCCGCGTCCTGGCCACAATGTTCCGGCATTGCGCGTTGGCTCCGCTAGGAGTGCTCGTCAGCAACTTCGCCCGGCCGGACGTTTCCGCCGCTGAGGATCTTGATCGTTATAGCTTCCTCGTCGCCGCCTACCTCTACCCTAAGAGCTTTTTGGAGTCGGAAGAGGGAGGCAGCGTGGAGGGGGCCCAAGCCCATAGCTATTTGTTCAATCTCTCGCGCGAAGCCGTGGAAGAATGGGGCGACGACGAGCCACCCGAGGATTTCATCGACGAGGTCAGGGCTAACTTTGATCGCTACTATGGTCTGTTCATCACGCGAAGCCTAATGGACTTAGCGACTATTATCGCGCCGATGGCTCGCCTGCTGAGCAGCGACCTGTGGAAGGTTGCCTTCAACGACGACCTCAAGGCGGCCATCGCTCGTGGAAAGCGCCTGGTCGTCTTCAACGAAGAGGCGCTTGGAAGCAACAACAATGACGAATTCGACGATCCAGACGTAGCCGTCGATGAAACTGACGATGAGATGGACGTTGCCGACAAGATCTGGGATGCGGGAGGTGACCTAGACGAAGAGGCGATGAGCGAGCATGTGGATTGCGATGGCGACGCTATTGGCGAATCTGAGCGTTTTTCATTACTCTGGACGTTGGCCGCCTGTGGTTTCTATCCGGTTGATAGCAACTTTGGGCCGCCTCCCGCTGGCGCCGATAAGCTGATCAAGGATTGGCACCGAGCCTTGGTTGGTAAGCTACCCATTCCGCATATCAAGGACCTTAAAGACCTTATGGCCGTCTACTACGCGTGGCGCGAGGACCACATATTGTGGTCAGAAGCGATGCAGCGCATCAGCCAGTTTCCGTACCGGGCACGTATGCCTTTCCTTTGCGATGTCCCCACGTCCGAAATCGGCTTCTATCCAACATTCGCCCAGCTTGCCTACCCAACTCACCCGAACGTGCGTGAGACCCGGCGTTTCCGATATGTAGCCGAAACCAAAGTGACGCCTATGTTTGTGGACGTCATCGCGTTTGATGAATGCCGCTACGTCCACGATTGGATCTCGGCCCTGCATCTAACACCCGAAGACTGGACCGATCTTTCGGCGCAGTTGAGCTTTCGCTTCGCGCTCGACGGAATTGCCAAGGACAAACGCTGGCTTGGGGAGGATTTTCTCTATGGGTGTCACGCGGTCGGCGAGAGCGCGGATTTCCCGGCTAGTGACCTGAAATTGCGAGAGGATCTATCGTCAGGCTCGACGAGTTAGGCGTCGATCAGCGCTGGCTATTCACCAGAACCATCCCCCTGGCCGACCTTCTGCCGCCGCGCCGCCGTCCGAAAGGTCGCGAACTGCGGGAAAGCCAGCCCGACAAAAAGCGCGCCTGGGGAGCCTCGCGTTGCGCTTGGAGTGCTGAACGCCCGCTTGGAGCTGTGCTTGCTCCGAATGCTGCCCGTCTGATGTCGACCCCAAACAGTCCCATCTACACCGGCAATAATTTCCGCCCCCACGTGCACCGCAACTCGAACGCGTAGTCCCTCCTTTACACATCCAGAGCCGCTATCTTATTGTCCCCCAAAATGATTTGGGGAGACTGCCCTGGTGGCGAAAGAGAATAATGGTGACCTCGGCTTCACGGCCGAGCTTTTCAAGGCTGCAGATAAGCTCCGGGGCAATCTGGAGCCTTCCGAATACAAGCATGTCGCGCTTGGCCTCATTTTCCTGAAATACATTTCCGATGCCTTTGACGGGCTTCATGCGAAGCTGATCGCTGACAAGTACGCGGATGCGGAAGACCCGGAGGAATATCTCGCGGAAAATGTCTTCTGGGTGCCGAAGGAGGCCCGGTGGGGACATCTACAGGCCAATGCCAAACGGCCCGAGATCGGCAAGCTGATCGATGAGGCGATGGAGGCGATTGAGCGCTTCCCGTCGAACGAGGGGCTGAAGGGCGTTCTGCCGAAGAACTATGCCCGCCCGACGCTGAACAAGACGATGCTGGGCGAGCTCATCGACCTCTTTTCCAACATTGGCCTGCATGACAGCAAGGATACGGCCAAGGATCTGCTGGGCCGGGTCTACGAATATTTCCTCTCGGGCTTTGCAAGCTCGGAAGGCAAGCGCGGCGGCGAGTTCTTCACGCCCCGTTCCGTGGTGCGCACCCTGGTCGAGATGCTGGAGCCCTATAAAGGCCGCGTCTATGACCCCTGCTGCGGTTCGGGCGGCATGTTCGTGCAGTCGGAAAAGTTCATCGAGGAGCATGGCGGGCGGCGCAATGACATTGCCGTCTATGGCCAGGAGATCAACCACACCACTTGGCGTCTGGCCAAGATGAACCTCGCCGTGCAGGGCATCGATGCCGATATCCGCTGGAACAACGAGGGCAGTTTCCACCGCGATGAACTGCCGGACCTGAAGGCCGATTTCATCCTCGCCAACCCGCCCTTCAACATTTCCGATTGGGGCGGCGAGCGGCTGGCGGAGGATGCCCGATGGAAGTTCGGCAGGCCGCCAAACGGCAACGCCAACTTCGGCTGGCTGCAGCACATCATCCACCACCTTGCCCCGCGCGGGACGGCGGGTGTGGTGCTGGCCAATGGCTCCATGTCCTCTCAACAATCCGGCGAAGGCGAGATCCGCAAGGCGATGATCGAGGCGGATCAGGTGGATTGCATGGTGGCTCTCCCGGGCCAGCTTTTCTATTCCACCCAGATCCCCGCCTGCCTCTGGATCCTTGCCCGCGACAAAAGCGCCAATGGCCACCGTGACCGGCGCGGCGAAATCCTCTTCATCGATGCCCGCAAGCTCGGCTTCATGGTGGACCGCGTGCGCCGCGAGTTCACGGCAGAGGATGTCGAAAAGATCGCAGACACCTATCATCGCTGGCGCTCGAAGCCGGAAACGCGGGCGAAAAATGGCTGGGCGGACTATGCGGACGAGCCGGGTTTCTGCAAATCCGCCAGTCTGGATGAGGTGCGAAGCCATGGCCACGTGCTGACGCCGGGGCGCTATGTGGGGGCAGCGGATGCCGAGGATGATGGGGTGACGTTCGCGGAGAAATTTGAGGGGCTGAGGGAGACGCTATCGCACCAGTTTGAGCAGGGGCGGAAGTTGGAAGAAAGGATTTCGTCTTTGCTATCGCAGGTGCGAACTAATGGTTGAGCCTTTGTTTCCAGTGCCTGTCGGTTGGCAAGTCACCACCGTAGCGGAAATCGCAGCACGTGGGGGTGGCGACGTCCAGACTGGTCCGTTCGGAAGTCAACTTCATGCCGCTGACTATGTGGAACAGGGCATCCCGTCTGTTATGCCGCAGAACATTGGCGACAATGCCATCTCGGAAGAAGGGATAGCGAGGATCAGTGTCGAAGATGCTAAACGCTTGACGCGCTACCGTCTCCGAACCGGAGACATCGTTTATAGCCGTCGTGGAGACGTCGAAAAGCGCTCACTCGTTAGGCCGAATAATGACGGTTGGCTATGTGGCACAGGTTGCTTGCGAATCCGCTTCGGTGAAGGCCACGTGCTTCCTGAGTACGCAGCATATTACCTGGCTCATCCGGCGGCGAAGGCATGGGTAGTTCAACATGCGGTTGGGGCGACGATGCCGAACCTCAACACAACAATCCTCGGATTGCTTCCGTTTGTCCTTCCACCAATGCCAGAGCAAATATCGATTGCTCGCATCCTCGGCTCCCTTGACGACAAGATCGAATTGAACCGGCGGATGAACGAGACGCTGGAGGCGATGGCGCAAGCGGTCTTCCGCGACTGCTTCGTGGATTTCGGCCCCACCCGCCGCAAACTGGAAGGCGCAACCGATCCCCTCACCATCATGGGCGGCCTCGTGCAGGATGCAGAGCGGGCACAAGCTCTTGCCGATCTGTTCCCGGCCGCGCTTGGGGATGATGGGTTGCCGGAGGGGTGGGAAAGCAAGCCTCTCCTGGATCAGGCAAACTGGGTCAATGGTGCAGCGTACAAGAACATGCACTTCTCTGATGGTCCTGATGCGCTTCCGGTGGTGAAAATCGCCGAACTCAAAAATGGCGTTACGAGCAGCACAAAACGCACCGCTACAGCGCTGGGAGAAAGGTATCGGATCTCCGACGGTGAACTGCTGTTTTCGTGGTCGGGCAATCCAGATACGTCAATTGATGCGTTTGTGTGGATCGGCGGCGACGCATGGCTCAACCAGCACATATTCGCGGTTAGGGAAAATGGCACCCGCTCAAGAGCGGCACTTTATGTACTTCTCAAAGCTCTGATGCCGCAATTTGCCGAATTGGCGCGAAACAAACAGACCACCGGTCTTGGGCATGTGACTAAGGAAGACATGAAGCGATTGGAGATTGCCGTAGCGCCGGGCCCGGTGGAGGCGGCCTTTGAAGAGGTCATCACTCCCATCTTCAATCTGATTGTCAGCAAGCTGTTTGAAAACCGCACCCTCGCAGCCACCCGCGAACTACTCCTCCCAAAGCTGATGTATGGCGAAATCCGCCTGTCCGAAGCGGAATACCTGATGGAGGCGGCGCAGTGACGTCCGATCTTTGCTATTCGTTTCAGAAAATCGCTAGCTGGGTCTGGGAGCGCATAGAGCTCGCGCAAACGTCAGGGCTCGCCTTCTCCGAGGAAACGATAACTGAGACAATTCTCCTGGATCTTGCGACCAGACATCCCACAAAGGTGAAGATCAAAGCCTTCAACAAGACAGACGAAGGCGTGAACGGCTCCGATTGGGAATGGTGGATTGGCCAAGCAGGAAGCTGGTTTGGAATGCGGGTCCAGGCAAAAAGAATAAAACTTCCTGCCGAAACCTTCGCCCCACTGCAACGATACGGTATCAAGAAGGGCTCGACAATTGGGCAGATCGACAAGCTGCTTTCACAAGCGAAGAACGACGGCCTAAACTCAGCCTACTGTTTTTACTTCGTCAGCAAGAAATGGCCGACATTGAGGGCTTGGCCTGTCTACAACTTTATCGGCGGGGGTCCAATTTCACCGCAGGGCTGTCTTGTCGCTGACGCAACTGCAGTCAAAGCAGTTGGCAAGGACAGCTTGGCGGCGCTCGCTCCTATCTGTGTGCCTTGGCATCTTTTGGTCTGTCACTGTGCGGGTGGCAAGTTCAACTCAGGATCGCCCGCCGATGCTGGTGGTGGAATGCTGCGGACGTCGCGGCAACTGGCCGCTTCACTGTTAAAAGTCGATGATCTTGGCGATGCGCCAGATTTTCCTCCGCGCTCTGAATTACCGTCTCACATCAATTACTTGCGCGAAGGTTCAGATGGCTTGGGTAGGTTGAAGGATGCTGATCCTTTGCGTGGGTACGCGAAGGAGCGCGGCTTGAAGGGCTTTGTCCTGATTGATACTTCGGAGAGCGCATGATCACACTCGGTCGTCTGACGAAAGTTGAGCTTCGCGATATCTGGAAATCAGAGTCGCAGGATTTCACGCCCTGGCTCGCGCAGCCGGAAAACATCACCGCTCTTGCGGAAGCCCTAAGCATGGAGCTGGAGATTGAGGCCCGCGAGCGCGAGGTGGGACCGTTCCGGGCCGATCTTCTCTGCAAAGATCTGATCGATGACTCCTGGGTGCTGATCGAGAACCAGTTGGAGCGTACGGACCATTCCCATCTCGGCCAACTGCTGACCTATGCGGCCGGTCTTCAGACGGTGACCATTGTCTGGATCGCCTCACGGTTCACGGAAGAACATCGCGCCGCGCTGGATTGGCTGAACGAGATCACCGACGAGCGCTTCAAGTTTTTTGGGGTGGAGGTGGAGCTTTGGCGTATTGGTGACAGCATCGCTGCACCGAAGTTCAACATCGTGTCCAAGCCGAATGAATGGACACGCTCCATAACCCAAGCCAGCCGGCGGATCGAAAGTGAAGCCCTTTCTGAAACCAAGAAGGTGCAACTGGATTTCTGGGTCGCACTTCAGAAGGCGCTTGAAGGACATGCTTTTCTGCGGTCCCGCAAGCCGAGGCCGCAGCATTGGACCACTTACTCCATAGGCCGAACGGGGATGCATCTGGGTGCAATTCTCGACTCTCAGAAAAGCCGCATCGCGGTTGAGCTTTATCTGGGGGATGAGAATGCCAAATCTTTCTTCGGTCAGTTGAAGGCGGATCAGGTTGCCATCGAAGCCGAGCTCGGACACGCTCCCGCCTGGATGGAGCTTCCCTCTCGCCGCGCATGCCGGATTGTAAGCTATAGGAGCGTAACCGACCCCCTTGATGAGGCGTCTTGGCCGGAGTTTATAGCCTGGATATCAAAGACGCTGGAAGCTTACTACCGCGCCTTTCACAAGCGGGTCTTGAAGCTGAACGTATCTGCGGTCTTGGGCGATAGCGGTGCCTATGAGGCCGAGGAAAGCAGCGATGTCTGATGCCTACGATCTCCCCGAGGCGGCGCAGACGGCTGTGTTCAATCTGGCTGAGGAAGTAAAACAGCGAGCCGCTAGACGTTTGGTTCATCGTTTGCAGCGGATTTCCGCTTCCGGAATCTACGGCGGCGACTATCGCTACCGCAGCCTTTGGGACGAGTTTTGCCATGAGCAGCAGAACGGCCCTTATTTCGATGAGGATGTCTGGGGCGAAACCTTGGAGGGATTGCTTCAGGCTGAGGTGGAGCGGCTGACGCCGGGCGAATTTGAGATCGTGTGGCTTGCGTCCTTGCCGGAGGTTGAAGATCTCAAGACCGCTCCGCGTGTTCAGGCCGATGTACGCCGGGAGTTGCGCACCGCCTTGGAAGCCCTTGCTTCCACAAGAGACCTTGAACGCTTTGAGGTTTGGGAATGACTGACGATATCCTTTACAGCCAGCCCGAAGCGAAAGATGCGCATTCCGGCTTTTCCGAAGGCCTCGTCGAACAAGTCGTTCTCTCGACCTTCCAGGAGCTGGGTTACCTCTACCAGCCGTCGCAGGTCATTTCCCCGGATGGCTCTGCCCCCGCCCGTCTGGCCTATGGCGATGTGCTTCTTTCGGATGTGCTGGCCGCTGCCGTGGACCGATTGAACCCGAACATTCCCGCAGATGCCCGCGACCAAGCCATTCGCCAGCTTTCTATCAGCGAGACGCCGTCTCTGGTCGAAGAAAATCGCCGCATCCATCGCCTGATCACCGAGGGCGTCGATGTGGAATTCGGCATTGGCGATGGGGAGGTCAAGGGCGACAAGTTGTGGCTGATCGACTTCGAGAAGCCGGAAAACAACGACTTCTGGGTGACCAACCAGTTCACCGTGGCCGAGGGCAAATACAGCCGGCGGCCGGACGTGATGGTGTTCATCAACGGGCTGCCGCTCGGCATCATCGAGCTGAAGAATGCGGCGAGCGAGAATGCCACGATCCATGACGCCTATAACCAGCTTCAGACCTACAAGGAACAGGTGCCCTCGCTGTTTCGCACCAATGCGGTGATGGTGGCGTCCGACGGAATGCTGGCGCGGATCGGCTCGCTGACGGCAGACGAAGAGCGCTTCATGCCTTGGCGGTCGGTCACCGGGGCAGATGGCGATTTTACGCCTCATGGCCCCTACGAAATGGACACGCTGCTGCGCGGTGTGTTCGAGAAGGAGCGCTTCCTGGCGCTGATCCGTGACTTCACGGTGTTCGGCGATAAGGGCGAAGGGCCGTTCAAGATCATTGCCGGTTACCACCAGTTTCACGGTGCCCGTAAAGCCATCACCAGCGCCATGGAGGCGGTGAAGCCCGATGGTGACCGCAAGATCGGCGTGATCTGGCACACGCAAGGGTCGGGCAAAAGTCTGCTCATGGCTTTTCTGGGCGGGCTCATCGTCCGCTCGCGCGAGCTCGAAAACCCGACATTGATCGTGCTCACTGACCGCAATGATCTGGACGACCAGCTCTTCGGCACCTTCAGCCTGTGCAAGGATCTGATCCGTCAGACGCCCGAGCAGGCGGACAGCCGTGACGATCTGCGCAGGCTTTTGAACCGGGCGTCCGGTGGTGTGATTTTCACCACGGTGCAGAAGTTCACGCCGGAGAAGGGCGAGGAAGTGTTTCCGATCCTGACCGAGCGCCGCAATGTCATTGTAATGGCCGACGAAGCACATCGCAGCCAGTATGGGTTTGACGCCAAGCTCAATCGAGAGACTGGTACGCGCCGCTACGGCTACGCCCACTATATCCGTCAGGCACTGCCGAACGCTTCCTTCATGGGCTTCACGGGAACGCCGATCGAAGCAGCCGATGTCAATACACCGGCAATTTTCGGCGAATACATCGATATCTACGACATCAGCCGTGCGGTGGAAGACGGCGCGACAGTGCCGATCTACTACGAGAGCCGTCTGGCCCGGATCGAATTGAACGAGGACGAAAAGCCGAAGATCGACGCCGAGATCGAGGCCATGCTCGAAGACGAAACGCTGACCGAGCAGGAGAAACAGAAGGCGCAGTGGGCGACTGTTGAGAGGCTGGTCGGCTCCAAGAAGCGTCTGGCCCAGATCGCCGCCGACCTGGTGGAGCATCTGGAAAAACGTATCGAAGGTCTGCCGGGCAAGGCCATGGCGGTTTGCATGAGCCGCCGCATCTGCGTTGACCTCTATAACGAGATTGTGGCGCTTCGGCCCGACTGGCATTCCCTTGATGACGATAAGGGCGCAATCAAGATCGTAATGACCGGCTCGGCGTCAGACCCGCTCGAATGGCAGCCGCATATCGGCAACAAGAAACGCCGTGACGATCTCGCCAAGCGGGCGCGAAAGGTCGATGATCCGCTGAAGCTGGTCATCGTACGCGACATGTGGCTGACGGGCTTCGATGCGCCCTGCATGCACACGATGTATATCGATAAGCCGATGCGCGGTCATGGGTTGATGCAGGCGATCGCCCGCGTCAACCGTGTCTTCAAGGAGAAGCCAGGCGGCCTAGTCGTGGATTACATCGGCATCGCTACCAACCTGAAGAAGGCGCTGGCTCAGTATTCCCAATCCGACCGCGACAAGACGGGGATTGATGAAGAAGAAGCGGTAGCCCTCCTCCTGGAGAAGTACGAGATCGTCCGCGGTATGTTCACCGGGCACAACTACAGCCTGGGCGTCACGGGCAAGCCTGTCGAGCGGCTGAAGGCGCTGGCAGACGGCATCGACTGGATCTTGAAGTGGCAGCAGGCGGAAGCAGCAAAGGTCGACAGCCCTGAGGCCAAGAAGCAGACGCATCGCCGTTATCAGGATGCGGTTCTGGAGTTGAGCAAGGCCTATGCCCTTGCCTCCGCCAGCGATGCGGCAACCGAAATCCGCGATGAAGTGGGCTTTTTCCAGGCCGTTCGCGCCGCCCTTGTGAAGACGACGGCCACCGGCAAGATGTCCGACAAAGCCAAATCAATGGCGGTGGAACAGCTTCTCAATCAGGCCGTAGCCAATGCCGAGATCGTGGACATACTGAAGGCCGCAGGCCTGCAGTCGCCCGACATCTCCGTTCTCTCTGACCAATTCCTCATGGACGTCCAGAAAATGGAGAAGAAGAACCTCGCGTTAGAAGCTCTGAAGAAGCTGCTGAATGGGGAGATCAAGAGCCGCTCCAAGACCAACGTTGTTCAATCCAAGACCTTTTCACGACGCCTTGAGGAGGCCGTGGCCCGTTACCACGCCAATGCTATTTCGACGGTCGAAATGATCCAGGAACTGATCGCACTGGCCAAAGAGATGCAGGCGGCGGCCGCACGTGGTGATGAGCTCGGCCTCTCTCCGGAGGAGATCGCCTTCTATGACGCGTTGGCTGGCAATGAGACGGCCGTCGAGGTCATGGGCAGCGAACAGTTGCGTGTGATTGCCCACGAATTGGTCGAGAACATGCGGGGCTCAGTCACCGTTGATTGGCAGCACAAGGCAAGTGCCCGCGCCAGGATGCGCATCCTTGTGAAGCGTATCCTTAAAAAATTCGGATATCCGCCGGACCTGGAGCAGGAGGCCGTGCAGATGGTTCTCGCCCAGGCCGAGCTTCTGTTGAAGGAAATATCCTCCGGCAACGGGAAGTAAGGCGCGGTAATAATTTCCGCCTCGTCATTCCATCTGGGCGTGACGGCACAAGCAGACGTCGCTCCGGATTAATTAACCGCGTGATAGCCTACGATCGGCCCGCGGATGAATATGTGCCGCCCTTACCTCGTATGTTAGCGTTTTCAGCGCGCTCGCTGGCCTGCCGAGGCGAGAGAGTCTGCAGACGCAAGCCCAAGGTGGGAGCTACAGATTCTACTAATGATTGCATCAAAGTACAAAATTATTTTCCCCTCCATTTTCGAACGTGATAGGTCCGCTTCATAATTAATACAAGAATATTTCGAAGTAATAAAGGCCGATTTTTGATATCAAAAACTACACAACCTATTGTAATCATTGAGAAATACGATAGTATCTGCTATAATGTGATTATCAGTCGCATGGTGTGGCTGTGTTGAGTACTGTGAAAACAGGGATGTTTGACATGAAGAATAGGAAAAACGCGCTGGCGTCGTCAGCGCGCGTAGCCTTCGACTATGCCGCATACGAAATCTCTCCGGAGATCTCGGCGGAACTCGAGGCGAAAGCGAAGTCGTTGACCGATCTCGGGCGCAAGGAGACGGATCACGTTTTCCAGCTCGGCGCTCTACTCGAAGAGGCGAGCACTCATATCCCGGACGGAACCTTCGGGGCGTGGGTCGAGGCACGGTGCAACATTACCGCGCGGACGGCACGCAACTGGCGCGGCGTCCACCGCAATCTCGGGGACTACCGGGACCGGGCCGTGGCGCTGGCAATTGGGCCGACGGTGCTGATCCAGTTGATCTCGGCGCCGGCAGACAAGATCGAAGCGGCGTTCGCGTTCGCTGAAGATCACGGTCGGATCCAGGTCGCCGATGTGAAAGCAATCCTGGCCGGCGACGACGTGCCAGGCGAGGGCGAGACCGAAGTCGATGTCATCGATCTCGGCGGTGTCCATGGTCTGAAAGCCATGATCGAGGCACGGACGCGAGACAGCCGAACGGCGCTCCTGCGCAATCTCCTCGGTCTTCTGGAGATCTTCTCCGGTGCTTTGACGGAAGCGGAGAGGACCGGCAAGAGGCTCAAGAAAAGCCGGATTGCACCGAAGGCTGAGGTTCATGCTTACCAGGCCTATGAACTGCTGAGCAGCCTTGGCACCGGCGTCGGTCCGCAGGGTGATGGCAAATCAACAATGAAGGTTGGTTTGCCATCGGCGTCTCGCTGGAAAAAAGTCGAGGCGCTGCTGTGGAGACTTCGCGACAGCACGAACTGGGCGAAAGTCGATGGACTGGAAACATGGCTGGAGACAGTCGTGATCCCGGTGCTCATCTGGGCGACGTCGAAGGAGAAATCGCCGGCGTGGCCATTGCCAGAAGAGCCGTCGTCGTCGCGAGTAGCTGTCGTAGCGTCATCGTCTGGCCAAGCCGAGATCGAATATGACGATGATGACGACCTCAATGAGGAAGCTGAGGAGGCCGAAACGGAAGCAGACGTTAGCGACCCGGTTGCTGCCCTGCTTTCCGCGACCCGCGGACAGCGCAAGGGACCGGGCCGGCACAAGCTGGAACTGGTCGTGAACTGATCGATACGAGATGAGAAGGGGCTTTCGAGCCCCTTTTCCGATTCCAGCTTCTGGATTCGGCCCCGTGAGCTCGTCGTTAACCTTGTTCTGGATCCGTTCTCTTTTTGCGGTAGGGATCCTTGAGATCCGGTCCGGGTCCTGTCAGGTATCAGTGGCTCCAAGCGATGGAGCAAGCGGCCCAAGCCGGTGTTTGCACCACCGACAAGGGCCTGACCCTCAAGCCTTCTATGAAAGGAATCGGGCTGTGACCATTCATACTGCCATGACCCCAGCCGGGGAAGTTCTCCGCGTCGCTTCTGCGGCGTCCTCCACCATCTCTTCGCTCGCCGGCTCGACGTCGCGCCGCCACTTCGGTGAGCGCTTCGCGGTTCAGGCTGAACCGCCGGTGCTGCGCCGCCACCCGCATCTGGTGCGCTACGCGCATGTTGAGGCAGACTTCGACATGCTGATCGACAAGGCCATCGCCGCGATCGCTGACGGGGAGCCGGTCGAGGACGAAATCCTCGGGCACTATGTCAACGTGGCCTCGCTCGTGCGCGCCGTCAGCTTCCGTGAAGGCAAGCTGCTTGAGCAGGCCGTCGAGCGGCTGGCCAAGGCCAATCCCGATATCGTTGTGTTGATGCAGTCGATCAAGCTGCCGCTGGTCAAGGCAGCGATCGAGGCGGTGGCTGGCAATGACTGGCGCAAGCTCGAAGGCGTGCGACTTGACTGCGAAGCACCAGCGAAGGGCAGTTACACGCCGGATCTGATCATCGTGAACCGCGCCAAACACGCCGCCTTCGTGCTGGATCTCAAGCGGTCGCTGGCATCCTACGGCGACACCAGCCGGCTCGAAGAGCTGAAGCTCAAAATGCTGGCATCGGCCATGGTACTGCCGGACTGGCTCTACAAGACCCAGAAGCGGCTGATGGTCGAAACCGTCGGCGTTGCGATCATCGATGGCGCCAGCCGTCCGAGCGATCATGCGGCGGGTGTCTGGGCGCTGTCCGAAATTGACGACCTTCTGGAGATCGATGGCGCCGCGGCCTGCATGGCGGAACTGCGCCTGCGCTTCGGACGCCGCGTGCAGAAGCTTCTTGAGGTCGAGGCGCGCCGCGCACTCGGTCTTCCTGAGACACCAGCGGTGCCTTCGGTCCCGGCTTCCGAATCGATTTTGCCTCTGACGTCGACATCCGCGCGTCGGTTCGGAGTGCTGCGGGCAATCCCGCGCGTGATGATGTGCGAGGAGACGACGGGCTGCGATGAACACGGAGCTGAATGCACCTTCGGCTGCGGTGAAGACCCGATCTTCGATGATGACGACGATGGCCGCGATGATCCCGAGGCGCTGGGCGACGACACTGTCTCCTGGCCGCCTGAGCACATCCGCATTGGCTTTGCCCGGCGTCTGCTCGACGCCTGAGGCGACTCCGCCTTTGCTGAGATGAGGCTTTGGCTGCGGCGCGTGACGCCGCGGCAGCCTTTCCCGTTTCCATCATCCTCTGAAACGCCGTCCGCTGAAGTCGGACCGGCGAGGAGACCCTGCATGTCCGCAGACATCATGTCCACCCAAGCACCATCGACTCTACCCCGTCCCAAACGGACCAGCGCGAGAGCTTCCAAGACCAATCAGCAACCTCTGGCTTCGTTTCCGCAGGACGACCCGGCTCTGATTATCGGCCTGGTGTTTGCGTTTGCCCGGCAAGGTCCGGGGGACATACGTGCCATTCCCTCAGTTGTGCTCGACCGGCTCCGCCACCATGCACGCACAGGCGATCCCGCTTGCCGGTTGGTTCTCGACTGCCTCAAGAGGAGGGCCGGCGCTGGTCATCGGGCTGCCGCTGATCAAAACGTGCCAACGGAAATTGTTTCCATTCACCCAGCCATGAAGGAGGATCGATGATGGATCGTCTGTCTTCTTTCCTGATGCGCCGCCTGGCCCATGTCGAGTGCCGGGCTATCCGGCGTCTCGCGGTCCGCAGCGGCCTGCTGACGATGAGTACTGCCATCGTCGATGGTCACGTTGTCGGCCGCTTTAGCCCCGCCTTTGATCCCTCCCATCTGACCGGTGATGGGGAGCGGGACCGTCAGTGGGTGCGGGATCATCTCGCAGGCTTTCTGATCGATGCACCGCAGGACGAGCATGGCCGACCTGTTCTCGCTCCGGCCGTACCAGTGTGGCCGGCGCATCTCGCGCGGCGTTTTGCGAATGAAGATGGCACGGCGCAGGCTACACTTGCCTACGCGGTCCGTGTGGTTGCCGACGCTGGTTACAAGCCGAGCATCAAACCCATGGCGACTCTGCTGCTGCTTGCTGCGGCCATGGAACAGTCAGGTATCTCGCTGCGCGATCTGGGCGGGGTCCTGCGCCAGCCCGCCCCCGTCTTCTCCGTGGCGGTCCTCGCCGACGGCTTCGAGAGGGCATTGCCGCAGCTCATCGAAAACACCGATATCGTACCGTTCGGTCCTTATAACGGCGTGGCGGCGGACTTTGCCTTCAACGACGATCTCTGGCGTTGGGTAGACGCCGAGACTCGGCGCGTGTTCTTGCAGGTCCCGGCAGGTGAGACCAATCGCCCGAGTCGGGCCGCACTGCGTGGGCAATTGCTGCGGGCCTTGGCGGACGGCACGCCGGTTCTCGCGGTCTCCGAGACACACAATGGCGTTCCCGATCAGGTCGATCTGACCTGCGACATTAGACTGACGGGCGCCGGGATCGATCGCCTGTTGATCGCCGACCTGCTGGAAGCTGTCTACGGCAGCGAAGCGGTCATCCGCCATGACAGCAGTATCGCGAAACTCGATGCCGGCGTGCTCACGCTTGACGATCTCGCCATCGCAATCAGGCCCGGCCGTCCGATCCTCTCCAGCCTGGATGCGCTCTCAGGGCTCGCGGCGCTGAATCGCGAGGACAAGGAAGACGGAAACGCTGACAAAAATGCGGGCGCCTCGCGGCGGCTGATTACGCAGAGCACGAGTGAGCGAAGAGAGCAGACGTCGCGGGATGGCGGCAATAGCGGCGATCGCAGTTCATCGGCGTCTACGTCGCCCAAGGGCAAGCGCAAGGACAGGTCACGACAAAAGCCAACGGGCGCCGAAGTGATCCAGCCGGAGCCCGTCGATGATACATCTGCGCCAACCGCGCTGCGAGTGGAGACGCTGACGGGCTATGGGGCGGCGAAAGACTGGGCTCTCGGTCTGAAAACCGATCTTGCCGGTTATCTCGGGGGTGGGCTGCCGTGGTCGGACATGAGCACGAAGCTACTCCTCTCTGGAACGCCGGGGACCGGCAAGACGACCTTCGCACGGGCGCTTTGCAACACGTTGCAAGTGCCGCTGGTCGTCACATCAGTCTCAACCTGGCTGCAGGGAGAGTACTTGCATGATGTGCTGAGCAGGATGGCAGACACTTTTGCGGAAGCGCGGCGTCAGGCGCCGTGCATCCTGTTCATCGATGAGATCGACGGCATCGGCCGGCGTGCCTCGGCGTCGCGACCTTATGCTGACTACTGGAACGCCTGCGTCAACAAGCTTTTGGAATTGCTCGACGGGGCCATGAAGACCGAAGGCGTCATCGTGGTCGGCGCTACCAATCGGCCGAACGAGATCGATGAGGCGATCCGCCGCTCGGGACGGCTGGAAACATATGTCGAAATTCCGCGCCCCGACATTCCAACGCTTGCCGGCATTCTCGCTCATCATCTGGGGAGCGATCTCGACGCCATCACGGCATCAGACGCTCAGGTTGGAGGTCAGCAATGAACGGCAACATGAAGTTCGATAGTGCCCCGGACGAAATCGAGGTCATCCTGGACGATGGCAACGAACGTGATGTCGAGCGGCGAGAGGCGATCACCGGTGACAGCCAGGTGGCTGAGACCCTCCGGCGCCTGGCGACGCGGGCCATGGGTCTGACCGGCGCTGATATCGAACGGATCGTGCGCGAGGCAAGGCTCAGAGCACGCCGCGAGAAGCGCCGTCTGACTTATGATGATCTCGAAGCTGGTATTCGCGGTCATCGCCCGCCGGTCCCGTATGATGTCCGCTGGCGTCTTGCGATCCACGAGTCCGGTCATGCCGTGGTTCACCACGCTCTGCGTCTTGGGGCGATCATGGGTCTGACCATCGATACCAAACAGGGTGGCCACAATGCGGTGACCTTTGCGACCAACGCACCTGACACCGAAGATTGGTACGGACGGCTGCTGGCCATGCTCATGGCTGGCCGCGCGGCTGAACTCATCGTGCTCAAGACCGTATCGGCAGGGTCCGGCGGCGCCGAAGAGAGCGATCTCGCGCGCGCAACTCGTGTCGCGCTGGACCTGGAGCAGGCGCTCGGCTTTGGTGGCCGCCATCCGCTGCTCTATCTCGGACACAAAGATCCGACCACGATCCTCAGCCGCGACGCCGAGTTGGCAGAGCGGGTGCATCGCCGACTGGAGTTCGCTCAGGCACGGGCGACGGAAGTGATCCTGGAGAACCGGCAGGCCTTTGACCGGCTTGTCCGCGAACTTTTCGATGCGCAGGCGCTTGATGGGGCGGCGGTCGGTTCCATCCTCAACGCCCAGGCGTAGCACTCCTACGATCACCCGCCGTGCCAGATCTGGCGGGTGATCGACCAAAGGTCGTTGTCCTTGGCGGTAAGTTGCCGACACATCAACTCGATGTGCCTCGCGTCATCCGCAACGCGAAACAAATTGCGGTCATTGGATTCAGAACTACAGAGCAGCGTTTCAAGGCTGCGGGCGAAAGATTCCGATCTCGAGACTTTTGTTTCCAATCTCGGAGCGACCGATTCCGAGTTCAAAAAATCCGATTCACGCGATCAGTTCGGTCGGTCCTCGGGCGTCCGGTGGCGTCGCCAGATTACCCGACATGGTGATGGATCGGTTGCCGACAACGGCATTCAAAGTGCCAGCAACTCGAAACAAATTGCGCTCATCCGATTCGAAGCTTCGAATTTCCGATTCAAAACACAATGATCCCGTTTCGGCGACAAACGGCTTGCCCAATGCCGCCGGTCCGCTGACCATGAAAGTGCCATCAACGAAAACAGGGAGGAAACATGGCACGACAGACCCAGGAGGAGCGGAACGCCAAGCAGCGGGAACGACAGCAGCGGCTGAGGGACCGGCATCGGGCCGAGCGGCGCCCGGACCGCGACGACGTCGCGCGCGCCATGCTGTTCTGGGCGATCACCGGCTATTTGAAGGAAGGCCGGCCCGATCGGATTGATCAGCTCGCTGACGCCGTGACTGCCTTGCTGGCCGAGCAGGGCTTTGACGAGCGGGCAGCCTATGAGGTCTTCGATGATCTCGTTGAACGCTACGCTCGCGATGACCAGCCCTTCCGGAGTAAGCGTCACCTGCGGGGCTGACGACTTCTCGCCATCTGATCTGCTTGATCACCAACTTTTTGCAAACGGCGTTATCATCAGGGACTTCGTCCCCCCGTTACTTCGTGAAACGCCGTTTGCAACTGAATCGTTTTTCTTGAACATTTTGAGCACACAGCGGCGCAGTTCACTCAGTTGAGCGCGCGACGTCGCGCTCCGACACCCTATGTTCAGGATGCGGATCGCAGGAAATCATTTCCGCTTCGGCGGTCCCGCCACTCGCTTCCGCTTGGCGATCGCATCGAAATCCAGACCACGAAAGATCGAGTAGTCGATCTCGGAATCGAGAGGCAGGACTTTCAGCTTACGCGCTTCCTTTTCCGTCGCGACGTCAAAGCCATATAGGTCGTGCTCGTCGCTTCCGGCGCTGTGGCCCGCCTGCACGCGGCGCTCGCGCGGATCGACGCCCGAGTCGCGCATGTCCTGGATGTTGCCGCCTCGAAGGGAGTGGAAGACCTCGCGTCGACCGACACTTTCCTCGCCAGCCTTGGGCTTGATCCCTGCTTTCGTGAACAGCCGCTGCATGTAGGACGAGCCACTCTTGCTCGGGTCCGCAAGCTTCATGATATTAGGAAACAGAAAGTTCGAACCCTGGCGGCTCGCCCAGTCGATAAACCCGATATCCTTTAGGAAGTCGTGCAAAACGAAGTAGCGTTCGCTGTCCTGTGTCTTGACCGGGACGGTGGTCCAGGTGCCATTGATCTGCGAAAGACGCGTCACTTGCCCCACCCATACCTCCGGGAACTGCTCGCGGATGTCATTTCCGCGCAGATGGATCAGCAGCCCCAGACGTCGAGAGGTGAGATGGCCGAGGAGAGGCAGCATGATGTCCTCCATAAGCCCGGACTCAACACCCGTTCGGAACAGGGTATTCATTTTCGAAGTTCCGATGGGTGTTGCCTTGCGCGGGCTGGCCGCCGTCTTCGGAATTCTGATCTTTGCCCCGGCGAAAGGATCGGTGAAACCGCCGGAAGTAATCTCGGAGCGGATCGCTGCCTTGATGACGGCCAGATAGCCTTCCTGGAGCGTTTTCTCGGCCAGGGGTCTCAGATGAAGATCCTTGTTGTTCTCGATGACCTGCCAGGGCGTCATATCCGGATCGCGTTGGTTGTTGTCCCCCGGCCAGTACTGCATGAAATTGACGAAGGCCTGAAGGTCCGCGGGGACATAGGTATCGACGGGGTGGTCGCCGATCAGTTCGATGAAGAGAGCGAGCCGGCTTTCTGCTGTCGAAAGGTCGCGGGCGATATTGGCTCCGCCGGAGTTTCTCCGGGCAGACAGATATGTCGGAATGACGTCGCTCAGGCGCTTTTTCTCTGACTTTGGCCGCCACACCGTCCGGCGGTCCAACTCGAAGGCGGGGATCAGTCTCCCATTGGCGTCGCGAGGATCTTCTGATGGTCTTGCTGAATTGCTTTCGGGCGGGATACTTGGCTCGACGTTTGCTGCGGTTTGAGGTGACATCGACATGGAGCTTGCGCTTCGTATCGGTTGCTGGGCAGGATCCGAGAGCGCAGACGACGCCGAGAGCTTTGCGATCGCCGACTGCTTCAGTACCTCCGCGTGGCCGACGACAAGTTCGTTGAACGGCTCGCCTCCAGCTTGCTTTTCCAACTCGCGGTTCACGCTGACGAGGTCGCGAATGCCCACGGCTTCTCTCATCTCCGCGACGGGGATCGGTGCATCCGAGCGATCGATCATCCGAAGATAGGCCTTCAGCTCGCCCTTCATCTCGATGACGGTTTCAAGTGCCCGCATCTCGCTGTCGTCGTCGTCCTGCATGCCTCTGCCGTGCCTCATCTCATCGAACATCAATCTGGCCTTCGCCGCCAGAAGGTCGGCCAGGAGTCTCGCGCGCCGGTGAGAGCAGGCGCCGAGACTGAGCCGCAAGGGAGGGATGGCACGCGTGCCGCCGCTCGTCTTCGGCATCTTAATCTGGAAGATGTAAACGGACCCTGATTTGGCGAGGTATGGACCAGGCCCCCTGCTCTTGGGCTTTGCAGATGGTGTCTGATTCGACGGCTCGGGCGATACCCCGACGTGTACCGGAAGGTGTACCGGGCGCGATACCTGCATGATTTTCACTCCTCAAGGGCCGCTGGCGAGCAGAGGTTTTGCGAGGAAATCCAAGGTCTTGCAGGTAACTGGCGGAGAGTGAATACAACCTGGCGGAGAGGGTGGGATTCGAACCCACGATACGGTTGCCCGTATGCCGCATTTCGAGTGCGGTGCTTTCGACCACTCAGCCACCTCTCCGCTTTGCTGGTCGGCGCAATGTTGCGCGGGCTGTCTCATAGCGGCGAAAATTCGGGCTGGCAAGGGGCGAAATGCAAGTCTTCATATCCTTTTACCTTGACAGTTTTTTGTCGCTCGCGTAAGCCCGCGTGCGTTCAGGTTGTGGAAATGCTTTCACGCCTGTCGATCGCGAGAGATCTTATCGGTCTCTGCGCGATTTCACCGGCAGATCCGTTTTGAAAAGATTTCTCTTTCCTGACCTCCTGCTAAAGACCGACTGATAAAAAGACGGCCCTTCCTTCGGGATGAGAGCCGGAACGAACATGAAAGGATATAAAATGTTCGCAGTCATCAAGACCGGCGGTAAGCAGTACCGCGTGGCCGCCAACGACGTGCTGACCATCGAAAAGCTGGAAGTCGAAGCTGGTGCAGTAGTCGAATTCAACGAAGTCCTGGTTGTCGGCGTTGGCGCCGATGCCAAGATCGGCGCACCGTTTGTTTCGGGCGCGACGGTCAAGGCCGAAGTTGTCGAGCATAACCGTGGCAAGAAGGTCATCTCCTTCAAGAAGCGTCGTCGCCAGAATTCCAAGCGGATTCGCGGCCATCGCCAGCATCACACGGTCGTCCGCATCACCGACATTCTCGGCTAATCAGGTTTCGAAGGTAAAGGAGAACTCCCATGGCACATAAAAAAGCTGGCGGTTCGTCGCGTAACGGTCGCGATTCCAATTCCAAGCGCCTCGGCGTGAAGAAGTTCGGTGGCGAATCCGTCGTTGCCGGCAACATTCTCGTGCGTCAGCGCGGTACGCAGTGGCATCCGGGCGCCAACGTTGGCCTCGGCAAGGACCACACGATTTTTGCGCTCACCGCAGGCAACGTGAATTTCCGCACGAAGGCGAACGGCCGCGTATACGTGTCCGTAATGCCGAAAGCGGAAGCCGCAGAATAAAGCCGGCAAGCGTTATGCAACCGGCGTCTCATCGACCCGGTTGAACGTTCAAGGTTCAGTCAAAGAAAAGGGAAGATGGGGCGCTACCCCATCTTCCCTTTTTCTTTTTACCCCTAGAGGAGACTGAACCATGCAAGTCGAATTGTTGAGGGCGAGCCAATCCCGGCCGCCGGAAGAACGGCTGCGGCCGGATCGGTCACAGGACCGGTCGAGAAGCGAGTGCCCCGTCTTACTGTCGCCGAGACTGGTTCTCCGCGCCCCCCACAAAGAAGACATCGACGCACTTGCCCATCTCGCCAATAATGCCGCCATCGCGACCATGGTGTCGCGCATGCCGCATCCCTACACGGCGAAAGACGCAGCCGATTTCGTGCGACGCACGAATGCCGGCGAGATTGGCAAATGCGTCTATGCCATTACCCGAGGAAATGACGGCGCATTTCTAGGTTGCTGCGCATTGGAGCCGCAGGAGGACGAGCGCACACTTGAAATCGGCTATTGGCTCGGCGAACCCTATTGGAACGAGGGGTATGGCACGGAGGCCGCCCATGCGCTGATCGACATGGCCTTCCGCACCAGAAGCGAAATCGACCAGATCGATGCGCGGTGCCGGGTTACCAATATCCCGTCCAAGCGGGTGATCCAGAAGTGCGGCTTCCAGTTTCAGGGATCCGGCATGATCGATTGCCTTGCGGAAGGCGCCATGGTGCCGGTCGAGTGGTTCCGTCTGGATCGCAAGACCTGGATATCGCTCAGAAGCTGGGGAGAGCTGAGATGAACGCCGCAGTTGTTGAAAGAGCCGTCGAAGCAAGGCTTTCATCCGGTCCGTGCCCGGTCATCCAGTCCCGCCGGTTGACCCTGCGGCCTCACCGGCTCGCCGATGCGGATGCGATCGCGGCATCGCTTGCCGATTTCAAGGTTGCCCGCATGCTTTCCCGCGTGCCGCAGCCTTATCATCGGGATGATGCACTCGATTGGCTGGTGCGCCAGACCTCTGGGCTGATGCCGGACTGGAGCCTTGCAATCACCACGGGTGACGACGTCCATATCGGTGTCGTCGGCATGGAATTGCGCAGGGACGGCTGGCACCTGGGATATTGGTTGAACCGGTATTACTGGGATCATGGCTACATGACCGAGGCTACCGGCGCCGTGCTGGAGCGTTTCTTCCGGCGCATGCCGGATGCCGTGGTCCATTCCGGTGCCTTCGCCGACAACCTTGCTTCGCTCAACGTGCAGCGAAAGCTCGGTTTCAGGATTGTCGATGCGGGAGAGGTTTTCTCGACTGCGCGCAATCGAATGGCGCCGCATATCGACACGATGCTGGAGGCCGGCGATCTGGTGCGACCGCAGGCCTGCTAAAAAATGCTGATGGCCATCGGTATTCGCTGGTGGCCATCAGTCTGTCTCAAGCAATACGGGATTGATCCGGCTAGGATGATCCACCTAGAACCCTGATCGAGCGATGCCGGCACCTGTTCCGTGCCGCAGAACCGTTCGTGCCGGAGCCTCATTGCAGCTTATGGCTGACGAACTTCATGATAATCTTTGACCTTAAAGGCAACGAACGGTATCGAAACGCCAAAGAAGGCGTCCAGAAACCCTGATGACGTTGCGTAACACAAGACTGACGGCAGCAAGATGAAATTTCTCGACGAAGCAAAAGTCTATATTCGCTCCGGTGACGGTGGCGCGGGTGCAGTCTCGTTCCGGCGGGAAAAGTTCGTCGAATTCGGCGGGCCGGATGGTGGCGACGGCGGACGCGGCGGTGACGTCTGGGTCGAGGCGGTGAACGGTCTCAACACCCTGATCGATTTCCGTTTCCAACAGCATTTCAAGGCCAAGATCGGTACCCATGGCATGGGCCGTAACCGCACTGGCGCCAATGGCGAAAGCGTGACCTTGAAAGTGCCGGTCGGCACGCAGATCTTCGAGGAAGACAATGAGACCCTGATCATGGACATGATCAAGGAAGGTCAGAAGTTCCGTCTCGCTAAGGGCGGCAATGGCGGTTTCGGCAACACCCATTTCAAGAGCCCCACCAACCAGGCGCCGAATTGGGCCAATCCCGGTCTCGAAGGCGAGGAAAAGACGGTCTGGCTACGGCTGAAGCTGATTGCCGATGCCGGTCTCGTCGGGCTTCCGAATGCCGGCAAGTCGACCTTTCTTGCCTCCGTCACTCGTGCCCGGCCGAAGATCGCCAATTATCCGTTTACGACGCTTCATCCCAATCTCGGCGTTGCGGCAATCGACGGACGCGAATTCGTGCTCGCCGATATTCCGGGCCTGATCGAAGGGGCGCATGAAGGGATCGGTCTCGGCGACCGCTTCCTCGGCCATGTGGAGCGAACCCGCGTGCTGCTTCACCTTGTTTCGTCGATGGAAGAGCATGTCGGTAAGTCCTACAAAACCGTTAAGGCGGAACTTGAGGCCTATGGTGGTGGCCTGACCGACAAGCAGGAAATCGTTGCTCTGTCGCAGATCGATATCCTGGATGAAAAGGAACTGAAGAAGAAGGCGAAGGAGCTGGAGAAAGCCTGCGGCCAGACACCGTTCCTGATTTCAGCCGTGACGGGCAAGGGCATGACCGAAGTCTTGCGCGCCCTTCGTGACGTCATCATCGAAGCCAGCGAAGGTGACGAGACAGCGCTGCCGGATCGATCGGCGCCTGTGCAGGACTATGACGAGGACGACGAGCAATGACCGGCGGCAGTGCAAACAGCCGCAAGGCGCTTTCCAGTTATCGCCGGATCGTTATCAAAATCGGTTCGGCATTGCTGGTCGATCGCAAGACCGGGCTCAAATCCGCGTGGCTCGATTCCGTTTGCAGCGATATTGCAAATCTCAGGGCAACCGGCACGGATGTTCTGGTTGTGTCTTCCGGCGCTATCGCCCTGGGTCGTACTGTCCTTGATCTTCCATCAGGTGCTCTGAAGCTCGAAGAAAGCCAGGCAGCGGCTGCCGTTGGCCAGATTGCACTGGCCCGCGCATGGTCCGAGAGCCTCTCGCGTGACGGAATCGTTGCTGGTCAAATTCTCCTGACGCTTGGCGATACGGAAGAGCGTCGCCGGTATCTCAACGGCCGTGCGACCGTCAAGCAGCTGCTCAAGATCGGTGCCGTTCCGATCATCAATGAAAACGATACGGTTGCCACATCGGAAATCCGTTATGGCGACAACGATCGTCTGGCGGCACGCGTTGCAACCATGATCGGTGCTGATCTGCTGATCCTCCTGTCCGATATCGACGGCCTTTACACCGCGCCTCCCCATATCGATCCAGAAGCGAAATTCCTGGAGACAATCGACGCCATCACTCCGGAAATCGAGGCCATGGCCGGCGGGGCTGCTTCGGAATTGTCGCGCGGTGGCATGCGCACCAAGATCGATGCGGGCAAGATCGCAACCGGTGCCGGTTGCGCCATGATCATTGCTTCCGGCAAGCTGGATCATCCGCTGCGGGCGGTGGAACAGGGAACACGTTGCTCGTGGTTCGCGCCGTCTGAAACACCTGTCACTGCTCGGAAAACCTGGATTGCCGGTCAGTTGCAGCCGGCCGGTGAGCTTTTCGTCGATGAGGGAGCCGAGCGAGCGCTGGGCTTGGGCAAAAGCCTGTTGCCCGCCGGTGTTCGTCGCATCGATGGGCATTTTCATCGCGGCGATACGGTGGCGATCATTGCCACCGATGGACACGAAATTGCCCGCGGTTTGGTAAGCTATGACGCGGATGAGGCTCGGCAGATCACCGGGCGTAAGTCGGCTGAGATCGAAGCAATTTTGGGATATGCGGGCCGTGCAGCCATGGTCCACCGCGATGATCTCGTGGTAACCGGCGCCATACGGGCTGAAGCACGCAGCAAGGAGGAGGCTGTCCATGCTGGATAAGGTTTCGACGACCGAGATCGACAAGGTCATGGCTGAAATCGGCCGCAACGCCAAGGCGGCCGCACGTCAGCTCGCTATCGCGTCGACGGAAGTCAAGAACAGGGCGCTTCATGCCATGGCGGATGCGATCGTTGCATCCTCTGCCAGGATTCTCGCGGCAAATGCTGACGACCTGAAGCAGGTGGAAGGCAAAGGCCTGCTGCCATCCTTCCTCGATCGCCTGACATTGACGGAAAAGGGTATTTCCGGAATGGCGCAGGCGTTGCGCGAGATCGCCGAATTCAAGGATCCGGTCGGAGAGGTGATCGCCGCCTGGGATCGCCCCAACGGATTGAATATCGAGCGTGTCCGTACGCCGCTCGGCGTCATCGGCGTGATCTATGAAAGCCGCCCCAATGTGACGGCCGATGCCGGCGCATTGTGCCTGAAGGCCGGCAATGCGGTGATCCTGCGCGGCGGCTCGGATTCGGCGCAATCATCGCAGGCTATCCATGATTGCCTTGTTGCTGGCCTGAAGGCCGCCGGTCTCCCGGAACATGCGATCCAGATCGTGCCGACGACCGATCGCGCGGCTGTCGGCGCCATGTTGTCCGGCCTTGATGGTGCGATCGACGTCATCGTTCCGCGCGGCGGCAAGAGTTTGGTCGCCCGTGTGCAGAACGAGGCTCGCGTGCCGGTTTTTGCCCATCTTGAAGGCCTCTGCCATATCTATGTTGACGCATCTGCCGATCTCGAAATGGCAAAGAAGATCGTCGTGAATGCCAAGATGCGGCGTACAGGCGTCTGCGGCGCTGCCGAAACGCTGCTGGTCGACAAGGCCGTTGCCGGCACGCATCTCGTGCCGCTCTTAGAGGCACTCAAGGACGCCGGCTGCGAGATCCGCGGATCG
This sequence comes from Aliirhizobium wenxiniae, assembly GCF_019511445.1. GTDB lineage: Bacteria > Pseudomonadota > Alphaproteobacteria > Rhizobiales > Rhizobiaceae > Neorhizobium > Neorhizobium wenxiniae_A. The sequence continues at coordinate 171,382 of NZ_JAEUAN010000006.1, forward strand.
GCGGAAGTCTTGCTTGCTTGCCCTACGGCAGCGGCGGCGACGGAGGAAGATTGGCTAACGGAATATCTGGATGCGGTGATTTCGGTCGCGGTCGTCGACGGCATCGATGGCGCCATCCGACACATCAACACCTATTCGTCCAGCCATACGGAGGCGGTGATTGCCGAAGACCCGGTCGTTGTCGCGCGTTTCTTCAACGAGATCGATTCCGCCATCCTGTTGCATAATGCCTCGACGCAGTTTGCCGATGGCGGCGAGTTCGGCATGGGGGGTGAGATCGGTATCTCGACCGGCAAGATGCACGCCCGCGGCCCGGTCGGTGTCGAGCAATTGACCTCGTTCAAATACCGCGTGCATGGCACCGGCCAGATTCGTCCATAGAGCTTCGGCCCGACGTGGAAGAAGAGAAGATCGATCGCCGATACCTCACCATGCCGCATATCGAGCGCGGCATGGCCATTGGGCTTTTCGGTGGTTCGTTCAATCCGCCGCATGAAGGGCATCTGCTGGTTGCCGAAATTGCGCTGCGCCGTCTCGGCCTCGATCAACTCTGGTGGATGGTGACGCCGGGAAATCCGCTGAAAAGCCGCAGCGAGCTTGCGCCTCTCAGCGAGCGAATTTCGCTTAGCGAGCATATTGCCCGCGACCCACGCATCAAGGTCACTGCGTTCGAAAAGACACTCGGAGGCTCCTATACGGCCGATACGCTTGCCCATGTGAAGGCGAAAAATCCCCAAGCCCATTTCGTCTGGATCATGGGGGCCGATAGCCTGCAATCCTTCCATCTCTGGCAGAAATGGCGCGAGATCGTCTCGATGTTCCCGATTGCAGTCGTTGACCGGCCGGGTGCAACCTTGTCATTCCTGTCGTCGAAAATGGCCCGCACCTTCGATTACGCGCGCGTGGATGAAGATGATATCGGCACGCTGTGGAAGCGGCAGGCGCCCGCCTGGACCTTCATTCACGGACCGCGATCGACACTGAGTTCGACCGCGCTTCGGGCGAATGGCGGCAAGAAGCCATCGTGATCTTTCGAAGTCGTTACACATGACAGTTTCGCGTCATGCGTTCACTTCTGATGGTTCTCCCTTGAAAGATTAACCATTCGGTGCCACCTTCATTAAAGCGACCGACCTTGATCGGATTCGCTGAAAGTGCTTGTTGCTGTTACCTGGTAAGAAAGGACAAACCCTGACAACAGTACACGCCAAGGGAAAGATGGTTTCCATCCTCCCGCAGAGTTCCGAACGTGGCGCCGATGCCGCAGCTCGTGCTCTCGAACTGATCCTCACCAGCCTTGAGGATTCCAAAGCAGAAGACATCGTCACCATCGATATTGCCGGTAAGTCGGCGCTGGGAGACTACATGGTTGTGGTCACCGGGCGATCGAGCCGTCATGTCATGGCGATCTGCGACCATCTTGTCACCGACCTGAAGAACGAGGGGCTCGGGTCCCCGCGTGTCGAAGGTCAGGAGAGCGGAGACTGGGTGCTGATCGACGCGGGTGACGTGATCGTTCACGTGTTCCGTCCCGAAATCCGCGAGTTCTACAACATCGAAAAGATGTGGGCGGCTCCGGATATCGAAGAAGGACCGCTGCTGCACTGAACGGTTTGGGCTTGGCCTGAGCTGTCGAAAGCCGTTAAAGCAATACCGGCGCTTTGCGCCGGTACAGTACTATTCGGCTGTTCGAATTTAGACGGATCAGGACATGCGTATTACCCTTTTTGCCGTGGGACGGCTCAAAACCGGCCCGGAGAAGGACCTTGCGTCCCGCTATCTCGACCGCTTCGCCAAGGCTGGCCCCGCCGTCGGTCTGGAACTGGCGAAACTGGTGGAGGTGCAGGAAAGCCGCGCGTCGAATTCCGATACCCGCAAGCGCGAGGAAGCCGCCGCTTTGGAGAAGGCTCTGCCCGAGGGCGCGATCCTCGTTCTGCTGGACGAACGCGGCAAGACGCTCGACAGCCAGGCTTTTTCGGATGCGATCGGCCGTTTTCGCGACAATGGCAAGCGTGACATGATGCTGGCGATCGGTGGTGCCGATGGTCTTGACCCGGAGCTTCGCGCCAGGGCTGACCTCGTTCTCAATCTGGGAACGATGACGTGGCCGCATCAGCTTGTCCGCATTCTCATCGCAGAACAGCTTTATCGGGCCGTGACCATTCTTTCGGGCCATCCCTATCACCGCGTTTAACCTTTCGTTCAGGCTCAAACACGATGTTGTTTGTGGCGTGCCTTAGCAAATCGGCCTAGCCTTCGCATTCTATCACTCGGAGCGTACATGGACGCCAGTCGGAAAAGACCTGCCAGATATGGATCAGGCTTGGCCAGTACGTTGGCTGTTGCCGGTTTTTTGCTGGCCGCTCCGCAGTTGCTGTTTGCGCAGGATGCCGCGCCGTCGGGCGATGGTGCGGTAACCGCGGCCTCGGTCGAGAATGCCGGTCCCACTGCAGAATTGCAAAAGAAGCAGAAAGAGACTCGCAAGGAACTCGAAGCGCTCGGGAAGACAATGCAGCTGTCGGGCGACAAGATCTCCGAGATCGAGAGAAGCATTGCGCAAACCAACAAAGACAGCGCCGATATCCGCCAGGCCCTGATCGATTCTGCGAAGAAGCGGCAGGATCTGGAGCGGAAGATCCAGGAAAGCGAAAAGAAGATCGCAGCCCTCGGAGTGCAGGAAGACGGAATTCGCGCATCGCTTCGCAGTCGCCGGGGTGTTCTTGCGGAAGTGCTCGGTGCGCTTGAGCGGATGGGTCGCAACCCGCCGCCGGCATTGCTGGTGAAGCCGGAGGATGCGCTTGCGTCCGTGCGCAGCGCCATTCTTCTCGGTGCTGTCGTGCCGGGGATGCGGGCAGAAGCCGAACGACTCGTTGCAGATCTGAAAGCCTTGAGCGAGACGCGCAAAGCCGTGGCCAGCGAAAAGCAGTCCGTGTCGGATACGATTGCGGCAAGCCTCGAAGAAGACAAGCGCATGGATCTTCTCCTAGCCGAAAACGAAAAGTTGAATGGCCGCAATACTGCCGAACTTGATGCGGAGCGCCGGCGCTCGGACGAGTTGGCAGGCCGCGCAACGTCGCTTGAAGGACTTATTTCCTCGCTGGAGAGCGAGATATCCTCGGTGCGGGAGGCTATGGCGGCTGCGCGGGCGGAAGAAGAGCGTCAAAAGCGTCTCACACAGGCTGAGCGCGAGAAGGCCAGGGAGCTTGCCGAGAGCGGTGTGCCTGACAAAAACCGCATTGCGCCAGCATATGCGTTTGCGAGTCTGAGGCATAAGCTGGAATTTCCGGTTGCCGGTGATGTCGTACGCTCGTTCGGCGATCCCGATGGAACAGGACATACGGCGCGGGGCATGACAATCGCATCCAATGCCGGGGCCATCGTGACTGCGCCAGCGGATGGTTCGATCGTCTTTGCCGGAGCCTTCAGAAGCTACGGACAGATGATCATCCTCAATGTCGGTGACGGATATTACGTGGTTCTGACGGGCATGAAGGATGTGAATGTCCGCCAGGGACGTTTTGTCTTCAGCGGCGAACCGATCGCCGTGATGGGTGAGAAAAGAGTGGCGAGTGCAACTGCGTTGGCGCTGGAAACGGATCGCCCGACGCTTTACATTGAATTTAGAAACGGCAACACCACGGTTGATTCCAAGCCGTGGTGGACGGCCAAGGGAACTGGAAGGGCACGAAATGATTCGTAGGGCTTCGCTTGTCATCGTCGGTGCACTCATGGGTGCGACAGCGATGAGTGTCATCTATTCGGCCGGCGTGCCGGCCCAGGCAGCCGGAGCGTCGACCTATAAGGAATTGTCCATTTTCGGTGACGTCTTCGAACGCGTTCGCGCCCAGTATGTGACGGCGCCGGATGAAGAGAAGCTGGTCGAGAATGCGATCAATGGCATGCTGACCTCGCTTGATCCGCATTCGAGCTTCATGAATGCCAAGGATGCCGAGGACATGCGGACCCAGACCCGCGGTGAGTTCGGCGGTCTTGGTATCGAAGTGACGATGGAAAACGAGTTGGTCAAGGTCATTGCGCCGATCGACGATACGCCCGCTTCCAAGGCCGGTATTCTTGCCGGTGACTTCATCTCCGAAATCGACGGCCAGTCCATCCGCGGCCTGAAGCTTGAAGAAGCGGTCGAGAAGATGCGCGGCGCGGTCAACACGCCGATCAAGCTCACGGTTATCCGCCAGGGCGCCGACAAGCCGCTCGATATTACCGTCGTTCGTGACGTGATTGCCGTGCGCGCGGTCAAGTCCCGTGTGGAAGGCGGCGATGTCGGTTACGTCCGCGTCATCTCCTTCACGGAAAAAACCTATGACGACCTCGAAAATGCGATCAAGAAGATCAAGGCCGATGTCCCGGCCGACAAGCTGAAGGGTTATGTTCTCGACCTGCGCCTTAATCCGGGCGGTCTTCTCGATCAGGCGATCAATGTGTCGGATGCCTTCCTGGAGCGTGGAGAGGTTGTTTCTACCCGTGGCCGGAATGCGGATGAGACCCGCCGCTTCAATGCCGGTCCGGGCGATCTGACAGATGGCAAGCCGGTTATCGTGCTGATCAATGGCGGCTCTGCCTCGGCGTCGGAAATCGTTGCCGGTGCGCTTCAGGATCTGAAGCGGGCAACCGTTGTCGGTACACGTTCCTTCGGTAAAGGCTCGGTCCAGACGATCATTCCGCTCGGTGATGCCGGTGCGCTGCGTCTGACGACTGCGCTCTATTACACACCATCCGGCAAGTCGATTCAGGGGACCGGTATCAATCCGGATATCAAGGTCGATCAGCCGCTGCCGCCTGAACTGCAGGGCAAGTTGAAGGCAGAGGGTGAATCCAGCCTCAAGGGCCATATTCAGGGCAATGCCGAGACGGAAGAAGGCTCCGGTTCTGCCGCTTATGTGCCGCCGGAAGCCAAGGACGATATCCAGTTGAACTACGCTCTGGATCTTCTCCATGGCACAAAGACGGATCCGAGCTTCCCGGCCAGTCCCGACAAGGCTGCAGCTGCCGTCAAGAAGTAATCACAGTGCCGGGGGAGCCTGAATGGGTCCCCCGGATTTTTCATGACCGCGGGATAGCACGGATATTAGCGTGGGTACTGATCTCCATGCACCCTTGGGACAAGGGCGGCCACCGAAGACGAAACGTTCGTGGCGTAGTTACAAGGCCGTTTTCTGCGGCGGTGTGGGCGTTATCGGCGTTATCGCTCTCTCCATCTATGTCATTCGCGAAGACGACGGGCTCAGGCGGGTTGCTGCCAATGTCGAGCAGGCGTCTCCTAAGGATAAATCCGCTTCTTCAAAAGAGGCGGATGGTGGGGCTCATTCTACACAAACGGGCACATCGTCGGAGCGTACCGCGTCAGGCGCCAATATCGAGCGCATGGCTACCGGTGACGGCAACTATGTCACCAAATACACGCCGCGTGACCGGACCGGGCCGCTTGTCATTGATGCCCAGAGGATGGGCCAGGATCCGCGCGTAGCCGGCCAACCTAACCTTGATCTTGTCGAAGAAACCGAGGACGGAAAGCTGCCGATCGTCGGTGCCGACGGTCTGCGTCCGATGGATCAATATGCGAGGCCATGGTCGGGCGAGAGAGGCGCGCGCATTGCCATCGTGATCAGCGGCCTTGGCCTCAGCCAGACCGGCAGCCAGAAGGCGATCCAGCAACTGCCGGCCGGCGTCACGCTTGCATTTGCGGCGAGCGGCAACAGCCTCCAACGTTGGATGCAGGAGGCGCGGCGCAAAGGGCACGAAATCTTGCTGCAGGTCCCGTTCGAACCTTTCGATTATCCGGCGAATGACCCCGGTCCGACGACGTTGCTGACCGCGAATTCCGCCAAGGATAACCTCTCGCTCCTGCATCAGGCCATGGCGCGGGTGACCAATTATACCGGTATCGTGAACTACCAGGGCGCGCATTACCTGTCGGATGAGAAGGCTCTGCGGCCGGTGCTGCAGGATGTGGCAAAAAGAGGGCTGCTTTTCCTCGACGACGGGACGTCATCTCTTTCCAAGACGGGTTCCGTATCCGATGCCGTCAAACTACCGCATGCATTCGCCGATGTCGTGCTTGACGGGCAGGTGCAGACGCAGGCCATTCTGCGGAAACTCGACGAACTGGGGCGGATTGCTGATCGAAACGGGACGGCGATCGGCATTGCCGCAGCTTACGACGAAAGCATCGATGCTGTAAGGCAGTGGAGCGAAGAAGCGACGCAGCGCGGCATCGAGATCGTAGGGGTTTCGGCGATCGTGCGTGACAAAAGCGAACCCTGATGGAGAATGAAGCATGTCCAAAAAGGACGCGGCCAAGAAGAGCGGGACGGTGAAGGCGGAAGATCTGCCGTATCGGCCCTGTGTCGGGATCATGGTGCTCAACCGTGACGGATTGGTCTGGGCAGGCCGCAGGATCTCCGAAGGAAACAGCGAATATGATGGCTCGCCGCAGCTCTGGCAGATGCCGCAGGGGGGCATAGACAAGGGCGAGGATGCGCTTCCGGCCGCCTATCGTGAGCTTTACGAAGAAACAGGCATGAAGACGGTCACGCTACTTGCCCAATCGAAAGACTGGATCAACTACGATCTTCCGGCGCATCTCATCGGTATCGGGCTCAAGGGGAAATATCGCGGGCAGACCCAGCGCTGGTTCGCCTTCCGCTTTGAGGGCGATGAGAGCGAGATCGCCATCAATCCGCCGCCGGGCGGTCACTCGCCCGAATTCGATGCCTGGGACTGGAAGCCGATGGCTGATCTACCCGGTCTGATCGTGCCCTTCAAACGTCAGGTTTACGATCAGGTGGTTGCTGAGTTTTCGCATCTGGCCGCAGTCTGAGTTTTGGCGCTGCCGTGAACCATAAATGAAAGACCCGGCCCGAAAGCCGGGTCTTTGATCATTCACTCTGCAGCGTCGGCCGATTCCGCGTTGAGCTGGCCGTAACGTTCCTCACCGATCTTCGTCAGCAGGTCGAGCTGCGTTTCGAGGAAGTCGATATGACCTTCCTCATCCATCAGCAGTTCCTCGAACAGCTTCATGGAAACGTAGTCGCCTGCCTCATGACAGAGATCGCGGGAGGCTTTGTAGGCCGTGCGGGCGTCATATTCGCCAGCAAGATCCGCTTCCAATACTTCCTTGACATTCTGGCCGATACGCAGCGGCGCGACCGTCTGGAGATTGGGATGGCCCTCGAGGAAGATGATACGGTCGATCAGACGATCGGCATGCTGCATTTCTTCGATGGATTCGGCACGCTCCTTCTTTGCGAGCTTGGTGAAACCCCAGTCGCTCAGAAGACGATAGTGCAGCCAGTATTGATTAACGGCCCCAAGTTCGAGGAACAAAGCCTCGTTAAGCCGCTCGATGACCCTTTTGTCGCCTTTCAATGTCCGCTCTCCTGTTTTCCTCATGGAACTGCTTCAAGCGAGACAAATATATAACGACTTCGTCCTCCGTCGAGTGACGCAGGGCATGATATTCTTCGGTCGTGCGGATAATCAGATCCACCACATTGGGGAAACAGCCACAACAGCGGCCACGTTTGCTCATGGCATGATAGACTTTCGCCGGAACGATGAGCTGCCAACAGTCTTCGTCAAGAAGCTGGACGATGACGTCCCTGATTTCCTTGTCCGTGATGTAGTTGCAGCTGCAGACGAGCATTTCCGGTAGACCTGTCAAACATGACCAACGCTATCTTCTTTTGTGAAAGAAGACCCTGCATGTCAAGAAAAATCCAATTCTGCTTAATCACGGATTGCTAACACGTCGCTCTCGGCAGAGCTTCAGTTCCAACAGACGGTTTGTGCCGGCTTTGCCGCTGGGAAAAGTCTTATCGTTATTTCGGGATGTCGTTTCGCATGCCTGGCTCTGCTGGTGGATGCGGCCTGTTGATCATCACGGAAGCTTCCACCACAAGCGGCATCAGGTCATGGGCGCCTTCGTCCAGGCTTTCGAACAGATGCTTGCGCATGCGCGGTTCCCAGAACTTGTTGATATGAATGGCGACGCCCTTCGCTCTCTCGGCTTCGGGCTGAGACATGAAGAATGTAGCGATCTGATTTGCCATTCTGATCAGCTTTTCCTGCCCCTGATCATGCGACATAGGCGGCTCCTTTTGTGCTCGGAAGCGGAGGAATTTCAGAATACCGAAAATGATAAGGCGAAGGTCTTGATCGGCTCTACTCCGCGGCCTCCATTTTCCCTGCAATGCGACGTGAGCGGCGAGACAGATCATTGTAATCCTCCTGCCATTCGGTGGGACCATTTGACGGAGAAACCTGAACTGCCGTCACCTTGTATTCCGGGCAGTTGGTCGCCCAGTCGGAAAAGTCGGTGGTGATGACATTGGCCTGCGTACCCGGGTGATGGAAAGTCGTGTAGACGACGCCCGGTGACACACGGTCGGTGATAAGGGCCCTCAGCGTCGTATCGCCCGAGCGGCTTGCAAGCTTGATCCAGTCTCCATCCTTGATGCCGCGCTGTTCGGCATCATGCGGATGAATTTCCAGTCGGTCTTCCGAGTGCCAGGTGACGTTTTCGGTACGGCGCGTCTGCGCCCCGACATTGTATTGGCTGAGAATACGGCCGGTGGTGAGCAGAAGTGGAAAACGCGGGCCTGTACGCTCGTCGGTGGCGACATATTCCGTGCGGATGAACTTGCCCTTGCCACGCACGAAACCGTCGACATGCATGATCGGCGATCCTTCAGGATGAGCTTCGTTGCAAGGCCACTGAACCGAGCCCATTTTTTCGAGATAGTCGTAGGATACCAAAGCGAAGCTCGGCGTCGTCGCGGCAATCTCATCCATGATTTCGGATGGATGTGCATAGTTCCAGTTTAGCCGCATCGCCTGCGCAAGCTTCTGCGTCACTTCCCAGTCGGCATAGCCATTCTTCGGGGACATCACCTTGCGCACCCGGTTGATGCGGCGTTCGGCATTGGTGAAGGTTCCGTCCTTCTCGAGGAAGGTAGAACCCGGCAGAAAGACATGGGCGTAATTGGCCGTCTCGTTGAGGAAGAGATCATGCACGACGACGCATTCCATCGCAGCCAGACCGGCCGACACATGCTTGGTGTCCGGATCTGACTGGAGAATGTCCTCGCCCTGGATATAGATGCCCTTGAACGTGCCTTCGACGGCTGCATCCAGCATGTTGGGAATGCGTAGGCCCGGCTCGTTGTTAAGCGTCACGCCCCAGAGCTTTTCGAATGTTTCGCGCGTGGCGTCATCGGAAATGTGCCGGTAGCCGGGCAGCTCGTGCGGGAACGATCCCATGTCACAGGAGCCCTGGACATTATTCTGGCCGCGCAGCGGGTTTACCCCGACGCCTGGCCGGCCGATATTGCCGGTTACCATGGCGAGGTTGGCGATCGCCATGACGGTTGTCGAACCCTGGCTGTGTTCGGTAACGCCGAGGCCGTAATAGATCGCGCCGTTGCCGCCGGTGGCAAACAGCCGGGCTGCACCGCGCAACAGATCGGCCGGAACGCCGGTAAAGCTTTCCGTGACTTCCGGGCTATTGGCCTGCTCAGAGACGAAGCTGGCCCAGTCCTCGAATTCCGACCAGTCGCAGCGTTCGCGAATAAACGCTTCCGCAAACAGCCCTTCAGTGACGATCACATGCGCCAGCGCCGTCATGACAGCGACATTGGTGCCGGGTTTCAGGGGCAGATGATAGGCCGCTTCCACATGCGGTGTCCGCACCAGATCGATGCGGCGCGGATCGATGACGATCAGTTTTGCGCCCTGCCGCAGTCGTTTTTTCAGGCGTGAACCGAAGACCGGATGCCCATCCGTCGGGTTGGCACCAATGACGATGACCACATCGGACTGTTCTATACTGTCAAAATTCTGCGTGCCGGCCGACGTGCCGAACGCCTGACCGAGGCCATAACCTGTCGGCGAATGGCAGACGCGGGCGCAGGTATCGACATTGTTGTTGCCGAAACCGGCGCGCACCAGTTTCTGCACCAGGAATGTTTCCTCGTTGGTGCAGCGCGACGAGGTGATGCCGCCGATGGCGTCACGGCCATACTGGTACTGGATACGTCGGAACTCGGTGGCGACATGGGAAAACGCCTCTTCCCAGTTCACTTCCCGCCACGGGTCGGAAATCTTCTCTCGGATCATCGGGTTGAGGATACGGTCCTTGTGGCTGGCGTACCCATAGGCGAAGCGGCCCTTGACGCAGGAATGGCCGCGGTTGGCCTGTCCGTCCTTCCACGGCACCATGCGCACCAGTTCCTCACCACGCATCTCGGCCTTGAAGGAACAGCCGACGCCGCAATAGGCGCAGGTGGTAACGGCTGAATGTTCCGGCTGGCCGATGGCGATCACCGACTTCTCCGTCAATGTCGCGGTGGGACAGGCCTGCACGCAGGCGCCGCAGGATACGCATTCGGATTCCATGAAATGCTCGTGTGCACCGGGCGAGACGCGGCTTTCGAAACCACGCCCTTCGATCGTCAGCGCGAAAGTACCCTGCACTTCCTCGCATGCGCGCACACAGCGTGAACAGACGATGCATTTGGATGGATCATAGGTGAAATAGGGATTTGATTCGTCTTTCGGCATCCATCTGGCGTTCATCTCGCCATTGTTGCGGCTACGGACGTGGTTGTCGCCTTCATAGCCATAGCGCACGTCACGCAGACCGACTGCGCCTGCCATGTTCTGCAATTCGCAGTCGCCATTGGCGGCGCAGGTCAGGCAGTCGAGCGGGTGATCGGAAATATAAAGCTCCATCACGCCGCGGCGGATATCCTTCAGCCGATTGGTCTGAGTATGGACGACCATATTCGGCGCAACGGGCGTTGTGCAGGAGGAGGGCGTGCCATTGCGGCCCTCGACCTCCACGAGACAGAGCCGGCAGGAACCAAAGGCATCGACCATGTCGGTGGCACATAGCTTTGGAATCTGGATGCCTGCCTCCATCGATGCGCGCATGATCGATGTACCTTCCGGCACTGTCACCGAGCGACCATCGACTGTCAGGGTGACCTGGTTTTCGGAGCGGGATGCTGGTGTGCCGTAGTCTATTTCGTGGATGAGGGACATGGTTTTACTCCGCCGCTTCGATGAGGGGTGAGGGAGCGAAATCTTCCGGGAAATGCGTCATTGCGCTCATCACCGGATAGGGCGTGAAGCCGCCAAGTGCGCAGAGCGAGCCATACCTCATCGTGTTGCAGAGATCGGCAAGCAACGCCTTGTTCTTTTCCGGTTCAATGCCCCGGGCGATCCTGTCGACCGTTTCGACGCCACGGGTCGAGCCGATGCGGCATGGCGTACACTTGCCGCAGCTTTCGAGTGCGCAGAATTCCATCGCGAAACGCGCCTGTTTCAAAAGGTCGGCAGTGTCGTCGAAAACGGTAATGCCGGCATGGCCGATCAAACCGTCTTTGGCGGCAAAGGCCTCATAGTCGAATGGCGTGTCGAACAGCGCGCGTGGAAAATAGGCACCAAGTGGACCGCCGACCTGTACGGCCTTGACCGGTCGCCCGGTCACAGTGCCGCCGCCGATCTGATCGACGATCTCGCCGAGCGACAGGCCGAAGGCGGTTTCGAACAGGCCGCCATATTTGACATTGCCGGCAATCTGGATCGGGATCGTGCCACGCGAGCGGCCCATTCCGAAGTCTTTGTAGAATGAAGCGCCCCTGTCCATGATGACAGGGATGGAGGCAAGCGAGATGACATTGTTGACGACGGTCGGGCGACCGAGGAACCCCTGCAGAGCCGGCAAAGGCGGTTTGGCGCGAACAACGCCACGTTTGCCTTCGAGCGAGTTGAGCAGCGAGGTTTCCTCGCCGCAGACATAAGCACCTGCACCAGACCGCACCTCCATGTCGAAGGCATGGGCCGAACCGAGCACGGATGGCCCAAGGATGCCAGCCTCGCGGGCAATCCCGATTGCTTCACGCATCGTGGCAATCGCATGCGGATATTCGGATCGGGTATAGATGTATCCCTTGGTCGCGCCTGTCGCTATGCCTGCGATCGCCATCCCCTCGATCAGCACGAAGGGATCGCCCTCCATGATCATCCGGTCGGCGAACGTGGCGCTGTCGCCCTCATCCGCATTGCAGACGATGTATTTCTGGTCTGCCGTCGCCTCCATCACCGTCTTCCACTTGATGCCCGTGGGGAAGCCGGCGCCGCCGCGCCCTCGTAGTCCGCTATCCGTGACCTGCGCAACGATCTCCGCCGATGGCATCGCTATGGCCTTTTCCAGCCCTTTCAGCCCCTGATAATGGCGATAGTCATCGAGAGAGAGCGGATCGGTGACGCCGCAGCGGGAGAAGGTGAGGCGGGTCTGCTGACGAAGGAAGGGAATTTCCTTCGTCAGCCCAAGACAGAGCGGGTGAGCCATGCCTGACAAGAAATCTGAATCGAACAGGCTTGGCACATCCTTGGGCGTTACCGGCCCATAGGCCACTCGACCATGATCCGTGCGGACCTCCACCAGCGGTTCGAGCCAGAACATGCCGCGGGAACCATTGCGCACGATCCTGGCATCCAGGCCACGGGCGGCGATTTCGACGGCGATCGCCGTCGCAACCTTCTCGGCCCCCAGCGCCAGGGACGCGGCGTCGCGCGGAACGAAAATCGTCACCGTCATCGATTTAACCTCCCAACAATGTCTGAAAGACAGTGTTCGTCGACCCGGCCATAGACCTCGCCATCCAGCATGGCGGCGGGCGCACAGGCGCAAAGGCCAAGACAGTAGACAGGCTCCAGTGTCACTGCGTCGTCTGGTGTCGTCTGGTGGAAATCAACTCCGAGCAATCGGCGAGCTCGGTCGGCGAGATCATCACTGCCCATCGACTGGCATGCTTCGGCGCGACAGATTTTCAGAACATGTCTGCCGCCCGGGTGATCACGAAAATCGGGGTAGAAAGTGATAACGCCATGAACTTCCGCGCGGGAAAGGTTGAGCTCATCGGCGATTACTTGCTTGGCAATATCCGGGACATAACCGAACTCTGCTTGAAGCGCGTGCAGGATGGGCAGCATAGGCCCTTCGATATGCTTTCGGTCATGGACGATATCGCGAGACCGCTGGGTCATCTCTTCAGCGGTGATCCGTATTGTCATTGTCTGGCCTCCCGACAGATGTCGCAGAACCACCCTCCTCGGCCGTTCCGGGCATCGAATTCGCCCCAGGATGAGAAGATGATCTGAAGCGGTGTGAGAAAATGTCGCAATGCAAGGGTTGGCCGTCAATAAACGAGATCGGTTACGCGATAGCGAAAACCTATTGAAGCGCCCTTGCTGGGGCAGTGCTTGTGGATGAGAGTTTGGCCTTCTAATGAAATGAAGTGCAACTTATGGGTTGCATTTTGCGGACTAATGATTTCGCCGGAAATCGCTATCTCCAGCATTATTGAGCAATAAAATTACGCCAACACGCTTAAGGCGAGGGGATATTAGTCTGTGACGTTCCTCGATTGTATGGAAGATGTCGTCAGGTGTCGCGGCCGGCCGTATGCATGGCTGAAAAGTAGAGGCTGTTTTTTGTCAAGATTGCAATTTTCTCATGCAACTATGGCGTTTTCTTGAGGCTGCGCAACTATCTGTTTTGAACGGATTGCGATGAGAAATGCCTTGCAGTTCATGACTTTCTGTCATTCATTCCTGCAACTGATCCGGAATAAACTGGGAAAGGATAACGATCATGTCTTCTCGTCTACTCAAGCTTTCTGCTGCTGCGCTTTTGGGCTCGGTGCTCTTTGCATCCGCGCCCGCTTTTGCAGAAGCAGTCCTCCATCGTGGCAATGCCGGCGAGCCGCAGACGCTCGACCAGGCGCAAACTTCGATTAATATCGAAGCCTTCATCCTCAAGGATCTCTACGAAGGCCTGACGATTTACGATGCCGCCGGCAAGATTATCCCGGGCGCTGCCGAAAGCTGGACGCTGTCCGATGATGGTGTAACCTACACGTTTAAGCTGCGCGAAAATGCAAAATGGTCAGACGGCACGCCCGTTACTGCGCAGGACTTCGAGTTTTCCTTCAAGCGCGTAGAAGATCCGAAGACCGCAGCGAAATACGCCAATATTCTCTATCCGATCAAGAATGCCGAAGCGATCAACAACGGCAAGGCCGAGATCGCAACCCTCGGCGTCAAGGCCGTGGACGACAAGACGCTGGAAGTCACGCTTGAGCGCCCGACCCCCTTCTTCCTTGAATTGCTCGCCCACCAGACCGCGCTGCCGGTTTCCAAGGCAAGTGTCGAAAAGAACGGCGCCGATTTCGTCAAGCCGGGTACGATGGTTTCCAACGGCGCCTTCAAGCTCGTCAGCCACGTGCCGAACGACAGCCTTGTCGTCGAAAAGAACGAGCATCACTGGGATGCCGCCAATACGAAGCTGGACAAGGTGATCTTCTACCCGATCGACGACCAGGCAGCTTCCGTTCGCCGTTTCGAAGCCAAGGAAATGGACCTTGTCTTCAATTTCTCGGCCGACCAGATCGAGCGCCTGCGCGGCAGCTACAAGGATCAGGTCCACGTTTCACCGACACTCGCCACTTACTATTATGTCTTCGACGGCAGCCAGGCACCCTATGACGACGTCCGCGTGCGTAACGCACTGTCCATGGCTGTCGACCGCGATTTCCTTGCCAAGGAAATCTACAGCGGCTCGCAGATCCCGGCCTATTCGCTCGTTCCCCCGGGCATGGCCACCTATGGCGAACCGTCCAAGGCTAGCTTCGCGGAAATGTCGCAGCTCGATCGTGAGGACAAAGCGCTCGAACTGATGAAGGAAGCCGGTTACGGTGAAGGCGGCAAGCCGCTCGAAATCGAGATCCGCTACAACACCAATCCGAACCACGAGCGTGTTGCAACCGCCGTTGCCGACATGTGGAAGAACACGTTCAACGCCAAAGTGACGATGACCAATCTCGACGTCTCGTCGCACTACGCCTATCTGCAGGAAGGCGGCAAGTTCAATGTTGCCCGCGCCGGCTGGGTTGCCGACTATGCGGATGCCGAAAACTTCCTGGCGCTCAATCTGTCGACCAACAAGACGTTCAACTACGGTAAGTACAACAATCCCGAGTTCGACGCCCTGATGAAGAAGTCCTACGAGGAAGAAAACCCGGAAGCCCGCTCCAAGCTGCTGCACGAAGCCGAAGCGCTTCTGTCGCGTGACCAGCCGGTTGCACCGCTGCTCACCCAGGCTGATCTGTGGCTCGTTTCCAACCGGGTTTCCGGCTGGGAAGACAATGCCGCCAACGAGCACCTGAGCCGCTTCCTCAGCGTTTCCGAATAATCATCCGACCATCCGAGACGGCGCCTGCTTTACCGCGGGCGCCGTTTTGCAGGAGACACCCGCATGCTGGCTTTTGTCCTGCGCCGCCTTGCGAGCGCCGTACCGACGCTGTTTATCGTCGTCACCATTTCCTTCTTCCTGATGCGTTTTGCGCCAGGTGGCCCTTTCAACCTGGAACGTCCGCTTCCGCCTGCAACGATGGAAAACATCATGCGGACCTACCAGCTGGACCAGCCCCTGTGGCGGCAATATGTGACTTACATCACCAATGCCGTTCAGGGCGATTTCGGCCCGAGCTATATTTACAAGGATAACAGTGTCGCCGAACTGATCGGCAAGGGCCTTCCCTATTCGATGGAACTTGGCCTCTATGCGCTGCTTTTGGCGCTGATCGGCGGCGTCACGCTCGGCACGATCGCGGCACTTCGCCAGAATAGCCTGCTCGATTTCTCCATCATGTCGCTCGCGACCGTCGGCACCACCATTCCGAACTTCGTCGTCGGCCCGGTCCTGACGCTGATCTTTGCGATCGTCCTGTCGATGTTGCCTGCCGGTGGCTGGGGTGACGGCTCGCTCCGTTTTCTCCTTCTGCCGATGATCGCACTGGCGCTGCCGCAGCTTGCCGTCTTTGCCCGTCTGACGCGTGGTTCGATGATCGAGGCGCTGCATGCCGACCATATCCGCACGGCTCGGGCCTATGGCCTGCCGCCACGGATCGTCGTCATCACCCATGCCATGCGAGGCGCGCTTCTGCCGGTCGTGTCCTATCTTGCTCCCTGCGCGGCAGCGTTGATGACCGGCTCGGCGGTGGTCGAAACGATCTTCACCATTCCCGGCATCGGCCGCTATTTCGTGCTCGGGGCGCTCAACCGCGATTATACGCTGGTCATGGGCACAGTCGTGCTGATCGCCATCTTCGTCATCGTTTTCAATCTCGTGGTCGATCTCATTTACGGCCTGCTCGATCCGAGGGTTCGCCATGACTGATATCGTTACCAACCCTGCGCCCACACAGCCGGAAAACCCGGATACCAAAAGCCGCAGCCTGTTTCAGCTGGCCGCCCTTCGCTTCCGTCGCAACAAGGCTGCGATGGCCGGCTGCGTGATGATGGTGCTGATCGCGCTGTTTTCCTATATCGGCCCTTTCTTCGTGCCGCACAGCTATGACCAGGTCTATTCGTCCTATGTGTCTGTCGGCCCAAGCCTTGAGCCGCGTCCTGACGAGGCATCGCTCGAAGATGCAATGCGCGGCGTCGCTACCCGTGCTCGCGTCAATCTCGACGAGTTCAATGTCGAAGGGCAGGCTTTCACCGCGACACTGAGCGCCGAAAGCCCGATCGACCCGCGTGCAACCCGCTATTTCGACCGCGCCAACGAATTCAACAACA
This sequence comes from Aliirhizobium wenxiniae, assembly GCF_019511445.1. Classification (GTDB taxonomy): domain Bacteria; phylum Pseudomonadota; class Alphaproteobacteria; order Rhizobiales; family Rhizobiaceae; genus Neorhizobium; species Neorhizobium wenxiniae_A. The sequence continues at coordinate 188,047 of NZ_JAEUAN010000006.1, forward strand.
CGCAGGTCGTGGCAACCGAAAACGACGGGCGCGTGCTGAAGGTCGAAGGCAATGTCAGCCGCGAGTATTTCTTCTTCGGCACCGATCCGAACGGTCGTGACATGCTTGCCCGCGTCATGCTCGGCGGCCAGATCTCGATTGCTGTCGGACTTCTCGCCAGCCTAGTCTCTCTCGGCATCGGCGTGCTCTATGGGGCGACATCTGGCTATCTCGGCGGTCGCGTCGACAATGTGATGATGCGGTTTGTCGAAATCCTCTATTCGCTGCCTTTCGTCTTCCTCGTTGTCGTGCTGGTCGTCTTTTTCGGCCGCTCCTTCATCCTGATCTTCCTCGTCATCGGTGCGGTGGAGTGGCTGGACATGGCCCGTATCGTGCGCGGCCAGACGCTGGCCTTGAAGCGTCGGGAATTCGTCGGTGCCGCTCAGGCTTTGGGCTTGAGCGACTGGCAGATTATTCGCCGGCATATCATCCCCAACACGATCGGCCCGGTCATCGTCTTTGTTACCGTCGTGGTGCCGAAGGTCATCCTTCTGGAAAGTTTTCTCTCCTTCCTCGGCCTTGGTGTTCAGGCGCCGCTGACGAGCTGGGGCGCGCTGATCTCGGAAGGCGCCAGCAATATCCAGTCGGCCCCGTGGCTGCTGATCTTCCCGGCCATCTTCTTCGTGGCAACGCTCTTCTCGCTGAACTTCATCGGCGATGGCCTGCGCGACGCACTCGATCCGAAGGACCGCTGATATGACCGGAACAGACGAAAACATCCTCTCCATCCGCGATCTCAAGGTCAATTTCTCGACGCCTGACGGTATGGTGAATGCGGTCAAGGGCATCGGCTTCGATATCAAGGCTGGTGAAACACTCGCCGTCGTTGGCGAAAGCGGCTCCGGCAAGAGCCAGACCATGATGGGTATCATGGGCCTGCTCGCCAAGAACGGGGCGGTGACAGGTTCGGCGAAATACCGCGGCAAGGAGCTTGTCGGCCTGCCGAAGAGTGAGCTGAACAAGGTGCGCGGCGCCAAGATCACCATGATCTTCCAGGAGCCGATGACTTCGCTTGATCCACTCTACACGATCGGCCGGCAGATCGCCGAGCCGATCCTCTATCATCGCGGCGGGACGCGCTCTGAGGCTCGCAAACGCGTGCTTGAACTCTTGGAACTGGTCGGTATCCCCGATCCGGCCCGCCGGATCGACAGCTATCCGCACGAGCTTTCCGGTGGCCAGCGCCAGCGCGTGATGATCGCCATGGCGCTTGCCAATGAACCGGACGTGCTGATCGCCGATGAACCGACAACGGCGCTCGACGTGACGATCCAGGCGCAGATTCTTAATCTCCTGCGATCGTTGCAGGAGCGGTTCGGCATGGCAATCGTGCTGATTACCCACGATCTCGGTATCGTGCGCCATTTTGCGGAACGCGTCGTCGTCATGCGCCGCGGCGAAGTGGTGGAGCAGGGGACGACCGAACAGATCTTCGAGAACCCGACCTCGTCCTATACCCGCATGCTGATCGATGCCGAGCCGCATGGCCGCAAGGCGCCGCCGGCAGACGATGCCCCGATTATCCTCGAAGGCCGGGACGTCACGGTCGATTTCCAGATCGGCAAAGGCCTGTTTTCCAAGGGGCCGAAAACCTTTCGTGCCGTCGACGGCGTGACCGTAAGGCTGCATGAGGGCCAGACGATCGGTGTCGTCGGCGAATCGGGTTCCGGCAAATCGACGCTCGGGCGCGCGCTCCTGCGGCTCCTGCCGAGCGACGGTGCATACCGCTTCGGCAAACAGGACATCTCGCGGCACGACCGTCGCCAGATGCGTTCGTTGCGCAAGGAGATGCAGCTCGTCTTCCAGGATCCTTACGGTTCGCTTTCGCCGCGCCAGACTGTCGGCGAGGTCATCACCGAAGGCCTGCTTGTGCACGAGCCGGGCTTGAGCAAAGCGGACCGCGACCGGCGCGCCATAGCGGCGCTTCAGGAGGTCGGCCTCGATCCGGCAGCGCGCAACCGTTATCCGCACGAATTCTCTGGTGGCCAGCGGCAGCGTATCGCGATTGCCCGGGCGATGATCCTCAAGCCGCGTGTCGTCATCCTCGACGAACCGACCTCGGCTCTCGACCGGTCTGTTCAGGGCCAGGTGATCGATCTGCTGCGCAAGCTTCAGGCGGATCACAATCTCTCCTACGTCTTCATCAGTCACGACCTGTCGGTGGTCAAAGCCATTTCGGACTATGTGATCGTGATGAAGAACGGCGAGATCGTCGAGCAGGGCGAGACGGATGCGATCTTCGAGGCCCCGAAGGCCGATTATACGAAGGCACTGATCGGCGCGGCTTTCAGCGTGTGATACCGTTCAATCGGGAAGCTTTTGAAAGGGCGCGCATCGTCGCGCCCTTTTCCATGTCCAGAAATAGGCGTTTCCGGTTGTCGGAGCACTTGGTTCTGCAGTCGTCGGGGATCGCGCGATCGGGATGCCGGTCCGCGCCTATCGACTCCGCAAATCCGTCGCAATTTGCTGGTCTTGTCGCGCTGGAGGCGAGACGGTGATGCGGTGGCTCCGGCTATTGCCACATTTGTGAGCATTGCCTCGTCGTGGTGTTGGTAGTCAAGCGTTCAATGCATAGCTCCGCTGCAGCAATATCGCTTCTAAAGAAACGGTCTACCTGTATGATGACCACATCAAAGCGATGCACCTCCTCCCGCAGAGCTTTGATTTTCAGGCGACCTACTCCTCCTCCCAAGGGCGCCTGATCGAGCAGCGGCACTCCTCCTCCCAGTCGCTGTTCAAATCTTTTCGAAAAGCCTGCCGCACCTCCTCCCGCGGCAGGCTTTTTCGTTTAATCCGTCAGAATGATATCGGCTCCACGGCAATGGTCTCTGACCAGGGCACCGTTCTTCAGGTCGTTGTCTTGCGTTTTTGCCCGGGCCGCCTCTTCGCTCAATCCGTAACCGCGCCAGCGATCCATAAGCCGCTCCTCGAGTGTAGCGACGGGGGGAGAGATCAGGATCGCATAGTCGAACTGTCCTTCCAATGAGGACCAGGGAGCGCGATCGAGCAGCAGGTAGTTTCCCTCGACAAGCACGAACCGCTTTGAGGCATCGATGATGCGCGCTGCGGCGATGGCAAGTTCCCGGGACCGGTCGAATACCGGCACCAGCACTTCTCCTTCCGCCACCCTGACTGCGCGGATGATATCGAGAAAGCCGCGGACGTCGAAAGTCTCGGGCGCGCCCTTGCGGGAGAGCAGGCCCTTTTCCTGTAGGACGCCATTGTCCATGTGGAAGCCGTCCATCGGCAAAACTTCGGCGCTTTCGCCGAGCGTTTTTAATGACACTGCAAGTTCGTCGGCGAGCGTGGATTTTCCGGCACCGGGCGGGCCGGCAATCGCGACGATAAAGCGTCGCTTGTCGCCCGCACGGTCGATGAGTGTGCGGGCGATATCTTCGGCGGTCATTGTCATGCTGCAAGCGGCTCCGGCACCTTTGCGCCGGTCATGAAGGCGACGGCGTCCGACATCGTATAATCCTTCGGATTGATGACGGTAAGACGTTTTCCCAGCCGGTGGATGTGGATCCGGTCGGCGATCTCGAAGACATGCGGCATGTTGTGGGAAATCAGCACGATCGGGATGCCGCGGGAGCGCACATCGAGGATCAGTTCCAGCACGCGCCGGCTTTCCTTGACGCCGAGTGCTGCCGTCGGTTCGTCAAGGATGATGACCTTGGAGCCGAATGCCGCCGCTCGCGCCACTGCCACGCCTTGGCGCTGGCCCCCTGACAGCGTCTCCACCGCCTGGTTGATGTTCTGGATGGTCATCAGGCCAAGCTCGGAGAGCTTTTCACGCGCCATCTTTTCCATGGCGCCATGGTCGAGTTTGCGCAGCACCTTGCCCATGAAGCCGGGTTTGCGGATTTCGCGCCCCAGAAACATGTTGTCGGCGATCGAAAGCGCCGGCGACAGAGCGAGGTTCTGGTAGACGGTTTCAATCCCGGCCTTGCGGGCCTCAATCGGCGAGGCGAAGTGGACGAGTTCACCGTCCATGCGGATCTCGCCCTCATCGGGTCTGATCGCACCGGAAATAGCCTTGATCAGCGAGGACTTTCCGGCGCCGTTGTCGCCGATCACGGCGAGGATTTCGCCGGGGTAGAGATCGAAATCGGCGTTGTCGATAGCAGTGACGCGGCCATAACGCTTGACGATATTGCGGCCGGTGAGGATTGGAGTTCTTGCGTCGGTCATCAGCGTGAAGCCTTTCTGATCCATTGGTCGGCCGCGACGGCGACGATGATGAGGACGCCGATCAGCAGATAGGTCCATTGCACATCGGTGCCGAGCAGGCGCAGGCCGAGCGAGAAGACACCGACGATCAGCGCGCCGAACATCATGCCGAGAATTGAGCCGCGGCCGCCGAAGAGCGAAATGCCGCCGATCACCACGGCGGTGATCGATTCGATATTGGCGAACTGGCCGGCGGTCGGCGAAACGGAGCCGATACGGCCGATCAGCGCCCAGCCGGCCAGCGCGCAGATGACGCCGGAGAGAACGTAAACTGAGATCAGCATGCGCTGGACATTGACGCCGGAAAGATCGGCGGCTTCCGGGTCATCGCCCACAGCGTAGAGATGCCTGCCCCAGGCGGTGTGATTGAGCACGTACCAGAGCACGCCGACCAGCAGGATCATGGCAATGACGCCATAGGTGAAGACCGCGCCGCCCAAACGAAAGGTCTCGCCGAAGAATTGCAGGATCGGCGCATTGGCCTCAATTTCCTGGGCGCGAATGGTCTCGTTGGCGGAATAGAGAAAGTTGCTGGCAAGCACGATCTGCCACATGCCGAGCGTGACGATGAAGGGCGGCAGTTTTACCCTGGCGATCAGTACGCCGTTGATGAAGCCGCAAAGCGCGCCGGTGGCAAAACCACAGAGGATCGCGAGTTCCGGTGGGAGGCCGTAGCGGAAGGTGAACTGGCCCATGACGACCGACGACAGAACCATGATTGCGCCGACCGAAAGATCGATACCTGCGGTCATGATGACCAGCGACTGGGCGGCACCGACGATGCCGGTAATCGCCACCTGCTGCAGGATGAGCGTCAGCGAAAAGGCGGAGAAGAACTTGCCGCCAAGCGTCAGGCCGAACACGATCAACGACACGACCAGCACGATCAACGACACTGCTGACGGGTTTGAATGCAGGAAGTGGCGGAATTTGTGAAGCGCGGACGGCGTGTCGTGATCGAATGATGCCACGTCCTTCGAACTGTCTTTCAGCACTTTTTCGTAGTCGTGATGCGGTGCGCTTGCCACTGGCTCGCTCATGAAATCCTCCCGCTTTGTCGTGTGCCCGATTTCGCTCGGGTTGCCGTGGCGAGCCGATGAAGTCTGCTTCACCGGCTCGCAAGGATTGGCTAGAGGTTTAGCCCCAGCACTTGTTCAGGCCTTCCTTGGTATCGATCGACTTGATCGACGGGACCGGCTTGTCGGTGACCAGCGTCACGCCGGTATCGAAGAAGTTCTTGCCTTCGGTCGGCTTCGGCTTTTCACCGCTATCGGCAAACTTCTTGATCGCCTCGATGCCAAGTGCCGCCATCTGCAGCGGATATTGCTGCGAGGTGGCGCCGATCGCACCTTCGGCAACGTTCTTGACGCCCGGGCAACCGCCATCGACCGAAACGATCAGTACGTCCTTCTCGCGGCCGACCGATTTCAGCGCCTCATAAGCACCGGCGGCGGCCGGTTCGTTGATCGTGTGGACGACATTGATGGTGGGGTCCTTCTGAAGAAGGTTTTCCATCGCCGTGCGGCCGCCTTCCTCATTGCCGTTGGTGATGTCGTGGCCGACGATGCGCGCATCGTCCTCGTCACCGATCTTGTTCGGGTCCTTCGGGTCGATGCCAAAACCGATCATAAAACCTTGGTCGCGCAGGATGTCGACGGAGGGCTGCGAGGGGGTGAGGTCGAGGAAAGCCACCTTGGCGTCCTTGGCGGCATCGCCCAGCGTATCTTTTGCCCACTGGCCGATCAGCTTGCCGGCGAGAAGGTTGTCGGTGGCAAAGGTCATGTCGGCGGCGTCCATCGGCTCCAGCGGCGTATCGAGCGCAATCACCAGCAGGCCGGCGTCGCGCGCCTTCTTCAGGTTCGGCACGATGCCCTTGGTGTCGGAGGCAGTGATCAGGATACCCTTGGCGCCATCGGCGATGCAAGTTTCGATTGCCGCAACCTGGCTTTCGCTGTCACCATCGATCTTGCCGGCATAGGATTTCAGCGAGACACCGAGTTCCTTGGCCTTGGCGGTCGCGCCTTCCTTCATTTTGACGAAGAAGGGGTTGGTATCTGTCTTGGTAATCAGGCAGGCCGAAACGTCCGCTGCCTGAGCGGGTGCGGAAAAGACGACGCCAAGCGCCAGCGCCCCGAATGACAGGGACAATACGGATTTTCTCATGATCTCCTCCCAGAGACGAAGTCCGCTCGCTGCGGACGGGTTCATTCGGTTACAGGCCGGATCGCGCCCCAGTGCCTCCTCCGGGTGTTCCTGCATCCTTACAATCGCCAATAATCGCGAAAGAAAATCTCATGTCAATAATTAATTCCGATTGAATTATTTATTATGCCTTGTCATGCTGTGTCCAACGTGAGAGAGCGAAGGCAAGGGAGGTGCTGGATGTCGATCACCGATGGCCCGCTTTCCGGGCCTGTTTCTTCTGTCGCTTTCTCGGGCGGTTCCAACCAGACACGGGTGCGCGCCTATAACGAGCGGCTGGTTCTGTCGCTGGTGCGACTGCATGGCGCCCTGTCAAAGGCGGACATTACCCGGCTCAGCGGTCTCTCCGCACAGACGGCCTCTGTCATCATGCGGGCGCTGGAAAAAGATGGCCTTTTGCTTCGCGGCGAGCCGGTGCGGGGGCGTGTCGGCCAGCCATCCGTGCCCATGCGCCTCAATCCCGATGCGGTCCTGTCGTTCGGGGTCAAGATCGGCCGCCGCAGCGCCGATCTGGTGCTGATGGATTTTGTCGGCAATATCCGCAGGCGGTATCACGAGACCTATGCCTATCCGCTGCCGCAGGAAATCCTGCGGATCATCACCTCGGGTATTGCCGATATCGAAGCGCAGATGACCGCCGAAGAGCAGGCGCGTATCGCCGGTATCGGTATCGCTGCGCCATTCGAACTGTGGAACTGGGCCGACGAGATCGGTGCACCAGCAGGTGCCATGGAGGTGTGGCGCGGCTTCGATCTGCAGGCGGAAGTGGCGGCGCGGGTCTCCCATTCCGTGCATCTTCAGAATGACGCGACGAGCGCCTGCGGAGCGGAATTGGTGTTCGGTGTCGGCCCGACCTATCCGGATTTCATCTATCTGTTTATCGGATCGTTCATCGGCGGCGGAATCGTCTTGAATTCGAGTATCTTTTCCGGTCGCACGGGAACCGCCGGTGCGGTCGGTCCGCTGCCTGTGCGGGGCAAGAATGGCGAAAACCGCCAGCTTCTCGATATCGCCTCGATCTTCGTGCTGGAAAACATGCTGCGTGAGCGCGGTGTCGATCCTCAGCCGCTCTGGTATTCCGCCGACGACTGGGTCGATTTCGGAGAACCGCTCGAACTCTGGATCCAGGCGACGGCGGCAGCCCTGGCGCAGGCCATCATCGCGGCTGCTTCGATCATCGATTTCGGCGCTGCCGTCATCGATGGTGGTTTTCCGGGCTGGGTGAGAAAACGTATCGTCGATGCGACAATCGAGGCAGTCGCCAGGCTCGACCTGCGTGGGGTCGTCATACCCGATATCATCGAGGGCAAGGTCGGATCTCAGGCGAGGGCGATCGGCGGGGCAAGCCTGCCGATTTTTGCTCGCTACCTGACGGATCAGTCGGTGCTGCTCAAGGATTTGAACGGCGAGTGAGAAACCTCGGCGACCTTGCAGGCGATTGCCATTCTGCCTAGCCTGTGGTCCTCGGAAAACCAGATGGATGAGGCCATGGAGACCAGCGAGAGACATTCGCCGATGCCGAGTGAACCGGGCATTCTTGAGTTTCTCGATATCTGCAACAGCTTCTATCCGCCCGACGCCGTGAATGCGCCGATTACGCAGCAACGCGTCTGGTATGATGCACTCTGCGCCCGTTTCCACCGACCAGTACCGAATGGCCTGATCTTTCAAGATGAAGTTTTGTTCGTGCCGATCCGGCGTTATCGGCCGGCACGTATCACCACCGAAACGGTGCTTCTCTATCTGCATGGTGGCGGTTTCGTAGTCGGTTCACTGGAAAGCCATCATGCAATCTGCGCCGAGATTGCGGAGTTTGCCCAAGCGGAACTCATCTCCGTCGATTATCGTCTCGCGCCAGAACATGTCTGGCCAGCGCAGACGGATGATTGTTACGGGGTGCTGAAGCAGCTTGTCGGGCAGGATAGACAGGTGGTGGTGATCGGCGACAGTGCTGGCGGTAATCTTGCGGCCGGACTGTCACTTCGGGCGCGTGACGAAAACCTCCCCGGCATTATCGGTCAGGTGCTCATCTATCCTGCGCTTGGCGGCGATCTTGTCTCGGGTTCGTATCGGGAAATGGCGAATGCGCCGGGCCTGACGACCGCCGATGTCGCCTATTACCGGGCAGTGCTGAACGCGCCAGACGATGAGCCGGTGGCGCATCCGCTTCAGTCACGCGATCTTTCCGGACTTCCGCCTGCCTATATTACCGCAGCGCATTTCGATCCGCTACGTGATGATGGTCGGCTTTACGCGCAGCGGCTGAAGCAATCGGGTGTCGCTGCCACCTTTCGCGACGAGCCGCAAATGGTGCATGCATGGCTTCGCGCCCGGCATATGAGCGAGGGCGCGCGAGACGGTTTCAGGGCACTTTGCGAAGCGATCCAGTTCCTTGCCGCCTAGGTCTTTGCCTTAGAGACCAATACAGGATTGGCCCTGAAGGCTGCCGGGAAGATGGCTTTCAGATTATCGATCTTCGGCATGTCGTTGTAGACGATGTAGGGATGGTTCGGGTTGAGTGTCAGGAAATCCTGATGGTACTTTTCTGCCGGGTAAAAGCCTTCCAGCTTCGAAATCCTGGTTACGATCGGCGCGTGAAACAGTCCGGTTTTTTCCAGTTGGGCAATATAGGCCGCGGCAACCTTCTGCTGTTCAGCACTGGCGGTGAATATTGCCGAACGATATTGCGTGCCCTGATCCGGCCCCTGATAATTCAGCTGGGTCGGGTTGTGAGCAACGGAGAAAAAGATCTGCAGAAGCGTGCCGTAGCTCACCTCATTGGGATCGAAGGTCACTTCCACGGATTCGGCATGGCCCGTCTGGCCGAGACTGACGGTGTCATAGCTGGCTGTCTTCTTCGCCCCGCCGGAATATCCCGAAACGGCATTCTTCACGCCCGTCACATGCTGGAAAACGGCCTGAACACCCCAGAAGCAGCCACCGGCAAAAACCGCGGTTTCGCTGTTTCCTTTCACGGTCTCATCAATGGCCGGGGTCGGAATGACGACCGCGGGTTCTGCAGCACGCGAGACTGATGCCGGTACGGCAAACAGGAAGGTGGCCAGTGCGGTCCCAAGGCTTCGGCGTGCAAATGTCATCATGACAACTCCTCCGGTTGTCGTGACTGTGTTCCTCGCAAAGGTTTCGGTCAATTCACATCGACGTGGCAGATGCCATTACATGAGATCGCGCGGTATCGCCTTCTCGAAGGTCTTTTCAAAAATCTGCTTTTCGCCGTTATAGGCGACAACGGAAGCGTTGATCAGCCAGTCCTTCGCCGTGCAGGCGATGCTTGCGGTCGAGACGGTGCGTACCGACCAGTTGGCGCGGCTCATGTCGCAGGTCCAGACGCAGGTTCCGCCCATAGACAGCGGATTGTCCGGGCTGATCGACCAGGTTTCCTTGCGGCGCTGGCGGGTAGCAAGGCCGGTGCCGGGATGTTCGAAAAGTCCGGTATCTTCAGTCACCTCGTAACGGGTCCTGCCGGCAGCAAGGTTTCGGGTGACGCTGCGGTGCGTTTCCGCCGGTGCATGCTCCATATATTTCGGCAGCGGATCCGGATTGTCCGGCTGCTTCATATCGAAAAGCTCGTGGTCCCCGAGACGCGGCATGGCAAGGCCGAGCGAGGCGATGTCGATGGTCAGGCCCGGATCCACCGGCGGCGGCAGCACGGTCGGCCAATAGGCGGTCGAAAGCGATAGCCGGATTCGATGTCCCTCGCCGAAACGATAGCCGCAGGCATCGAGCGCCAGCCTGATCGTCACCGGCTCTCCGGGCGTCAGCGGCTTAGGCTCCTCGTTGCCATCGCGGTGGGCAAGGTTGATGACGCCGAAGGAGACGCGTGTGCCAGTCCCGTCGGGATGCACATCGACGATGCGAGCGCAGAGATTGGCGAGTTCGGCCTCGCAGCGCAGTGTCAGCGTGATGACCGGGCGGCCCAGAAAGCTTTTGGCCTCCTTGAGTGGGGGCGTCTGGAATGTCAGCGATCCGGCGTCGTCGCCGCGCTGGTCGCCCGGCAGTTCCGCATCCGGCTTTAGCGTGAACCACTCGCCGGCGGCCGTTCCGGTATCGAGCGGCGATTTCAGGTAGACGTCATGTGCCGGCGCATGGGGGATCGGCATGCCCTCGATGAGCGCGCCGAACTGATCGACATAGAAGCATTCGGCTTCCGGCTCGCTCCAGCGGTTCTTCGCTACCCAGAGACCCGGATCGGAATCGCGGCGCATCGCAGGTTTCGGGCCGTCGAGAATGTAGGCGCGCACCTGCGGCAGGTCCTCGATGCCGTTCGTCTCACCACGCAGCCAGCGGTTCCAGAAGGCGATGGCTTCGCCGTGGAAATCGGCGCGCGGCTTCGGCCAAGCGAAATGCGGATACTTGTGCACCCAGGGGCCGACCAGCGCCTTCGCCTTCTCCCCCAACCCCTCGACTGCGAGGAACGGCGTATTGCGATAACCATCCGCCCATCCGGCGATTACCAGCGCGGGAATTTCGATAGCCGAGTAATCTTCACAGATTGAGCCGTGTTTCCAGAAGGTGTCTCGGCGCTGATGGGAAAGCCATTCCTCCAGGAAGAAGGGCTCGTTCTTCAGTCGCTCCATCCACATCTCCAGCCAGCGGTCGCCGACGATGTCCGGATCGGGCGAGCGGGACTGGTAGGCCAGCATGGTTGCCGCCCAGGATAGCTGCGCCGAGAGATGGCAGCCGTTCTTGTAATGGATGTCGTCGTTGTAGCGGTCCGTCGTCGAGGCGATCGAGATCACCGCCTTCAGCGCCGGCGGGCGCAGGGCTGCCACCTGCAGACTGTTGAAGCCGCCCCAGGAAATGCCCATCATGCCGACAGAGCCGTTGGACCACGGCTGCTCGGCTATCCAGGCGATCAGCTCGCAGGCATTGGCCAGTTCCAGTTCGGTATATTCACCGTCGATGACGCCGTCCGACTCACCCGAGCCACGGATATCGACGCGCACGCCGGCAATGCCCGCCGCCGCAAACACCGGATAGGTGGATTCGTCGCGTGGGCTCGTTCCGTCCCGCTTGCGATAGGGCAGGAACTCGAACACCGCCGGCACCGGATCGGCCTCGGCGCCATCCGGCAGCCAGATACGGGCCGCAAGCCGCGTCCCGTCCTTCAGCCGGATCCACTGGTTTTCGATGGTGGTGAAAGGACGGTCTGCCATGTGCATTCTGCTCTCAATACTCGATCTTCAGTTGCCGGCGCTTTCCATGCGCCTTGTCGCCAGCACCTTTTCCAGCCAGCCCAGTTCCATCTCGGGAACGGATTTCAGCAGGAGGTCGGTGTAGTCGTCGAAGGGTGGAGACAGAGCCTGCGATTTCGGTCCGAAACGCACCAGCTTGCCGCGATGCATGACCGCGACGGAATCGGCTATCGCTCTGACGATCGCGATGTCGTGGGTGATGAAGACATAGGAGAGCTTCTGTTCTTCCTGCAGCTTCATCAGTAGTTTCAAAATACCTTCCGCCACCAGCGGGTCGAGCGCCGAGGTCGGTTCGTCGCAGAGGATCAGCTCGGGCTTCGCCGCCAGCGCCCGGGCGATCGCCACACGCTGCTTCTGGCCGCCGGAAAGCTCCGCCGGATAGCGATCGATGAAGCCGTTGCCCATCTCGATCTGATCCAGCAGTTCCTTAACGCGCGCCGTCTTGGCCGCACCTCGCAGACCGTCATAGAAGGTCAGCGGGCGGCCGATGATGTCGCGCACAGTCTGGCGCGGGTTCATCGCCGTATCGGCCATCTGATAGATCAGCTGGATGCGTCGTAGGTCGTCCTTCGGGCGTGCTTTCAGCGAGGGTGTCAGCGGTTTGCCATCGAAGGTGATCTTGCCTTCGCTTGGTGGCAGGAGGCCAGTGATGACGCGGGCGAGCGTCGATTTTCCTGAGCCGGATTCGCCGACGATCGCCAGTGTCTGGCCCTTGCACAGATGCAGCGACACGCCATGCAGAACCTTGAACCCGTTGGAATATTCGGCGCTGACGTTATCGACCCTGAGCAGCGCTTTTGTCTGGTCGGGTGCTTCGTGGCGGATTTCCTGGCGGACGTTGACGAGCGCCCTCGTATAATCCTCCGTCGGCGCCTCGATGATTTGCTGCACCGAGCCATATTCGACGGTCTTGCCGTGCCGCAGAACCATGATGTCGTCGGAAATCTGCGCCACCACCGCAAGGTCATGGGTGATGTAGAGCGCCGCCGTATCGGTTTCCTCGATCGCGTGCTTGATCGCCGCCAGAACGTCGATCTGCGTCGTCACGTCGAGTGCGGTTGTCGGTTCGTCGAAGATGATCAGGTCGGGATGGGAGCAGAGCGCCATGGCCGTCATGGCACGCTGCAACTGCCCGCCGGAGACCTGGTGCGGGAAGCGATCACCGAAGGTTTCCGGGTTCGGCAGGCCGAGAACCTGGAACAGGTAGAGCGCCCGCTTGTGGGCCTCCGCCTTGCTCATCAGCCCGTGCCTGACGGTCGCCTCGATCACCTGGTCGCCCAGCCGATGAGCCGGATTGAAGGCCGCCGCCGCCGACTGCGCCACATAGCAGATGCGTGCGCCGCGCAGCTTGCGGATGCCGCCCTTGCCGAGCTTCAGGATATCGGTTCCGTCGAGCTTCACCTCGCCGCCGGTGATCTCGGCGCCGCCTCGGCCATAGGCGAGGGCGGAAAGGCCGATCGTCGATTTGCCGGCTCCGGATTCACCGATCAGGCCGAGAACCTTGCCCTTCTTGAGATCGAAGGAGACGCCATCGACGATGGTGATGCGCTTCGGCGCCTCGCCGGGTGGGTAGCTGGTCGCCTCGATCTTAAGATCGCGCACGGAAAGAAGATTGGTATCAGGCATCGCCACGGCCTCCCTTCAGGCTGGAGGTTCGTTTCAAGAGCCAATCGACCACAAGATTGACGCAGATGCAGAGCGCGGCGATTGCCGAACCCGGCACCAGTGCCGCCGATATGCCGAAGATGATGCCGTCCTTGTTTTCTTTCACCATGCCACCCCAATCCGCCGTCGGCGGCTGGATGCCGAGGCCGAGGAAGGAGAGTGTCGAGAGGAAGAGAATGGCAAAGGCGAAGCGGAGGCCGAATTCGGCCAAGAGCGGCGACAGCGTGTTGGGCAGGATTTCGCGAAAAATGATCCAGACCTTGCCTTCGCCGCGCAGCTTTGCCGCCTCGACGAATTCCATCACCGCGACATCCAGCGCCACGGCGCGGCCGAGGCGATAGACACGGGTGGAATCGAGCACGGCCATGACGAGGATCAGCACGAACAGGTATTGCGGCAGCACGGCCAGGACCACGAGCGCAAAGATCAGCGTCGGGATGGACATCATCAGGTCGTTGAAGCGGGAAAAGAGCGTATCGACCAGTCCGCCGGAAACGGCGGCCGTGAAGCTCAGGAGAATGCCGAGCGAAAACGAGATCACGGTTGCCGCCAGCGCCACCAGAAGCGTCGTACGGGTGCCGTAGATCAGGCGCGAGAGGATGTCGCGGCCGAGATTGTCCAAACCGAAGAAGAACTGGTCGTCGGGCACCTGCCAGACGCCACCAACCACTTCGGTTTCGCCATGCGGTGCGATCCAGGGGGCAAAGAGCGCGCAGAAGACGGCGAGCGCGATGCCGAAAAGGCCGATCCAGGCGGTGATGGGGATTTCTCTCAATCTCATCGCGGATGCCTCAGTCTGGGGTTGGCGATGATCGCGAGGATATCGGCCAGCATGTTGAGGAGGATGTAGACGGCGGCGAAGATCAAGCCGCAGGCCTGCACCACCGGCATGTCTCGAACCGTCACCGCATCGACCATATACTGGCCCATGCCGGGATAGACGAAGACGACTTCGACCACGACGACGCCGACGACGAGATAGGCGAGATTGAGCGCCACGACGTTGATGATCGGCGCCAGCGCGTTCGGCGCCGCATGTTTGACGATCGCTCGCCAGCTGGAAAGGCCCTTCAGTTCAGCGGTTTCCATATAGGCCGACGACATGACCGAGAGGATCGCGGCCCTTGTCATGCGCATCATATGGGCGAGCACGACGAGAACCAGCGTCGCCGTCGGCAGAGCGATCGTCTGGATGCGCTCGAAAAAGCCCATGCCCTGATAGACGGTGGCCGGGAAAGTGGCGATGCCGAAATTGACGGCGAAATAGAGGATCAGCAGGTAGCCGATGAAGAATTCCGGCAGCGAGATTGCCGCCAGCGAGATGACGTTGATGATCTTGTCGGGCATGCGATCGCGAAAATGCACCGACAGCATGCCGAGCCCGATTGCCAGCGGCACGGCGATGATCGCCGCAAAGCCTGCCAGAAACAGCGAATTGCCCAGCCGGTTGCCGACCTGTTCGGACACCGAGTTGCGGCTGGCCCAGGACGTGCCGAAATCGCCCTGCAGCACACCACCCAGCCAGTCGAAATAGCGGGTGGTAACGGGGCGGTCGAGGCCAAGCTCGGCCGTGATATTGGCAATCGCCTGCGGCGTTGCCGACTGGCCGAGATAGGTCGTGGCGAAATCGCCGGGCAGGGCTTCCACACCGGCAAAGATCAGCACGGATACGGCGAAGAGAAGGACGAGCGACAAAAGACAGCGCTCGATGATGAGGGCAGCTAGCGGAAAGCGGTCCCTCAGGCTGCGGGCAGGTGATCCGCCTGCCTCTGCGGAATTTGACATCTGCTATGATCCCGGTTCCGAAACGAAGTGTTCAGACCGCAGGGCGATCGCCCCGCGGTCCACTAATCATCGTTGGGGCCTCTAAGCCCCGTGTTCAGAATCAGGCGCTGAACCAGACGCGGCTTGCGACATAGCCATTCGACATGTCGTTGCCGATATCGCTCACATAGCCCATCAGCTTCTTGGTGCCGGCGTTCACGAAGTCGTTGAACATCGGCAGGATCGTGCCACCCTCGTCGCGTACCAGCATCGCCATTTCGCGATACATCTCGCGGCGCTTGGCTTCGTCCAGCTCGCCACGGGCGGAGATCAGCAGCTTGTCGAAAGTTTCGTTCTTGAAGCGGGTGTCGTTCCAGTCGGCGGTCGAAAGATAGGCACCGGAATAGAACTGGTCCTGCGTCGCGCGGCTGCCCCAATAGGATGCCGAGAAGGGCTGGACGTTCCAGACGTTCGACCAGTAACCGTCGCCGGGTTCGCGCTTCAGTTCGATTTCGATGCCGGCCTTCTTGGCACTTTGCTGGAAGAGGACGGAGGCATCGACGGCGCCGGGGAAGGCAACTTCCGAGGTGCGTAGCAGAATCGGGCCGCTATGGCCGGACTTCTTGTAGTGGAAGGCTGCCTTGTCCGGATCATAGGCGCGCTGCTCGATGCCTTCCGGGAAGAGGGCATAGGTGTCGTTGATCGGAAAATCGTTGCCAACCTTGCCATAGCCGCCAAGAATGCGCTCGACCATTTCCTCACGGTTGATCGCATATTTCAGCGCCATGCGGACGTCGATATTGTCGAACGGCGCCTTGTCACAGTGCATGATGAAGACATAGTGGCCGCCGCCGGAGGTCGTCAGAAGCTGCACCGTCGGGGCGCGTGTCAGAAGCGCAACCGTCTTCGGATCGACGCGGTTGATGAACTGGACCTGGCCGGAGGCAAGGGCTGCCACACGCGCCGTTGCGTCGTTCATGGTGATCATCTCGACGGTCTGTACATAACCGCGATCGGTGCGCCAGTCGTTTTCGTTCTTCTCGAAGGTCATGCGAACGCCGGGTTCGAAACTCTTGACCTTGTAGGGGCCGGTACCGATACCGGCGGTCGGATTATCGACGCCGCCATTCGGCTGGATGACGAGATGGTAGTCGGTGAAGATTGCCGGCAGGTCGGCATTGCCGGCATCGAGGGTTACGACCAGATCGCCGCCCTTGTTTTCGATCCCGGTGATCGATTTCAGCATGCCGGCAGCGCCGGATTCGGTCTTTTCGTCGCTGTGACGCTTCAGGGTGGCGACCACGTCATCGACGGTCATTTCCTTGCCGTCGTGGAAGGTCACGCCCTTGCGGATCTTGAAGGTCCAGGTCTTGGCATCCGGTGATGGTGCCCAGGATTCGGCGAGAGACGGGATGGGTGCGCGCGTTTCCGGATGGGTCTCGACCAGTGTGTCGCCCCAGGTTCGCACGGCAGCGAACATGACCTGAGATGTTGCCTTGGCGGGATCGATACTGTCGGTGGCGGCTCCGCCTTCGAGGCCAAGCTTCAGGTTTCCGCCCTTCTGGGGCGTCTGTGCAGCCGCGCTTTTGGCGAAGAGAGTGCCGGCGGATGACAGCGTTACACCGGCGGCCATGGCGCGGCCCATGAATTCCCGGCGGTTCATGCCGCCGGCGATGACGCGGCCGGCGAGATATCTGGTGAAATCGTTCATTTCCCTTGTTCCCCTTATCCGATGCAGATTTCTGTTCTTGTCATCGACACCCCGTCGTCCGGTTTCCTCTTCCATTGAGAGGGGTGTTTCATGCTGTCGATCGTGGGAAATGGTTCGGTTGCCGCCGACATAACTTCCTTTCTTGCGCAGTCCCCGGCTCATCTTCTGTGAACTCTTTTGCCTCGGGGAATTTCTGCCTAGCGATCGAAGGCCCGTTGAGGCTTGATGAATGGTAAGGGCGCGTTGCCGCGCGGGTGAGCCTTCGCTACGACATTAAGTGCCTTTGATGCGACACATTTGGCAACCCCCCATGGGTTGCGAAAATCAGGCGCCCATCCGGCGAGCGCCCGTTGGGCCTAATCGCGCGCTATTGCATGGAAAAACGTGCCGGTTACCGACCCTCGTTTTCCACCTGACGGGCCGATTTCGACGCCGCGGCCGTCTGCAATCATAGCGAGAGGTTGGTCGTTTCCGGCGTCAATGACGCGTGCGTAATGGAACTCGTGGCCACGGATCAGATCCCCGCCCGCTCCGATCGCGGAAGGACCGAGCAATCGAGCCTGGCGGTAACCGAGGTTCATCTTGCGTTTGGCAAAGCTGGTGGAGTGGGAGAGCAGCCCGGTCATGGCATGGGTCACGCCATCGGGATCCTCCAGCGCTTCGCCCAGAACCATGTAGCCGCCGCATTCGCCATGCACGGGTTTTGTTTCGGCGAAGGCCTTCAAGCCCGCCTTGAAATTCGTTGCCTCCGCCAGTCCTCCGGCATGAAGTTCGGGATAACCGCCAGGCAGCCAGCAGATATCGCAATCTGCCGGTGGCGCGTCATCGGCAAGCGGTGAAAAGGGCACGATTTCGGCTCCCATGGCGCGCCATTGCCGTTTGATGTGCGGATAAAGAAAAGTGAAGGCCGCGTCTTCGGCGAGCGCGATCCGCTGGCCGGGCGGCGAAATCGCCTTCTCCGTCGAACCTATTGAAATATCAAAGGGTTTGGCGGCCTGAAAAATCGCGTCGAGATCGAGCGACTGCTCCATAGCGTCCGCCAGCCGGTCGATATGGGCATCCATTTCCGGGTGTTCGCTGGCCTGAACAAGCCCTAGATGGCGTTCCGGCAGCGTCAGTGTGGGGTCGCGCAGCACGGTTCCTACGACCGGAAGGCCAAGCGCCTCGATCGCATCGCCGGAGAGTTTTTTGTGCCTTTCGCTGCCGGCGCGGTTCAGCACGCAGGCGGCCATTTTCACCGCCGGATCATAGTTCATGAAGCCGCAGGCAATCGCCGCGGCCGTCTGGCTTTGACCCGAGACATCAAGCACGAGAAGTACGGGCAGGCCGAAAAGCCGCGCAAGATCCGATGCCGCACCGGAGCGGTTGGGCTCGGTGACGATGCCGTCGAACAGGCCCATGGCGCTTTCGATCAGGAGCAATTCGGCATCTTGCGCCTGTTCGCGGGCCAGATGGCGCAGAAGATCCGGCGCCATTGCCCAGCTGTCGAGATTAAGGCCAGGCAGGCGGGTCGCCGCTTCGTGAAAACCGGGATCGATATAGTCCGGCCCGGTCTTGATGCCGCGTACTTTTACGCCGCGCCGCTGAAATGCCCTGAGCAGGCCGATCGTCACGCTGGTCTTGCCGGAACCGGAGCGCGGAGCGCCGATAATGAGCGCGCGCGCCGTCATGACTGAGTGCCCGAAAGGATGGCCTGCATCGACACGATTCTGCCGATGACAATCAGTGCCGGTGCAGCAAAGTTCCGGCGCTGCACTTCCGCTTCGACTGTTGCAAGCGTTGCCGTCATCGAGCGCTCGTCCGGCGTCGTTGCCGCCATCAGCACGGCGACCGGTGTGTCGGCGGCAAGTCCGCCTTCCATCAGAAGCCTTGCTATCGTGCCGATGGTGCTGACCCCCATATAGACGACGATAGGCTCGCCTGTCTTTGCCAGCGCCTTCCAGTCGAGATCGCCCGGAGTTCCCGCTGCGTGGCCGGTGGCCAGTGTGATCGAACGGCTGATGCCGCGCATGGTGGCGGGAATATTGGCGGAAGCGAGCGCAGCCAGCGCCGATGTCATGCCGGGCAGCACGCGGAAAGGAATGTTTTCCTTCACCAGCGCCTCGGCTTCCTCGCCGCCGCGACCGAAGATGAACGGGTCGCCGCCCTTCAGCCGCAACACACGCTTACCGGCCTTGGCGAGTTCGATCAGTTTCGCGGTGATATCGTCCTGCGCCACGGAAGGTTTTCCGCCCCGCTTGCCGACGAAGATCAGCTCTTTCGTTCGCGCAAGAGCCAGGACTGCGTCGGAAACCAGCGCGTCGTGGACGATCACATCCGCCTTCGTCAATGCATCGGCAACTTCCAGCGTTAGATAACGCGGATGGCCCGGACCTGCGCCAGCCAGCCAGACATGGCCGGGCGCAAATTCCGGTGCTTCGACGATTTCTTCGAACAACTCATTCACGGACATATGCAAACCTTTTGCCGGCCGGTTGCGGCCGGGCTATAGAAACGGCCATGGAACCGGCCATTGAAGAAGAAAGCAAGAACCTGCGTCGTGGCTGGACCACGGGAACCTGCGCTGCGGCCGCAGCCAAGGCGGCCTGTCTTGCGTTGATGACGGGTGAATTTCCGGCCTTGGTCGAGGTAACGCTGCCTGGCGGACAACGCCCGGCCTTCGCTCTCGCCATGGAGGAAAAGGGCAACAGTTTTGCCAAGGCTGGCATCGTCAAGGATGCCGGCGACGATCCCGATGTCACTCATGGCGCATTGATCATGAGCACGGTGCGTCGCGGTTCGCCCGGTTCCGGTATCACTTTCAAGGCGGGACCGGGGGTGGGCACGGTAACACGGCTCGGTCTGCCGCTGCCGCCGGGTGAGCCGTCGATCAATCCGGTGCCGCGCAAGATGATCGCTCAGGCTATCTCCGAAGTCTGCCATGGCGAAAAGGATTTCGAAGTCGAAGTTTCTGTTGCCGATGGCGAGAAGATTGCCGAGCGCACCCTCAACGGCCGGCTTGGAATTCTTGGCGGCATATCCATCCTCGGAACGACCGGGATCGTCATTCCGTTTTCCTGTGCGTCCTGGATCCATTCCATCTGGCGCGGCATCGATGTGGCGCGCGCAGCCGGTCTCGATCACATTTCCGGCGCGACCGGCAACATGTCCGAGAAGGCGGCTCAAGCCCATCACGGCCTCTGCGAGATCGCGCTGATCGATATGGGCGATTTCGTTGGCGGCATGTTGAAATATGTCCGAAGTCATCCGGTGCCGAAGGTGACGATCGCCGGCGGCGTTGCCAAGATGACCAAGCTTTCCCAAGGCATGCTCGATGTGCATTCCAAGCGCGGGTTGGCCGATCTCGACGCCCTTGCCAAGGTCGCGGCCGAAGCTGGTGCGGATGCCGATCTTGTGGCGCGCATTGCAGCGGCCAACATGGTTTCTCACGCCTTCCAGCTTGCTGAGGAAAGCGGACTTCAACTCGGCGACCATATCGCGGCTCGCGCCTGGAAAACGGCGGCCAAGGCGCTTCGCACACCAGATATTGCCCTGGAAATTCTGGTCTTCGATCGGCAAGGACAACTTGTCGGCAAGACGCATTTCACGCCTTCCGATCATTCCGAACCCTTGCCCTCCTGATCTTTGCTGAACTGATCCCAGCCCGGCCGGAAACGCCTTACATAGTCTGCGTTGTATAGCTGGCTCTCGACAAAATCGGATGCGCCGAGACCTTTACCGACAAAGATCAGTGCCGTGCGTTCGGCCGGCTCTTCCGCCAGCTTTGCCTCTATATCGGCAAGTGTGCCACGGATGATCCGTTCTTCCGGCCATGAGGCACGCACAACGATCGCCACCGGGCAATCTGAGCCATAAAGTGGTGTCAGCTCCTCGACAATCTTTCCGAGCGCATGGATTGCGAGATGGATCGCCAGGGTCGCGCCTGTCGCGCCAAAAGCCTTCAGCGTTTCACCTTCCGGCATTTTCGACGCACGGCCGGAAACGCGGGTCAGAACGAGGCTCTGGGCCACTTCCGGGATCGTCAGTTCGCGTTTCAACGCGGCAGCGGCCGCGGCGAAAGAGGGTACACCCGGTGTCAGCGTATAATCGATCCCATGCTTTTCCAGCCGGCGGATCTGCTCGGCCACTGCGCTCCAGACGGAGAGATCGCCGGAATGCAGCCGCGCCACGTCTTTACCTTCCTTGTGGGCAGCAAGATATTCCGCTTCGATCTCATCCAGCGAAAGCGAACCGGTATCGACGATACGGGCATCCTTCGGGCACCAGTCGAGCAATTCCTTCGGCATGATCGAACCGGCATAAAGGCAGACCGGTGAGCGGGCGAGAATATCGCGGCCGCGTACGGTGATAAGGTCTGCAGCACCCGGTCCGGCGCCGATAAAATGGACGGTCATGCGTTTTCTTTCGTTTCGGCAAGCGCGCAGGTGGCGCCCTGCGAAATCAGGCGCGGTACGATGATTTCTGATGTTTTTCCCGCCGCTGCCAGCGCAGCACCTTCCGAAAGGCTGGAGGACAGTGTCTTGGCAAGGCTGTGGCGGGACACGGTTTTTGTCCGCGGCTCGGCTTCCATCAGGGCATCATCGGCAATGATATGGAGCGGCAACTTCAGCATTTCGGCCAGTTGCAAAATGCCCGGTTCTTCCCGCTTGATCTCGCCTGTGGCCAGTGCCGCAATCGATTCACGTGAAATCCTTGCTTCCAGGCAGGCTGCATCGAGTGCCGATAGAAGCTCTTCGCGGGTGCTGCCCTTGCGGCAGCCGAGACCGGCCACGATCATGATTGCATTCCCTTCGTCCAGCTCCACTGGGTCACCGGCATGGCCGGCTTCCAGCCCTGCATCGATCCCACTGGCGCTGCACGCGAGACGTCCATGCGAATGAGATTGCCGCCGAGTTTTGCCTGTGCGGCCAACAGGACGGCTTCCATTTCCAGCGTCACGGCATTGGCGACCAGCCGGCCGCCCGGCTTGAGTGCCTTTACCGCCGCATCGAAGACGCCCGGCTCACTGCCGCCGCCGCCGATAAAGATCGCATCCGGCTGCGTCAGGCCTTTCAGTGCCGCCGGTGCCTCGCCTTCGATCAGCACCAATGCCGGTACACCGAACCTGGCTGCGTTGCGCCTGATCCGCGCTGCGCGCTCGGCATGTGCTTCGATGGCCGTCGCCCGCATCGATGGATCCGCCAGCATCCATTCAATGGAAATCGAACCCGAACCGGCGCCGATATCCCAAAGCAACTCGCCACGCCGCGGGCTGAGTGCCGCTAGCGTGAGCGCCCGGATTTCCCGTTTGGTGATCTGTCCATCATGTTCGAAAAGCGCATCATCCAGACCGAAACCACGCGGCAGGATGCGCGCGCCTGCATCGGCGATAACCTCGATTGCGACGACATTGAGGACATTGATATCCTGCAGTGCAAACTCACCTGCCGTGCAGGAGCGCATCGTCTCCGCTTCGCCACCCAGGGCTTCCAGCACCGTCATTTCAGATCGGCCAAAGCCGCTCTCGGTCAGCAGTTCCGCCAGTTCCTCCGGGCCTTTTTCGTCGGAGGTCAGGGCAATGATCCGTCTGCCGGGATGTAGCAGTGATCGGATCAGATCGAGCGGCCGGCCATGCAGCGAAACCGTTTCTATATCCTGCAGCGGCCAGCCGAGCCGTGAAGCTGCGAGCGAGAAAGCTGAAGGTGATGGATAGGTCGTGAACTCATCGGAACCGACATGGCGCGACAGGGTGACGCCAACGCCGTAAAAGAAGGGATCGCCAGAGGCGAGAACGCAGACTCGTCTCCCTCTCAATGCCACGACATCGCGCATCGCCGCATCGAACGGGGTTGGCCATGGTCGTGCCTCGCCTTTTATGAGCGATGCCGCCAACTCCAGATGCCGCTTGCCACCAAAGACCACGGAAGCGTCCGCAATCGCGGTCCGGGCACTGTCGCCTAGGCCTTTCACGCCATCTTCGCCGATCCCGACAATGGACAGCCAGCGGCTTTGGTTTAAAGCTTCTCTTACTGATTCAGGAGGCAATTTGACCTACTCCATCCTCATTCTGGGCGGTACGGCGGAAGCCAAGGCGCTCGCCGCCCAGCTTTCGACAAGCCCCGATTACGATATCCTGCTGTCGCTTGCCGGTCGCACCAAGACGCCAGCCGAACAGCCGGTGCCCGTGCGCGTCGGCGGTTTCGGTGGTGCCGAAGGACTGGCAGCATTCCTGCGCGAAAAGTGTGTCGACCTGCTGATCGATGCGACACATCCGTTTGCCGCGAACATTTCCCGCAATGCCGCTGAAGCAGCAGCGTTGGCGGGCAAGGATATCATGGCGCTTCGCCGGCCGGCGTGGTCGCGACAGAAAGGCGATCGCTGGCAGGAGGTCACCGATATTGCCGCTGCCGTTGCCGCGCTCAATATTGCCCCGCGCCGCGTGTTCCTGACGCTCGGCCGGCAGGAGCTCCTGCCTTTTGAAGTGATGCCGCAGCATTCCTATCTGGTGCGCAGCGTCGATCCTGTCGAGCCGCCGCTGAAGCTGCCGACCGTGTCCTATATCACCGCGCGCGGCCCTTTTTCCGAAGCGGACGAGATCCTGCTGCTTGAACAGCATGCGATCGATCTCATCGTCTCGAAGAACAGCGGCGGTGTTTCGAGCGTCGGCAAGATCAGCGCTGCCAGACGGCTCGGCATCGAGGTCATTCTGATCGAACGCCCTCGACTGCCGGATGTGCCATCGGCCAGAAGCGTAGAAGAGCTTGCCGGCATGGTGCGTCACTGGAAGCTCTCCCGCAGAAAGCGCGGCGAATAAACGATCGGGTTTTGGCCGCCCCGCTCGATCAGCCGGGTTTCGACTGTTCCGACGATCACGCAGGTCGCCATGTCGGCCATATCGCCCTGCGCTTCTTCGAGCGGCACGATGCGGATCGCCTCGTCAGGTCGTCCCGCTGCACGGCCAAAAATCACCGGGACCGAGCCGGGCAAATGGGCGCGCAGTATGTCGAAAGCCTCGCCCAGCTGATGCGGGCGCGCCTTGCTGATCGGATTGTAGAAAGCCATGACGAAACCGGCTGTCGCCGCGGCAACCAGCCGCTTCTCGATGATCGCCCATGGCTTCAGGTTGTTCGACAGCGAAATGGCGCAGAAATCATGCCCGAGCGGTGCACCGGCCTTGGCCGCAACCGCCAGCATGGCGGTCACGCCCGGCACGACGGAAAGCTCAATCTCGCGCCACTCGGCCGGGCCGTCATCGATTGCTTCGCAAACCGCCGCTGCCATGGCGAATACGCCGGGATCACCACCGGAGACGACGCAGACCTTGCCGCCATTGGCCGCCATTTCCAGAGCCGCCCTGGCGCGTGCCAGTTCCTCGCGATTGTCGGAGGCGTGGCGGCGCTGGTCAGGCCTGAGGTTCAGGCGGTCTATATACGGAAAATAGCCGAAAAAGTCGGTCGATGCCGTAACTGCCGCCAACGCCTCCGGCGTCATCTGATCGGGATTGCCGGGGCCGAGGCCGACAACGGTCAGCGACCCGGTCATTCGCTGGCTCCGGTCTTTTCCCCCTGCGGCCGGTTGGTCCAGCCGGGAACGAGCACGATGGAGAAATAGGGCGCAGGGCTTTCGTCGCGTGTCTCCAGCCGTTCCGCCGCGCCATTCGCCATGGTGCCGCGCTCGACATAAAGCGCACCCGAGAGCTTTCCGACGGATGCCAGTGCACGGCGGATTTTCGGCAGGTTACGGCCAACCTTCATAATTACGGCGCCATCCGTAACTGCGAGCCGTTCGGCGAGCTTTTCTTCCGACAGCGTGCCGGGCAACACGCTCAAAATATCGTCACCCTGC
This sequence comes from Aliirhizobium wenxiniae, assembly GCF_019511445.1. Taxonomy (GTDB): domain Bacteria; phylum Pseudomonadota; class Alphaproteobacteria; order Rhizobiales; family Rhizobiaceae; genus Neorhizobium; species Neorhizobium wenxiniae_A. The sequence goes on from NZ_JAEUAN010000006.1 coordinate 212,698, forward strand.
ACCAGCGGCAGGCCGGTCATAGACCAGCAGCCTGACATGGCGGTGACGCCTGCAATCACGTCTGCCTGGTAACGATCCTTCAGCCGCAGATGCAGATGCATGTAGGAGCCGTAGAACAACGGATCGCCTTCGCTCAGCACGGCAACATTCTTGCCGGCGTCGAGATAGGCGGCGATCTCTTCGGCTGAGTGATCGAAGAAATCGTTGATCGGGTTTTTGTAGTCGGCCTCGTCCTTATGGGTCTCGATCGTCACCGGGTAGACGAGCGGCAGTTCCACCGTGCCGGGGCGGATATGCGCCTCGACGATGGCGCGGCCATTGCCGGTAGACCCCTTCTTGCAGAAGAAGGCGACGACATCAGCCTCTTGAACAGCGCGTACCGCCTTCAGCGTCATCAGTTCCGGATCGCCCGGACCGGTTCCGACGCCGGTCAGCTTGCCCTTTATGATCGCAGCGTTCACAGTCCGGCCCTCGCGAGCGCGTTGACGGCGGCCGCCGTCATCGCCGAGCCACCCATGCGGCCGCGCACCACTGCATAGGGAATGTCGTGAACGGATTCCATCAGCGCTTCCTTGCTTTCCATCGCGCCGACGAAACCGACCGGCATGCCGATGATTGCGGCCGGGCGCGGCGCTCCGGCATCCAGCATTTCCAGGAGACGGAACAGCGCCGTCGGTGCATTGCCGATTGCAACGACTGCTCCTTCCAGCTCGTCCCACAGGTCAAGTGCTGCTGCCGAGCGCGTGTTGCCGATTGTTCTTGCAAGTTCCACGGTGCGGCTGTCGCGCAGGGTGCAGATTACCTGGTTTTTCGCTGGCAATCTCGCACGGGTCACGCCATGCGCCACCATTTCGGCGTCGCAATAAATCGGTTTTCCGGCTTTCAACGCAGCGCGTGCCGCCTCGACAAAATCATTCGAGAAGCGGAAATGCTCTGCCGCTTCCACCAGCCCGCAGGCATGAATCATGCGCACTGCGATATCGGCCTGTTCCTCTGTAAAGGCGGAAAGATCGGCCTCCGCGCGAATGATCGCGAATGACTTTTCATAGATCGCATCGCCGACGCGGATATAGTCGTAGTGGGTCATGGTCGTCCTGTAGCTGCCGCTGCCAGCCGGTCGGAACCGATCCGGGCCAGGCATGCGGCTGAGTTTTCGCTTGGCCTTCTTTCCGATCTGACAAGATCGGCTAGGCGGCGAAGCGTGGCGTTGGTATCGGCAAAGCTTGCGAAAGCAAAGGGTTGATCGGCAGCTTTTCCCTGCGCAATCAGAGAAACCCGATCCGCAGTGCCGCAAAGCGCAAGCGCTGCCGGTTGCGGATGGGCGCAGCCTTTGGGGCAGCCGGTCACGTGCAGCCTGAAAGAGCCGTCGAGCAGATCGCCGCATTCGGCGGCAGCTTTTGCTGCAATCTCATGGGTGGCGATCGTCGCCGAATTGCAAGCCGGACTGCCGGAGCAGGCGGCAATATGGCCGCGTGGGTCGGTGGAGGAAGTGACGAAGCCGTTGTCTCCGGCGAAATCCTGCAATGACCGGCAGGCGTTTTCGCTGCCGAAGAAAAGCAGCGAATGGTCGAGCGCCGGTTTTACGGATTTTATACCCAGGCGGGTGGCTTCATCGCAAACGGCGATGAGTTCTTCCGCCCTTGCCTGACCGAAGGCCGGGCCGATGCCGATCGCGTGGAGATGGTCTGAGAGCGCGAACAGATCGAAAGGCGAGCCCGCATTTCTCGTCGTCATGCTCGGGCTTGTCCCGAGCATCTGCGACGGATCGATTGTCACGACACCGGTAGATTTTCGGGACAAGCCCGAGGATGACGGTGGCGTGTGAAGCTGCGTCTCGCTCACCGAAAGATCGCGTGCCAGATCCCGTCCGCGTGCCTTGTTTCCCAGGCCTTTCAGCTGTTTCAGCAGGCCGATGACCGTGTCGACAACGAGTGTTTCACGTAAAACATTGAAAACAAATCCTTTATCTTCGGTGCTGCCGAGAACCAGTTTCCAGTTGTGTTTTCCGACCGCAACAAGACGAATATCCGCCAGCAGATCCGAGTGCCGCAGAACCCCTCCACCATCGACGACGACTGCCATCTTCGGTGCCAGTCCGGTGATGTCGTGTGAGGCTTCGCGAATAGCATCCGCCAGGGGTCGCGGATCGGCAATTTCGCTCTCATCCATCCCGGCAAGCGGCGGAATTTCGACGGCAAGGCCTTCGCGAAGCGGCAGGTTCATGGCCCGCACATCGGCATCTAGATGTGGGGCAGATGTCTTGCTTAAGCCGCGTATCTGCAGATTGCCGCGAGCGGAAATGTCGATCATGCCGTTACCATGCTTGAGCGCCAGCCGGCAGATATCCGCCAGCTGCGCTGGCGAGATCGCCTCGACCAGCGAAATGCGCGCCAGCAGGCCGTCACCGGTCATCATCGGGGCTGAAAGTGCCGGGCAGGCGCCTCTTTGCATTGTGAGCGGGAGCGCCGTCATGCGACTTCTCCTTTTCGCGGGGGCATCAGCATTTCAAGCTCTGCATCTACGGCGTTGCGGCGCGGATGCCAGAGGCCGCGATCAAGTGCCGACCGGAAGCGTTCGCCCATATAGCGCGCGCCCTCGGGATTTTGCGCTATCAGAAACTCCCGCACGGCCTCATTGCCGAGATAGGCGTCATAGGTGGCGTCGATCAGCGATTGCGGAATGGCATGGGTGGTTTCCGCAAAGCCGATCAACCGATCGACCGTTTCGACCAGTTCGGCTGCACCGCGCGGTCCATGGCGCATCTGGCCGGCGATGAAGCGTGGATTGACGGCTCGGGCACGAACAACCCGCGTGACGGCCTCCGAAATCGAGCGTGCCTTCGGCTTTGCCGGATCGGTCGTATCGAGCGCGATCACATCTGCCTTGCCGCCAAGTGCTGCGACAGCCGCCGAAAAACCGCCGATAAAGGCGACATCGGCCGATCCGTCCAGAAGATCGCGGCCGGGATCGTCGCCGGTATGGACGAGCAGGTCGGCATTGCCGATCCGCCCGGCAAATTGACCGGGTACGTGGCTTGCCTCGCCGTCTGCGCCGCCAAAGGCATGGCTGGTGGCGTCGAGATAGATGCGACCGAGTTCTTCCCGCTCGCCCCAAGAGCCATCGGCAAGCTTTTCCTCGATACCGGACCCGTAGGTGCCGGGCGCCGAGCCGAAAATGCGGGGCGGAATGGAGCCCAATTTCTGCGCCTCTTCGGCCAGCGGGTTGTCGCCCGGTGCTTCCTCACGCGCCGCAATTGCCCGCATCGCGGCATCGAGCAGGGCGATCAGTGCCGGGAACATGTCACGGAACAGGCCGGAAATTCTGAGCGTCACATCGACGCGCGGCCGGCCGAGCTGCGCCGGGGCCAAAACCTCGATACCGGTGACGCGGCCGGTCGCCATGTCCTGAACCGGTCTTGCGCCCATCAGCGCCAGCACCTGCGCCACTTCCTCGCCACCGCTTCGAAGCGATGCGCTGCCCCAGAGATCGAAGACGAGGCTTTTCGGCCAGTCGCCATGGTCCTGAAGATAACGGCGCAAAATCTCGTCGGCGGCACGCTTGCCGAGTTCGAAGGCGGTCGGGGTCGGCAGAGTGCGTGGGTCGCTGGCATAAAGGTTGCGCCCGGTCGGCATCACGTCGCGGCGGCCGCGCGCCGGTGCGCCGGAAGGGCCGGGCCGGATATGTCTGCCGTCCAGCGCATCCAGCAGGGCCTGTCTTTCCGTCTCGGCGCTGGCGATTCGCAATGGGTCATCGTCGCCTTCGGCCACCTTGCCAAACACGTGCTGGCCGTCCTTGATGGCAAAGTCTTTCAGATCGCAGAGAAAGGCGTCGATCCGCGCCAAGGCGGTATCCGGGTCGTCGTCACGGGAAACACCGGCATCGGTGGCAATCGTCGTATCGCGGGCTGCATCGACAATCAGCTTTGCCAGCCGGTCGCGGCGGCGGCGATCGAGGCCATCGGCCTGCGCGTATTCATCGACCAGCAGTTCCAGCTTTTTTTCATCATCCGAAAGGCCGGCCCCGGTCAGGACAGGCGGCAGGTGGCCGATGGTGACGGCGGAGATGCGTCGCTTGGCAACTGCCGCTTCGCCCGGGTTGGAGACGATGAACGGATAGATCACCGGCAGGCCGCCGGTCAGGAGTTCCGGGAAACACTCTTTCGACAGCGCCACCGTCTTGCCCGGCAGCCACTCCAGCGTGCCATGGGCGCCGACATGGACGATGACATGGGCAGCGAGTTTGTGGCGTATCCATTGACCGAAAGCGATCAGCGCATGGCGCGGCGGCAGATCAGGGCTGTGATAGTCGGCGCGGCGATCGGCGTTGCGCCCGCGATCCGGTGCCAATGCCACGGTGACATTGCCGAACTGTGCCGCGCGGAACCGGTATGCGCCATTGTCGAGATCTTCGTCGTCCTGCGCGTTGCCCCAGGCCTCAATAGCACCGGGCGCGGCAGCATAGTCGTCAAGTGACAGGGAGCCGGTCTTCTGATCGAGACGATCAAGCAGTTCCCGTGCTGTGAGCGGAATATCGTCAATCGAATAACCGGCGCGCGAAAATTCTCGCAGCATGGAAAGCACGCTTTGCGGCACGTCCAGGCCGACCGCGTAACCGGTGCGGCCCGGAGCACTCGGGTAATCCGGCATCAGGATGACGATCTTGCGCTCAGCGCACGCTGTCATCTTCATCCGCAGAAAGGCCGCGATCCGATCCGCCCCCTGATCGACCCGATCGGGTTCAGGGCGGTTGGCGAGATCGGCCGACCCGCTGCCGTCCTTGAAGGAAATCACGCCTGCCAGAATGCGGCCATCGAGTTCCGGCAGCACGACATGCATGGCAAGATCGGCAGGGTTGAGCCCACGTCGGCCTTCCATCCACCCCTCGCGCCGCGTGGTCGCAACGACGATCTGGAAGACCGGAATGCCCGTGCGGTCGAATATCGTGTCGTTCCTGTCGTCCGTGCCGCTGGCAAAGGCAGTGGTGGTCAGGATTGCTGCCGACCGGAGTCTGGCAATCGCCTTCTCGACGAAGGCAATCGCTTCGGCATCCTTCAGCCCGCTGACGAAAATGGGGATGGGGGCAAAGCCCCTTGCACAAAGCGCTTCGAACAATGCATCGATCGGTGCCGCATCATTGGCAAGCAGCGTGGACCGATAGAACAGGATGGGCAGGTGTGGCGCATCCGGCGGAAATCCGGCCGTCAGCGCTTCAAGATCGACGATGCCTGCACCGGGACGATAAAAACCGGCCTTCGGCATTGGTATTGCGGGTGAGATGACATCTGATTCGCCGCTTGCAAGCGCTGCAAGCCGCTGCACCAGCAGCCGCATATTGTCCGGCCCGCCCTCGCGAAAGCAGGCGAGGATACCGGCAAGTGTCTCTTCGGAGACTGTCGAAGCTGCAGCCAGCCGCTCGTCGCGCATGCTGCATTCGCCGGGCAGCATGACGAGCGCGATCTTCTTCCGCTTCGCCAGCCGCGACAGTTCCTCGACGCCATAGGTCCAGCGATCGTAACCGCCGAGAATGCGCACGAGGATCACCTTCGCATGCGCCGCAGTCTTTTCCAGCCACAGATCGACGGACATCGGGTGGCGCAGGTCGGAGAGGTTGGTGAGGGTAAGGGATGGACTGTTGTCATTGTGGGAGGCGTTACTCCCCTCTGCCCTGCCGGGAATCTCCCCCAAAAGGGGGGAGATCGATTCGAGGCGAGGTTTCGCCCCATTCAGATGTTGAGAATTAGATGATGTCGGTGCGTCCTGCTGATCTCCCCCCTTGAGGGGGAGATGGCCGGTAGGCCAGAGAGGGGTATCAAGGCCGCCGCCCTCAGTTGAACCCCAAGCCGCCGCGATCCCGTTCAGATCGCTGCCGGAAAAGGACAGCACCACCACATCCGCTGGCGACTGGTTGAGGTCGACCGGTTCGATCAGGTCGTCGAGTGACGACGATGTGGTGGCGAGTATATGCATCCTTTTCTCTGACTGCTTTTGGGGCCGTTACGCCGCCAGCATCTTCTCGATCGCGGCGCGGTCGATGCCCTTTTCGCCAATCACGACAAGGCGGCTCTGGCGGGTTTCGCCTTGTGCCCAGGCGCGGTCGAAATAATGGTTTACGCGCGATCCTACCGCCTGAACCTGCAGCCGCATCGGCTTGTTCGCGACATCGACAAAACCCTTGATGCGCAGCACGTTTTCGGCTTCCGCTGTTGCAGATATACGAGCGGCAAGTGCTTCAGGATCGGTGATCGAAGCCAGATCGATGACAAAGCTGTCGAAATCGTCGTGATCGTGGTCCAGTTCGTCATCATGATGGGTCTTGCGGTTTTCGATATCGTCCTCGACGGCAAGGCCCAGGCCGATCAGCACGCCGGGATCAACCGCGCCGTTTGCAGCCGGGACGATCTTCACCGCACGCGGCAGATGTGCCTGAACGCGGCCCTTGGCGGCGGCAAGCGATGACTGGTCCAGGAGGTCGGTCTTGGTCAGCACGATCATGTCTGCGCAGGCCACCTGGTCTTCGAAAACTTCTTCGACCGGATCATCATGGTCGATGGAATCGTCTGCCTGGCGCTGGGCTTCGAGCGCCACGTGATCGTCGGCGACACGGCCTTCGGCGAGCGCCACCCCGTCAACGACGGCGATCACGCCGTCAACGGTTACGCGCGCCTTGACGGCCGGCCACTGGAAGGCCTGCACGAGCGGCTTCGGCAGTGCCAGACCGGAGGTCTCGATCAGGATATGGTCAACACGTGGTTCGCGGGCGAGAATCTGGTCGATCGCCGGCACGAAATCGTCTGCCACCGTGCAGCAGATGCAGCCGTTCGCCAGCTCGATGATGTTGTCGTCCGGGCAGCTCTCGATACCGCAACCCTTCAGCACTTCGCCATCGATGCCGACATCGCCGAATTCGTTGACGATGATTGCCAGCCGTTTGCCGTCGAGCTTTTCGATCAGGTTGCGGATCAGCGTGGTCTTGCCCGCGCCGAGAAAACCGGTGACGACGGTGCAGGGGACCTTATCGAAATTGACGCTCATGAAGGAATGTCCTCGTGATGATGAAAGGGGGGAATGCGCGCCGTCATGCCTTTTCCACGAAGGCACATCGGGCGGCCGCGAAGGGGAAGGAAACCGCGCTCGTCTTCGGCCAGCATCATTGCGCCGGTGACGATGTCGTCGACATTGTCGGTCGAGAGGTGACCAAAGACATAGGACCAGCCGGACCGGTGGTTGAAGGCGGCACTCGGGCTCTTGTCGCAATTGGCAAGGCAGGTCACGGGCTTGACCGCGAGCGGCTTGCCTTCTGCTGCCACGCGCAGAGCCTCGATCAGGCCGATGCCCGGGCGTGCCTCGCTGTTACTCGCCTCGCGGCAATTGGTGCAGACGAAGATCGTCACGTTGAATTCCCCGGCGACTTCATCAGTCGTCACGTCGGGATTGTTCTGTCGTTCGTCACTCGTCATCAAGCCGCAAACCACCGGTTACTCTGCAATCGGGGTGCGCGGCAGGCGGGCGAACCATCCTGCTGTGAAAGATAAACTTCATCCGGAGCACCCCGCCCGGAAAAGCACAATTTTCGAACGGCAGGTCTCCTGGCTCGCGGGTCGTCGCCATCCGCCTGCCTTCCCAGAGAAATCCGTGGCCGGATGGTCTCCAGTGGCGTTTCTGGCAGAATGGCTCGCCGCACACAGTTGCGGGGGCAGCCGCGGCATTGGATGTCGTCATCCGCACCGCATTCTCTCTTAGCCCCCGCCGTTGCCGACAAGGGACCGTTTCTGCGTTCAACTAAGCGTTCCGGCATGGAACTGTCAATGTCGCAAGGGTGATTGCCGATACAACCGAAATGTCTATAGTGATCTTCGTCTTTGGTGCCCGAGAGGGCTATCCAAGGGAATGCGGTGCGACGAAGACGTCAAATCCGCGGCTGCCCCCGCAACTGTAGGCGGAAAGCCTTTGCCCGATACGGCCATCCGGCCGTTACGCCACTGGAGAGATCCGAGGAAGGATCGATCTGGGAAGGTGGGTAAAGGCGCCAGATCCGCGAGCCAGGAGACCTGCCAGAAGACATTCGGCATTGTAAAGAGCCCTCGGGTGGAGGGCAGAAAGACGAATTCCATGGTTAGCTCCACTGCCGGTGCGCTGAGCACCTCCGCATCCAAAATTCTTCCTCTCGGCATGTCGGCCATTCTGGGCCTGTTCATCGTCGGTTTTGTCGGCTTCTCGCATCTGGAAGTCGTGCATAACGCCGCCCATGACACGCGCCATTCGCTGGCCTTTCCCTGCCACTGACGAGGAATTTTCATATGTCGCTGTTTCGTAACATCGTCCTTGCGGCGGTGATCGCCGGTCTGTTGTCCGGGCTGCTGATGACCGTGATGCAGAGCTTTTCCACCGTGCCGCTCATTCTTGCGGCGGAAACTTTCGAAAATGCCGGCGGCGAAGAGGCCGGCCATAGCCACTCCCATGATGCTGCGGCACCGGCTGCAGGCACGGCGGCACCTGCCGATCACCATCATGACGAGGAAGCCTGGGCGCCGGCCGATGGCTTCGAGCGCTTTTTCTATACCGCTGCCGCCAACATTCTGTCTGCAATCGGCTTCGCATTGGTTGCCATTGCCGTTGCCGAGGCGCTCGGCGGTCTCGGTGGATGGCGCGGCGGGTTGATGTTCGGCATTGCCGGTTTCATCGCCGTCAGTCTCGCACCCGGTCTCGGCCTGCCGCCGGAACTGCCGGGCATGCCAGCCGCCGAACTCGGCCCTCGCCAGGTCTGGTGGACTGCAACCGTCGTCTGCACCGCTGCAGGTCTTGGTCTGCTTGCCTATACGCGTTCGGCACTGCTTGCTGTGCTTGCTATCGTCCTGCTCGTCGCCCCGCATCTCGTCGGCGCGCCGCTGCCGGAAAGCCATGAAACAGCGGTACCGATCGAGCTGCATGCCCGCTTCGTCAATGCAGTCTACGCGACCAATCTCGTTTTCTGGGCTGTTCTCGGCGCGCTTGCTGGCGTATTGCGACAGAAGTTTCGCAGCGGCGAGGCCGCGCCCATCGGATCAAACCGGGAGCTTGCAGCATAGTGAAGGACATCGATCAGACCGCCGAAGAACGCCATCGCAGCAAGATGGCAAACCGTAAGGCGGTTCAGGATGCGGAAGTCGCCGAGAAGACCCTGGAAAAGGGTCTTCTCATCGTCCATACCGGCCCCGGCAAGGGCAAGTCGACGGCGGCCTTCGGGCTGGCGCTCAGGATGCTCGGCAACAATCGCTGCGTCGGCATCGTGCAGTTCATCAAGGGGGCATGGTCGACCGGCGAGCAGCCGGCACTTGCAGTCTTCGGTGACCGCGTTGTCTGGCACACGATGGGCGAAGGTTTTACCTGGGAAACCCAGGACCTGAAGCGTGATATCGCGGCTGCCGAAAAGGCATGGGAGAAGGCGCTTGAGCTTATGGCTGACGAAACCATCGGCCTCGTCATCCTCGACGAACTCAATATCGCTCTACGTTACGATTATCTCGATCTGGAAAAGGTCGTCGCCGCCTTGTCTGCCAGGCGTCCGGATCTGCATGTCGTCGTTACCGGCCGTAATGCCAAGCCGGCGCTGATCGAGGCGGCGGATCTCGTCACCGAGATGTCGCTGGTCAAGCATCACTTCAAGGCGGGCGTCAAAGCCCAGGCCGGCATCGAGTTCTAAATCATGGCTGCTCGCTCACTGATGTTCCAGGGAACGGGCTCGGACGTGGGCAAATCGCTGGTCGTGGCCGGTCTTGCCCGCGCCTTCACACTTCGCGGATTGAAGGTCATGCCGTTCAAGCCGCAGAACATGTCGAACAATGCGGCAGTGACCGCCGATGGCGGCGAGATCGGCCGGGCGCAGGCGTTGCAGGCGCGGGCTGCCGGCGTGGCCCTCAGCGTGCATATGAACCCGGTGCTGTTGAAACCCCAGAGCGATGTTGGCTCGCAGGTCGTGGTGCAGGGCCGTGTCGAAGGTAATGCCAAGGCTTCCGAATACCAGACTTTGAAGCCCAGGCTGTTATCCCGCGTTCTCGAAAGTTTTGAAATCCTGAGATCACAGGCGGATCTGGTTCTGGTCGAGGGTGCGGGCAGCGCGTCGGAAATCAATCTGCGCCGGAACGACATCGCCAATATGGGTTTTTCCCGCGCAGCCGATGTCCCGGTGATCCTGATCGGCGATATCGATCGTGGCGGGGTGATTGCCAGTCTTGCGGGCACGAAGCTGGTGATCGATGCCGATGACGCGGCGATGATCCGCGGCTTCATCGTCAACCGGTTCCGTGGCGACCCTGCGCTGTTTGCCGATGGCATGGAGTTGATCGGGCGGTTCACCGGCTGGCAGTCGATCGGGCTTCTGCCGCATTTTGCTGATGCTGCGCTTTTGCCGGCGGAAGATGCGTTGGGCCTCAACCAGTCTTTTGCCCGCAAGCCGGATGCAAAAATCAGGATTGCAGTGCCGATCCTGCCGCATATTTCCAATTTCGACGATCTCGATCCGCTGGAGGCCGAGCCGGATGTGGAGCTGATCCGTGTTCGGCGCGGGCAGGCCATTCCCGGCGATTGCGATCTCGTGCTCCTGGTAGGCTCAAAGGCAACGATCTCTGATCTTGCGGCACTGCGCGAAGCCGGCTTTGATGTCGATATCGCTGCCCATCATCGTCGTGGAGGACGGGTGCTCGGTCTCTGTGGCGGTTATCAGATGCTTGGGCGGAAAGTATCGGATCCGGAAGGCACGGAAGGGCCACCCGGTTCGGTCGATGGCCTCGGCCTGCTCGATGTGGAAACCGTGCTTTCCGGCGCAAAAAGATTGGAAGCAGTTTCAGGCGTCAGTTTTGACGGGATTTCTTTCGCTGGCTATGAAATGCATATCGGCCGGACATCCGGTGCGGATTGTGAGTGGCCATTCTCGACGATCGATGGCCATGCGGAGGGGGCATCCTCGGCGGATGGCCGGGTTGTCGGCACCTATGTCCACGGGCTGTTTTCCGATGACCGGCAACGTTCCGCCTGGCTTTCCCGCCTCGGTGGTTCGTCCTCCGGCCTCGACTATGAGGCCAATGTCGATGCCATTCTCGACCGGCTTGCCGTCCATATGGAGCGGCATCTCGATCTGACCGGGTTGCTCAGACTTGCCAGATGAGGATCGCCAAAACGCCGAAAAGTCCGATCAGCAGCATGTCTGCAATGCGGGCGATCTTCAGCGCGTCATAGATGTCTTCATAGACCAGTTCGCTCCTGCCGCCTTCGCCCATATAGCTTGCCTCGATCATCTGGCCGCCATAGCTGCGTGGGCCGGCAAGTGCGGTACCCAGCGCACCCGCCATCGCCGCTTCCGGCCAGCCGGCATTGGGAGAACGATGGTTTTTGGCATCCCGGTGGATCGCCCTGATCGCATTACCAGGAGACGCATCGCGGACAAAAAATGCGGCGGCGACGAAAAGTGCAGCCGTCAGTCGAGAGGCGGGAAGGTTGATGACGTCGTCAAAGCGCGCCGCCGCCCAGCCGAAGGCTTCATGGCGCGCAGAACGGTGGCCGATCATGCTGTCGGCGGTATTGGCCGCCTTGTAAGCGGCGCCGGCCGGCAGACCGCCGACGCCCATCCAGAAGGCCGGGGCCACAACGCCGTCGGAAAAATTCTCGGCCAGGCTTTCGATCGCCGCGCGGCAGACGGCAGCCTCGTCCAGTTGCTCCACATCACGCCCGACAATCCGCGATACCGCGGCGCGTCCGGCCGGCAGGCCATGGTGCTTGAGCGAGGAGGCGACGTCGCGCACATGCCGCTCCAGGCTTTTCTGGGCCGGAAGGCTGGCGGCAACGAGGATGAGCAGGATCGGGCCGAGAGGGATAGCAAGCAGTACATCCTGCAGCACGGCAGAAACCAGAATGACGACCGCCATCAGCACGGCGAGTGCCTGGATCCCCATGCGCTTGCGCGTGGCAAAGTCATCGGTCTCGCGGTTCCATCGGGTGTCGAGTTGCGATATCAGCCGGCCAATCCAGGTCACGGGATGGCCGATCAGCTTGAACAGCCAGTCGGGGTAGCCGGTGAAGCGCTCCACGATCAGCGCGAAAAATGCGAGAAGGAACATTGCTGTGGCAAACCCGATGGATAAAGATGTCGTTGGCGATCCGATCCAGCATGGCGGCAATCTCGCCAGGGCGCGCGCGCTGTTTCCTCATGCGCCTGAGCCATGGATCGATCTTTCGACTGGTATCAACCCGTATTCCTATCCGCATTCGCCGATCCCCGGCAATGTTTTTGCACGCCTGCCGGAACCGGTATCCCTCGATGAGTTGAAGCTGATCGCAGCCAATGCCTATCACGCGCCCTCCGCGGCCCATGTCGCGGCAGGTCCCGGCACGCAGATCCTCTTGCCGATCGTTGCCTCGTTGATCGACGGACGCAAGGCGGCAATCCTGTCGCCCACCTATGCGGAACATGCCCGCGCGGCAAAACTGGCCGGTTTCGACGTTACGGAAACCGATGATATCGATCAGCTCGGAAGGGCCGATCTCGCGGTCATCGTCAATCCCAACAACCCGACCGGCCGTAATGTTGCGCGAGACGAACTGCTTTCGCTTGCCGCGATCATGCGTGAAAAAGGCGGGCTTCTGATTGTCGATGAAGCGTTCGGCGATGTTTCCGATGCCGAAAGCGTGGCCGACATGGTGGATCTGGGTGGGCTTCTCGTCCTGCGCTCCTTCGGCAAGTTCTATGGTATGGCAGGCTTGAGGCTCGGCTTCGCGATTTCCCGCCCGGATATTGCCCGCACGGTCGAGACTCAGCTCGGCCCCTGGGCAGTTTCCGGCCCGGCACTGTTCGTGGCGGCCGAGGCGCTGGCCGATCGCGCGTGGCAGGCCGATATGCGGCAGAAGCTGAGGAATGATGCCGAGCGCCTTCATGCCTTGTTGCGCCATGCCGGCGTCACGGTTTTCGGATGCACATCGCTGTTCTGCCTCGTTCGTGATCCTAACGCCCAAGCCCTTTACCGGCATCTTGGCGGCCACGGCATCATCACCCGCCGTTTCGACGAACGTCAGGACGATCTCAGGATCGGCTTGCCGGGCAATGACGACTGGGAGCGTCTGGAAAACGCGCTGGTGTCTTTCGCCAAAAACTAGCCAGGTTATGCAGGCCAGATCTGCCGTTCACGGTTGAAGGCCCGGCGAATGAAATTGGCAGGCTGCATCCAGGTGCGGTTGGGATCCGGAAATGGCGGCTTGGCGCCCGAGGGCGGCAGGTATTCGCCATGCTCGTAGTCAAGCTTCCCGTCGATCTGCCAAGGCTGGACGGTATTGCCGATTGCCCTCGGCGGCCCACGAAAGCCGAGGGCGCCGGAGAGCGGGTTGCTGGTCGGGTCCAGAACATGACCAAAGAAATTGCCGAACGGAAAAGCCAGACGAAGCACCAGGTCCTTTTCCGACGCCAGTACATAGACATGCCCGGTTTTCCCGAACGCGTCGGCATATTCCTTTTCAAGGCAGGTTCGCTCTATGGCTGCCGCCATCAGGCAGGCGGATCGCGTTTCACGATCCAGCCGTCTGATCGTTTCCAGAGCCACGCGGACGCCAAGGCTGTGACTGGCGAAGGAAAAACTGGCCGCCTGCGTTAGTTCGCGGTTGCAGAAGGCGGCCAGCTTCTGCCCCGTCAGGTTCGCCGTCGGCTTCTCCACCGGGTAGCTGATGAAGCCCGCATGGGAATCGCCGGGCCATAAAATACCAATAACAACTGCGGAGGACGGCAGGTTGAGGAGAGATTCAAGCCGGGAAAGCGCATGCACACCGTCGCTCTGCTTGTTGTTGTAACCGTGAATGACAAACAGAATATCGCGATCAGCCGTCAACCGGCTGAATATCTCCTGTCTCACCGGAGACAGGGCGAAGCTGGCATCGCTCTTCTGCATGGCCGGCGTGGCCGCAATAGCACCGCCGACGGGGGAAACCCGGAAATTGAGAAACAACGTCATAGCGCGCCTTATCGCCTCACGGCCTTGAAGGCCCCTGCTGCTGTTGAAATTGCCGAGGACAGATCCTTGGCAATCGGCGCGACCGGAACCGCGACCAGACCGATCAGGAAGGCCAGAGCAAAATGCGACGGCCCGAAATCAGTCGCGACGACTGCGGCCCCCAGTTCAGCCAGAATGATTGCAATTGCTGCGGCGGCAACCCGCGATGTATTGCGAAATTTCTGCTCGGCTCGCTCGAAAGCGGCATCCAACCGTGCATCGATAATCGCATCGAAGCGGGCCAGAACGGCCAGTTCCGTCTCACCCGGTGTCTCGCCGCTTTCCATCTTCCGGGCGATTTCAGCGAGAAGAGGGCCGTCGTTCGGAAGCACATGGTCGGAAATCGTTGCGGCAGTCCGGGCGTTGAAACCGAGCCTTATCAGATTTCTTGCGGCCGCCTTCTGTTCGGTTTTTCCCATCCCGTTCAGCCAATTTGCCTTCACCACAGCGTAAGGCTGTTCCGCATTGATCGTCTTGAGGGCTGGTTCAAATGGTGCGAGTGCCGAACTGATGAAATGATAGCCGACATTGGAGATGCCGCCGTTGAAAGGCTTGGTTGCATCAACGAGCCCGAAGGATGCTGTGCCCAAAGCGGCAACTGCCGACAGGGCTGTCCCGAATTGACCGAGATCGATACTCCCGATTTCCGCAATGCTCATAGGGTTCCCCATCCGGCAGCCGGGACATGTCCCCGGCTATTTGTCAGTGAGGAGAGAGTGAATTAAATTTCACTAAGTTGCAATATCAATGGATGCAACCAATGGTTATTTATGCCTGTCCCGCCAAGCCGCCTGTGCATTCGGCACCGGCAGAGCGCTCGCCTCATAGACGCCACGCGCTACCGCACGGGCGGTAACGGTTGTCGCCAAATGACAAAGCTCGGCAAAGTCGGAAAGCTGGCCGAGCGGTTTCTTGCCGGTGGCCGCGGAAAAGATCGTGTCGCCGTCCCCGGGAAGATGAGCCGGAAGCACGGCTCGAGCAAGGCCGTCATGCGCCATGATAGACAATCTATGCGCCTGCGCCTTTGTCAGCACGGCGTCGGTGACGATCACGCCGATTGTCGTCGCCGTCAGCCTGACGCCCTTGATGCGCATGGCCGTGTCATTTTCGGTGAAGTTCGGCGGGAAGCCGAGCGTACCGAATTCGCCATGTCTCTCGAACGGGGCAGCCCAGAAATTTGGACCATCAGCAATAGTTGCGGAACCCATTGCGTTGACGGCGAGAAGGGCGGCGACCCTGTGTCCCGATGATGTCACAGCGCTTGCCGAGCCGATCCCGCCCTTGAAGGTAGCGGTCGTCGCCCCTGTTCCGGCGCCCACCGTACCGAGCTCAAATGCACCTTTGCCTGCTGCTCGAAAGGCCTCATAACCCATGTCGCGATAGGGCGAATGCAGGCCCCAGTCCTTATCGCCGCCGTTCAGCAGATCCATCAGGATCGCCTGCGGTACGATCGGCACTCTTGTCGTGCCGACTTCAAGGCCACGGCCGATCTGGCGCAATCCCGCCTGCACGCCGCCGGCGGCATCCAGCCCAAATGCCGAGCCACCTGACAGCACGAAGGCATCGACGGCCTGAACCGTCATCGATGGGTCAAGAAGCGCTGTATCGCGCCCTCCCGGCGCGCCGCCCAGAACCGAGCCCGAGGCAATCGCCGGTTCGTCGAAAATGATGGCCGTGACGCCCGAACCAAGCACGAGATCGGTGGCATGGCCAACGGCCACGCCTTCTATATCGGTGAGCAGGTTGAGAAGCGTCACGATATTCTCGTTATTCGATGTCGAATTTGACGCCCTGTGCCAGCGGCAGGGTGCGTCCATAATTCAGCGTGTTGGTGGCGCGGCGCATATAGGCCCTCCAGGCGTCCGAGCCGGATTCGCGACCGCCGCCGGTCTCTTTTTCGCCGCCGAATGCGCCGCCGATCTCGGCACCGGAGGGGCCGATATTAACATTGGCAATGCCGCAATCCGAGCCACGCGCAGAGACGAAAGTTTCCGCCTCACGCATGTCGTTGGTGAAGATCGACGAGGACAGGCCCTGCGGCACGTCGTTATGCAGCGCCAGCGCTTCATCGAATGTCGAATATTTCATCACGTAGAGGATCGGCGCGAAGGTCTCTTCCTTCACCGTATCGGTCTGGTTTGGCATCTCGACGATTGCAGGACGGACGTAATAGGCATCAGACGCTTCCGCATCCAGCACGCGTTCGCCACCGACCACCTTGCCACCGGCGGCCTTCGAGGCCTGAAGCGCCGCCTGCATCTTGTCGAAAGCTTGGCGGTCGATCAGCGGGCCAACGAGATTGCCATCGGTGAGCGGCGAGCCGATCGTCACCGACTGATAGGCCTTGGCGAGACGCGGAACGAGTGCGTCATAAACACTGTCATGCACGAAGAGGCGGCGAAGCGTGGTGCAGCGCTGGCCGGCGGTGCCCATGGCGGCGAAAGCGACACCGCGCAGGGTCAGGTCGAGATCGGCCGTCGGGGTGACGATCGCAGCATTGTTGCCGCCGAGTTCGAGGATCGAGCGGGCGAAACGTTGAGCGAGCTTCGGTCCGACTTCGCGGCCCATGCGGGTCGAGCCGGTGGCGGAAACAAGCGGCACCTTTTCATGGTCGACAAGAGCTTCGCCGATCTCGCGACCGCCGATCAGCAGTGTCGAGAGATTTTTCGGGGCAGTGCCGCCATCGGCAATGTAGCGGGCCAGTGCCTTGTCGAAGATCGCCTGGGTGGCGAGCGCCGTCAGCGGCGTTTTCTCCGAGGGCTTCCAGACGGTGGAGTTGCCGCAGACGATGGCAAGCGCCGAGTTCCACGACCAGACGGCGACCGGGAAATTGAAGGCGGAAATGATGCCGATGACGCCGAGCGGATGCCAGGTCTCCATCATCCGGTGCTCGGAGCGCTCGGTTGCGATCGTCAGACCATAAAGCTGGCGGGAAAGGCCGACGGCAAAATCGCAGATATCGATCATTTCCTGCACTTCGCCGAGACCTTCAGAGGTCACCTTGCCGACTTCGATCGAGACGAGACGGCCGAGTGCCGCCTTGGCGGCGCGCAGTTCCTCGCCGAGCAGGCGGATCAGTTCGCCACGCTTGGGCGCCGGCACGAGACGCCATTCGAGAAAGGCGTCATGGGCTGCATCGATGGCCTTCTTCGCATCCGCGGCGCTCACTTCCGGCAATCGGCCGATCTCGGTGCCCGAAATCGGCGAACGGACGGCAAGCGTGCCACCCTTGTACTTATTGGAAGCAACGCCGAGATCGGCAAAGATCTTGTCCACTTCGGCGGCGAGGTCGAGTTTGGCGAGCGTCATATCGGTCTCCGGATCTCTTCTTGGAGGGCAATCTACAAGTCGGCGGCGTTTTCGCAACATCCGTCGACCAAGGGGGTGTTTCAGAACCGTTCCTCAAAACCGTTCGGCGGCAAAATGCGCGATTTGCGCGCCTGCCTCGTAATAGGCTTCCTTCATCGGGCGGAAGCTCGCTTCCTTCACGTCGGTCAATGGCAGCGGCAGGTCCGCTTCGGCGATATCGCCCAGAATGTAGTTGGCGAGGACATTGCCGAATGTCGAACCCGGCGAAATGCCGCGGCCATTATATCCCGAAAAACCGATGATATTGGTACCGAACCGATGGAAGCGGGGCAGCGCATTGTCGGTCATGCCGATCTTGCCGTACCATTCGGCCTCGAATTCGACGTCTCCCAATTGCGGGAACAGTCGCTTCAGCGACCGGCGTGCCCAGGCTTTGTGAACCGCCGTGCCGGTGCCGCGCAATGCGCCGACCGAACCGAAAACCAGTCGTCCGGCCTGATCCATGCGGAATGAGGACAGCACTTCCTTCGTATCCCAGCATCCTTCGCAATTGGGCAGGATCGAGCGGCGCAAGTTGGCGGAAAGCGGTTTGGTCGCAAGGTTGAAATAGGGGAGGTGAACCTGTTCGCGTCGCACTTCAGCCCACGGTCCTGTCGAATAGGCATCCGTTGCAACGATCACCCAATCGGCGGAAACCTGGCCATCAGCTGTGCTGACGATCCGTTTGCCGCCTGCCTCGCCGGTCGAGATCACCGGGCTGCCGGTATGCAGCGTTGCACCAGCCTTGATGGCTGCATGTGCCAGTCCGCGGGCATAGGCAAGCGGCTGCAGCGTGCCCGCGCGCATGTCGAGCAGCGATCCGGCATAGGCCTTTGTGCCGATCCGACGCTCGGTCTCAGTGGCGTCGAGGACGGTCACCGGTGCACCGCGTTTCTGCCACTGGCGGGCGCGCTCTTCCAGCTCCTTCATGCCTTCTTCGCCGACTGCGCAATGCAGCGTGCCGTTCGTCTCAAGCTCGCAGCTTATGCTATATTTTTTGATCAGCTCGCGCACGAGGTAAGGGCCATTGCCCAGAAGCTCGAGCGCACGTTCCCCATAATGTTCGCCGATTTCCTTGGGAAAATCGTCCGGCATCACCCACATGCCGGCATTGATCAGGCCGACATTGCGGCCGGCACCGCCAAAACCGATCTCGGCTGCCTCCAGAAGTACGACATTGGTACCGCGTTCTGCCAGATGCAGGGCTGCGGACAGGCCGGTATATCCACCGCCGACAATCACGACATCGGCGGTGTTGTTTCCCTTCAACGGTGTCGTCACAGGGGCAGGCGACGCGGTCCTCTCCCAGAGGCCGTGCGAGCGTGGATCGTTCAGCATGAAAAGTTCCCGATTTTTATCGTTTTCTCGACTTTACAGAGGCGATTTCGCGGTGAATATCGACATAAAATCATCAGGTCATTCACTGGAGGAATGACATGCTTCCGCCCAGACGCTTCCTTCCGTCATTCTCATTGCTCTCCGCCTTTGAGGCGGCGGCCCGTACCGGAAGCGTCACGGCTGCCGCAAACGAGCTCGGCCTCACCCAGAGCGCCGTCAGCCGACAGATCTCGGCGCTCGAAAAGCAGCTCGGTGTGACGCTTTTCCTGCGCGAGCGGCAGACGATCAGGCTGACCCTTGCGGGTGACGCCTATGCGCGTGAAGTCCGCGAGGCCTTGCGGCGCATCTCCAACGCTTCGCTGAACCTTCGGGCCAATCCGGCGGGCGGCACGCTCAACCTTGCCATCCTGCCGTTTTTCGGCACGCGCTGGCTGACCCCGCGGATCGGAAAGTTTCTCGATCAGCATCCCGGCATGGTGGTCAACCTGATCACCCGGCTGGAGCCGTTCGATTTCCGCTTCGATACGCTCGATGCCGCGATCCATTTCGGTCAGGCGCGCTGGCCGGGGGCGGCGCTGAGTTTCCTGATGGACGAGCAGACGGTGGCGGCCTGCAGCCCCGAATTCCGCAGGCGGCATGACCTGGCAGCCCCGGGAGATCTGCTGAAAGCGCCGCTTCTGCATCTGAGCACCCGGCCGGATGCGTGGGAGCTGTGGCTGCGCCAAAACGATGTCCCGTTCGATACGGTGCATGGCATGCTGTTTGACCAGTTCACCACCATGGTCGAGGCGGCGCGATCGGGCTTGGGCGCGGCACTCCTGCCCCGTTTCCTGATCGAGCGGGAACTCGAGGAGGGCCAGCTTGTGCCTGCCGCCGATGCGGAACCGATGCCGACAGGCCAATATTATCTCGCCTATCTGCCCGACCGGGCGAATTATCCGCCGCTTGCCGCTTTTCGTGACTGGATCGCCGAAGAGATCCGGTCGGATATGCTTGCGCCGGCTTCGCGCATCGGCCAATAGTCGGTCATAGATTTTTCGCGGCGCCAACAGCCGCTCCATCAGTCAGTCCATAAGGCAGGCGATCCCCATGAAACCAATCTTCCTGCAGCTCCGTTGCAAGCCCGGCAAGACCTATGAGGTTGCCGATGCCATCTACAAGACGGAACTGGTCTCCGAGCTTTATTCCACCAGCGGCGAATGGGATTTGTTGCTCAAGGTCTATATCAGCGACGAGGCCGAGATCGGCCGTTTCGTCAACGAAAAGATCGCCTGCATTCCAGGCATCGAGCGGTCTCTGACAACGATCACGTTCACGGCCTTCTGAGCCGGAATTCATCGATAGACGACCAAAACAAAAGCCGCCTCGAGGGCGGCTTTTCTGCGTCTGGGATCGGGACGTCACGCTTAAACGTGCGCGACCGGTGCCGAATTTCTCGATGCGACCAGTTTGCTGATCGCCAGACGCACATCGTCGGCCGAATCGAAACGCTGTTCGTCGAGGTCGATGACGTGGAACTTCACCGCGATGAATTTCAAACGGTCTTCATCCGGGATGACGATGCCGACGGGCTCGCCGGCGAATTTGATGACTTGCTTCTGCATGGGTAGACTCCCGTATTGGCTGCAGAGCATGCAGCGCAAAACGAATGATAATTTCAGGAACGAATTGAACCGGAAGCGTTACATTCGACAGCACGGAAGGGAGCAGCGATCCGTGCTATTCACATCGAGCGCATGCCGATCAAAGGCGATGACGCGTGTAGTCTCAGACATGTCACTCTCCTTCTCGAACGGTTGCGCGATAACGTCAGAATCGATTTTCTGACCACCAATCACTCTAGCTGAAACGCGTCGGATGATCAACGAAATCCAATTTAGACAGAATATTTTTCTGCATGATGACAGGAGAAAGGCGATATTGTGAAATTACGTTCGCAATGCCGCCGGTCTTCCCAGCTAGCCTAATTTAGGTAGCTGCGCTTGCCAGACAAGGGTCAGGCTCGAGTTAAATTCTATTCCGGCGGTAGCGCCACGACATTGCGAAGAAGATCGAGGCACAGGTTGATGCCCTCCTCACTGACGCAAAGCGGCGGGGCAAGGATCAGCCTTCCTGTGTGATCGGCCTCATGCAGGATATGGCCGTCGAGAGCATCCCAAATTTCAACGTCATCGTCTTTCGGTTGTATCTGCCACCATAATCCATGGCCCTCCACCGCTGCTATGCGATGACTTTCTCTGGCTAGTTGCCGTAGGCCCTTTTCCAGAACCTCGCCCATGGCCGCCGCATTGGCAGCCAGGTTCTCGTCACGCAGGATTGTTAGCGCCGCCAGCGCCGTGGCGGCATCGACCGGGGAAACCGGTTCTGCGAGCGGTGCAAGGTTTTCCGCAAGGTCCTCCCTGCAAAAGACGACACTTAGCCTGCCGCCGTCGCAACTGCCTGCCAGCAGAAAGTCCGCCGCCAAGGTGCCGCCCTCGATACTCCAGAGGCTTGTGCCCATACGGCCGTAGCCAGTGCGTGTTTCGTCCGCGATGACGAGCCTTCGCTCTTCCTGCGCTTTCGCCACCTGCTCGTTCAGGTCTGCAATGCCTGGAAGCGGTTCGAAGATAAGGGGCAAGGCGCCATCCTCCCGCTCCGTTCGGTCGCTTACCTCGGCATAGGCAATTTCCGCCTCGTCCTGCGGTTCGTCGATTTCATCCGGTCCGCTGTTTTCCTGATAAGCGGCGATCACAGCCCTTTCTTCCGTCGTCTCCCTGGCTCTGGCGATTTCCTCCATCGCCTCCATTGCGGCCCGCCGATCTTCGAACAGAACGACATCGGTGAAGCCGGCCGGTGCGATCTCCACCAGCGCCTGCCGCAAGGCTTCCGCTTCGGCACTTCCGTCATGGGCCGTCGTCAGCCGCAGATGCTGCTGGTAACCGGCGGCTGCGATGGATGGGTTTCCGTGGCCGATCACCGGTGCCTTGCCGCTGAAATCCAGTAGGGCCGAGCCCGTCTCGTCATAAACCACGTCACGCCACGCCCGGACTTCCCGACCGGAAATGACGGGGGGAGCATCGCAGTCCATCCCCAGAAACGCAGAGGGCGAGGGGGCCAGGCGCTGCCATATGGAAGCTTCTGATGGCCGACAGAACAAGGGCGGGTCGCTGTCCGGATCCCGCGATAGCCGCAGGCGCAGTCCGCCGACCGCTCCGGCGGCACCGGCCACCGTGCCGAGCTGGTCGCCCGCCTGAATTTCCATTCCTTCCGTCACCGCCGTTTCCATGCCTTCGACAAGAAGCGTCACGGTCTCGCCACGCAGCGACAGTTGCGGAGACAGATGCACCACCGTGCCGCTGAAGGGGGCGACGAGGGTCGTTCCCGTCGGCAGGCAGATATCCACATGAAGAGCGACGTTCTGCGGTTCACTTCGGCCTGCGTACGGCTTGCTTCTCGACAAGCGATATTCGCCGTAACGGGTGCTGCCCATGCCGGTTTCCCAGGCGGTGCGGGCCAGAAGCCTCCAGTCGCAATCGGGATCGGTCCAGTTGCCGCTGTGAAAAAGCGGACTTGAGGGGCTCAGGTCGACGAGCCTTATGTTTTCCACTTGAAGATCCGGCAGAAGCGGGCCGAGAGCGAGCGGCTCCGGCTCTATCCTGCAGGCTTCCAGAATGGCGGTATGCATATATTCGGCGGTCACCGTCGAGGCATTGATCAGGATCTGGCGACGTTCTCCGGCTTCCCGTGCGGCCATCTCGTCGTCCGGTGTCTGAGCATGGGTGTTTTCCGCCAGGGCAGCCGAAAATGCGATGTCGGCGATGACGAGCGGCCAGAGCGCTTCGAGTTCGCCTTCATTCAGCGGGTCGACCGAATGATAGCCGGTAACGGCGGGCAGGATCGATGCCGGCTCACCTGCCTGGCTGATGAGGATGCGGGCGCAGGTCTTGGCCAGCGCCGATACGTACCAGCTTCGCGTCAGGCCGCTCAGATTGGTGATCCCGGTCGGATGCCAGTCCGCGTCATCTGTTTCACCGACCAGATCTCCGGCCTCAATATCCGGGATGACAAGTCCGATGCGAAATTTCGCAGTCAGCGGATGAATGCGGCGCAGGGCGGACACCATGGCGCGGGCAATCATGTCGCGCGCCTCCTGGTCGGTAACCGTGGAAAGCAGCGATACCGTGCGCGGCCCCGCCTTGCGCAATTCGTCCTCGTGTTCGCCTTTCCAGATATCGGGGTCGAAATCCTCGAGGCTCTTCACCAGGCTTGCAAGCAAGGCGCCGAGCGCTGCTGCAGTTTCCTCCGTTACGTCCCGGTCTTCGGGTATGGGGTCACCGTCGAGAACCGTCAGCAGCCGAAGAACACGCTCCCTGCCGCCGATCTCAGCGTCAAGCACGTCCGCCCCGTCCTTGGCGGCGACCGCTTCGGGCACTTGCGGGCCATCGGGGCTGCGGGTGATGTGGCGCATGATCTCGTGCTCCACCCGCAAGGCCTGCTCGTCGTCTTTTTCCCGGATATCGAGGAAATACCGGAGGTGGCCGTTGTCGACCAGATATCCCAGGCCCTGATTTTCCTCCACCGGAAAGACCTGTCCGGAAAGCCCCCAATGGTCGCGCAGCACCGCTTCGATCGTGTCCAGCGGCACGTCGTCGGTCTGGTCGGCGGCAATGACGGGGGTATCGAGTACTTCGGACGTTTCGTCGCCTGGCATTCTCACTCTCCGGTAAAACCTTGACGTGAGGATAGCGCAGGCAAACGCCGCGTCCATAGGGCTTTTCGGCCTTTACTTGGCCGATTTAGCCCATGCGCTCGGATGCGTAGGACCCCGGGCTTGGCGGGAAGACCACGGTGCGGTTGCCGTTGATGAATGTCCGGTGGTGGATATGCGCGTGGATGGCGCGTGCAAGCACCTGACTTTCGACGTCGCGGCCAAGCGAAACATAGTCATCCGGCGATTGCGCATGGGTGACGCGCACCGTGTCCTGCTCGATGATCGGGCCTTCGTCGAGATCGGCCGTGACATAATGCGCCGTCGCGCCGATCAGCTTCACGCCACGCTGATAGGCCTGTTTGTACGGGTTGGCGCCCTTGAAGCTCGGCAGGAAGGAGTGGTGGATGTTGATGATCCTGCCCGACATTTTTGCGCAGAGCTGGTCGGACAGAACCTGCATGTAGCGCGCCAGAACCACAAGCTCGGTGCCGCTTGTCTCGACGACTTCCATCAGCTGCGCTTCGGCCTGCGGCTTGTTCTCCTTCGTCACCTTGATGTGGTGAAAGGGAATGTCGTTGTTGACCACCAGTTTCTGGTAATCGAAGTGATTGGAAACGACGCCGACGATATCGATCGGCAATGCGCCGATCTTCCAGCGATAGAGGAGGTCGTTGAGGCAATGGCCGAAACGGGAGACCATCAGCAGGACCTTCATCCGTTCCGCTGAATCGAACACATCCCAATCCATGCCGAATTTTTCCGCGACCGGCGCGAATCCCGAAAGCAGAGCATCGCGTTCGGCGCCCTGTTCGGAAATGAAGCTGACCCGCATGAAGAACTTGCCGGTATCCAGATCGTCGAACTGCGAACTATCGATGATGTTGCAGCCCTTGTCGGCAAGGAAACCGGATATCGCGGCGACGATGCCCCGGGTGGATTGGCACGATACCGTCAGGACGTAGCTCTTCATTATTCGTCGTCTCCCTGCACTGCGCTTTGCGCAATGACCTATACGTGATGACAGCCGATTGAAACTGCGCGGGTTGTCCGGTTGCCACTTTTCTTGAGCCGATGACGCTTGTCATCATGCTCTATCGCGTCACATTAGGCGCGGCGGTGCAAAATTCCGTCCCCGTTGCGTCTTTCGCGGGCGCAACACCGCCGTCAGAGGGTATGAATGCTTTGCCATGACCATTAGCGATTTCATAATTTGCTGGTGCGAGGCTACCGCGCGATACGGGAGAAGACGTGTGAAGAGACACGCAGGATACAAAGCTTTCGCTCGGCGGCTCGCAGTCGCCCTTTCCTGCGTCGCGGTCGCTGCCGGATCAGCACAATCGGCCGAATGTATCAGAGGCATCAATCTCGCAGGCGCAGAATTCGGCAGTCTCGGTCAGGAGTACGGGACGGGGTACATCTATCCGTCAGAAAAGACGATCGCCTATTTCAAGGAAAAGGGGTTTACCAGCGTGCGGCTTCCCTTTCGCTGGGAACGGCTGCAGCCAAAACTCTACGACAAATTCAACGCTGCCGAATTGAGGCGGTTGCGCGCAACAGTAAAGGCCATTCGTTCCGCCGGCATGCAGGTGGTTCTCGATCCGCACAATTATGCTCGTTATGAAGACCAGTTGATCGGCTCGGACGGCGTGCCGCAAAGCGCCTTTGCGGATTTCTGGCGGCGGCTGGCAACGACATTTGCTAGCCAGGACGATATCCTGTTCGGCTTGATGAACGAGCCTTACGGCATCTCGGCCGAAGATTGGCTCTCGGCAGCAAATGGCGCAATTGCTGCCATCCGGCAAACCGGTGCCGATAACCTGATCCTGGTGCCCGGCACGTCGTGGACGGGCGCACATAGCTGGTCAGCCGGCGACTACGGCACACCGAACGCGGCCGTGATGACGGGGATTGCTGATCCCGCAAACAATTATGCCTATGAAGTCCATCAGTATCTGGATGTCGATTTTTCCGGCAAGAACGAGGAATGCACGCGGGCAGCCGATGCGGTGAAGGCCATCACCGATATGGGAGACTGGCTCGCCACCCAGGGTCGCCGCGGGTTTCTCGGCGAATTTGCCGTCTCCACCATGCCGGTCTGCCAGCAGGCATTGAAGGATATGGTGGCTGCCGTCGAAAGCCGGCCGGACGTCTGGCTCGGCTGGTCCTATTGGGCCGCCGGCGACTGGTGGAAACCGTCCGAACCGCTCAACATCCAGCCAACCGACAGCGGCGACCGTCCGCAGATGCAGACGCTGCAGAGCTATTTCGCCGAGAGAAAGACGTGTGGCGGGTGAGGGCGGCGAATGCGTGTGTTTGGTTGTTGCTATCGTGTCTCGGCAGGCGGATCAGAGGCAGCGGTGGCGAATCTCATTCCGGCGGATACCGATGCTCTCCGCCACGGAAATCGCTGACCGAATAACAGCCGCCTTCACCACGCACCGCACTTTCGCCGATCACTGCCTTGCCGTGGCCGCCGGGAATATCCAGCACATAGGTCGGCTGGCAAAGGCCGGAAATGTTGCCGCGCAGGGCAGAGACGATTCGCTGACCCTCCTCGATATCCATGCGGAAATGGCCGGTGCCCGGCGCAAGGTCGGGATGGTGGAGATAATAAGGCTTGATCCGTGTCTCGACGAACGCCTTCATCAGGTCGCCGAGCACTGCCGGATCATCATTGATCCCCTTCAGCAGCACGGTCTGGCTCACCATCGCAAACCCGGCATCGATGAGCCGTGCCGATGCGGTGCGGGCGTCAACCGTCATCTCGCGCGGGTGGTTGGCGTGAAGTGCTACATAGATGGTCTTGCCACTTTCCTTCAGCGCCGCAATCAGCGCCTCATTGATCCGGTCCGGTTCGACCACCGGCACACGCGTATGGAAGCGGATGATCTTCACATGCTCGATGGCAGCAAGCCCGCGCATGATCTCGGCCAGCCGGCGCGGAGACAGAACCAGCGGATCGCCGCCTGTCAGGATGACTTCCCAGATTTCGGAATGGTCGCGGATATAGGCAAGGGCTGTCGCCAGCTCGTCGGATGCCAGGGTGCCGTCGCCTTGCGGACCGACCATCTCGCGGCGAAAACAGAAACGGCAGTAGACCGGGCAGATATGTACGGCCTTCAGCAGAACGCGGTCGGGATAACGATGGACGATGCCCTTGACCGGGCTGTGCGCCGCATCGCCGATCGGATCTTCCCGTTCTTCCGGCGTCGTGACCAGTTCGGCGGCATCCGGCACGAATTGCCGCGCGATCGGATCGGCAGAATCCGTGCGGTCGATCAACGACACCACAGTCGGCGTGATCGCGATCGCATAATGCTCGGCGACGGAGCGGATCGCCTCAAGCTGCTCGGGCGCAACAAGCCCGGCAGCCTGCAACTCGTCCGGCGTCTTTAATGAACGGGCAGCACTCAAGAATGCACCTCCGCCACCGGTGCCCACAAGACCTGCTCGATGCGCGTCGCGCCGGTCGCCAGCATGGCCAGCCGGTCGAAGCCGAGAGCCGCACCGCTCGCCTCCGGCATCACTGACAAGGCGGCGAGAAAATCCTCGTCGATCGGGTAAGCTTCGCCATAGATGCGGGCCTTCTCCGCCATCTCGTGTTCGAAACGGCGGCGCTGTTCGCCGGCGTCGGTCAGCTCGCCAAAGGCATTGGCCAGTTCCACGCCGCAGGCATAAAGCTCGAAGCGCTCCGCCACGCGCGGATCGCGGGCCGAAGGTCGGGCAAGAGCCGCCTCGCAAACGGGATACTCGCACAGGATCGTCGCGCGGTCCTTGCCCAGATGCGGCTCGATTTTCTCGACCAGAACCTTGCTGAACAGATCTGCCCAGGTGTCGTCTTCGGCCACGCGCATTGCAGCGTTGCGCACTGATGCAGCGAGATGATCGCGATCGGTCTCACCGGATGCGGCGACCGAAGACAGAAGGTCGATGCCGGCAAACCGGTCGAAGGCTTCGGCCAACGTCAGTTGCTCCGGCTTGGCGAACGGGTCGCACTCGACGCCGCGGAAGGAAAAGCGTGTCGTGCCGGTCGTCTCGGCCGCAAGCTTCAGCATGTCGGCACAATCGGCCATCAGTTGCTCGTAGTTTTCGCCGGCTCGATACCATTCCATCATGGTGAATTCGGGATGGTGCAAAGGCCCGCGCTCGCGGTTGCGATAGACATGCGCGAAAGTGAAGATGTGCGTCTCACCGGCCGAGAGCAGTTTCTTGGCGGCGAATTCCGGCGAGGTGTGCAGGTAAAGCGGAGCCGCCTGACCGTCGATGGTCAGCGCTTCGGTTGCAAAGGCATGAAGATGCGTCTCGTTACCGGGCGATATCTGCAGCGTGGCCGTATCGACCTCGATGAAGTCACGGGACAGGAAGAATGACCTCAACGCTGCCTGCACCTTGTTGCGGCCGAGAAGGAAAGGCCGCCGATCGGCATGTGCTGTTTTTGTCCACCAGGGGGATGTTGAAATGCCTGGGCGGTTCATGGGATGAGCTTTCTTCGCCGTGTCGACCAAAGCCGGGGCTGGCTATTTGGCGGATTTTGCGTTAGTTGCGCCGGCAAGGAAACCTGAAAAGCATCTCTACGGCCGTTTCGCCAGTCATCTACGACGTGGCCGGTCGAGTTACAAGGAACTCTTATGGTCAAGGTCATCGCCTCTTCCGTCCGCAAGGGCAACGTCATCGATGTCGACGGCAAGCTCTATGTCGTTCTCACTGCCGAAAATTTCCATCCCGGCAAGGGCACACCTGTCACCCAGGTGAACATGCGCCGTATCGTCGATGGTGTTAAGGTGTCGGAGCGGTGGCGCACGACGGAACAGGTCGAGCGCGCCTTCGTCGAGGACGTCAACCACCAGTTCCTCTATGAAGATGGCGAAGGCTTCCACTTCATGAACCCGGAAAACTACGACCAGGTCGTCGTAGACGTCGACACGATGGGCGACCAGAAGGCCTATCTGCAGGAAGGCATGGTCTGCATTCTGTCGATGCATGAAGGCGTGGCGCTTGCCCTGCAGCTGCCGCGTCACGTTATTCTGGAAATCACCGAAACCGAACCGGTCGTCAAGGGCCAGACGGCGTCTTCTTCCTACAAGCCGGCCATGCTGTCCAACGGTATCCGCACCGCCGTTCCGCCGCATATCGATGCCGGCACCCGCGTCGTCATCGCCACGGAAGACAATTCCTACGTCGAGCGCGCCAAGAACTAAGAAATTCGCCGGGGCATCGTCCCCGGCTTTCAGAACGGCATTAAAAAACCTCCGAAGCTTGCGCTGCGGAGGTTTTTTGTTGTGCCGTACAAAGAAGCAATAGAGGCCGGCGAACCGGCCTCGAAGTCAGTCTCAGTCCTTGACAACCTTGGCGGAGGCAACTTCCGTCTTGGCCGTGGAGCCGACTGCGTAACCGCCGCCGATTGCGACGTTGAGCGAGACGTAGTTCTGCGCCATCTGCTGAACGGCTGCTGCAAGGTTTGCCTGCGAGTCGGAGACCTGACGCTGTGCGTCGAGAACGTCGAGAAGCGAGGATGCGCCGTCGCGGTAGCTGGCGGTCGCCAGTTCCAGAGCTTCCTGGTAGGATTTTACGGTTGCGCGCAGAGCTGCAACGGTGCGGCCATCGCGGGAAACCGCGGCCAGCGCGTTTTCGACCTCTTCGACTGCGCCGAGAACCGTCTGCTTCCAGGAGAGATAGGCTTCGCGTGCAGCCGATTCGTTCGACTTGACGTTTGCCTTCAGAGCGCCGCCATCGAAGATCGGCAGCGAAAGCGATGGGCCGAAGGACCAGGACAGAATGCCCGATTCGTTACCCAGTGCCTTGGTGTAGGACGGCGTGATCGATCCGCCAAGCGAGATCGACGGGTAAAGCTGAGCTTCTGCGACGCCGATACGAGCCGTTGCTGCTGCAAGCTGACGCTCGGCGGCGCGAACGTCAGGACGGTTGCGGATCAGGTCTGCCGGGACGCCAGATTTCGGACTAAAGCGGGCAACCGGCTGGCGTGCGCCGCGCTGCAGGTCGGCGATCAGCGAAGAAGCCGGCAGGCCGAGCAGGGTTGCGATGCGATGTGCTGCCTGGCGGAACTGGGTCTCAAGGCCCGGCAGGGTCGACAGCGTCGAGTTGACCAGACCTTCAGCCTGTACGACGTCCAGTCGCGATGCAGCACCTGCTTCAAGCTGAAGCTTGGTGAGGTTCAGTGTCTCGCGGCGCGATTGAAGGTTCGCGCGGGTCAGCGCGATACGCTCCTGATAGAAACGAACATCGATGTAAGCGCCGGCCACGGCGGACAGAAGCGTCAGGCGGGCAACGTCGACGCTTGCATAGCTGGCGTCGAGATCCGCCAGCGCAGCTTCCCTGGAGCGGGCGTAGAGACCGAAGAGATCAAGAAACCAGGAGGCGGTCGGGCCACCGGAAGCGGAATTCTGTTCGACAAGAGAAGTCGCGCTAGGGCTGCCGCCGAGGCGATTTGCACCGCTGCGGCCAGCTTGTGCGCTCAGATCGAGCGATGGAAGTCCGCCAGCACCGGCGCTGATGACGGCTGCCTGTGCCTGATTGATACGTTCCAGCGCCTGCAGGACGTCGAGGTTCTGCGAGAGACCCTGGTTGACATAACCGTTCAGGCGGGTGTCGGAGAAGGCCGTCCACCAGGCATTCTTGGCGACGTCACCATTGCTCGTCACAGATCCTTCGGCGAACTTTGCCGGAAGCGAAATCTGCGGTGCAGTATGGTCAGGACCAAGTGTGCAGCTGGACAGCAGTAGCAATACGAGGGGGGCGGCTGCGCGAGTGGAAATCATATTTTTGTCCCAAAGCCCTTACTTACAAGCCCGCGAGTGTCGGGGCCGACATCATTGAATTGGCGACCGTAATCCGAATCGGTGACAGAATGCCACCAACTGGTAAACGGATTTATGTAGTTGTCGCCTGTTTTTCACGTTTTGATAACTGCCTGACGACAACAAAAAACGTCGGAACGAAGAAAATTCCGAGGAGTGTTGCAGAAAGCATACCACCCAGCACGCCAATACCGATTGCATTCTGTGCAGCAGAGCCCGCACCCGTCGCAATCGCCAGTGGTACGACACCGAGGATGAAGGCGAGCGAAGTCATGATGATCGGGCGAAGACGCAGCCTTGCTGCCTCCAGCGTCGCTTCGATCAGGCCCATGCCGGTCGCCTGCCGGTCCTTGGCGAATTCGACGATCAGGATCGCGTTCTTCGCCGCAAGACCTATCGTCGTCAGCAGTCCCACCTTGAAATAGACATCGTTGGACTGGCTGAGCAGATAGGCTGCGGCCAGAGCGCCGAGAACACCGATCGGTACCGCAAGGATGACCGAGAAGGGGATCGACCAGCTTTCATAAAGTGCTGCAAGGCAAAGGAAGACGATCAGCACCGACAGCGCGTAGAGCATCGGCGCCTGGGAACCGGACAGGCGTTCCTGATAGGAAATGCCCTGCCATGCGACCGTATAGCCTCCCGGCAGTTCCGATACCAACCTTTCAAGCTCGTTCATTGCCTCGCCGGTGCTGACGCCCGGCTGGGTCGAACCTTCGAGAGACATGGCGCTTGTGCCATTATAACGGGCGAGCTGCGGCGTTCCGCTGACCCAATCCAGCTTGCTGAACGAGGAGAATGGCACCATCTCGCCATCGGTATTGCGTGCATACCAGTATTTAAGGTCGTCCGGCTGCATGCGATACGGTGCGTCGCCCTGCACGTAGACCGGCTTCAACTCGTTATCGAGGGTGAAGTCGTTGACGTCACGTCCGGCAAAGATGGTCGCCAGCATCGAATTGACGGCCGCGAGATCAACCCCCATGGCGCCCAGCTTTTCCTGATCGAGCAGAATCTTCAACTGGGTTTCGCTGCGCTGGTTGTTGCTGCGGAGCGAACTGATGATTGGGTTGGTCGCGCTTTCGCTGATCAGCTGCTGCGAAACCTGTGTCAGCGCCGCGTTACCGTTATTGCCGCTGTCGACCAGATACGCCGAAAAGCCGCTGGAATTGCCCAGGCCCTGGATGGCCGGGGGTAGCAATGCAAAGACCTGGGCATCACGCAGAGTAAAGAAATGACCCTGCGCACGCTGCAGCACTTCCGCCGCAGATTGGCCGACGCCCTCGCGGGCCGAGAAATCGCGAAGCTTGGTGAAAACGATGGCATTGTTCTGGCCGGTGCCGCTGAAGCTGAAGCCGAGCGCGCCGAAGACCGCATCGACATTATCCTTCTCCTTTTCAAGGAAGTAGGATTCTACCTGCTTGACCACTTCTTCCGTGCGCGCTGTCGTGGATCCGACAGGCGTCTGGATGATCGTCATCAGCACGCCCTGGTCTTCCTGCGGAAGGAAGGAACTGGGCAGCCGGGTGAACAGGAGGCCGCAACCGCCGACGATCAGTGCGAAAAGCAGCATGACGCGCAGCGGACGCTTCAGGAGATACCCGATCGTATCGACATAGCCGTTGGTCGTCTTGTCGAAGCCGGTGTTGAATTTCGCGCCGATACCGCTCTTCTTCTTGGCGTGATCGATGGGCTTCAGCATCGTGGCGCAAAGCGCCGGCGTCAGAACGATGGCGACAACCGCCGAAAGCAGCATGGCCGAGACAATGGTGACGGAAAACTGCCGGTAGATGATGCCCGTCGACCCGCCGAAAAAGGCCATGGGAATGAAGACGGCGGTGAGCACGAGTGCGATACCGATGATCGCACCTGTGATTTCATGCATCGACTTCTCGGTCGCCTCGAGCGGAGAGAGACCTTCCTCGTCCATGATACGCTCGACATTCTCGACGACGACGATCGCGTCGTCGACGAGCAAGCCGATCGCCAGAACCATGGCGAACATGGTGAGCGTATTGATCGAATATCCGGTCAGCGCAAGGATGCCGAATGTTCCCAAGAGCACAACAGGCACCGCAATCATCGGAATGAAGGTGGCGCGCAGGTTCTGCAGGAAGACGAGAAGAACAACGAAGACGAGAACGATCGCTTCGATCAATGTGTGAACGACCTTTTCGATCGACAGTTTGACGAAAGGCGTCGTGTCGTAAGGATAGGTGATCTCGACGCCGTCAGGCAGCGATCCGGCGACGCGGTCCAGTTCCGCCTTCACGCGGGCTGCCGTATCGAGCGCATTGGCGCCGGTCGCGAGGTTGACGGCGAAACCGGCTGCCGGCTTGGTGTTGGAACGCGATGCACCACCATAGGATTCCTGGCCGATCTCGACGCGTGCCACATCGCTAAGGCGAACCGTTGCGCCGTCCTGCTCGACTTTCAGAATGATACGTTCAAATTCGTCAACTGTGGTCAGCTGGCTCTGGGCCGTCATCGTGACGGTGAGCTGCTGGCCTTCGGTGACCGGCTGGGCGCCGAGCGAACCGACGGAAACCTGGGTATTCTGCGCCTCGATAGCCGAGGTCACGTCGGCTGCGGTCAGCTGGTATTTCTGCAGCTTGAACGGGTCGAGCCAGACGCGCATGGCATAACCGGAGCCGAAAACGTTGATGCTGCCGACACCTTCGAGGCGCTGGACCTGATCCTCGATCGACGTCGCAAAGATATCGCCGAGATCGACGGAGCTGCGCTTGCCGTCTTGCGAAACAAGCGCGCCGACCATGAGAATACTGGAGGTCGAACGGGTGACCGAAATGCCTTGCTGTTGCACCACATCCGGCAGCTGCGACTGTACCAGCTGCAGCTTGTTCTGCACCTGAACCTGGGCGATGTCCGGCATGATCGAGTTGCCGAAGGTCAGCGTGACGCTGGCGCTGCCGGTCGAAGACGACGAGGTCATGTAGGTCAGGTCATCAAGGCCGGTCATGCCGTCCTCGATGATACTGGTCACCGACTTTTCGACCGTCTCTGCGCTGGCACCATTATAAGTCGCGCTGATGCGCACGGTTGTCGGGGCGATATCGGGATATTGCGAGATCGACAGCGTGGTGATCGCGAGTGCGCCACCCAGCATGATGACGATTGCGATGACCCAGGCGAAGACAGGCCGCCGAATGAAGTAATGCGCCATTTCGAATTTCCTTGCCGCGTTTTGGAGCCGCGTTTACGGGCGAGCGTCAGCTGATCTTACTGCTGGGGCTTTGCTTCATCGACTTTCGGTTCTTCGACCACGAAACCCTGGTCGTTGACCGTTGCCTCGACCGGTTGAACCGGTGCGCCGTCGGCGATCCACTGGAAGCCGTCGACGATCAGGCGGTCGCCATCGGCGATGCCGTCAGTTACGAGCCAGTTGTTGCCGGAGGATTTGCTGTTGGTAAAGGTGCGGGTCTCGACCTTGTTGTCTGCGCTGACGAATTTTGCCGAAAGCTCGCCACGGGCATTTCGCGTCGCGGCTCTCTGGGGAATGAGATAGCCGTTTTCGGTGCCGACCGTGACGGTCGCGCGAACATACATGCCCGGCAGGATGATGTGGTCGGGATTATCGAACACTGCGCGGATCTGGTAGGTGCCGGTGGTTTCACTGACGGCGAGTTCCGCCATGTTGAGCTTACCTGTGCGGTCGTATTTGGTACCGTCCTCGAGCATCAGGCTGATATCCGCCGTGCGGGGATCGCCGTGAAGGCGGCCGGCGGCGACGGCGGCGCGTAGTTCCAGAAGGTTGGTGCTGGAATCGATCAGGTCGATATAGATCGGATCGAGATTGCGCAGGGTCGTCAGCGCCGTCGTCTGGTTGGCGGTGACGATATTGCCGATGCTCACCGTGGAAATCGTGGTCACGCCGTCGAATGGCGCACGGATCTTGGTGAAATCGAGATCGATCTGGGCTGCATTCAGGGCTGCCTTGGCCGATTCCACATCGGCCTCGGCCTGCAGCAGTGTCACCTTGGCATTTTCGTATTCGATCTGGGTTGCGCCGCTGTTTACCAGCCGCTCATAGCGGGTCATGTTCGCCTGGGCCGCCGGGATGCTGACCTCGGCTTTTTGCAGCGCAGCCTGTGCCTGGGCCACGGTCGCAGCGTAGGTATCGTCATCGATCTGGTAAAGAACCTCGCCGGCCTTGACCTCGCTGCCCTCCTTGAAGGCGATCTCGCTGATGGCGCCGTTGACGCGCGGACGGATCTCCGTGGTCTGGAAGGCGACCGCGCGGCCGGGAAGCACGTTGGTGATCGGCCGCTCGGTCTTCTTCATCACGACGACGCTGACCGGGGAAGCCGGTTTCTGCTGGCTCGTGCCGGCCGACTGCTCGGTCTGATCACCACAGGCGGACAAAGCCGTGGCGAGGAGGAGTGAAAACACCAGTTTGCGAAGAACCATGATTTTTTCCAGACGCGGGGTGAGGCGGGTGTCTCTGTTGCCGCCCTTGGCGGAGCGAAGGCGGCAATTAGCCGGCAGGATACCGGCAGAACTAGGGCGGAGACGCGAAAGGTCACGTCCGCACGATGAAAAAGTGACGTAATTTAATTTTCGTCACTTTGCAAGCGGACTTTGAAGGGCAGCGTTGATGAGTTCGACGATGCCCGCCAGCCGTTCATCAAGATTTTCCTCGGTTTCATGAACCAGAAACACGGGGTGGAGAATGCTGGCAAAGGAAGCTGCGACATGGCGGCTCACCGTACGGCAATCGGTGCAATGATAGACGCCGGCCTCGACGCCGTCGCGAATCACCGAGAAAAACAGTCCTTCAATGAGATTCCGATAGTGAAATCCGCTTTCGAGTTCGGTCTTCGTGACCAGAAAGATCATCTCAAGGAAGAACGGATTTTCGCGGATGTCGTGCAGGTGCGCCTGCATCAGTCGGCGCACGACAAGTCCGAGTTTTTCCGGTGGCGGGGCGTCGAGGTCAAGCGTGTCAAAACGCCCGATCATATGGGTAATGTGGCGATCGCATATGGCGTCGACGAGCGTCGTCTTCGAGTGAAAATGCTTGAATACATTCGCCGGTGACATTCCCAGTTGCTGGGCGATATCGGCTATCGAGGATTTTGCGATGCCCCTTTGGCGGAAAAGGGCATCGGCGGTGCGCAAAATATCTTCACGCGTCTCTTCGGCTTTGCGGCGCGGTTTTCGCACGCTTGGTCCTCGTGATTTCGTCAGTGTATGTCGGGCTCTATTTTCCGAAATAGGGCGTTAGGTTGGTGCGGATCCGTTCCAGCACTGTATCGCCGCTGTTGTCGGGTACAAAAGTCTGTCCGGTGATCATTTCATAGGCGTTCTTGTAGACGGCGGAAGTGTCCGCAATCAGCTCTGCCGGAATGGCCGGGATGTCGTCCTTATATGGGTCGCAGCGCTCGACGACCCAGGCCCGGACGAAATCCTTGTCGAAACTTTTCGGCCGTCCGCCGGTGCGGAAGGCTTCCTCATAGCTGTCGGCCATCCAGTAACGGCTGCTGTCGGGCGTATGAATCTCGTCGGCCAGAATGATCGTGCCGTTTTCGTCGGTGCCGAATTCATACTTGGTGTCGACGAGAATGAGGCCGCGCTTGGTTGCGATTTCCTGGCCGCGGGCGAAAAGCGCCAGCGCATAGCGGGATAGGGTTTCCCATTGCTCTGCCGTCAGCAGGTTCTGGTCGATAATCTCCTTGGGCGATAGCGGTTCGTCATGGCCGCCGTCGAAAGCCTTGCTGGTCGGGGTGATCACCGGTTCGGGAAGCGCCTGGTTGTCCTTCAGGCCATCGGGCAGGCTCAATCCATACATATTGCGTTCACCCTTCTTATAGAGGGTCAGAAGCGAGGTGCCGGTCGTGCCGGCCAGATAACCGCGCACGACGATCTCGACCGGCAGGATGTCGAGGCGCTTGCCGACGACCACATTCGGGTCCGGATAGGCGATGACATGGTTGGGGCAGATATCCTTTGTCGCCTCGAACCAGTAGCGGGCGGTCTGGGTCAGGACATGGCCCTTGTCGGGAATGCAGGTGATGATGCGATCAAATGCGCTAAGGCGATCGGTGGCGATGATGATGCGCTCGCCGCCGGCCAGATCGTAATTCTCCCGCACCTTGCCGCGGTAATAATTGGGGAGTTCGGCAATGAAGGCTTCTTCCAAAACGCGCACGATGATCGCTCCGAAAACGGCCCCTCGGGGCCAAGGTCTGACTTTATATAGAGGCCCCGCTATGGCATGTTTTTCCTTTGCGGCACAAGGATGTTGCTGCTCTTGCATGTTCCGGCATTTTCTCGATCCATAAGATAGCCAGTAAATTGGCCTGCTGCTGATGTTTATGCCAAAAACTCGAATAACCTAATAAAATCAATTACCTGTCATTTTCTTGAAGTTTTTGCGACTTGGGGAGTTGACGTTTTCGGGGGTGTGGATTTATAACCCGCTCACTGACGAGGGCGGCGGCGCTGC
>NZ_JAEUAN010000060.1 GCF_019511445.1 Aliirhizobium wenxiniae
TTATGGGATGGACGCCTCCCTCCGAACCTTCAGAATGAAAGGCCACCAAAGGAGGAAGTCATGACATTCGAATTGCTCGCAATCGATCTCGGAAAGTCGTCGTTTCATCTGCACAGCATTGCTTCAGATGGCGCTATCTTGTCGCGCAAGGTCAGCAGATCGAAGTTGGCCGGGACTGTTAACGCACTCGCTCCAAAGACTATTGCTATGGAAGCTTGCGCCAGTGCCCATCACTGGGGACGGCAATTCAAAGACAATGGGCGAGAGGTCCTGCTCATCAACCCTCGCTTTGTGAAGCCCTTCGTTCGCGGCTCCAAAAACGACGCCGTAGATGCTGCGGCAATTTATGAAGCGGCGACCCGTCCGACCATGCGATTTGTGCCGGTCAAATCGACCACACAGCAAGACCTTCAGTCGCTGCATAGAGTTAGAGAGCGTATGATCATCCAGCGTACATCGCTGATCAATCATGCACGCGGTCTTCTCGCCGAATATGGCATCGTGTTGCCGCAAGGACCATGGCGTTTTGTATCCCAGGCGCCTGCGGCTGTTCAGAGCGCTGATCTCTCCGATCTCGGGCGCGAGCTATTCCTCGAACTACTCGACCAACTCACCGATGTGAATGACCGAATTGTCAAGATTGATAGGAAGGTTTGCGAGATTTGCCGCGAACGAGAGGATTGCCGCCGTTTGTCCGAACTGCCAGGCGTCGGTCCGATCATTGCAACGGCACTCGTTGCTAGCGTTGAGGACGGACGTCACTTTAAATCTGGGCGAGAGCTGGCGGCCTGGATCGGGCTGGTCCCGCGACAATACTCGACTGGCGGCAAACCACGGCTTGGCGGAATTGGCCGCCGAGCGAACCATTATCTACGTCGCCAGATGATTCATGGCGCACGTGCAGTTATCAGCCGACTTGCCAGTCACGATGATCGTCGATCTCAATGGCTGAAAGAGCTCGTCTCTCGCCGGGGTTATAACAAAGCGATCGTGGCGCTTGCCAATAAGACCGCGCGGATAGCATGGGCCCTGCTCACACGACAGGAGCGATACGCCGCACAATAGTCATTTGCCAATCGTTGCCGATGAGGCAATGATGAATGCGAGGTAAGAACTGATGGCGTAACGGCACGGACCGCAGCTTCGGATCCTGATTTACGACAAGGCCATAAAGGTCGATCATGTTATGAGGACAGAGGTAGCGGACTCCCATCAAGGCCAGGAGCGTGATCGCTCCAGCGATAGGCCGGATAGATTCACGCATCCAATGCCGAGTTGCCGCCAAATATTCTTCTCGCCCGGGAGGCGTCCATAGATT
>NZ_JAEUAN010000061.1 GCF_019511445.1 Aliirhizobium wenxiniae
CTGTGTCGATTATCAATCAGGCAAACTCTTCTTTTAAACTTCTCGATAGCTGGACTTTCGGCGGCGGTACCGCCCTTATGCTCCAGATAAGCCATCGCGAAAGCTTTGATATCGACATCTTCATCGAGGGTCCACAGGTCCTCCCATATCTCAACCCGACGACACAGGGCTATACCCTGGAGGTGAACCCAGATGAATATGTTTCGGACGGAACGCATGCGGTGGAAGACACGTTCCGCAATCAGAGTTTTTCCGCTCCCGTCCAATCCGTCGATTGTCGTCTTCCTCGGGTGAGAGAAGTTTGACCATTGAGCACGCGCGAGGCTCGCCACGTTTCCATGCCATCAATGCGCGGATCAGTGTTTCGCCGTCGATGCGGTCGGTCTTCGCCCGGCGGTGCCGGCGCGGCATGGCAATTGATGTGGCCTCTACAATGTGGCTCTCGATCCAAGCTTCCTTGCTGAGCACTCGTCCCAGCCAAAAGCCGTCCAGTCCGGCCTCCTGGATCACTACCAGTGGGCAAAGTATGTTCTTTCGCCGAACGGCTTTCTGACGAAGCGCTGCAAAGCATTCGAACAAGCCGGCAATATCCCCTCCAATAACGGAGTGGCGGGACATCTTCTCGCTGCTTGGCGACAGAGCTGTCACCAGCCACGTCGATTCACTCAGACCGTATGTTCTCGGGGTGAAGGTGGCTCACCCCCGCGATAAGCTGAGATCGGGGGTTGCTTCGGATTGGCCGAAGCCGAGCCCCAAGCTTAGCGAGGGTGAACCATGGATCAGCATAACAGGCTTTTTGTCGGTTTGGACGTCTCGAAACTGAAGATTTCTGTAGCCGTCGCGGATGGCGAGCGGGGTGGTGAAGTAAGGTTTTATGGGGACATAGCCTCGGATCCTAACGCGGTGACGAGCATCGTGGAAAAATTGGCGAAGCGAGGAGCTGCCCTCCACTTCTGCTATGAGGCCGGACCGACAGGTTACGAGCTTTACCGTCAGCTTACCGGGATGGGTCACGACTGCGTGGTGGTCGCACCGTCCCTGATACCAAAGCGTCCTGGTGATCGGGTGAAGACGAACCGGCGCGACGCAGTCAGCCTGGCAAGGCTACATCGTGCAGGTGAGCTGACGGCAGTTTGGGTTCCAGATCGCGGACACGAAGCCATGCGCGATCTCGTGCGGGCCCGAGAAGCAGCCCAGGGGGCTCAAAAGCGGGCGCGTCAGCAGCTTCAGTCGTTCCTACTTCGACATGGCCGCATCTAT
>NZ_JAEUAN010000062.1 GCF_019511445.1 Aliirhizobium wenxiniae
TGTAATGGCCCCATAAATATCCGGACACGATCTCCCACTTAACAAGTGTGCGAGGTAATGTGCCCATTATGACCAGTCACAGTCCTAAGATAGAAGTCCTGTCCGGCCCTGAGCGCCGCCGTCGCTGGTCGACGGCAGAGAAGCTTGCCATCATCCAGGAGACATATGAGCCGGACGCAACCGTGAGCATCGTTGCTCGGCGTTACGGTATCCAGCCGAACCAGTTATTCACTTGGCGTAAGCTTGCCACGCAAGGAGCTTTGACGGCAACTGCTGCCGAGGAAGATGTCGTTCCTGCATCCGAATATCGTGCCCTTCAAAACCAGGTCAAAGAACTACAGCGTTTGCTTGGCAAGAAGACGATGGAAGGCGAGATTCTCAAAGAAGCGCTTGAGATCGCCACCGGCCCAAAAAAACACCTGTTGCGCTCGCTGTCATTGCCGAAGGGAAGTTCCCGATGACGGCCGTGTGCAAGACTTTTGGTGTTGCCCGGTCAAACATGGCGGAGCGGGTGAGACAGCGTCCTTCCAAAGCCCGTGGTCGGCCGCCGTTTGCGGATGATGATCTCGTCGATGAAATCAAAGCGATCATCTCCGAGATGCCAACCTATGGATACCGCCGGGTTCATGCGCTTCTACGCCGTAAAGCCTGTTGGGAAAGCCGCTCATGGCCGAACGTCAAACGCGTTTATCGGGTGATGAAGGTGCATGGCCTGCTTCTCGAACGCCATACTGGAGCCATTGATAGCCGTCGCCACGATGGTCGTGTCGCTGTCGCTCAATCGAATGTGCGTTGGTGCTCGGACGGTTTCGAAATCGGCTGCGATAACAAAGAAAAGGTCCGCGTTGCCTTTGCGCTCGACTGCTGTGATCGCGAGGCAATTGCCCATGTCGCCACTACTGAAGGCATCAAAAGCGAAGATGTTCAGGACCTTGTCATCACGGCCGTCGAAAACCGCTTCGGCCGCATCAATATCCTTCCTAAGCCCATCGAATGGCTGACTGACAATGGATCGTGCTTCATTGCGTCAGGCACGAAATCGCTGCTGCTGGATATCGGCATGGAGCCTCGCACGACGCCGGTCCGCAGCCCACAGTCCAACGGAATGGCTGAAGCCTTCGTAAAGAC
>NZ_JAEUAN010000063.1 GCF_019511445.1 Aliirhizobium wenxiniae
TTGGGTTCCAGATCGCGGACACGAAGCCATGCGCGATCTCGTGCGGGCCCGAGAAGCAGCCCAGGGGGCTCAAAAGCGGGCGCGTCAGCAGCTTCAGTCGTTCCTACTTCGACATGGCCGCATCTATTCGGGCCGCTCATCTTGGTCGCTGGCACATATGCGGTGGATATCGACCCTGAAGTTCGAGCATCCGGCGCACTCCATTGTGCTCAAGGAATACTGCCAGGCGATCGAGGATGCCGAGGTGCGCTTAAAGCGTCTGACCGATCTGATCTCGGAGACTGTCAAATCCTGGACGATGGCTCCTGTTGTCGAAGCATATCAGGCGTTACGAGGCGTGTCGTTGATTGCCGCCGTCGTCTTTGTTGCCGAAATTGGCGACATCCGCCGCTTCGAAAATCCCCGCCAGCTGATGGCCTTTCTTGGCCTCGTTCCGTCAGAGAGCTCGACAGGTGAACATGTCAAACGTGGCGGGATCACTAAGGCCGGGAACTCTCGGGCCCGTCGCATGCTGGTCGAAGGCGCATGGGCTTACCGCTTCCCTGCGCGGGTAAGTCGAACCAAGCAAGCGCAGTTGGAAGGCCTACCGAGAACCGTTCGCGAAATAGCCTGGAAAGGTCAGCTACGCCTCTGCACTCGCTATCGAAAAATGATCCTCGCGGGGAAGCACAAGGCCATCGCGATCACCGCGATCGCTAGAGAAATGGGGGCCTTCCTGTGGGCTATCGGTCAGGAAGTGCAACCAGCTGACCTCGCTTAGCCAAGCACCGCATATCGCGCGCATTAGAAAGAGGAGGCAAGATCGAACATCCGCTGATGCTCAATATTGGAGGCAGGGCCCGGTCGGGGAATCTTCGATGGAATTGAGTGGCCGACTACGTCGATGCCCGTGCTTAGACAGAAGCAGCCCCAGGCGTACACACGGAAATGCGGTATCCAACCCGCGTATAAGAGTTTGCAAACCGTCGTCTTGAGGCCCTGTCTCCTACATTGCGCATGAGCTACACCATGCAGGACCAGCCATTATTGGCTGGACGAATAGTCGTGGCCAAGCCGCTTGCAAATGAACATAAGA
>NZ_JAEUAN010000064.1 GCF_019511445.1 Aliirhizobium wenxiniae
AACAAGGTACTTCGTTGCCGTGTTGCGAGCGCGACATCTTTTCTAGATTTTCTTTCGACATCTTTCAGTCCTGCAAATTCGTCCTGTGCTGGGAGCACGGTTGTCTCCGCGGTCGACATGCAGTCGCCGCATGATGGGTTTTCGCAGGGCAGGTCTTCCTATGTTCAAGACGCAGTCTCAATGAGCTGCGACGGAATCGACGGAATGACCCATCCCACGTCCACAGCAGGGACGCCCAGCATCTCAGTCAGATTGAGGTGCTGAGGCAGGTAGGACGGCGCTTCGGTTAAGCTGCTGCGCCGCCCAATGGATTGAACGCTTGCCCGGCCTTGAGCATGCTATGCATTATGACGGCAAGTTTTCGCGCAACGGCAACCGCGGCACGTTTGAAGCCCAGCCGCTCACGCAGCTTCAGCCCCCAGGTCTTTAGACTGCATTCGGTCTTGGCAGTGGTTCTCGTTAAGAGAACGGTAGCTGCCTCGTAGAGTAATCCCCGCAGCCGACTGTCACCGCGTCGCGAGATATGGCCATCATAATCTATTTCGCCAGACTGATAGCGCCGCGTCGTCAGCCCTAGCCAAGCGCCGACTGAGCGCGAGGTGGGGAAGTTTTCGGGATCTTCGATCGCGGCAATGTACGAGACGGCCGTGACGGCACCAACGCCTGGAATCGTCATCAGGAGCTTCGTAGCCCGGCTCTGTCTGGAAGCTACGAGCAATTGGTGATCAAGATTGGATGCGCGCTTACGTATGTCGCGCCATGCCTCGAGCAGGGGCAATATCACACCTGCCAGGCCGCTATTTCCATCCAGCAGCGCTCTCACATAAGCGTCAAATGCCCCGCCTTTCCCTTTGGGTACGATGAGACCAAACGTTTTTAGGAAGCCACGTATTTGGTTGCTGAGCTGCTTGGAAATGCTTACGAGCTGGCTACGCGCTGCCACCAGTGTGCGTGTCACCATGTTGTCGAAAGTCTTTACTCGCACGACTTTGTAAAATCCGGCTTCTGCCAACTGCGCTA
>NZ_JAEUAN010000065.1 GCF_019511445.1 Aliirhizobium wenxiniae
GGCCGGATGCGCAATCAGACCTTCTTCTCGCTGGAGGAAGCCAATGCCGCCATCCGCGGAGCCGTCGAGCGGATCAACACGCACGTCATGAAGCGGTTGGGCCAAACCC
Organism: Aliirhizobium wenxiniae; assembly: GCF_019511445.1. Lineage (GTDB taxonomy): Bacteria > Pseudomonadota > Alphaproteobacteria > Rhizobiales > Rhizobiaceae > Neorhizobium > Neorhizobium wenxiniae_A. The sequence continues at coordinate 110 of NZ_JAEUAN010000065.1, forward strand.
GCCAGGAGATATTCGAGACCATGGAACGCCCAGCACTCGCGGCTCTCCCGGCAGAGGACTACGAGTACGCCGAATGGAGGCTGGCGCGGGTGTCGACGGACTACCATGTCGAGTTCGAACACTATTTCTACTCCGTGCCCCATACGCTCATCCGCCAGCAGGTCGATGTCCGGGCCACGAGCCGCACGATCGAGGTCTTCTTCAAGGGCAAGAGGATTGCGACCCACCAACGCCGGTACGGCGGGTCTCGCTACGGAACCGATCCTGACCATATGCCCAGCTCGCATCGGCGCTATGCCGAATGGTCACCTGCAAAATTCCAGCGCTGGGGCGCTTCCATTGGGCCTCAGACAGAGGGGCTGATCATCGCTATCCTGGCCAATCGTCCTCATCCCGAACAAGGCTTTCGAACCTGCCTTGGCGTCCTGAAGCTCTACCAGGCTATTCCTGCGGTGCAGGCCGAGGCGGTGTCCGCCCGTGCTGTCGAGATCGGCGGACTGACTTGCAAAAGCATCAGCGCACTCATCAGCACCTACAAGGCACCACGACATTCCGCCGAACCCGCCGCTGTCGGCGAGCATGCCAATCTTCGCGGCAAAGCCTACTTTCATTAAGGAGACAATCGAGAATGCTGACCAATCCCACTGTCGACACGCTGCGCCAACTCGGCCTTTCCGGCATGGCTTCTGCCTTCCAGGACCTGGAGATGCAACCGGAGGCAAGAGGCCTCCAGCACGGCGAATGGCTTGCGATCCTGCTCGAACGGGAACAGACCTCGCGTCGCCAGAAGCGCTTCGAGGCAAGAGCGCGTGCTGCCAAGCTCCGCCATGACGCTCAGGTCGAGAATGTCGATTTTCGCGCAGCACGCGGTCTC
>NZ_JAEUAN010000066.1 GCF_019511445.1 Aliirhizobium wenxiniae
TATGACGGCCGCCTTCTTCCTTCGTCAGGATGTAGGCTTCTGCCATGAACTTCTTGTGCGGCTTGACAGAACCCGGCTTGCACAGGATCTGGCCACGCTCAACGCCGTTACGGTCAACGCCGCGAACGAGAGCACCGATGTTGTCGCCGGCCTGGCCCTGGTCGAGCAGCTTGCGGAACATTTCAACGCCGGTAACCGTCGTCTTCGAGGTTGCCTTGATGCCGACGATTTCGACTTCTTCGCCAACCTTGACGATACCGCGCTCAACGCGACCCGTCACAACCGTACCACGACCGGAGATCGAGAATACGTCTTCGATCGGCATCAGGAACGGCTGGTCGATCGGACGCTCAGGCGTCGGGATGTAGGCGTCAACCTGGGCCATCAGTTCGCGAACAGCATCTTCACCGATGGTCTTGTTCGAGTCTTCAAGAGCGGCCAGAGCCGAACCCTTGACGACCGGAACTTCGTCGCCCGGGAAGTCGTAGGACGACAGAAGTTCGCGAACTTCAAGCTCAACCAGCTCGAGCAGTTCTGCGTCGTCAACCTGGTCGACCTTGTTGAGGAACACGACCAGAGCCGGAACGCCAACCTGACGAGCAAGCAGGATGTGCTCGCGGGTCTGCGGCATCGGGCCGTCGGCTGCCGAGCAAACCAGGATCGCGCCGTCCATCTGCGCTGCACCGGTGATCATGTTCTTGACGTAGTCGGCGTGGCCGGGGCAGTCAACGTGAGCGTAGTGGCGGTTCGGCGTCTCATACTCAACGTGCGCCGTCGAGATGGTGATGCCGCGTGCCTTTTCTTCCGGAGCAGCGTCGATCTGGTCATACGCCTTGAATTCACCGAAAAACTTCGTGATCGCAGCCGTCAAAGACGTCTTGCCGTGGTCAACGTGAC
>NZ_JAEUAN010000067.1 GCF_019511445.1 Aliirhizobium wenxiniae
AACGTATTCCATCGGCTCGGGCTCAGCAGCCACGATTGCGTCGGCAGCCTGTGCGCCAGAAACTGCTGCGAGGGCAGCAGCGGAGCCGAGAAGAAGGCTCTTGATGTTCATTTTTGACCTCCAGTCATAGAAAGCAGGAGGTGATGCGCAATCATCGGGAGCTCGGCAACCGCTGACTAACTTGCTCAATCTGCATTATCAGCACTTGTGTCTCTATCGTAACGGCTCCCTCTCTCTCTTTAACAATATTCAGGTGAAAGACATATCATTACGCGTCGCTTTTTCCAACGAAGCGCCTCTCCATCAACGTCCGAAGCGAAATGTCTGATTTGATCATGCATTCGTTTGAGGATAATCCCAAGCCGTCGAGGGTCCTGAATAATTCGGGTGACTGGCTCGAGAAGTCAGTGGATAAAATAAACTCTGAGCGCGTTTGCTGGTGCAAAGGTCGGCGGCGGGACAGGCGTTGGCGGCGATGTCTGTGGAGACATCGGATTTGCTGCTGGCGCAATTCCGGCCCTTCCTCGGGCACCACACCGGGAGGTTAGCCGGTGTTGCATGTTATTGAGTTGACATTCACCGGCTCGCCGGAAGCGGTCAGGTCAAAGAAATTCAAGGTACCGCTGACAGCTGCGTTGAATATGACCTTGCGGTTAGGTGCCATCACTTGCGCGGAAGCCCCTCCAAGTTGCTTCATGATGGTTTCTAACTGCCTTTGCTGGTCGGCAGGTAGCCCTCGGGCCATCGCCGCTGTAATGGCCCCATAAATATCCGGACACGATCTCCCACTTAACAAGTGTGCGAGGTAATGTGCCCATTATGACCAGTCACAGTCCTAAGATAGAAGTCCTGTCCGGCCCTGAGCGCCGCCGTCGCT
>NZ_JAEUAN010000068.1 GCF_019511445.1 Aliirhizobium wenxiniae
TGACCTTGCCCCGTTGAAATAATCCATTTTGAAGTAAGCTCTGGCCCATCGAAAGGACCAGAGAATGAAGCGCACACGTTTCACGGACGAACAGATCATTGGCATTCTGAGGGAGCACGAGGCTGGCACGCCGGTCTCGGAGCTTTGCCGCAAGCACGGGGTCAGCGATGCCAGCATCTATAAATGGAAGGCCAAGTTCGGCGGCATGGATGTATCCGAAGCCAAGCGGCTGAAGTCGCTGGAAGACGAGAACACCAAGCTGAAGCGGCTCTTGGCGGACGCGATGCTCGACAACGCGGCTTTGAAAGACCTTTTGGGAAAGAAGTGGTGACGCCCGCAGCAAGGCGGAAAGCTGTCGCGCATTTGATGGGTCACCATGAGATGAGCGAACGGCGGGCGTGTAAAGCCATCGGCTTTTGCCGGATGACGATCCGTTACGAAACCAGGCGCAGCGATGACCATGACCTTCGCGAGCGAATGAAGGCGCTGGCGCATGAACGCCGCCGCTTTGGGTATCGGCGTCTTCATGTGCTGCTCAGGCGCGAGGGTCACCTTGTGAACCACAAGCGGCTCTTCCGGCTCTATCGGGAGGAGAAGCTGACGGTGCGCAAGCGCGGCGGCCGCAAGCGAGCGATCGGCACCCGAGCACCGATGCTGATCCCGCTTGCCGCCAATGATCGCTGGTCACTGGACTTCGTGTCGGATCAACTCACCGATGGTCGCAGGTTCCGGGTGCTGACCGTCGTCGACGATTGCACCAGGGAATGCCTGGCACTCGTCGCCGATACGTCCCTTTCCGGCCTGCGAGTTGCCCGTGAACTGGATCGGATCATCGAGGGACGAGGCAAGCCGAAGATGATCGTCAGCGACAA
>NZ_JAEUAN010000069.1 GCF_019511445.1 Aliirhizobium wenxiniae
ACCGTGTCAGCCCGAGTGGCTACCAGCGTACAGCGGATATAGCTCGGCGCCTGGCTTTATCCTTTGAACTCCGGTCTGAAGTGTACAAGCAAAGATTTTAACTCGACTTCCCGCACCCGTCGCGCTGCCTCTTCTGTCGAGACCCATGCGATCTGACGCTGTCCACGCTCCTTGAAGTTTTCTGCGAGCTCTTCGACCTCGATCTGGAAGACTTCTACGACACAAGGAGCGACATCACCGTTCTCGAGCCACTTTAGATATGTGTATCGCCCGACCGGCTTCTTTCTCGCAGCACCACGCACACCGGCTTCTTCCCATGCTTCGATCTCCGCAGCTTCGTACGGCTTCTTCTTCTTCATAGGCCATCCCTTTGGAATGACCCACCGACCCGTTCCTCTGGAGGTGATCAGCAAGACTTCAACGGATTGATCGCCCGGTTGGCGCCGGAAGCACAAAGCCGCGTATTGTTTACGAAACTGGCCTCCAGAGAATTTCTCGGGCATTGCCGCAAGTTGCTGTAGAAGGGGTTGCGCCCCGGTTTTCACGATCGTCTTCTTATTTCGGGTCGCTTTCATCAGCACTTATTCACTGATTTGCGATGATGCGACAACGAAAACGTCATAAAGAGCGGGGCCAGCGACAGGGTTCGCTGGAGGGATGAACGAGTATCATTCTTCCTCCTCTTCCCACGCGCCGGGCGAACTCTCGGCAGGAGCGCTGGGTACCTGCAGGCGTTCCCATTCTGCGGTCGCTTCAGCCCAATGCTCGTGGTCGTGCCCGTCAGCACGTCCAGCTTGTTCCCAAAGCTCATATGCCCGCTTTGTGATCCACTCTTCCCGTTGTTCTGGCATAT
>NZ_JAEUAN010000007.1 GCF_019511445.1 Aliirhizobium wenxiniae
GCGACGTGATGCGGTGCTGCGCAGCCGGAATGGCTCCGCACCGCAACCCGCCGCTACCGCCCCAAATACAGCAACCCAAAACCGCTGGAGCGAACTCAAAACTGGATAAAACTTGGGGGCAAGGTCAGGCGCGATCCATAGGCAGGCATCTAAGTTGAAGGAAATCCAGATAGTTGCATAGCTAACCAAATGGAGAACGACATGCCTATTCTGAATGTCAAAGTCAGCGGCCAACGCTCGGACGAGATGACCCACGCCATAGCAAGCATGCTGAGCGAGCTGACGCAGCGCATCCTTGGCAAGGACCCAGCCGTCACGGCGATTGCCATCGATTACGTCGATCCGCGTGACTGGATCGTCGGCGGACGAACACTTGCCGAACAGCGCAAGTCGAGCGTTTATTTCGATATCAAGATCACCGATGAGACCAACACGAAAAGCGAAAAGGCCGCCTATATCCAGGCGGCCTTTGAGGGCTTTGCAAGCCTCCTCGGCAATCTGCACGAGGAAAGCTACATCTATGTCCAGGATGTGCGCGCCGCAGCTTATGGCTACGGCGGAAAAACCCAGGAATGGCGATATCAGCGCGCCGTCTAGGCGCGCAGAACACCACCCGTGGTCTTTTCGACATTGGCGACGATCTTGCCGGTCAGGGCTTCGAAATCCTCGTCCGTCAGGGTCTTGTCGACCGGCTGGATGAGAACTTCGATGGCGATCGACTTCTTGCCTTCGCCAAGCGAGGCGCCCTCGAAGACGTCGAAGACGTTGACGCCGGTGATCAGCTTGCGATCGGCGCTGGTTGCCGCCTTGACGATGGCACCGGCTTCCACCTGCGAGCCGACCACAAAGGCGAAGTCGCGCTTGACCACCTGGAACGGAGAAAGATCGAGGCCCGGCTTGGTGCGGGTCGCCTTTTTCTTCGGTTCCGGCATGGCGTCGAGATAGATTTCGAAACCTGCCAGGGCACCGGAAACATCGAGCGCTGCCATCGTCTTCGGATGAAATTCGCCAAATGTGCCAAGGATGACCTTGGGACCCATCTTGATCGTGCCCGAACGGCCCGGATGATACCAGGAAGGACCGCCCTGCTCGATCTGGACATTGCCCATCGGCAAGCCGCAGGCCTCGATTACGGCGAGCGCATCGGCCTTGGCGTCATAGACGTCGACCGGCTTGCCGCCGCCCTTCGTTGCATTCGACCACATGCGGCCGGCGCCGTTGATCGAAGCGGTACCGCGACGGATGCCGCCAGCGACGCGACGCTGGCCTTCCGGCGTGTCGTTCTCATAGGTGCCCGAGACTTCGAAGATTGCCACATCGCCAAAGCCCTTGTCGGCATTGCGCTGGGCAGCCGTCAGCAGGCCCGGCAGAAGCGACGGACGCATATCCGACATATCGGCTGCAATCGGGTTGGCGAGCTTCAGCGCCGGCGAACCACCGCCGAAGAGCTTCGCCTGATCTTCCGGGATGAAGGACCAGGTGACGGCTTCCAGCATGCCGCGGGAAGCCAGCGCGCGCTTGGCGGTGCGGGTGCGGATCTGCAGCGTGGTCAGGATCTTGCCGTTCACCGTGCCGAGATTTTCCAGCGGTTCCGGCTTGATGTTGTCGACGCCATGGATGCGCATGACCTCTTCAACGAGATCGGCCTTGCCATCGACGTCCGGACGCCAGGACGGAATTTTTACGCTGACACGCTCGCCGGAACCTTCGACGGTGAAGCCGAGGCGGGTGAGGATTTCGCGGCTTTCGTCGATCGAAACCTCAAGGCCGGTCAGGCGCTTCACTTCCGAGAAGGGGAAATCGACGGTTTTGGCTTCATACCCCTTGTAGCCGACGATCTTTTCTTTTGCCGGCGTGCCGCCGCACAGATCGAGAACCAGCTGCGTCGTCCGGTCGAGGCCGGGAACCATATATTCCGGATCGACACCACGTTCGAAGCGGTAACGCGCATCGGTGATGATGCCGAGCGTACGGCCTGACTTCGCGATGTTGATCGGGTCCCACAGAGCGCTTTCTATCAGCACGTCGACGGTATTTTCGTCACAGCCGGAATGTTCGCCGCCCATGATGCCGCCGATGGACTCGACGCCATTCTCATCCGCGATGACGACATTGTTCGGACCGAGCTTGTATTCGCGGGTATCGAGCGCCAGCACCGTCTCGCCTTCCTTGGCGCGACGGACGGTCAGATCGCCCTTGACCTTGGCAGCGTCGAAGACGTGCATCGGGCGGCCTTGGTCGAAGGTCATGTAATTGGTGATGTCGACAAGCGCGTTGATCGGACGAAGGCCGATTGCCTTCAGACGCGTCTGCATCCATGCCGGGCTCGGGCCGTTCTTGACGCCGCGCACGAGGCGCAGGCCGAAGCCCGGGCAAAGCTTTTCGTCGTCGAGATCGATGGTCAGGCCGACCGTCGTCTCGCCTTCGAGCTTCAGGGCCGGAGCAGAGGAAACCTTCAGCGTGCCGAGACCGGAGGCTGCGAGATCGCGGGCGATGCCGTAGATCGAGGTGCAGTCCGGGCGGTTCGGCGTCAGGTTGATCTCGATCATCGGATCGTCGAGACCGGCATAGGCGGCGAAGGAGGTGCCGACCGGCGCGTTTTCCGGCAGGTCGATGATGCCATTATGCTCGTCCGACATGTTGAGTTCCTTCTCGGAACACATCATGCCATGGCTTTCAACGCCGCGGATCTTGCCAACGCCAAGCGTCACGTCGAGGCCGGGAACATAGTCGCCCGGACGCGCCAAGGCCCCGATGAGACCGGCGCGGGCATTCGGCGCACCGCAAACGATCTGCAGCGGCTTGCCGCCATTGACGTCCGGGCCGGCATCGACGGAGAGAACCCGGAGGCGGTCGGCCTCGGGATGCTGTTCGGCCGTCAGGATTTTGGCGATGACGAAGGGCTTGTAGGCCGCCTTATCATCGACATCCTCGACTTCGAGGCCGATCGCCGTCAGGCGCTCGCAGATCTGGTCGAGGGTGGCGTCGGTCTCAAGATGATCCTTGAGCCAGGAAAGCGTGAATTTCATTGTCTTTTGTCTCGTCTCAAAATCATCAATCGGTTGGTCAGGCAGCCTTTTCCGGAGCTTTGGCACCTGGTGCCTTTATGCCCAGAAACATGCTCTTGACCGAAATTCCTTCGTCGATGGCAGCCCACCAGATCCCCTCATACATCAGTTCGATGTCGTTCAGTTCGGCATCATTAAGCTCGGACAGAAAGGGATACCACCAGAGAGGGGCTGAGATGGCCCGGCCGTCGGCGAGCGCGACGTGAACCTCGCCGCCAGCGCACCAAGCCCGAACGGGTCGCATTTCGTCGGTTTCAAAGACCAAAGAACTCATCCCAAGCACCTATCCATTGATCACGGTGTTGCGCGGCCACTTCCAGCAACCTGCCTATTTCCTGCTCACTATAGCCCCTGTTATGGGCCACTTCCAAATTCTTCAGCCAGAGCTTCAGGGACTTGCCGTCCTTGACGATATGGACATGAGGCGGTTCTCCGACATCAAGGGCGTAGAACCGGAATTTGTAGCCGTGCCAAATGAGCAGGGTCGGCATCGCGTTACTGGCTCAGACCGCCGAACAGGGTCGGCATGTCGAGCGGGCGGAAGCCGTAATGGTTCATCCAGCGGACATCGGCGTTGAAGAAGTCGCGCAGGTCCGGCATGCCGTATTTCAGCATGGCGATGCGGTCGAGGCCCATGCCCCAGGCAAAGCCCTGATATTCGTCCGGATCGAGCCCGCCCGAGCGCAGCACATTCGGGTGGACCATGCCGCAGCCAAGGATTTCCATCCAGTCGGTGCCTTCGCCGAACTTGACGATCGGGCCGGAGCGGTCGCACTGGATATCGACTTCGAAGGACGGTTCCGTGAAGGGGAAGAAGGACGGGCGGAAACGCATGGTCACCGACGGCACTTCGAAGAAGGCCTTGCAGAATTCTTCCAGAACCCAGCGCATGTTGCCGACATTCGACTTCTTGTCGATGACGAGGCCTTCGACCTGGTGGAACATCGGCGAATGGGTGGCGTCACTATCCTGGCGATAGGTCTTGCCCGGAATGACGATGCGGATCGGCGGATCCTGCGCTTCCATGGTGCGGACCTGAACCGGCGAAGTGTGGGTGCGCAGCACCTTGCGCTCACCCTTTTCATCCGCCTGGAAGAAGAAGGTGTCGTGCATTTCGCGGGCCGGGTGGCCTTCGGGGAAATTCAGCGCGGTGAAGTTATAATAGTCGGTCTCGACATCCGGGCCTTCGGCGATAGAGAAGCCCATGTCGGCGAAGACGGCGGTGATTTCGTCGATGATCTGGCTGATCGGATGGATGCGGCCGCGTTCAGCCGGCGAGGAGCGGACCGGCAGCGACACGTCGAGCGTTTCGGCCTTCAGACGCGCATCGATCGCGGCGTCCTTGAGCACGGTTCTACGCTCGGTGATTGCGTCGGTGATCTCGTTCTTCAGCGCGTTGATTGCCGCACCGCGGGTCTGGCGCTCTTCCGGCGTCATCGAGCCCAAGGTCTTCAGGAGTTCGGAAACCGAACCCTTCTTGCCCAGAGCCGAGACACGGACAGCCTCGATTGCCGCTTCGTCGCCCGCGCCGGCGATCTCGGCCAGGAGCGCGCTCTTCAATGTTTCGAGTTCGGTCATCTTTTCCTGCTTTGCGGCAAATTCAGCCGTTGAACATCGTTGTCAGATAGGTGGTAGCCAGGATGAATTGCCGCAAATCTCTACCCATGTGAAATCGGCCAATCAACCGGGCAAGCCATAAAAAGCGGCCCATGGAACGGGTGATTTCGCGCAGTTCGGCAATTGCCGCCTTCGGAGCGGCCGCAACCCATGCCGCATAAGCGCGATCCTGCGTTTTCCGGCGATCGGTCGCCCTTACACTCAATTGCAGGAACAGCAGCCAGAGATCGCGGGCCTGCGCCGTTTCCATAGGCATAACGGCTTCAGGCTCTTCCTCGAAATCGATGAAGCCAACCCTTTCGTCCCTGATGAACATGTCCCGCGGATAGGGGCGCCCGTGGCAGAGGCCAGCGCCGTGCAGTCTTCCGAGTTCGCTGGAACAGAAGACGAGAAGCTCGTCATGCGCCGCCGGATCGTCATTACGCAAAGACTTCAACTGTTCATGCACCGTCGGGGCAATATCGCTCAGAACGATGGCGCTGTCGGAAGAATAGATGACAGCGGCAGTCGGTATGCCTGCCTGCGAGTATTTCGCAATTTTTCGCAGGTCGCGCTGCACCATTCCTTCTGCCGTCTCGGCAGGGGACGGTCGCATGAAAGGCAGCCGAAGCAAGCGCGCAACGGCATTTTGAACAGCAACGATGGCGCGCCTGCCCTTGTCGCCGTGCCGCTTGATCCAGACATTGCCGCAACTGAGCGACACCACCTGCACCCGTCTCGCATCGGAAACCAGCGCAGCCAGCAAGGTGGCCGTGTCTTCCGACGGCAGCGATGGACCACTCCTTATGTCAACGACATCATTTGGCACCGCAGCGCTCCTGAATACCGTGATTAGTCCGTCTCATCGGAATATGAAACGGCAGAAAACAAAAGACCCGCGCCAGCAGAGCCGCGCGGGTCTTTTACAAACGTAGAGACGGACGCGGGCTTACTTGACCGCGGCTTCGAACTCGTTGGCGTTGCCGGTGTTCTTCAGATAGGCCAGAGCCTTCTTGGAAGCTTCAACCAGTGCGCCGAATGCTGCCGGCTCATGGATTGCCATGTCGGACAGAACCTTGCGGTCGACTTCGATGCCAGCCTTGTTCAGGCCGTCGATGAAGCGGCCGTAGGTCAGGCCGGATTCGCGGACAGCAGCGTTGATACGCTGGATCCACAGAGCGCGGAAGTTGCGCTTCTTGACGCGACGGTCGCGGGTTGCAAACTGACGCGAACGGTCAACAGCAGCCTTTGCGGCGCGGATGGTATTCTTGCGGCGGCCGTAGAAGCCCTTGGCTGCCTTGAGGGTCTTGGTGTGCTTGGCGCGGGAAGTTACGCCACGTTTTACGCGTGCCATGTCATGATCTCCTTAAACTGTTCCAGAGTGCCGAATAGTCTCAGAGACCGTTGGGCAGGTAGTTCTTGATGACCTTCTTGCCATCAGGCTCAGCGAGGACCATCGTGCCGCGTGCGTCGCGGATGAACTTGTTGGAACGCTTGATCATGCCGTGGCGCTTGCCGGCGGCAGCTGCAACGACCTTGCCGGTGGCGGTGACTTTGAACCGCTTCTTGGCAGACGATTTCGTCTTCATCTTGGGCATTTTGCTACTCCGTTTTTGTATCGAAGCCGACTGAAGAGGTCTGCTTCAAGCATTTAGAACGGCCACGGCATGCCCTGCCGGACCGTTCGGACGCGCGCTTATAACCGCAGCCGGTCAAAAGCGCAATGGGGGAAATCCTCCTTTGAAGCCGGTCGGAAACCGGCACACCCGCCGCCTTGCGGCTTCCTCGAGGCGGGTCGGCGCGGCGCTTATTTCGGCGCCAGCACCATCATCATCTGGCGACCTTCAAGCTTGGGCTCAGCCTCAACCTTGGCGATTTCCAGCGTATCTTCCTTGACTTGCAGAAGAAGCTTCATGCCGAGTTCCTGGTGGGCCATTTCACGGCCGCGGAACTTCAGCGTCACCTTCACCTTGTCGCCGTCTTCAAAGAAACGGTTCATCGCCTTCATCTTCACATCGTAATCATGTGTGTCGATGTTCGGGCGCATCTTGATTTCTTTGACTTCGACAACCTTCTGCTTCTTGCGCGCTTCAGCCGCCTTCTTCTGGTTCGCGTATTTCAGCTTGCCGAGGTCGAGGATCTTGCACACCGGCGGATCATTGTTCGGCGAGATTTCTACCAGGTCCAGTCCTGCTTCCTCGGCCATCTTGAGGGCCTGGTCGGTCGGTACTGCACCGAGATTCTGGCCTTCGGCATCGATAAGCTGGACCTTGGGAACGCGAATTTCCCTATTGGAGCGCGGGCCTTCCTTGACGGGGGCATCGGCTTTGAATGGTCTGCGAATGGTCGTATTCTCCTAGATCGTTTTCGGGCACAGGCAACGACGAAATTCGCGCGCGGCCGGGAGCCGAGCGGAATGTCGTGATTACCGGGTGGATGTCAATAGCATGACGGCACGAAAAAATCACCTCCTGACAACCGGTTTAGTTCTGATTTATAGCTTCCGCCATTCGCAGGAGTAAGACTATGAGCACGATCAACGCCACCGGAACTGCCAGCATTACTGTCGGAACGGGAACGGATGCCCGCGAGATCGCGATCATTCACCGGGCCGCCGCGGCCACAACCGGGAAGCCGGCACTCGTCTGGCTTGGCGGATATCGCTCCGACATGACGGGCACCAAGGCCGTCGTGCTCGATGCATTGGCGGAGAAACTTGGTTCGGCTTGCATCCGTTTCGATTATTCCGGCCATGGCGCATCGGGCGGTGAATTCCGCGACGGAACGATTTCACGCTGGCTGGAAGAATCCATCGCGGTGATAGATGCCGCGTCACCGAAAAACGTTATTCTCGTTGGTTCATCGATGGGCGGGTGGATTGCCCTGCGGCTGGTGCAGGAACTCAGGAAGCGGGCAAAAGGACCGAAGATTGCCGGGATCGTGCTGATCGCACCCGCTCCGGACTTCACCAGTGAATTGATCGAGCCCGAACTGACGGACAAGGAACGGCAGTCACTGGCGGAGCGCGGTTATTTTGAAGAGGTTTCCGAATACAGCCCCGAACCGAACATCTATACGCGCGCACTGATGGAAGACGGACAGCGGAATCGCGTCCTTACCGGCATTATCGAAACCGGCTGCCCCGTGCATATCCTGCAGGGAATGGCAGACCCGGATGTGCCGTATCAACATGCGCTGAAACTGATGGAATTTCTGCCCGCCGACGATGTCGTACTGACGCTGATCCGCGACGGCGACCATCGCCTTTCGCGGCCGCAGGACCTGCAAAAGATGGAAGCGGCAGTGGCCGCCCTAATAATCGATGATGAAAAACTGGGCTGAGACGGAAAAGCCGCAGTCTTAACCATATTCGTAAAGAGCTGCACCTTAACAAAAGCTGAACAATTGACTCTGCCCCTTAACACCTCTTAACTTTTTGTTAGGAATTTAAGGGACGGGTCAATGAATTTAGCCCTGAAGGTGCGGCATGTAGCCGTGATCCTCGCAGCTGTGCTCGCATCCGCCGGCGCTGCAATACCGGCGCCACAAGCCCCAATGGCTATGGTGACCGGTGCTGTGACGTCGCAGCCGATCGGTCATTACGAATTCTGCCAGCGCCTCCCGGCAGAATGCAATGTCAAAAGCCGGTCCGCGCCTGCTGCGCGCATGGATGACCATGCCTGGAACGTCGTTCGCGACGTCAACCGCGCCATCAATGCCCGTTATATTGCCCGCACGGATCTCGAGGCCTACGGCGTCGAGGAATACTGGACCTATCCGACCGTCTTTGCCGATTGCGAGGACTACGCCCTGCAGAAGCGCAAGGAACTGGCCCAGCTCGGCTTCGCGCTGTCCGATCTCTTGATCACCGTCGTGCGCAAGCCGGATGGCGAAGGCCATGCCGTATTGACCCTGCGCACCACAGACGGTGACTTCATCCTCGATAACCTCGACAACGATGTTCTCGCCTGGAACCAGACGCCCTACACGTTCCTCAAGCGTCAGGCGACATTCAATACCGGGCGCTGGGTCACAATCGAAAACGGTCGCGATCTGCTCGTCGGTGCCTTGCGGTAACCGAAGCCTCAAACATAAGTCATTAAGCATATAACCCGCCCTGCTTGCAGCGGCGGGTTGTTCTCTCTACTCTTTCGGGAATCAGAAGGTCGCGCCGCCGCCTGTCCGGCAGAGCGGATCTTTCTGCGATGGAGGCCTGTGGTGCGTAACGATCGGTTGACAGGCTTGATACGCCCCCATGGATCCGCACGACCGTCTCTACCGCTCTGGCTTGCCGGTGTGCTCACTGCCGTCGTCTTGGCTTTCGGCGCTCTTACCGTTTACGAAAACTACAACAACGCCCTTCGCGAAGGCGAAGCGCGCGCCGTTTCTTCCGCACATGTGGTCGCAGCCCACATGGAATGGATGATGGAAGCGAGCGATCTGGCGCTTCGCCGCATCGAGGCGGCGATCAGCGGACGCCCGATCGACAGTTCGGCCGAACTTATCCTCGATCTGGAACGAGCCGTGGGCGAACTGCCGGTCGGTTTCGAATATGCCATTCTCGACCAGGACGGCCAGACCCGCTTTTCGAGCGCGCCGGACAATACGCTGCCGAATCACGCCGAGCGCGCCTATTTCAAACGCCTTAAAGAGGGCGAGGTGCTGACATTCAGCCGGCTGCTCGACAACGAACAGGCCGGAAAGCCGGCTTTCATCATTGCGAGACGGATCGGCAGCGACTTCGGCGGCGTCGCCTCGATCACCATACCGAACGACAATCTCGACCGGTTCTGGTCTTCGATGAATCTTGGGCCTAACTCGACGATCTCGGTCATTCGTGACGACGGTTGGCTGGTCGCACGACGACCCTCCGCTCAGAAGCCGGTCAATCTGAGCACGACGGAATGGTATCCGCTGACCCGCGACAAGGCGAGCGGCTTTCACCACAATCCGGTGTCGCAGATCGACGGCTTTGCCCGTATCGTTGCCTTCTGGAAGGTGCAGGACTGGCCGCTGATCGCACTTGCGGCGATCGAGCGGCAGGAAGTTCTCGACCAATTCTGGCGTAATCTTTTCGGTGATGCGTTGCTTGTCGTGCCGTTGATGACGATCCTCGTCGGCGCATCGTTCTGGATTTACACCCTGCTCTACCGCACTGCCGCGCGCAATGAGGAGCTGGAACACGCCGCCGAACGCAATCGTTTCCTGTTGCGCGAGATCCACCACCGGGTGAAGAACAATCTGCAGGCCGTGCTGGCGCTCGTGCGGCTGCAGCGACTGCCGCAGGAAGCACGGGACGACATGGCGCGACGGATCAGTGCTATGATCGCCGTACATGAGCAGATCTATAATACCGACCAGTTCGAGGAGGTGGAGGTTGCGCCCTATGCGAGCCGGCTGATCTCGGACATCGCCTCAGGCTACGACATGCCGGTGAAGCTCGACCTCGATCTGGCGCCGATCGCGCTTGACCGGGACCAGGCCTTGCCGCTCGGCATGATCATCAACGAAGTGGTTTCAAACGCCTTCAAATACGCCTTTGCCGGACGTCATGAAGGCAAGCTCAGCGTCCGGCTGTTTCAGGACGGCGACACGTTGAAGCTTGTCATTCGGGACGACGGACCCGGAATATCGCAAGATGTGCGCACGACCGGCATGGGCACGAAGCTTATTTCAAGCTTCGTGCGCCAGTTAGGCGGGCAATCGGAACTTCACAACGACAATGGCGCCGTGTTTACGCTAACCGTTCCGATGGTAGAAGAGGCAGCGGAAGCTGCCTGAACCGGCCTATCCGGCATTGCCGATAAAGATACCGGCAGCCAGAACCAGTGAACCGCCGAATACGACCTGGAAGACGGCGCGCATGAAGGGCGTTTCCATGTAGCGGTTCTGGATGAAGGCAATTGCCCAGAGCTCAAAGAAGACGACGATGGCGGCGACGATGGTTGCGGTCCAGAAATGCGGAATGAGGTAAGGCAGTGCATGACCAAGGCCACCGAGGGCCGTCATGATGCCGGAAGCGAGGCCGCGTTTCAGTGGCGACCCTCGACCGGAGAGCTTGCCATCGTCATGCGCGGCTTCCGTGAAGCCCATCGAAATGCCTGCGCCGACTGAGGCCGAGAGGCCGATCAGGAAGGTCGACCAGGTATCGCCCGTGGCAAAGGCTGCGGCAAAGATCGGCGCAAGCGTCGAGACCGATCCATCCATCAGGCCCGCAAGGCCGGGCTGTACATAGGTCAGGATGAACTGGCGGCGGGCATTCTCATCCTCTTCGCCTTTCGCCTCTTCCGAAACATGCTTTTCCGTCAGCATGCGGGCAATGTCTTCGTGCCCCTCCTCGGCAAGCGCCAAGTCGCCGAGGAGTTGGCGGGTCGAGGCATCCGACACGCGCTTGGTTGCTTCGCGATAGAAGCGTGCGGCCTGCTGCTCCATCACCTCGGCTTCCGTCCGCGCCGTCTCAAGCGGCAGGTTCTTCCGCAGCCAGTCGGGCTTGCGGGCATAAAAACCCTGGACATGTTCGCGACGGATCAGCGGAATGCGCTCGCCGAAACGGGTGCGAAAGATTGCGATCAGCGCGTTCTTGTGGGTCTGTTCGACCTCGGCCATGTCCTCGAATACTTTTGCCGATGCCGGATACTGATCCCTCAGGCCATCCGCATAACCAAGATAGATGCGGGCATCCTCTTCTTCGGAGGCGATCGCCAGCGCGAGGATTTCTTCTTCGGATAATGATGAAAATGGCCGGCGGGAGGACGGCAAAAGGCGGGTCAGCATTGAAAACTCCATTTAGAATAATTCTAAACTATGCCTTTAGGCTTGAAGATGCAAGCAGGTTCGCGGCTCTTCCGGAGCGCATCATCGCCATGGCGGAAGCACTACGCTTCGTAATTTCTGAAAAGCATTGCTGCACTGCAGCGTAATATCTGAAAAATACTTCTTGCTCGCCGCGAAACAAACAGCTTATGAGCGACTTGGTACACATAAAAACGTGGGTGTACCGGACCATTTGGGAGGCTTTCTTTTTCATGAACCGCAGACATTTCTTCCGTCAAGCCGCCACCGCCGGCGCTGGTGCCGTTGCCGCAACCGCCTTGGCGGCTCCCGCGATTGCCCAGGAGAGCCCGAAAATCACCTGGCGTATGACGTCTTCCTTTACGAAGAACACGGACATTCTCTGGGCTGCCAGCACTGATATCGCCGCCAGCGTGAAGGAAGCTTCGGACGGCAATTTTACCATCAACACCTTTGCAGCCGGTGAAATCGTACCCGGTCTCCAGGCTGCCGATGCGGTTTCCAACGGCACCGTCGAGATGGCGCATACCTGCTGCTATTATTACATCGGCAAGGATCCGACATTCGCGCTCGGCACTGCCGTTCCCTTCGGCCTCAACGCCCGCCAGACCAATTCCTGGTTTTCGATCGGCGGCGGCAACGAGCTTTTGAACGAATTCCTCGCCGGCCATGGTCTGTACGCCCTTCCGGCCGGCAATACCGGCGCGCAGATGGGCGGCTGGTACCGCAAGGAAATCAATACGGTCGCCGACCTGAACGGGTTGAAGATGCGTATCGCCGGTCTCGCCGGACAGGTGATGCAGAAGCTCGGCGTGACCCCGCAGCAGATCGCCGGCGGCGATGTCTATGCAGCGCTCGAAAAAGGCACGATCGACGCCACCGAATTCGTCGGCCCGTATGACGACCAGAAGCTCGGCTTCGTCAAGGTCGCCAAGTATTACTACTATCCGGCATGGTGGGAAGGCGGCCCGGCCGTCCACGCCTTCTTCAACCTGGAAAAGTTCAACGCCTTGCCGAAGAGCTACCAGCGCATGCTGCATGACGCCTGCGCCAACGCCAACCAGAACATGCTGGCCCGCTACGATGCGCATAACGCAAAGGCGCTGCGGCAGCTGGTTGCCGAAGGCGCGGTGCTGAAGCCGTTCACCCAGGAAATCCTTGAGGCGAGCTATAAGGCGGCGCAGGAAGTCTATGCCGACCTCAACGCCAAGAATGCCGCCTTCAAGAAGATCTATGACAGCCAGCAGGCCTTTAAGAAGGACGGCTATCTGTGGAACCAGATCGCCGAATACAGCTACGACACGTTCATGATGACACAGCAGCGCAAGGGTACGCTGTAAGTTTTCAGACATGATCGAAACCGAAGCCCGGACATGCGCCGGGCTTCTTCGCATTTACGAAAAACAAGAAATCATCGGTTATGGGGTGGCTCGGCTTGTTCTTGCCAAATCAATGCGCTTAACACGAGCCCTACAACCACGAGACGCGCGCTGACGCGGGAGGATGAATTCGATGGATCGCAGGCATTTCTTCAAGAAGGCGACAGCAGCCGGTATCGGTGCGGCAGCAGCGACGACACTGGCGGCACCTGCGATTGCTCAGGAGAGCCCGAAGATCACCTGGCGCATGACATCTTCCTTCCCGAAGAGCCTCGACATCATTTTTGGCGCGGGCAACGAGCTGGCCCAGATCGTTCGCGATGCGACCGACGGCAATTTCAACATCCAGACCTATGCTGCCGGCGAACTGGTACCCGGCCTGCAGGCTGCCGATGCGGTCGCCAACGGCACGGTCGAGATGGCGCATACCTGCTCCTACTATTACATCGGCCAGGATCCGGCGTTTGCGCTCGGAACCGCCATTCCCTTCGGCCTTAACGCCCGCATGACCAATGCCTGGTTCGCCAATGGCGGCAATGATCTGATCAACGAGTTTCTCGCTCCTCGGGGGCTCTACGCCCTGCCCGCCGGCAATAGCGGCACGCAGATGGGCGGCTGGTTCCGCAAGGAAATCGTCACGATCGACGATCTCAAGGGACTGAAGATGCGGATTGCCGGGCTTGCCGGCCAAGTCATGACGAAGGTCGGCGTGACGCCGCAGCAGATCGCCGGCGGCGACGTCTATGCCGCGCTCGAAAAGGGCACGATCGACGCCACCGAATTCGTTGGTCCTTATGACGACCAGAAGCTCGGCTTCGTCAAGGTCGCGAAATACTACTACTACCCAGCATGGTGGGAGGGCGGCCCCGCCATGCACGCCTTCTTCAATCTGGAAAAGTTCAGTGCGCTGCCGAAGAGCTATCAGGCGATCCTTAAGACCGCCTGCGCTTCGGCCAATACCAGCATGCTTGCCAATTACGACGCGCATAACGCCATCGCCTTGCGCAAGCTTGTGGCCGAAGGTGCTGTTTTGAAGCCGTTCAGCAAGGAAATCATGGAAACCTGCTTCAAGGCGGCAATGGAAGTCTATGCCGACCTTTCCGAAAAAAGCCCTGCCTTCAAGAAGATCTATGACCACCAGCAGGCGTTCAAGAAGGATTCCTATCTCTGGGCGCAAGTGGCCGAATACAGCTACGACACATTCATGATGATGCAGCAGCGAAACGGCGCTCTCTGAGCTTTCCAGGACTTAGAAGCAAAAGCCCGGGGTATCGCTCCGGGCTTTTGCGTTTGCGGGTCTCGTATCCAGTGCGGCGGAATTAATTCCCCGGTTTCATTGATTTTTCTGCGCGAGACCCCATATCAGCGATATCGAAATCCAAATCGTGCTGACGCTGCAGCGCCATTCTTGGGCGAAGATATGCGTTGGTTTCGATGGATGCCATTTGCCTCTCCTGACCGCGGATGTACCGGCAGCGAGATTTGGCACGTGGTCCTGGAAAGGTCGGGCAAGCCCGGCCTTTTTTGTTTTGCCTTACGCAAAGTCGCGGCGAGGCATCACTAAAATCGGAAAGGATATAATTTGCAGGTTCTTGTCAGAGATAACAATGTCGAACAGGCACTGCGCGTCCTGAAGAAAAAGATGCAGCGCGAAGGTGTTTTCCGCGAAATGAAGGCCCGCAGCTCATACGAGAAGCCGTCGGAAAAGCGTGCTCGCGAAAAGGCCGAGGCGGTTCGTCGTTATCGCAAGCTGGCTCGCAAGAAGATGCAGCGCGAGGGGCTTCTGCCCGTGCCGAAAAAGGTTGCGCGGACGCGCTGATCTTTCCGTCTTCGGAAAGCCTAAGACACCATATTCAAGATATCAGGAAGGATGATTTCCATGACCGCGATCAAGGAAGAAATGTCGACCCCAACCAAGCTTTCCGCTCGGGAAAAGGCCGCCGTGACGGACGAGACGGCGCGTGCGATCATCGCTGCCGAAATATCGTCACGGGAAGAGAAGACCGAAAGATTGCGTCTGCTTCGCCTCCAGCGGGAAGCTGCGGAGACAAAAGCAGCACCTGCCAAGCGCAAGGTGGGAGCCAAGAAAGACCACTGATCCAACTGCCAAGGGCCCGGAATTTCCGGGCCTTTGCTTTTGTCGTCACGCCGGCTGCAACTTCTCCTCCTCGCGGCCCGGCAGGGGCGGAAAGGCAAGCGCGATCAGCACCGCCGCAAGCCCGACAAGGGCGGATCCGAAGAACAGCCAGTTGTAATTGTTGAAGGCATCGAAGGCCCAGCCGCCGGCCAGCGGCCCGAAGGCCATGCCGATGCTCGATAGCATCGAAGCCGCGCCGAGTACCGTGCCAAGGATTTTTGCGCCAAAATAATCCTGCGCCAGCACCGCATAAAGCGGCATGACACCGCCATAGGTGCCGCCGAAAATGATCGCCAGCGCATAGAACTGCACGAGATCGGTCGCCATTGTATAGGCGGCGATCACCAGAGCCTGGATGAGAAGGCCGATGATCAGCACCGGCTTGACGCCGAACCTGTCAGCCGCAAGACCATAGACGATGCGCCCGCCGAGACCCGCCGCCCCCTCTACGCTGTAGATCGACACCGCCGCCATCGGCGCCACACCGCAATACATCGCATAGCTGACCATGTGGAAGATCGGCCCTGAATGGGCGGTGCAGCAGGCGAAGAAGGTGAAAGCCAGAACCAGGAATTGCGGCGAGCGAAAGACTTTTGCAATCGGCTGCCCTGCACCTTCCGCCTGCGGCGCGTCCGCAACCGCCGCCTCGTCCGGCGGATTGCGGACTAGAAGCACGGTTGGCAGGAGGATCACCCAGGCGCCGATGCCGATCACCAGCATGGCCGTACGCCAGTCGCCGAATTCGTCGATCAGGAACCGGGCGAGCGGTGAAATCGTCATCGGCGCCATGCCCATGCCGGCGGAGACGAGCGAGACCGCAAGGCTGCGGTGGTCATCGAACCAGCGCATGGTGAGCGAAATCATCGGCGCCATGAAGGCGCTGGCGGAGAGGCCGACGAGGCAGCCATAGACGATCTGGAAGGCGAAAAGGCTCTCTGCGCGGCTGGCGAGAACCAGAGCCAGCCCGGCAAGAACCGAGCCGATCATCACGACGATGCGCGCTCCGAACCGGTCGCTGGCCGCACCCCACATGAAACTGCCCAATCCCATGACGATGAAATTTACAGTCATAGCGCTCGAGATCGCTGCATGCGACCAGCCGGTCTGACGGGCGATCGGCTCCAGGAACACTGCGAGCGAAAACATCACGCCCACCGCCACGCAGCCCATCAGGCCGCCGGCAAACACGATGACCCACCGATAATGGCTGCTTTTCATCCTGCCCTCCTGTCGAAGTTCTCCGGCGCGTGAACGCGCCACGATACACCAAGGACGTGCGGGTGGTGAGGCAGCCGACAGGAAGGTTCTATTATTTTCGGGAACATGTCGCGCCCGAGAAAAAAGGCCCCGCACTCGGCGGGGCCTTCCTGATCATGTGCTGCGGTGACGTCAGCTGCCGCTATTGGTGCGGTTGCTGCCCACATTGTGGTTCATCGACGATGTCTTGCCGTCCGGGCCTTGCCCGTAATAGGTACCGCCAAGGTGGCCGCCGGCACTGGTGTTTTCGACCTGCCGTTTGGCGCGCTTGATGGCCTGTTGTACGTCACTTTTGCTCATGTCTGTCCTCCAGCTTTTGGGGTTGGTGACAGAGAGCCAACCCTTCAGATGCAAAACCGTTCCGAGATTTTATCGTCGACGATGAACAGGCCGCTTGACGATCAGGTGCTTCGCGCATATTTGGAAACGATCATTTCCTAATGGGATTTCGTCATGAGCATCGACATCAGCCCCAATCCCGGCCGTTCAGCCGGTCGGCCGCGCGAATTCGATATCGACGAGGCGCTCGACAAGGCGATCACCGTGTTCAGCGAAAAGGGTTATCACGGCACCTCGATCTCGGACCTGCGCGATGCGATGGGGCTGACGGCCGGAAGTTTGTACAAGGCATTCAAGGACAAGCATGCGATCTTTCTTGCAAGCTTCGACCGCTACAAGCAGGTGCGCAATGCGCTTCTCGACGAGGAGCTGGAGAAAGCTAACAACGGGCGGGACGGCGTTTACCGCATGCTTGCCTTTTATGCCGAGGGTGCCCATGGCGAAGGTGGTCGACGCGGCTGCCTGGCTGTCGGGACAGCCGTCGAACTGGCGATCTTCGACGACGAGGCGGCACGGCGTGTCGAGCGCTCGATGGATCGTTTCGAGACCACGTTCGAGGCGCTGATCCGAAGGGGCCAGGAGGATGGCTCCATCAATCGCTCGATCAACCCCAATGCGACGGCGCGGCTGCTTCTGTCCGTCGTCCAGGGGCTTCGCGTTCTGGGCAAGACCAGCCCGAGCCGCGAGCAAACCTTTTCCGTAGTCGATGTGGCGATGAAGCTGCTCGACTGAAAAATACAAGAGACTGTTCAAGGATACCCCAATGACCAGCACGTCCGCGGCGATCGAAACGCCGGCACATCATGGCCGAATGACCGCCGGCCTTACCTTCGTCATGGCCGCAGCCTGCGGCCTGATCGTCGCAAATCTCTACTACGCCCAGCCGCTTGCCGGCCCGATCGCCGCAGCAATCGGCCTTCCGCCGCATCTGACCGGCCTGATCGTGACACTGACCCAGATCGGTTACGGCCTCGGCTTGTTGTTCATCGTGCCGTTGGGCGATCTTCTCGAAAACCGCCGCCTGATCCTGATCATGATCGCGGCAACGGCGATCTCGCTCATCGGTGCCGGGCTTTCGAGCGCCGCCCTCCCCTTCCTCGTGGCATCGCTTGCCATCGGGCTCACCTCCTCTGCGGTGCAGATGATCGTGCCTTTTGCCGCAAGCCTGACGCCGGAAGAACATCGCGGCCGGGTTGTCGGTAATGTCGTCAGCGGCCTGATGATCGGCATCATGATGGCGCGACCGGTCGCAAGCTTCGTCACCGGCCTCACCAACTGGCATGTAATCTTCTTCGCTTCTGCTGCCGTCATGGTCGTGCTTGGCTTTATCCTGGCTACGCGCCTGCCCAAGCGCACGCCGCGCACACAGCTTTCCTATGGCGGTCTGCTTGCCTCGCTCGGCACGCTTTACGCCACACAGCCGATCCTGCGCCGCCGCGCCTTCTACCAGTTCTGCCAGTTCGCCGCCTTCAGCCTGTTCTGGACGGTGACGCCGCTGGTTCTGGCAAGCTCCGCCTTCAAGCTCAGCCAGACTGGCATCGCCCTCTTCGCGCTTGTCGGCGTTGCCGGTGCCATTGCCTCGCCGATCGCCGGCCGTCTTGCTGACAGGGATTTGAGCCGTCCTGCCACCGCGCTTGGCATCCTTTCGGTCGGTGTCGCCTTCCTGATCACCCATCTGTTTGCGGAGGGTACGACAGCAGCACTCGCGCTCTTGACGGTTGCTGCGATCCTGCTCGATTTCGGTGTTGCGATGACGCTCGTCATCAGCCAGCGGGCGATCTACACACTCGGCGCCGATCTGCGTTCGCGGCTCAACGGCCTGTTTATGGCCACCTTCTTCGTCGGCGGTGCGCTCGGTTCCGCCATCGGCGCCTGGGCCTTTGCCGAGGGCGGCTGGCTGCTCGCCTCGACAATCGGCGTTTCGCTTTCGGTCGTCGCCTTCGTTTACTTCCTGACCGAGCGGAAGCCGCATCACCACAATCCGCATCCCAAGGCCTGATGCCGCACGTTTCTATGGCTCGCCTGTCGGCGGGCCATAGAAGCAATCAGCAGAAACGACCTCGATCATGTTCAAGGTCGAACCTCCGGCGAGGATCGCTCATCGGTAACCCCGTTCTTCAACTAGCGAGGTTACCCAATGAGACTGAAATCTCTCCTCATCGCCCTTTCCCTGTGCACGGCAGCAACCGCTGCCATTGCCGCCGAACCGGTCGGCGTTCGCAAGATCAGTGTCGTCACCCAGGATTATCCGCGACCGCTTGCGGTCACCGTCTGGTACCCGTCGAAAGGTGACGGACAGGTGGACAAGCCGAATTACGACAGGATTTTCGATACGGGTTCCGCCGCCGCAAATGCGACGATCCGCGAAGGCCGCTTTCCGCTCGTGCTTTTGTCGCATGGCTCAGGTTCGCGCGCCGAAGGCATGGGCTGGATCGCCACCGAATTGGCCAAGGCCGGCTATATCGTCGCCGGACCTAACCATCCCGGCACGACAAGCGGCGATTCCACGCCGGCTGCCACGCCGAAGATCTGGGAACGCGCTCAGGATATTTCGGTTCTGATCGGCGCGCTGACGACAGATGCCCGCTGGCAGGCTTCCATAGATCAGAAGCGCATCGGCATTCTCGGATTTTCGCTCGGCGGCTCGACGGCGATGGAACTGGCCGGAGCCAGAGGCGATCTTTCCGCCTACACCCGTTACTGCGACGAAAACCCCGGCATGATGGATTGCACGTGGTTTGCCGACGGTCGCGGCTATGCCGGCGGCGAGCAGGTGGAAGTTGCGCCTCTCAAGCTTGCCGAGATCGACAAGGCACGTTTCGAACAGCAGAACCGCGATGCGCGGATCACTTCCGTTATTGCAGTCGATCCCGGCCTTGCCACCACGTTCCAGAAGAAAAGTCTTGGAGGCATCGACGTGCCGGTGACGCTGATCAATCTCGGCAACCCTGGCCAGGTACCGATGGCCGTACTTTCCGACCAGCTGGCAAAGGATATTCCCGGCGCGTCTTATCTTCAGGTAGCGGATGCCGATCACTTCAGCTTCCTGCCGGTCTGCAGGCCGGGCGCGGCGGACTTCCTCAAGTCGGTCGGCGAAAACGACCCGATCTGCGAAGAAACAAAGCGCCCACGCGCCGACATCCATACCGAACTTAGCCGGCTCATCATCGAGGCTTTCGGCAAGACGCTGCAGGCCGGCAATTGAGGAAGCGAAGGAAGGCCGGGATCACCGGCCTTCCTTCATCCGATCCGCTTGTAAAAAATCGTCGTGTCGCAAAAGCCGCCCTGCGGCCACAGCGCATAATCGGGAATGACGCCGACTCGCTGCCAGCCGAAGCGTGGATAGATTTGTTCCGCCTCGCTGCCGGTCGCCGTGTCGAGAACCAGAAGCGTGCGGCCGCGGCGGGCGGCCTCTTCCTCCACCGCAGCCATCAGCCTGCGCGACAGGCCAAGCCCGCGGCCGGAGCGATGCACGAGCAGTTTCATCAGGTCGCCGCGATGCGGCTGGTTGGGCTTGGAGGCGAGCCCGATCTGAACCGTGCCGATCACCCGTCCGTCTATTTCAGCCACGCCGAGGATAATGCCGTCCTTCTCCACCTCTTTGGCGATATCACTCCAATAGGCCTCACCATCCTGCGGCTGAAACGGCAGCATGAAGCCCAACGAGGCGCCGCCATTAATGCAGTCGGAGAGCACTTCGCAGAGGTCCGGAATGGCGGCGCGCGCGCCTGTCGCATCGAGGATGCGGATCGTGGCAGTCATTGATGTTCCCTTTGTTCTCTCAGCGTCCACGGTTGAGGATCACCGCGTAACGGGCAGGCTTGTCGGATGGGTTGTAGAAATCGAAGGCGTCGCCGATATCCATGAACAGGCAGTCGCCCGGCTGCAGCCGATGGGTGGCGTCTGCCAGCACCATGTCGAGCATGCCTTCGAACAGCCAGACATGCTGGGTCATGACCCGGCTTTCCTCCCGCGGCGGAAAACTGACCCTGGCACCGGCCGGAAACTCGATCTCGACGATATCGACCGGGCTTGGCATGCCCGGCGGCGAAACCGAGCGGCGCAGATAGCCCGTCGTCGGATCACGCCACAGCCGCTGCTGCCCGCGTCTCGACAGGGGCGAAGATGAGGGTTCTTCCGGTGCGAAGAAAGCCGAAAGCGTTAGGCCCAGCCCCTCACAGAGCCGCGCCAGAAGAGCCGCGGTCGGGCTTGCCTCGGCGCGCTCGATACGGGAGATCATCGCACGGCTGACACCGGAGCGATCCGCCAATTGATCGAGCGTCAGCCCTGAGCCGGTGCGCAGGCTTTTCAGCCGTTCGCCGATTGCGATTTCCAGTTCACTATCCGAATTTTCCATTATCAGAGAATTTCACTCTCTTATCGTGGAGTCAATGATTTTGATGATCCGTCGGAAAATTCGCCGCGGTGGCGTTTGTACGATAGCGAAACCACTGCGCGATAGGATAAGCAGACAAAACAGGTGGCTTAAAGCAGCGGCTTTTGGAGAATTTGCATGACGGCTCAGGCGCAGGTCAGAGTTTCGCCCCTCTCCATCGCGAGCATCATCCTCTCGATGACGATCGCCGCCATCGGCAGCGGCATCATGGCCACTTACGTCCCCTTCGTGCTGACCCAGAGCGGCGAGACATGGGCGGCGCGTCTTGCCGTGCCCGCACTTGCCTTCGGCGGCCTGCTCGGCTGCGTGCTTGCCGGACCGCTGATCCGGCGCGTCGGCCATGCGCGACTTTTCGCCTGCTCGATGGCAATGGTCATCATCGGCGCGGTTCTGGTCGCCGCCGATCTGCCGGCCGCATGGTGGATTCTCGCACGGGCGATCTATGGCGCGGCTTCCAACGTCAATTTCATCATCGCCCAGAGCTGGCTCAACCACGCCGCATCCAACGAATGGCGCGGAAGGGCGATGTCCTTCTTCTACATGGCTTTCGTGCTTGCGCTCGGCGGCGGCGCATGGCTGTTCGGACAGGTGCCGGCCGACAGCAATCTTGCGCCGCTCATCGTCGTCTTCGTCACCGCGCTCTCCATCCTGCCGATCGGGCTGACCCGCCTGCCCAACCCGCCGGCACCGGCGAGCGTCAGCGTCAATGTCAGGATGGCGTGGAAGATCTCGCCGGTCGGTCTCGTCGGCGTGCTCGCCTCGGGTGGGCTTTCGATGGTCGTGCAGGGATTTACTCCGATCTATGCGACGCTCAATGGCGTGACGCAGGGCGAGGTGGCGCTGTTGATGCTGGTCATGCAGACGGGACTTCTGTTCGTGCAATATCCTCTCGGCATCATTTCCGACCGGCTCGACCGCCGCGTCGTGCTGCTCTTCACCTGCGGGTTGATCGTGGTTGCGGGTTTTGCGGCGCTTATGGTGTCGTTCACCACGTTCGTGCTCCTGATGATCGTCTTCCTCGTTTTCGGCGGGGCTGTCGAAACCGTCTATTCGGTCGCCAATGCACATGCCAATGACCGCGCCGATCCGGGCGATTTCGTGCCCTTGTCCTCCACCCTTCTCGTTGCATGGTCGACGGCGGCGACGATCGTGCCGCTCTCAATCACCTTCCTCGCGCCGATGCTTGGCCAGCAGACTTTTATCTACGCGATCATACTCGTGGCGACGGCTTATGGCATCTATATCGTCTTCCGATTGAAGGAGCGCGGACCAGCGCCGGAAGACGAGCGCGAGACCCATGAAGTGCGTAGCGCGCAGATGCCGAATGCGGCAATCATGACGGAACCGGGGGCTGCAGAGGCGCAGGCGGAAGCAAAAGCTCAGACTTAAGAGCCTTTATCGTCAACAAAGCCTTATCTTTCCACTTTGCGGCGAGCCGGGCCGCTGATATATGCGCGAACCATGAGCACCGATCGCACGCCCCTCGACCATATCCGCAATTTCTCCATCGTCGCACATATCGACCATGGCAAGTCGACACTCGCCGACCGTCTGATCCAGACGACAGGCGGCCTTGCCGAGCGCGAGATGTCGGAACAGGTTCTCGACTCGATGGATATCGAGCGCGAGCGCGGCATCACCATCAAGGCCCAGACGGTGCGCCTGCACTACAAGGCGAACAATGGCGAGACCTATGTCCTGAACCTCATCGACACGCCCGGCCACGTGGACTTTGCCTATGAAGTCTCGCGCTCGCTTTCGGCCTGCGAAGGTTCGCTTCTGGTTGTCGATGCTAGCCAAGGCGTGGAAGCCCAGACGCTCGCCAATGTCTATCAGGCGATCGACAATAACCACGAACTGGTCACGGTTTTGAACAAGGTCGATCTGCCGGCGGCAGAACCCGACCGGATCAAGGAACAGATCGAGGAAGTGATCGGCATCGATGCGAGCCAGGCCGTGCTGATTTCGGCCAAGACCGGCCTCGGCATTCCCGATGTTCTCGAAGCCATCGTCCACCAGCTGCCGCCGCCGAAGAGCGAAGTCGGCGAAAAGGGCCCGCTGAAGGCCCTCTTGGTCGATAGCTGGTACGACACCTATCTCGGCGTCATGGTTCTCGTGCGCATTCTCGATGGCGTGCTTTCCAAGGGCATGACCATCCGCATGATGGGCACCGATGCGAAATACCAGGTCGAACGCGTCGGCGTGCTGACCCCGAAAATGCTGACGGTGGATTCGCTCGGTCCGGGCGAGATCGGTTTCATCACTGCCTCGATCAAAGAAGTGGCGGATACCCGCGTCGGCGATACGATTACCGAAGACAAGAAGCCGACGGCCAAGGCGCTGCCGGGCTTCAAGCCGGCCCAGCCTGTCGTTTTCTGCGGTCTCTTCCCGGTCGATGCCGCCGATTTCGAAGATCTGCGCGCGGCGATGGGCAAGCTTCGCCTCAACGATGCGTCCTTCTCGTTTGAAATGGAATCGTCTGCCGCTCTCGGCTTCGGTTTCCGCTGCGGCTTCCTCGGCTTGCTGCATCTCGAAATCATCCAGGAGCGCCTGGAACGCGAATTCGACCTCGACCTGATCGCAACGGCCCCTTCGGTCGTCTATCAGCTGACGATGACCGACGGTTCGGAACGCGAGCTGCATAACCCGGCCGACATGCCGGACGTCGTCAAGATCGCCGAAATCCGCGAGCCGTGGATCAAGGCAACGATCCTGACGCCGGATGACTATCTCGGCGGCATCCTCAAGCTCTGCCAGGATCGTCGCGGCATCCAGACCGAACTTACCTATGTCGGCAAGCGCGCCATGCTCTCTTACGAGCTGCCGCTCAACGAAGTGGTGTTCGACTTCTACGACCGCCTGAAGTCGATCTCGAAGGGCTATGCCTCGTTCGACTACCATCTCGATACCTATCGCGAGGGCAACCTCGTAAAGATGTCGATCATGGTCAATGGCGAGCCCGTGGACGCGCTCTCGATGCTGGTTCACCGCTCGGCCGCCGAAAAGCGTGGCCGCGACATGGTGGAAAAGCTGAAGGACCTGATCCCGCGGCACATGTTCAAGATCCCGATCCAGGCCGCAATCGGCGGCAACGTGATCGCCCGCGAAACGATCTCGGCGATGCGCAAGGACGTGACCGCCAAGTGTTACGGCGGCGACGCCACGCGCAAGCGCAAACTTCTGGAAAAGCAGAAGGAAGGCAAGAAGCGCATGCGCCAGTTCGGCAAGGTCGACATCCCGCAGGAAGCGTTTATCGCCGCCCTGAAGATGAAGGACGATTGATCACATCTCGACTTTCAAAAAACGCCGCCCCCGAGGGCGGCGTTTTTTATTGGAAGCACGGCATCTTCACTCAGCTGCCGCCCTGATTGCTGCCCGCGCGCGCGCCTTGCGTGCAATGCTTTCGGCGAAAAGCGGGGTTTCGCGGTGGTTATGGTCGCCGCCTGCGGCCTGGCGGGCGGCAGCGGCTTCATCGAATGTCTGGCCGTGCCTGGCGATGAAGTCCATGAACACATCCGTCGGATGGCAGGTGACGCGGTTGGTGTAGCGGGTGCGGTTGCCGTCGATCGCTTCGGCGATCAGCTCCCAGATGACGTTGACCTGGGTGCGTTCGCCTGTTGGCGTAAACACGTCCGAGATCGAATTCATCCGGCAATAGGAGGGCGTTGCTTCATCGGCGACGTAATGCTGCACGACCAGGCCCGTGCCGATCATCTCGACATTGATCGACATGCGGCGCCCGTCATCGGTGAAGGTCGCTCCGGCAGCAATATGGTCGGGCGGGCAGCAGCGCTGGTATTCGGCTTCGGGAAGATTGAACAGCCAGTCGGCGATGTCGATCTGGTCGAGAGGCACATCGATCTCGTGGGAATAGGCGGACCGGGAAAGGAGCTTGTCGGTCAGAACTTTCATTGTCATATCCTCTGATCTGGTTTCCGCCGGCTCCGAGATCCGCTCCTGCGCGTTGCAGCAAACGGGAGGGGGCCGATGGCGAAAGTTTTCATACGAGAGAAACGCGTTGTTCCGCTCGGATCAAAGGCTCTCATCCGGCCATCTGAAGCTCAATCATACATGGGGTTTTCGACACTATCCGTGTGTTTAATGCACCGCTTCTCCGGTATGCCATCCCATTACACAGGCCCTGTTTCCTGCGCGAAATTGCCGCTGTTCCGGCCGATCGCTTCGGCAAGCTTTCCTCCTTGCCCGCCACTCCTCGACTGGCTACGACTGGGTGATAGGATATATTTCAGGACATAAGCCGTGCCGACCTTTCCCTTTTCCGAAGCCGATCCGATCCAGTTTCACGGCCCGCTGCCGGAACGCTCGGATGTGGTGATCATTGGCGGGGGCGTGATCGGCGTCACCACGGCAATTTATCTGGCGGAAAAGGGCGTGGCGGTCACGCTTGTCGAAAAGGGGCGGATCGCGGCGGAGCAATCATCGCGCAACTGGGGCTGGATCCGCAAGCAGGGGCGTGATGCGGACGAGTTGCCGATCGTCATCGAGGCCTGCCGGCTGTGGGAGCAACTGGCGGCGGAGTGCGGCGAGGATATCGGCCTTAGCCAAACCGGCGTCACCTACCTGGCGAATTCCGAGAAAGACATGGTCGATTTCGAGGCGTTCATGAAGATCGCCGCTCCCCACGCGATCGACACGCATCTGCTTGCCGCTGCGGAAACGGCAAAGCTCATTCCCGGCATGGCGCGCCGCTTTCAAGGGGCGATGAGGACACCGTCGGATATGCGGGCAGAACCATGGCTCGCGGTTCCGGCGCTTGCGCGGCTTGCCACCCGCAAGGGCGTGGTGATCGTGGAAAACTGCGCCGCCCGCGCACTCGACATCGCCGCCGGCAAGATCAGCGGCGTGATCACCGAATCCGGCCGCATCGAAGCCTCCACCGTTCTCGTCGCCGGCGGAGCGTGGTCCTCGCTCCTCCTGAACAAGCACGGCATTTCCATCCCGCAGCTTAGCGTCCGATCAACGGTTGCCGCGACCGAGGCCATGCCGGAGGTACATGCGGGTGCAGCGGTCGATGAAAATGTCGCCTTCCGGCGGCGGCAGGATGGCGGCTATACCCTTGCTCCGGGTGGCGGCAGCGCACTTTTTATCGGGCCGGATGCGTTTCGCCACGCGTTCAAATATCTGCCCGCCCTCATCAACAAGCCGTTCGGTATCGGTTACCTGCCCATCGCTCCGAAAGGCTTTCCCGACGGATGGACGACGGCGCGAAACTGGGACGCGGACAGGCAGAGCCCGTTCGAGCGTATGCGTGTCCTCAACCCTGCCCCGTCGCAAAAGGGCCTGCGTTCGCTGAAACACGAATTCGAGCAACTGTTCCCGACGCTTGGCCCCGTTCGATTGAAGACGGCATGGGCAGGCATGATCGACGCCATGCCGGATGTCGTTCCGATCGTTGACCGGGCACAGTCGATCGATGGCCTGTTCGTGGCAACGGGAATGAGCGGTCATGGCTTCGGCATCGGGCCCGGGGTCGGCCGCGTGGTTGCCGATCTCATTCAGGGCAATGCCGCCGGGCACGACCTCACCCGCTTCCGGCTCTCGCGCTTTTCGGATGGAAGCCCGATCAAGCTCGGCCCGGCGCTTTAGGCTTTGTCGGGCATCGAGAATGTCGGTGAGGCAGTGCGGGTAAAGTTAATCCCCTCACTTGCGATTTCTAACACTTAGCTGCGCTAAGATGTTGAAATCGCTTTCTCTCCCACAAGGGGAGAGATGCCGGTGAGGCAACCTCGGCGCTCTACCTCTCCCCTTCTGGGAGAGGTTACACAATCAGGATCTTAGCTAAGCTAAGTCTTAGATTTTGTTGGTGAGGGGGGCCAACCAAGATCACCCCAAAAAAATCACATAACTTCATCCCCACCTTCGCGCCCCATGCCTACAATACCCCCGTTCCGCTTCGGCTACACCGGTCCGCATAACCGGCGAGGCGGGACCGGTGATCGGGTGAGCCGCCCTTATGCAGGCGGACCGTCCGGAGCTGCGCAGAAAATGGTCTGCCTCTCCTGATCGCAGGGGGCGTGCGTGTGCCGCACACAAACCGGATCGCGCCGCAAGGCATCCGATCCGCCGCAGACGGACCGGAGTTGCGCGGAAAAACACACCGAACGGGACACGCCGAGTGTCACATATAAAAATTCAATTCGAGGCACCCGACGTGTCCCGGCCGAAACGAAAAAAGCCAACCGCACCAAGGGCGGATTCCGTGCTGGAGAAGGAACCGCGGAGAATATCGCGAAGCATCATGCAAAATACTGAAAATCAGCACATATTTATGCTTTGGACACTTGGAAGAGCCGCATAACGCTCCATATAACCGCGGTTTATTCCACCCTCATATGCTCGGTGACTTCATGAACTATCAGGTCGTATCCGCCCATTGGCCGATTGGCGGAGGCGAAGCGGGGGAACTCGTACGCGCATTCGACTGGTCGAAAACCTCGCTCGGCCCGATTGCCGAGTGGCCGCAGCATCTGCGGATCAAGGTCAATTCGATGGTCAATTCGCCTATCCCGCAGGTGCTGATGTGGGGCGACGACCATGTGATGATCTATAATGACGGCTATATCGAGATCGCCGGCAGCTACCATCCCCGCGCGCTCGGCGGAACCGTTCCCGGCATCTGGCCGGAAATCTGGGACTGGAACAGAAAAATCCTCGAAGCCGGTTTTCGCGGCGAGGTGCAATCCTTCCGCGACCAGGTGCTGGTGCTTCACCGCCACGGCGTTCCGGAAGACGTTATCTTCGACCTGTTCTATACGCCGATCTATGCCGAAAGCGGCAAGGTCGACGGCGTGCTCTGTACCGTTCTTGAGAACACCGACAGGGTGAAGGCCGTCAAGGCGCTGGCGGAAAGTCGCGAGGAACTTGCACGACTTACCAATGCGCTCCCCATTCTGGTCGGTTTCATCGACCGCGACGGCATCTATCGCTTTGCCAATGAAGGATATCGCGATTGGTTCGGCCTTCCCGCCGCCGACGTGATCGGCAAACATGTGGCCGACATTGTCGGCCAGGATTATTACAAAACCCGCATCCCATTCATAAACAAGGCT
Organism: Aliirhizobium wenxiniae; assembly: GCF_019511445.1. Lineage (GTDB taxonomy): Bacteria > Pseudomonadota > Alphaproteobacteria > Rhizobiales > Rhizobiaceae > Neorhizobium > Neorhizobium wenxiniae_A. Next base: position 28,035 of record NZ_JAEUAN010000007.1, read on the forward strand.
TTCTCAGGCGAAGCAATCATCAACGACGCGGTGATCCGCAGGCCCGATGGAGAAAGCCGGACAGCGGAAGTCCGCTATGTGCCGCGGCATACATCCCAGGGCGAAATCGACGGCATCTATGTGCTGATCATCGATGTCGAAGCCCGCAAGCAATCCGAAAATGCCCTTCGCCGCAGCAATGATCGCTTCCGGGCTGCCGTCAATGCCATTCATGGCGTGCTGTGGACCAATACGGCAGACGGCCGCATGCTGGGCGAGCAGGCCGGCTGGGCCTCGCTCACTGGCCAGAGCTTCGAGCAATATCAGAATTACGGCTGGTCGGACGCGGTGCATCCGGATGACCGCGCCGGTTCGGTCGCCAGCTGGCAGGCCGCCGTCGCGTCCAAATCGACCTATATATGGGAACATCGGGTCCGCCGGCATGACGGGATTTACCGAACGTTCTCGATCCGAGGCGTACCGATCATAGACGCAGACGGCGAGATCGAGGAATGGGTCGGCGTCCATACCGACATCACGGAGCAGCGCGCCGCAGAAGCAAGCCTGCAGGAACATGCCAGCAATCTGGAGCGGCAGGTCCGCCACCGGATGCGCGCCGAGGAACAGCTCAAGCAACTGAACGAAAGTCTGGAAGCCAGAGTGGAAGCGGAGATCGCAGAACGCCGGCTGACGGAGCGGGCACTGCAACAGGCTCAGAAGATGGAATCGATCGGCCAGCTGACCGGCGGCGTGGCGCATGACTTCAACAATCTGCTGCAGGTCGTTGCCGGCAATCTCCAGCTTCTGGCCAAGGATATATCCGGCAACGAGACTGCCGAGCGGCGTGTCGCCAACGCGCTTGCAGGCGTCAATCGCGGTGCCAAGCTCGCCAGCCAGTTGCTCGCCTTCGGTCGCCGCCAGGCGCTGGAACCGCGTGTGATCAATATCGGCCGTTTCATCGCCGGCATGGATGATCTTCTGCGACGCTCGCTTGGCGAGGCAGTCGAGGTGGAAGTCATCGCCAGCGGCGGGCTGTGGAACACCTATGCCGACCCGACACAGGTTGAAAACGCACTGCTCAATCTCGCCATCAATGCCCGCGACGCGATGGAAGGATCGGGCAAGCTGACGATCGAGGTGGGCAATGCCTTTCTCGACCAGGATTATGCCCGCGCTCATGCGGAAGTGGCGGCCGGCCAATATGTGCTGCTCGCCGTGACCGATACCGGTTCCGGCATGACGCCCGAAGTATTGGAAAAAGTGTTCGAGCCGTTTTTCTCAACAAAGCCGGAAGGCAAGGGAACCGGTCTCGGCCTTTCCATGGTCTATGGTTTCGTCAAGCAATCCGGGGGCCATGTGAAGATCTATAGCGAGGTCGGACAGGGCACGACGGTAAAAGTCTATCTTCCCCGCTCGGTTGCCGACGAGGATCGCGAGGTCACGATCCAGGCGGGACCTGTCGTCGGCGGTACGGAGACCGTGCTTGTGGTCGAGGACGACGAGGAGGTGCGTACCACCGTTATCGAGACGCTGACCGATCTCGGTTATCGGGTACTTTCCGCCAAGGACGCCCAGGCAGGCCTTAATGTCGTCGAGAGCGGCATCCCTATCGACGTGATCTTCACCGACGTCGTCATGCCTGGTCCGCTGAAGAGCCGGGAGATGGCACGCCGCGCCAAGGAGCGGCTACCCAATCTCGCGGTGCTGTTCACCTCGGGCTACACGGAAAACTCGATCGTCCATGGCGGCATTCTCGATGTCGGTGTCGAGCTTCTGTCAAAACCCTATACACGCGAGGCGCTGGCGCGTCGCATCCGCCATGTGATCGGCAACCAGAAGCAGGTGGAGCAGGCATCGGCGCCAAGAACCGCAGCATCAGGATCGGACGTGCAAACCTCCTCGGCTGCGCTGAAAATATTGTTGGTCGAGGACGACTTTCTCATCCGCAGCAACACAGCCGAAATACTGATGGAACTCGGGCATGATGTGATCGAGGCCGCGAGTGGACACGAAGCTCTCGCAGAACTGGCGAACGAGGATATCGATCTTCTGTTGACCGATATCGGCTTGCCGGATTTCAGCGGCGGGGAATTGGTGCAGCGCGCACTCGTCACGAGTCCGGGTCTCGCCGTCATTTTTGCGACCGGCGAAAATCACCGGCCGGATGGCGCTCCCCCGCAAGCAGGGCTGCTGCGCAAACCCTATAACGAGAAGGACATCGCCAAGGTCATCGAAAGTGTCATGACCAGGCAATGAAGCCCGGAAAGCGATCACGACAGAAGCCTGTCGTGATCCTTCGGATTTGTTTTAAGCGCTTTAATGGCAGGGGCGCGGCAGGTCCGACAGGGTAATCCATACCCGCCCGTCGAAGGCCACTTCGCCATGGTCGAGCTTGCGGCTTGCAATCGTCTCGATAAGGCCGAGTTTCGAGCGGACATTTCCGATGCGGCTGTCATTCACCACGCAAACAGCGTGGCATGCTGCGTCCTCGCGCATCAGAAGCAGTGTATGATGCGCATTGTCGAGGATCTTTCCGGGCAGTGTCTGGAGCGTCATGCTCTTCTCCTTGCCGATGAGTTCAACCGAACGCCATAACGGCGACTGGCGAAGAGACTCCAGCAACAAGGTTAACGAATAGTTAAAACCCAACCCCAAAAACACTTATCGCGTGCAGGAGCAATACTCAGCAAAACCCTGCATGGCAAACAATAACTTGCTGTATTATCAGTAATTTAACAGAAATACTGCCATTATTAATATAATTATCGCAGTGTCCCCGTTTTGCCTTGAGGGTAATCAAACATGTTTCCGTTCCAATCCAATTCAGACCAAGTTCTCAACGCTCTCGATCTGTCGATGGCGATCATCGAATTTGACTTGGAAGGGCGAATTATCAAGGCCAACAAGAATTTCTGCGACCTGATGGGCTACCACCCGCAGGAAATAATCGGCCAACATCACAGCCTGTTTGTCGAAACCAATTACGCAAAGTCGCCGGACTATACGACCTTCTGGAACGCATTGCGAAAAGGCCAGTTCTTCGCGAGCGATTTCAAGCGGATCGCGAAAGGCGGCCGGGAAGTCTTCATTCGCGGCAACTATAATCCGGTCACGAATAGCAACGGCAAGGTGATCAAGGTCGTCAAGTTTGCCAATGACATCACCGAGTCGAAATTACACGCGCTCGACACGGCCGCGAAGATCAACGCCATCTCCCGTGCCCAGGCAACGATCGAATTCAATACGGATGGCACGATCATTGGTGCCAACGAAAATTTCCTGTCTACGCTCGGTTATAACCTCAACGAAATCGTCGGACAGCATCACCGGATATTCATCGATCAGGCATATGCCGCGTCCGCTGATTACGCACGTTTCTGGGAGCGGCTTCTGTCGGGCGAATTCGTTGCTGGCGAATTTACGCGCATTGCCAAGGGCGGACGCAATGTCTTCATCCAGGCGTCCTACAATCCTGTCTTCGATGACGCCGGCCATGTCATCAAGGTCGTCAAATTCGCAACCGACGTGACGCAGCGGGTGGAAAATGTCGAAAAACTGGCCTCCTGCCTGACCAACATGGCGGAAGGTGACCTTTCCCAAAAGATCGATACACCTTTTATCGCTTCGCTGGAAAAGTTGCGCATCGATTTCAACACTGCATCCGCCAAGCTGCGTGACGCCATGGCGACGATTGCGGATAATGCCCGCGCTATCGCTGCAAGTTCCAGCGAAGTGCGCGTCGCAGCCGACGATCTGGCGCAGCGGACGGAGCGCCAGGCCGGCTCCGTGGAAGAGACTGCGGCCGCTCTCGAAGAAATCACCACAACCGTCAAGGATTCCAGCAAGCGTGCGGAAGAATCCGGTGCGCTGGTCAATCGCGCCAAGGCGGATGCCGAACGTTCGGGCGAGATCGTTCGCGAAGCAATCCGTGCCATGGATTCGATCGACCACTCGTCACGCGAGATTTCCAACATTATCGGCGTCATCGACGAGATTGCCTTCCAGACCAACCTTCTCGCTCTCAACGCCGGTGTCGAGGCAGCGCGAGCCGGTGAAGCGGGCAAGGGCTTTGCCGTGGTGGCTCAGGAAGTGCGTGAACTGGCACAGCGTTCCGCCGGAGCCGCCAAGGAAATCAAGGCCCTGATCACCACGTCCGGCAATCATGTGGCAAGCGGGGTCGATCTCGTCAGCAAGGCAGGAACCGCGCTGCAGGAAATCGGCGGACAGGTGCATCACATCAATTCCGACATCATGGCCATCATCGACGCTTCCCGCGAGCAATCGCTGGCGCTTGGCAATATCAACCACGCGATCAACGAAGTGGATCAGGGCACGCAGCAGAATGCGGCGATGGTCGAACAACAGACCGCCGCAAGCCGCAGTCTGGCCAATGAATCACAGGCGCTGTTTGCACTGCTCGAGCAGTTCCGCTTCGGCCAGGCAAGTGGGCGCGCAGTAACTCCCGTACCGGCAGCAGCACCGGCCATACGATCGGTATCAAAGTCGGGCCGCCCGGCACCACAGTTCCGCACGGCCGGATCTGCCGCGCTTGCCGTCGATCCCGGCTGGGGGAATTTTTGAACCGTTACCGGCCTTGTGTCCGGTGTGAAACGAAAAAACCGCCCGCTCTATGAGCGGACGGTTTTTATCGTTTACGGGATAGCTGCTAACCTATGTTAGCCGCCATTGCCGCCACCTGCCGGGGCTGCCGGAGCCGGTGTTGCCGGAGCGGGTGTTGCATCAGGCGCCGGCGTGGCCGGAGCAGGCGTAGCGGGAGCCGGGGCCGCAGGTGCTGCCGGCTGGGTCGTCGAGGACGTCGTCGTCGCATCGGTGGGCGCGCTACCCATTTGCGACCAGACGAATGCGCCCACGACGATCACGGCAAGCACAGCAACCCAGCCCATCCACGACGAACTACTGCGGGGGGCAGGCGTCGGCGTGCGCAGATCAGGGCGGTTGTCATTCGGATTGGGATCATAAGCCATTTCGTTTCCTCCTATTCCAGCCAATAAAATGCGCGTTACCGCAATTTGTTCCGTAGCGGGGCATTTCTCGGCAGACTGCTCGGAAATGGCATTTGCGAAACAGACCGGCTAACGCACGTCGCGATCTTTCAGATTCGCTCGCCGTGCTTTAGCTCTTTGTTTTTGCGCATGTCTTTATCCCGAAACCGGTGACCACTTTCGGGAGACATGCTGTAGGACGTTTCTTCAGCCAGAGAAGACGGGAGGATTCGCATGACAAAACCTCGTATCGGCATTATCGGACTGGGACGCATGGGGCGCGCCATGGCAACGCGGCTTGCTTCAAACGGCTTTGCAGTGGCTGGCTGGAGCCGCAGCGGCATTCCGGCGGATTTTTCCAAAGCGGCATCCGCCTGCGCCGACATCCCTCACCTTGCCGAGATGTCCGACATCATCATCCTCGCGCTTCTTGACGACGCGGCCGTCGATGCCATGGCCGGAAGCCTCGCTTTAATGGACCTTTCCGGCAAGCTTATCATCGACACCAGTACGGTGAGCCCGCTGACACTTCGCAGCCACCAGGCCGCAATCGAGAAAAAGGGTGGCAGCCTGCTGGATGCCCCCATTTCGGGCGGGCCCGAAACGTTGCTTGCCGGAAAGGCAGGCTTTTATATCGGAGGGGGCGAGGACGATTATCGCCGCTTCCTGCCGGTCGCAGAGGCGCTTTCCGATCGTATCCACCATGTCGGAGCACTCGGCCACGGCGCGGCCTCGAAGCTGATCAACAACATGATGCTGACGGGACTTTGGGAAAGCCTTAAGGAAGCCCTGCAACTCGGCGCCCGGGCAGGCCTTTCGCGCGAGAAGATGATCGAGGTCCTCTCCGGCAGTCCAGCGGCCAGCCCCGCCATGAAGGGCCGCCTGCCTGTCGTCCTGGGCGAAACGGATCATGTCGGCTTTCCTGTTTCAGGCGTGATCAAGGATGTCAGCGTGGTGCGCGATTACGCCGCGCATCTCGATGTGGCCATCCCGGCGATGCATGCGGCGCTGGCAAGCTTTCAGAGTACAGCTAAAGCCGGTTTTGCCGACGCCGACCTAGCCACGATGGTGAAGCTTGCCTTGCAGGAGGCGATGGAAGGCACCATGCCGAGCCCGGCAACGGGTTCAAACAGTAAGGCGCATATCACCATTCTCTATTGCACCCAATGCAACTGGCTGCTGAGAGCGGGCTGGATGGCGCAGGAGCTGTTGCAGACTTTTGGTGATTCGCTCGGAGAGGTCGGCCTCATTCCCGGCACCGGCGGCGTGTTCGAGATAAGGATCGACGGCACTCTCATCTGGGAGCGCAAACGCGATGGCGGCTTTCCCGGCCCGAAAGAGCTGAAGCAGCGTGTTCGCAATGTCATCGATCCCGATCGGGACCTCGGCCACCTGGATCGCCATTCCGCCAAAACCGGGGCCGAAAACCCGACCTGAGGCTGTTCTCAAAAACTTTTTTGGCAGCTGACACAGAAACTTCAAAAAGCCGGTTGACAGGAAGGTGCCACCCCCGTACATCGCTCCTCGTCGCCCAGATGGCGGAATTGGTAGACGCGCCAGCTTCAGGTGCTGGTATCCGAAAGGATGTGGAGGTTCGAGTCCTCTTCTGGGCACCATTCCCATTGATTATGCTTAGTAATTGGCCCGCTTGCGGGCCTTTACTATTTTTGGATTTTGCGTTCCAGCGCGGCCTTTCGGCGTGCAGGATCGGGTTGTTTCCAAGCCCCGCCGGCCCGCCATCGCGGGCCTATTTCATTCGGGGAGATGGCGCGGATTGAGGCCGGGGACCCATTGGTTATTGGGTAGATTCGTTCCCGTATAGGTGACCCCGCTCGGCGTTTCACAGCGATAGACCTGAACGGGAAGATCATCCAGAATGCTACCCCGGAACCTGCGGCGTGGCTCAGATGTGTAACCGACGCCGGTGGTGCAGCGATAACCGTCGGAGATCTCGGCCTTCACCCGCTCTTCCTCCGGAACGACGCCGGGGAGATCCTTGAAATAGGTCTTCATCGACGGGCCGAATGCGTCTCCGTCTGCCGCGAAGACCACCGAAGGCACGGCCGCGAGGATGAGCACGACCAGCATCGTTGCCGGCAATATCCATGCACCTTTGAGCATCGGTGAAAACTCCATACCTCGGACTGCTGTTTAAGCCAAAGCACGCCGCGATCTTTCAGATTCGCTCGCCGTCCTTCAGCGCCTTGCTTTTCACATGTCCTTATCCCGAAACCGATGACCACTTTCGGGAGACATACTGTAAAGATAGGTGCAAGCGGTCTCTCATGCCATCAAGGCCAAGCCAACATTGTCGTGATGACGGAACTATGGCCGCAAACGTATAATTTTGCCGCATCACGGGATGCGGCGATAGCCGGTCGGCTGCTCATACAGCCAGCCGATACGCTTTACTGCCGCTTCGAAATTCTCTCTTGCCGCAGTCATCGTGTGGCCATTCGCGTGCAGAAGCGTCTCTTCGTCTTCCATGATGCCGACATGGCCTTTCCAGAAAACGAGATCGCCGCGGCTGAGGTCTTCACGGCTGATCGGATTGCCGAAGGATGCCTGCATGTCGGAATCGCGCGGAGCCTTTTTGCCGACCATCATCAGCGCCAGCTGGACAAGACCGGAGCAATCGATGCCGAAACCCGAACGCCCGCCCCAGAGATAAGGTGTCTCAACGAATTTTGTGGCGACGGACACATAGTCTTGCGCCATCGGCTCACCGACCGGCAGGCAGTGGGCGGCAATGACGGCCCCGCCTTCGGCCAAAAGGAAATAACGCGTACCGCGCGTTTCAGCATCGCCGATGATGGTGACAAGGCTGCCCATCGAAAGTGCTCTGAGGGGCGACTTGCGCAATTCCGCTTCCGGATAAACGAAGGTCCGTACGGCCGTAATCCGGTGCGTGGGCTCTACGGCAGGACCGATCATCTCTTCCGGCAGATAACCGACATAACCGTCCGCATCGGCCTGCACCCAAGCAAAACCGTTTGCGCGATCGAAAACGCGGACACTCTCGCCATGGAGGAGTTCGGTATCTATGCCGCGTCCGAGATCCGGAAAGGGCCTCAGGGCTGCGACAGGCGTCACGACGCAGGCGGGTTCGCCCCTGACGAAGCGGGCCGCCTCGACCTGGCCTTTCAGCGCCTCTGCTGCGAGGTCCGGCCGGAAGGCATTGAGACGTCTGTCCAGTTCCATGGTCTTGTCCTTTACGAGGCGGATCGTTTGGCTTCCAGAATGATCAGGTCGCCGAGTTTTTCCAGATAGAGAGCGCCGCCGATGGTTCGTTTTATCACGACATTGCGGCGATCGCGATCATCCCGCACACGATCGACCAAGCCCAGTTCACCCATCCTGTCTAGCGCGCGGGTGATCACGGGTTTGGTCACGCCGAGCGTTTCGGCAAGACCCCGCACGGTGTGCGGCGGCGGCACCAGATAGATCTGCAACAGGATCGCCATCTGCCTGAGCGTCAGGTCAGACGCTTCGCCCCTCACCTCTTCCAGTGAAACGCGGTGCCACAGGCCAAGCGCCTCCGTTGCGGTCAATTCGATCGGCATCCGATATCTCCAACGGATGCCGATCGTAACGTCAAACCGTTACCGGTCTGTTTTTCATTTTCCGGCTTCCGCCATATCGCGGATCACGCGATAGAGCGCACGGATGGCGAAGGCTTCGCCGCCGACCGGCGAATGCGGCTTCTCGGAAGGGTTCCAGCCGTAGATGTCGAGATGGACCCAGCTCGGCGAGGCCGTGACAAAGCGCTTGAGGAAAAGCGCCGCGTTGATCGAGCCGGCCATGCCGCCGGAAGGCGAATTGGTGATGTCGGCCGCGCGCGTGCGCAGATCCTTGTCGTAGCCCATCCAGAGCGGCATGCGCCAGACGGGATCGGCCGTCTCTTTCGCCGCCAGCGACAGCTTGCCTGCAAGGGCCTCATCATCGGTGAAGAAAGGCGCCAGTTCCGGCCCGAGCGCCACGCGGGCGGCACCGGTCAGCGTTGCCATGTCGATCAGAAGATCCGGCGGGGTTTCGTCGGCATAAGCGAGCGCGTCTGCCAGAACCAGACGGCCTTCGGCATCGGTATTGTCGATCTGGACGGTGATGCCCTTGCGGCTCTTGTAGATATCGCCCGGACGGAAAGCGTTGGACGAGACAGAGTTCTCGACCGCCGGGACCAGCACGGTCAGGTCTACGGGGAGACCTGCATCCATGATCATCAGTGCAAGGCCCATGACATTGGCGGCACCGCCCATGTCCTTCTTCATCAGCGCCATGCCGGTTGCGGTCTTGAGATCGAGGCCACCCGTATCGAAGCAGACGCCCTTGCCAACCAGCGTGACACGCGGATTGCCCTTTTTGCCCCAGCGCATTTCAAGCAGGCGCGGCGCAACGGCGCTTGCGCGACCGACCGTGTGGATCAGCGGAAAGTTGTTTTCCAGAAGCTCATCACCGACGATGGAGGTGACGGTTGCGCCATAATGATCAGCCAGCGCGCGGAAAGCGGCTTCCAGATCATCCGGCCCCATATCGTTGGTCGGCGTGTTGATGAGGTCACGGGCGAGCAGAATGCCGGCGAGTTGCCGTTCGATATCCGCGGCATCGGCATCGCCGGAAATGGCGAGCCGGGCATCTTTCGCCTTTTCCGACTTGTATTTGGTGAAGGAATAGCCGCCGAGGCCGAAACCGAGGGCCAGATGATCAGAGGCGATACCTTGCGCCTCAATCGACCAGTCACCGGGCGGTAGAAGCTTTGCCAGCTTGCCGGTGAGGAAGGGCTGTTCGGCCGGATCGCTGCCGAGGCCGAACAGCACGCGGGAGACGATACCACCCTCGCCGGGAACGGCCAGGACGGAGCCGCTATCTGCCTTGAAACCCGCAGCCTTCGCCCAGGCGACGACATCGGGCGGCAGCGTTGCGCCGTCCAGATCGGCCGGAGTGACGGCCGTTACCGGCTTGGTCACAGCACCGGCAGGTGCGAAAAACGAGGGGCGATGAATATGCTGGAAAGGCGTCATGGCGGCTTTGATAACCTTCGGGAATCATTGGTCTTAACAATTCATTAGGGTTAACAGTTTATTGCTTCATGGGAAATGCGCCACTTCTCATTGCCTTGACATCCATCGAGGCATCGGATCGACGAGACCATGATGATTGCAGCAAAGACATCCTCCAAGCGTTCATCCCTTTCACGCTCGTCCGTGGCCCACGCGGCAATCCTGATCTTCATGGCGATGGCAGTCACCGGCTGCAACACCACGAAGCCCGACAGGATGGCGACCGGCTCCATACCCAAGACCTCTTCCGCGCCACTGGATGGCATGAATGCAGGCGAGCTCGCAGAGACGGAACGCTCGATCGGCGGAGCCTATGTCAAGGATCCGAAAAACCGGGATGTGGGGCTACGTTATGCCACAGTGCTCGGCATGACGGGCAAGCATGACCAGGCGCTTGCGGTGATGCAGCAGGTGGTTATTGCCAATCCCAATGACCGGCAGGTGCTTGCGGCCTATGGCAAGGCACAGGCGGCAGCAGGCCAGCTCGAACAGGCGCTCACCACGATCGGCCGCGCCCAGACACCGGACCACCCGGACTGGCGGCTGATGTCGGCCGAAGGCGCCGTGCTGGACCAGATGGGGCGCTCGGATGAGGCCCGGCAGAAATATCGCATGGCGCTGCAGACGCAGCCGAACGAGCCGAGCATCATGTCCAATCTGGGCATGTCCTACGTTCTTTCAGGCGACCTGAAGACGGCGGAGACCTATATGCGCAATGCCGCCCAGCAGCCGGCGGCCGACAGCCGCGTGCGGCAGAACCTGGCGCTTGTCGTCGGCCTGCAGGGACGCTTCTCCGAAGCAGAGACTATCGCGCGCAAGGAACTTTCCCAGAGCCAGGCGAACACGAACGTCACCTATCTGCGCTCGATGCTTTCCCAACAGAATTCCTGGGCGAAGCTTGCCGACAAGGACAAGCCGGCGAAATCGGCCGTGAACTGATCCCTATTCCGCGACGAATTTCAGTATCCCGGCGCGACCCGACTTGCCGGGAATTCCCCCGTCCGAGGGATGCGACACGCCGTCATTGACGATGACGGACGGGAAGTCGAAAGGGCTGATGCCTTCGAGACATGCCACGTTGACGCCATACTGGTTCGGGTTCGAACGGCGCTGGTGATGTGTGTAGATACCGCAGACCGAGCAGAAATAGTGTTTCGCGGTGTTCGTGTTGAATTGATAGAGGGTCAGTGCCTCTTCGCCAGAGACGATGTTGATATCATCCAGATTTGCCGAGACTGCGATCGCGCCGCGCATCCTGCAGTAGGAGCAGGTACAGCGCCGGGCGCTGCGCAGGCCATCTGACAGCCTGACGTGAAAACGCACGGTGCCGCAATGGCAGGCGCCGTCAATTTCATCGATATTCTCGTCCAGCATCACGCATCCTCCAACAGCGAGGATCAATCCATAACGGAATGCGCAGGGAATTAGAACCTGTCGGAGACCTGGATGCCTGCAGGGCCGAGGATAACGGCGACGAGAACCGGGAGGAAGAACAGGATCATCGGGACGGTCAGCTTCGGCGGCAGGGCAGCGGCCTTCTTTTCCGCTTCGTTCATGCGTTCGTCGCGGCTCTCCTGCGCCAGAACGCGCAATGCCTGCGAGACCGGCGTGCCGTAACGATCCGCCTGGATGAGCGCCTGCACGACCGAGCGAACGATATCCAGCTGTGTGCGGTTTCCGAGATTTTCGAGCGCGGTCTTGCGATCCGGCAGGAAAGACAGTTCCGCCGTGGTCAGCGCCAGTTCTTCGGCCAATTCGGGCGAAGACGTACCGATTTCCTCTGCCGCGCGGCGCATGGCCGCCTCGATGGAATTGCCGGATTCGACGCAGATCAGCATCAAGTCGAGCGCATCGGGCCAGGCCTTCTTGATCGACTTCTGACGTTTGCCGACCCTGTTCGAGACATAGATGTTCGGTGCATAGAAGCCGATATAGGCAAAGCCGACAACCGCCAGAATCCGCAGCCCCATAGGTCTGGACTCAAGATTGCCGAGAACGAAGACCCAGACGGTTGCAAGCAGCAGAAACAGGAAGGGCAGAAGGAAACGCGCGACAAGGAACACGTTCAGCGCGTTCTGCGATCTCAAGCCCGCGGCGCGAAGCTTGTTGATCGTGCCTTCATCGACCAGTGCTTCACGCAGGTTGAAGCGTTCAACGATCTGGCGGACCGACTGGTTGTTCTGCGTGCGAAGGCTTGCCCTGCCCTCACCGTTCATACGTGCTCTCTCGCGAGCCCGCATCTGCTCCCGTTCCGTGGAAACGGCTTTCATCCGCTTGTCGAGATCACCACGTTCCAAAAAGGGCGCTGCCAGCGAATAGAGCGTTGCGAAAACGGCAAGCGCCACCAGGGCGGCGAAGAGCATGGTTGGCTCGGTGATGGCTGCAGCGAGATCTTTCACCGGGCGTTCCTCATATCTCGAAGTTGACCATGTTGCGCATCACCACGATGCCGATCGACATCCAGACACCAGAGACAAGCATGATGATGTGGCCGCGCGGATCGGTGAACAGGATCATCATGTATTGCGGCGAGGTGAGGTAGACGAGCGTTGCGACGATGAAAGGCAGTGCGCCGATGATGACTGCGGAGGCCTTGGCTTCCATCGACAACGCGCTCACCTTGGCCTTCATCTTGCGGCGTTCACGCAGAACCTTGGCGAGATTGCCCAGCGCTTCGGAAAGGTTACCGCCGGCCTGGCTCTGGATGGCGATGACGATCGAGAAAAAGCTCACTTCCGAAAGCGGCATCGTCTGCAGCATGCGTTCGCAGGCCTCGGGTATGCTCAGACCTATCTTCTGGGCCTCGATGACGCGCTGGAATTCCCGCTTCACCGGCTCCTTGCCATCGGAAGCGATCAGCCGGATCGCATCGTTAAGCGGCAGGCCCGACTTGATCGAACGGACCATGACGTCCAGCGCGTTGGGGAACTCCTCGAGAAACTTGTCGCGGCGACGCTTGACTAGAAACCCGACGATCCATCGTGGCAGGCCCAGAGCAAAGACGAAGCCCGCCCCCAGCGAAGCCAGCAACGGCATGCCGATGATCAGCGCTCCAAGGAAGGCGAAGAAACCAAGGGCGGCGGAAAACATGTAGAAACGACCCATCGTCAGCGACAGGCCGGTCTGCGCCACACGCGATTTCAAGCTCGTGTCGGCGATATATTTGTTCTTTTCCTGCTGCTTCTTCTCCAGATCCTTCAAAGAATCCTGCAGGGATTTTCGGCGTTTTGAGAGTTCCTGAACGCGGTCGCGTGCAGCCTTCGCCTTGTTCGTGTCGCTTTCGGCAGCTTTCACGCGGGTCAGTCGCGCACCGGCCTTCTTCTCGGTTTCCAGGCGCGAATACAAAAAGGCATAGGCGACCGCGGCTGCCGAAACGGCGGCCAGCAGCACGATCAACAGCATGGTCAAATCAAGCCCGAACATTCGAACTGCCCTTCAGCCTTCTCAATCCTTTTCCGTTTCCATGGCGTCGAGTGCGGCCGCGAGGCGGCGCTCCTCGCCGAAATAACGGACACGATCCCAGAAATTCGGTTTGACGATGCCGGTCGAGATATGCCGGCCGATAATGCGCCCGGTGGCATCTTCGCCCTGAATATCGTAGCGCATCAGATCCTGGGTGATGATGACGTCGCCTTCCATGCCGATCACCTCGGTGATCTGGGTGATGCGGCGCGAGCCGTCGCGAAGGCGCGCAGCCTGGACGATGACATCGACCGATCCGGAAATGATCTCGCGCACCGTCTTGGCCGGCAGCGTATAGCCACCCATGGCGATCATCGATTCCATACGGCTCAGGCATTCGCGCGGTGTGTTGGAGTGGATCGTGCCCATGGAACCGTCGTGACCGGTGTTCATCGCCTGCAGGAGGTCGAAGACTTCCGGTCCGCGCACTTCACCGACGATGATACGTTCGGGGCGCATACGCAGGCAGTTCTTGACCAGATCACGCATGGTGATCTCGCCCTCGCCTTCGATATTCGGCGGGCGGGTTTCGAGACGCACGACATGCGGCTGCTGCAGCTGCAGTTCGGCCGTATCTTCGCAGGTGATGACGCGCTCATCCCGATCAATATAGTTGGTCAGGCAGTTGAGAAGCGTCGTCTTGCCCGATCCGGTACCGCCGGAGATGACGATATTGCAGCGGACGCGGCCGATGATCTGCAACAGGACGGCGCCTTCCGGCGTGATCGCGCCGAACTTGACCAGTTGGTCGAGGGTCAGCTTGTCCTTCTTGAATTTTCGGATCGTGAGGGCCGGACCATCGAGCGACAGCGGCGGCGCGATGACGTTGACACGTGATCCGTCCGGCAGACGCGCGTCGCAGATCGGCGAGCTTTCGTCCACACGCCGGCCCACCTGGCTGACGATGCGCTGGCAGATGGAGAGAAGCTGGGCGTTGTCGCGGAAGCGGATTTCCGATTCGATCGTCTTGCCGGCGACTTCGATAAAGGTCTGGCCGGCGCCGTTGACCATGATGTCCGCGATATCGTCGCGGGCAAGCAGCGGCTCCAGCGGGCCGTAGCCCAGAACGTCGTTGCAGATGTCGTCGAGCAGCTCTTCCTGCTCGGAGATCGACATGGCGAAGTTCTTGATGGTGATGATATCGTTGACGATATCGCGGATTTCCTCACGAGCGCTCTCATTGTCGAGCTTGGCGAGCTGCGACAGGTCGATCGTGTCGATGAGCGCGGAGAAGACCTGGCTCTTGGTATCGTAATACTGTTCGGTGCGTGCCGGGCGTTTGCGCGCCGGCGCGGCAGGCGCAAGTGGCGGCGGTGCAACCGGCTGGCGAGGAGCAGAGTTTTCTGCCGAAACGTCGGGCCGGGCAGCCGCCTCCGGCCGGGCGGGTGCGGCAGGCGCGGGCGTAAATTGCGGTGCCGGCGGCGATGCGATCGCGCCTCCCTTGCCAAACCCGTCGTTTCCGCGTTTTCCAAACATGCTTCTTAAGACCTAACTATCCGGTTCCGCGACTTATTTCCGTCCCAGCATGCCAAGCATCTTGCCGAGACCGCCCTTCTTTGCCTTCTTGACGGCGATACGGCCGGTGACGACATGGGCGATCTGCGAGAAGGTCTCGGCAATCGGAGATTTGGCATCAACTTCCGCAATCATCCGTCCGCTATTGGCAGCGTTGCCGAACAGGGAGGAATCAAACGGCAGAATGGCGATCGGCGAGATTTCCAGCGGCTCGGTGAAGTCCGACGGGCTGATCTCCGGGCGCTTGGGCATTCCCACCTGATTGAGGATGAGATGCGGGGCGCGGTCATTCGGCCTCAGCTTCTTAAGCGCATCCAGAATGTTCTTGGTATTGCGCAGGTTGGCGAGATCGGGGGCGGCGCAGATGACGACCTCATCGGCATCGGACAGGACCGACGTGGTCCACTCGTTCCATGCGTGCGGGATATCGAGAACCGCGATCGGCGCGCTGCGCTGCAGGATTTCGACAACCGGCTGGAAGGCACGGCCATCGAAATCATAGGAGCGATCGAGCGCAGACGGGGCTGCCAGAAGCGAAAGATGATCCGAGCATTTGGTCAGAAGACGATCGAGAAACACTTCATCGAGGCGCTCGGGGGCGAAAACGGCTTCGGAAATGCCCTGCATCGGATCCTGATCGAAATCGATATTGGCCGTGCCGAAAGGCAGGTCGAGATCGGCCAGAATGGTTTCCGTCGAGAACAGGGTCGAAATGCCGAAGGCGCAGTTATGGGCGATTGTCGAAGCGCCGACGCCGCCCTTTGCGCCGATAAAGGCGATCGATTTTCCCAGCGGCTCTGCATCCGGATCAACGAAAATGGCGGAGATCGCCGCCATCATGTCGACCATCGGCACGGGGGCAACCAGATATTCGGAAATACCGTTGCGCACCAACTCGCGGTAAAGCGCGATATCGTTGTAGCGGCCGATGACAATGACACGGGTGGACGGATCGCAGACTTCGGCCAGAGGCGCGAGCTCGGCCAAAAGATTGCGCGGTTCGGCCGCCGTTTCCAGCACGATCAGGTTCGGCGTCGGCGCGGACGCATACATGTTGGCGGCCGCATCGACACTGCCACTCGTCACACGCAGGTTGACCTTCGCCATGCGCCGGTCGCGGGACAGCTTGTCGACCATGCGCTGGACGCTTTCGCTTTCGCAGAAAGCATGGATCGAGATACGCGGCAGCGGCCGGACGGATTCGAGTTCGACACCCGAGGACTGCTCCTCGGCGTCATCGGCTTTCGACGGCTGTCCATTTACGTCGTATTGAACGGTGCTTATCATCGGATCAGGCCCTGAAACCTTTACGCTTCATCATTCGTCCATGTCCTTGAGCTCAGTAAACGCCCCGCGATAGCGCTCGATCACTTCTCCGCGCTGCTCGCCGTCCGGCGGCGTCATGCGGCGGGGCCCGAGAAGATCGTTCGGGTTGGCGATCTGGGCGGCGAGATTGCTTTGGGTGGCGCAGCCGAAATTGTAGTAATTCTTATTGGAGAACGTATTCAGCGTCATGTCGGCCGGCCAGGTTCCGCATTGATCGGTCTTCGCCGCAATCGCCACATAGGTCAGGCGGATCGGCGCCGATTCACCAAATTCCGATGGAAAACCGGACAGCAGAATTTTTTGGGCTGGAACCCCCATTTTCACCATCAGCTTGCGCGTGGCAGCAGCGGCCGACGCGGCGGCACCCTCGTTGGCGGAACCGCGCGGGGTGACAATCTGGATGATGCCGGATGAAGAGCGGCGATATTCCGCAACGAAACCGGCGATGACTTCCGACTGGCCATTCGTGAGGCCGGTATCACCAGCCGCGACCGGGATATCAATCTTCTTTTCGGCTTCACCGACGACGATCGGATGGCGTGTACGGTAATCATCCGGCAGCGAACCGGTCGTCATGCTGTCCTTGCCGGCGCAGGAAGACAGCAGCGCGGCCGCGCCGAGTACGAGCGCAGCCGAAAGGCGGCCCGTCGAATATCGCGTTGTCTTTCTCGGATCCATGGATGGATGCCTTTCCTGCGAACGGCTGCCGCCGAGGTTTTTGAGCTGAGCTTTTCTGGTCATTTGTAGATGAACCCGACATTGCCCTGATAAGGCGCCGGCGGCGGAGACGCCTCCTTGCGACCGTAGATCTTGTTGACCCGGCCGAAGAACACGCTTTCTGCATCGCTGGCGGGCTGGAAATTGTCGTCGGGACGCGAGAGCTCGTTACGATTGACCGGACGGACGAGATAAGGCGTCGCAATGATGACCAGTTCGGTCTCGTTGCGCTCGTAACGCTTGTTTCTGAACATCGCGCCAAGCAAGGGAACCTTCGACGCGACCGGGGTTCCGTCCATGTTTTGCTGGATTTCATCCTGAAGAAGGCCTGCCAGGCCTATGGAACCACCCGATGGTAGTTCCACAACCGTTTCCGCGTCGCGTTTGCGATACTCATCGACTATGCCAGTAGCGTTCGCAATGGGCTCAGACACCTTGGTCTGGATACGAAGGCTGATGCGTCCAGAAGACAGTACGGTCGGCGTGAAACCGAGTGATACGCCGTATTGATAAGGCGTAACGGTCGTTACGCCATCAACGCCAGTCGTCGTATAAAGTTTTTCACCACCAGAATTGAACGTGGCCGACTGGCCAGAGATTGCCGTAAGCGTCGGCTCCGCCAAGGTTCGTACCGCGTCGGCCTGTTCTAAAGCGTTCATGACCATGTCAAAGTTAAATTTGCCGAGGTTACCCGCCAATTGGCCCACAATACCGTCGCTACCGGTGTCAGCACGAAGCACGGATAAGCCTGATCCCGAGCCAGAAGCATTACGTCGGAAGATGTTATCAAAGCCGAGTTGCTTGATGATCTCGCGGCGGACTTCAGCCACCGTGACCTTCACGGTTACCTGATCCTCGCCTTCGATCGACAGAAGGTTGACGACCTGGGAGGTCTGACGGCCTTCGGCGTAAATTGCGGAATCGCCGCCGTTATTGCCGCTCGTCGCCGTAATCTCTCGCGTGGTCGCCTCACCGCCCTTGAGGAAAGCGGTGGCGAGTTGGGCTGCCTTGGCCGAATCCTGCGGCGTGCGTACCGAACCGGAGAGCACGATATTGTCCGAAACGATTTCGACCTTGATATTTGAATCGGGCAGGAAGCGACGCAGATTTGCCTCGAGGCCGGAAATATCGCGCTCGATCTCCACGTCGAGGGTGACGATCTCCTCGCCGCCCGGGCCGAAGACGAAAATGTTCGTCTGACCGACCGTCTTGCCAAACAGATAGATGCGCCGCGACGTGCGAGTAACAGCATCGGCCATCGATGGGTCGGCGACCAGAATGTCATGGGCATCGGACGGCAGGTCGATGACAAGAGCCTTGTTCAGGCCGATCGTCAGGCGGCGCTTGGCTCCGACACCGCCCTGTGCGATGCGGATAACGCCGCCATCGGCGGCGGCCGCGGCCGTAACACCGAAGAAGGATGGAGCGAAGCTTTCCGGAATACCGGCAAAGGCCAGGCAGACTGCCAGGCCGGTCGATACGGTTGCGCGGGTCTTGCGTTTCAAAATCATAAACCTCATCGCTCCGTTCAATTGGCCTGCGTCGAGCCGGTGATGATCGACCCCGACTTAATGACCTGGATATCCGCCTTGCCACCTCCATGCAGAAGGTAGTCGGCGGCATCGGTATCTGCTTCCTGCGCATCCGCCACGGACCGCAGGGCGAGCGTCAGTCGCTCCGCCATCTGCTGGGCCACCGCGATGACCTTTGCCTGATCCGGCGTAAGCTCAAGGGTTGCGGTCGTGCCGACGACGGCCTTGCTGCCATCCGGCGCTTCCTGGATGTTCTGGTCGATGGCCAGGACGCGGACGTTGTTCAGGACGTTTTCGGTGACATAACCGCCACCGGCATCCTTGTTCTGGCGAACCATGATGACATCGACCCGGTCATTGGGCAGGACAAAGCCGCCAGCACCCGTCGCAACCGAGATTTCGGTGGCGACCGCGCGCTTGCCCGACGGCAGAAGCGAGGACATGATGCGGCTGGAAGAGTCCGCCACTTTTTCAGCCCTCAAAGGCTCACCCTTGAAAATCGGCAGGCGGACGACGGAGCCTTCAAACTCCTTGATCGCATCTGGCCGCGCCTCGTTGGTAATAAGGCCTTCGGCGACAGCACCGCGCGGCCAGTCCAGCCATTCGACCGACTTGTCATTCAAACGACTGCCGACAGGCAGATTATCGGCTGACACCAGAACGCCGACCGTCGGCTCCTTGACGACCGTTTCCACCAGCTGCGGTGCCTGAGGGCCAGACATGTTCATGGCCAAGAGGCCAGCGAGGCCTGCTGCCACGACGGCCACCGTCAGGATGATGATGCGAGCGGGCTTCATTGCCATGTCCCAGAAGAATCTTTGATCTTCCCGACAGAATGGGCGGCAATGGTGTAATTATAGTTAATGAGAAGCTTACAATGCTGGTTAACGCAAGGTTGCGATAGTGATCAGCAGCTTCAGAACGCCTTGAGCGCCAGTATTGCGACGGGCGATGCTCCGAAGGCGATCAAGCCCCCCAGCGCGATGGCGATGCCATAAGGGATCTTTTTGGTGCCGACAACCGAGACGGGAAGCGGGATGCCGATCGACATCACAAGGTCAGCACGGGCACGCAAAAGCAGAAAGAGCAGCGTCACCCCGCCGCCTGCATAGGCAACCAGAACGAGGAAGGTGACAAGCGACTGGTCAAATCCGAACCAGAGGCTGGCCGCGGTCAAGAGCTTGGCGTCGCCGCCACCCATGACATTGGCGGCGAAGAGCGCAAAGCATACGGCAAAAACGACGAGGGCCGCTCCGAGGCTCATGCCCAGATCAGCCCATGGCAAACCGACAAGCGGAGCCAGGACGAAAAACGCGGCAACCAGAGCGAGCGATAGCCGGTTTGATATTTTCATCGTCAGAAAGTCGCTCATCGCCGCAGCGGCAAGAGCGGCGGGAAAGGCTGCAAGCACAGATATGGCGACAATGTCATTCAGCATTGAGCTTTTTCCGATATCGCTGAAAAAGGTTTAAGCCGCCCGACACCGGACGGCTTCAACCGTTGTCATAAGTGCTACCCGAATGCAGCTACTAGGTTCAGCAAGAAGTCGTGCCGGCACCGCATCTCAGCTTGGTCGAAATGTTGGCGAACTGGCTGTTCAGCGAATTGCCGAGCGTCGAAGCGCCAGCAATGATAGCAACAGAGATAAGGGCGGCGATCAGGCCATATTCGATGGCAGTTGCGCCGGATTCATCTTCACGGAAACGAGCGAAAATCTTGGACATGTGACTCTCCTACTCCACACAATTGTTGTTCAGCACTTGACCGACAACTTGTTTTTCCGTTGCTCGGTTGATGTGGAAATTACAGGCGGACGATTGCCAACCACTTAAAGAGGAGCGTTACCGGATTATTAAACGGGGCAGTTACGAGCACTGTGGTAAATAGATCCTGACGGAAATGCAGTGTTTTTTCCAGTATCGGCAACATGCCGACACCGGCTTTCTAAGTACATATAATTCAGTGAGTTAATTGTTTTCCGGACGCCTGTTGCAACCGCTTTGCCGGTGGTTGACGAAGGTCAATATGAGACAAGTGGAGCTTTCGCGGCCGCTTAAGGCTTCATTCACCAATCAGCGTCATCTTCTGTTCACATCGAAATCCGCCTGAGGACCATTAAAATGGCGCTGCGTCTCGTACTAGCCGCCTTCACGCTTGCTTCCAGCCTTATTGCCGGCGGCGCATATGCTGCCGATAACGGGCAAGATATCCTGCGCGTCTTCATGAATCAGGCGCGCGTGCTGAAGCTTGACCGGCCGGTTGCCAAGGTCATCGTCGGCAATTCGGAAGTGGCGGATGCGACGGTTGCGGATTCAACGACGATCGTCCTGACCGGACGCAGCTTCGGTACCACCAATCTCGTGCTTCTCGACCAGGACGGCAATGCGATTGCCGACGAGCGTGTTCTGGTTTCCATCGATGAGGGAAATACCGTGCGGGTGTTCAAGCAGACGGAACGCACCGTGCTTTCCTGCACGCCGAACTGCGAACAGCACGCCGAATTCGACACAACCAGCAAGACGCCCTGACACCCAAGAATGCACCAATTTGCATCAGTCGGGAAACGGATTTTCAATAATCGTTGATTATGGTCCGTAATCACTTCCGCCGCGCAAGTGGACAGGAAGAGATGCATCAGGATCATTCGCCAATGGCCGGCTCGACTGCGCCGAAGTCAAAAAAATCCGGCTTGAAAAAGCTATTCCGCTCGAAAGACGGGGCGGCGGCGATCGAATTCGCTCTTCTCGCCATCCCTTATTTCCTGATCGTTTTCGCCATCATCGAGACATTCGTCGCCTATACGGCCGAGCAGCTGGTAGCCAATGGCGTCGATACGATGGGCCGTAAGCTGCGGACCGGCAACATTACAGTGACCAGTTCGGCTGCAACCACTTACATGAACCAAACCCAGTTCCGTCGTGCCTTCTGTGCTGAAATCTCGATCCTGATCCAGTGCAGCGAAGCGGAGATCGCGACCCCCAACAAACTCTGGCTGGACGCAAAACCCTATACCAACTTCTCCGACATGCCGACGACGATCCCGATGGCAAACGGGGACCTGAATACGACGGGCCTCAGTTTTGCACCGGGCGGCTCAGGCACCAGGAACATGCTGCGCGCCTATTACAAATGGGACGTGACGACCGACCTGCTTCGTCCCTATATTGCCAATGTCGGTCCGACAGGCGGCTCCAAATATTTCCTAATCGTGGAAACCTCAGCCTTCAAGAACGAGGATTATCCATGATGCAGGCGAGATTGCGAGAAATTCTCTCAAGCCTGCCGCTGACTGACCAGATGCGGCGCTTCACCAAAGATGTCCGGGGGATAGGCGGCGTGGAATTCGCGCTCATCGCACCGCTTCTGCTTTTCCTCTACATCACGTCTTTCGAATTGACGATCGGGCTTAGCGTATCGAAACGCGTGACCCGAACGGCCAGCACGGTCGCGGACCTGGTGACACAACAGTCAAAGGTAACCACAAGCGACCTGCAGCAGATGACCAGCGTCGCCAACGCGATCTTCACGCCCTACAAGCCTCAAAACCTGAAGGTGAAGATTACCGGCGTAACGCTCGACGCCTCCAGCAACCCGACCGTCGCCTGGTCCTGGGCGCAGGATGGGATGCGGCCCTATTCCAACGGCTCTTCGGTCAATGTACCAACCGACATGCGTGCTCCCAGCACGTTTCTGGTTCGGGCTGAGGTTTCCGTCACGCATCAACTTCTGATGTTCATGCCGGGGCTGATGCCGAGCAACCTGCAGACAATTACGCTGAACCGCGAATTCTACTATCGCCAGCGTGTAGGGACGAGCATCACCTGCGACGGGTGCTGAGGCTTCAAGTCCACGACGCCAGCCCTCTCTCCAACTGACCGAGGTCTTTGCCAACCGCATCCACGAACTATATGTTCGTCGATTCAGTCCGGTCACGAGGCCGGACAAAATGGCAATCAAATCACTGGTGACAGATGGCGCGGGCCTTTCTCTTTGTACTGGATTCCTTCGGCGTTGGTGGCGCGCGTGACGCAGCTGATTATGGCGATCTGGGATCCAACACACTTGGCCATATCGCTGAATTCTGCGCTGCAGGCGCCGCCGACCGGGCAGGCCTGCGGCAAGGACCGCTGAAACTTCCCAACATGACGTCGCTCGGGCTGATGGATATCGCCAAGATGGCGAGCGGTAATTACCCGGCGGGGATGCCGCTGCCCGAACGGCTGTTCGGGCTGTATGGCGCGGCGAGCGAACAATCGAACGGCAAGGATACGCCCTCGGGGCATTGGGAGATTGCCGGCACGCCCGTCATGTTCAACTGGGGCTATTTCCCGACTGAAGGCGATGCGTTTTCGCCGGAACTGGTGGAGGCGATCTGCCAGGATGGCGAAATCCCCGGTATTCTCGGCAACTGCCACGCTTCGGGAACGGAAATCATCGAAAGGCTTGGCGAGGAGCATATCAGAAGCGGAAAACCGATCTGCTACACGTCGAGCGACAGCGTCTTCCAGATCGCCGCACATGAGACGCATTTCGGGCTGGAGCGGCTGATCAAGCTTTGCCAGGTGGTGCGCGGCCTGCTCGATCCGCTCAATATAGGCCGCGTGATCGCGCGCCCCTTTACCGGCGAGACGGCGGAGACTTTCGAACGGACCGGCAACCGGCGCGATTTCTCCGTGCTGCCGCCGGAGCCGACATTGCTCGACCGGCTGGTGGAGGCCGGCCGCAGCGTTCACGCCGTTGGCAAGGTGGGCGATATCTTTGCGCATCAGGGCGTTTCGCGCGTGATCAAGGCAAACGGCAATGCGGCGCTGACTTCCGCGACGCTTGCCGCCATGGACGAGGCCGCGGATGGCGATCTGGTCTTCACCAATTTCGTCGATTTCGACATGATCTATGGTCATCGGCGCGATGTGCCGGGTTATGCCGCAGCGCTCGAAGCCTTCGACCTGAGCCTGCCGGATTTTCACCGCAGGCTGAAACCGGGTGATCTGGTAATTCTGACCGCCGACCATGGCTGCGATCCGACTTGGCGCGGCACCGACCATACCCGCGAGCGCGTGCCGATCATGGCCTTCGGCCCCGGCATCCGCACCCGCTCGATCGGGGTTCGGTCGTCCTATGCCGATATCGGCGAAACGATCGCGGCGCATCTTAGCATTCCCGCCGGGCGGCATGGATGGAGTTTCCTGTGACGCAGCATCTTCTGAAGGCCGAAATCCATTGCCATATCGAAGGTGCCGCGCCGCCGAGCGTGACGGAAAAGCAGGCACGCAAATATGGCGTAGACACCAGCGCATTCCTGCGGGACGGCGCGTATCAATGGCGCGATTTTTCTGAATTCCTGATCGCCTATGACGCGGTTGCTGCTCTTTTCAGAACGGAAGAGGACTATGCGCTTCTGACCGAGACCTATCTGTCAGAACTCGCCGCAATCAACACGATCTATAGCGAGATCATCGTTTCGCCGGACCATGGCGACCGGATCGGGCTTGGCGCGGATGCCTATCTCGCCGGTATCTGCGACGGAATTCTTGCCGCGAAAGAGAAGACCGGCATAGAGGCGCGGATCATCGTCACGGGCGAGCGGCATTTCGGGCCTGATCGGGTCATTTCGGCAGCCGAATATGCGGCGCGAGCGAAAAATCCTCTGGTTACCGGTTTCAACATGGCCGGCGAAGAGCGGATGGGGCGGGTGGCCGATTATGCCCGCGCCTTCGACATCGCCCGCGATGCGGGACTGGGGCTCACCATCCATGCAGGAGAAGTGTGCGGGCCATTCAGCGTTATCGATGCACTGGATCTGGTAAAGCCAGCCCGTATCGGCCACGGTGTCAGGGCTGTCGAAGACGAAGCGCTGGTGGCACGGCTGGCGGAACTCGGCACCGTGCTCGAAGTCTGCCCCGGTTCGAATATCGCGCTTGGCGTGTTTGCCGATTTCGACAGCCACCCCCTGAAACGGCTGAAGGACGCTGGAGTGAGGGTCTGCATCAATTCCGACGATCCGCCCTTCTTCGACACGTCGCTTGCCCGCGAATACGAGATCGCCGCGCAGGTGACGGGGATGAGAGATGCGGAGATCAACCAGATGACCCGCACGGCGCTTGAGGCGGCATTCGTGGACGACGGCACGAAAGCGGGATTGCTGCAGCGTTTCGACGCGCAAACTTGAGGTTCAGGCTGGGGATGGTGCGGAGAGCATGATCTCGCCCCTTGCAGAACAGGACGTTTTTCGAAAAAGAAGAGACAAGCAACGAAAAGGATAAAAGGTCATGGACGGCGTCACAGTCATCAATCATCCGCTGGTGCAGCACAAGCTGACGATCATGCGCAAAAAGGAGACGTCGACCGCCGGTTTCCGCAGGCTGCTGCGGGAAATCTCGATGCTGCTCTGCTATGAAGTGACCCGCGATCTCGACCTCACCATGGAGACGATCGAAACGCCGATCACCGAAATGCAGTCGCCGATCGTGGAAGGCAAGAAGCTGGTCTTCGTTTCAATCCTGCGCGCCGGCAACGGTCTTCTGGAAGGCATGCTGGAGCTGGTACCTTCGGCCCGCGTTTCCCACATCGGTCTTTACCGCGACCACGATACGCTGCAGCCGGTGGAATATTACTTCAAGGCTCCCGATGGCCTCGACGAGCGCCTGCTGATCGTCGTCGATCCGATGCTGGCGACCGGCAATTCGGCAATCGCCGCGATCCAGAAGCTCAAGGAGCGCGGTGCGACGAATATCCGCTTCCTCTGCCTGCTGGCGGCACCGGAAGGCATCAAGAATTTCCAGGAAGCGCATCCTGACGTGAAGATCTATACGGCGTCGATCGACAGCCACCTGAACGAGAAGGGCTATATCGTGCCGGGTCTCGGCGATGCCGGCGACCGCATGTACGGTACGAAATAAGGTTTTCAGGGTTTCCTAACCAATGATGAAGAAGGCGGCCGATCCGAAAGGGTCAGGCCGCTTTTTCGTAACCATTGCGGCCTAGCATGTTTTGCCTGAATGTAAGGGATCGACCCATGCTTATTCGCACCGCCATGTTCGCAGCCGTCGCCATCGTCGTGGCGACGCAGATCCCTGCCCTGCTCGAACACACAGGCCCGGCACAGCAGGAGCCGGTGGTACAGGCTCCCTCTCAAGCTCCGCAGACTGTGGCAACTCCGCAGGCCCCATCGCTTACGCCGGGGACGATGGTTCTCAACGCCGATGGGCGCGGCCACTTCATCGGCACGTTCCGGCTGAACGGCAAATCCGTTACCGGCCTGGTGGATACCGGCGCTTCGGTGGTGGCGATCAATGAACGCACGGCCCGGACGCTGGGTTATGGTGCCAACAGCCTCGACTTCCGCTACCCGATGCAGACGGCGAACGGGCAGACGTTAGCCGCGCATGTCGTGCTCGACCGCGTGGAGATCGGTAATGTGCGAGTACGTGACGTCGATGCCATGGTGCTGCGCGACGAAGCGCTGAGCACCACTTTGGTCGGCATGAGTTTTCTGACCAAGCTGAAATCCTACCAGGTCAAGGGTGGCAGCCTGACGCTTGCCAATTGAGGCCGGCGATCAACCGATCCGCTCGATGATGATCGGCGACGGTTCCGGTCCGCTTTCCGAGATCGTGTAGCTTGCGAGAAAAGCCTCGCCTGCGCGTTTCGCCTGTTCGCGGGATGATGCGTGAACGCGTGCGATCGGTTGCCCTTTTTCGACAGCAGACCCCAGCGGCAGGATGTGATCGAAGCCGACGCTGTGGTCGATCGTGTCGGTTGTCTTGCGGCGGCCGCCGCCCATATCCACCACGGCAAGCCCGAGGGCGCGACCATCACAGGCGGCAAGATAACCGGTGGCCGGGGCAAGCACGTCCAGAATGACGGGTGCTTTCGGCAGAAAAGCTTCCGGATGCTCGCAGAGATCGGCAGGACCGCCGAGCGCATGAACCATGTGGGCAAAAATTTCCATCGCCCGGCCGGAGGAGAGAGCCGAGCGCGCCATGTCCCTGCCCTCTTCCACAGTTGATGCGAGGGACGACTGCACCAGCATCTCGGCGACTTCAGCCATGACGATCGTCTCAAGTCGTGTCCCTGCCTTGCGGCCGGCGAGAAAATCCACGCAGTTCATCACTTCCAGCGCATTGCCCATAGCATCGGCCAGCGGTTGGTTCATATCGGTGATGAGTGCAACGGTTGGCACGCCCGCGCCGTTTGCCACATCGACCAGCGAGCGGGCCAGAATCCGGGCCTCGCCGATATCCTGCATGAAGGCGCCCGAGCCGACCTTCACATCCATCAGTAGCGTCTGCAGGCCGGCGGCAAGCTTTTTCGACAGGATCGAGGCGGTGATCAGCGGCACGGATTCGACCGTCGCGGTGACATCGCGGATAGCGTAGAGCCGGCGGTCGGCGGGTGCCAGATCCGATGTCTGGCCGACGATCGCACAGCCGACTTGCTGCACGACCTTGTAAAAACGCGCCTGATCCGGCGCGATGTCATAGCCGGGAATGGATTGCAGCTTGTCGAGCGTGCCGCCGGTATGGCCGAGGCCGCGGCCGGAAATCATCGGCACGGCGAGGCCGCAAGCCGCCGCGATGGGGGCGAGCATCAGCGAGACGTTATCTCCGACGCCGCCAGTCGAATGCTTGTCGGCGATCGGGCGATCGACATTGTCCCATTTCAAGACAGAACCGCTGTCGCGCATGGCAAGCGTCAGGTCTATCGTTTCATTTCTGGACATGCCCCGAAAGAAGACAGCCATGGCGAAGGCCGCTGCCTGCGTTTCCGACACCGCTCCATCCGTGACGCCAGCGACGAAGGCCGCGATCTCTTCTCTCGAAAGATCGTGACCGTCTCGCTTATGGCGGATGATTTCCTGCGGCAGCATGCCGGTCGGTCAATAGCCGGCAGCGGCGCGCGGCGCGGTGCTGCCGCTCAAAACCGCCAGAATATCATCGAGCAGGCTCGAAGCGCCGAAACGGAAGGTGGAAGGCATGACCCAGTTCTGACCCATGATGCTTTCGGCAAGACGCAGGTAAAGATCGGCATCGGCAACCGTGGAAATGCCGCCCGCAGGCTTGAAGCCGACTTTTGCCTTCGATTCGCGAATGGCGCGAAGCATAATGTCGGTCGCTTCCAGCGTGGCATTGACCTGCACCTTGCCGGTGGAGGTCTTGATGAAATCGGCACCGGCGGCGATCGCCAGTTCTGAAGCGCGACTGACGAGCGCCTTATCCTTCAGCTCACCCGTTTCCAGAATGACCTTCAGCGTGGATTGCGGGCAGGCGGCGCGGACGGCCTCGACCATCGTCGTAACAGCCGCCTCATCACCGGCGATCAAGGCCTTGTAGGGAATGACGAGATCGATCTCGTCGGCACCGTCTTCGATGGCTTTCTTCGTTTCCGCGACCACTTCGGACACGGCGAGATCACCGGAGGGGAAATTGACGACAGTCGCGATCCTGACCGGATGGCCGGACCCGAGAATGCTGCGGGCATGGGCGATGAAGCGCGGCCAGATGCAGATTGCGGCGCTGTTGCCGTAAGGCGTCTGCGCGCGAAGGCACAGGTTTTCGATCGCGGCATTGTCGCAATCTTCACGCAGGTTCGTCAGGTCGAGAAGAGACAGGGCAAATGCCGCAGCCTCGCGCGGGCTCTGCAGTTCCATGGTGTCCTCCGCTTTGGATTAGAGTGCAAGTTTTAGCGTTGAACCGATTTGATTCAACCCGCATAGGTCGCGAAATGTGGCATCTCGCCGCTATGGCCTTGATAAGTCAGGTGCTGTGGCTGAGCATTTCTCGCAGGACCGAGGCCAGACGAGCGCCGCCGACGGGCGCCATGTCCTTGGTTTCCTCGTGGCTGAGTTCAGCACCGGTCATGCCCGCCCCGTAATTGGTGACGACCGAGGCGGCCGCAACCTTGAGGCCGAAGTAACGGGCGAGGATGACTTCCGGCACGGTCGACATGCCGACGGCATCGGCACCCAGCGTGCGCGCCATGCGGATTTCCGCCGGCGTCTCAAAACTCGGGCCGGAAAACCACATGTAGACGCCTTGATAAAGCGTCACGCCGGCGCGGATCGCCGCGTTGCGCATCTTTACCGCCAGATCGGCATCATAGGCGCTGGTCATGCCGACGAAGCGCTGATCGCCATGTTCGCCGATCAGCGGGTTCATGCCGGAATAGTTGATGTGATCGGTGATCTGCATGACCGAGCCTGGCGGCATGTCCTCCCGCACGGAGCCGGCCGAATTGGTGAGGATCAGCGACTGGACGCCGAGGCCTTTAAGCACCTGGATCGGAAAGCGCATGGCCTTGGCATCGCCATGCTCGTAATAATGCGCGCGGCCGGACAGCATGATGACCGGCTGGCTGCCGAGATAACCGGCTACAAGTTCACCCGCGTGGCCGGTGACGCCGCTCACCGGAAAGCCTTCGAGTTCGCGATAGGAAATTCGGACCTGATCGGTAACGCCCTCGACCAGCGAACCGAGACCGGAGCCAAGTACGATCGCCACACGCGGCACGAGGCCATCCAGCCGCTCGACCAGCAGATCGGTTACCGTCGTCATCCGATGACATCCGTTTCGAAAGCGTAGGGAAGCAGTTCGGCCATGGTGACGGTCTTTGCCACACCTGCCTCGTCGCAGAGATAGATACGCGTATCAGCCGAAGCGAATTCCGAGATCTTCTGGCGGCAGCCGCCGCAGGGGGTGCAGAGCGGCAGTTTTTCGGCGATCACCGCCAGTTCAACGATCTTCTTTCCGCCGCCCATGACCATGGCGCCGATCGCAGTCGGTTCGGCGCACCAGCCCTGCGGGAAGGACAGGTTCTCGATATTGGCGCCGAGATAGACTTTTCCGTCATCGGCCTTGAGAGCAACCCCGACCGGGAATTTCGAATAGGGCGCGTAAGCCTTAGTCATCGCCTCGCGGGCGGCTTCGAACAGTTCGTGAGACATATCTCAACGCTCCTTTGTATAGGCGACGCCGCCGGCCTTGGGCGGACGGGCAACGCCGATGAAGCCTGCCAGCAGGACGCAGGTGAGGATGTAGGGCAGCGCCTGGAAGATCTGCACCGGAACCTCGCCGATCATCGGCAGCGACTTGCCCTGCATGAAATTGGCAAACGCATCGAGGAAACCGAACAGCAGGCAGGCGAACATGACCGGCACCGGCTTCCACTTGGCGAAGATCAGAGCGGCGAGCGCGATATAACCCTTACCGGCCGACATGTTGTTGATGAAGGCGGCGGACTGGGCGATCGCCAGATAGGTGCCGGCAAAGCCTGCAAGGAAGCCGGTGACAATCAGTGCCCGGTAGCGCAGCCAGACGACCGATACGCCTGCCGTATCGACCGCACCCGGATTTTCGCCCACCGCGCGAAGCCGCAGGCCGAAACGGGTGCGATAGAGGACCCACCAGGAGAGCGGCACCATGAGGAAGGCGATGTAGGTGAGGATGTTGTTGCCGGAAATTACATTGGCATAAAGTGGACCGATGATCGGCACATCGCGCATCATGTCGGCACCCGGCAGGATGATGCCGGAGAAGCGACCTTCCGGCGGCACCTGCCCCGTGCGGCCGCCCTGGTTGAACCAGGCGGTGCCGAGCACGATGGTGAGACCCGCCGCAATGAAGTTCAGCGCCACGCCGGAAACGATCTGGTTGCCGCGATTGGTGATCGAGGCAAAACCGTGCAGCATGGAAAAGATGATCGCGATCAGGATGCCTGCACCAAGCCCCGCCCAGGCATTGCCGGTCCAGTAGGCAGCGCAGGCGGCGGCAAAGGCGGATGCCAGCATCTTGCCTTCAAGGCCGATATCGAAAATGCCGGCCCGTTCGGAGAACAGGCCTGCCAATGCGGTGAAGAGCAGCGGGATGGAGAGGCGGATCGCCGATCCCATAATGCTGACGAACGTATCGAAATATTCCATGGCTTATTTCCCCGTCGCCGTCTGGTAGAGCCGCACCATGGCCGGGCGCAGCATATATTCCAGCGCACCGGCAAAGAAGATGACGAGACCCTGGATGACCACGATCATGTCGCGGGTGATATTCGGCATTTCGAAGGAGAGATCCGCACCGCCCTGATAGAGGATGCCGAACAGCAGCGCCGCAAAGATGATGCCGACCGGATGGCTTCGTCCCATCAGCGAAACGGCGATGCCGACAAAGCCAGCGCCTGCGACGAATTCCACCTGAAGACGGGCCGAGGCCCCCATGACCGCGTTGAGCGACAT
This sequence comes from Aliirhizobium wenxiniae, assembly GCF_019511445.1. GTDB lineage: Bacteria > Pseudomonadota > Alphaproteobacteria > Rhizobiales > Rhizobiaceae > Neorhizobium > Neorhizobium wenxiniae_A. Next base: position 58,849 of record NZ_JAEUAN010000007.1, read on the forward strand.
CATACCGGCCAAGCCGCCGGAGATGAGCATGGCGATGATGACGGTGCGCACGTATGGAATGCCTGCATAAATGGCAGCCGTCGGGCTGACGCCCAGCGTGCGCATTTCATAACCGAGCTTGGTGCGCCAGATCAGCAGCCAGACGAGGTAACACATCACGAGCGCGATGATGAAGGAGACGTTGAACGGCGCCGGACCAAGCTTCATGCCGAACAGCGCCATCAGCCAGTCGAGCTTGGGCAATTGTCCGCCGGCCAGAAAAGTGCGGGTTTCCGGCGCCATCTTGCCCGGCACGATGAAAACATTGACCAGAAGATAGACCATCAGCGCCGCGCCGATGAAATTGAACATGATGGTGGTGATGACGATGTGGCTACCGCGCTTGGCCTGCAGCCAGGCGGGGATGAAGGCCCAGGCGGCACCGAAGAGCGCTGCACCGATGACCGCAAACGGCATGGTCACATACCACGGTACGTAATGATCCAGCGAGAGGGCAACGAGCGCCGCCCCCAGACCACCGACATAGGCCTGACCTTCGGAGCCGATGTTGAACAGTCCGGCATGGAAGGCGACAGCAACAGACAGGCCGGTGAAGATGAAGCTTGTGGCATAAAACAGGGTGAAGCCGATCGCATCACCGCGACCGAGCGCCCCCTGAATGAGAAAATTCAGCGCCTCGAACGGGTTTTCGCCGATCGCCCAGACGACGAGGCCGGAGAAAAAGAAGGCGAGGATGAGGTTCAACAGCGGAATGACGCCGTAATTGATCCAGGCGGGCAATGGAACGGAAGCCGTGCTCATGCGCCCCTCCCCTTTTGCCCGGTTTCGACCCGTGCCTCGTTCATCCCATACTCCGAAATTCTAGTAAAAACAGAGACCGTCACGCTGCGATCCCCGCCATCATCAGGCCAAGTGTCTGCTCATCCGCATCCGCCGATTTTTCGCCGACGACCTTGCCGGCAAACATGACGAGGATGCGGTCCGACAGGGAACGGATCTCGTCGAGTTCGACCGAGACCAGAAGCACCGCCTTGCCGGCATCGCGCATCTCGATGATGCGACGGTGAATGAACTCGATCGCGCCGATATCGACGCCGCGGGTCGGCTGGCCGATCAAAAGCATTTTCGGATCGCGCTCGATCTCGCGGGCAACGACGATCTTCTGCTGGTTGCCGCCGGAGAAATTGGCGGTCTTCAGCCGCGGGTTCGGCGGGCGGATATCGTATTTTTCGATCTGCTCCTCGGCTTGTCTTCGAATTGCGTCGAGATCCAGCATCGCGCCGTGGCCGTAGCGCGGGTCGTGGTGGTAACCGAGGATGGAGTTTTCGTATTCCTCGAATTTCAGCACCAGCCCCATGTGGTGGCGGTCTTCGGGAATATGCGCGAGGCCGAGCTGGCGCAGAAGAGCGGGGTCGGCTGCCTCCACCGGCTTGCCGTCAATCAGGATTTCTCCCGAGACCGGCTTGCGGATGCCGGCAAGCGCTTCGAGCAGTTCCGACTGACCGTTACCGGCAACACCGGCAATGCCGACGATTTCTCCAGCGCGGACATCGAAGGAGACGTCATCGACCATGGTGACGCCGCGGCCGTCCTTCACCGTCAGGTTCTTCACCGACAGAAGCACCGGGCCGGGATTGGCGTCGCCCTTTTCGACACGCAGCAGCACGCGGCGACCGACCATCAGTTCGGCGAGTTCGGCAACCGTCGTCTCGGCAGTCTTGCGGGTGGCGACCATCTCGCCGCGGCGCATGACCGAGACCGTGTCGGTAATCGCCATGATCTCGCGCAGCTTGTGGGTGATGAGAATGATCGTCTTGCCCTGATCGCGCAGGACCTGGAGGATACGGAAGAGGTGATCGGCTTCAGCAGGCGTCAGAACACCCGTCGGCTCGTCGAGAATGAGGATTTCGGCACCGCGATAAAGCGCTTTCAGGATTTCGACACGCTGCTGGCTGCCGACCGGCAGCTCCTCGATCACCGCATCCGGATCGACTTCCAGGCCGTAATCCTTTTCCAGCCGCTTCAGCTCCTTGCGCGCGCCTGCCACACCCTTGGCAAGCAACTGCCCGCCTTCGGCGCCGAGCATGACGTTTTCCAGCACGGTGAAATTCTCGACCAGCATGAAATGCTGGTGAACCATGCCGATGCCCGCCGCAATCGCAGCCTGGCTGTCACGGATCGTGACCGGCTTGCCCTGAATACGGATCTCGCCCTCGTCGGCATGGTAGAAACCATAAAGGATCGACATCAGCGTCGACTTTCCGGCGCCGTTTTCGCCGATGATGCCGTGGATGGATCCCTTGCCGACGGAAAGGTTGATGTTCTTGTTCGCATGGACTGCGCCGAATTTCTTGTCGATGCCGACAAGCTCGATCGCGGGCTCATTCGCTGAAGACTGAAGGCTCAATGGTCCGACCTTGCTCTTGATATGCAAAAAGGGCGCATGGCGGCAGTTCCACCATGCGCCCCTTCGATCCTTGACTTACATCGGGCAGGAATTGTCCGTCATGTAGTCATGCACCTTGACGGTGCCGGCAATGATATCGGCCTTCGCCTTGTCGAGCGCGGCCTGCATTTCCGGCGTGATCAGAGCCTTGTTGTTGTCGTCGATCGCAGCGACAACACCTTCATCCTTGATGCCGTTCGACTGGACGCCTGCGGTGAACTTGTCTTCAGCGGCGTCCTTATAGGCATTGTAGACGGCCAGATCGACGCGCTTGACCATCGAGGTCAGAACCGAACCCGGGTGAACGTGGTTCTGGTTACTGTCGACGCCGATCGAGAGCTTCTTGTTGTCTGCTGCGGTCTGCAGCACACCGAGGCCCGATGCACCGGCTGCCGCGTAAATCACGTCGGCACCCTGATCGATCTGGTTCTTGGTGAGTTCGCCGGCGCGAACCGGGTCGTTCCAGGCAGCACCGGTGGTGCCGACCATGTTCTGGAAGACCTGCATATCGGCCTTCACGGACTTGGCGCCCTGAACGTAACCACAGCCGAACTTGCGGATCAGCGGGATATCCATGCCGCCGACGAAGCCGACCTTGCCGGTCTTGGAGGCCATGCCGGCGAGAAGGCCGACGAGGTAGGAACCTTCGGCTTCGTTATAAACGACGGAGCGGACGTTCGGCAGATCAACGACAGAATCGACGATGACGAATTTGGTATCCGGGAATTCGCCGGCAACCTTTTCCATGGCCGAAGTCCAGGCAAAGGATACGGCGATGACCGGGTTGTAACCACGGCTTGCGAAGTTGCGGATCGCCTGCTCGCCCTGCGTATCGCTGGTCGGCTCGAAGTCACGGTAATCGGTGCCGGTTTCCTTCTTGTACATTTCGGCGCCTGCATAGGCAGCCTCGTTGAAGGATTTATCGAATTTGCCACCAGTGCCATAGACCAGCGCCGGCTTGATCTCGGCGGCCAGCGCTGTCGTCGACATCGCAGCCACGGCGAGAAGGCTCAAAAGGGTTTTCTTCATGGTGCAGCCTTGCTTTTTTAATGTTAGGTCCTCCCGCGGGTCCGGCCAGCGAACGCCTTGCGGTTACCGCCCCCTCTTAGAAGGCTTGGCTATACCTACTCTTGCATGTGCGCCAGAAAAATTCACCAGATTTTTTTCATCCGGTAAAAACGCCTATCCCTTTGGCAGCCTGCATGAATTTGCCGCGGACCTGCACAAATCCGCGGCGTTCAAGATCACTTTATCACAGCCTCAAGCCGCCTGACCGACCGGGCAGGACACACCGGTGCCCTTGAGACCGCAATACCCGGCCGGATTCTTGGCAAGATACTGCTGATGATAGTCTTCGGCATAATAGAATGTCGGCACGGGCGCGAGTTCCGTGGTGATCGGCGTATCACGTCCAGCCTTTTTGAGCGCATCCTGGAAAACATCCAGCGCCTCGCGCGCCTGTTCGGCCTGGCTTTCGCTCGTCGTGTAGATCGCGGAGCGATAGGTCGTCCCGATATCATTGCCCTGCCGCATGCCCTGGGTCGGATCATGTTCCTCGAAGAACAGCTTGAGCAACTGGCGATAGGAGACGATCTTCGGATCGAAGACGACCTTGACGATTTCGGCGTGACCGGTGAGCCCGGTTGTCGTTTCATGATAGGTCGGGTTGGGCGTGATACCGCCTGCATAACCGACCGCAGTCACGTAAACGCCCGGCACTTTCCAGAACAGGCGCTCGGCACCCCAGAAGCAGCCCATACCGAAATAAGCCACTTCCAGACCATGCGGATAAGGGCTCTTGAGGGCGTGGCCATTGACGAAATGGATCTCGGATGTCGGGATCTCTTGCGGCCGTCCTGGCAGAGCGGTCTGCTCAGAGGGCATTACAGTCTTCTTGCTGAAGATCTCGTTCAGGAACATTTCTGCCTCCATCTTTGGCGACATTGTTTATCTGTTTTTCCCTGGACTGAATGCCTCCCAGGCACCGCTTGCCGGTTCAGGCTGAAAAGCGCCCTGCGAAAGACGTTCTCTTGTAGCCCATCATCCAGAAAAGCAGTGCAAGGACCAGGAACATGACACCGGCAGGCTGCGCCAGAACCGGCGCCACATAGGGTCGCCATATATCTGCGCTCATATAGTCATCGGCCGACAGTTCTGCCAGTGTCAGACTTTCCGGATCGAGATTAAGCCAGGCATTGCCGAGACTGGTCAGCACCACATCGGATGACGAGACGGACTGGATCGCATCGATCGTGCCGACGAGGACGGCTGCAGCGAGCGCTGCAAAACTCAGAAAATGGAAAAACGCCCGGAGGAGCCTCATCGCGCAGATCTCTTTCCCTCAAGCACCGGCGTTGTGCGCCAAACGATAGCGCCATCGTCTGCCTATGGCAACGGCGGCCATGTTTTCCGGCGCAATATCCGTGCTTTAAGTATTTGTGATATCGGGAGGAAAATGGTGCTGCTAGAGAGATTTGAACTCTCGGCCTCTCCCTTACCAAGGGAGTGCTCTACCCCTGAGCTATAGCAGCATCTGAGCGGCGCGGTTGATCCCGCGTCGTTGGTGAGCGGCCTATTGCCATAGGTTCATGATGAGCGCAAGCGCCAAATCAACTATTTTCTACAGAACGATGACAGCGTTCGGGGTGAAACGCCTTTGGCACAGCGGTTACCGTCGCTGGAAATTATTACGACAGCGACGATGCGGCGGGACAGAGATCCGCCCCGCCGCCGCATTTTCGTTATCGACGCGCCGGAACGTCTACGACATCCATCTTACGGCTGAGAATAAGCGCCAATATCGTGCAGATCGCGCCCGAGATCAGGTAGCCACCGATAAAGATGATACCGAAATTGCTGGCGAGGCCCAGCGCCACAAGCGGCGCGAAACCCGCACCGATCAACCAGGCAAGGTCGGAGGTCAGGGCAGACCCCGTGTAACGGTAACCTGCACTGAAGCGCGACGAGACCGAACCGGAGGCTTGACCGAAGGACAGGCCCAGGATCGCGAAGCCCAGGATAATGAACGCCGCCTGTCCCACGCCTCCGGCATCAAGCAGGAATGGCGCCGTGAAGCTGAAGATGGCGATGATGAAGGCGCCGATCAGAAGCTGCTGCCTGCGTCCGAACCGATCTGCAAGGAAGCCGGACAAGACGATTGTCGCGAAACCACAGAGCGCACCCAGAACCTGGACGAACAGGAAGGTGCCTGCCGATTGACCACCATACAAGGTCACCCAGCTCAGCGGAAAAATGGTGACCAGATGGAACATTGCAAAACTCGCCAAGGGCGCAAAAGCGCCGAGAACGACGTCAAAGCCATGGAGGCGCAGCATTTCCGCGATCGGCTTCGCCTCAAGCTCATGGTTTTCGAGCGCAGCGCCGAATTCATGCGATGCGACGATGCGCAACCGTGCAAACAGGGCCACCACATTAATCGCGAAGGCGACAAAGAACGGGAAACGCCAACCCCAATCAAGGAAATCGGCATCGGAAAGATTGACTATGAAATAACCGAACAGGAGGCTGGCAAGCGCAAAACCGACCGGCGCACCCAGTTGCGGGATCATCGCATAAAAACCCTTGCGGTTTTGCGGTGCCGTCATCGCCAGGAGCGAGGCCAGCCCATCCCATGCACCTCCAAGCGCAAAACCCTGGCCGAGACGGAACAGGGCCAGAAGCGCAACCGACCACATGCCGATCGATTCGTAACCCGGCAGGAAGGCAATTGACGCCGTCGATCCGCCAAGAATGAGAAGGGCCGTCGTCAGCTTGGTACCTCGACCAAAGGTACGATCGATCCACATGAACACGAATGACCCGACGGGCCTTGCAAGAAAGGCGAGCGAGAAGATGGCGAATGAATAAAGCGTAGCCGTGACCGGGTCGGGCGCGAACGGAAAGACCAGACGGGGGAAAACGAGCACGCAGCCCAGACCGAACACGAAAAAGTCAAAAAATTCGGATGTGCGGCCAATCACGACACCGATGGCGATGTTACCTGCCGAAATCGGCTTGTCATCGTGGATATGCCTTGCATCCCTTTCAAGCGCCGATGACGACGGACCCGTCGCCGGAATTGTTGCCTCTGCCATGACTAACGTCCTCCTTCGCGTCATTGCAACAATGAGTATGTTGGCCGAACTTGCTGTCAATCAAGATTTTGACTGAGAATTTGTGAATATACGAAAAATGGCAAATTCCGCCACAATCGTCAGCATCACAACCCAAGACCCCTGTCTTCCGTCAAGTTTATGGTCTAGATTGCGCGCCGCAGGGCCGCCCTCCACCAAGTGGAGCAGGTGGTGATTTGTGGTGCGAAAAAATGTAGCACTGCGACGAAACACCTCATGGAGATCGGGGCTACGCTCCGATAGGCGAACTAGATAAAAAGCAAATTTGAGCAGATCAATGTCCCCAATCGTAAGGCGTCTTTGCCAGCTTTCCCTCCTACTTATCCTCCCATTCATGGCGGGCTGTGACCTTGTGGTCATGTCTCCATCGGGCGATATCGCTCAGCAGCAGGCCGACCTGATCGTCGTATCGACGGCGCTGATGCTGCTGATCATCGTGCCGGTCTTGTTCTTGACCTTGTATTTCGCGTGGCACTATCGCCACTCGAACACCAAGGCCAAGTACGACCCTGAGTGGCACCATTCGACCCGTCTCGAGGTGGTGATCTGGGCTGCACCGCTGGCAATCATCATCGCGCTCGGTGCGATCACCTGGATCAGCACCCACAAGCTCGACCCGTTCCGCCCGCTCGATCGCATCGACGCAGAGCGCAGCATTCCGGAAGGCACCAAGCCGCTGGAAGTCGAAGTCGTGGCGCTGGATTGGAAATGGCTGTTCTTCTATCCGGAATACGGCATTGCCACCGTCAACGAGATGGCGGCACCGATCGACCGCCCGATCACCTTCAAGATCACCTCTTCATCGGTGATGAACTCGTTCTACGTTCCGGCGCTGGCAGGCATGATCTACGCCATGCCGGGCATGGAAACCAAGTTGCACGCGGTCATCAACAAGGAAGGCGTGTTCGATGGCTTTTCGTCCAACTACAGCGGCGCAGGCTTCTCGCACATGCGCTTCAAGTTCCATAGCTTGAACCAGGACGGCTTCGACGGCTGGATTGCCCGCGTCAAGCAGAACGGCACCGCACTCAATCAGGACGCGTACCTGAAGCTCGAAAAGCCGAGCGAGCGCGAACCGGTCCGTTATTACGCCACGGTCGCCGACGGTCTTTATCAGCGCGTTCTGAACATGTGTGCCGAAGACGGCCGGATGTGCATGAACGAAATGATGCATATCGACATGATGGGCGGCGGCGGCATCGAGAGCCACGAGAACCGCGAAAAGCTGCGTTACGACAATCGTCACCTGGAGCACTATTCCGCAGGCCACGGCCCTGCCCCTGAAGCCATCGGGGCTACGACCCCCGCATCGGGCGAGCCGGCCAAGAGTGAAGACGCTCCGCACGAAGCCGGTCATTCGGCTCCGGCAACGAATAACGAGGGGCCGGCGCCGGCCCAGCTCAACAACAACTAAACCTGGCGCTTTGCGTCGTATGACATCAATGAACGGGTTGTCCCATGCTTTCTGATCCAGACCTCCTGAAGTTCATCTTCGGTCGGTTGACACTCGAATCGATCCCCTATCACGAGCCCATTCTCGTCGCGACCTTCGGTGCCGTTGCACTGGGCGGCATCGCTGTATTGTGTCTTATCACCTACATGAAATGGTGGGGGCCGCTGTGGCACGACTGGATTACCAGTATCGACCACAAGAAGATCGGCATCATGTACATCATCCTGGCCATCGTGATGCTGCTGCGCGGCTTCGCGGATGCCATCATGATGCGTATCCAGCAGGCGATCGCCTTCAACGGCAACGAGGGTTACCTCAACGCGCATCACTACGACCAGATCTTCACCGCCCACGGCGTGATCATGATCTTTTTCGTCGCGATGCCGTTCGTGACGGGTTTCATGAACTACGTCGTGCCGCTGCAGATCGGTGCACGCGACGTTTCCTTCCCGTTCCTCAACAACTTCTCGTTCTGGATGACCACTGCAGGCGCGATCATCATCATGATCTCGCTGTTCGTCGGTGAATTCGCACGCACCGGCTGGCTGGCCTATCCGCCGCTTTCGGGCGCGGATTACAGCCCGGGCGTCGGTGTCGACTATTACATCTGGGGACTTCAGGTTGCCGGTGTCGGCACGACGCTTTCAGGCATCAATCTGATCGCCACGATCGTCAAGATGCGCGCCCCCGGCATGTCCTTCATGAAGATGCCTGTCTTCACCTGGACCTCGCTCTGCACCAACATCCTGATCGTCGCCACCTTCCCGATCCTGACCGCTACGCTCGTTCTGCTGTCGCTCGACCGCTATGTCGGTACGAACTTCTTCACGAACGATCTCGGCGGCAACCCGATGATGTATGTCAACCTCATCTGGATCTGGGGCCATCCGGAAGTCTACATCCTGATCCTGCCGGCGTTCGGTATCTTCTCCGAAGTGGTTGCGACCTTCTCCGGCAAGCGCCTGTTCGGCTATGCCTCGATGGTTTACGCAACCTGCGTGATCATGATCCTCTCCTACATCGTTTGGCTGCACCACTTCTTCACGATGGGTTCCGGCGCTTCGGTCAATGCCTTCTTCGGCATCACCACCATGATCATCTCGATCCCGACGGGCGCAAAGATCTTCAACTGGCTGTTCACGATCTATCGCGGTCGTGTTCGCTACGAAGTCCCGATGCTGTGGACGATCGGCTTCATGGTCACCTTCGTCATCGGTGGCATGACCGGCGTCATGCTGGCGGTTCCGCCGGCCGACTTCGTGCTGCACAACTCGCTGTTCCTGGTCGCCCACTTCCATAACGTGATCATCGGCGGCGTGCTGTTCGGCCTGATGGCCGGCGTCACCTACTGGTTCCCGAAGGCCTTCGGCTACAAGCTCGATCCCTTCTGGGGCAAGATGAGCTTCTGGTTCTGGTTCGTCGGTTTCTACTTCGCCTTCATGCCGCTCTACGTGCTCGGCCTGATGGGCGTTACCCGCCGCATGTCCCAGTTCGAAGATCCGTCTTTGCAGATCTGGTTCATTATCGCCGCCGTCGGCGCCGGCATGATCGCCATCGGCATCCTGTCCTTCATCATCCAGCTCGTCGTCAGCTACATCAAGCGCGAGGAACTTAAGGATGAGAGCGGCGACCCCTGGCATGGCCGTACTCTGGAATGGTCGACGTCTTCGCCGCCGCCGGAATACAACTTCGCCTTCACGCCGGTCGTGCATGATCATGACAGCTGGTACGACATGAAGAACCGCGGTTACTCGCGTCCGCTTCAGGGCTTCAAGCCGATCCATATGCCGAAGAATACCGGCACGGGTGCAATCCTGGCAGCGCTCAACGTTGTCCTGGCATTCGGCCTGATCTGGTACATGTGGTGGCTGGCAGCCGTATCCTTCGTCGCCATTATCGCAATCGCGATCGCCCATACCTTCAACTACAAGCGTGACTACTACATCCCGGCGGAAACCGTTTCGGCCGAAGAAGCCAAGCGGACGGAACTGCTGGCGAAGCAGGTGTGACAATGAGCAATATTCAGAGCCAATCTGCGGAAAAGCCGCAGTTCTATCTCGAGGAAGACCACCATCCGGAAGGCAGCACGAACCTGGGGTTCTGGCTGTACCTGATGAGCGACTGCCTCATCTTCGCAACGCTGTTCGCCACCTACGCCGTTCTCGGCCGCAATTATGCGGCCGGCCCGGCCCCGGCCGATCTGTTCGACCTGAAGCTGGTGGCGATCAACACTGCCATGCTGCTCTTCTCGTCGATCACCTACGGCTTCGCCATGCTGCAGATGGAGCGCGGCGCCAAGCAGGAGACCCTGTTCTGGCTCGGCATTACCGGCCTGTTCGGCCTCGCCTTCCTGGGTATCGAACTCTATGAGTTCTATCACATGATCCATGAAGGAGCGACGCCACAGCGTTCGGCCTTCCTGTCGGCCTTCTTCACGCTGGTTGGAACGCACGGCCTGCACGTCACCTTCGGTATCATCTGGCTGGTGACGCTGATGGTTCAGGTCTCCAAGCACGGCCTGATCCACGAAAACCGCCGCCGCCTGATGTGCCTTTCGATGTTCTGGCACTTCCTCGACGTCGTCTGGATCGGCGTATTCTCTGTCGTCTATCTCATGGGAGTCGTCGGATGACCACCAATTCCACCTCGCACGAAGATGCGCACGAAGCCCATCACGGCCATAGCCACGGCCACGAAGCCGGACATGGCTCCTTCAAGAGCTACGTGACGGGTTTCGTCCTGTCGGTGATCCTGACGGCCATTCCCTTTTGGCTGGTCATGGGCGACGTGCTGGACAGCAAGGTTGCCACCGTTTCGGCAATCATGATCATCGGCGCGATCCAGATCGTCGTCCACATGGTCTACTTCCTGCACATGAACACCAAGTCGGAAGGCGGCTGGACGATGATGGCGTTGATCTTCACGGTCATCATCGTGGCGATCGCGCTGATCGGCTCGCTCTGGGTCATGCATCATCTCAACTCGAACATGATGGTCATGTCGCCCGAGATGATGAAGAACTTGCCTTAAGCTTGCTCTTGAGACTAGATCGACCCAGACCTGACGGACTGGCATAGAAATTTTGAGAAATGGAAACGCCCGTGAAATCTTATCTTGGCTTTCGGGCGTTTCTGCTTTTTACGGCTCTCGTCTTTACCGCACTCGGCAGCTGGCAGGTCCAGCGACTGTTCTGGAAGCTTGACCTGATTGCCCGCGTGGATGCACGTGTCCATGCTCAGGCAGTCGCGCCACCGAGCGATGCCGAATGGTCGGCGACAACCCCTGAAGATGCCGAATATCGGCATGTGACGCTGAATGGAACCTTCGACAACTCCGGCGAAACCCTCGTTCAGGCCGTGACGGAAAGAGGCCCGGGCTTCTGGGTCTTAACACCGCTCACCCAGACTGATGGCAGAACCGTCCTGATCAATCGCGGCTTCGTGCCGCCGGATCGGCGTGATCCGGCATCCCGGTCGGAGGGGCTGCCTCAAGGCGAGACGACCGTGACCGGATTGCTGCGTCTTTCCGAACCTGAAGGGGCATTCCTGCGGAGCAACAATCCATCGGCGGGCAATTGGTATTCCCGCGATGTGCAGGCGATCGGGGAAAGCGAGGGGCTTTCCAAGCTCGCGCCGTATTTCATCGATGCCGATACAACGGCGAATACCGGCGGCTATCCAGTCGGCGGCCTGACGGTAATACAGTTCCGCAACAGCCACCTTGTCTACGCAGCAACCTGGTTTTCTCTCGCAATCATGTCTTTCGCAGCCATGCTTCTCCTCCCGCGCTTGCTGCGCAAGGAGACCTGAGGACCGGCTCGACGATCCGGCTGCACAGTCGAGTTGCAACACCGGCAGAATAATTTCCGCCCGATCTTGAATGGCGCGCCTGCCGACACGAGATGCCAATTTGTCGCAGTGGGTGCTGGCCGTACTCATTCTCCGGCCAAAATAGATCTTCGCTCCAGTAAAGGGTGCGGATGGATGAGCACTCGTTAAAACCCGGAAGACAGGCTATACAATGCCGTATGCAGCTTATCCGATGCCCGAGTTGATAACGCTGTCGCTTTGGTGAAGGCATATGCAGAAGACGCTGCTACGTTACATATGGGAACATACAAAGCCACAGCAGGTCTTCATCCTGCTGATTGTCGCCTTGTCGATGATCCCATATTTCCTTGCCTTCGATCTGCCGAAGCAGATCATCAACGGGCCGATCCAAGGCCAGGGCTTTGAAGATCTGAGTGTCACCCAGAATTTTCTGGATTTCTCTCTTACGGTTCCTTTCACCGACTACACGTTCGGATTCGACGGCTTTCCGCTCGACCGCATGCAAACACTTGTTGCACTCAGTGTCGTGTTCCTGCTGCTGGTGATCATCAACGGCGGATTCAAATACTACATAAATACCTATAAAGGCCGCCTCGGCGAGCGCCTGCTGCGCCGCATCCGCTTCGAACTCGTCGATCGGGTTCTACGTTTTCCGCCCCGCCATGCCAAAAGCCTGAACGGGGCCGAGATTGCCAGCATGATCAAGGACGAGGTGGAGCCGTTCGGCGGCTTCACCGGGGATGCCTTCGTCCAGCCTGCACTTCTGGGCGGCCAGGCGCTGGCGGCGCTGTTCTTCATCATCCTGCAGAATTTCTGGCTCGGCATGGTCGCGGCCTTCATGGTCGCTATACAGGTCATCATCATACCGAAAATGCGGCGCAGGCTGATCGAGCTCGGACGGCAGCGGCAGATCACGGCGCGGCGGCTGGCGGGCAAGGTGAACGAGGTCGTCGAGGGTCTTGGCACAATCCATGCCTACGATACGTCGAACTTCGAGCGCGCCGATGTTGCCAGCCGCCTGGGCGAAATCTATCGCATCCGCTACGATCTCTATCAGTGGAAGTTCCTGGTCAAATTCCTCAACAACTTCCTCTCGCAGGTGACACCCTTCCTGTTCTATCTCATCGGCGGCTACCTGACATTGCGCGGCACGCTCGATGTCGGTCAGCTTGTCGCCGTGATCAACGCCTACAAGGATCTGCCCGGCCCGCTGAAGGAACTGATCGACTGGGATCAGGCGCGCCAGGACGTGCAGGTGAAATACGAGCAGGTTTTCGAAAACTTCGAAGTCGAGGACCTTATCAATCCGGCTATCCATACCCTGACCCCCGCATCGGCCAAGCATCGCAGCGAAACCTTGCAGGCAGTCTCCGTCTCCCTCAACGATGACAGCGGAGCGAAGGTCGTCGATCACGTCACGCTGAAGATCGACCGTGGCCAGACGGTTGCGCTGGTGGACCATACGGGCCGAGGTGCAGAGGCGATGGCGGAAGCCTTCGGACGGCTTTCATGGCCGTCGAGCGGCCGAATCTGCCTTGGCGACGAGGACATCAGGGAGCTTCCGGAATCGGTTACCGGGCGTCACATCTCCTATGTCTCCACGGACAGCTACTTTTTCCACGGAAGCCTGAAAGACAATCTCCTCTATGGCCTGAAGCACGCTCCGGTTAAGCGGCACGAGTATGAAGGCAAGGAGATGCGGCAACGGCTTTGGGAGATTCGTGAAGCCAAAAAGGCAGGCAATCCGCATCTCGATATCCGAGCCGGCTGGGTGGATTACAGCTACGCCGCACTTGGCAATGGCGCCAAGGAGGATTTGCAGAAATCGCTTCTGGCTGCGCTCGACGCGGTGCAATTGACCGACGATGTGCTCGAGCTTGCGCTTCATTCGACAATCAATCCGGAAGAGGATCCGGGATTTGCCACGCAGGTCGTCGAGATGCGCCGCGCCCTGCGCGCGCGGATGAACGAACTGGGCATGGAATCTCTCGTCATACCTTTCGAGCCGGACGGATATAACTCCCAGGCAACCGTCGCCGAGAACCTGCTCTTCGGCGCAACACTGGCGCCCCTGACGCCGGATAACGAGTTACTGTCCAGCGAACATTTCTACACCGCGCTCAACAAGGTCGGGCTGCAACGCCCGTTCGTCGAAATGGGGCGTACGGTCGCGACGAACCTCGTTGAAATTTTTGGCGGCCTTCCGGCAGATCACCCGTTCTTCCGGCAGGTCACGACGCTATCGGCCGAAGATATCAGCTACTACCAGAGCCTGTTGCAGCGGAAAAACGAACCCAAACCGGTCAATTTCCGCCTGTCGGGCGCCGACAAGGCCTTCATTCGACTGACGCTTGAATATATCGAGCCACGATACCGACTTGGTATTCTGACAACCGAACTGCAGGACAAGATCGTCGGCTCGCGCGAACTCTTTTATACCGAGCTGCCGTCTCACCTGAGAGAACTCATCGAGCGCTATGACCCCGACAAATATGTTTCCGTGGCAACTTTGCGCGAAAACATCGTTTTCGGAAAACTGAGTAACAGCAATGCCGATGGCATCATCGAACTTCGCACCCTGGCGGCCAGTGTCTCGCGCGAGCTCGGTTTTGCCACTCAACTGTTAAAAGCTGGCCTTGATTACGATATTGGCGCCGGTGGCCGCCGCCTCACACCGATACAAAGGCGAAAGCTTAATCTTGCTCGCGCATTAATTCGGCGCTCTGATTATTACGTGTTCAACAAACCGCTTCCCGGGCTCGAAAAGCACACCCAGGAGGAAATCGTTCAAAACGTACTTGCATTTCTGGGTCAACAAGAGAATGATCCAGCTGTAATCTGGGTCTTGTCAAATATCTCTTTGTCACGTTTGTTTGACAAGGTTGTCATGTTTGACGGAGGCGCGATCCTCGAAGAGGGCTCATACGAGACGCTTGAACAGGAGAGCGGAACCTTCAAGGCTCTGGTGGCTTAGCCATCGATCCGACAGGAAAGGCGGAAGAGCGATGTTGCTATGTGATGAAGTCCAGCTGTTGCGGAAGCTTCCCTATTTCGCGGAGGTGGATACCTGCAAGCTTAAGCTGCTCGCGTTCGCATCCGAACGCGTGACGTTCAAGGCTGGTCAACGCCTGTTCACTCAGGGCGACAGCGGGGATTCCGCTTACTTCATTCTCAGCGGCACAGTCGAGTTTCTCGTCAACACGCCAGACGGTCCTGTGAAAGTCAGCGAACGCGGACAAAACTCGATCGTCGGCGATATCTCGCTTCTATGCGACGGACCGCGCAGCTCTACCGTTCAGGCCGCAGGTGTGGTCGAGGCCTTGAAGATCAACAAGGATTACCTGTTCCGGATCATGGACGACTGCCCCGGAATGACGATGAAGATGACGCGCGCAATCGCCGAGCGACTGCGCCTCACCTCCTCGGAACTCGATCAGGTTCGCGCCTTGCAGAAGGCCTGATTGGCCCTACTCATTCACGCTCTGCGATACATAAAATACCTGCCCTCATTCACCGAGGGCAGACGTGGGAGCTCGTCCAGCTGCGGATGGTCGAGCGGCAGGCCACTGACGGCATAACCACCCGACTGGAGCATGGCGGCAACCATCTGTGGCAACCATGACAGGGTGATAGCGTCCTTGTCCGGATAACCGGTACCGATATCCGCATGGACGAGAGCTGCACCACATCCGGCATATTTCATGCCCGTTTCATTGATTTCGCCCATGACAAAATCATCTTCCTGGGGTGCAGCGGTACGATGCGCATTCATCGCCCGATCAAATGCGATCACACGCCGATCCGGAAACAGTTCGCGCAGATGGCTGTAGGTGCGGCCGTTGCCAAGCCCGACTTCCAGAACCACCCCTTCCGGCGGAAGGCCCAGATCGCGCGCGACGTGATTGAGAATATCGCGCTGGGCGGACATGCGGTTGATGAATGTATCGAGGCGGCTCATCGGCTTTCCAGTACCTTGCGGTTTTCCAGTAATTCAGGCTTTGACGATCGTGTTCGCGGAAATGCCTCTGCGGGCAAAAACGTTACGCGTATCGACAATCAGAGAAGCGAAACGGGATATGGCGTCGTAATCGACATTATCATGGTCGGTCGCGATGACGACAGCATCGAAAGATTTCAGCGCGTTTTCGTCCCACTCGATCGATCGGCGGCCCTTCAGCTCGGCATATTCACGTGTCGAGGGGATTTCCGGCACGTAAGGGTCGAAATAGGCTGCCGATCCGCCGCGGCGCTCTATCAGTTCCATGAGACGCAGTGATGGGCTTTCGCGAATGTCGGGGACGTTCTTCTTGTAGGCGAGACCAATCAGCAGAACCTTCGAGCGGCTGAGCGCCCTGCCGCTACGGATATCCAGAGCTTCAGCAAGCCGCGTAACGATATGGTGCGGCATCGCGGTATTGATCTCGCCGGCCAGTTCGATGAAGCGGGTGGGCGTCTCGAATTCACGGGATTTCCAGGTCAGGTAGAAAGGATCGATCGGGATGCAGTGACCGCCAAGACCGGGGCCGGGATAAAAGGGCATGTAACCGAAGGGCTTGGACTTTGCCGCATCGATGACTTCCCACACATCGATGCCCATGGCGTCGTAGACGAGCTTCAACTCGTTGACGAGCGCGATGTTGACGGCACGAAAGATGTTTTCGGTGAGTTTTACGGCTTCGGCTGTCGCGGTGGTCGAGACCGGCACGATGGTCTCGACCGTTGCACCATAAAACGCCTGCATCAGGCCTGCGGCCGCCTCGCCATCACCGGCGACCACTTTCGGGATGCTGGCCGTGTGGAACTGGCGGTTGCCGGGATCCTCACGCTCGGGCGAATAACCGAGGAAGAAATCAGCGCCCGATTTCAGGCCCGTCTTTTCGAGTATCGGCTTCACAACTTCATCGGTCGTTCCGGGATAGGTGGTCGATTCCAGCACGATCAACTGACCAGGACGCAGGGTTTTCGCAATCGCCTCAGCCGTCTTTGCCACATAGGACAGGTCGGGATCACGATGCGCGGTCAACGGCGTCGGCACACAGATAGCGATAATATCGCATTCGGCCAGCCGGGCGAAATCGCAGGTCGCAGCAAAGCGCCCTTCCTCGCATTCGACCTTCAAAATATCGGTGGGAACCGCCTCGATATAGCTTTCCCGGCGATCGATGAATTCGATCTTCGAAGGATCGATATCGAACCCGGTGACCGTAAAACCCGCTCGCGCAAAGGCCATCGCCAATGGCAATCCGACATAGCCAAGCCCGACAACACCGGCTTTTACCGTGCGTGCGGTGATCTTCGCATGAAGCGTCGAGGAAAGGGAGGTATCGGTCATAACGGGAGAAATCCTAGCGATGAGGCAGTGGCTGACAGTTGTGAGAGATGCGCCGACGTGTCAAGAGTGGTCACGGGGAGATGATCAAACCCGCATGATGCCAGGCCTATGAAAATCCTGTTCTATTCGCCGCTTAAGTCACCCAATCATCCAGTTCCGTCCGGGGACAGGTTGATGGCACGGCTTTTGGTCCGCGCGCTGGAGACGCTGGGGCATGAGGTCTGCGTTGCTTCCGAGATGCGCAGTTTCATGCGCTCGGCCGACATGCGGGATGCCTTCGAAGCGAACAGGACCGAGGCTGCCAGCGAGATCGAACGGATAGCGGCCGAACATTCCGGCTTCGCTGCGCCGGACCTGTGGTTTACCTATCATCCCTATTACAAGGCGCCCGACCTTCTAGGCCCTGCACTTGCACGACATTTCGGTATTCCGCTGATCAATGCGGAAGCCTCCTATTCATCACGGCGAAACATTGGAACGTGGGAGACCTCGCAGGAGCTGTTGCTCGACAGCCTCGAAAGCGCCGCGGTCAATCTCTGCTTCACACGCCGGGACCTTGACGGATTGAACGCGGCCGTGCCTGAGGCGCGGCTGGAACTCATCGCCCCGTTCATCGACAGCACGCCCTATCTGCAACGTAAACCCGCGCCTGAGCCGGGACGGCTGGTCACCGTGGCGATGATGCGGCCGGGCGATAAGCTTTCAAGCTATCGGGCACTCGCGGAGAGCCTGAACCTCATCGAGCATCTGCCATGGACGCTTTCCATCGCCGGTGACGGAGAATGCCGGCAGGAGGTGGAGCAGGCTTTCGCCGCACTCGACCCCAAGCGGATAGAATGGCTGGGCGCCTTACCTGAGGGTGATATTGCCGACCTCCTGTCGTGCGGTTCGATTTTCGTTTGGCCGGGACATGGTGAGGCTTACGGACTTGCCTATCTCGAAGCGCAGGCCGCCGGCCTTCCAGTTGTTGCCGAAGCAATCGCAGGCGTTCCCGAGGTTGTCGCGCATGATAGAACAGGCCTGCTGACACCGCCGGGCGACAGAATTTCCTTCGCAAAGGCGATCGGCTGTCTTTTGACCGACAACTTATACCGCACTCGCCTCGCGGAGGAGGCAAGGATTTTTGCGACCGAGGAACGGTCAATCGGCGGCGCAGCGGAAAGCCTGGGCCGGATACTCGAAACCTATGTGAGATGACGCGATGAGCCGCAGCCAATTTATCGATCAGCTGGACGCTTATGCCACGGATGGCAGGACGGTGCAGTTGTGGCTGCGGGATGACGACGCCATAGAGCCGACGGCTGCGCTGTCTCGTCTTCTCGATCTGTCGAAGCGCTGGAATGCGCCGCTGACGATCGCCGCCATCCCTGCGCATGCGACAACGGCATTGGCCGAACTTGTTGAGCAATTGCCGCTGATTTCCGTCGCGGTCCATGGCTGGGATCATGCCAATCATGCACCGGCATTGGAAAAGAAACAGGAACTCGGCCTGCATCGCGGGGAAGATGTCGTGCTTGGCCGACTGGCGGAAGGACTGGAGCGAATTTCGGGCCTGTTCGGTGATCGCGCAGTCCCATTGCTGGTGCCGCCATGGAACCGTATCGCGCAGCCGCTGCTGCGTCATCTGACGTCACTTGGATACGAGGGTCTCTCCGTCTTTGGCTCGGAACGGGTGGATGCGCCGGTTCGGCTGGTGAATACCCATGTCGACATCATCGACTGGAAGGGTACACGCGGCGGGCGCCCGATGGATATTCTTTACGCCGAAGCTGCGGCTCGGCTGGAAGCCGGCGCCATGCAGGCGACAAGTCTCGGGGTCCTCACCCACCATCTCGTGCATGACGATGCAGCCTGGGATTTTCTGAGCGACCTGTTCGAGCTGACAGCCGGCCATCCTGCCTGCCAATGGATTCCGGTCCGCGAGTTGATGAGCAAACGTTAAAGCCCTACCAGGGCTTCCAGGCGATAAGCAGGCCTTCGGCATTCGCAGCCAGAGCCTGAACGTCTGAAAGCGATGCTGCAGCGGGTGCCGATCTTGCGATGAAGCCTGCGCCGGCAAGGCTGACCGGACCGGACCGGGCGACAACGGTGAAGATCAGCGGGCCGGTCGACCACCAGGCGGGAGCATGACCGAGATCCTCGATCACCGAGGGAAGTACTTCGCATAGTCTTGAAAAGACGGGGTTGCCTGCCGGCGTCGCAATGAAGGAATTGGCGAAAAGCGTGCCTCCAGCACCGGTGTTGCGCGGAATATCCTCGGCGAAGACGGAAAGGCCCGTCAGCGGCATGTGGTCGTGAAAGCTGCCGCGCTTGTTAGCCGGATACCAGTCGCAGTCGAGATAGATGCCTCCATGATCGCGCAGGATCATATAGCGCGCGACATCGACCGCACCGGGAAAATCGCCTTCCTGCAACATATGCCGAAGCGCCGCGTGCCGATCATAACCATTTTCTGCAAGATCGGCTTCGCGCCACAGTCTATGCTGATAGCCATTCGCTGCGGCATGCGCAGCCCAGGCGTCAACAGTCGGAGGAACGGGTCTTGAGCCTAACCATATCTGGTGGATGCATCGGGGAACGGAGACGCCCGACAACTGAACCATTGCTGTCTGCTCTCCCAGCGAGAAGTCGCCGTATCGCACCAGCTTTTCGGGTGGCGGGACGAGG
This sequence comes from Aliirhizobium wenxiniae, assembly GCF_019511445.1. GTDB lineage: Bacteria > Pseudomonadota > Alphaproteobacteria > Rhizobiales > Rhizobiaceae > Neorhizobium > Neorhizobium wenxiniae_A. The sequence goes on from NZ_JAEUAN010000007.1 coordinate 78,710, forward strand.
TGGAACTGGTAGCCGCTTCTGGCAACCGCATCGCCCTCGGCTTTCGCCAGCTTCAGCTTCGCAGACTGCAACCGCCGCGGCAGGCCAAGCGATGTCACGGAATCGCTTTTTCCCAACTCCTTCGCGCCAACCTCCTGCAGCAGATTGCGCGCCTCAACAAAATTACCGGATTGGATCAGCGCTTTCGCCTCGCCAAGCATCCTTTTGTAGTCTGGTTCGTTAATCATCGGCAGCTATCCGGCAGGCTTCTTATGGCATGGACTATCATCATAGCTCTGCGCTACGTTCAACTCTGCTCCAGCGTCAACCTGATCAGGTGCCAAAAGATGCATTCCGACAAATTTGATTTTGCCGTCACACGGAAATGCGAATTGCTTCAGCGAGACGCCTTGGGAAAAACCGCCCGATGACAACATTCGTGCCCGACCTGCTGCGGATAGAAAATCTGAGCGTCAGCTTCCCGGTGTTCGGCAGCAGAATTCAGGCCGTCAACAATCTGAGCATGCGGATCAGGCCCGGCAAGGTTACTGCGCTGGTGGGAGAGTCCGGATCCGGCAAATCCGTCATAGGCCGCACGATCGTCGGGATCGAAAGCCCGCTGGCTTCGATATCCGGCCGCGTGTTGTTCAATGATCCGGCAAGCTCGGAAGGCCCGGTCGATCTACTCCAGTTGCCGCAGGACGGACGGCAGATCCGGGCTATTCGCGGCAATCGGATCGGGATGATTTTTCAGGAGCCGATGACGTCGCTCTCGCCGCTGCATACGATCGGCAACCAGATCGATGAGGCGCTGCGGATCCACGACGCGTCGTCACCTGCTGAGCAGCGGGAGCGGGTCTACGATACGCTGTCCCTTGTGGGGTTCAAGGATCCGGCCAAAGTCCACGCGATGTATCCGTTCGAGCTGTCCGGCGGAATGCGCCAGCGCGCAATGATCGCCATGGCGCTTGTCTGTCGCCCTGCCCTCCTGATCGCAGACGAGCCAACGACGGCGCTCGACGTGACGATCCAGGCACAGATCCTCAAGCTTCTGCGTGACCTGCAATCGCGTTTCAACATGGCGATGCTGCTGATCACCCATGATCTCGGCATCGTCACAAATCTTGCCGACGAAGTGGTTGTCGCCTATCGCGGCGAGGTGATGGAAGCAGGCAGTGTGGACGATATTTTTCGCCGCCCGGTGCATCCCTATCCGAAGGGCCTGATCTCGGCGATCCCGACATTCGAGATGGAGCGTGGCCAGCGTCTGAAGCCGCTTCGCGAGATCAATATCGATACCGCCAGCCTGATGGAAACCGGCTACCTCAATTCGGGCGGTTCACGGACGATCCTTTCAGTCAATCACATCAGCAAGACGTTCAAGGCCAAGAAGCGCAAGCTCGGCAGCCACGAAAGCAATGTGACGCTTGCCGTCGATGATGTCAGCTTCGATATCAGGCGCGGCGAAAGCCTTGGACTTGTCGGCGAAAGCGGCTGCGGCAAGACCACGCTCAGCAAGATCCTGATGCGTGGGCTGACCGCGGATACAGGTGCTGTCGTCTTCGAAAGCGAGAAGGGACCGATCGATGTTCTTTCTGCGCAAGGCGAAGAATTGGACATGCTGCGCCAGCGCATACAGATGGTTTTTCAGGATCCCATCTCGTCGCTTTCACCACGGATGACCGTGCGGGAAATCATCAGCGAGGGGCTGGAAATTCATGGCCGCGGGTCGCGCGCCACGCGTCTGGAGGCGGTTCGGCGGCTTCTGCGCACGATCGGTCTCGATGACAATGCGCTGAGCCGGTATCCGCACAGTTTTTCGGGAGGCCAGCGGCAGCGTATCGGAATTGCCCGGGCTCTGGCGCTCGGCCCTGAACTTTTGATCTGCGATGAGCCGGTCTCGGCGCTCGACGTGTCGATCCAGGCGCAGATCCTCAATCTCCTGAAGGATCTCAAGCGGGACCTGGGTCTGACCTACCTGTTCATCTCGCATAATCTTGCCGTGGTGAACTACATGGCGGACCGGGTGGCCGTCATGTATGCAGGAAGGATCGTCGAGATCGGCCCCTGCGAGATCATCATGCGCAACCCGATGCATCCTTACACCCGACGGCTGATCGCGGCAGTACCCATCCCCGACCTCGACCGTCCGCTGAACCTCGACCAGCTCGACATTCCGAAAAAGCCGACCCAGGACTGGAACCCGGCCTTCATTCAGGATGAGGGCGAGCGCCTGACCCAGATCGATCTCGGCGGTGGGCATTTCGTTCTGGCCAAGCCTCAGGCGAGTATCCGGGAGCTGCAGCCATGATCAAACGCCGGACAATGCTCAGCCTTATGGCGACAGCTCTTCTACCCTTTCAGGCGAGGGCTGCCTTCACCGGTTCGGATTATCTCTCCGACGACATCAAGGCCGGCAAGCTGCCGGATGTTGCGGAGCGGTTGCCGCGCAATCCGCGCGTCGTCAACATCGGTGCGAAAAGTATGAAGCCCGGGCGGCACGGCGGCGTCGTGCGCATGCTGATCGGTGGCCAGCGCGATATCCGCCTCATGCCGATCAGCAGCTATTCGCGTCTGGTTGGTTACGACGAGCATTTGAACCTGCAGGCCGACATTCTGGAAAGTTTCACCTCCGAACAAGATCGCGTGTTCACCTTCACATTGCGGGAGGGACACAAATGGTCGGACGGCTCACCGCTGACAACGGAGGATTTCCGTTACAGCTGGGAAGACGTGATGAACAACAAGGAGCTTCATCGCGGCGGCATTCCGGTCGATCTCAGGGTCAACGGCAAAGGGCCGACATTCGAGATTTTGGATGAGCGGACAGTACGATACAGCTGGGCTGAACCAAACCCGGATTTCCTGGCACAATTGGCGAAACCTTCGCCGCTCATCATCTACATGCCGTCGGCCTATCTGAAGCAGTTTCATCCACGCTACCAAAGCGCGGACAAGATTGCCGAGATGCTGAAGACGTACAAGGCGCAGGACTGGACCGACTTGCACCAGCGGATGTCGCGCACGGTACGCCCGGAAAACCCGGCGCTGCCGACGCTCGACCCTTGGTATAACAGCACCAAGCCGCCGGCCGGGCAGTTCGTCTTCCTGCGCAATCCGTTCTTCCACCGTGTCGACGAGAACGGACTGCAGCTGCCGTATATCGATAAAATGGTGCTGAATATCAGCTCGCCCGATCTTATCGCCGCCAAGGCGGGTTCCGGCGATAGCGACCTGCAATTCGCCAATGTCGATTTCTCCGATTATACGTTCCTGAAGGCGGCCGAAAAGCGGTTGCCCATGAAAGTGGATCTGTGGAAGCGGACCCAGGGTTCGCGCGTGGCGCTGGTCCCCAACCTCAACTGCAAGGACGATGTCTGGCGCGGGCTGTTTCAGGATGTCCGGGTGAGACGGGCGTTGTCGCTGGCAATCGACCGCGAGGAGATCAACAAGGCGGTTTTCTTCGGCCTTGCGCATGAAGCCGGAAACTCGATCCTGCCTGACAGTCCCCTGTTCAAGCCGGAATACGAGCAGGCCTGGGCAAGCCACGATATCGACATGGCCAACAGGTTGCTGGACGAAGCAGGCCTGACGAAGCGCAACGAGGATGGCCTGCGGCTTCTGCCAGACGGACGTCCGGCAAAGATCATCGTCGAAAGCGCCGGCGAAAGCACGTTCGAGAGCGACGTGCTGGAACTGATCACCGATCACTGGTCGAAGATCGGCATTGCGATTTTTACCCGCGTGTCGCAACGCGAGATCTTTCGCAAGCGGGTGATCGGCGGCGAGACGCTGATGTGCGTCTGGATGGGTCTCGACAATGGCGTGCCGACGGCCGAAATGTCGCCCAACGAACTGGCGCCGACCTTCGACGATCAGATGCAGTGGCCGGTCTGGGGGCTTCACTATCTTTCCGGCGGACGCGATGGCCACCCGCCCGACCTGCCGGAAGCCATCCAGCTTCTCGGACTTATGAAGGACTGGAAGACGGCTGGAACGCATGAGGAGCGGGAAGCCATCTGGCATTCGATGCTGACCATCTTCACCCAGAGCGTCTTTACCATCGGCATCATCAACCAGGCGCTTCAGCCACTCGTCTATTCATCGAAGTTACGCAACATTCCGGAAAAAGCATTGTTCGGCTACGACCCCACATCCTTCCTCGGCGTCTATATGCCTGACACCTTCTGGTATGAGGAGGATCACGTATGATCCGCTATATTCTCTGGCGGATCATGGTGATGATCCCGACGCTGATCCTCATTTCCATGCTGGTGTTCACCATTATCGAGCTGCCGCCGGGCGACTATTTCGAGAGCTATGTCGCAGAAATGCGGGCGATCGGCGAGCCCGCCGACATGCAGGAGATCGAGGAGCTGAGGGCTCGCTACGGGTTCGACCAGCCATTGCCGATCCGCTACTTGCACTGGGTCGGCGGGATGATGGTCGGCGATTTCGGCTATTCCTTCGAATACCGGCTGCCGGTTTCCGACGTCGTCGGTGACCGGCTGTGGCTGACCATTCTCGTTTCCGTCGTAACGATCATCCTCACCTGGCTGCTCGCCTTCCCGATCGGCATCTATTCCGCCACGCACCAGTATAGCTGGGGTGATTACGGGCTGACGCTGCTTGGTCTGATCGGCCTTGCCGTGCCGAATTTCGTGCTGGCGCTGATCCTCATGTATTTCGCGAATGTCTGGTTCGGCACGTCGATCGGCCACCTGATGGATCAGAAATACCTGAACCAGCCGATGAGTTGGGACAAGGCGATGTCGATCCTCGAACATCTGTGGATCCCGGTCATCATCATCGGCACGGCCGGAACCGCCGGCATGGTGCGGCGGCTGCGGGCAAACCTGCTCGATGAGCTGCGCAAGCAATATGTGATGACGGCGCGGGCGAAGGGGCTGCATCCCTTCAAGGTGCTGACGAAATATCCGCTGCGCATGTCGCTCAACTTCTTCATCTCGGATATCGGCTCCATCCTGCCGCAGATCATTTCCGGTGCGGAAATCACCGCCGTCGTGCTGTCGCTCGAGACGACCGGGCCGATGCTGATCAAGGCGCTACAGACACAGGACATGTATCTTGCCGGATCGTTCCTGATGTTTCTCGCCGTGCTGACCGTGGTCGGCGTGCTGATCTCGGATATCGCGCTTGCGCTGTTTGATCCGCGCATCCGTCTTTATGGAGGACGGACGCGATGAGCATGCAATTGCCCCCGGACGGCCAGCCGCTGCCGCATTACGTTTCTGAAGCGCCTTTCGACCCCTATGCTTTCGACAAGACGGGACAAGGCGTGCCGCTTGCCAAGCGAGCATCACAGTTTCGCCTGATGTGGTGGCGGTTCAAGCGGCACAAGCTGGCGCTTTATTCCGGCATATTCCTGCTGCTCGCTTACCTGTCGATCATCATCGCCGAGTTTCTGGCGCCGTATAATCTCCATACGCGCAACATGGATCACATCTATGCGCCGCCGCAATCGGTGCATCTTTTCCATGACGGGAAGTTCGTCGGTCCGTTCGTCTATGGGCAGAAAATGACGCTCGACATGGAGAACCTGAAGCGCGTCTATACCGACGATCCCGATCAGGTGCAGCGGCTGCGCTTCTTCTGCAAGGGCGATCCCTACAAGTTTTGGGGCCTCATCGATGCGGAGCGGCATCTCATCTGCCCGGCGGAAGGCGGCCAGATGTTCCTGTTCGGAACCGACAGGCTCGGGCGGGATGTCATGTCCCGGGTCATTTATGGCGCGCGAATTTCGCTGACGATCGGCCTTCTCGGCATCACCACAAGCTTTGTGCTGGGCATTCTGATCGGCGGGCTTGCCGGCTATTGGGGCGGCAAGTTCGATCTGGTGGTACAGCGTATCATCGAAGTGCTGCAATCGATCCCCAGCATTCCGCTCTGGCTGGCGCTTGCCGCGATCATGCCGGTCGATTGGAGCCCTTTTGTCATCTATCTCGGCATTACCTTCATTCTGGGGCTTTTGGACTGGACCGGACTTGCACGTGCGGTGCGCTCCAAGCTGCTTGCGCTTCGCGAGGAAGACTATGTGATGGCGGCGCAGCTGATGGGGGCCAATCACTGGCGCGTCATCGGCCGTCATCTTATTCCCGGCTTCATGTCTCACCTTATCGCCAGCGCGACGCTGACCATTCCCGGCATGATTTTGGGCGAGACGACGCTGAGCTTTCTCGGGCTCGGCCTGAGGCCGCCGGTGACGAGCTGGGGCGTGCTTCTGACCGAGGCGCGTACGGTGAATGTCGTTGCTCTTTATCCCTGGCTGCTTATTCCGGTCATCCCGGTCATTCTGGTCATTCTCGCCTTCAACTTCCTGGGAGACGGCCTGCGCGACGCGGCGGACCCCTATCACTGACTTGCGCGGCTCAGAACGGGCGGATACTGGTTTTGCCGGCCGATCCTCGCAGGGGATATCGGCCGGCAAAGACCGCATAGGAACGACGTTGAACATACCGAAAAAGATGGTCGTGCTTTTGAAGGGCTATCCACGCCTTTCGGAGACCTTCATCGCGCAGGAACTGCGCGGCCTGGAACTGGCAGGCTTCAAGCTGGAGCTGATGTCGATGCGTCGGCCGACCGACAAGAAGCGGCATCCGGTACATGACGAGATCGAGGCCCCCGTACACTACCTGCCGGAATATCTGCACGAAGAGCCTCTGCGCGTCGCCAAGGGGTTTTTCCATTGGTTCGGCAAACCAACCTTTCGGGCCGCAGCCAAGGCATTCCTGAACGACCTGCCGCGCGATATCAGCCGCAACCGCTTTCGCCGCTTCGGGCAGGCGCTGGTGCTTGCCCGCGAGTGGCCACAGGGTGCGGACTGGCTGCATGTGCATTTCATCCACACACCGGCTTCGGTCGCACGCTACGCCTCGCAGCTGCTCGGCATACCCTTTACCGTTTCCGCCCATGCCAAGGACATATGGACAAGCCCCGACTGGGAACTTTCCGACAAGCTCGATGATGCAAGCTGGACGGTGACCTGCACCCGTGGTGGCGCCGATCATCTGCGCACGCTCTCAGAGAACGCCGGCAAGGTGCATCTCAGCTATCATGGCCTCAATCTCAGCCGCTTTCCCTCCCCCGACAGGGCAACCGCTACGCGTGACGGTTCCGATCCGAATGATCCCATCGCGATCCTCGCCGTTGGCCGCGCGGTGCCGAAAAAGGGTTTTGATATCCTGCTCAAGGCACTGGCGCTGCTTCCTGCCGATCTTCATTGGCGGCTCGATCATGTCGGCGGCGGGGACGAGCTGAAGGTGCTGAAGCCGCTTGCGGAAGAACTCGGGCTTTCGGGCCGCGTCAACTGGCACGGAGCCATGTCGCAACAGGAAGTGCTGCAGCGTTATGGTGAGGCCGATATCTTTGCCCTACCCTGCCGGATCGGCAAGGATGGCGATCGTGACGGGCTGCCGAATGTTCTGGTCGAGGCGGCCAGCCAGCGGATCCTCTGCATCTCGACAACGATTTCCGGCATTCCGGAACTGTTCGTCGATCAGGAAAACGGACTGCTTGTCGAACCGGAAGACCCACAGGCATTGGCTATCGCAATAGAAAGCGCGATGCGCCATCCGTCGGAACGCGACCGGATGGCCAGGAATGCTGAAGCGAAAGTCCGCGGTCATTTCGACCACAAGACCAGCATAACCGATCTGGAGAGATTGTTCTCCTTAGCCTATTCGCAACCCGCCACCAAGGAGCATCCGCAGCCATGACATCACCGCGCGTGCTCTTCTATGTCCAGCATCTGCTCGGAATCGGCCATATCGCCCGGGCAAGCCTGGTTGCGTCCGCGCTGGCGGAGGATGGTTTCGATGTGACGATGGTGACCGGCGGCCTGCCTGTGCCCGGTTTTCCAGGACCTGGCATCAAGCATGTGCGCCTGATGCCGGAAGTTACCTCCCGCGAGGGGTTTTCAGGGTTACAGGACATCAATGGAGCAGCACTCGGGCCGGAGGGCGAGCGTCAGCGCATGACGCAGCTGCTAGCGGTTCTCGGCGACACGAAACCGAATATCGTCATCACCGAAGCTTTTCCGTTCGGTCGCCGACAGATGCGCTTCGAGCTTTTGCCGTTTCTCGATGCGATCAAGGCGATGCGGCCAAAGCCGCTGCTGTTTGCTTCGATCCGCGATATCCTGCAGGTGAACAAGAAGCCGGGACGGGACGAAGAGACCGTGGCGCTGGTCAAACAGCATTTCCACCGCGTGCTCGTTCATGGCGACCGGAATCTGACGCGGATCGAAGACACGTTTCCGCTTGCAGATGAGATCGCGGACAAAGTGCTCTATACCGGTTTAGTGGCACCGGCCGCCCCCACCCCCTCGCCCGAAAAATATCGAGTGATCGTGTCTGCCGGCGGCGGAGCGGTTGGGCAGAAATTGCTGAATGCCGCCGTTGCGGCGCGCGGCCTGATCGCATCGCCCGGGCGCTGGTGCGTCATCACCGGTCCGAACCTCGATGCGGCAAGCTTTGAAAGCCTTGCCTCAATGGGTGACGGCGATATGGATGTGTTTCGTTTCAGAAGCGATTTCCGGCAATTGCTCGGCAGTGCAGAGCTGTCGATCTCACAGGCGGGCTACAATACCGTCTGCGACGTGCTGCGAGCCGGTTGCGGGTCACTGCTGGTGCCTTTTGCGGCTGGCGGCGAGACGGAACAGACGGCGCGCACCGTGAAACTACATGAACTCGGGCTGGCGGAATATATTGAGGAAGCCGCGATCACGCCTGAAATGGTGGCGACCGGTATCGAGAAGGCGCTTGCGCAACGTGGCAAGGCTCATCTCGACCTGAACATGGATGGCGCGCGGGAAACGGCGCGGCTGCTGCGCGATGAACTCAGCCACGCCGGCTGAAATCAGCTCTCGACGACAGAGAGATAATCCGGGCGCTTTCCCTGCAGATATTCCTGCACGATGGCGGAAAGATTGGGCAGGCCTTCGAGGCGGTAATCCGGTGCCGTTACAGACGGAGGATCGCGGAGAAGCAGTTCCTTTATCGCCGCAGAGAGCCTCAAACCATCCGAGGAATGGTCCGGATGCAGCATGGCCACCAGCCCGAGCTCGGTCGCCCTCATCGCGCGGATCAACTGTTCCTGCCGCGGAACCATGCGCGGGATGATCAGCGCCGGCTTGTCGAAGGACAGGATCTCACAATAGGTATTGTAGCCCCCCATGGCGACGATCGCCCGTGCATTGGCGATCAGGTCTTCCATGCGGTTGTCGAATTCGATGACTTCGAGACAGTCATGCTGCCCGGCCGCCTTGAGCAGTTCGGTTCGCTGCTCTCCAGGCATATAGGGGCCGAGCACGATCAGCGCCTTTTCGGTCAATGTCGGATCAGCCTGATAGGCATTGATCACGTCGCGGACGAGATCGTAGCCATCACCGCCGCCACCGGTCGTCACAAGAATATAGCCGTCGCGCTTCGGCAGCGATGTCGTTCGTTTTGTCCAGGCCTTGCGCTGAAGGAAGCCGACGAAGGTCATCTTACGGCGAAGCGATGGCGGCACGTCAAGCCCGGTGAGCGGATCGTGAAAATCGGGAGGGCCATAGACCCAGACGTTATCGTAGAGCTGATCGATTTTCGCCATCACATCGTTACGACGCCATTCGGCATCCAGAAGATGCGGCGCGTCCATCACGTCACGCAGACCAAGCACCAGCAGCGTGCCGCGGCTCTTGAGATAGACCAGCGTGTCTTCCACTTCGCGACGAAGACCGAGCGGCTCCTTGTCGACGATGAAGATATCCGGCTGGAAGGATTCGGCCGTCTGGCGAATGATCGCCTGGCGCATTTCCAGCGTTTCTTCGAGATTGATATGCTCGTCCATCGACGTGTAATCGCCATTGCGCAGCTTGATCACGCTGGGGATCTTCACGTAGTCGACACGCGAACGATAATCGAAGGCACCGGCGATCGTCGCGCCGGAGATGATAAGCACATGCGCGCCCTGGAAGTTTTCGACCAGGTGATTGGCGATCGTCATGCAGCGGCGAATGTGGCCGAGCCCGAACGTGTCGTGGCTATACATGAGGATGCGGGCATCTCTGAAACCCTGTGACATGCCCTTGACCTTTGATAAAATCTGATCTGTGTTTCGAGACACCATAAAGTCTTTCAAAAGCGAAGCCAAGCTGGCGAAAATCGCAGCTAAGCCTAACTCTTTGACCCTGTCTTGGATAATAATGCACTCCCGAACTGGGGTGCGAATACGGCGAGAACAAGCCTCATGCTATGGACGTGACAACATCGTTACCAACAGCGTGAAGCTTTTAAGTCTTTATTCACTCGATCTCGGATCGGTGATCGAGATACCAGCGGACAAATGCGCCGACGCCTTCTTCCACTCCGGTTTCCGGCTTGCGTCCTGTCAGGGCGAGAAGCAGATCGGGGCTGGCGAAGGTGCGTGGGACATCGCCCTTCTGCATGGGCAACATCTTGCGCCTTGCCGGCTTGCCCATGGCCTTTTCGATGACTTCGATGAAATCGAGAAGCCCGACAGGCTGACCGCCTCCGAGATTGACTGTGCGGAACGGACCTTCAGCCGAAAGCGTATCGATTTCCGCGACACGGTTCGCTTCAGACGGAGGAACCTTCGACAGATCGATGATGGAATCGACCAGATCATCGATATAGGTGAAGTCCCGGCTCATCTTGCCTTCGCCGTAGATCTCGATTTCCTCATCGTCCAGCATTGCCTTGACGAACTTGAAGAGCGCCATGTCCGGCCGGCCCCAGGGACCGTAGACGGTGAAGAAGCGGAAGGCCGTGGTCGGAACCTTGTAGAGATGGGCGTAGCTATGCGCCATGACCTCCATCGACTTCTTGCTGGCGGCATAGAAGGTCAGCGGTTCGTCAGCCTTGTCGGTTTCCCGGAAAGGAATACCCGGATTGGCGCCGTAGACGGACGAGGTCGAAGCCAGCATCAGATGACCGACACCGACCTCGCGAGCAATCTCAAGGATATTCCACGAGCCGATAAGGTTGGAATCAAGATACGCCTTCGGATTTTCGAGGCTGTAGCGCACGCCTGCCTGAGCTGCCAGATGGACGATCACATCGGGCTTGAAGGTTTTGACCGTCTCCTGAAGAAGAGCCTTGTCTTCCAGCATGCCCTGAACGAAGCGGAAGGACGGGAACTGCGCAAGACCGGCATTGCGCGCCTCCTTCAGGCGCAGGCTGTAATAGGGCGTCATCCCGTCGAAACCGACGACCTCATGGCCATCCTGCAACAGCTTGCGCGCCAGATGAAACCCGATGAAACCTGCCGTACCGGTAATGAAAAAACGCATGTTCGCTTCCGCCATTGATGGGCATGACTTACCCAATCAAAAGGATTGAAGCAACGAGCCGCTAAAGCATTTCCGCCTTTCTTCGAAACGCGAAACCGCCCTATCTCTTTGTCTTTACGCTATTCCGGACGCAAAACCGGTTCCCACTTTTGCTGGAATTGCTTTAGTGGAAAAGCCTGAGGCGCGCCGGCGGGATGCCGGGCTTTCCGTTCTTGCGATCGACAGCAAACTGGATGAGATCCATCGAAGCCTGATCCGTAAGAGGCTTGGCCATGACACCGAGAACGCCATCGACACCGGAGGAAACGACCCCGGGATTTCCCGTGATCATGATGACGACAATACCGTATTCCGCCAAAACCCTTGCAATCTCCGGGCCGGTCTCACCATCCGCGAGCCGCACATCGACGAAAGCGATATCCGTGTCCCTTGTATAGTTGAGCGCCACCTTCATGTCGGGGGCAATGCCGACCACATCATGACCGCTACGCTGAACGGCCTCCTCTATGTCCATTGCGACGAGCAGGCTGTCTTCGACAATCAGAAAGCGATATTCCACGGGCACTTCTCCCATTACTCAAGCGGCAAATAGTTGGCGCTCACCGCTTGGCAATAGGCATCACGCGGATCGCTGCCATTTTTCCGGGCTTGGTTAAGTGTTTGAACCTCGCGGCTTTTGGGCTTCGGCACGATGACAGCCAAAGACAGAAACACCAATCTGCAACAGGCTGAGTGATCTCCAAATATTTCGGGCTTTGCACAAAGGTGAGCGGGCTTTCGGAACCGTTTCATCCATCAGGCGGTTCTTTGGCCGGAAGTCAAAAGAGGAGAAGAACCATGAAAAAGATCATTCTTGCTTCCTGCGTAATCTTCGCAGCAACGCTTTCGGGCCAGGCCTTTGCACAACAGGGCACCGTGACCGGCGCTGCAGGCGGTGCCGTGACTGGCGCCGTCGTTGGTGGTCCCGTGGGGGCGGCTGTGGGCGGTGTGGTCGGCGCGATCGCCGGTACCGCGATCGACCCGCCGCCACGCGAGGTGATTACCTATGTCGAGCAACAGCCAGCTCCGACAACGGCAGTTACGATCGAGCAACCGATCGTGGTCGGCAAGCCGGTACCGGAAACGGTCGTGCTGACGCCGGTGCCGAGCAACACCAAATACGCCTACACCGTCGTCAACAATCAACGTGTGATCGTCGATCCGCAAACCCACACCGTGGTGCAGATCATCGAGTGACTTTCGGATTGAGAGTAAGCCCCGCCGCTGCGGCGGGGCTTACTCATTCAAGGTTCCATAGAAGAGTTACACGACCAGTGTCTGGTCGACCCGGTCGTCATCGCCGAACAGGCGAAGGTAGCGCTGAACCTCCCTGGCATCTCCGGTCGCTTTTTGCGGGTTATCCGACAATTTCACGGCGGGGCGGCCGTTTGCTTCGCTGACCTTGCAGACAACCGAAATCGGCTTCAGCCCATCGATCTGGGTTGGCGCGCAACCTGCAAAATCGTTGGTGAGATTGGTGCCCCAGCCGAAACTCATGCGCACGCGGCCTTCAAAATGCTTGTAGGTGGCGATGATCGCATCGACATCGAGACCGTCGGAGAAGATCAGGAGTTTTTCCTTGGGATCGCGGCCAACCTTCTTCCACCAGTCGATGATCTTCTCGCCGCCTTCGATCGGCGGGGCACTGTCGGGGCGGAAGCCCGTCCAATCAGCCACCCAATCCGGCGCATCCCGCAGAAACGCGGTGGTGCCGAAAGCGTCGGGCAGCACGATAAGCAGGTTTCCGTGATAAAGGCGGTTCCAGTCCTTCAGCACCTGGTATGGCGCGTTGCGCAGCTCTTCATCAGTCTGCGCCAAAGCGGCAGCGACCATCGGCAGCTCGTGCGCGTTGGTACCAACGGCCTCCAGATCGCTATCCATAGCCAGCAATACATTGCTTGTGCCGGTAAAGCCGCTGCCGATGCCTTCCTTCAGCGCCTCGACGCACCAGCGCTGCCAAAGGAAGCTATGGCGGCGGCGAGTGCCGAAGTCGGAAATCCTCAAGCCAGGTAGCTCACGCAGACGCTGCACTTTTTCCCACATCCTGGCCTTGGCGCGGGCATAGATGACATCGAGCGTGAAATAACCGAGCGACCGCATGGCGGTCCGCGAGCGCATCTCGTTGATGATGGCGAGTGCGGGAATTTCCCACATCGTGGTGTCCATCCACTTGCCGTGGAAATTCAGCTCATACTGTCCATTGCGCCGGGAAAGCTCGTATTCGGGCAGCTTGTAGTTGGAAAGCCAGGTCAGGAACTCCGGCTCGAAAATCTGGTTGCGGCCATAAAACGTGTTACCCGCCAGCCAGATCATTTCCTTCTTGGAAAGACTGACCGTGCGGGCGTGGTCGAGCTGTTCGCGCAAGGCGCCTTCATCGATCTCGTCGGCCAGCCGCACGCTGGTGGTCCGATTGATGACGGAAAAAGTTGCATCGACATCCGGATAAAGTTTCCAGATCATCTGCAACATCAGAAGTTTGTAAAAGTCGGTGTCGATCAGACTGCGGATGATCGGATCGAGCTTCCAGCTGTGATTGTACACCCTGGTTGCGATATCGGTCTTGGTCATGCCTGCCCCTGTCCCGGTTGCCTTAACCGGTCGGCCTCACTCGCTAAAGAGGCAAGCTAACAATCCCACCTCCCGGCAGCTTTATCGGGAAAAAAATCGATTAAGTCCAGATGCAGTTCAATTGTCGCAGTACTGATAATTGTGCCTGACCTCCTGCATTCATGCGATGAAACCGACAACCCGGCGCGCCTGGCCCGATTGTCGGCGCTAGACATGAGGCCGTCAGTAACCTGTCGTCCTGTCGACGACGTGCTGCAATGCCTCTCCTCGTTCGAACCGCTCCATCTGAACCTCCGCATTGCGCAAAAGCGCGCGGATATCGGATGCAGAAGCTGCATGGGGCGTGACGATCACATTATCCATCGACCAGAAAGGGCTGTCCGGCGACAACGGCTCCTGCTCGAAAACGTCGAGAGACGCGCCGCCAAGGATTTTGGCTTCGAGAGCAGCGATCAGATCTTTTTCCACCTGGCTGCCACCGCGTCCGGCATTGATGAACACAGGTGCTCCAAGCGGACCTTTTTGACGAAGTTTTGAAAAGAGCGATGCGTTGAAGATGCCGCGCGTCTCGTCCGTTAGCGGCAAGAGCCCGACGAGCATGTCGGTGCGGGCCAGAAAGGCATCGAGTTGCGACGCATCGTAGGTTTCGATGCCCTCGCTCGTCTTCTTCGTGCGCGACCAGCCAATGACGTTGAAACCCATGATCTTCAGCTTGCGGACACTATCTTGGCCGAGCACGCCTAACCCCATGACACCGACGGTCAGGTCCTTCGCTTCCGGTTGATGCAATTCCTTCCAGATGCGTGCACGTTGCTGGGCGGCATAGGCCGGGACCTGGCGCAGGTGGCTGAGGCATTGAAGCACGACCCACTCGCTCATGCGAGTGGTAAGGCTTTCATCGACGAAACGGACGATCGGGATATCCGGCAGGCCGGGCGTGGCGAGGATGGAATCGACACCGGCACCGCCGGAGAACAACACTTTCAGATCGGGGGCGCGATCGAAGAGATCGAGGTCCGGCTTCCAGAGAAAAGCATAGCTTGCATTGGAAAGATCCGCCGATTTGTCGGATGCGTGCAGGACCTGGCGTCCGGCGAGAGCGCCAACCAGAGCCTGATCCACATCACGACGTCCGAATTTCAGGTCAATGACGACCGCACCCTTATCCGACAAGACTGTTCTCCCTGATTACTGACCGATAGCGCCGTTTTCCACGGCTTCGATGTTGAAGGCCGCGGCCATCAAAGCCTTGGTGTAATCCTCTTTCGGCGCCCTGAAGATCGCCTCGGACGGCCCCTCTTCCACCACCTTGCCCATGCGCATGACGATAACGTGGTTGGCGAGCGCCTTCACCACTTTCAGGTCATGGCTGATGAAGAGGTAGGCGAGATCATGCTTGGCTTGCAGATCGCGAAGAAGATCCACGACCTGCGCCTGCACCGTCATGTCGAGCGCCGAGGTCGGCTCATCCAACATGACGAAACGCGGTTTCAGCACCATGGCGCGGGCAATGGCGATACGCTGCCGCTGGCCGCCGGAAAATTCGTGCGGGTAACGCCATCGGGTTTGCGGATCGAGGCCGACTTCCTGCAAGGCCCAGGCCACCCGCTGATCTCGCTCGTCTGCGGAAAGCGAGCGCTCGTGGACCTTCAATCCTTCGGCGATGATCTCGCCTACCGGCATGCGAGGGCTGAGCGAACCGAAGGGGTCCTGAAAGACGACCTGCAAACGATTGCGGTAAGGCAGCATTTGCTTGAAGGAATAACCGTTGATCGCATCGCCGATGAAGACGATCCGGCCTTCGGACGCAATCAACCGGGCGAGCGCCAGACCGAGCGTCGTCTTGCCCGATCCGGATTCGCCGACAATGCCCAGTGTCTCGCCGGCCCGGAGCGTCAGATCCACCCCATCGACCGCCTTCACGTGATCGACGACCTTGCGCATGAAACCGGCCTTGATCGGGAACCAGACGCGCAGGTCCTTTGCCTCCATCACGACCGGACGGGCCGGATCGGCCGTCGGCGGTTCGCCGCGCGGTTCGGAAGCGAGAAGATGCTGGGTATAGGCATGTTGCGGGCGCTCGAAGACATCGGCGACCGTGCCTTCCTCGACGATCCTGCCCTTGGTCATGACGCAGACGCGATCGGCGAATTTGCGGACGATGCCGAGATCATGGGTGATGAACAGCATCGACATGCCATGCTCGCCCTTCAACTTGCGCAGGAGTTCGAGGATCTGAGCCTGAACAGTGACGTCGAGCGCAGTTGTCGGCTCGTCGGCGATCAAAAGCTTCGGCCGGTTGGCGAGCGCCATGGCGATCATCACACGCTGGCGCTGGCCGCCGGAGAGTTCGTGCGGATAAGCGGTCAGGCGCTTTTCCGGTTCGCGGATGCCGACCTGATTGAGCAGTTCCAGGATGCGGGTACGGGCAGCGGCCCCGGTCATGGCCTGGTGCATCTCCAGAATTTCGCCGATCTGCTTCTCGATCGTGTGAAGCGGATTGAGCGAGGTCATCGGCTCCTGAAAAATCATCGTGATGTCGTTGCCGCGCATATGGCGCAGTTCCGCTTCGGATGCCTTCAGCAGATCCTTGCCCTGAAACAGGATTTCGCCCGAAGGGTGGCTTGCTGCCGGATAAGGCAGAAGCTTCAGGATGGAATTGGCGGATACCGATTTGCCTGAGCCGGATTCACCGACCAGTGCCACGACTTCGCCAGGACGGATATCGAAGGATACGCGGTCGACAGCGAGCGTTTCGGCGTCGCCCTGATGGAAGGCGACGGACAGATCACGAACGGAAAGGAGTGCGTCTGTCATCATGTCACCTGAACGTCTTGCGGGGGTCGAAGGCATCACGCACCGCTTCGCCGATGAAGATCAGAAGCGACAGCATGATCGACATGGTGAAGAAAGCCGTCAGACCCAGCCAGGGCGCCTGAAGGTTATTCTTGCCCTGGGCGATCATTTCTCCCAGCGACGGCGAGCCGGGCGGCATGCCGAAGCCGAGGAAGTCGAGCGAAGTCAGGGTCGCGATCGAGCCCGAGAGGATGAAGGGTATGAAGGTGAGTGTTGCCACCATCGCGTTGGGCAGGAGGTGACGAACCATGATCGTCCAGTTGCCGACACCAAGTGCACGCGCCGCGCGCACATATTCGAAATTGCGGGCGCGCAGGAATTCGGCTCTCACCACGCCGACAAGGCTGACCCAGGAGAAAAGCAGCAATATGCCGAGCAGGATGAAGAAGCCGGGCGGCAAGATCGAGGCGATGATCAGCAGGATGTAGAGGACCGGCATGGCCGACCAGATCTCGATGAAACGCTGCATCAGAAGATCGGTCCAGCCGCCGAAATACCCCTGTACGGCACCGGCTCCAACGCCGATGACGGCCGAGCAGATGGTGAGCGCTAGACCGAACAGGACTGAGATGCGGAAACCGTAGATCATCCGCGCCATGACATCGCGCGCCTGATCATCGGTGCCGAGCCAGTTCATGTTACCGAGAATGCAGTTCGGATCCTGATCGCCTTGCGGATAGGCCTTGCAGCGATCCTCCTTCGCCATCAGCCAGAAGGGTTCTGTTGGGGCGGAATGGGGGATCTGCGAATTGACCGTCTGATAGGAATAGCGGATCGGCGGCCAGACCATCCAGCCATTGGCGTTGATCTCTTCCTGGATGAAGTCGGAGCGATAGTCGGTGGTCGCGAGAAAACCGCCGAACTTTTCCTCCGGGTAATCGACCAGAACCGGATAGAGGATCTCGCCCTTGTAGGAGGCGACGATCGGCCTGTCATTGGCGATGAATTCGGCAAACAGGCTGAGCGTGAACAGGATCAGAAAGATCCAGAAGGACCAGAAGCCGCGTCGGTTGGCCCGGAAATTGGCCAGCCGGCGCTTCGTCGTGGGCGACAGGAATGGACGTTTCGCAGATGCCATCGTCTCGACCGACATTGTGGTGGAAGGGACGCTCATCAGACATCCCTCCGCTCGAAATCGATACGCGGATCGATCCATGTGTAGATCAGATCGGAGATCAGGTTCACCACAAGGCCCATCAGCGAGAAGATGAAGAGCGTGCCGAAGACGATCGGATAATCACGGTTGACGATCGAGAGATAACCGAGCCGCCCCAGCCCATCGAGCGAGAAGATGTTTTCGATCAGCAGCGAGCCGGTGAAGAAGGCCGAGATGAAGGCACCCGGAAAACCGGCGATGACGATCAGCATGGCATTGCGGAAAACGTGGCCGTAAAGCACCTGCCGCTCGTTCAGCCCCTTGGCGCGGGCGGTCGTGACATACTGTTTCTTGATCTCGTCGATGAAGGAATTCTTGGTCAGCAGCGTCGTCGTGGCGAAAGCCGACAAGGACATGGCGATCAGCGGCAGGGTGAGATGCCAGAAATAATCGCCGATCTTCTGATACCAGGTGAGATCGTCGAAATTGTCCGAGACCAGACCGCGCAGCGGGAACCAGTCGAAGAAGGAACCGCCGGCGAACATGACGATCAGAAGGATGCCGAACAGGAAGCTTGGCACGGCGTAACCGACGATGATGACGCCGGACGTCCAGATGTCGAAGCTCGATCCATCCTTCACCGCCTTGCGGATGCCGAGCGGGATGGAGATCAGGTAGGAGACGATCAGGATCCAGAAGCCGAGCGAGATCGAAACCGGCAGCTTGTCGATGATCAGGTCGATCACCGGCGTGTTGCGGAAGAAACTCTCGCCGAAATCGAAGCGGATATAGTTCCACATCATGTCGAGAAAGCGGGTGAGCGGCGGCTTGTCGAAACCGAACTGCTGCTCAAGCTTCTTGATGAATTCCGGATCGAGGCCCTGGGCACCGCGATAGTTCGAATCGGAGCTCATGCCTTGAGCCGACAGGTCATTGCTGGCGCCCGACAGCCGGTCGCCGGAATCCTGTCCCTGGACCTGGGCAATGATCTGTTCGACCGGGCCACCCGGTGCGAACTGCACGACCAGAAACGAAATTGCCATGATGCCGACGATGGTCGGGATCATCAGCAATACGCGGCGTAGAATATAGGCGCCCATCAGAGCGTCCTGCCGAACGGTTCGGGCATATCACCGCGGTTCCCTGCAACGATCAAGCGGGCTTCCTTCGTCTTCAAGCGAATCAATCCGGGCATTTGGAACAGTTGGGCCTTCAAGGTGCAAGCATCTTACTTGCCGGCCTGTTTGGCAAACCACGCGTCGGGAAAACCGGTCCCGTATTCCGGCAGCTTTTCCGGATGTCCGATGCGGTTCCAGTAAGCGATCTTCTCCTCACCGGAATAGAACATCGGCACGACATAGTGGTTTGCGAGCAGGACACGGTCCATCGCCTTGACGGCTGCAACCTGTTCATCGCGGTTCGGTGCGAAAACGATCTTGCGGATCAGGATATCGACGGCCGGGTCGGCGATGCCGGCATAGTTGCGCGATCCCTGGCGATTGACGGATTCCGAACCCCAGAATTCGTTCTGTTCGTTACCGGGGTTCATCGTTTGCCCCCAGACACCGAAAATAATGTCGTAATCGAAGCTGCGGACGCGGTTGATATATTGCGAGGCATCGACCGTGCGAATGCGAGCATCGATGCCGATCTTCTTGAGGCTATTGATGTAGGGCGTGACAGTACGCTCCTGCCCGGCATTGTTCAGCAGTATCTCGAAGCTAAGGGGCTTGCCGGTCTTGGAATTGACCATGCGGTTGCCCTTCAGCTCGTAGCCTGCCTCCTTCAGCAGACCAACTGCCGTACGGAGGTTATCGCGCACCTTGGCCGGATCGCCATTGACCGGATTGGCGTAGGGCTTCGTGAAGACGTCTGCCGGAACCTTGTCTTTCAGCTCGTTGAGGATTTCCAGTTCCTTGCCCTCAGGCAGACCGGAGGACGCAAGTTCGGTGCCCCAGAAGAAACTGTCCACTCGCTTCAGGCCGCCAAAGGCGAGGTTCTTGTTGAGATCCTCGAAATCATAGGCGTAATTCAACGCCTCGCGCACCCGCGCATCCTTGAACATGTCACGGCGCATATTGGGTACATAGGCCTGCATGATACCGACCGCCTTGAACGGGTTGGTCAGTGCCTCCTTCGTCACCCGTCCATCCTTGACCGCATCGAAATCGTAGCGCGTGGCCCAGCGACTGGAGCTGTTTTCCTGCCGATAATCGATGTTACCGGCTCGGAAGGCTTCGAACTGAACGTCGCTGTCGGAAAAATAAGTATAGCTGATGGTGCGGAAATTATGCTGACCGATGTTGATCGGCAGATCCTTGCCCCAATAGTCGTCGCGCAACTCGTAGCGGATGACCGAGCCGGGCTGGACGGAGGCAACCTTGTAAGGCCCGGAGCCCATGGGCACTTCCAGCGAGGTGCGGGAAATATCACGCTTCTTGCCCTGGCCGTCGGTTCCTTCCCACCAATGCTTCGGCAGGATCGGGAAATCGCCGACGATCGAGGGCAGTTCCCTGTTGTTCTTCTCATCGAAGCGGAAAGTCACCTCGCGCTCGCCGGTCTTTTCCGCAGCGGTCACATGCCGGTAGTAACCGGAATAGAAGGCGCTGTTTTCTTTCAGCTTGTCGAGGCTGAAGACGACGTCTTCAGGGGTCACCGGCTCGCCATCAGCCCATTTGGCTTCCGGCCGCAGGCGAAACGTCACCGACGACATGTCATCGGGATAGGCAACCGATTCGGCGAGCAGGCCATAGGTACCGAACACCTCGTCTTCCGATCGCTTCATCAGCGTATCGAAGATCATGACTACGCTCGGGGCAACGGCTCCTCGATCGATCGCAAGGTTCAGGTTGTCGAACGTACCTGACTGCGCCAGCTTGAGCTCGCCTGTCTTGGGGGCATTCACATCGACATAGGGAAGTGCCTTGAAATCTACCGGCAATTGCGGTTCGCCGACCACGGCCATGCCATGGCGCCATTTCAGCTCATCCGCTAACGCCCCTGAAGCCATGAGCGAAGCTGCCATGGCGATTGCGAGGCCTTTGCGGAGCCGAGCCAAATCCATGTTTTTCCCTTTTCATTCGATTTGTTGCGGAGAAGCATAAGGCAAAAGGCGGCAAAAAACAGGAGCGGCCGGTCACAAGCGATTTATCTTAAGGCTGGAGTGAGGAGACATCGCCATTTCACCAAAATCGCGTTTCGCGGTAGAATGGCTTCGAAAGTGATTTGCGGCGGGTAATGATGAAATCGATCTCGAAGATGGCTCTCGGGCTAGTGGCAACGGCTACGCTTCTGGGCGCGCTTGTGGAAGCACCCCAAGCGCAGGAAGAGCGCACTGCGAAGCAGGCTTTCGGCGCCGTGAAACTGCCGAATGCAGCCTCCCCCGAACCACTCGGTTTTTATGCCAAGGGCTGCATGTCGGGCGCCATGGCGCTGCCGACGGATGGGCCGACATGGCAGGCGATGCGGCTTTCGCGCAATCGCCGCTGGGGCAACCCCGCGATGATCGACCTGCTGGAGCAGTTTTCCCGCGATGCGGCCAATCTCGGTTGGGGCAGCGGCATTCTCGTCGGCGACATTTCCCAGCCGCGCGGAGGGCCGATGCTGAGCGGCCATGCCTCGCACCAGATCGGCCTCGATGCCGATGTATGGTTCACACCGAAGCCGGCACAGCCTATGACCGCCCAGCAGCGGGAGGATATGCCGTTCACCTCGATGCTGGACAAGAGCAAGTTCCTTACGGTCGATTCGCGCAAGTGGACGAGCACGCATGCCCGCTTGGTGATGCAGGCCGCAAGCTATCCCCAGGTGCAGCGTGTTTTCGTCAATCCGGCAATCAAGAAAAAGCTCTGCCAGACCTGGACGGGCGACCGGAGCCTGCTCGGCAAGGTAAGGCCCGTCTATGGCCATGACGAGCATTTTCATATCCGCATGAACTGCCCGCCGGGTGCTGCCGGGTGCGAAAGGCAGGCGGCAACGCCTTCCACGGACGATTGCGATAGCAAGGCGCTCGCATGGTGGTTTACCAAGGAGCCCTGGGCACCGCCGAAACCGGCCGATCCGAACAGGAAACCGGTCAAGCCGCGACAGGTCATGGTGTCGGATCTTCCGCGTGCCTGCGCAGCAGTGCTTGCGGCACAAGCTCGCTCGGAAGCGGAGGCGACTTATGGAGGAGCACCGGTCGCTTATTCAAGCCAACCGTCCGCGCCTGCAAGTGTTGGCCAGATAGATGCCATCACGTCCAATCCGGCCAATGTTCCCGCGGACATACCTCTGCCGCGCGAGCGCCCATTCCGTTAAGCCCGTTCGGCATCCGGCATATGCAGCGACAACGCCGAGCCTTCCATTCTGAATGACGGCACGATAGAACGCCAAAGCGAATGGAAGGGGCCTTGCGAAGGCCCGATGGAGGAATGCCTTGGAATCGGTAAAGCCGTGCATCGCGCTCATCGCGCATGATCTGAAAAAAGACGACATGGCAGATTTTGCCCGGCAGCGTCAGACGGCATTGTCGAAATTCCGCATTGTTGCGACGGGTACGACCGGTGGCCGTGTGCAAGACGCCGCTCCGGATCTGGATGTCACGCGACTGAAAAGCGGTCCGCTCGGCGGCGATCAGCAGATCGGTGCGATGATTGCGACCGGCGAAGTGACCATGCTGGTCTTCTTCATTGACCCCCTCTCGGCACTTCCACACGATGTGGACGTCAAGGCCTTGACCCGGCTTGCCACCGTCTACGACATCCCGATGGCGCTGAACCGCGCCACCGCGGAACATCTCATCGACTTTCAGTAATCCGCGAGATCCGTTGATATGGCCAATGTTCAGTCCGAAGCACTGCCCTTTCCTATCCTGATCGGAGATATCGGCGGCACCAATGCCCGTTTCTCCATTCTTGTCGATGCCGAGAGCAAGGCAACTGATTTCGTCCATGCTCAGACGGCGGATTACGAGACGATCGATGACGCGATCATCGACAAGGTTTTCAAAAATGCCGATCTTGCCAAGCCACGTTCTGCAATTCTTGCGATTGCCGGGCCAATTGATGGCGATGAGATCGATCTGACCAATTGCGACTGGATCGTGCGGCCGAAGAAAATGATCGGCGAACTCGGCTTCGACGCGGTGCTCGTGCTCAACGATTTCGAAGCCCAGGCGCTGGCCATCGCAACACTGACCGATGGCGACCGCGCGACGATCGGCCCGGCTCTGCCGGCCGTGGACGCGACGCGTGTCGTCCTTGGTCCTGGCACCGGCCTTGGTGTTGCCGGCCTGCTTCACGCCCATAACACATGGTTCCCGGTGCCGGGAGAAGGCGGACATGTCGATATCGGCCCGCGCACGCCACGCGATCTCGAAATTTTTCCGCATCTCGTCACCATTGAGGGACGGGTCTCGGCCGAGGAAATCATTTCCGGCCGCGGACTTCTGCACATCTATAATGCTGTCTGTGCCGCCGATGGCGTCGAACCAATGATGAAGCGACCGGCCGACGTGACGGAAGAGGGCTTGAGCGGAAAGAACGCACAGGCTGCCGAAGCACTCGAACTCTTCGTAACCTATCTCGGCCGTCTCGCCGGCGACCTTGCCCTCATTTTCATGGCTCGCGGCGGTGTTTTCCTTGGCGGCGGCATTTCGCCAAAAATCCTGCCGGAGCTGAAAAAGCCTCTGTTCCGGGCGGCCTTCGAAGACAAAGCGCCGCATAAGGAGTTGATGAAAACGATCCCGACCTTCGTCGTCACACATCCGCAGGCAGCCCTTGCAGGTCTCGCCAGCTATGCACGCATGCCGACTTCTTATGGTATTGTTACAGATGGCCGGTGCTGGCGCCGATGAATGCCGGAAAGTCACACCGTTAACGAATCCGGCAGAGGTCGACTGGCAAAACCAAGCCCGAGGGGTTAACAAGCCCCTTTGTTAAGACCGTGCAGTGACCCTGCCGAATTGGGACTTTCCGTTGAAGGCTGAAAAAGAAAAAAAGCGCCACGTTGATTCCAGCACCGTTGTCAGCGTGCTGAAGCGTATCATTTCGGAAAACGGCCGCGACCATATCCGCGGATATGTCTTCGCGATCAGCTGTCTGATTGTCGTGGCGCTGTCGACCGCATTCACCGCCTGGATCATGGAGAAGGTGGTCAACGAGGCGTTCGCCAATCGTCGCGCCGATATCGTCTGGTTGATCTGCGGCTCGATCCTCGCCGCCTTCGTGCTGCGCGGCTTTGCCACCTACGGACAGGCAGTTGCGCTGCAGAAAATCAGCAACAATATCGTGGCGCGTTACCAGCGTCGGCTCTACAGCCATCTTATGACGCTTTCGGTCGGGTTCTTCTCCGAGGCCCGCTCCTCGCATCTGGCTGCCCAGGTCAGCCAGAATATTGCCGGTATCCGCGATGTGATGAACCTCACGGTCACCTCTACCGCCCGAGATCTTTTGACACTCGTCTCGCTTGTCGCCGTGATGGTCTCCAAGGACTGGGTTCTGTCGCTGATCGTCTTTGCCGTCGCACCACCGCTGCTTTATGCACTTCGCTATGTTTCACGCCGGCTGAGACTGGCGACGCGGGAAGCGGTCGAGGTCAATAGCCGCGTGCTTGGCGCGATGCAGGAAACGATCCAGGGTATCCCGGTGGTCAAGGCCTTCACGATGGAGCACGAGCTTGAGAAGAAGGTCAACAGGATCATCGAGACGGCCGAGGCCCGCTCCAACCGTATAGCGCGGCTTTCCGAGCGTACGTCACCGCTGACGGAGACCTTTGCCGGTTTCGCCATTTCGAGCGTGCTGGCCTATGCCGCATTTCGCTCGATCTACGATAACGTGCCACCGGGCGCCTTCTTCGCCTTCGTCACCGCGCTGCTTATGGCCTATGATCCCGCACGCCGGCTTGCCAAGCTTCAGGTGCAGATGGACCGCGCCGTCGTCAACGCGCAGATGATCTACGCCCTTCTCGATCTACAGCCGGCACAGCGCGAAAAGCCCGGTGCTCCAGACCTCGCCATCAGCGAAGCAAAGGTCGAGCTCAAGAACGTCGCCTTTTCCTACACCGATGGTGCTCCAATTCTGCGCGGCGTCAATCTCGTCGCTGAAGGCGGCAAGACAACAGCTCTGGTCGGACCTTCGGGTGCGGGTAAATCGACGATCATCAACCTCATTCCGCGGTTTTATGATCCGGCCGAAGGCGAGATCCTGGTGGACGGGCAGAATATCGCCGACGTGACCAAATCGTCGCTTCGCCACCAGCTCGCCTATGTCTCGCAGCAGCCCTACATGTTCGAAGGTTCGATCCGTGACAACATCCGCTACGGCCGACCGGAAGCGACCGATGAAGAGGTCGAGGAGGCCGCGAGGCTCGCGCACGCACACGATTTCATCATGGCGCAGCCCGAAGGCTACGAGACGGCGGTCGGCGAGAACGGGGTGACATTGTCCGGCGGACAGAGGCAGAGACTTTCGATCGCCCGCGCGCTGGTGCGCAATGCACCGATCCTTCTTCTCGACGAAGCGACCTCGGCACTCGACAACGAGTCGGAAGCTGCGGTGCAGAAGGCGCTTGATACCGCCATGCACGGCCGCACCGTCATCGTGATCGCGCACCGGCTCTCGACCGTCGTCAACGCCGATAAAATCGTGGTGATGCAGGACGGACGTGTGGTCGAGGAAGGCACGCATGAGGACCTTGCCCAGCGCAAGAACGGCCTCTACGCTCGCCTCAACAATCTGCAGTCGCCGGAACATCATTAAGCAGGAACAGGCAGGACATGAGTGAGAACGAGATGAAGCTGGTTGTCGTGGGTGCGGGCGGCCGAATGGGTCAGACGCTGATCCGCGTTATTCACGAAACGCCAGGTGTCACTCTTCATGCAGCCATAGAGCGCGAAGGCTCTCCCTTCCTCGGGAAAGATGCCGGTGATTTGTCGGGTCTCGGACCGATCGGCGTTGCGGTTACCAGCGATCCGCTTCAGGCCTTTCTCAATGCAGAAGGCGTAGTCGATTTCACCGCGCCTGCTGCCAGCGTCACTTTCGCAGGGCTCGCCGCACAAGCGCGCATCGTGCATGTCATCGGCACGACCGGGTGCTCGGTCGATGACGAGGAGAAATTCGCCGCTGCCGCCCGGCATGCACGGGTGGTGAAGTCGGGCAATATGAGCCTCGGCGTCAATCTTCTCAGCGTTCTGACCAAGCAGGCTGCCCGCGCATTGCCGGCAGATGGCTGGGATATCGAGATTGTCGAGATGCATCACAAGCACAAGGTCGATGCGCCGTCGGGCACCGCATTGCTACTCGGCGAAGCGGCCGCCGAAGGGCGCGGCATCGATCTTGCCTCACAATCGGTCCGCGTACGCGATGGCCATACCGGCCCGCGCGCCGGTGGCACGATCGGCTTTGCGACGCTGCGCGGCGGCTCGGTTGTCGGCGATCATTCCGTCATCCTGGCCGGCGAAGGCGAGCTGGTTACATTGTCGCACAGTGCCCGGGACCGTTCGATTTTCGCTCGCGGGGCAGTTGCGGCCGCACTCTGGGCGCGCAATAAGAAGCCCGGTCAATATTCGATGCTCGACGTGCTCGGGCTCTCAAATCAATAATATACGGAGGTCTTTCTCATGAGCGGTACCCTTGTCCTCGTTCGCCACGGCCAGAGCGACTGGAATCTCAAAAATCTGTTCACCGGCTGGAAGGACCCTGACCTGACCCCGCTCGGAATCCAGGAAGCCGAAACCGGCGGGCAGGCACTGGCAGAGACCGGCATCAAATTCGACATCGCCTTCACCTCTGACCTGCAGCGTGCACAGAAGACGCTGAAGATCGTGCTCGACAAGGTCGGCCAGCCGGACCTTAAGACGATCAAGGATCAGGCACTCAACGAACGCGACTATGGCGATCTTTCCGGCCTCAACAAGGACGATGCCCGCGCCAAGTGGGGTGAAGAGCAGGTTCACATCTGGCGCCGTTCCTATGACGTCCCGCCTCCGGGCGGTGAAAGCCTGCGTGATACCGGCGCCCGCGTCTGGCCCTATTACCTGACCGAAATCCTGCCCCGCGTCCTTCGCGGCGAAAAGGTTCTGGTTGCTGCCCACGGCAATTCGCTGCGTTCGCTTGTCATGGTGCTCGACAAGCTGACGAAGGAGCAGATCCTCGGCGTCAACCTCGCAACCGGCGTTCCGATGGTCTACAAGCTCAACGCAGACTCGACGGTCGCTTCCAAGGACGTGCTCGGCGACATGTCCGGCGCGCATTAAGCGCTTTCCGGGCCCAATAATTGCAGCGCCAGCCGACAGGAAACTGCGGCTGGCGTTTTCTGTTTCGGCGGTGTCAATTCTCGATCGTGAACTGCACCGCATCAGCGGAGAAGCGGCTGACCGCATACTGAACCGGCACGCCGTCGGGATCGACATTCAGCGCCCGGGTGACGAGCACGATCGCCCCCGGTGACAGTTCCAGGGAGGAAAGGTCGTCACTGTCGGCGTGGACGGCGGTAATTTCCGTCGAGGCACGAACATAGTCCGGCAAGCCGACAGCCGCAAAGGCCGCGGTGATGGAGCCGCTGTCACGATAGGCCTCGGCCATGCCGGCAAATCGTTCCGCCGGAAACCATGTCGTCGCGCGCGAGACGGGCCGGCGATCCGCCTTTCTCAGGGTCTCCAGGCGGATAAGCCGCGTGCCAACGGGCAATTGTAATCGAGCGGCGAGATCGGCCGTCGCGGATTCTTCGGATGAGGCGAGCAATATGCCTTCCTTTTCCCGGGCCTGATCTCCAATGCCCTGATTGAAGCGCGTGCGACGCGAAATCGGAAAATTCAGCCTCTCCTTCCGCAGGATCAGCGTTCCCCGGCCCTGAACAGCCTGAACGATGCCTTCCTGAGCCAAAGCCGCCAAGGCGCTGCGCACGGTATGGCGGTTGACGCCGAACTGCGCCGCAAGCACCATTTCCGGCGGCACTTTGCCGGTTTCATCATACTCACCACTGGCGATGGCCGAGCGTATCCGGTCTGCGATCTGCCGCCATAGCGCCACTCCGTTTTGCCGGCGAACGGCCGCTTGCTGCATATCCATGTCACACGCTTGTTATATCCAAAAGTTATGACTAAGTTACATTGTATAGTTGTCTATATCAATAGACATTACGGAGATTGGCCATGGATGTTGCAGAGCAGACCCTGCTGACGGGACAGGCAGGCCGCAGGCGGTGTGTTTCCCTTCTTGCCGGAGCGATGGCGGATGAACTTTTCGCCGCATGGGACGCATTGAAAGACAAGCCTGAAGCGAAACCTGTGCGAGGCCCCGAGACTGGCCTGGTGATGGTGCGCGGTCGCATCGGCGGTGGAGGCAGCCCCTTCAATCTGGGCGAAGCGACAGTGACACGCGCAACCGTCGCACTCGCATCCGGCACGATTGGCCATGCGCAGGCGCTTGGAACCGACAAGCAGAAAGCCAGGCTCGCCGCGATCTTCGATGCGCTGTGGCAGGAAGATGCCACGAGGGACCATGTCGAAAATGCCGTTCTCGCACCTGTCGAATATCGCCTCGCCTCAGAAAAGAAGATGAAGGCCGAAGAGACGGCTGCGACCCGGGTCGATTTCTTCACCATGGTTCGGGGAGAAGACTGATGTCTACCGATACACAGGCCTTTACCGGCGGCTTTTCCGATCCGGTCTTCCAGTCCCAGAGCGTATTCCGCAAGTTGATGGACGGCATGGCGCGGCCGGGCTCGATCCACACTGTCGAACATGACGCCGGACAGCCCGATCCGCTCGGAGCAGCGGCCGGCGCAATCGCCCTGACGCTTTGCGACCATGACACGCCGGTATGGCTCAGCGCCGGCTTTGCCAAATCGGCAGTCGGCGAATGGATCGGCTTCCATTCTGGTGCCACGATAACCCGCGAAAAGGCAGAGGCTCGTTTTGCGTTCGCGGAGCCGGGCGTGACGCCTTCTTCCTTCGGCCTGTTTTCGCTCGGCACACAGGAATACCCGGACCGTTCGACGACGCTGGTCATCGAAGTCGCGGGGCTTAGCGAGGGCCAGTCCTTCACGCTGTCGGGGCCGGGCATCCTTCAATCGAAGACCGTCGAGATCGCCGGATTGCCCGAGGCGTTCCTCCGCTTGTGGGCCGACAACCGCCCGCTGTTTCCGCGCGGGGTCGATGTCATCCTGACGGCGGGACGCAGTTTTCTGTGCCTGCCCCGCACGACGAAGATCGTGGCTTAAGCCTCAAGGAGACGATACAATGTATGTTGCCGTCAAAGGTGGCGAGGCCGCCATCAGCAACGCTCACCGGCTTCTCGCCGACCGGCGCCGGGGCGACCGTTCGCTGCCTTCCATCACCATAGACCAAGTCGCCGAACAGCTTGGCCTTGCCGTCGACCGGGTGATGGCGGAAGCTTCGCTTTACGATCGCTCGCTTGCAGCGCTGGCCGTGCGCCAGTCGCGCGGCGATCTGATCGAGGCAATTTTCCTCCTGCGCGCCTACCGCACGACGTTGCCGCGCTTCGGCAATTCCGTGCCGCTCGACACGGCCGCCATGCAGGTCGAACGCCGCGTGTCCGCGACCTACAAGGATTTGCCCGGCGGCCAGTTGCTCGGACCGACCTTCGACTATACCCATCGCCTTCTCGACCCGTCGCTGCTGACTGATGAAGAGGTCGATGAGCCCGCCCGCAAGCCTGCCTCTGGCGAAGAGGTGATGCGCGTCTCCGACATTTTGGCCCATGAGGGCCTGATCGAGGCCGATGGCGACCTGCCGCAGGACCATGAGGCGGGTGACCTGACCCGCGAGCCGATGGAATTCCCCATGGGCCGCGATCTTCGCCTGCAGGCATTGGCCCGCGGCGACGAGGGCTTCCTGCTGGCGCTCGGCTATTCCACCCAGCGCGGCTACGGCCGCAACCACCCCTTTGTCGGCGAAGTCCGCATCGGCGAGGTCGAGGTGGAGATGGAGGTGCCGGAACTCGGCTTTGCCGTCTCGCTCGGCCGTATCCGCGTCACCGAATGTCAGATGGTCAACCAGTTCAAGGGCTCGTCCAAGGCGCCGCCGCAGTTTACCCGCGGCTACGGCCTCGTCTTCGGCCAGAGCGAACGCAAGGCGATGTCCATGTCGCTGGTCGATCGGGCGCTTCGTGCAGACGAGCTCGGCGAGGACATTACCGCGCCGGCGCAGGACGAGGAATTTGTCATTTCCCATTCCGACAACGTGCAGGCGACCGGCTTCGTCGAACACCTGAAACTGCCGCATTACGTCGACTTCCAGGCCGAACTCGCGATGGTGCGCAAGATGCGCGCCGATATCGAAGCGGCGCGAGCTGCCGACCGCGGCGAAAACGAGATGAAGGACGCTGCCGAATGACTGCCGATCTCGCCACCTACAATTTCGCCTATCTGGACGAACAGACCAAGCGGATGATCCGCCGCGCGATCCTGAAAGCGATCGCCATTCCCGGCTATCAGGTGCCGTTTGCCTCGCGTGAAATGCCGATGCCCTATGGCTGGGGCACCGGCGGCGTGCAGGTCACCGCCTCGATCATCGGCCGCCAAGATGTGCTGAAGGTCATCGACCAGGGCGCAGACGACACGACCAATGCCGTCTCGATCCGCGCCTTCTTCCAGAAGGTCGCCGATGTCGCCGTCACCACCCATACCAAGGATGCGACGATCATCCAGACCCGCCACCGCATTCCCGAACAGAAGCTCACCGAGGACCAGGTTCTCGTCTACCAGGTGCCGATCCCCGAGCCCCTGCGCTTCCTCGAGCCGCGCGAGACCGAAACGCGAAAGATGCATGCGCTGGAGGAATACGGCCTCATGCATGTAAAACTCTACGAGGACATCGCCCAGAATGGCCGCATCTCCAAGACCTATGCCTATCCGGTCAAGGTCGACGGCCGCTATGTGATGGACCCGTCGCCGACGCCGAAATTCGACAATCCGAAAATGCACATGTCGGATGCGCTGCAGCTTTTCGGCGCCGGCCGTGAAAAGCGCATCTATGCGGTGCCGCCGCATACGGAGGTCGTCAGCCTCGACTTCGAGGACTACCCGTTCGAGATTCAGACATTCGAGCAGGACTGCGCGCTCTGCGGCGCCCACGGCGTCTATCTCGATGAGGTGGTGCTCGATGATCGCGGCGGGCGCATGTTCGTCTGCTCCGATACCGACCACTGCGAGGACCGCCGCGAACACGGCCATGTCGGCGCGATGCTTGCACCCAACCAGGAGGCTGCGGAATGATCGACACTCCCCTTCTCAAAGTCAGCGGCGTCTCGAAATTCTATGGCAGCCGCATCGGCTGCAAGGACGTCAATTTCGAACTCTGGCCCGGCGAAGTGCTCGCCATCGTCGGTGAATCAGGTTCGGGCAAGACGACGCTTCTGAACTGCATCTCCACGCGCCTTCTGCCCACCACCGGCAGCGTCGAATACCGGATGCGCGACGGCAATTTTCGCGATCTCTATCACATTAGCGAGGCGGAACGCCGGTTCCTGATGCGCACCGACTGGGGCTTTGTTCACCAGAACCCGGCTGACGGGTTGCGCATGACGGTTTCGGCCGGCGCCAATGTCGGCGAGCGGTTGATGGCTGTCGGTGACCGCCATTACGGCAAGATCCGCCAGACGGCGACGGATTGGCTCGGACGCGTGGAAATCTCGGCAGATCGCATCGACGACCAGCCGCGCGCCTTTTCCGGCGGCATGCGCCAGCGCCTGCAGATCGCCCGCAATCTCGTCACCGGCCCGCGTCTCGTCTTCATGGACGAGCCGACCGGCGGCCTCGACGTCTCCGTCCAGGCACGCCTGCTCGATCTGGTGCGCGGTCTCGTCAACGACTTGGGCCTTGCGGCGATCGTCGTTACCCATGACCTCGCCGTCGCGCGGCTGCTCTCGCACCGGATGATGGTGATGAAAGACGGGCATGTGATCGAACACGGCCTGACCGACCGGGTGCTCGACGATCCGCGCGAGCCCTATACCCAGCTTCTCGTCTCTTCCATTCTCCAGGTGTGAGGTAACATCCATGGCCACTCCCCTCGTCGTCTCGGAAGTCTTCAAGAGCTTCACGATGCACCTGCGCGACGGCATCAAGCTGCCGGTCGTCAACGACGTGAATTTTTCCGTCGCCTCGGGCGAATGTGTCGTGCTCGGCGGACCCTCGGGCATCGGCAAGAGCTCGATCCTGAAAATGCTCTACGGCAATTATGCCGTCGATGCCGGCCAGATCCTTGTCGACCACAATGACCATATCATCGATATCGCCAGCGCCGACCCGCGCACGATCATCGACGTGCGGCGTCAGACGATGGGCTACGTCAGCCAATTCCTGCGCACCGTGCCACGTGTCGCTGCGATCGATGTCGTCGCCGAGCCGCTGGTTGCCCGCGGTATCGAGGCCAATGTGGCGAAGGAGAATGCGGCGGAACTGCTCGCAAAACTCAACCTGCCGCGTGAACTCTGGTCGCTGCCGCCCGCCACCTTCTCCGGCGGCGAGCAGCAGCGCGTCAATATCGCCCGCGGCTTCATCACCAGCCACCGCATCCTGCTGCTCGACGAGCCGACCGCCTCGCTCGACGCCACCAACCGGCGCGTCGTGGTCGAGATGATCGCGGCGAAGAAGGAGGCGGGCGTCGCCATGCTCGGCATATTCCACGACGAGGAAGTGCGCGAGGCGGTGGCCGACCGCATTCTCGACGTCAGCGCCTTCTCGCCCAGGAAAGCGATTGCCGCATGAGCAAGAAACTGAGCCCGGAGCCGAATATCCACGAAACCGCGAGCGTCACCGCCTCGACACTCGGGCGCTACACGGAAGTGGCCGAACGCTGCCGGCTGGATGAGGTCGAGTTCGGCGATTATTCCTATATCGAACGCGACGGCTCGATCTGGTGCGCCACGATCGGCAAGTTCGTCAACATCGCCGCCTCGGTGCGGATCAACGCCACCAACCACCCGATGCAGCGCGCCACGCTGCATCACTTCACCTATCGCGCCGCCTATTACTGGGACGATGCCGACATGGAGCAGGAGTTTTTCGACTGGCGTCGGAAACACCGCATCACCATCGGCCATGACGTCTGGATCGGCCACGGCGCGACACTGCTTCCCGGCGTCAATGTCGGCAATGGTGCGGTGATCGGCGCCGGCGCCGTCGTTTCGAAGGATGTCGCGCCCTATACGATCGTCGGCGGCGTGCCGGCCAAGCTCATCCGCGAGCGCTTCACCAAGGAGATCGGCGAGCGCATGGACCGGCTTGCATGGTGGGATTGGGACCACGCCAAGCTGCGCACGGCGCTCGATGATTTCCGCTCGCTCTCGGCCGAGCAGTTCCTTTCGCGCCATGGCTTGTAACGAAAGCGTTACAAGAGCGTCACGGTTGTAACAAAACAGACATCAAACAGACATTCAGGCTTCATCAACCACGTCTAATCCCATCGCTACCAGGGGTAATGACGGGCTTTTAGAACATGACGTTTGAACTGCGGAACATCACGCGACGTTTTGGCGACCGCGTTGCGGTCAACTCGGTCAACGTGGAAATTCCGCAGGGACAGATGGTCGGCGTCATCGGTCGTTCCGGCGCCGGCAAGTCGACGCTGCTGCGCATGATCAACCGCCTGCAGGAGCCGAGTTCCGGTTCCATGCATTTCGGCGATATCGAAGTCTCCTCGCTCAAGGGTGCTTCGCTGCGCAACTGGCAGCGCGACTGTGCGATGATCTTTCAGCAGTTTAACCTCGTGCCGCGCCTCGACGTTCTCACCAATGTCATGCTCGGCCGCCTAAACCATCGTTCGACGGTCCTTAGCCTGCTCAATATCTTTTCCGACGACGAACGCCTTGCAGCGATTGCCGCACTCGAGCGCCTCGGCATTGAACAGACGGCGCTGCAGCGTGCCGGCACGTTGTCCGGCGGCCAGCAGCAGCGCGTGGCGATTGCCCGCGCCCTGATGCAGGCACCGAAGATGCTGCTCGCCGACGAGCCGATCGCCTCGCTCGATCCGCTCAACGCCAAGATCGTGATGGACGCGCTGCGCGACATCAATGAACGCGAAGGCATCACGGTTGTCACCAACCTCCACACGCTCGATACCGCCCGCAGCTATTGCGAGCGCATCATCGGCATGGCCCATGGAAATGTCGTCTTCGACGGCACGCCGGCCGAACTGACGGCCGCCGCCGTGCAGGAAATCTACGGTTCCGACCGGGATGGCGCGGGTATCGACGAGACGATGACCTCGACCAGCATCAACATACCCGCCGCCCAGGTGGCCGCGGGCACGCAATCGGGCGGCATCAGCACGCTGGCAAGCGCCAGCGCCTGATACCCGCACCCAGATCGACAGCCCGCGTCAAGGGCACACCATTCATTCATGACCCAACTCCGGATGATCCGGAAACAGGAGATCACCATGCTGAAGAAAACTCTTCTTGCTGCCGTCGCCATGAGCGTCGTTGCAGGCTCC
Organism: Aliirhizobium wenxiniae; assembly: GCF_019511445.1. GTDB lineage: Bacteria > Pseudomonadota > Alphaproteobacteria > Rhizobiales > Rhizobiaceae > Neorhizobium > Neorhizobium wenxiniae_A. The sequence continues at coordinate 113,000 of NZ_JAEUAN010000007.1, forward strand.
GCAATGGCCCAGGACGTCAAGGTCCTGCGCATCGGTCTCGACGGCTCGGAAAACGAAGCCGACATGATCCGCAACACGCAGTGCGTTGTTCCTGGCCTCAAGGCTGCGACCGGCGTTGCCGACGTACAGATCTTCCCGTCGCCGGATTATAACGGCGTCATCCAGGGCCTGCTCGGCGGCACGATCGACATCGCTTCGATGGGCGCTTCCTCCTACGCCGCCATCGAACTGCAGAAGGAAGGGGCTGTCGACCCGATCCTGACCTACACCCAGGCTGACGGTTCTTCCGGCTACTATTCCATCATGGTTGCCCGCAAAGACTCGGGCATCAAGACGCTCGCAGACGCCAAGGGCAAGAAGATCGGCTTCGCCGACCCTGACTCCACTTCCGGCTACCTCGTTCCGAACGTTGCCCTGCCGAAGGAACTCGGCGCACCGGTCAAGGAATACTTCTCCGAAACCGGCTTCGGCGGCGGTCACGAGAACCTGGTTCTCGCCGTTCTCGACAAGAAGTTCGACGTCGGCACGACTTTCGGTTCGGGCGTAGGCAAGTGGGAAGACGGCTATTCCAGCGGCAACCTGCACCAGATGATCAACAAGGGTAACCTCGACAGCGACGACATCGTCGAAGTCTGGAAGTCCCCGCTGATCCCGAACGGCCCGCTGATGGTCAACAATGCCCTGCCGGCAGACATCCGCGAGAAGGTTGAAAACTACTTCCTCGAACTGCCGAAGACCGACATGGCCTGCTTCAAGTCCTACACGGGCGGCGACAACAAGGAATACATCAAGGTCGACAAGTCGTTCTACCAGACCATCGTCGACGCTCGTAAGTCCGTCATCGGCGGCTGATTTTCCTCACATGTCTCTGACGGCGGCGTCGAAAGGCGCCGCCGTTTCTACAACCGAGAGCGCGGATCATGGCGACCATCAGCGAACAGAACAATCGTGTACCGGGTGGCGGGCTTGGCCCTGCGGCATCCATGGTGATGCAGCACTACCGGCAGCAGCTGCGTACGCGCCGGGTCTATACCGCGATCGCGATCGTCGTCTTCCTGTTCGTGCTCGGCGCTTCGCTGAATTTCGCCAATGATGCGAATTCCGGAAAATTCTTCGAGCGCCTTCCCTATCTCTTCGATTTCATCAAGAATTTCGTGCCGGACAGCCCGATGGAAATTTTCCGGGCGATGTTCGACCTGCCGTCGCCCTATGCGGACGGCTCGCTGAAATACAATTACACGTCCGACCGCGTTTATATTACCGAGACGCTCTACATCCCGCATTTCCTCTATCAGCTCGTCATCACCATCAATATCGCGCTGGTCTCGACCATCATCGGTGCGGCGATCGCCTTCGTGCTCTGCTTCTTCGCCTCGACCAATCTGGTCGGCGCCGGCGCCACCCGTTTCGTCGTACGCCGGATCATGGAAGTGATGCGCGCCTTTCCGGAAATCGTCATTGCTGGCCTCCTGACCGCGATCCTCTCGATCGGCCCGATCGCCGCCATCATCGCGATCACGGTCCACACGATCGGCGCGCTTGGAAAGCTGTTCTTCGAAGTGGTGGAAAATTCCGACATGAAGCCGGACGAGGGCCTGCGCGCCGCCGGTGCCTCCTGGGTCGAGCGGGTACGCTTCGCCATCGTTCCCCAGGTCTTGCCGAATTTCGTCTCCTACATGTTGCTGCGCGCCGAAATCAACGTACGTGCCTCGACCATCATCGGTGCCGTCGGCGGCGGCGGTATCGGCGAGGTCTTCCGCCTGGCGATCGGCCGCGACCATGCCGCCAAGACCTATGCGATCATCATCCTTCTCCTGATCAGCATCGTCGCCATCGACCAGTTTTCCGCCTGGCTTCGCCGTCGCCTGATCGGCAACCAGTCCTTCGAATTCGGCAGGGGAGAAGCCTGATGACTACTTCCGTTCCCAGCATCAATGCAGCAGACCGCGAGCGCCTGCGTGTAGCCTATCCGGAAGTCTTCCATCGCTCCTTCCTGCAGCGCTACGGCCTGCTGATCGGCTCGGGCACCGTGTTCCTCTACCTGGCGATCTGCTTCTTCGCCTTCAATGTCGGCCCCGCCTTCATGCAGGGCCAGTGGGACCGGGCTTCGATCTACATTCAGGACTGGTATTCCTGGCGCGCCCAGCCGCGCCTGCGCTACGAGGACGACGGCAGCGTTCGCGTCCAGTGGTCGAACCGCGGCCAGTATGCCGAAGGCGCCGATATCTTCTGGCTGCAGCCAACCCAGAACCGCGGCTATAAGGTCACCTATGGCAGCGACGCCAACCGCCTCGACGTCACCCCGACGCAGGTCGATGTCTATGTGAACGGCACCGCCTATCCGGTGACGATCACCGAGGATGCGGCAACGGCCCCGGCCGGCGCGCCGTCCGCCATCGTCCAGGACGGTAACAAGGTCATCGTCCATTACGGCTTTGCAGGACAGGCCGAAATCCGCACCAGCCAGGTCTATGTGCAGCGCCGCTTCCTCGGCTGGGCCAACTTCCTGTTCGATACGCGCTCGGAATTCTGGGGCAAGGGTTGGGGCGAACTGATCAGCCTCGCTACCGTCGGCGATCGCCTCGATCCCGCCCGCGCCAACATTTCCCATATGTGGGGCGATTTCCTGGAAAACACCGTCTGGCAGCATGCCGACATCTTCTCCAAGCTGGCGCAGACGCTGGTCATGGCCTTTGTCGGTACGCTGTTCGGCACGCTGCTCGCCTTCCCCTTCGCCTTCATCGCGGCCCGCAACATCACGCCGAACCGTGCTGCCAACTGGCTGATGAAGCGCTCTTTCGACTTCCTCCGCTCGATCGACATGCTGATATGGGCCCTGTTCTTCACCCGCTCCTTCGGCCCCGGACCGATCCCCGGTATCGCGGCGATCTTCTTCACCGACACCGGCGCGCTCGGCAAGGTCTATGCGGAAGCGCTGGAAAATGTCGATGACAAGCAGCGCGAGGGCGTCAAGTCGGTCGGTGCAAATCCGGTCATCGTCAACCGCTTTGGCGTCGTGCCACAAGTCCTGCCGGTATTCATCTCCCAGTCGCTGTATTTCTGGGAATCGAATACCCGCTCAGCCACCGTTATCGGTGCTGTCGGCGCCGGCGGTATCGGCCTCAAGCTGCTGGAAGCGATGGGCACGAATGCAGATTGGGACAAGGTCGCCTATATGGTGCTGCTCATCCTGATGGTCGTCTTCCTGTTCGACGCGATGTCGAATGCGATCCGCTCACGACTGATCGGCGGCCCGAGCCATTAAATCGGGCCGAAGACGTCGTGAAACCGCACCGCATCATCATTCTGTCATGGAAATCTTTTAGGCGCAGGGCCTGTCTTCGGATGCGACGGACCGCTAGTCTTCCGTCGTCCCCCTTCCCTGATTCCGGACCGATACCTTGCGTTACGCCCTTTATTTCTCTCCCGCTGCGGACCACCCGCTGACGAAGACCGCCTCCCGTTGGCTCGGCCGTGATGCCTTCACGAACGAGACGTTTCCGACGCCGGACGTGACTGGTCTTCCATGTGACGAGGTTCACGCGCTGACGGCCGATCCACGCCGCTATGCATTCCACGCGACGCTGAAAGCGCCGTTCGAACTGGCGGAGGGAAAGAGCGAGGCGGAGCTGATCGAGACCTTCGATGGCTTTGCGGCGGCAACGTCTGCCTTCGACATTCCCAATCTCGTCATCGGTCAGCTCGGCCGCTTCTTTGCGCTGGTCCCTGACCAGGTCTATCCCGAGCTGCAGGATTTTGCCGCTGGCGTCGTCGAGCATTTCGAGCCGTTTCGCGCACCGCTGTCAGAGGCCGATATTGCCCGGCGTAAACCAGAGACTTTATCGCCCGCCCATCGCGACAACCTGATGCGCTGGGGCTATCCGCATGTGATGGACGAGTTCCGTTTCCACATGACACTTTCCGGCCAGGTTCCGCCCGAACAGGCGCCAGCCATGCAGACTGCGCTTGAGACCCGTTTTGCCGAATTCACCAACAAGCCGCTCTCTATCGACGGGCTGTCGATCTTCGTCGAGCCCGAGCGCGGCGCGCCCTTTACCGCCCTTCGCTGGCTGCCCCTGAAGCCGGCCCTTGCCATCAGAAAGACCGCCCCATGACCGAGACCGTATTCACCAATGCCCGTATCGTACTGGAGGACAGCGTGATCTCCGGCTCCGTCCAGATCCGCAATGGCCAGATCACCGACATTTCCGAGGGCAATGTCCATGCCGGAGAGGATTTTGAAGGCGATTACCTGATCCCCGGTCTCGTGGAGCTTCACACCGACCACCTGGAACAGCACTATTCGCCGCGCCCCGGCGTGCGCTGGAATGCCACTGCCGCCATTCAGGCGCATGACGCACAGATCGCGTCTTCCGGCATTACCACCGTGTTCGACTGCCTGCGCATGGGGTCCGATGAGGACGGCGGCTTCGAGCATGGCGAGATGCGCGAAATGGCCGACGCGATCCAGGCTGCAGAGCGCGATGGACGGCTGCGCTCGGAGCATCTGATCCACCTGCGCTGCGAGGTTTCGGCCGACAACGTGCTGCAGCACTTCGCCGATTTCGAAAACGACAGCCACGTGCGGCTCGTCTCCTTGATGGACCATGCGCCGGGCCAGCGACAGTTCCAGACCATGGACCAGTACATCTTCTATTATCAGAAGAAGCGCGGCCTTACCGACGAGGCCTTCAAGATCTTCGTCGACAAGCGCGTAGCCGAATCCGAGCGCAACTCGACGCCGCACCGCATTGCGATTGCCAAGCACTGCGCCGAGCGCGGCATCACCGTTGCAAGCCATGATGACGCAACGCTTGCCCATGTGGACGAGGCGATCGAAAATGGCGTCAAGCTTGCCGAGTTCCCAACCAGTTTCGAAGCTGCAGCCGCCTCCCACAAAGCCGGCATGAGCGTGCTGATGGGCGCGCCGAATGTCGTGCGCGGCAAATCTCATTCCGGCAATATCGCTGCCCGCGATCTGGCTGCCGGGGACGTGCTTGATGTTCTCTCCTCGGATTACGTTCCTCTCAGCCTGCTGTACGCGCCGTTCATCCTGGCAGATGAAGTCGAGGGGATTTCCTTGCCGAAGGCGATCGCCATGGTGACGTCTACACCTGCTCGCACGGCCGGCCTTGCCGATCGCGGCCGGATCGCCACGGGGCTTCGCGCAGACCTCGTGAGGGTTCACCGCGAGGCAGGTGTGCCCGTATCACGCGCGGTGTGGCGGCAGGGGCGTCGGGTGGCGTGATGGACAGCTCATCCGAACCTCGCAGGAATGCCGGTGAAGGCTGCATGATCGCGGTTGTCGGACCGAGCGGCGCCGGCAAGGACACATTGATGGCCTATGCCGCCCGCGCCTTCGCGGACCGTTCTGACGTCGTATTTGCCCGCCGCGTAATCACGCGCGACGCAGCGGCCGGCGGCGAGGATCATGATGGCGTCTGCGAGGCAGAGTTCGAAAAGCTCGCAGCCGATGGGCGTTTTGCTGTCTCCTGGGAGGCACATGGTCTTCACTACGGCATACCTGTCGAGACGATACACAACGTGGCTCAGGGCGCGATCGTGATCGCCAATGGCTCCCGCTCGGCACTGGGGCTGTTCAGGGACGCGTATCCAAACCTCGTCGTCATCAATGTGACAGCACGTCCGGAAGTGTTGGCCATGCGACTTGAAGCGCGCGGCCGTGAAAGCAGGGAAGATATTTTGCGGCGGCTGAAGCGCAGCTCGCTTGGCGTGCTCGGTGACTACAAGGTCGTCACCATCGATAATAGCGGCGAAATGGAAGTTTCCGGCAAAGCAATGGTGGATGCCGTTTCGAGTTTGTTATCCCAGTCTCTCATTGCGAATGAAAAATAAAAGCTGACACGCTTTAAAGTTCCAAAGCCTCCCCTACCTGATTTATTTGGCATACCTAATAGAGGTGGGGCCAAATGGAGCTGGGGCGGTGATAGAAACACGAGCAAAGGACGGGGCGGACCCTGACGGTGTGGCAAATCCGGATCTCGAAGCACGTATCGTCGTGCTGGAGATCGTCGCCATGACCGCATTGGCGTTGACGCTGGACACCTCCGACAACGGCAACTCTGATCAGGCGCGTGGTATCGCGGCACTGATCCAGGATACCGTGCGACAACGATCGCGCGAGGTCGGCCTGAGCCGAGCGGGGCAGGAAAAGGCGGACATCTATGCCGAGGAACTGCTTTCCACGGCATTGACGTCTCTTTATCCGGACAACGGGTCGCCTGAGCGACCTTCCTGATCATCGATCAAAAGAGGGCGAAGCGTCGTTAGTGCGCTTCGTCCCAGTTGGATGCAGCACGCGCATCGACCTTCAACGGCACTTTCATCGAAATGGCCGGCATTGCTGCCTGTTCCATGGTCGAAACGATGATCGGCATTGCCTTGTCGACATCAGCATCTTCCACTTCGAAGATCAGTTCGTCGTGGACCTGCAATAGCATGCGAACGCGCTCGCCAAGTCCGGCTTCTGCCAGCACCGGCTCCATCTTCACCATCGCCCGGCGGATGATATCGGCTGCCGAACCCTGGATCGGTGCGTTAATCGCCGCACGCTCGTTGAAGGCGCGCATCGATGGATTGGACGACTTGATTTCCGGGTAATGGGCGCGGCGGCCGAAAATCGTCTCCACATAGCCATGCTCGCGGGCAAAGGCCTTGGTTGAATCCATATAGTCGCGGATGCCGGGAAAACGCTCGAAATACTTCTTGATGTAATCGCTCGCCTCGGAGCGCTCGATCGATAGCTGATTGGCAAGGCCGAAGGCGGAAATGCCGTAGATGATGCCGAAATTGATGGCCTTGGCGCGGCGGCGGATTTCGCTCGGCATGCCTTCAACCGGCACACCGAACATTTCGGAGGCCGTCATGGCATGGATGTCGATGCCATCGGCAAAGGCCTGGCGAAGCTGCGGGATGTCGGCCACATGGGCGAGCACGCGCAGTTCGATCTGGCTGTAGTCGGCAGACAGAAGCTTGTGGCCGGGCGAGGCGATGAAGGCGGTGCGGATCTTGCGGCCTTCGGCGGTTCTCACCGGAATATTCTGCAGGTTCGGCTCGGAAGACGACAGGCGACCGGTCGTGGTCGAGGCCAGCGAGTAGGAGGTGTGGACCCGCTTCGTCTCGGGATGAACGTAACCCGGCAGCGCATCGGTATAGGTGGATTTCAGCTTGGTCAGCTGACGCCAGTCGACGATCTTGCGCGGCAGTTCGGCGCCTTCGGCTGCAAGATCCTCAAGAACCTGCGCCGAGGTCGACCACTGGCCGGTCTTGGTCTTGGAACCGCCCGGCAGTCCCATTTTGCCAAACAGAATATCGCCAAGCTGTTTCGGCGAGCCGATGGTGAATTTTTCGCCGGCGAGTTCGTAGATCTCATCTTCGAAGGCAGCTGCCTTCTGCGCCAATTCGCCGGAAAGACGCGAGAGGATCTGCCGGTCGATGGAGATGCCACGCTCTTCCATGCGCGCCAGAACCTCGACCAGAGGCCGCTCCAAGCGCTCGTAGATACGGGTAAGGCCCATCGCCGCCAGTTGCGGCTTCAGTACCATCCAGAGCCTCAGCGTCACATCGGCGTCTTCCGCCGCGTAAGCGGTCGCACGGTCGATATCGACGAAATCGAAGGTGACACCGCTCTTGCCCGAACCGGCGACATCCTTGAAGGCGATCGGTTTGTGGTTCAGCCAGCGCTCCGACAAGGTGTCCATGCCATGCGTGGTCTTGCCGGCGTCCAGCACATAGGACATCAGCATCGTATCGTCATAGCCCTTCACGGTGATGCCGTGGCGTTTCATGACAAGGTAATCGAATTTCAGGTTCTGGGCGACCTTCAGCACCGAAGTGTCTTCGAGCAGAGGTTTCAGGCGATCCAGCGCATCGCGGGTGGAGAGCTGGTTTTCTGCGATGCCGCCGCCGAGCAGATCGCCGACGCCGGTCTTGTGCGTGAGCGGCACATAGGCTGCGCGGACATTCAGCCCCGACGGATTGTCGGTATTATCGGCAATAGCGAGCGAGAAACCAACCAGTTCCGTCTGCATCGGATCGAGCGAATTGGTTTCGGTATCGAAGCCGACAAGACCGGTTTCGCGTGCTGCCCTGATCCATTCGTCGAGAGTGGAAGCGTCGCGGATCGTTACATATTTCGTCGTGTCGATCTTGGCATTGGCAAAAGCGGCAGTCCGCGCATCGGCAAGGCCAGCCGGCGTATCGCCATCCGCTGACGGTGTTGCCGCGCTGGTGGCAGCGGGTGTCTGAGCGGCGGGTTCTGCACCATCGGTTGCCGTACCGGCATCAAGATCCGGGCCGCGGGCCTCAGCACCCCATTCCACCTCGATCGTGGCCGGCTCGATGGCATTGGCGTCACATTCGCAGGCAGCCGCGACACGGCGGGTCAGCGTGCCGAATTCCATCGCCTTCAGGAATGCAACGAGCTTCGGCCCGTCCTGCGGCTCGAGGAACAGCGCGTCGAGATCGAGTTCCAACGGCACATCGGTTCTGAGTTCCACCAGCTGCCGGGAAAGCCGCGCCATATCCGCATTGGCAATGATGTTTTCGCGGCGCTTGACCTGCTTGATCTCGCCGGCGCGCTCCAGCAGCGTATCGAGATCGCCGAACTCTTCGAGAAGCTGGGCTGCGGTCTTCGGACCGATGCCGGGAATGCCCGGCACGTTATCGACCGAATCGCCGACCAGCGCCTGGAGGTCGATCATCTTTTCCGGCGGCACACCCCATTTTTCGACAACGTCGGGAATGCCGATCTGTTTGTCCTTCATGCTGTCATACATGTGGACCATCGGCGTCACGAGCTGCATCAGATCCTTGTCGGAAGAGACGATCGTAACGTCGGCGCCTGCGGCTTCGGCCATGCGGGCATAGGTTGCGATAATGTCGTCTGCCTCGAAACCCTCGGTCTCGATGCAAGGCAGATTGAAGGCGCGGGTTGCCTGGCGGATCAGGCCGAACTGCGGAACCAGCTCTTCCGGCGGTGCCGAGCGATTGGCCTTGTAGGCGTCATAGAGATCCTTGCGGAACGTCTTCGACGAATAATCGAAGATGACCGCGAAATGGGTCGGCGTTACGCCAACCGACGTGTCGCGAGCATCTGTCAGGAGCTTCCAGAGCATGTTGCAGAAGCCGGAGACAGCACCGACGGGCAGCCCATCGGTTTTACGGGTCAGCGGCGGCAACGCGTGAAACGCGCGAAAGATGAAACCGGAGCCGTCGACTAGGAAGAGATGATCGCCTTTTTTCATGGGCATGAAATAGCGTGGCACATGCGCCGCGTCCATGGAAACTTGCTGTAACCCGCTTAACGACCACTCACTCAACCTTACCGAATTGTAATCCGGCTTTCCCTTGAAAAGCCGCAATCCACCCCTCATTTCAGCATTACCGGCGATTGATAACGCCGCAGTCTGGCAGAAGGCCCGTCCCCCGCCTCACCAGACCGGACAAAGGCCTATCCCCCTCTCCGGGTCTTTGTCCTTCTATTGGAAACGCCGCGGCTGCCCCCTCCCAGCCGTGGCGTTTTTATTTGCGTCCACCTTGGTCATCAGAAGCTGATTTACAGCCACGCATCTTGCCAATGGCGCAGCTCTGCTCCAATCTCATAAATGTATTGCCTGATATCGATTATCGCCTACCAGCAAAGCTGGTTCCCCGGGAAGCAATTGGCGGAGGCCATGGGATTCGATCGCTCGCAGTCGGCTACCTATCTGGCCGGTCAGCTCGCCAGGGTGTTTTCACGATCGCTGCAGAAGCGGGCGGCGGCGCTTGGCTTTTCTCCCGGTCAATTTCCGGTTCTGCTGGAGCTCTGGCAGGAAGACGGGCTGACGCAGAAGCAGCTTCTGGACAAGCTTGAGGTTGAGCAGGCGACGCTTGCCAATACGTTGTCGAGGATGGAACGCGACGGTCTGATCGCGCGCACACCGCATCCAAGCGACAAACGCGCCCAGATCATCACATTGACAGATCTCGGCAGGTCACTGGAAATGAGCGCCGTCGATGCGGCAGCCGAGGCAGATAGCGCGCTCTTTTCCGGATTTCGCTCATTCGAGCGGGAGTTGATGATGGAATATATGCGCCTCATCATTGGCAACAGCCGGAAGGCTTGAGGCACCGCCCAGGACGAGCGTCGCCTCTTTGTGTCCTGTCAGGGCTGAACCACGACCATGGCCGTGAACGGCCAGACATAGGCCTGAAGCGTCACCAGCACACCCACCAGGCACGCCAGAACGATCGAATGCCAGAAGACGAAACGCAGGATACTGCCTTCATGCCCGAACCAGCCGGTAGCGGTGGAGGCAACCACGATCGACTGCGCGTCGATCATCTTGCCCATCACACCACCGGACGAGTTTGCAGCTCCCATCAGGATCGGCGACAGGCCCAACTGTTCCGAGGTCACCTTCTGCAGGTTGCCGAAGAGGATGTTGGAGGCCGTGTCCGACCCGGTCAAAGCCACCCCCAACCAACCGAGCAACGTGCCGAAGAACGGGTAAAGCACGCCGGTCGCGGCGAAGGCGAGGCCGAGCGTCGAATCGATCCCCGATAACCGCGTCAGCGTGCCGAGCGCCAGCATGGCAGAGATGGTAATCAGCGAATAGGCGCAGAGCTTTATCGTCTTGGCATAGGTCTTCAACATTCCGAGCGGCGTGAAGCCCATGGCAAAACCGGAGAGCACGGCGGCGATGAACATGCCGGTGCCGGTATAGGACAGCCAGGTGAAGGAGAAGGTTGCGCCCTCCGGCGTCGGTCCCGGTGCGACCGGCGGCATCTTCGCAATCATCTTGTCGAGACCGGGAACCGGATAGTTCCAGGTCGCCCAGGAGTTGACCGCAGACTTGAAGAACCCGGTTCCCCAGACGAGCAGGACAACGCAGACGATGATCCAGGGCGTGAGCGCCGCACGAATTTCCTGCCGCGAGGGGCGCACCACAGGTTTTGCCTCCCGCAACGTTCCGTCATCGGAAATATCGTGGCCACGCAGTTTCGGCGAGGTCCAGACCTCCTTTGGCTGCCAGACCTGCAGGAAGCCGATCAGGCAGGCCATGGACAGGAGCGAGGCGCCGATATCGACGATCCACGGGTTGATGTAATTGGAGATGAAGAACTGGGCGAGCGCGAAGGATGCACCGGTCACCAGAATGGCCGGCCAGATCTGCATCATCCCCTTGCGTCCGGCAAACACCCAGATCAGCCAGAAGGGCACGAGAACCGAGAAGAACGGCAATTGCCGCCCCACCATGGCGCCGAGCAGATAGGGATCGATGCCGGTGACCTGCGACAATCCCTGGATCGGCGTGCCGAGCGCGCCATAGGCGACGGGCGCCGTGTTGGCGATCAGCGACAGGCCGGATGCTGCAAGCGGAGAGAAACCGAGGCCGATCAAGATCGCGCCGGTGACGGCAACCGGCGTGCCGAAACCGGATGCGCCTTCGAAAAAAGCTCCGAAGGCAAAGGCGATCAGGAGAAGCTGGATACGGCGGTCATCCGTGACGCTGCCGATCGTCTGCTGCAGCTTTTCGAACTGGCCCTTCTCCACCGTCAACCGGTAGAGAAAGATGACGTTCAGCACGATCCAGCCGATCGGGAAGAAGCCGGTGACAGCTCCCAAAACGGTTGCACTCAAGGACATGCCGACCGGCATTGTGAATATGAAGATGGCAATCAGATTGGCAATGATCAGCGCGATGATGGCTGCGATATGCGCCTTCACCACATTGGTTGCGATCAGGCCGAGAAGAATGAGAACGGGAATTGCGGCGAGTATGGTGGACAGGACAGCGCTGCCCATGGGGTCATAAACTTGATTCCACATTGAAGCCCCTCCCAAGGCCGGACGAAACATTGTCCGAATTTGGAGCATATACCTCCACTTTAACCACAGTCCAGAGTTGCACACCTTCGACCAAAGTTGCATTGCCGGCATATTCGCAGCCGAAGCGGCGGCATTTGCCATTGTGCCCCCCTCCCCTTGCTTGCTAACAGTTTGGAGGCAAGCTGGCCGCCCGCGTGCGCTGCCGCTCAAAAGACAAGGTGTTTCCATGACCGATATTTCCGCCGTTCTCGATCGCGCCGACCAGAACCTCTCCGACAGCATCGAACGTCTCTTCTCGCTCGTTCGTATCCAGTCGATCTCGACTGATCCGGCCTACAAGGCCGAATGCCGCAAGGCTGCCGAATGGCTGGTCACTGAGCTGAAGGGCATCGGCTTCGATGCCTCCGTGCGCGATACTGCCGGTCATCCGATGGTCGTCGCGCATCATGACGCCGCCACCGCCGATGCGCCGCATGTGCTTTTCTACGGCCATTACGACGTGCAGCCGGTCGATCCGATCGAACTTTGGGAGGATTCTCCGTTCGAGCCGAAGATCAAGGAGCTTTCGCCCGGTCGCAAGGTGCTGACCGGCCGTGGCACAGCAGACGACAAGGGCCAGCTGATGACCTTCGTCGAAGCCTGCCGCGCCTACAAGGAAGTCAACGGCTCACTGCCGATCCGCGTCACCATCCTGTTCGAAGGCGAAGAAGAATCCGGTTCGCCGTCGCTGAAGCCGTTTCTCGATGCGAACGCAGCCGAACTGAAGGCTGAATTTGCCCTCGTCTGCGACACGAGCATGTGGGATGGCGATACGCCGGCGATCGCTGCGGCACTGCGTGGTCTCGTCGGTGAGGAAATCGTCATCAAGGCGGCTGACCGCGACCTGCATTCCGGCCTGTTCGGTGGGGCTGCCGCCAACCCGATCCATATCCTTACCGACATTCTCGCCGGTCTGCATGACGAGACCGGCCGGGTGACGCTCGAAGGTTTTTACGAAGGCGTCGAAGAAACCCCGACCAATATCAAGGAAGGCTGGGAAACGCTTGGTCGCAGCTCAGAGAGTTTTCTTGGCGGCGTCGGCCTTTCGATCCCGTCGGGCGAAAAGGGCCGTTCCGTGCTGGAACTGACCTGGGCACGTCCGACTGCGGAAGTGAACGGCATTACCGGCGGATATACCGGCGAAGGTTTTAAAACCGTGATCGCGGCTCAGGCCTCTGCCAAGGTTTCGTTCCGCCTTGTCGGTGACCAGAACCCGGCCAAGATTCGCGAAGCGTTCCGCGCCTATGTGCGCTCCAAAATCCCGGGCGACTGCTCGGTGGAGTTCCACGAACACGGAGCCTCGCCGGCCATCCAGCTCTCCTACGATTCCCCTGAGCTGACCAAGGCGAAGGGTGCCCTGTCGGCGGAATGGAAGAACCCGGCCGTGATCATCGGCATGGGCGGCTCGATCCCGATCGTCGGCGATTTCCAGAAGCAACTCGGCATGGATTCACTGCTTGTCGGCTTCGGTCTCGTCGATGACCGTATCCATTCGCCGAACGAGAAATATGATCTCAAGTCCTACCACAAGGGCATCCGCTCCTGGGCGCGGATCATGACGGCGTTGGCTCAGAAGTAAGCCAAAGCTGCGCTCTTCGTCTTCCTCGGGCTTGTCCCGAGGATCCAATCACGTTGTGAAAAATTCAACGTGGCAGATGCTCGGGACAAGCCCGAGCATGACGATCCGTGAGCCTTCACAGTTCGAGATATCGCCACAAACGCAAAACGCCGGCTCTTCAGCCGGCGTTTTCAATTCCATGATCACCTTCGATCAATTGTCGAAGAATTCCTTCATCCGGGCGAAGAAGCCGGTCGATTCCGGGTTGTTCTCCTTGGACGAGATTTCCTCGAATTCCTGCAGCAGCTCGCGCTGGCGCTTGGTCAGCTTCTGCGGCGTTTCAATACCGATCTGGATATAGAGATCCCCCGTCTGCGACGAACGCAGAACCGGCATGCCCTTGCCCTTCAGACGAAACTGCTTGCCAGCCTGGGTGCCTTCCGGCACCGACACACGCGACTTCGAGCCATCCAGCGTGCCGACGTCGAATGTGCCGCCGAGCGCTGCCGTGGTCATCGAGATCGGTACGGCGCAGTAGAGATCGGCTCCGTCGCGCTGGAAGAACTCATGCGGGGTGACCGACAGGAAGATGTAGAGGTCGCCCGCCGGGCCGCCACGGGCTCCGGCTTCGCCTTCGCCTTGAAGACGAATACGGGTGCCGTCCTCGATACCGGCCGGGATGTTGACCGAGAGCGAACGCTCTTCGGTCACGCGGCCCTGGCCGTGGCACTTGGTGCAGGGATCGGTAATCGTCTGACCGCGACCGTGACAGGTCGGGCAGGTGCGCTCAACCGAGAAGAAGCCCTGGCTCGCGCGAACGCGACCGGAACCCTGACAGGTGCCGCAGGTTTTTGGCTGCGTGCCGGGCTTGGCGCCGGAACCGGTGCAGACGTCGCAGGTGATCGAGGTCGGGACCCTGATCTGAGCCGTCTTGCCGTTATAGGCTTCCTCGAGCGAAATTTCCATGTTGTAGCGAAGATCGGCGCCGCGTTCGCGACCACCGGCGGAACGGCGCGCACGACCGCCACCCATCATCTCGCCAAAGATATCTTCGAAAATGTCGGAGAAACCGCCGGCGCCACCGCCGAAACCGCCGCCACCGCCCATGCCACCCTGTTCGAAGGCTGCATGACCGTAACGATCATAGGCTGCGCGCTTCTGCGGGTCCTTGAGGGTTTCGTAGGCCTCGTTCAGTTCCTTGAACTTCTTTTCGGCTTCCGCATCACCGGGATTTTTGTCCGGATGGTATTTCATGGCCATCTTGCGGAAGGCGCTTTTCAGCTCCTTCTCGTCTGCCGATTTAGCAACGCCCAGGATTTCGTAAAAGTCTGCTTTGGCCATTCAGGTATCCGGCTCCGGAAACGTAGTCCGGCTGCACAAGGCAGCCGGAACTTTTAGTCGACTATATTGAGGCTTCCGTCAACGGAGCCTTAGGCCGACTTCTTGTCGTCCTTGATTTCCTCGTAGTCGGCATCGACGACACCGTCGTCCTTGCCGCCTTCAGCTCCACCTTCAGCCTGCTGGGCTTCGTAGATGGCCTGACCGAGCTTCATGGAAGCTTCCATGAGGGTCTGCGTCTTTGCCTGGATGTCATCGGCATCCGGCTCGGAAGCTTCAACCGAGGTCTTCAGCGCAGCGATCGCATCTTCGATCGCCTTGCGGTCAGCTTCGGTGACCTTGTCGCCATATTCAGCCAGCGACTTCTCGCTGGAATGGATAAGGCTTTCGGCCTGGTTCTTGGCTTCAACGCCTGCACGACGCTTCTTGTCGGCTTCGGCATTGGCTTCAGCATCCTTGACCATCTTCTCGATGTCGGCGTCGGAAAGACCACCGGAAGCCTGGATGCGGATCTGCTGTTCCTTGCCGGTGCCCTTGTCCTTGGCCGAAACCTGGACGATGCCGTTGGCGTCGATGTCGAAGGTGACTTCGATCTGCGGCATGCCACGCGGTGCCGGCGGCAGGCCGACGAGGTCGAACTGGCCGAGCAGCTTGTTGTCCGCTGCCATTTCGCGCTCGCCCTGCGAGACGCGGATCGTCACGGCCGACTGGTTGTCGTCAGCGGTCGAGAAGGTTTGGCTCTTCTTGGTCGGGATCGTCGTGTTGCGGTCGATCAGACGGGTGAAGACGCCACCGAGCGTTTCGATGCCGAGCGACAGCGGGGTCACGTCGAGAAGCAGAACGTCCTTGACGTCGCCCTGCAGAACGCCGCCCTGGATCGCTGCGCCGAGGGCTACGACTTCATCCGGGTTGACGCCCTTGTGCGGCTCCTTGCCGAACAGCTGCTTGACGATTTCCTGCACCTTCGGCATGCGGCTCATGCCGCCGACGAGAACGACTTCATCGATCTCGGCAGCCGTGACGCCGGCATCCTTGAGGGCTGCCTTGCACGGAGCAACAGTGCGCTGGACCAGATCGTCGACCAGGCTTTCGAACTTGGCGCGGGTCAGCTTCATCGTCAGGTGCTTCGGACCGGAGGCGTCAGCGGTGATGAAGGGCAGGTTGATTTCAGTCTGCTGCGAGGACGACAGTTCGATCTTGGCCTTTTCGGCAGCTTCCTTGAGGCGCTGCAGAGCAAGCTTGTCGTTCTTCAGGTCGATGCCCTGGTCCTTCTTGAACTCGTTTGCGAGATATTCGACGAGACGCATGTCGAAGTCTTCACCACCGAGGAAGGTGTCGCCGTTGGTCGACTTCACTTCGAAGACGCCGTCGCCGATTTCCAGAACCGAGATATCGAAGGTGCCGCCGCCCAAGTCGTAAACGGCGATCGTCTTGCCGTCCTTCTTGTCCATGCCGTAGGCAAGGGCAGCAGCGGTCGGCTCGTTGATGATGCGCAGAACTTCGAGACCTGCAATGCGGCCGGCATCCTTGGTTGCCTGGCGCTGCGCGTCGTTGAAGTATGCCGGAACGGTGATGACGGCCTTCTCGACCTTCTCGCCGAGGTAGGATTCAGCGGTTTCCTTCATCTTCTGAAGGATCATCGCCGAGATCTGGGCCGGGGAATAGTTCTTGTCGTGCGCCTTGACCCATGCGTCGCCGTTATCGCCCTTGACGATTTCGAACGGAACAAGTGCCTTGTCCTTTTCGACGGTCGGGTCGTCGTTGCGGCGGCCGATCAGGCGCTTGACGGCGAACAGGGTGTTGGTCGGGTTGGTCACCGCCTGGCGCTTGGCCGGCTGGCCGACGAGACGCTCGCCGTCTTCGGTGAATGCGACCATAGAGGGCGTGGTGCGCGCGCCTTCGGCGTTCTCGATAACCTTGGCGTCCTTACCATCCATGATGGCGACGCAGGAGTTTGTGGTACCGAGGTCGATGCCAATTACTTTAGCCATATCTTCTCTCTCCTTTAAGCGAACTGTCGGGACCCCGAAAGGCATTCCGCTGACAGTTCCTCGACTGGGATGGTCTTCTTAATTCCTTGGCAGCCAGTGCTGCCGTCATGCGGCGTATATAAGGACGGGTTTTTCCGACTGCAAGGCAGGAAATCGCCAGCCTTCAGGCAAAAAATGCGTTTCATCGTCTGATGCTTCAAAGCATGCGACCACAGGCGATTACTGGCCCATGATCACATCGAGCAGGGTCGTCCTTCTGGCCTGCTGCGGCTGGTAGACATGGCCGCCATCGGAACCGACCTCACCGGGAGGCATCGGCCCACCGCCGACGCTGCCCGGCGGCACGGGACCCTGCGAATCATAGGGACCGCGATATTCACGATAATCGCGATATCCGCCCGCCTGCCCGGCGTCCGCATTGCCGCGATACTGGCGTTGCTGCCGGTTATCGTAGACCATGCCACCATTGCCATTGTTGCAGACTGCGTTGTCGCCATAGGCGCAGGGGATCGCGCCTGGCGGCTGCGGGACTGGCTGCCGATCGCGGTTCCGGCCTGGCTGCACGGCAGCCTCACCCTGCTGCGGCAGCGGCTGCAGCGGACGGGAGCGGACGATATCGGAACCTGCCGGTGCCTGCGGCGCCGGCGGAAAACTGTCCTCACCCGAATAGGCGGGCTGATCTTCGCTTGCGCCCGGCAATATCCCGGAAATGATGTCGCCGATCGAGGTCGAAGGCGATTGCGGCTGGTCCGCGGCGGGCGGCAGTTGAACACCATTGCTGAAACCGAAGAGCGGCGTCGGCGTATATCCCTTCATCGCCACGGTCATGTATTCCTTCCAGGCCTTGGCCGGCAGCGTGCCGCCGGTGACCTTCTTCATGTAGCTACCGTCGTCATTGCCGAACCAGACGCCCGTCGTCAGGATGCTGGTGAAGCCGACAAAAAGGGCATCACGGGAATTCTGCGTCGTGCCGGACTTGCCGGCCGCCTGCCAGCCATCGAGACGCGCCGCCTTGCCGGTACCTTCCCGAATGACGCCGGACATCATGCCATTCATCGTGGCGGCGATCGGCTCGCTCAGGACACGCGGCGGATTGCTGTAATCCGCCTCATAGAGAACCTTTCCATCCGGATCGACGATCCGTTTGACGATATGCGGGGTGGCCTTGTAGCCGCCGTTCATGAAGGCCGCGTAGGACGAGGTCAGTTCGACAAGCGAGACTTCGGATGTGCCGAGCGCAATCGAGGCATTCGGCTGAATGTCTGAATCGACGCCAAGCCGGTGGGCCATCGAAACCACCTTGTCCGGCCCAACGGCCATGACGAGTTGGGCCGCAACCGTATTCAGCGAGCGCGACAGGGCGTAGGAGAGCGGAACCGGCCCCTTGTATTCCTTCTCGTAGTTTTCCGGCGTCCAGTTGCCGATCCTCACCGGCGCGTCATTGACGATCGTGTCAGGGCCGTAACCCGCCTCGAGCGCCGAGGCATAAACGAAGGGCTTGAAGGCCGAACCGGGCTGGCGCTTGGCTTTGAAGGCCCGGTTGAACTGGCTCTGGGCATAATCGCGCCCGCCGACGACGGCACGGATCGCACCAGTCGCATCGACAGAAACGAGTGCCGCCTGCGATGCGTTCAGCTTGCCGCCTTCCTTTTTCAGGATGTCATTCAGCGATTTATCGGCGGCTTCCTCGAGCTTCAAGTCGATGGTCGTTTCGACTGTGACATCGACTTTAGGCTCACCGATCAGGCTTTTGACTTCCTCGACCACCATATCGGCGGCGTAATGCTGCGGGCCGGACCAATAGCTCTTGGCCTGGGCCGGCGGCTGCGCCATTGCCTTGTTGTAGTCGGTATCGGTAATATAGCCTTCCTCGCGCATCGTGCCGAGCACGACCTGGGCACGCTCTTCCGCCGCTTTCGGATCACGGGCGGGAGAGAGGCGCGACGGCGCCTTCAGCAAGCCGGCAAGCGTTGCCGCTTCGCCAAGGTTCACCTCGCGCGCGGACTTGTTGAAATAGCGCCGGGACGCCGCCTCGACGCCATAGGCATTCGAGCCGAAAAAGACCCGGTTCAAGTACATGGCAAGGAT
Organism: Aliirhizobium wenxiniae; assembly: GCF_019511445.1. Taxonomy (GTDB): domain Bacteria; phylum Pseudomonadota; class Alphaproteobacteria; order Rhizobiales; family Rhizobiaceae; genus Neorhizobium; species Neorhizobium wenxiniae_A. The sequence continues at coordinate 131,847 of NZ_JAEUAN010000007.1, forward strand.
CTGATCCTTGGTGAACTTGTGTTCCAGCCAGAAGGACAGAAGCACTTCCTGAATCTTGCGTTCGAAAGTGCGATCCGGCGAGAGGAACAGATTCTTCGCCAACTGCTGGGTGATCGTCGAGCCACCCTGGATCGGCTGGCCGGTCAGGTTGTTGACGAAAGCACGCGCCAGACCGAAGGGGTCGACACCGAAATGCGAATAGAAACGCCGGTCTTCAATGGAGATGACCGCCTGCGGCAGGTAGGGCGACATTTCTTCGAGCGCCAGAGCCTCACCACCGGTCGCGCCGCGATTGGCGATGACGGAACCGTCGATCGACGTGATCTTCATGTTCGGTGGGCGATCGGGGATGGACCAGCTGCTGGCGGCAGGCATCTGCGCGCCGTAATAGAGCACAAGTCCGCCAATGCCGATCGCAGCCCAAATACCGAGAACGATGCACCAGTAGATCAGTCGGCGCAGCGGAGCGAACAAACCACCACCGGAATGGTCGCGTTCCTTGCGGGATCCGGACCTTGCCGACCCTCTCTTCTCACGACGGCCAGAATCGGCTTTCGCGTCAGCTTTCGACGCACGTTTAGAACCCTTGCGATGACCGACAATCCGATCGTCGGCCTCAAGGCGAAACTCATCTTCATCTTCGTCGCGCGATGCTTCGAAGGAAGGTTCAACGCGTTTATCTGATCTGCCTCTGGCTGCCATGCGAGCCGGCGTTCCCCTGTCCTGTGTCGACCCGAACTGTGGGCCCTTTTGCCGATAGGTTTCCGCTGGACTCTAAATGCGGCGATTTAAGGAGGGGTAAAAGGCAAACAGAGAGTGAAGGAGACACCTAAATCTTCGAGTAATTGTGCCGCGATATGGCTCTTTGCCCTGAAAACCATGGCTTTCCAGCGAAGCCTATATTTGGTAACATCAGGTAACGCTAAAGTTACGCGTCCGGCAGAGAAGAGGGAGCAGTCCCCTGTTGCCGGGTTCAATGCTCGGGGAGGGAGCCATGAACAAGATCTTCGAGGCTGTCATCCGCAAGGGCGACCAGCGCGTGCCAGTGGGGCTCGTCAATCTCAAGCAGGCACTGGAAATGTCGGAAAAGCTCGTCTTCGAATTCAGCCACCCTGAACACGAAGCCGGCAGGACAGATGTCTTCGTCGGCCGTGAGGTGCTGCAAAAGCTGATGTGAGCATACCGTCATCCACGCACACCATTCGTGCGTATGGGGCCAAAACACAGACATCACGCATATTCGTGATTTGGGCAGACGCGCTTTGCTTGTTATTCTCCCGGACGCAACAAGCGATAAGGAGAATGGGCATGAAAACATTTCTCGTCGCAGCTGCCGTCATCGGCCTTACGTCTTCCGCAGCTCTTGCGGATTGCGCCGGTCACAAGGTGACGGCATCGCATGAGGTGGACAAGGAGTTCACCACAGCCAGCATTGCTTCCACTCCCGCACAACAGGAATTGAAGCAGACGGGGCAACAAACCGCCCCTGTCACGGAAAACCAGAAAGCCACCCCTTAAAACGACGCTCCGCGCCGGGGCACGCTTCTGGCGCGGAGTGCAGCGGTCATGGTGGGAACCATGCAAGGCGATCTCCGTTGGGTCTTCAGGAACCCGAAAAGGAGGTTGCGATGCCAAACAGAGATCCTATCCCTACCCCGACATCGGACACGCCGCGCGGACCAGTGCCAACGGATGGCCTGCCGGACAGGACACAGGAAAAACCGCCTCTGACGCCAGTACAGGACAAGGGCGACAACAAAAATCCGCAGGACCCCGTTCTCGACCCTGCCCTCCTGCCAACGGGTGATCCGGCTGGCATGGCCTGAACCGGTTCACGGGATGATGAAGCGAGGCAGATCCGCGTCGAGACTTCCTCGTAACGACACTTTCTATCGCGATAGAAACAGCCGCAGGTTTTTTAACCCTCAAATTGCACCCGCGCTAACTTGTTGTTGCCATTTCATTAACCGGATTACAAATTGCGGCACGGGTAAGGATTTTTGTAAGGCACGGGTTCCAGCGCATGGCGCAGGTTTCGTGCTCTCTTAGTCTGCCCAAGGCGAAGTCGAAACTGGACTGTCTGCCACCGGGCCCAACCGTGACGTGAGGGTTTCATGCCGACGCAGTTGATCCGAAATCCGGTCAATCCGGAACAGCTTGCCCTGCTTCAGCAAGTTTTCAACGATACATGTGCCGAGCATGGCATCGACAAGGCGAGCGCTGATGGCGAAGCTCTCGCCCTCATTCTGGTGAACTCGCTGCAAAAAGGTTCGAACGAAAAGGAACGGCTGGAATCACTGGCTGGCGCCTTGATCCAGGAGCGTTGATTTCGGTCATGTGACATCGAATGACGTTCATCTTTTCCATCCGAGGGAACTTAACCTCCACCTCGAAAGTTGACCGGGCTCCAAGATCAACATGATGGAGGCCGGCATGGCAGAATCAGTCAAGAGCTTTACCCGAGGAAACGCTGTCGCTTCCTTCGACCACCAGCCCAGCGACAGCGCGATCGCCGACGAAATCCAGGGCCTGCGCTCCGAGATCGCACGCCTCAGCGCCTTGATGTCGGAAAAGACCGGGGAAGTTTATGAGCGTGTCGCCGATCGCGCCAGCAGTGCGGCCAACTACGTTTCATCAGAAGCACATTCCGTCGCCGGCACCATCAAGGAGCATCCGGCGGCGACGACCACGCTGTTTACCCTGATCGGCGCCGTGGGCTTCGCAATCGGTTATGCCGTTGCAACCGCTTCGGCAGACAGCAAACAGGCATGGTACCAGCGTTATATCGGCGACCGATTCTGATCGCGCCTACAGTGACGATTGAGATTCATCCGCCGCGACCACATCCTGGGCGACGTCTATCCAAACGGCGCCCGTGAGGTCCGCCAAGCGTGACGGACTGATTCGCACAGCAGAATTGGTGGCTCCGGCGGCCGGAACAACCTGATCAAAGCGTTGAAGCGAAATATCGCAGTAAACCGGTAAAGGCGATGCCAGACCGAAAGGGCAGACGCCGCCAACCGGGTGGCCGGTGATTTCGACGACATCATCGCCTCCAAGCATGCGTGGCTTGGCGCTGAATCGGGAACGGAATTTCTTGTTATCCAGACGGGCAGTGCCTGCCATGACGACAATCATGGTTTCCTCACCGGCGCGCAGACATATGCTTTTTGCAATCTGATCAGGCTCGACACCATGGGCAGCAGCTGCGAGCGGGACTGTCGCGGAACTGGCTTCGGTGACAATCATCTTAATATCGGGGGCATGTTTGGCAAAGAAAGCCTGGACGGAAGAAAGTGTCATGCTGGAACCATTACGCATGTATCGTTTTTAGGCAAGCCCAGGGATAGCCATGCGCATAACGCATTACTGCGGTGCGAAATCGTGGCTGTTTTTTAGGCTCACCTACTGTATATTCAAATCATCGACGGACGCACTCCTCCTCCCAGCGTCCTCGATGGGACCAGCAACACCTCCTCCTCCCGGTTGTTGGTCAGTTTCGGAAGCCCGGCGCACCTCCTCCCGCGCCGGGCTTTCTTGCATTTTATCCCTTGCCTTACGACAAAACAGAGCCGGGAACGGCGCTCAAGACACTTGATTGCCTCCTTCTATGCAATTGATATTGTTTACATTATCGGAAATACCCCTTAGGATTGCATAGCTCACCCTCCACTCACCCGTAGCGCCGCAGCAATCTTGACGAACATTGGGGCAGGCCCTAAGTGCGTAGGATCGAAATTTGTCTGATGGCCAGCACCGGGCTACTGCCACGCTTGCGACGTTCTACTCTGCAAAGTTCGAAGTTTAATCTGTTCCTTCCGGGTTTCCGGGAGGGGCTGTCGGTCATTGCAAAGAAAGGCATCGATATGGCGACGGGTACAGTTAAGTGGTTCAACGCAACCAAGGGCTACGGCTTCATCTCTCCTGACGACGGTGGTGCGGACGTTTTCGTTCACATCTCCGCTGTTGAGCGCGCAGGCCTCGGCCAGCTTCAGGACGGCCAGAAGCTTTCCTTCGAGCTGGTAACGGACCGCCGTTCCGGCAAGGTTGCAGCTGACCAGCTGCAGGCTGCCTAATCAGCTTCGGCTCGCGGCGGCGCAGGTCGCCGCGAGCTTTCAGATGACCGTCACTTATCGGTCCACCGGCTACGGTCTTGAACTGACCTGAGCGCGATCCCATTTAAAGCTCAACAGCATTTCCGGCGAATAGCGGCGCATACGGGAAACCGTGCCGTTTCGTTGCGGGTAGACGAGTCATTTAACGGTCCGTTAACCTGTTTCAGAGATGATGAGCGCCACGGAGCTGCGCGGATGACTTCAAGTCCTGAATGCAGCCGAGACGGAATGCTTGACCCATTTGTAGTGACCACGGATGTACTGGCACAGTGAATGGGATTGGAAAGGTCGGGCTTGCCCGGCCTTTTTGTTTTTCCGCAAGCTTCTACCTGCGCAGCAAATATTCCCGGCCAGCCTCTCCACTTGTCAGTTGCCGCCCTAAATCCGTCCTCCGGCTTGCACATGCGCGAAGGGCAGAGAAACGGGATGGCTGAAGGTAAACATCACTGGCTGCGCAAGGAGGACACCGAATCGACCAAGGCGAGCTTTCCCGAGCTCTTCTTCGATCTCGTCTTCGTCTTCGCACTGATCCAGCTATCGCAAACGCTGGCTTCGGACTTTTCCGTCGGGATCGCGTTCGACGCGCTGATCTTCATCTTCGCGCTCTGGTGGGTCTGGATCCACACGACATGGGTGACCAATCTGCTCGACGCGGAAGTGGTGGCGGTGAGGCTGCTTCTATTCTGGCTCATGTTCCTCGGCATCGTGCTGGCGATTGCGCTTCCCAAGGCTTTTGACGAAGCGGGGCTTGTATTCGCCTTGGCCTATGCGGTGATGCAGCTCAGCCGTTCGCTGTTTGCGCTCTATGCCTTTAAGGGGGTCGACGGCGCCTCATTCATGACCTTCCTGCGCATCACGCTGTGGCTGCTCGTCTCCAGCGCCTTCTGGATCGCCGGCGGGCTGGTCAGCCCTGAAAGCCGCGCCTTGTTCTGGATCGTGGCTCTTGCGATCGAATATGCCGCACCGCTCGCCCGTTACTGGATGCCGGGAATAGGTGCTTCGCCGGCCGAAACACTCGATGTCAACGGCGAGCATCTGGCGGAACGATGCGCCCTCTTCGTCATTATCGCGCTAGGTGAAACCATTATCACAACGGGCAAGACCGCCTCGGACCACGCCGACGAAGGCGGCATCATATTCTTCGTTCTCGTCGCAGCCTTCCTGACGACCGTGTTGATGTGGTGGATCTATTTCCATGACGGGCAGGAACGTGCTGCCGATACGGTGGAAGAGACAAGTGAACCGCAGAACACTGCCGATCATCTCTTCACCTACGGGCACCTGCCGATCGTCGCCGGCATCATCCTGACCGCCATCGGCGAGGATTTCACGCTGACACACCCTCATGACGAGGGCGGTTACATCAATGCTCTGGCGATACTCGGCGGGCCCATCCTGTTTCTGGCGGGAACCCTATGGATGAAGACGGTAGCGACCCGGATGATACCTTGGTCGCATTGCGCCGGCATAGCCGCCGCTCTTGCAGGCTTCGCGCTCGCACCCCATGCAGAGAATTTTCTGCTTCAGTTTCTGGCACTCGCTATCCTGCTTGGCGTCGCGCTTTGGGAATATGTCGCGCTCAAGCGCTTTCGCCGCGCCTCCGCCTGATCAATAATGCGGCGGCCTCGTGACGGGTGCGGCTTCACGTGTCGATTCCTCAAGCGTCAGGAACCGTTCGGTCAATCGGTCGAGCTTGGCGCGGGTCTGTTCGACCACCTTCCATTGCTCGGCGAGTTGATCCGACAATTCGTCGATCACCTTGGCCTGATGGGCAGCGAGCTCTTCCAGCTGCACCAGTCTCGTCTCGTCACTCACAGCATCATCCTCTCGACCGTCTTCAATACCGTCCAGCGATTTAGAGGATGCCCGTGATCCGGTCCAGCCTTCGATCCGGCCTAGCTTCCTATCAGGCGCTGAGCTTGAAGCGTTCCTGATAAACACTTGAGGAACTGCTGGTCCTGAAACGCGCGACCAGCGCAGCCAGACTGCCGCTGATGCCGACAAGGCTCTGGGCGGCGGCATTCGTCTCTTCCATCAATGCCGCATTCTGCTGGGTGATCTGGTCCATGCTGCGGACAGATGCGTTGATCTGGTCGATGCCCGACGCCTGCTCCTGCGCCGAATTGGCGATGGAGGTGATGTGTTCATCGATTGCCTTCACCCGTGTGCCGATGCCGGTCAGCGCCTCACCGGCACGATTGACGAGACCGACGCCACGCTCAACGTCACCAGCGGAGCGATCGATCAGCTCCTTGATCTCCTTGGCGGCGGCGGCAGATCTCTGCGCGAGTTCGCGCACTTCCTGGGCAACGACCGCAAAGCCCTTGCCCTGCTCACCGGCACGCGCCGCTTCAACACCGGCATTCAGGGCCAGGAGGTTCGTCTGGAAGGCGATCTCGTCGATTGCGCCGATAATCTGGGTCATTTTTTGGGATGATTCGGCAATATCGTCCATGGCAGAGATCGCCTGATGGACGACTTCTCCATTTTTCTGCGTCTCAACTGCTGATTCGCGGATTATGCTCTGCACCTCCTGTGTGCGGCGCGCAGCCTGGCCGGAAAGCGCCGTGATCTCTTCAAGCGCTGCCGCCGTTTCTTCCAGCGATGCCGCCTGCTGCTCGGTGCGCTTTGCCATATTATCGGCGGCCGAGGAGATATCGCCGACTTCCGCGCGTACCTGACCGACAGACTGGTTTATTTCTCCCATCGCAGCCTGGAGTTCTGCAATGGAGGCGTTGTAGTTTGCCTTCAGGGCATGGAAATTCGGCGCCAGCTCCTGATGAAGCTCCGCCGTCAGATCTCCATCCGCAAGGCTTTTCAGCGCCTGGCCCAGGGCCTCCAGAGCACTATCCTGCTCCTGCTTGGCTGCCACACGTTCTGCTTCAACTTTCTTGCGGCCGTCTTCCAGCGCTTCCAGATAGACCGAAATGGCGTAGTCCATATCGACCATCGCCGCCTTGACCACGGAAGAAAGATGATCGGCCAGAATGCCGGCCTTTTTTTCGAGGAAAAAGCCTTTCATCTCCTTGGCGATCACGGCTCGTATGATGCCGTCGAGAATGAGGGCATAGCCGCCGATATACCAGCGCGGCTCAAGGCCCAGTCGAGCGTGGGTTTTGCCGATAGCGGAAACCGCATCGACATAGCCACCATCGTAACGGCCAGACGAGATCACGTCCCAATGGCTCGCCTGACGTTCCTTCGCATGGGCGATATGGGCGTCGCTGGAAAAGAATTTTGCGGTGTGAGGATGCGCCTTGGCTTTCTGATAGAAGGCATCCAGCGCCGGACCCACGGCGTCCTTCACGATCGGCTGGACATTGGTGAGATGGCGGCGTTCCACTTCACCGAGGCCGACGAAATTCAGGCGCTCGGCAAGTGCAGCCTTTTGTGCTTCATTATTCATTCTATCCCCCGGTCCAACGGTGCGCCATTTCACGATTTTGCACGCGGCATCACTTTTCAATGCAGCCTGCCCGCTAAAGTTTAATTCACTATTATCCAATCGCCCTAAGCTTTCATTAATCATAACTTGTTGCCGATATACTAACGGACGAGAAATTGAGACTTAGGTCGAACGGATCATCGCGCAGTGCCGTTCAACGGTTCGATCCATCCAATCGCTTGCGTTCTGCCGTGCAAATCCTTAGCTCCTGTGCAACGGCAAACCGCGATTCCCCATGGCGCAAAAGACTTCGATCTCCCGGCTCAAGCTCACCGACTTCCGCAATTACGCGGCAGCTTCGCTTGTGCTCGACAGCAGGCATGTGGTGCTGACGGGAGAAAATGGCGCGGGCAAAACCAACCTGATGGAAGCCATTTCCTTCCTGTCGCCAGGGCGCGGATTCAGGCGGGCAGTGCTGACCGACGTGCCGCGGGTCGGTGCAGACGGCGGTTTTGCCATATTCGTCGATCTCGATGGAATGCAGGGCGAGGTTGCAATCGGCACCGGGACAGAACCGGGTGACGGCGAAAGCGTCAGCCGCAAGCTCAGGATCAACAGCACGCCGGCCAAATCCACCGAAGAGCTTTCCGACCATCTGAACGTTTTGTGGCTGACCCCCTCTATGGACGGGTTGTTTACCGGCTCTTCTTCCGACCGGAGACGGTTTCTCGACCGGCTCGTACTATCGCTCGATCCGACCCACGCGCGAAGAGCGAGCGATTTCGAGCGCGCCATGCGCAGCCGCAACCGGCTGCTTTCGGAGGGTCGCTTCGATCCTTCATGGCTTAGCGCAATTGAGACACAGATGGCCGAACTGGGGATTGCCATGGCGGCGGCGCGGCAGGAAATGCTGGGCCTCCTGCAATCGCTTTCGGTCAATTCCGCCGAGACGCCGTTTCCGACACCGGCTCTGGCGCTCGAAGGTTTCATGGATGGCGGCATGGATCGCCCGGCGGCGGATCTGGAAGAGGATTATCTGGCAGCACTGCGCAACGGGCGCGGACGCGACGCGGCTGCAGGGCGCACGCTCGAAGGGCCGCATCGCGTCGATCTTCTCGTGCGTCATCAGGAGAAGAATATCGAGGCGTCGCGATGCTCGACCGGTGAGCAGAAGGCTTTGCTGATCGGGCTCATTCTTGCCCATGCCCGGTTAACGGCGGACATGACGGGGTTTGCGCCGATCCTGCTGCTCGACGAAATCGCCGCGCATCTCGATGAGGGGCGCCGGGCAACGTTGTTCGATCTGGTGGACGGGCTGGGTGGCCAAGCCTTCATGACCGGCACCGACCAATCGATGTTTTCCGCTCTCGGCGACCGGGCACAGTTCTTCACGGTCAGCCATGGAAGCGTGACGTAGGGAACCATCTCACGATAGACGCTTACAGGTAAGACGTGGTGGTGATATGAAACCGATCATGGAAAATCAGGCTTCGCAATCGCCGGTGACGGCACTGACCCCGGACGAGATCGAGCGTTATAAACGCCATATCCTTCTGCCGGAAATTGGCGGCACAGGACAGCAGCGGCTGAAAGCCGCCCGTGTTCTGGTCATCGGCGCCGGCGGTCTTGGCGCCCCCGTGCTGGAATATCTCGCGGCTGCCGGGATCGGTACGATAGGTATCGTCGACGACGACCGCGTCTCGCTCTCCAACCTGCAGCGCCAGGTGATCCACGATTCCGGTACGATCGGCGAGATGAAGACGAGGAGCGCGCGTGAAAAGATCGCCCGCCTCAATCCGCATGTCCGGGTTGTCGATTTCGAAGAGCGGTTTTCGACCGAGTGGGCCATACGGCATTTGCCGCGCTTTGATCTCCTCGTCGATGGATCCGACAATTTCGATACGCGATATGCAGCCGCGGATGCGGCGGAGACGGCGAAAATTCCGCTTGTCACGGGTGCCGTGGGTCGCTTCGACGGGTCGGTCACCGCGCTCAAACCCTATGAGGCCGGTGCAGACGGCGTGCTCAATCCGACCTATCGTGATCTCTTCCCCGAAAAGCCGCCGGAAGGACTGATCCCGGCCTGTGCGGAAACCGGTGTGGTCGGCGCGCTGACCGGTGTGATCGGCACTCTGATGGCGATGGAGGTCATCAAGCTGGTCACCGGCATCGGTGAACCGTTGATCGGCCGTTTGATGCTCTATGACGCGCTTTCGGCCCGGTTCGACACGATCAGATACAAACGCAGAAAGAGATCGCCGGCAGAATGATCGACCTTATCAAGTTAGACAGTGGCTTCGGCCGGTGGGACGAATTGCTCGCGCTGATCGTCTCGTCCTTCTCCTACATGGACGAAATCATCGATCCGCCCTCCTCGGCGCATCGCCTTACGCTTGCTTCGCTCGCACACAAAGCCGAGAGCGAAATCGCCTTCGTGGCCATCGAGGACAATCGACTTGTCGGCTGCGTGTTTCTGAAACCCGAGGCCGATTGCCTCTATGTCGGGAAACTGGCGGTCGCACCCGGCCAGCAGGGCAAGGGGGTCGGTCGCCGATTGCTCACCATCGCGGAAGACACGGCGCGGGAGTTGAACTTGCCGACGCTCAGGCTGGACACGCGCATCGAGCTTGTCGGCAACCACACGACCTTCGGTCGCTGGGGATTTCAAAAGACCGCCGAAAAATCCCATCCGGGTTTCGACCGGGTTACCTTTATCGAGATGCGCAAGGAGCTTGAGCGGATACCGGCCTGAATTCAGTTACGCCCCGGAAGAACGCGATTCGGCGGGCGATGCCCGTCGAAAAAAGCCCTGATGTTGATGATCACCTTGTCGCCCATGTCGATGCGGCCCTCGATCGTGGCCGATCCCATATGCGGAAGCAAGACCACCTTGCCCTCATTGGCGAGCTTGACGAGCTTGGGGTTGATAGCAGGCTCGTTCTGGTAGACGTCGAGGCCTGCACCGGCGATCTTGTCCTCGCGCAACAGCTTGATCATCGCCATCTCGTCGATGATGTCGCCACGCGCCGTGTTGACGATGATCGCGGTCGGCTGCATCAGCGCCAGACGGCGGGCTGAAATCAAATGGAAGGTTCCGGGCGTCGACGGGCAGTTGATCGACACGATATCGACACGCGCCAGCATCTGATCGAGACTGTCCCAGTACGTCGCTTCCAGTTCGCTCTCGGTCGCCTGATTGACCGGTTTGCGGTTGTGATAATGGATCGCCAGACCGAAAGCCTTGGCGCGCCGCGCGACCGCGGTTCCGATCCGGCCCATTCCGACGATGCCGATCCGCTTGCCCCAGATCCTGCGCCCGAGCATCCAGGTCGGGCTCCATCCGGCCCAGTCGCCGGGATTGTCGGTGAGGATGCGCGAACCCTCGGCAAGGCGTCGGTTGACGGCGAGGATCAGCGCCATCGTCATGTCCGCCGTGTCTTCGGTCAGAACATTCGGCGTGTTTGTAACGGTTATGCCTTTTTCGGCGGCGGCATCGACATCGATGTGATCCGTGCCGTTGGAAAAACCGGCGATCAGCTTCATCTGCGGGCCTGCTTGCGCCAGCAGTTCCGCATCGATCTTGTCGGCGATTGTCGGGACCAGCACATCGGCGGTTGCCATTGCCGCTGCAAGCTCTTCGCGCGAGCGAGGCCGGTCATCGATGTTCAATTCTGCGTCGAAGAGTTCGCGCATGCGCGTCTCGACTGCGTCCGGCAGCTTGCGCGTGATATAAACCCTGGGTCTTTTCTTCGCAGTCATCGCTCCGCCACCGCAATTTTAGGAGGTCATTAACCAAGTCGCGCGATAGTCGATCCTATCCTTGGGCGTTCTAGCAGACCCACCGGCGAAGACAAACAAAACCTCGCAAACGGGCCTCGAAGCACATCCGTGGATCGTCAGCCAGGATCCCAACAATGCGCCGCCTCATCATCGTCATCGTAGCCATCTGCTTTCCCCTGATCGCAACGCTTTCCGCTATCGTACCTGTCTATGCGCAGGGTGCTGCAAAAGGTGCGAGCGGCCTGCCGCTTCCGCGCTTCGCCAGCCTCAAATCCAAGAAGGTCAATATCCGTATCGGCCCAAGCACCGATTATGCGGTTTCATGGATGTATATGAAGGCCGGAACGCCAATGGAAATCATTCAGGAATACGACAATTGGCGGCGTGTGCGCGATGCCGAGGGCACCGAAGGCTGGGTGAACCAGGCGCTGCTTTCCGGCGAACGCACTGCCGTTGCCGCTCCGTGGATGCGCGGCAAGGGCCAGGACATTTATGTCAACATGCGCCGGGATCCGCAAAGCTCGGCCGCAGTGATTGCCAAGCTCCAGCCGGGCGTCCAGCTCACCATCAAGGAATGCAACGGCGACTGGTGCCAGGCGGAAACCGGTGGCGCCGAGGGCTGGGTAGCCCAGGGCGAAGTCTGGGGCGTCTATCCCGGCGAGGCCTTTAAATAAGGCCTGCCTGGGCTGCTGCGTCTTTCAACGACACAAGCGGGCGCGGCCCGATCTGCTGGATAACTTCGGCCGCAGCCAGGCAACCGAGCTTGCCGCAATCTTCCAACGAACGACCCTGCGTATAGCCATAAAGGAAACCGGAGGCGAAAAGATCGCCGGCACCGGTCGTATCGACCAGTTCGTCGATTGCATAGGCATCGATCTTAACACGCTCTTTCCCGCGAACGATAACTGCACCTTCTTCGCTGAGCGTGACCGCAGCCAGCTTACAATCCATCGCGATTTTGCCGAGAGCCAGCTCGAAATCTTCCGTTTCATAGAGCGACAGAAGTTCCTGCTTGTTGGCGAAAACGATGTCGACGGTGCCAGACCGCATCAGATCGAGGAATTCGGCGCGGTAGCGACCGACGCAGAAAGGGTCGGAAAGCGTCATCGAGACTTCGCGGCCATTGGCATGGGCGATGCGTGATGCCTCGCGGATGGCATCCTTGGCGCGCGGCGGATCCCACAGATAGCCCTCGAAATAGGTAACCTTGGCTTCGGCGACGACGTCTTCCTCGACATGTTCGGGGCCGAGCTCGACACAGGCGCCGAGATAGGTGTTCATCGAACGCTCGCCATCGGGCGTGACGAAGATCATCGAGCGGGCAGTCGGCGGATGAAGGCCTTCCGGCTTCGTCTGATAATGAACGCCCTGTGCGCGGATATCATGCTGGAAGATCTGACCCAGCTGATCCTCGGCGACCTTGCCGAAGTAAGCTGCCTTGCCGCCGAAACCGGCAATGCCGGCAGCCGTATTGCCGGCCGAACCACCCGATGCTTCAACAGCAGGCCCCATCTTGGAATAGAGAAATTCGGCGCGCTCGGCATCGATCAGATTCATGGCGCCCTTGATGATCGCATTCTCTTCAAGAAACGAATCCTCGCAGCGGGCGAGAATATCGACGATGGCATTGCCGATGGTCAGCACGTCGAACTTTGGCATTCAGTCTTCATCCTTTTGCGTTCAAGCTTGCGCCATGGGTAGTGGCCTTTTTCCGCCAAGGGAAGAAGAAATGTTTTAGCCTTAATGCCTGCCGTGCTTTGGGTTTGCGCTCAATTGCCATCTGTCATCTGGCCGTCACGGTTCGCGTCTATGTTCGGGGTGTCCGGTAAGGTTGGCTGCCACGGATGTACTGGCGGCTGACTGCCGGATTTTCTGTTTTGATATCAGGCTGGATCACGGCACCTCTGCATATCTGCATTTGTTGCAAGCAGCCTTATGCGCCAGAGCACCGTGCGGACGCACGGCGCTCTATCTCATTGAATCTACGCATCAGGCTTTCCGAAAATCGATTCCGATTTTCGGGCCGATGCTGTAGACGCATGGGGTCGGAATATTCCAAGGTCCCTCCACGTGTCGCTTGTCCTCGCCAATGTTCTCCCCGTTTTCATTCTCATTCTGCTCGGCTGGCTGATCGCCAAATCCGGCCTGCTCAAGGCCGAAACGGGTGACGCGCTCGGCGAATTCGTCTTCAAGATCGCCGTACCCATGCTGATCTTTCGCACCTTGGCGACTGCGCATTTCGAAGGCGTCTCGCCTTTCCGATTGTGGGCGGCCTATTTTATCGGCGTTGCGATCACATGGACGATCGGCTCCCTTCTCGCCAGACATGCCTTCGGGCGGGATGCCAAGGTGGCGGTGATTGCCGGCATGTCCGCAAGCTTCGCCAACAATGTCTTTATCGGCCTTCCGCTGGTCGATCACATTGTCGGACATGATGGCCTGGTCGCCATTTCCATCCTTCTTGCCATCCATCTGCCGATCATGATGATCGTCGGCACGATTTTGATGGAGAATGCCTCGGCCAAAGTGGACGGTACGGCGGCCCGCGGCATTTTCGCCGTGCTGAAACAGGTCGGATCGAACCTTGCGCGCAATCCGCTCGTCATTGCATTGGCACTCGGGCTTGCCTTCAATCTTTCCGGCCTGTCGATGAACGCACCCGTCGCGCTGGTCGTTGACCAGATTGCCGGTTCAGCCAGCCCGGCCGCACTGATTTCGATCGGGATGGCGCTGACGCGTTATCCGATCAAGGGCGATCTGGGGCTTTCCTCCACCGCAGCCATGCTCAAGCTATTCCTGATGCCGGCGTCCGTATTTGCGGCCTGCCAGCTGCTGAACCTGAGGCCGGACTGGACCGCTGCGTTGGTCCTGACCTCGTCGGTTCCGACAGGCATCAATGCCTGGCTGATTGCCCAGCGTTTTCGCTCCAGCCAGAGCCTTGCCGCTTCCGTCATCAGCATCACAACCGCCTTCGGCGTCATCTCCGTCAGCATGTGGGCCTGGCTGCTTTCCTGACAGGCGGCAGAATGCAAAACGCCCGGCTGGGCCGGGCGTCATCACAATAAACTTCAGCAGTTTGAAATCAGTTTGTAGCCGGTTCCGGCGCGTTCGGGTCCGGCAGCGGCGCCGGGCTGTCGGACTGTTCGCGGATATAAGCGAGCAGATTGGCGCGTTCCTTGTCGTTCTTGATACCGGCAAAGCCCATGGCCGTGCCCTTCACATAGGCCTTCGGGCCGGCAAGGAAGTGGTTCAGGTGTTCGAAGGTCCAGGTTTCCTGGCCGCCCTTCGAGAAATCCTTCATTGCAGCGGAATAAGAGAAGCCCTCATGGGTGGCGATCGGGCGGTTTACGAGACCCCAGAGATCGGGACCAACCTTGTTGGGCCCTCCCTTCTCGATGGAGTGACATGCCTGACACTTCTTGAAAGCGGTAGCACCGGCGCTCGCATCTGCGCTCGCCAGAAGCTGGCCGACCGGCACGGCGACCGGAGCTGCTTCCGCTGCTGCCTCGCCGCCAGCTGCCTCTTCTGCTGCGGCGATTACAAAACCTTCCTTTTCAGGAGCTGGAGAGTGAAAAATACCCTCCGAAGCGATAGAAACCGACATCATGACAAAAACAGTGGCAAGCAACGCACCAACCGACATATTCACGTAGGGGTTCATCCAGAGCTCCTTCCCATCTCGTTGGCTACCCTCTGGACCAACTTGCGGTACAAACGGCCATCTTGCAATCGCGCGGAAGCTATGTCTTTTGCCAAATCGTTGCAATTGGAAACAAAACGCGCCGCATGAGACTTTTTGACACTCTTGACGCGAGAATTGAAGGCCTTCGATGACACAACCGGCAGCAGAAAAAACACTGGTCATGATCCCTGCCCGCATGGCTTCGACGCGACTGCCCAACAAGCCGCTCGCGGACATTGCCGGTCTGCCGATGATCGTTCAGGTAGCGAAGCGTGCGCAAGAAGCAAAGGCCGGACGCGTTGTCGTGGCCGTCGACGAGCAGGCCGTGTTCGATGTCGTGAAGGCAGCCGGTTTCGATGTCGTCATGACACGCCAAGATCACCAGTCCGGCTCCGATCGCATCTACGAGGCGTTGCAGAAGGCTGACCCGGAGGGCAAGGCCGAGTATATCATTAACGTCCAGGGCGACCTGCCGACGATCGAGGCGGAAGTGGTGCGTGCATCGCTGCGTCCGCTGCTCGACAACGCCTCGACCGATATCGCGACGCTCACCGTCGAAATCACCGACGAGCACGAGAAGACCAATCCCAATGTGGTGAAAATCGTCGGCTCTCCGATTTCAGAAACGCGGCTGAAGGCGCTCTACTTCACCCGCGCAACCGCGCCTTACGGCGATGGCCCGCTCTATCATCACATCGGCCTTTATACCTACCGGCGTGCGGCGCTGGAAAAATTCGTGTCGCTCGGCCCGTCGCCGCTGGAGATGCGCGAGCGGCTGGAACAGCTGCGTGCACTCGAAGCCGGAATGCGGATCGATGCCGAGATCGTCCATTCGATCCCGCTCGGTGTCGATACGCCTGAAGACCTTGAAAAAGCCCGCGCGATCCTGACGTCACGCCAATCCTGAAGAGGCACGAGATGACCACGCTGACTAATCGCATCGCCTTCCAGGGTGACTACGGCGCCAATTCCGACATGGCGTGCCGCGACATGTTTCCGGATATGGAGCCGTTGCCCTGCGCAACTTTCGAGGATGCGTTTCAGGCGCTGGAAAGCGGCGAAGCCGATCTGGCGATGATCCCGATCGAAAACACGATCGCCGGGCGCGTGGCCGATATCCATACGCTTTTGCCAGAATCGCGACTGCATATCATCGGCGAATATTTCATGCCGATCCGCTTCCAGCTGATGGTTCTGCCGGGCGTCAAGCATGACGATATCCGTACCGTGCACAGCCATATCCATGCACTTGGCCAATGCCGCAAGATCATCCGCTCGAACGGCTGGAAAGCCGTGGTTGCCGGCGACACGGCAGGGGCTGCCAAGATGGTGGCGGAAAAAGGCGATCACTCGATGGCAGCCCTTGCGCCACGGCTTGCCGCAGACCTCTACAAGCTCGAGATCCTTGCTGAGAACGTCGAAGATACGGAAAACAACGTGACCCGTTTCGTCGTCCTGTCACGCGACGAGAAATGGGTGCAGCGGAATAACCCGGAAGACGTGATCGTCACGACCTTCGTCTTCAATGTGCGAAACATCCCGGCCGCCCTCTACAAGGCGATGGGCGGTTTTGCGACCAATGGGATCAACATGACCAAGCTCGAAAGCTATCAGCTGGGCGGCAAGTTCGTGGCGACCCAGTTCTACGCCGATATCGAAGGCCACCCGGACGATGCACCGGTGCGTCGGGCGCTGGAGGAACTGCGGTTCTTCTCGGAAAAGGTCCGTATTCTCGGAAGCTACAAGGGTCACCCGATGCGCGGAGCGCTGCAGAAAGCATAATGTGCTGTAACGCGCCAAACCACATAGAGGCGCTGACAGAGTAGCCTCAAGCTTAACAGAGGCGGCGCGCGAAACGCCGCTTTTCCTGTTTAAGGCGGCTTCGATATTGGCCTGCCTGCACAGACCATCGAACAATCACTCAAGCCACTCCCGAAACCTCATCCGGCCAATCGATCCAGTCCTTCATCAGCCGATAGGCGATCGCGCCGCTGGCGGGGCCGAAGGGTTTTACATCCGGGCCGGCGTCCAGCATGCTTTTCACCTCGTCACGGGTAAACCACCGGACATCCGACATTTCCTGCGGATCGATGGTGATCTCGGTCGAGAGCGCTTCCGAATAACAGCCGATCATCAGCGAATGCGGCATCGGCCAAGGCTGGGAAGCGTGATAACGCACCCGACCGACCTCAATGCCCGATTCCTCGACCGTCTCGCGGCGCACCGCATGTTCGATCGTCTCGCCTGGTTCGACGAAACCGGCGAGGCAGGAATACATGCCCTCCTGAAAATGATGGCTGCGCCCGAGTAGGCAGCGATCGTTTTCGACATCGACCGTCAGCATGATGACAACCGGATCGGTGCGCGGGAACATCATGTGCTGGCACTCAGTACAAACCCGCTTGTAGCCGCCGATCTTCATGTCCGTCGGCGAGCCGCATTTGCCGCAATAGCGATTGGCCGCGTTCCAGGACAGAAGCGAGATCGCCTGGGCGACTTCACCCTGCAGTTCCGCATCGATCAGCGCTTCGCGGTAAAGCGCGCGGGCATCTGTCGGCTTGTACTGGCCGGCAAGCTCTTCGGCCGCGACATCGACCGGGATCGCGACGCGCGGCTCGCCATTTTCGCGGTAACCGAGCAGGATGGCATTGTCGAAATCCGGCTTCAGTTCCGCCAGTTCGTAAGCCGCAAAAAGCGGATCCAGAACCTGTTCGTCATGCTTGAGAACGAGCTTTGCACCGGCAAAGGCGAGAATATGGGTACCTTCGATCGCGAGCGCCTCGCTGACGCAATCATCCGCACGATATTCGGCCCGCCGGTCCAGCCTGTTGCCGGAAAAGGCCGTCAGGTTGCCGGGCTCGGGATGGGGGGCATCCGATTCGAAAAGTCTTTTTGTCATGATACGAGATTTTCCGTCAGGCTTTTGATCAACGACTGCTTGGCTGTATCTTGATAAGCTTCCGTCTGCCCGTAACCCCAGATCGGACCGGGCCAGTTCGGATCACCATCGAACCGGGCGACGATATGCACATGCAGCTGGCGAACGATATTGCCGATCGCGGCGACATTGATCTTTTCGGCCCCTGTCGCCTTTTTCAGCGCGGCGGCGACCATGTTGGTTTCGAAGGTCAGAAGCGCCTGATCGAGCGGGGTGAGCTCAAAGAGTTCGCTCATGCCGTCGCGCTGCGGCACCAGCATGAACCAGGGCCAGCGGCTATCCTTCATGATCCGGAGCTGACAGAGACCAAGGTTCTCCACCAGCTCGGTGTCCCTGGCAAGCCGTGGATCCAATTCAAAGGTGCTCAAGCGATCCTCCCCGGCATTTCGTCGTTGTGATTTTCGATACTGACAGTTTTTTACAGGGTTGGCTTGCATTTGGAAGCATTATTGCCGATATGTGCGGCGGGAGGTTGGTGGTGGACGAGCCACTCGCCAACCGGGTCAGGTCCGGAAGGAAGCAGCCCTAACGAGCCAGGCACGGGTCGCCGTGCCAGCCTCCCACCTTCTCATCTTGGTCAACATCCGGCCCGGTCAAGATCGCCTGACAGCCGGAATGGCCCGTAAAGGCCCGAAGGCCTATAGTCAGGACCTTATGAGCGACAGCGGGCCGACATCGATCAATCCCACCTCTCCTGCCCCCTCGGGCAGCAACGGTTACCGGGTGCTCGCCCGCAAATACCGGCCGAAGGATTTCTCCGACCTGATGGTCGGCCAGGAACCGATGGTGCGGACGCTGACCAATGCGTTCGAGACCGGCCGTATCGCGCAGGCTTACATGCTGACCGGTGTCCGCGGGGTGGGCAAAACGACCACTGCCCGCATTCTCGCCCGCGGACTCAACTACAAGACGGCCGAAATCGACCGCCCGACGATCGACCTCAGAGAACCCGGCGAGCATTGCCAGGCGATCATGGAAGGCCGGCATGTCGACGTGATCGAGATGGATGCCGCGTCTCATACCGGTATCGACGATATCAGAGAGATCATCGAGCAGGTGCGCTACCGCCCAGTTTCGGCGCGCTACAAGGTCTATATCATCGACGAAGTGCACATGCTCTCGACACAGGCCTTCAACGGACTGTTGAAGACCCTCGAAGAGCCGCCGGAACATGTGAAGTTCATTTTCGCGACGACAGAGATTCGGAAAGTTCCGATCACCGTCCTTTCTCGCTGCCAGCGCTTCGACCTGCGCCGGATCAGTGCGGCCGATCTGGTCGGGCTGTTTACCACCATTCTGGAGAAGGAAGGCGTTCCCGCCGAGCAGGAAGCGCTGGCAATGATCGCCCGTGCCGCCGAGGGGTCCGCCCGCGATGGCCTGTCGCTGCTCGACCAGTCGATCGCTCATGGCGGCGGCAGCGTGCATGCGGATACAGTGCGCAGCATGCTGGGTCTTGCCGACCGCGCCCGCATCGTCGACTTGTTCGAGCATATCGTGAAGGGTGACATCACGGCAGCACTCTCCGAATTCAACGCCCAATATGAAGCCGGCGCCAACCCTGTCGTGGTGTTGACGGATCTGGCCGATTTCACCCATCTCGTCACCCGGTTCAAATATATTCCGGAAGCTGCCGACGATCCTTCGCTGAGCGAAGTCGAGCGGGTACGCGGCAAGGAGTTTTCCGAAAATGTGGCGGTCAGCGCGCTGTCGCGTATCTGGCAGATGCTGCTCAAGGGCATTCCGGAAGCGGAAGCGTCTTCACGCTCGGCAGGTGCGGCCGAAATGGTGCTGATCCGGCTGACGCATGCGGCATCGCTGCCCTCCCCCGAAGATGCGGCGCGGCGGCTTGCGGATTTTGCCAATGGCGATGGCCAGCCGATGCAGAACGGCGGCGGCGGAAATGGCGGCGGGCGCGGCACGCAGATGGCGCAGCAGGCGACCGTCAACGCCCGTGGCTTCGATGGCGGCCAGCGCGCGCCTTCCGGCGGACCGACGGCCATGCTGCACGCCGTCCCGAACACGACGCCGCGGGAAATGCCTGTCGGCCGGATCGAGGAACGCCCGTCCGAGAAGCCGGAGCCTAAGGTTGCTGTCCGCTCGCTGCATGATGTCGTCGATCTGTGCACCGAGAACCGCGATCCGAGGCTGAAGGCGCTGGTGCGCAATTTCGTCCGTCTGGTGAAGATCGAACCCGGCCGTCTCGATATCCGCATGACGGATGGCGGGCCCGGCACGCTGCCCGGGGAACTCGGCGTCAAGCTTAAGGATTGGACCGGCATCCACTGGATCGTTACGCTGAGCAAGGACGAAGGCGAACCGACGCTGGTGGAGGCAGATGCCAGCGCCCGCGAAGCGCGGATGACCGACGCGCGCGCCGATCCGGATGTCGCGGCGATCCTGTCGCAATTTCCGGGCGCCAAGATTACCGACGTCAGAATTCGTGTGCTTGAGGAAGACAACGAGGTCGAGGATGCGCCGGCTCCGGCCATCGCGGAATCCGCCGAGGGCGACATCCTGCCCGGCGACGACATCGAGCTATAAGAGAAGAAGAGGAATTACCGATGCGCGACATCATGGGCATGATGGGCAAGGTCAAGGAAATGCAGGCCAAGATGGAGAAGATGCAGGCGGATATCGCCGCTCTCGAAGTCGAGGGGACTGCCGGCGGCGGTCTCGTGACCGTGAAGATGAACGGCAAGGGCGAAATGCTCGGCCTGAAAATCGATCCGTCGCTGTTCAAGGAAGACGATATCGAGATCCTCGAAGACCTGATCGTTGCCGCCCACAAATCGGCCAAGGATCGCGCCGAGCAGATCACCGCGGAAAAGACCAAGGAACTGACCGCCGGCCTGCCGATCCCGCCGGGCATGAAGCTGCCGTTCTGATCTGACATCGAAAGGGCGGTTCCGATGACATTGGCTTCCGTGCTCGTATTCGCCGCCGCGCTGTTCCTAGCGGCGGGTTCTCCCGGCCCCAGCATTGCAGCGCTCGTTTCGCGGGTGCTGACCAAGGGCTGGCGCGACGTGCTGCCCTTCCTGATGGCGATGTGGGTGGGTGAGACCGTCTGGCTGTCCTTTGCGGTTGCCGGTCTTTCCGCCATCGCCGAAAGCTTTCAGCCCGTCTTCGTCGCGATCAAGTGGATCGGTGTTGCCTATCTTCTCTATCTCGCCTGGAAAATGTGGTTTGCCAGAACGGATGCTGCTGACGGCGAACTGCCGGAGAGCCGTTCTGCGGCAAGGATGTTCTTTGCCGGACTGACCGTGACGCTAGGCAACCCGAAGATCATGATGTTCTATGTCGCGCTTTTGCCGTCGATCATCGATCTTAACGGCGTGACAGTCATCGGCTGGCTGGAACTCGTGGCCGCGATGCTTCTCGTGCTCGCGACCGTCGACATCGTCTGGATCGTATTGGCGAACAAGGCGCGGACTTTCTTGAAAAGCCCGCGCGCTCTCAAGATCGCCAACCGCATTTCCGCTGGAACCATGGCCGGCGCGGCGGCAGCCATCGCGACCCGATAAACCCGTCAGAAGTTATATCGGACGCCGACGACGTTGGCGTTCGAGCCGCCATGCATATCGCCAAGGGTGCCCCATGCACCGGATCGGTGATGCAGGCGCCAGAAGACTTCAAGCTCGGGTTTCGAAACGCTGCTGAAACTCAATTCCGGCCCGAGATAGAAGAGCGTCGAGGCATCGCCGTCACGCGTTTCCTCATTCTTCTTTTCGCGACCTTTCATCGTCTCGGTCACATGGCTCAGGCCGAAGGTGAAGGACGGGATGATCCGGATCGTGTTGGCAATCTCGATCGCATCGTAACGGCCGACAACACCACCCCAAATCTCGGCATTGGTATTGCCGCCAAACCGGCCGGCGAGGCCTGCTTCGAGCCCGAGTTTCACCGAACCGATACTGTAAGGAAAGAACTGGTAACCGATACCAAAAATCGGATGATCTTCGTAATCGACGCCGAAAGGATTGGCCGATTCCGCCATGTCTCCATCGACCATGGCCCCACCAAAGGTGAAAAGCGAATGCTCGATATCGGTCCCCTCGGCCACGGCAACGCCGGCCGTTACAAGCTGCGCGATAAGCGCACCGGAAAGAAACCCGAGGGGGATGCGTCTCAGAAAATCCATACAAAGCTCCGCATAGCCATCAGCCAAGGGGTATAGGGCCTTAAACCTAAGCAACCATGTCACCAAATATCACGGTTTCGTGAAATGCGCTCATCGGCGACTTAGAACCGCTCCCTCCAACGGCTGCCGAGCGGTACTGAGAGGAAGCGGCTCTTCTCGGCTTCGGACACTTTTCGCCCTATCGACGCTAAGAGGTCTGAAACAGGCACGCGGTCGCCAGCATGAAACTCGCGTCTGACGCTATCTCCAGCATGAAGAGTTCCCGGCTTGATGACCCTGCAATAAATACCGGGCCGGCCTGCTTTGAGAAACGCCCTAGAAAATCCCGGAGCGCTCATACGGGCGGAAAGCGTGTTGCAGGGAGAGCGGGGAGACGTTGCCTCAAGCACGACATCGCCCAGATGAAACTGGTCGCCCACCGCCACATCCCGATTATCTAAGTCTTCGATAACGAGGTTTTCGCCGAATGTTCCGAACGGCACGGCTTGACCAAGTTCGGCACGCCACCAATCAAGCGTCACCGATCCTTCGAGCAGAACCGCCTGATCCGGCCCGCCGTGATGTTTTTTGTTGCAGACAGCATCTCCAACCAGACCAAACTCATCGATCAGCACCGAGCCGGTGACCTGTGTCTTGTAGATGCCGGTCTTGTAGCTCTTTCCGGGCAGTCGTTCCGCCTGGCCGATGCAGATCGCGAGAAGTTTCATGCGGGCCTTGGTCCTTCGGTCTTTCCGTTCAACCGACATATGGGCTAAAGGGAGAACATGGCAAAGCGAGTCACCGGCCCCGAAATCGAAAAACTCATCCAGCTTCTGGCGAAAGTGCCGGGGCTTGGGCCGCGGTCCGCGCGCCGGGCAGCGCTGCACCTGATCAAGAAGAAGGATCAATTGCTCGGCCCGCTGTCGCTTGCGATGGGCGAGGCCTATGACAAGGTGAAGATCTGCTCGCGCTGCGGTAATGTCGATACGTCCGATCCCTGCACCGTCTGCACCGATATCCGCCGCGATCACTCGATGCTGATCGTCTGCGAGGACGTGTCCGATCTCTGGGCGCTGGAACGGGCCGGCGCGATGAATGCCGCCTATCACGTTCTCGGTGGCACGCTGTCGCCGCTCGATGGTGTTGGCCCCGACGATCTCAACATCCGTGCGCTGGTCGATCGCGTCAGCGAAGGGACGGTGAAGGAGATCATCATCGCGGTCAACGCGACGGTCGAGGGGCAGACGACGGCGCATTACATCACCGACCAGCTTTCCGATTTCGACGTCAAGATAACGCGGCTTGCCCATGGCGTACCGGTCGGCGGCGAACTCGATTATCTCGACGAAGGCACGCTGACGGCGGCGCTTCGAGCACGGACGGCGATCTGATATTTTTGTTTCGAGGAGGACGATGATGAGCAAGCCTACCCGCCGCTATGGCGCAGCAATGCTTCTGGCCCTCACTGCCATCATTTCGCCCCTCCCCGCATCCGCCCAAAGCAAGCCGGATGTCGAACGCCAGTTCCAGCAGTGGATTGCAACCGATCTTGGCCCGGAGGCGCGCAAGGCGGGGATTTCGGACAAGACGCTGCGTGCGGCATTCGACGGGATCAAGCTCAACTGGAGCCTGCCGGATCTCGTGCCGCCCGGTTCCAAACCGCCGAAACAGCAGGATCAAAGCCAGGCGGAATTTTCTTCTCCCGGCGCCTATTTCAATGAGAACCGGCTGCAGACGCTGGGCGCGACCGGGCGCGGGCTGGCGGGCACCTATGCGGCGGGCCTGAAGAAAATCGAAGCGGCCTATGGCGTTCCCGGCGAGATCATCATCGCCGTCTGGGGCCGTGAATCAGGTTTCGGACGGGCAAAACTGCCCTATTCGGCGGTCGAAGTGCTGGCGACCAAAGCTTTCATGTCGACCCGCAAGCCGATGTTCCGTGAAGAGCTGATTGCTGCGTTGACGATGATCGAGCGTGGCGATGTGAGCGCTTCGACGATGAAGGGCTCCTGGGCCGGCGCGCTCGGCCAGCCGCAGTTCATGCCGACGAGCTATCTGAAATATGCCGTGGACTTCGACAAGGACGGCCATCCGGATATCTGGAATTCGGTGCCTGACACGCTGGCATCGATAGCAAACTATCTGAAGCACGAAGGCTGGCAGGCCGGTCGTGACTGGGGTTTTGAAGTCTCCATCCCCGCCAATGTCTCCTGCGCGCAGGAAGGGCCGGACCTTGCCAAGCCGATCTCCGCCTGGGCATCGACCGGGATTACGCGGATTTCCGGCAAGGCGTTTCCGGCTTCGGAAATGAAAGCGCCGGCGATGATGCTTCTACCGGCGGGCAGAAACGGTCCGGAATTCATCGTCACGCCGAATTTCTACGTGCTGAAGGAATATAACAATTCCGACCTCTATGCGCTGTTCATCGGCAATCTGGCCGATCGCATCGCTTATGGTAGCGGGCCGTTCCAGGCAAAATGGGGCGATGTGGGCAAAATGCTGCGCTCCGACGTGCTTGCGATGCAAAAGGCACTGGTCGCAAAGGGATACGATGTCGGCAATGTCGATGGATTACCGGGCTTCAAGACCCGCCGCTCGCTCGGTGACTGGCAGACGAAGGCCGGGATCTCTCCGACCTGCTATCCCGATGCCTCGCTCAAGGCCAGGTTAAGATAGGTCCAGCTTCAGCCCTTCGTGGCTCGCGACGAAGCCCAGTTTTTCGTAAAACCGGATCGCATCAGGCCGCCGCTTGTCGGACGTAAGTTGCACGAGGCCGCAACCGCGATTTCTCGCCTGCCCGACGGCCCATTCGATCATGGTCGCCCCCAACCCGTCACCGCGATGACCAGCAGCGATCCTGACACTTTCGATCTGGCCTCGCCACATGCCCGTGCGTGACAGGCCCGGGATGAACGAAAGCTGCAGACAGCCGATTACGCCATCACCGTCATCGACGGCGACCACCAGCAATTGGTTGCTGTCCGCATCGATTGCCGCGAAAGCGTCCAGATAGGCCTGATCGATCGTCTCGGACGCAACCTCTCTGGTCGCGCCGAGCGGATCATCGCTCAGAAGTGCTACGATTGCGGGCAGGTCGACCGAGCTTGCCTTGCGAAACATCACCGGCCTCAATGCAGATCGACATGGTGCTTGTGGAAGATATCGTCCTTCGGCGGGATGGTCTGCCGCTCGATCATGCGGTGAACCCGCGGCCCCTCCACGCCCTTGTGAAGCTGCCGGATCGCGTCCCATATCTCCTGGTCGATCTGCAGACGCCGGCGATTATGGCGGACATAGTCGGCCCAGGTCGCTGTGTGATAGGTCTCGGTCCAGATTTCAGGATGTTCGAGATCGCGCATCAGAGCCCATTGGCGTGCGCCATCACGAATGCGAACCCGCCGACGACGCGCCATCAGGGTGAGGAATTCGGGAATGTCGTCCTCCGCGATCTCATAATCGATCTGCGACACGATCGGGCCGCTTCGTGGCTGCAGGTCGAGCCGCAGCATCGGTTCGTTGAACTTGTTGAGCGGGCTCAGGTCGACATCGGTAAACTGCGGCAGCGGGTTTCTTAAACCTGCAAGCCCGCCCACGAGCATCGCCAGGCTGGCAAGGCTCAGGGAAACAGAGACACCAAGATTTTCGGCACCGACACCCCAAATCCAGCTCCCGACAGCCATGCCGCCGAATGTGGTTGTCTGGTAAAAGGACAATGCCCGACCGACGACCCAGCGCGGGGCCGACAGCTGCACGGTCGTGTTGAAAAGCGACAGGGCCAGGACCCAGCAAGCTCCCGGCACGACCAGCACGATCGCGGTCAGCGCGGTATTGGTGCTGAGCGCGATAACGGCCGAACTTGCAGCAAAGCCGAGGAAAGCGAACTGGACGATCCGCTCACTCGTCAGCTTTTCGCGCAATCTCGCGTTCGACATGGCGCCACCGATCGCGCCGACGCCGAAGCAACCGAGCATGATGCCGTAGGTCAATGGGCCGCCCGACACGAGATCGCGCGCAACGATCGGCAGAAGCGCCAGAATGGCGCTGGCCGAAAAACCGAAAAGCATGCCGCGGAAAAGCACGTTCAAAATGTTCGGCGACATGGAGACGTAACCGAGACCTGCCGAAAGCGCCCTCAGAAGCGTTTCGCGCGGCAGGGCATCGTCGCGACGCTCGGGCTTCCAGCGCAGGAGCGCATACATGAGCGCTACGTAACTGGCGGCGTTCAACGCGAAAGCGGCTGCAGCTCCTGCCGCGGCCACCACGGCGCCGCCGATGGCCGGCCCGACGCTTCGGGTAATGTTGAAGCCTACGCTGTTGAGCGTCACGGCCTGGGGCAGCATTTCGCGAGAAACAATATCGCCGACGGACGCCTGCCACGCGGGGTTATTCAGCGCCACGCCGCAGCCGAGAAGGAAGGTGAAACAGAGAAGCAACCAGGGTGTCAGCAGGTCGAGATAGGCAAAGATGGTCAGCGCAATCGAGACGGCCAGCATGAAGAGCTGTGCCGTCAGCATGATGCTGCGCCGGTTGAAATTGTCGGCGAGAGCGCCTGCAATCAACGAGAACATCATGATCGGCAGGGTGGTGGAAGACTGGACGAGCGCCACCATGTCCTGCGAATTGGAAATCGAGGTCATCATCCAGGCAGCGCCGACAGCCTGAATCAAGCCACCGAAATTCGATGCAAGGCTCGCAATCCATATTGTGCGGAAGGTCTGGTTCTTGAACGGTGCGAGTGTTGCTATCCTGTCCGGCACGGTATGGCTCTTGCTCCTCTTAGCGACTCTCTGAACCGGTTATAGACGTCGATCAGGCTAATTCCAGCTTTGAATGGCGGAAATGCGGAAGTCTTGCAATTGCCGGTCCAAGCGCGTATATGCAGCCCATATTCTTGATCGTCCGATGAAGAGTGGGCCCACACCGGACCCGCTCTTTTTTGTTAGGCGATCGCTTCAACCCGCAGTTTGAGCGGGGATTGAACCGGAGAGCTTATGCAGCAGACAGACCACGAGCCGCGTCTCATCGTCGAGACAGGTCTCGACCTCAGGATCGCCGAAATCATCGAGCCGGTACTGACCGCCATGGATTACCGTCTGGTCCGTGTGCGCTTGCTCAACCTGAACGGCATGACCCTGCAGATCATGGCCGAGCGCAACGACGGCACGATGGATGTCGAAGGCTGCGAAGCCGTTTCGGTCGCCATCTCACCCGTTCTTGATGTGGAAGATCCGATCGATCGCGAGTATCATCTCGAAGTGTCGTCGCCCGGCATCGACCGGCCGATGGTGCGCAAGTCGGATTTTGCCCGCTGGACCGGCCATCTGGTGAAATGCGAAACGTCGATCATGATCGACGGCAAGAAGCGTTTCCGCGGTAAGATTGCTGACGTCAACGAAGAGAGTTTTACCGTCGAGCGCGACCAGGTCGCCTATGGCGAGGAACCGCGGGTCGTCATCCCGTTCTCGGCGCTGGCCGAAGGCAAATTGATCCTGACGGACGATCTGATCCGCGATGCGCTGCGGGCCGACAAGCTCGCAAAGCAGCAGGCGGCGAACCAGAACGACGAAGCAGAAGACGAAGAATAATCGACCAACACACTGGCCTTTCCGAGGAGGGAGGGCCGCCAGAATTGGACCTACGGAGACCAACGACAATGGCAGTGAGCGCAAACCGGCTTGAACTTCTGCAGATCGCAGACGCTGTGGCCCGCGAAAAGGTCATCGACCGCGAAATCGTGCTGGCTGCGATGGCTGACGCCATCCAGAAGGCCGCCCGCTCGCGTTACGGCTCGGAAACCAATATCCGCGCCGACATCAATTCCAAGACCGGCGAAATCCGCCTGCAGCGCCTTCTCGAAGTCGTCGAGCATGCAGAAGACTACGGCACGCAGATCCCGCTGGCGCTGGCCCGCGACCGCAATGTCGATGCCAAGATCGGTGATTTCATCGCCGATCCGCTGCCGCCGATGGATTTTGGCCGCATCGCCGCCCAGTCGGCCAAGCAGGTCATCGTGCAGAAGGTGCGCGAAGCCGAGCGTGACCGCCAGTTCGACGAATTCAAGGATCGCGTCGGCGAAATCGTCAACGGTACCGTCAAGCGCGTCGAATACGGCAATGTCATCGTCGATCTCGGCCGTGGCGAAGGCATCATCCGTCGCGATGAGATGATCCCGCGCGAAAACATGCGTTACGGCGACCGCGTCCGCGCTTACGTTTACGACGTGCGCCGCGAACAGCGCGGCCCGCAGATCTTCCTGTCGCGTACCCATCCGCAGTTCATGGTGAAGCTGTTCACCATGGAAGTGCCGGAAATCTACGACGGCATCATCAACATCAAGTCGGTCGCCCGCGACCCCGGCTCGCGTGCGAAAATCGCCGTTATCTCGAACGATTCGTCGATCGATCCGGTCGGCGCCTGCGTCGGTATGCGTGGCTCCCGCGTTCAGGCGGTTGTCGGCGAGCTTCAGGGCGAAAAGATCGACATCATTCCGTGGAGCCAGGATCCGGCTTCCTTCATCGTCAATGCCCTGCAGCCGGCTGAAGTGGCCAAGGTCGTTCTCGACGAAGATGCAGAGCGGATCGAAGTCGTTGTTCCGGACGAGCAGCTGTCGCTCGCCATCGGTCGCCGCGGCCAGAACGTTCGCCTCGCTTCGCAGCTGACCGGCTGGGATATCGACATCATGACGGAAGCCGAAGAGTCGGAACGCCGTCAGAAGGAATTCAACGAGCGCACCAACCTGTTCATGGAAGCCCTCGATGTCGACGAAATGGTCGGCCAGGTGCTGGCTTCGGAAGGTTTCGCCCAGGTCGAGGAACTCGCCTATACCGAACTCGACGAAATCTCGTCGATCGACGGTTTCGACGAAGACACCGCGACGGAAATCCAGACCCGCGCCCGCGAATATCTGGAGCGTATCGAGGCTGAGAACGATGCCAAGCGCGTCGCACTCGGCGTTCAGGACGAGCTGAAGCAGATCGAAGGCCTTACTGCCCAGATGCTGGTTGCACTCGGTGAAGAAGGCATCAAGACGGTCGAAGACTTCGCCGGCTGCGCTGCCGACGATCTGGTCGGCTGGTCGGAACGCAAGGACGGCGAAACGAAGAAATTTGAAGGCACGTTCTCGAAGTTCGACGTTTCCCGCGTCGAAGCCGAACAGATGATCGTTCAGGCCCGTCTGCTTGCAGGCTGGATCACCGAAGAAGATCTCGCCCAAGAACAGGCTGAGGCCGAGGAGGAGGCCGTCGCCGCCGATCAGGAATGATCGCGGACGGTGATGGGGTGAATGATGCAGATGATTGGCCGGACGATTTCGTCGTGAACGACCGCACCTGCATTGTCACCCGCGAGGCGACCGACCCGAAGGACCTGATCCGGTTCGTCCGCGCTCCCGACGGGAGCGTGGTTCCGGATCTGAAACGGCAGCTTCCCGGTAGAGGCTGCTGGATCAAGGCCGAACGGCAACTTGTCGACCGGGCGGTGAAGCGGAAGCTGTTTTCGCGCGCTTTCAAAAGCGAAACGAAAGCAGCGGAAGATCTCGGCGCTTTGGTCGACCGGCTTCTGGTCGCCGACCTTGCCGGAATGATGAATATGGCGCGCAAGGCCGGCCAGTTCGTTTCCGGCGCAATGAAGGTCGATGCCGCAGTCCGCTCGGGAGCCGCCGTCGGCGTCTTCCACGCTTCGGATGCAGCGGCGGACGGCGTTCGAAAGATAGATCAGGCCCGCAAGGCCTTTAAGTTCGGCACCGATGCCGAGACAGACATTCCGGCCTTTTTGCTCCTCACAGGGGCCGAATTGGACGAAGTGATGCGCGAGAATGCTTTTATCCATGCCTGCGCGCTTGCAGGGCAGGCGGGTGAGGGTGTAGTGAAGCGCGCAAACCTACTTGAGCAGTACCGCAATGGCGGCCTGCCCCAGACAAAGGATGTCTTTGACATGCCTAAACCATGACGCTGTCACCGGCTCTAGCCGGACGCAGATCGATTTGTAAGACTTGAACGACAGGTTCTGATGGCTTCCATCCGTTCCTGTACGAAGGAACAGGAACGGAATGACCGACAACAAAGACGACAAGACACTCGGCGTGAAGAAGACCCTCTCGCTCAAGCCATCCGGCATGAACCAGGGTACTGTACGCCAGGATATGGGTCGCGGCCGCACGAAAGCGGTCGTCGTCGAAACGGTGAAACGCCGCCCGACCCGTCCGCAGGACGAAAAGCCGATTACCCCGATCGCAGCCCCTGCAGCACCAGCACCGGCTCCGCGCCCTGTTGAAGCTGCAGCACAGCCTGCGCCTCAGCAGCCGCGCCCGCAGCCGGCAGCTCCTGTACAGCAGCCTGCTCCGCAGGCTCAGCGCCCGGCACAGCCGCAGGGCCAGCGCCCCGGCTCTCATCAGGGCCAGCGTCCAGGCTCCAACTACGGCCAACAACAGGGCCAACGTCCGCAGCAGGGCCAGCGCCCGCAGCAGTCCGGCCAGCGTCCGCAGCAGAGCCGCCCGAACGTGCTTCACGATCTCTCCGCAGGAGAAATGGAAGCCCGTCGCCGCGCGCTGATGGAAGCACAGGCACGCGAAGTCATCGAAGCCAAGCAGCGCGCTGAAGACGAAGCACGTCGCGCCGCCGAAGCAGAGGCCCGCAAGGCTGAAGAAGCTGCCGAGGCTGCCCGCCTTGCAGCCATGCCGAAGCCCGAGCCGGAACCCGAACCCGTTGCAGCAGAGCCTGCTCCGGCAGCAGCCCGGACCCCGGAACGTACCGCCGATCGCGCACCTGCCGATCGTGGTCCGGCCGGTCGCCCGCAGTCGCCGCGCCCCGGTGCCGACGCTCCTGCAGCGCAGCCCGGCGCCGTACGCGGCCGTCGTGGCAATGATGAAGACGATGATCGTGGTCCTGCTCGTGGTCCGGCCGGTGCACCCGGTCGCGGTCGCGTCGCGGCGCCCGCCCCTGCCAAGCCGCCGGCACGCCCGAAGGGCGACGAAGGCCGCCGCCAGGGCAAGCTGACGATCACCGCTGCCAGCACCGACGATGACGGCAACAACCGCGGCCGTTCGATGGCGGCCATGCGCCGCCGACAGGAAAAGTTCCGCCGCAGCCAGATGCAGGAGACCCGTGAAAAGGTCGCTCGCGAAGTCATCCTGCCGGAAACCATCACCATTCAGGAACTGTCGCAGCGCATGTCCGAACGCGCGGTCGACGTTATCAAGTACCTGATGAAGGAAGGCCAGATGATGAAGCCGGGCGACGTCATCGACGCCGACCTTGCAGAACTCATCGCCGCCGAATTCGGCCATACCGTCAAGCGCGTTTCGGAATCCGACGTTGAAGAGGGCATCTTCGACAAGGCCGACGATGCGGGCGAAATGGTTTCGCGTCCGCCGGTCGTCACGATCATGGGTCACGTCGACCACGGCAAGACCTCGCTGCTCGACGCCATCCGCCAGGCGAATGTCGTTTCCGGCGAAGCCGGTGGCATCACCCAGCATATCGGTGCCTATCAGGTCGAAAAGAACGGTCAGAAGATCACCTTCATCGACACCCCCGGTCACGCCGCCTTTACGGCCATGCGTGCCCGTGGTGCGCAGGCGACGGATATCGCAATTCTCGTGGTTGCAGCCGACGACAGCGTGATGCCGCAGACGATCGAATCCATCAACCACGCCAAGGCGGCCGGTGTTCCGATCATCGTGGCGATCAACAAGATCGACAAGCACGAAGCCAAGCCGGACAAGGTCCGTCAGCAGCTTCTGCAGCACGAAGTCTTCGTCGAATCGCTCGGCGGTGAAGTGCTCGACGTCGAAGTTTCGGCCAAGAACAAGACCAACCTCGACAAGCTGCTCGAGGCCGTTCTGCTGCAGGCTGAAATCCTCGACCTGAAGGCCGATCCGACCCGTACGGCCGAAGGTACCGTTATCGAAGCCCAGCTCGACCGTGGTCGCGGTGCGGTTGCGACCGTACTCGTCCAGAAGGGCACTCTGAAGCCTGGCCAGATCATCGTTGCCGGCGATCAGTGGGGCCGTGTTCGCGCTCTCGTCACCGACAAGGGCGATCACGTCAAGGAAGCCGGTCCGGCAACTCCGGTCGAAGTCCTTGGTCTCTCGGGTACGCCTGCTGCCGGTGACCGTTTCGCGGTCGTCGAAAACGAAGCGCGCGCCCGCGAAATCTCGGAATACCGTCAGCGTCTGGCACGCGACAAGGCCGTTGCCCGTCAGACCGGTCAGCGCGGTTCGCTCGAACAGATGATGAGCAAGCTGCAGAATACCGGTTTCAAGGAATTCCCGCTGGTCATCAAGGGCGACGTGCAGGGTTCGGTCGAAGCGATCATCGCGTCGCTCGACAAGCTCGGTACCGACGAAGTTCGCGCACGCATCGTCCATTCGGGCGCCGGTGCCATCACGGAGTCGGATATCTCGCTCGCCGAGGCATCGGATGCCGCCATCATCGGCTTCAACGTTCGCGCCAACACCCAGGCCCGCACGACGGCCGAGCGCAACGGTATCGATATCCGCTACTACAACATCATCTACGATCTGGTAGATGACGTTAAGGCAGCGATGTCGGGTCTGCTCTCGCCGGAACGCCGCGAAACCTTCCTCGGCAATGCCGAGATCCTGGAAGTCTTCAACATCACCAAGGTCGGCAAGGTTGCCGGTTGCCGTGTTGTCGAAGGCAAGGTCGAGCGTGGTGCAGGCGTACGCCTCATCCGCGACAACGTCGTCATCCACGAAGGCAAGCTCAAGACGCTCAAGCGCTTCAAGGACGAAGTTGCCGAAGTGCCGATGGGTCAGGAATGCGGTATGGCTTTCGAAAACTACGAAGATATCCGCGCCGGCGATACGATCGAGTGCTTCCGCGTAGAACATATCACGCGCACGCTTTAAGCTTGACAATTGTCATGTTACGAACAGCCGCCGGGGAGCAATCCCCGGCGGTTTTCGTTTATGTGGAGGTTTACATGGCTAATTCGTTCGACCTGACCGGCAAGACAGCAATCGTTACCGGGGCCAATACCGGCCTCGGCCAGGCAATCGCGGTGGCGCTTGCCGAAGCTGGAGCCAAAGTGGCGCTGGTCGGTCGCTCATCGATGGCAGAGACCGAAGCTGCGATCAAAGCCGCCGGCGGTGAAAGCCTCGCGATCTCGGCGGATCTTTCCACGCTTGAACCGATCGAGCGTATTTTGGACGAGACGACAGCATGGTCCGGCGGCGCCGATGTGCTCATCAACAATGCCGGGATCATCCGTCGCGCCGATGCCCTCGACTTTACCGAGGAAGACTGGGACGCGGTGATGGACGTGAACCTGAAGAACGTCTTCTTTCTGTCTCAGGCCTTTGCCCGGCGGCTCGTTGCAGCCGAAAAGGGCGGAAAGATCGTCAACATCGCCTCGCTTTTATCCTTCCAGGGCGGCATCCGCATCCCATCCTATACGGCATCGAAGAGCGGCCTTGCCGGCCTGACCCGGCTTCTGGCCTGCGAATGGGCGGGCAAGGGCATTAACGTCAACGCGATTGCGCCCGGCTATTTCTCGACCAACAATACCGAGGCACTGCGCAACGATCCCGACCGCAATGCCGCCATTCTGGCACGCATTCCGGCCGGCCACTGGGGCAAGCCGGAAGAACTCGGCGGCGCTGCCGTCTTCCTTGCCTCTTCGGCGTCGGACTATATCCATGGCACCGTGCTGCCCGTAGATGGCGGCTGGCTAGCTCGCTAAGTCTTCAAACCAGACATCCAACAAGCATTTGGTCTGCGCCATTTTGGTATGGCGCAGACCACAACAGGCCTGACTTCCGTCATTTACGATATGCTGAAGGTAAAATTGGCGGCTTCACTCAAGATTTATTAGTTGCCATTTGTAGTCATGTTTATTATCGCATAGCAGCAAAGTCTGTTGCTGGCCTCAAGTTGGGCCGTGACCGAATGATATCGTGCCGAGCCGGCAAAAATGCCTTTCGGCAATAGTCGGAGTATCGCCTGAAATGTCTGCTGCTTTTGCCCCTGCCGTCGCCGGAAACCGCCGCCTTGGGAAGGTTGCGAAACATCTCGGGCTCACGGTTGCGACGCTTACCCTGCTGAGCGCAATGGCAATGGCCCAAACCTCTGCTCCAGAGGCACCAGCCTCTCCGCAGGCGGATAACACGACACAACAGCCGGCCCCCGCTTCTTCCGCTGCGCCGACGACCGGTCGGGCTGCTCCCGCCGCACCGACAACTGCGCAGGCTCCTACAGCGCCTTCTGCTCCTTCAGAAAGCGTAGCACCTGCCGCACCGCCAGCAAACGAGACGGCTCCCGCTACCCAGGCACCGGCGCAGCCGACTGCACCTTCCACACCGGCCGAGACGCCAGCTCCAGCCGCTTCTCAGCCCGCCCCCACCTCGACGCCTGACGCGCCCGCCGTGGACGCCGGTTCCGCTCCCGTTCAGGCACAGTTGCCGCAGGAAACCGTGACGGATCTTGCCCCGGCTGAGGAGCCGGAAGCGCTGACAATTCCGCATGATCTCTCCCCTTGGGGCATGTTCATGGCGGCAGACTGGGTCGTGAAAAGCGTCATGATCGGGCTTGCCATCGCATCGCTCGCAACCTGGACCGTTTGGCTGGTGAAGACGCTTGAACTTGCCGGCGCCCGCGCCCGCGCAGGCCGTACCATCAAGATCATCCGCAATTCCCGCACGCTCGCAGAAGCGGTCGATGCGTCTGCCGGACGCGGCGGCCCCGCGGCCTATATGCTGCAAGCTGCCGCCGAGGAAATGAAGATGTCCGCAGATGCTCTCGACCATGTCGAAGGTGACGGTGTGAAAGAACGCGTCGGCTCGTCGCTCTCGCGCATCGAGGCCTTTGCAGGCCGTCGGATTGCGCGCGGTACCGGCATTCTGGCAACGATCGGATCTGTTGCGCCCTTCGTCGGCCTGTTCGGTACGGTCTGGGGTATCATGAACTCGTTTATCGGCATTTCGGAAACGCAGACGACCAACCTCGCCGTCGTTGCACCCGGCATTGCCGAAGCGCTGCTGGCAACCGCCATCGGCCTCGTTGCCGCCATTCCGGCCGTCGTGATCTACAACCTCTTTGCCCGCTCGGTGACCGGTTACCGCCAGTTGCTTGCCGATGCCGCCAGCGGCGTCGAGCGGCTGGTAAGCCGCGACCTCGATTTCCGCAAGGTTCCCCCGGGCGGCCGCAAGTCGGCCCCGGTATCGCTCATGGCCGGAGAGTAAGACCATGGCCGGCGGCATTCGCGAACATCACGGCGAGGAATTGCAGGAGAATCACGAGATCAACGTGACGCCGTTCATCGACGTCATGCTGGTTCTCCTGATCATCTTCATGGTCGCCGCCCCGCTCTCGACGGTGGACGTCAATGTCGACCTGCCTGCGTCGAGCGCAAAGCCTGCACAGCGGCCGGAAGAACCTCTCTATCTGACTGTCCAGTCGGACCTGACGCTCAATCTCGGCAATGATCCAGTGGCTCGCGAACAACTGGCGGCCAGGCTCGACACAATCACCGGCGGCAACAAGGACACGCGTATCTTCCTGCGTGCCGACAAGGCCGTCGATTACGGCCAGTTCATGGAAGTGATGAACCTGCTGCGCAATTCGGGATATCTGAAGATCGCGCTGGTCGGGCTGGAAGTATTGCCTGGTGCTGCTCAACCGGCAGCTCAGCCAGGTGCTGAGGCTCAGCCTGAAGCACAAACTGCGCCGGCGCCCGCTGGAGCAGCGTCTGGAGTTTCACCATGAACCCTGCCGCCCCCTATCGCAATCGGGTTCAGAAGATCGGCGAGATCTCGCTATGGGCCGGCGCCTCCGTGCTGGTGCTGAGCGCGCATATCGCCGCCGCTGCCCTTTTGATGCAGGAAGAACCGGTCGTCGATGCTGACAGCGCACCGCCCGCCGCAATCATGATCGAGCTTGCGCCGGAGCCGGAGGCCGTCAATACGGAGGCGGAACAGGTTTCGCCCGACACGACCGATTCAGAGAAGGTGGAGAGTGAGCAGGTAAAACCTGTCGAAGAGGTTCAGCAGGAGCCTGATCCGCTTCCCGATCCGGTTGAGCCGCCGCCCGAAGAAGTCGTCGAGGAAGAACCTCTTCCGCCCGAGCCTGAAATCGCTCAGCCCCTGCCCGAGCCACCGCCGGAGCCGATCGAAGAGCCAGATCCGCTTGAGCAGCAGATGACTGCGGCGCTGGAAAATGTCGAGGTGCCGCTGCCGGTCGTTCGTCCGCCGCCGCCACCGCCGGAGATTGCGGAAAAGCCCGAACCTAAAAAAGAGCCCAAGAAGGTCGAGCGCAAAAAGCCGCAGCAGCAGCAAGCTCAAAAGGAGCTTGCCCAGGCCAAGGCCCAGGTCCAGCAATCGAACCGCAATGCCGCAAGCCAGTCATCGACCGGTTCCGTTGCGACCTCCTCGGTCTCTCCGGCGCGTTGGATGACGCGTGTCAGAGCCAAGATCGCCCGCAATGCACGTCGCTGCCCGGTCCGCGACAAGGGTGTCGTCACGGTCAGCTTCACATTCGACAATGGCGGCAATATCGGTCGCGTTTCTGTTGCTCGCTCCTCAGGCAATGCTCAGATCGATGATTACGTGACTTCAGCCATTCGCAAGGCCTCGCCAATTCCGGCACCGCCTTCGGGTGTTGCCAGCTCACTTACCCAGTCGGTAGAGTGCGAGTGATCGCTTAAGAGGGATCCCGCCCGAAATTCCGCTTGGAGGCTTAGGCAGCTCGCTCTGGTCTCTCGCCTCAACACGGAATTTCTGGACCCCCTCCCCATGCATATGACCTTGACTGAAGCCGAAGCGCTCATCCGCGGCATCTTCGAAGATAATGGCGTCGTGCCTTCGGCCGCTCTTTCCGTCGCCCGCGCACTGGTTCAATCGGAAGCCGCCGGCCAATCCGGCCACGGTCTTCGCCGCGTACCCGCTTATGTGAAGCAGGTTAGAACCGGCAAAGTGGACGGTTCTGCCACGCCACGATCTTCACGCACGCGTCCCGCAGTTCTGTCGATCGACGCCGCACATGGCTTTGCCTACCCTGCTCTCGATCTTGCCGTCGCCGAGCTTCCCGCCATCACCCGTGAGCAAGGCATTGCTTTTGCCGCCATCGGGCGCTCGCATCATGCCGGGGTTATGGCACTAACGGTGGAGCGCTTTGCCGATCAGGGGCTGATCGCGATGATGTTTGCCAATGCACCGGCCGCCATGGCGCCCTGGGGCGGGAAAAGCCCGCTCTTCGGCACCAACCCGATCGCCTTTGCAGTCCCTGTCTTGAATTCGGACCCTCTGGTCATCGACCTGGCACTGTCTAAAGTCGCGCGTGGCAAGGTCATGGAGGCCCACCAGAAGGGCAAGAGCATTCCCGATGACTGGGCTTTCGATATTAACGGCAATGCCACCACGGATGCCGCTGCGGCGCTTAAAGGCACCATGGCGCCCTCGGGCGGCGCCAAGGGGGCTGCGCTGGCGCTGATGGTGGAGGTGCTTTCCGCAGGTCTTGCAGGCGCAAACTTCTCCTACCAGGCCAGCTCGCTCTTTGACGAAAATGGCCCGCCGCCGGAACTTGGCCACACGATCATCGCGATCGATCCGGACGCAGCCAATGGCGGCGGCACCGCCATGCGTATGGCTGCACTTGCCGAAGAAATGACCAACCAGGAAGGCGTGCGGCTTCCCGGCCGCAAGGGGAAAGGCCTGCGGGCCGAAGCTCTGGCGAATGGGATAGAGGTCGAAGACGACGTGCTCAGCGCGATCGACGCTTTACGCTGATCGCGATCAGAAACGTTCAGCACCCATCGCGAATTCTTCATGAGAAGGCTTCGGGCGCTGAAAGCTCCACCAAATCGGCAAGAGACAATGCCGGATCGCAAAACAATCTTGCATCCGCGGTTCAATCGTCTTTGGGAAAAAAACCTCCAGAAAAGCGAAAAGCCTGGCGCGGGAGGAGGATGCGCCAGGCTTTAAACTTGATCGACAACTGGGAGGAGGAGGATGTTGCCGATCCGTATCGAACGACACTGGGAGGAGGAGTGCGTCGTTCGATGAGCAATATATAGGCTAACACTGGTATGCTCGCCAAGCCGGTTGGGCGCATTGCAGCAATGCAATAGGTGCAATGCTGAGCATTTGCCCATAACGGCAACATCATGTCTGCCATCATCACTATATCGCTATGAGCAAAGCTGGATTATAGGCAATATCGATTCAAATGCTTGGAAAGGCGTGGTTATGGCTGAAATTCGCTACCATGAGGGAGATCTTCCGGCAGCAGTAGCGGCTCGTTACACGGGTGCGATCGCGATCGATACCGAAACGCTCGGCCTGATCCCTCGCCGTGATCGCCTATGTGTTGTGCAATTATCGCCGGGCGATGGCACCGCCGACGTCATCCGCATTGAAGCCGGACAGAATCAGGCGCCTAACCTCGTCGCGCTACTGGCTGATTCGTCTCGCCAGAAAATCTTCCACTACGGACGCTTCGATATCGCCGTGCTTTTCCATACGTTCGGGGTATTGGCCACACCGGTCTTCTGCACCAAGATCGCGTCACGCCTGACCAGGACCTATACGGATCGTCACGGATTGAAGGACAATCTGCGCGAACTGGTCGAGGTCGATATTTCCAAGGCCCAGCAGCAGACAGACTGGGCCGCCGAAACGCTGTCACAAGCGCAGCTCGAATATGCGGCTTCCGACGTGCTTTATCTGCATGCCTTGCGCGACAAGCTGACGATGCGGTTGATCCGCGACAACCGCACGGATCTTGCCGCAGCCTGCTTCGAGTTCCTGCCGACCCGCGCAAGACTTGATCTGCTCGGATGGGAAGAGACGGATATTTTCGCGCATAGCTGAGTGTTCGAAGATCGCTCAAAGCGTCTTCGGCATGCCTATTGATCGGGATCCGGCAATCTGCAGCACCACGCGACGTATCGCGCCAACACGCAGGCGGCAAGTTAGCCGACCGTTAACCATTTTCATTTAACGTCTATCAATCGGCATCATCCCGCCATGAGGCGTTGCGGCCGCAGCCGCACAATTCCCAGACATTGGCCGAACCTGTCCCACCGTCGCAGATAACAGATGGAGCATGCGATGCTGCCACCCGTTCGTGCCGCGTTGAGTTCGACTGCAGACTACCAGAGCCAGGCACAGGCAGCGGTTACGTCTGAGCGTGTAATCGTGTCGCCAAAAGCCTCGCAATCGCAGACGGCAAACGACACGGTCCTTTCAGGTGCACGCCTCGATGCCGCCTCGCTTTCTGCCCAGCTCAAGCTGGCGCAGGGGTCGTCAATTCTTGCCGAGACGATCGGCAA
Source organism: Aliirhizobium wenxiniae (assembly GCF_019511445.1). Taxonomy (GTDB): domain Bacteria; phylum Pseudomonadota; class Alphaproteobacteria; order Rhizobiales; family Rhizobiaceae; genus Neorhizobium; species Neorhizobium wenxiniae_A. The sequence goes on from NZ_JAEUAN010000007.1 coordinate 171,147, forward strand.
ACTGCTGAAGACACCGCGCGGGGAAAACGAGTCGCTGCTCGACTATACGGCTCGTCTCTTCGAAGTCGTGCAGCGCTTGAAGCCGCAGGAGATCGCCAATGTGGAACGGCTCCTGAACCAGATCGTCAAAGGCATTTCCTTAAGGCTGATGGCAGAAATTCTGAAGGAGCCGGTTGGCCCGATAGCCGCCCGGCTTGCTGCCCATATGGAGGTGGCCAACATCGCCCAGCGCGATCTTGCCGCAAAAACAGTGGTCAGCTTCTATCGGCAAAATGGCAGCACGGATGCTTCTCCTAATGGCAATAGTCCACGCCTGCCGCAAACTGGCGCCCCGGCAGCTGCCACGCCGGTAAGCCAGGCTGGAAAGGTGCCTGCAGCCCCCACCGTCAACGAGATTGCCTCTCCTCGCCAACCGACGACGAACGATGGCGTGCCGAAACTTGCAGAAGGGCAGAATCAGCGCCCTTCTGGATCTCCCAATGCCACCACATCGATGCCGATAACGATCAAGCCGGATCAACTTGAGCACATCGCGAAATCTGCGCGTGATCAATCCAATACAGTGCCACCGGCAACACCAAATCGGATAGGCACCACCACAAATGAGATAACGGGAGCGACCAGGCAGGTGATATCCCAACCTGCTCTACCGCCTACCCCCCAGCCAAATTTAGTGCGTGCGGAAAGCGATTTCGGCAAACCCGGTATGGCGACAGCCATCCCCGGTAATCAGGCCCTGACCGCAGCCGCCCAAGTCGCGCAGCCTGCTACGACGCCAGAACCGGATGAAATGCAGGCTTTGGCGCGTACGGCGATGGAGATGTTTAAGCGGGACATGCCGGTTCCTGCGCGGCTTTGGTCGGCGCTTTCCGACCAGACGCTGTTGAAACTGGCGAACTGGCTGGCCATGACCCTTTCCGAACTCGACTTGCCGGAAACCCCGCATCTTCCGGCTTCGCCGGCTGCCATGCAAACGGCGGCGGAGGGCAAGCCTGTCGATCAGCAGCGCCCGGCCAACAGCCAGCAACAGCCAGCCTCACAACAAAGCGGCCAGGCGGCAGCACCTTCACAGACCGCAAATGGGAGTGCTGCGGATACGGCCCGTCTCGCTGCAACATTGCCCAGAGCGGACACAACGGAACAGTACATGGCCGCCATGGCGAGTGCTGCAAGTGCATTGCCAACACAGGCACGCGAAGCTTTGCCGTGGCCCTATGTGGCCGCCTATCCCCCTGCAGACGACGAGGAGCCCCGGCGCGAACAAAGAAGGCCTGAGCCGATCGAAGCGATCGAGGACGAGGAACAGGACGGGTCATCGCAGCAGCACGCCTTCGGCGACGAGCCACAGCAGGAAAGCGAGCAGCCGCAGGAAGATGCCCAGAACGAAGAAAACGCCACTGAGACCATGACAAAAGCAGAAAGAGCGGCGGGATACCGGGCTGGTGAAGCCAGAATAGAGGCGGATGCCCCGGAAGCACGTCCAAGCGATCTCTATTGGCGGATGGCCGGCTGGGCCTGAAGATCACACCATCCAAGGGGGCGAACGGCCCCAAAATCAGACAGAAAAAAGCCGCCGGACCTTTCGATCCGGCGGCTTCTTTTTATTCAGGAAACGACGATTACTCGTTGCTGCCGCGGTTCTTCAGGGCTGCGCCCAGAATGTCGCCGAGCGAAGCGCCCGAGTCGGACGAACCGAACTGTGCAACTGCTTCCTTCTCTTCGGCGATTTCCAGCGCCTTGATCGAAAGCATGACCTTGCGGTCCTTCTTGGAGAAGTTGACGACGCGGGCGTCGACAACCTGGCCAACCGAGAAACGCTCCGGACGCTGGTCGTCGCGGTCGCGAGCGAGGTCAGCGCGGCGGATGAAGGCTACGAGGTCTTCGTGGGCAACGAGCTTCACTTCGATGCCACCGTCGTTGACGGCGATGACTTCAGCCGAAACGACAGCGTTCTTGCGCAGGTCGCCGGAAGCGGCCGCGTCACCAACAGCGTCCTTGCCGAGCTGCTTGATGCCGAGCGAGATACGCTCCTTCTCGACGTCAACATCGAGAACGACAGCCTTGACGACGTCACCCTTGTTGAACTCTTCGATGACCTGTTCGCCCGGACGGTTCCAGTCGAGATCCGACAGGTGAACCATGCCGTCAACGTCGCCTTCGAGGCCGATGAACAGGCCGAATTCGGTCTTGTTCTTGACTTCGCCTTCGACTTCAGTGCCGGCCGGATGCGAGAAGGCGAATGCCTGCCACGGGTTTTCCAGCGTCTGCTTGAGGCCAAGCGAGATACGGCGCTTCGACGGATCGACTTCGAGAACGACGACGTCGACGTCCTGCGTGGTCGAAAGGATCTTGCCGGGATGAACGTTCTTCTTCGTCCAGGACATTTCGGAGATGTGGATCAGGCCTTCGATGCCCGGCTCCAGCTCTACGAATGCACCGTAGTCGGTGATGTTCGTGACGGTACCGGAGATCTTCTTGCCGATCGGGTACTTGGCCGCGATGCCATCCCACGGATCCGACTCGAGCTGCTTCATGCCGAGCGAGATGCGGTGGGTTTCCTGGTTGATGCGGATGATCTGAACCTTGACCGACTGGCCAATGGACAGGATTTCCGACGGATGGTTCACACGGCGCCATGCCATGTCGGTGACGTGCAGCAGGCCGTCGATGCCGCCGAGGTCAACGAACGCACCGTAATCGGTGATGTTCTTGACGACGCCGTCAACAACCTGGCCTTCTTCGAGGTTCTGAACGATTTCAGAACGCTGCTCGGCACGCGACTCTTCGAGAACCGTACGACGCGAAACAACGATGTTGCCGCGACGCTTGTCCATCTTGAGGATTTCGAAGGGCTGCGGGTTGTGCATGAGCGGGGTGACGTCGCGGATCGGACGGATGTCGACCTGCGAACGCGGCAGGAAGGCAACAGCGCCGTCGAGATCGACGGTGAAGCCGCCCTTGACCTGGTTGAAGATAACGCCTTCAACGCGCTCGCCAGCTTCGAACTTGGCTTCGAGCTTGACCCAGCTTTCTTCGCGACGAGCCTTTTCGCGCGACAGAACGGCTTCGCCGAGAGCGTTTTCAATGCGCTCGACATAGACTTCGACTTCGTCGCCGACCTTCAGCGAACCGTCTTTGCCCTTGGCACCGAATTCCTTAAGCGCGATGCGACCTTCGACCTTCAGGCCGACGTCGACAACTGCCATGTCCTTTTCGATTGCCGTTACCAGACCTTTGGTAACGTAGCCTTCGGCCAGATCGTTGGATGCGAAGGATTCCTCGAGAAGAGCTGCAAAGTCTTCGCGCGTGGGGTTAGTTACTGCCATGAAATCTCCTGATCGTGTCCTGGTGTTTTAGGACACGCATGCGCCGGTGGTTCGTGTTAAACACGCCCGAAGTCCAGGCCCGCCTCTCTCAATCGGTCATACCGTGGGAGGCTATCCGGCGCTGGGACTGAACTGCGGGATCTTCGCGAACGAAAAGCCGGCTTCCCGGCAATCCGTCAATTCTTTGTCAGTGCGGCATCGATCAACGACTTCGCGGCCTGAAACGCGGCCTCTATACCCATTTTGGACGTATCAAGCAAGTGCGCGTCGTCAGCAGGCTTCAGCGGGCTGTCGGCGCGGCCCATGTCGCGCTCGTCGCGCTTCTTCACGTCGGCGAAGATATCATCATACTCCGCCTCGCCGCCCTTGGCGATGATCTCCTCATAACGGCGCCTTGCACGCACATCGGCGGATGCCGTGACATAAAGCTTCACGGTCGCATCGGGGCAGACGACGGTGCCGATATCGCGGCCATCCAGCACGGTTCCCGGCGCTCTTGTCGAAAAAGCCCGTTGGGCTTCGACCAACGCGCGGCGCACTTTCGGCATAACGGCGATCTTCGATGCCGCTTCGCCTATCGCGTGAGCCGAAAGAATATCGCGATCGAGGCCGGCAAGCTCGACCTCACGCGCCATCTTTTCCGCGACCGCCTCGTCATTCAGCGGCAGGCCGGCATCGAGAAGCGCTTTTGCCGTGGCGCGATAGGTCAGGCCGGTGTCGAGGTGGTGGAAACCGTAGGTCTCGGCAATCTGGCGCGACAACGTGCCCTTGCCCGCTGCCGCCGGCCCATCGATGGCGATGACGACGCCCATCAGGCTTCGCCTTCCACCAACTCGATCTTCGCGCCAAGCCCGGTCATCAGATCCATGAATTCCGGAAAACTGGTGGCGATAATCGAGGCATCATCGACGGTGACCGGATGTTCGGAAGCCAGGCCGAGTACGAGGAAGCTCATGGCGATGCGGTGGTCGAGATGGGTGACGACAGCCTTGCCGGCAGCATTGCCATATCCCTTGCCGCCCGGACGGCCGCGAACGACGAGCGTTTCCTTGCCTTCGTCGCAATCGACGCCGTTGAGCTTCAGGCCCTCAGCGACGGCGGAAAGGCGATCCGATTCCTTGACCCGCAGCTCTTCCAGACCAAGCATGGTCGTCGTGCCGGTCGCATAGGCGGCCGCGGCCGCCAGAACCGGATATTCGTCGATCATCGAAGGCGCGCGGTCGGCGGGGACGGTGACGCCCTTCAATTCGGAATATTTCACACGCAGATCGGCAACATCTTCGCCGCCGGCGAGGCGAGCATTGAGCACTTCGATATCGGCACCCATTTCCTGCAGCGTCAGGATCAGGCCGGTGCGGGTCGGGTTCATCAGCACGTTGAGGATGGTGACATCGGAACCGGGCGTCAGCAGCGCCGCCACCAGCGGGAAGGCTGTCGAGGACGGATCGCCGGGCACGTCGATGACCTGGCCCTTCAACTGGCCACGGCCGACGAGACGGATGATGCGCACGCCCTCGGCGTCGGTTTCGACCGTCAGATCAGCACCAAAGCCCTGCAGCATCTTTTCCGTATGGTCACGGGTCATGACCGGTTCGATGACGGTGGTGATACCCGGCGTATTGAGACCGGCAAGCAGAACGGCCGACTTCACCTGCGCCGAGGCCATCGGTACGCGATACGTGATCGGGTTCGGCACTTTCGGGCCATGCAGCGTCACCGGCAGGCGATCGCCTTCGACGGAGGTCACCTGCACGCCCATCTCGCGCAGCGGGTTCAAGACGCGACCCATCGGGCGCTTGGAAAGCGATGCATCGCCGATGAAGGTGGAGGCGAAGTCGTAGACGCCGACGAGGCCCATGGTCAGGCGGCAGCCTGTGCCGGCATTGCCGAAGTCGAGCGGTGCTTCGGGTGCCAGAAGCGCGCCGTTGCCGGTGCCCTGGATGATCCATTCGTCGCCGATCTTTTCGATCTTCGCGCCCATGGCGCGCATCGCCTTGCCGGTATTGATGACGTCCTCGCCTTCCAGCAGGCCAGTAATCCGGGTCTCGCCCGAGGCAAGCCCGCCGAACATGAAGGAGCGGTGCGAGATCGATTTGTCGCCGGGAATCCGGATCGTCCCTGTAAGAGCTTCCGACCGTGCCGATTTCGCCGGCTTCAACGCGGTACCATGCGACATTGAGTGTCCCTATTCCTCAAGCGTTTCTGAATTTTGCGCCGTCGTTATCATAAAGCGTTTTGGCGGTCATCCGCTTGTTGGCTAAAGGATGCCAAGAAAGCCCGGAAAGTTTGGCTTTGACATCAAGAGCCGTTGGCCTTATGGGGACCGGCTTAGATTTTTCACCCATTCATCCATCGCCGCACATGCGGCGCGCCGATCTGATCGGCCGGCTTATGAGGCTTAACAGTGGCAAAAGCGGAACTCGGAACCAAACGTACCGACCCGGATACCGGAAAGAAGTTCTACGACCTGAACCGTGACCCGGTCGTTTCCCCCTATACCGGCAAGTCCTGGCCGATGTCTTTCTTCGCCGAAAACAGCGCCGCCATTAAAATGGAAGAGGCAGCCGAAGACGAGGACGATATCAAGGAAGTCGACAGCGAGAGCCAGGAAGCCGAAGTTGTTTCGCTGGAAGACGCTGACGGCGACAACAACGGCGACGACATCCCGGATATGGGCGATGACGACGACGTTGATATCGGTGACGACGAAGACGATACCTTCCTTGAGCAGGAAGATGAAGATGACGACGACATGTCGGGCATCATCGGCGTCGGCGGCGACGACGACGAACAGTAATTAACGCTAAAGCCCGGCAATTTCAGAAAAATTGCCGGGCTTTGATTTTTCGGCTTGCGCTTCCAAAATTCACGAAGTAATAAGCCGCCACTTCCGAAGCAAACGACCGCTTCGAAGTTCCCAGGACCGGAAAACACCGGACCACCCTGATGGGGCTATAGCTCAGCTGGGAGAGCGCTTGCATGGCATGCAAGAGGTCAGCGGTTCGATCCCGCTTAGCTCCACCAACCTTTTCTTCCCAAACAGACTACCGCTCAAGACAGACATGATGCGCATATGCGTGGCCTGCCTTGCGTCGTACGGTGGTCGCATTCCTGAGCCTCGTGGACTGCGCCTGTTGCGGCCTTTCGGCACGGCCCGTGCTGCGTGGAGAAAGCGCGCTCAATGCGGCTTCCTCTCGATAACAGTCTTTGTAGGCCTGAGCCTTCTGGTGGATGATGGTGGCGATAAGCGCTGAAACGAATGCGACCGCCGACAGGATTATGATTGCTGTGATCATGGCGTTTCCTCTGCGGATAAAACGCAGAGGACGCGATAAGGTTCTCACATCATTAAAATGAAACGCGGGAAAGGGGGCGGAGAGAAACGGTTCCAACCACCCCGGCAGACCAAGGCCCGTGTCAGCGAACGGCCTGATCATTGGCATCGAAACGATGCATGAGGGCCTTGTCCGGCGTTGCATAGACGATATCGTCGGCGCCGTAGCGATGCTCACCGAAAAGGCGCACTGTGATAAGGCCTGCCGTCTCCGTTTCGAGATAAAGGATCGTGTCGGCGCCGAGATGTTCGGCATGCACGACCTTGCCCTTCCATTCGCCCGCCTCGCGCGACAGGGCGATATGTTCGGGCCGGATACCGATCGTCTTGATCCCGCCCTCCCCCAGGCGCTCGGCCGGAATGAAATTCATCTGCGGTGAGCCGATAAAGCCGGCAACGAAGGTATTGGCCGGTCGGTTATATAGCTCCATCGGCGAGCCGATCTGTTCGACCTTGCCGGCACTGAGAACGACGATCTTGTCGGCCAGCGTCATCGCCTCGACCTGGTCATGGGTGACGTAGATCATCGTTGCCTTCAGGCGGCGATGCAGGCGGGCGATTTCGAGCCGTGTCTGGACGCGCAGGGCCGCATCGAGGTTCGACAAAGGCTCGTCGAAGAGAAACAGGCTCGGTTCGCGCACGATGGCGCGGCCGATCGCGACCCGCTGTCGCTGGCCGCCGGAAAGCTCGGCCGGGCGGCGGGCGAGATAGGGTTCGAGCGACAGCATCGACGAGGCCTTCGTCACACGCTCCTCGATCTCGGCCTTGGGCGTGCCGGCCTGCTTGAGACCAAGCCCCATATTGTCCTTGACCGTCAGGTGCGGGTAGAGCGCATAGGACTGAAACACCATGGCGATGCCGCGCTTGGCGGGCGGCACGGTCGCCACTTCCTTGCCGTCGATGCGAATCGAGCCGGAAGATGCATCCTCAAGCCCGGCAATGACACGCAGCAGTGTGGATTTGCCGCAGCCGGACGGGCCGACGAAGATGACGAATTCGCCGTCCTTGACGTCGAGATCAATGCCTTTCAGCACTTCATGATCGCCAAAGGCCTTTCGAATGGATGTCAGTTGCAGCGAACCCAAGAGCGTCTTCCTTATTGATGTCGTGGCCGGCCGTCAGAGATAGACCGGTTTGCCGGTGCGCGCGCTTTCGTCCGCCGCGAGGCAGATGCGCAGTGATTGCACCGCATCGTCCATGTGCCGTGTGAGGTCGATATCCTCACGGATCACCTTCAGCATATAGGCCTGTTCCAGATCGCAGAGTTCCTGATGACCCGGCTCTCCGGCCATCTTCATATCCTTGTCGGGCGACAGGAATTTCCCATCCGGGCCTGTTTCGGCACTGTGCAGCCGGATGACCGAGGTTTTCGTGTGCGTGTCGATATCGTCCGACTTGGCATTCGGGTCCATGACGATCGAGACCGATCCCTTGGGCGACATGACGTCCTTCACAAAGAAGGCGGTTTCGGAAATCATCGGGCCCCAGCCGGCCTCGTACCAGCCGACCGACCTGTCGTCGAAGATCACCTGCAGATGGCCGTAATTATACATGTCTGGCGCGATCTCGTCGGAAAGCCTGAGGCCCATGCCGCGCACCTCGACCGGTTTTGCATCGGTGATCTGACACATGACATCGACATAATGCACGCCGCAATCGACGATCGGCGCGGTCGTGTTCATCAGCGCCTTGTGCACGTCCCAGGTCGGGCCGGAGGACTGCTGATTGAGGTTCATGCGGAAGACGTAAGGCGGCCCGAGCTTGCGCGCTTCCTCGATCAGCCGGATCCAGGATGGGTGGTGGCGCAGAATATAGCCGATGACCAGCTTTTTGCCCGCAGCCTTCGCGGCTGCGACGACGCATTCGGCATCGGCAACCGTGGTCGCCAGAGGCTTTTCGACGAAGACGTGGCAGCCGGCCTCGAAGGCGGCGACGGCATAATCGGCATGGCTGTCGGAATAGGTGCAGATCGAGCAGAGATCGGGCTTCAGCTCGGCAAGCGCCGTCAGGAAATCCGGATGGATCCTGTAATCCGACAGCGCCGGATCGAGCTTCGGCTCCGAGCGATTGACCAGGCCGACGATCTCGAAACCCGGATCGTTGTGATAGGCGAGCGCATGGCTGCGGCCCATATTGCCAAGGCCTGCGACGAGGACGCGGATGGGCTTTTCTGACTTCATTTGACGGCTCCCGAGGTAATGCCGCGGATCAACTGCCGCGAGAAGATGACATAGAGGACCAGGACCGGCAGGATGGCGAGCGACAGGGCCGAGAGAACCGCATTCCAGTTGGTGACGAACTGGCCGATGAACATCTGCGCGCCGAGCGTTACGGTCTTGGTCGCTTCACCCGGTACGAGGATCAGCGGGAACCAGAGATCGTTCCAGATCGGGATCATGGTGAAGACGGCGACCGTAGCCATGGCCGGCCGCACCAGCGGCAGAACGAGACGGAAGAAGATCGCGTATTCGGACAGGCCGTCGATCCGCCCGGCATTCTTCAGGTCATCAGACACGGTACGCATGAATTCCGACAGGATGAAGATCGCCAGCGGCAGGCCTTGCGCCGTATAGACCAGAACCAGCGCCGTCAGCGTATTGACCAGACCGGCCGCGACCATGCCCTGCAGGATGGCGACGGTGCCAAGCCGGATCGGGATCATGATGCCGAGCGCCAGATAAAGGCCCATCAGCAGATTGCCGCGAAAGCGGTATTCGGAGAGCGCAAAGGCGGCCATGGCGCCGAACAGCAGTACGAGCGCGATCGAAACGACCGTGACGATCAGGCTGTTCTGGAAATAGCCGATGAAATCACCCTGTTTCAGCACGGTCTCATAACCGACAAGGCTGAAGGTCGAGGGCGTCGGGATCGCCATCGGCTCGCGGAAGATGGCGTTGCGGGTCTTGAACGAGTTGACCAGCGTGAGGAAGACCGGGAAGAGCGCGATCAGCGTGTAGCTGATCAGGGCCAGATGGATCAGTCCGGTGCGAAGGTAAGAGGTGCGGGCTGTTGCCATGACCATGCTCCTCAGAACTGGTAGCGACGCATGCGCCGCTGGATGACGAAGAGATAGAGCGAAACGCCGGCGAGGATGATCAGGAACATCACGGTGGCGATCGTCGCGCCCATGGAGCGGTCGCCCATCTGGTTCTGGAAACCGAAGAAGGTGCGGTAAAGCAGCGTGCCGAGAATATCCGTCGATCCGTCGGGACCGGCCAGCGCGCCCTGCACGGTGTAGATCAGGTCGAAGGCGTTGAAATTGCCGACGAAGGTAAGGATCGAGATTATGCCGATCGAGGGCAGGATCAGCGGCAGCTTGATCTTCCAGAACTGGCTCCAGCCGGTAATGCCGTCACATTCGGCAGCCTCCAGCACCTCGTCTGGAATGTTTAGGAGCGCCGCATAGATCAGCATCATCGGGATGCCGACATATTGCCAGACGGAAATCAGCGACACGGTGATCAGCGCGCTATCCGCTCTGCCGAGCCAGGGCGCAAAGGCCCATTTCAGACCGACCCAATCCATCATACCCGGCGCAATGCCCCAGATCGGCGAAAGGATCAGTTTCCAGATGAAGCCGACGATGACGAAGGACAGCAGCGTCGGCACGAAGATGGCGGTGCGGTAGAAGGTGGCGAAGCGCAGTTTAGACACGGACAGCATGGCGGCCAACGCGATGCCGACCGGATTCTGCACCAGCATGTGGATGACGAAGAAGATCAGGTTGTTTGAAAGCGCATTCCAGAAGCTCGCCGAAAGACGCGGATCGGAAAACAGCGTGATGAAATTGGCAAGGCCGACAAACACCGTCTGGCCATCAGCCAGATTATAAAGCGACAGCCGCAGCGTCTCGATCAGCGGCAGGATCATGATCGCCGTGTAGACGAGGAAGGCCGGCGCCAGAAACACGAGAATGTGCCAGCGGGCGGGCCGCTTGATGGGGGCAGCTTCGAATGGATTGTCAGCCTCGGTCATCGGTTCTCATCTTGCTCTTGAGGCTAGCCAGCTCATACCGCGCTGAACCTTGAGGAAATAAAGCCCCTCCCAACCCTCCCCACAAGGGGGAGGGCTCAACCCGGTCTTTCCGCCGAGGTCGAAGTAATACTGGCGGCTGCCACTTGCTTTCTCCCCCCCTTGTGGGGGAGATGGCCGGCAGGCCAGAGGGGGACTTTTCGTCTGTGTGGCGCTCCCAATCAATGGGAGCGGCACTTCACTTCACCGGCTTGTACCAGCTGTCCAAACCCTTCTGGGTCTCTTCGGCTGCCTGTTCCGGTGTCTGCGTACCGTTGATGACATTGGCCGAGACGCGCCACATTTCCAGGTCGAGGTTCGGCTGGCCGCGGCCGACGATTGCCGCGCTCGGGCGGATGGTCGGCTTGCAGTTCTGACGCCAGGAGACGAATTCCTGTGCCAGCGGATCTTCCATCTTCACCGCCGTCGAATTCAGGCTGAAGAAGCCCGGCAGCGAGTTGGCGTAGAGCGTGGCAAATTCCGGCGATGCGACCCAAGCGAGGAATTTCTTCGCCGCTTCAGGGTTCTTGCCCTTGGCGTTCAGGCCAATACCGATGTCGTTATGGTCGGAAATGTAGCAGGTATCTCCAGCCTTCTTCACCGGCGGCGGGAAGGCGCCCATTTCGAAATCGGCCTGCGCCTTGAACGGTGCGATTTCCCATGAGCCTGCCGGATAGATGGCGGCGCGACCGAGCGTGAAGAGGTTCTGGCTGTCCGGATAGGTCTGGGCTTCGAAACCATCGCCGAGATAGGGCTTCCACTTGGCGAGCGTCTTGTAGGGCTCGACCCAGTCTGCATCGGTGAGCTTCTGTGTGCCCGCGATCAGCGCCTTGCGGCCTTCCTCGCCCTTCCAGTCGTTCGGGCCGATATTGTAATAGCCCATGGTGGCGGCTTCCCACTGGTCCTTGGTACCCATGGCCATCGGGATATAGTTGCCGTCCGCCTTGATCTTGTCGAGCAGCGCGAAAAACTCGTCCTCGGTCTTCGGCACTTCGGCCTTCAGCTCCTCGAACGCCTTCTTGTTGTAGATGAAGCCGTGGATGACGGATGCCATAGGCACGCAGAACGTGGTCTTGCCGTCGTCGGTCGTCCATGCGGACTTGGCCGTGTCGGAGAAATTGCCGATGCCGTCGAGATCGTTGAGCGGTGACAACTGGCCCTTCTGGAACATGGCAAGCGACAGGTCGAACGGGCGGCAGGTGATGAGATCACCGGCGGTGCCCGCTTCCAGCTTGGCGTTGACGGCGGAATTATATTCTGTCGGCGCCATCGGTGCAAAAGTCACCTTGATGCCGGGGTTCTTCGCTTCGAAGGCGGGGATCAGCTTTTCCTGCCAGATCGACAGGTCGTCATTGCGCCAGCTTTCGATGGTCAGCGATGCATCCTGCGCCAGAACCGCGCCTGCCGGAGCAAACATGGTCGTGGCGAAAAGCATGCCTTTCAGTAGACGGGTCATGATGGTCTCCCTCTTTTGTTAACGCCTCGCGGCGCATTTCACGGTATTTTCCGTCATCTTCAGCTCCGCCAGTGCTTTCCTCAACACGTGGTCGGAACGGATAAGAAGTTCTTGTGCGGCATCGGCATCCGGCACACCCTTGGCGAGCAATACGGCGAGTTTGACCGAACCACCGGCAGCCTCCAGCCACCCGCGCGCATCGTCAAAACCGATCTCCGCGATCTCCGCGACCATTCCGGCCGCACGAATCCGCAGTTTTTCATTGTCGGCCCGCAGATCAACCATGTGGCCGTCATGCACATGGCCAAGCCTTATCGCAGCAAGCGTGGAGATCATGTTGAAGGCGAGTTTTTGGGCCGTGCCGGCGCCCATGCGGGTCGAGCCGGCGACGATTTCCGGCGGCGTTTCCAACAGGACGCAGACATCCGCGCCATCGAACAGGCGCGCACCGGAATTGTTGGCGATCGCGACAATCCTCGCGCCGCGGTCTCTGGCGATTTCGGCGATCTTCAGAACATAAGGGGTCGAGCCGCTGGCGGACACGGCGAGAACACAGTCGCCCGCAGCGATGACATCGGCATCGCTTTCGGCAAGCTTCGTATCGTCTTCCGGCGTACCCGGCATGTCGCCAAGGCTCGAAAGCCCGCCGGCCAGAAGAAGCCTGATCTGGTCGCGGGGAATGCCATAGGTGCCGGGAAGCTCCAGCGCATCAGCCATCGCCATCAGACCCGAACTGCCGGCGGCCGCATAGATCAACTTTTTTCCGGAACGAAGCGCCTGCGCGACAAGTTCGGCCGCATCTGCAAGCGCTGGAATGGCTGCATCGACCGCACTCGCCGCCGCCTGCTGGCCCGATGCCAGGAGCGCAAGGATCTCTGCCGGATCACGCTGATCCAGCCCCTCCGCTTTTTCATGTCTGGCTTCGGTGGCTTTTTGGCTCATCCGTTTCTCCCTCAGAGCAAAATGATGCCAAAAAAATACCAATTGTCCAGCGAGAAATTAATATTTGTTACCCGGATCGATTGCAGGATTATCATGGCCGGCGAAAAACCACATGAAATCAGCACAATAAGTGCGAAAATCAGATTTTCGTCATTTCCGCCTTGGTAAATGGTATTTTTTTGGTATCATTTCTTCGGAGGTATCGATGACAGGTTTTATTCTCGGGATAGATGGCGGCGGAACAAGCTGCCGGGCAGCACTGGCAGACGGCCGGGGCAGATTGCTCGGCCGCGGCAAGAGCGGTGCGTCCAATATCCTGACCGATCCCGATACGGCCCTCAAACATATAGGAGAGGCCGCCGAGCACGCCTTTGCCGATGCGGGGATCGAACCTGATCTCGCGTCCACCTCCGCCATTCTCGGACTTGCCGGCAACAATGTCGGTGATGTGGTCGGCTATGTGACGGCCCGGCTGCCGTTCAAAAGGTCCGAGATCGTTTCCGATGGCGTGATCGCCCTGCAGGGCGCGATCGGTGACGAGGATGGCGCAATCGGCATTGTCGGCACCGGCACGGTCTACATCATCCGCCAGAACGGCCTGTTCAAATCCATCGCCGGCTGGGGTTTCCAGGTCAGCGATCTCGGCAGCGGCGCAAGGCTCGGCCAGCTGGCATTGCAGGAAACCCTACTTGCCTTCGACAGGATCCGACCGATGACGCCTCTCTGCGAGGCCATCCTTTCAGGGTTCGACAACAATCCCGAGCTGATCGTCGATTTTGCCAGATTGGCCAAACCCGGCGAATTCGGCCGCTACACACCCAAGGTTTTCGAGTTCGCAGACAGAGGCGACGAGACAGCGCTGCGTATCCTTCGCACCGGTGCCGCCGGGATCGACGAGGCACTGGATGCCGTCGAGGCCGTGACCGGTGGCCAAGGAATGCTCTGCCTGCTCGGCGGACTTGCCACGCTCTATCCGCCCCATCTTGCAGAACGGCACCGGACACGGCTTTCGGCGCCGCGCGCCGATGCCCTGACCGGCGCCGTGCAGCTGGCGGTCAAGGCCTATGGCCATGCGGAGGTGCGTGCATGAGCGAGGCGCTCACGACCATCCTGCCCCTCGACGGGCTGCAATCGTTAGGTTCGGGACCGCTTTACCTGAAACTGCGACAAAGCCTGGAGGATGCGATCCGCACCGGCAGGCTCGGGCACGGCGACGCGCTTCCGGCCGAACGGGATCTTGCCGATTATGCCAATGTCAGCCGTGTCACGGTACGCAAGGCCGTCGATGACCTTGTGCGCGACGGGCTTTTGACCCGCCGGCACGGATCCGGCACATTCGTGGTCAAGCCGCTGTCGCGTGTCGAGCAGCCGCTGACGAAACTGACATCGTTTACCGAAGACATGGCGCGGCGCGGCCTCGTTTCCCGCTCCGAATGGCTGGAACGCGGGCTGTTCCATCCGTCTCCGGAAGAGATGATGATGCTTGGTCTTGCACCCGGCACGATGGTCGCGCGGATCGGCCGCCTGCGTTTCGGCAACGACATGCCGCTTGCCATAGAGCGGGCCAGCATTTCGGCCGAATTTCTGCCCGATCCGACTTCCGTGACCGGCTCGCTTTATGCCGAGCTGGAAAAGAAGGATGCGCGCCCGGTGCGCGCCATCCAGCGGATTTCCGCCACCAACATGAAAAAGGCCGATGCAGCACTTCTGGAAGTGCCGATCGAGGCGGCAGGGCTTTCCATCGAACGGGTGTCCTATCTGGCATCCGGTCGTGTCGTGGAACTGACCCGCTCGCTTTATCGCGGCGATGCCTATGATTTCGTCGCCGAACTTTCGCTCGGCGATATCTGACAAACGAGGACCAGCGATGCAGACCCATATGCGCCAGGAGATCAACGAGATACCGGAAGCGGCGGCCCGCCTGCTCGACCGCTCGGCTGCCGAACTGGAAAGGGCCGGTCGCGCCCTGCGCGACAAGGATCCGGACTTTCTGGTGACGATCGCCCGCGGTTCCTCCGACCATGCCGCAACCTTCATCAAATATGCGATCGAATTGACCGCCGGACGACCGGTTGCCTCGCTGGGCCCGTCGCTTGCCTCGATCTACGGCGCCGACCTGAAACTTCGCGGTGGCGCTGCCATCGCCATTTCCCAATCCGGCAAAAGCCCGGATATCGTTGCCATGGCCGATGCGGCGACCAGGAGCGGTGCGGTGACCATCGCGCTGACCAACACGCTGCCGTCGCCGATCACTCAGGCCTCGCTGCATGCGGTCGATATCAATGCCGGGCCCGAGCTTGCGGTCGCGGCAACAAAATCCTTCGTCAATTCGATCGTTGCCGGTCTCGCGCTTCTGTCGGAATGGACGGGTGACGAGGCTCTGCGGTCAGCGGTTCGCGACCTTCCCGGTCATCTGGCAAAGGCCATAACGCTCGACTGGAGCGAGTTCGCCAGCCAGCTCGGCGATGCGGAATCGCTCTATATGCTCGGCCGCGGCCCGGCGCTCGCTATTGCCAGCGAGGCGGCGCTGAAGTTCAAGGAAACGTCCAACATGCATGCCGAGGCCTATTCGGCGGCCGAGGTTCTGCATGGCCCGGTGGCGCTGGTGGAAGATGGGTTTCCGCTGCTCGCCTTTGCCGCCCGCGATGCGGCCGAGGCCTCGATCGTCGAGATCGTCGACAGCCTTGCGGGCAAACGGGCGCTCGCTTTCGCCACATCCGGCGAGGTCAAGGCCGCCCACAGGCTTCCCTTCATCGCGACCGGCCATCCGCTGACCGATGCGCTTTCGCTGATCGTGCCGTTCTACGGTTTCGTCGAGGCATGGTCGCGCTCCAAGGGGTTCGATCCAGACCAGCCCGCGGCTCTGAAGAAGGTCACCGAAACCCTATGACCCAGAAAAAGGCTCTCATCGGCTCCCGTATCTTCGATGGCTCGGACTGGCATGACAATGCCGCGGTCGTTTTCGACAGCGGCAAGATCCTTGGCATTCTTCCGGTCGAACAGATCTCTTCCGAGATGGAAAAGATCGACGGCGGCGAGATCATCGCACCCGGCTTCATCGACCTGCAGGTGAATGGCGGCGGCAGCGTGCTGCTCAATGAGGAGCCGACCGTCGACGGCATCGCGACGATCTGCGCTGCCCATGCGAAATTCGGCACGACCTCGCTTTTGCCGACGCTGATCACCGACACGTTCGAGATCACCAGCCGCACAGTCGCTGCCGGCATTGAAGCGAAGCAGCAGGCCGTTCCCGGTTTCCTCGGCCTGCATCTGGAAGGCCCGCACCTGTCGCTCGCCCGCAAGGGCGCGCATGACCCGAAACTGATCCGCCCGATGGAGGACGAGGATCTTGACCTCATCCTGTCCTGCGGCCTGGCTCTCGACGCATTGATGGTGACGATCGCGCCGGAAAGCGTCACGCCGGAACAGGTGATCCGGCTTGCCAGCGCCGGTATAACCGTCAGCCTCGGTCATACCGAAGCGAGCTACGATATCGCCCGGCTCTACGTTCATGCAGGCGTGCGCACCGTCACGCATCTGTTCAACGCCATGAGCCCGCTCGGCCATCGGGAACCGGGCATGGTGGGCGCAGCACTCGATACGGGCAGCCTCTATGCCGGGCTGATCGCCGACGGCATCCACGTCCATCCCGCCGCCATGGGCGCTGCACTTCGCGCCAAGACGGGGCCGGGGAAGATATTCCTTGTGACCGACGCCATGTCGCCGATCGGCACCGACATAACGTCGTTCACGCTCAACGGCCGTGAGATCCTGCGCCGCGACGGCCGCCTGACGCTTGAAGACGGGACGCTTGCCGGCGCCGATATCGACATGGCTGCCTGTGTTCGGCTGGTTCACGAAACGCTCGGCCTGCCGCTGGAAGAAGCGCTCAGAATGGCCTCGGCCTATCCCGCGGAAGCCGTGCAGATTTCGGGCAGTAAGGGATTGCTCAAGCCGGGCTTCGATGCGGATTTCGTGGTGCTTGATGCCAGCCTGCATGTTCAGGGCACGTGGATTGGTGGGAGTTGCGTTTATCAGCCGTAGGTTTGGCGTTAGCCCCTCACCCTAACCTTCTCTCCGTCATTACGGGGAGAAGGTGCCGGCAGGCGGATGAGGGGTAGATGCCACCTACGCCATCACCGAAAAAGCAACGCGCACCTTCAGGCCCTTGCCTCCAGCGCCATCTCCGAGAGTAAGGCTTGCGCCATGCAAGCGCGCAATTTCATCGACGATCGGAAGCCCTAACCCGGTGCCAGGCCGCCCCTGCCCGTGAGCACTTGTCTCACCGCGCTCGAAGCGTTTCAGCACGGCGTCGCGGCGCTCGGGCGGGATGCCAGGACCATTATCCTCGACCTCAAGAACTGCCCTGCGCTGATCGCTCCTAACGCGCACCGTGACTTCGGCACCTGCCCCTGCATAAAGCAGCGCGTTCGAAACGAGGTTCTTCACCAGTTCGCCGATCAGGATCGGTTCGGCGACGACCATCACCTCGCCCTCTCCCTCGAAGCCCAGGTCTATCCCCGCCTCGGCCGCTCGTGGCACATGCTCGGCGGTCACAGTCCGGGCAAGATCGACAAGATCGACGTCGCGCATTGCCGTTGAACGGCTGGCGGCATCGATGCGTGCCATGAGCAGAAGCTGGGCAAGGATGCGCTCGGCATCGCCAACCGCTTCATCGGCCTTTTCCGCCGCCTGCTGAACCTCGCCGAGGTTGCCGGACCGCCTTGCAAGCGTCAGCTGGGTGCGGACGATGGCGAGCGGAGTGCGCAACTGATGCCCGGCATTGCCGGTGAAATGGCGGAGCGCATCGAGTGCACCTTCGAGCCGCACCATGAAGGAATTGACCGTATCGACAAGGCCCTGAACCTCGTTCGGAACACGCTCGATGATCGGATGCAGATCATCGGGGCTGCGTTCGGCAAGCGCTTCGCTGAATCGGTAGAGCGGCCGAAGCGACAGCGTGACGGCCACCCAGACGATCGCCGCAGCGCCCAGGATCATGAACAGGATACGCAAGGCCGACCGCAACAGGATCGCCTGGGTGAGCTGCTGGCGCGCGATTGTGGTTTCGGCAACGGTGACGGTGAACGGCACCGAGTTAATGCCCGTCGATGCAGAACGGGCCAAAGCAGCCACCCGGATCGGCTCCCCGCGAAAACTCGCATCGGCAAAGGCTGCCGCCTGCCCTTCCCTGCGGGCAATAGATGGCAGGTTCTGGTAGCCGGTGACGAAGGTGCCGGGCGGTCCGTCGACCCGGTAGAACACACGGTCCTGTGCTGCCGATGTCAGCATTTCCAGCGCGACATAGGGAATATCGACTTCCAGCGAGCCGTCTTCCGAGACGATCACCCGCTCGGCAATCGCGAGCGCCGAACCCGCCAGCACACGGTCAGACACCTCATTCGCGGTATCGACAGCCTCGTCCCAGGTATCGACCATGGCGATGGCACCGATCACGGCCGTCGATACCAGCAGCCATGCAAGCAGCCGGCGGCGCAGCGAATAGGCGCTGGGCTGCGCCACCGTCATGATGCGACACTCGCGGCTTCGAGATAATAGCCGATGCCGCGCGCGGTCTTCACCGTCAGTCCGTGCTGCACGAGGCGCTTTCTGAGCCGGCTCACATATTGCTCGATCGCATTGGCGGAAAGGTCATCATCGAAGCCCGTCAATGACGCAACGATCGCCTCCTTGGAGACGACCTTGCCCATGCGCAGGAAAAGCAGTTCCAGAAGCGCGATTTCACGCGCGGGGATATCGAGCGGCGTGCCATTGCAGGAGAATGTCCGCGAAATCAGGTCGAAGGTGACGCCACCGTGAGTCACCGCGGATGTGCGCAGCCCCGCCTGCCGACGCAACAGCACACGAATACGCGCCTCGAATTCCGGCACGTCGAAAGGCTTGATCATATAGTCGTCGGCACCGAGATCGAGACCGCGGACGCGCTCTTCCGGCAGGCCGCGTGCGGTGAGAATCATTACCGCCGCACGGTTCTGGCGCGCGCGCATGGCGCGCAGCACGTCGAGACCGTCCATTTCCGGCAGGTTCAGGTCAAGGATGACGAGATCATAGGCCTGTGCCGCAGCAGCGGCCTCGGCAGAAGTGCCATCGACGACGAAATCGACCACATAACCGCTACTGCGAAGAATGGCCTGCAGCCCTTCGGCCAGAGCCAGATTATCCTCGACCAGCAATATACGCACGAAATCCCCCCGCTTCATCGCCGACTATATCCGGTGAAGCGGAGAGATGTCACGAGGTCGGCACGCCGATAATCAGGGACGGCCGAGATAATCCATCTTGCCGACCGGCACGCCCTTGTGGCGCAGGATCGCGTAAGCGGTGGTAACGTGGAAATAGAAGTTCGGCAGTGCAAAACCGAGCACATAGCTCTTGCCGCTGAAGGTGATTTCGCCGGAGCGGTTCTTCAGCACGACCTCGATATCCTCGCGCTCGGCCATCGAGACCGGCACGACGTCGTTGAGGAACGCAACTGTCTTTGCGATACGGGCATGAAGATCGGCAAAGCTCACTTCGTCATCGGTGAAAGGCACATTCTCGACACCGCCGACACGAACCGGCACGAATTTGGCGCTGTCGCTCGCACGCTGGATCTGGCCGGTCAGCGGCAGCATATCCTCGATCAGCCGGGCTTCGAGCAGGTCCTTGTGCGCGATCCCCTTCTCGTCGGCAAAGGCTTCGCCCTTCTTGAGGATTTCGGTGAGATTGGCAAAGCCGCGCAGGAAAGCCGGTACGGAGACGTCATAGAGCGAGAGAGACATTGGGAACCTCGTTGGGGGCAGAGAGAATTACCGGCACCAGGTAGGCAGTCGCAGCGGCCGGACAAGGACGCTCCAACAATGCGTTGCGCTTGTGGCCTGGCGGACACGCCGTGGCAGCTTGCCGCAGGCTCCGGCCTCAGGCATTGTCCATGCATGACGCGCCTTTCATTCCTCTGTCTCTGTCTCATCGGGCTCTGTCCTGCCTTTCTGGCGGGAACGAGTGCTGCCAATGTGCTGATGTTTCCGGCTCTCTCCGGAAAACAGGATGCGGCGGTGCTGACCGTCTATTCGTCGCTGGACGAGGCGCTGGCAAAGCCGATGATCGCAGGTTTTCAGGCAGCCAATCCGGATGTGGCCGTCGCCTATGAGGACATGCTGACAGGCGAGATCTACGACCGGATCGTGCACGAGACCGATGCGGGGAAAAAGACCGCCGACTTTGCCTTCTCTTCAGCGATGGACCTGCAGGTGAAACTTGCCAATGACGGTTATGCGCAGGCGAGCGATCTGCCGATGAGCGGGCGCTGGCCGCAATGGGCGAACTGGCGCAATACCGTCTATGCGCTCACCTTCGAACCGGCCGTCTTCGTTTATCACAAGCCGAGCTTCAAAAACGAAGCGCCACCCGCCAGCCGGGCCGAATTCATCGAATTCCTGCAGAAACATGGTGATTCGGTGCACGGCCGGATCGGCACCTACGACATAGAGCGCTCCGGCGTCGGCTTCCTGTTCATGTCGCGTGACCAGGAACAGTTCGGCGATATCTGGTCTGTGGTCCGCGCCATGGGAGCGGCCGGCGTAAAGCTCTATTCCACCAGCGGCGCGATCCTCGAACGTGTTGCCGATGGCCGATTCTTGCTCGGCTACAATATCGTCGGCTCCTATGCCGCCGACTGGGCTTCGCGCGATCCGAATGTCGGTATCGTGCTGCCGAAGGATTATACCGTCGTGATGTCGCGTATCGGGCTGGTGCCGCAGGCGGCGGCCAATGCCGATCTCGGCAAACGCTATCTGGAATTCTTCATGTCGAAAGAAGGCCAGACGATCATGGCGCGCGAGTTGCAGATTCCCGCCGTCAGCCCGGAAGTCGCCGGCAACAATACGGCAACGACCATGCGGGAAATGCTTGGCGGGCAGTTGAAACCGGTGCCCGTCAGCCTCGGGTTGATGGTCTATCTCGATCAGGTCAAACGGGCGCGGCTGATCTCGAAATGGAATGAAGAACTGCGACATCAATAGGACTTGAAAAAGCTGTCGCCTTTACTTCGTTTCCTGCAAGAATGACTGTCGTCAAGCGATGTCAGGTAAATGTCAGGTTCCTGTGATCGCTTAAGGCATTCGGACCCCATGGAGGTGGGGCCGGCGATAACGGGAGGGGAAGACAGGCGAAAAGCGCCTGCGCGTCATCATCCTTCCGTTGCGAAAAACAATCCGTCCCGCGGGACGTCAACGGAGGACATACCCTTGAAACATTTCTTGCTCGCTTCCTTCCTCGCGGGTGCAATCGCCCTTCCGGCGGCTGCCGCCGATTATTCGATCATGGCACCGGCAGCACCGGGCGGCGGCTGGGACCAGACCGCGCGCACGATGCAGACCGTGCTGCAGAAGGAAAAGATCTCCAACCGCGTTCAGGTCATGAACGTTCCGGGCGCCGGCGGCACGATCGGGATTGCCCAGTTCGCCAGCCAGCAGAAGGGCAACCCGAATGCGCTCATGGTCGGCGGTTACGTCATGGTCGGCGCGATCCTCACCAACAAGTCGCCCGTCACGCTGAAGGACGTCACCCCGATCGCGCGGCTCACCGGCGAATACGAAGTCATCGTCGTTCCGGCCTCGTCCGACATCAAGACGATGGCGGATCTCGTCGCCAAGCTGAAGGCTGATCCGGGTTCGGTTTCCTGGGGCGGCGGTTCGGCCGGCGGTACCGACCATATCGGCGCAGGCCTGATCGCAAAGGCGGCCGGCGTCGATCCGACCAAGATCAACTACATCGCATTTTCCGGCGGCGGCGAGGCACTGGCCGCAATCCTCGGAAGCCAGGTGACGGCCGGCATCTCGTCCTACGGCGAATTCGAAAGCCAGATCAAGGCCGGTTCGCTGCGCCTTCTCGGCATATCTTCCGCTGAAAAGATCGAGGGCATCGACGCTCCGACGCTGAAGGAATCGGGTCTCGACGTCGTGCTGCAGAACTGGCGCATGGTTGCCGCGGCTCCGGGCATTACCGAAGAGCAGAAGAAGGCAATCGCCACCGACATCGAGAAGCTCGCCAAGTCGGAAGGCTGGCAGGAAAACCTGAAGACCAAGGGCTGGATGGACACCTATCTGTCGGGCGCTGCCTTCGACGAACAGCTTGCCAAGGATATCGCCTCCACCGAGACGATCCTGAAAGAAATCGGACTGGTTAAATGAGTTCAGAAGCTCCCAAGAGCTCGAGCGAGCGCCGCCCTGACTGGGCGGCGCTTGTCATCGCAGCGGTTCTCGCCATCGTTGCCGCCGTCATCTTTGTCGACGTATCGCGCCTGACAGCCACGACCGGCTATTCGCCCATCGGCCCGGCTTCGGTTCCCTACTGGATCGGCTTCGGATTGATCGGCCTTGCCGTCTGGACGGTCTTTGCCGCTTTCCGCCACGATTTTCCCGAGCGTGAACGCCAGGAAGTCAGCCCGGTTCTTTGGGTCGTCGGTGGTCTTCTTGCCCAGATGATCCTGATCCGCTTTGCCGGTTTCTCCATCGCCACCGGCCTGCTGTTCGGTCTTGCTGCCCGCGGTTTTGGTGCGCGCAAGCTGCATATCAGCATTCCGGTCGGCATCGTCATCTGTCTTGCCATCTGGTGGCTGTTTGCGGGCGTATTGCAGCTCTCGCTTCCCGCCGGCCCGCTTGAAAACCTGCTCCTCCAGTAACCGGAGCCGGAGAGACATCCCATGAGCACATTCGAATTCCTCCTCCAGGGCCTGGCATCCGCCGCAGAGCCGATGAACCTGCTCTATGCGCTGATCGGCGTCACGCTCGGC
This sequence comes from Aliirhizobium wenxiniae, assembly GCF_019511445.1. GTDB lineage: Bacteria > Pseudomonadota > Alphaproteobacteria > Rhizobiales > Rhizobiaceae > Neorhizobium > Neorhizobium wenxiniae_A. The sequence continues at coordinate 194,009 of NZ_JAEUAN010000007.1, forward strand.
ACCATGGTCGGCGTCTTGCCGGGCATCGGGCCTGCCACCACCGTGGCGCTGCTTCTGCCGGTCACCTACCAGCTCGACGCCACCGGCTCACTGATCATGTTCGCCGGCATCTATTACGGCGGCATGTATGGCGGCTCGACGACCTCGATCCTTCTGAACACGCCCGGCGAAAGCGCCTCGATCGTTACCGCGCTCGAGGGTAACAAGATGGCCCGTGCAGGCCGCGGCGGACCGGCGCTCGCAACAGCCGCGATCGGCTCCTTCGTTGCCGGCCTGATCGCGACGCTGGCGCTCGCCTTCATCGCCCCTTACATCGTCAAGCTGGCACTGGTCTTCGGCCCACGCGAATATTTCGCGCTGATGGTGCTCGCCTTCGTCACCGTGTCGTCCGCCTTCGGCAATTCGACGCTGCGCGGGCTGACCTCGCTGTTCATCGGCCTGGCGCTGTCGCTCGTCGGCATCGACCAGCTGACCGGCCAGAACCGCCTGTCCTTCGGCGTGCCGGACCTGCTTGACGGGATCGAAGTCACGACCATGGCGGTTGCGATGTTCGCGATCGGCGAGACCCTGTTCATTGCCGCTCAGGGCGCGCAGGCACCCGACAAGGTGGAAGCGATCAAGGGTTCGGTCTGGATGACGGCGAAGGATTGGGCACGCTCATGGAAAGCCTGGCTGCGCGGCACCGTGATCGGCTTCCCGATCGGCGCCATGCCGGCCGGTGGTGCTGAAATCGGCACGTTCCTCTCCTATGCTACGGAAAAGAAGCTCTCCAAGCATCCGGAAGAATTCGGCAATGGCGCCATCGAAGGCGTCGCCGGACCGGAAGCCGCAAACAACGCCTCTGCCGCCGGCACGCTCGTGCCGCTTCTGACGCTCGGCCTGCCGACGTCTGCAACGGCTGCGATCATGCTGGCCGGTTTCCAGCAATACGGCCTGCAGCCCGGCCCGCTTCTGTTTGCGACCAATCCGCAGCTCGTCTGGGGCCTGATCGCCTCGCTTCTGATCGCCAACCTGATGCTGCTGGTCCTGAACCTGCCGCTGGTCGGCCTCTGGGTTCGCCTGCTGACGATCCCGAAGCCGTGGCTTTACGCCGGCATTCTGGTGTTTGCGACGCTCGGCACGATCGGCGCCAACCCTTCGGTGTTCGAACTCGGCATGCTTCTGCTCTTCGGCCTGATCGCTTACGTCATGCGCGTCTTCGATTACCCGATCGCGCCCGTCATCGTCGGCCTGATCCTCGGCCCGCTGGCGGAACAGCAACTGCGCCGTGCGCTGTCGATCAGCCAGGGTGATTTCACCGTGCTGTTCACCTCGCCGATCGCCGCCGTGCTGCTGCTGCTTGCTGCAACCGCGCTGATCCTGCCGCTGGTGCTGCGCATGCGCGGCCGTGGCGACGTGCTCACCCAGATGGCCGCCAGCGAAGACTGATCGAGTCCTCCCAGGACGGAAAAGCCCGGCACTTCGAGAATGAGGTGCCGGGCTTTTTTATGTTTATAGAACGCCGTCATCCTTGGCCTTGTGCCAAGGATCTAACCACGTTTCTCAAATCGATAGGTCAGCAGATCCTCGGGACAGGCCCGAGGATGACGACCTCGCGCCTTTCAATGCCCGAACACCGACCACCCTGTCCGATCGGCCAGCATTTCCAGCGCCAGAGACCCAATCAGCGAATTGCCGTTGTGATTGAGCCCCGGCGACCAGACGGCGATCGAGGCGCGGCCCGGTGCGACCGCCATGATGCCGCCACCGACGCCGCTCTTGCCCGGCAGGCCGACGCGATAGGCGAATTCGCCCGAGCCGTCATAATGGCCGCAGGTCAGCATCAGCGCATTGATGCGCCGCGCCCTTTGCCGTGAGACGACCGTATGGCCGGTCATCGGGTTCCTGCCATTTGCCGCCAGAAACAGTCCGGCGCGCGCAAGCTGGGTGCAGGTCATGGCGATGGCGCAATGGTGGAAATAGACGCCGAGCACATGTTCCACCGGATGGGTGAGCTTGCCGAAGGAGCGCATGAAATTGGCGAGCGCAAAATTGCGGTAGCCGGTCGCCTCTTCCGACTTCGCCACTGCCGGATCGATCGCGATCTCCTCGTCATCCGCCAGATAGCGGACAAATCGCAGGATCTCGCCGATCGCTTCGCGCGGCGTGTGGCCGGCAAGCACGAGATCGCTGACGGCAATCGCACCGGCATTGATGAAGGGGTTGCGTGGCTTGCCTTCCTCCTGCTCCAGTTGGACGATGGAATTGAAGGCGGAGCCCGACGGTTCGCGGCCGACGCGGTTCCAGGTCGTCTCGCCATGCTTGCCGAGCGCCAGCGTCAGCGTAAAAACCTTCGACACGCTCTGGATCGAGAAGGCCTCGTTGCAATCGCCCGCGCTATGCACCTTGCCATCGACGGTGACGACCGCGATGCCGAATTTCTTCGGGTCGACATGGGCAAGCTGGGGGATATAATCGGCCACCTTGCCTTCGCCGAGCCGCTTCTGCAGGCTCGAATGGATGTCTTCAACGATCGCCTGCAGGTCGTCTTTCATTGCGGCTCCGGGAACAATGTTTTTGAAACACCTAGAGTGTTTTCGGGGCCGATGAAAAGCCCCTATTCGTCGCCGCTGCCGGAAAGGTGATTGCTGGCGGATGCCTTGACCGCGCCGATCTCGCTCCAGAGCGAAGCGACCATGTCAGGATCGACATCCGCCATGATGTCTTTCAGCCAGCGTTCATGCGCTGCGGCCATGCCGGTGAAAAACTCGATACCCGATGGCGTCAGCCTTGCGACGGTAACACGGCGATCGGCATGGGGCGTGACACGCTCCACATACCCATCCGCCTCCAGCCGCTCGACCAGACCCGTGACATTGCCGTTGGTCACCATGGTGCGCTTCGACAGCTCGCCGAGCCGCAGGCCTTCACGCTCGCGATAGAGCTGCGCCAGAAGGTCGAACTGCGGCAGCGTCGCGCCGAATTCGGCACGCAGGCGGCGGCGGATTTCGTTGGTGATCAGCTTAGTGGTCGAGAGCATGCGCAGCCACAGCCGCGTCTCCGGCTTGTTGTTGCCGTGGGCATCGTGAACGATAAGCTCGAGATCCGCGCTTGCCGCTTCCATTGTCATACTCCGAGATAGCGATCCTGGACCTCGGCGGACACGTCGCCGCTTGATCCCTGCCAGACGCTTCGCCCGTTTTCGAGGATGACGCAACGGTCCGCAACCGGCAAAAGCTCGGAAAGCGTCTTGTCCACCACGAGAATGGAGAGCCCCTCCGACTTCAGCTGCCGGATCGCCCGCCAGATATCCTGCCGGATGACCGGGGCGAGACCTTCCGTCGCCTCATCGAGTATCAGCAGGCGCGGATTGGTCATCAGTGCACGGCCGATCGCCAGCATCTGCTGCTCGCCGCCCGAGAGCGATTTCGACATCTGCGCGTGCCGTTCTTCCAGCCGCGGGAAAAGCGCATTGACCTTTTCGAGCGTCCACTCGCCCGGTCTCGCGGCCGCCACGAGGTTTTCATGGACGGAAAGATTGGGAAAGCAGCGCCGCCCTTCCGGCACAAGGCCGACGCCGAGCCGCGCCACCTTATAGGGCGCCAGCCGCTCGGTGCCCTTGCCGCCGAAAAAGATACGACCGGTCTTCGGCGGCATCAGATTGCAGATCGACTTGATCGTCGTTGACTTACCCATGCCGTTGCGGCCCATCAGTGCCACGACCTCGCCTTCATCCACGCGGAACTCGACGCCAAAAAGCGCCTGGCTTGCGCCGTAATAGGTGGTGATGTCCTGAACATCCAAAAGCATCAGGCGTGATCCCCCAGATAGGCGGTGCGCACCGTCGGATTGCTGCGGATTTCGTCCACCGTGCCCGTGGCAATCACCTTGCCGTAGACGAGAACCGAAATCCGGTCGGCGAGTGCAAAGACCGCGTCCATATCGTGTTCGACCAGCAGGATCGGCGCCTCGCGGCGCAGCGCATCGAGAAACCCGGTCAGCTTCTTCGATCCTTCCGGCCCCATGCCGGCCATCGGCTCATCCAGCAGAAAGGCCTTGGATTGCAGCGCAAGCGCCATGGCGATTTCCAGCTGGCGGCGTTCACCATGGGAAAGCTCGGCTGCCGGCAAGCGTGCGCGGTCGGCAAGCCCCACCCGTTCAAGGATCGCCATTGCCGGGTCGACCAGTGAACTATCCTGCATCACCGGTTTGAAGAAACCGAAGCTCGAACCCTGCTTTGCCTGCACAGCCAGCATGACGTTTCTCAGCGCCGAAAATTCCGGCGCCAGCGACGAGACCTGAAAGGTCCGACCGAGGCCTTTCTGCGCCCGCTCAGCCGTGCTCAGCGCGCCGATATCTTCGCCGGCAAACCGGATCGTGCCGCTGTCCTGCCTCACCGTACCGCAGATCTGGTGGATCAGCGTCGATTTGCCGGCCCCATTCGGGCCGATCAGCGCGTGGATTTCGCCCGGTCGGAGGTCGAGCGAAACACCGTCCGTCGCGCGCAAGGCGCCGAATGCCTTGACGAGATTGTCTATCTGGAGAACCGGCTCAACCATGTTTCGCCTTTCCAGCCAGAAGACCAAGCAATCCACCGCGGGCAAACAGCACGACGCCGAGAAGGATGAGGCCGAGGAAGAACTGCCAGCGTTCCGTCAGTCCGCCGAGCGCAAACTCGAAGGCAACATAAAGCGCTGCCCCCGCCAAAGGCCCGAACAGCCGTCCGGTACCGCCGAGAATGATCAGCACAATCAGTTCGCCCGACATGTGCCAGGAGAGCATGGACGGGCTGACGAAGCGGTTGAGATCGGCATAGAGCGCACCGGCAAGAGCGGTGATCATCGCCGAGATGACGAAGCCGGTCAGCCGGATGCGATAGGGATGGATGCCGACGGTCGCGACGCGTGTCTCGTTCTGCCTTGCCGCCTGCAGCGCCGCACCGAAACGCGAGGCGCGGATGAGGGCGAAAAGCCCGATACCGGCCAAGAGCACGACATAACAGACAAGGAAGAAGCTCAGCGGCTTCATCGTATTGAGCCCAGGAAACTGGTTGCGCACCAGGATCGACAGCCCGTCCTCGCCGCCATAGGCCGGCCAGGAGATGGCGAAATAATAGACCATCTGGGCAAAGGCGAGCGTGATCATGATGAAGTAGACGCCCGAGGTGCGAAGGCTGATCGCCCCGATCGCCAGTGCCACGAGACCGGCAGCGATCACCGCGACAATCCAGATGACCGGCATCTGCACCGTGCCGGGCAGACCGAATATCATCGGTTCATAAGATAGCGCATGGCTGGACAGGATGCCCGCCGCATAACCGCCGATGCCGAAGAAGGCCGCGTGGCCGAAAGAGACGAGGCCGCCGAGACCGAGTGCCAGATTGAGGCCAAGTGCCGCCAGCGCCAGAATGGCGATGCGAGTGGCGAGCGTGACATAGAAAGGCTGGCCGAGCGCATTGGCCGCCAGCGGAGCGGCCAGCAGCAGAAGGGCAAGCACAAGATTGACGGTATTTTCGCGTGTCAGCATGTCTTGCCCTCACGCATGCGCCGGCGGGAAAAGCCCGCGCGGCTTGACGGCCAGAATGACGGCCATGACGACATAGATCAGCATCGAGGCCATGGCCCCGCCGATCATGCCCGCCTGGGACGGATCGACGAATAGCGCCAGAAGCTGCGGCAGAAGAAAACGCCCGAGCGTATCCGTCACGCCGACCAATAGCGCGCCATAGAGCGCTCCCTTGATCGAGCCGATGCCGCCGATGACGATGACGACGAAGGCTAAAATCAGCACCGGTTCGCCCATGCCGACCTGCACCGATTGCAGCGCGCCGACAAGTGCGCCGGCAAGACCCGCGAGCGCCGAACCCAGCGCGAAAACCAGCGTGTAGAGCGTGCGGATGTCGACACCGAGCGCGCCGATCATCTCACGATCGCTTTCCCCGGCGCGGATGCGCATGCCGAGACGGGTCTTGCCGATCAGCAGATAGAGGCCGAGCGCGATCAGCGCGCCGACAGCGATGATCGCCAGGCGGTAAACCGGATAAGTCGCGTCTCCCGGCAGGGTGACGACGCCCTGCAGCAGGGCCGGAATATCGAGATAGAGCGGGAAATCACCGAAGAGCCAGCGGGTGCCTTCGGAAAAGATCAGGATCAGCGCAAAGGTGGCCAGAACCTGATCGAGATGATCGCGGTCATAAAGCCTGCGGATGACGGCAAGCTCGACGATGGCGCCGGCAGCGGCCGCACAGGCAAGGCTGGCGATCAGGCCGAGCCAGAACGAACCGGTCCAGGCAGCGACAGCGGCGCAGGCGAAAGCGCCGACCATGTAGAGCGAACCGTGAGCAAGGTTGATGAGGCCCATGACGCCAAAAATCAGCGTCAGCCCGGCTGCCATGAGAAACAACATGACGCCGAGCTGGATGCCGTTCAGCAACTGCTCGAGAGCAAGTGCAAGTGTCACAACAGATCCTTAGATCTTGCAGTCTTTGGCATAGGCATCACCGTGATCGGTGAAGATCTTTTCGACCGTCTTGTTAGTCAGAACGCCGTCCTTCTTCACCACTTCCGTCAGGTAGATGTCCTGGATCGGATGCTGGTTGGTGTTGAACTTGAAGTTTCCGCGCGGCGACTTGATGTCGGCCTTCAACAGTTCGTTGCGGAATGCATCGGCATCCTTGACGCTGGCCTTGGCCGCAGCCGACAGGATCAGCTGTGCCGCATCATAGGCCTGAACGGCGTAGATCGACGGAAGGCGGTTATATTCCTTCTGGAAATCGGCCGTGAACTTCTTGCTGACATCGGTGTCGAAATCGGGCGCCCACTGGCCGGAGGCCTTGGCGCCGAGCGCCGCATCACCTATGGCCGGCAGAACGTCCTGGCTGAAGGAGAAGCCCGGGCCCATGACCGGGATCTTTACGCCCGACTGGGCGAATTGCTTCATGAAGGCGATACCCATACCGCCGGGCAGGAAGACGAAGATGCCATCGGCACCGGATGCGCGCATCTGGGCGATTTCGGCGGCGTAATCCGTCTGGCCGACCTTGGTATAGACTTCGCCGGCAAGCTCGCCCTTGTAGTAACGCTTGAAGCCGGTCAGCGAATCCTTGCCGGCCGGATAGTTCGGCGCGAGGATGAACATCTTCTTGTAGGTCTTGTTGGCGTATTCGCCCATTGCTTCATGAAGATTGTCATTCTGGTAGGCGGCGTTGAAATAGAGCTTGTTGCAGCCCTGGCCGGCGAGCGCTGCAGGCGCTGCATTGGTGGACACGTAGAACTTGCCCTGCGCCACCGCGCCCGGAACGACCGCCATCAGCAGGTTCGACCAGACGATGCCGGTCAGCACGTCCACCTGATCGCTCTGGATCATCTTGTCGGCGATCTGCACGGCAAGTTCCGGCTTCTGCGCGTCGTCTTCGGTGACGACGGTGATGTCCTTGTTGCCTGCTTCCTTGATCGCCAGCATGAAGCCGTCGCGGGTATCGACGCCGAGGCCTGCACCGCCGCCCGAAAGCGTGGTGATCATGCCGATCTTGAGCGGCTCGGCCATTGCCAGACCCGATGCACCGAGGCTGAGCGCCATCGTGGCGGCTGCCAGCATTTTCTTCATTGCGGTACTCCCCTTTTTTGTCGTTCCCCTGTCCCGCGTGACCTGCATCTTTGCCTGTCGTCACGACGGAACCGTTACCTTCCACATTCCCAAAAAAACGTCCACCTCCGGCACGGTGATTTCGCCGGTGGCAGCGCAATTTACGCCGAAAGCGCCTGCTTCAGTCGAAAACGCTGGATCTTGCCGGATTCGGTCTTCGGCAGCGTGTCGGTGAAGATGACCGAGCGCGGATATTTGTAGGGCGCGATCACCGCCTTCACATGTTCCTGCAGAAGCTTCGCCATGGCGTCGCAAGGGTCTGAACCGGGCACAAGAACCACATGCGCCTCGACGATCATGCCGCGATCCTCGTCCGGCACGCCGATCACCGCGCATTCCTGCACCGCCTCATGCTTCAACAGCGCCGCTTCCACTTCCGGGCCGGCAATGTTGTAGCCGCCGGAAACAATCATGTCGTCGGAGCGAGCGGCGAAGTGGAAATAGCCGTCCGCATCCTCCACGAACGTGTCGCCGGTGACATTCCAGCCGCCGCGGACAAAGTTTTTCTGCCGGTCGTCGGCGAGATAACGGCAGCCGATCGGGCCGCGAACAACGAGATGACCGGGCGTGCCGCGCGGCACTTCGTTCAACTCGTCATCCACCACCATCGCCTGATAGCCCATCAGCGGCTTGCCGGTGCTGGATGCCCGAAAGTCGTTCAGCCGGTTGGAGATGAAGATATGCAGCATTTCGGTGCCGCCGATACCGTCGAGGATCGGCGTTCCGGTCTTTCGCATCCACTCGTCGAAAACCGGTCCGGGCAGCGTTTCGCCGGCAGAGACCGCGATCCGGAGCGAAGACAAATCCGCACCGCCATCCATTGCCGAAAGCATGGCGCGATAGGCAGTCGGCGCGGTGAAACAGATGGTCGCCTTATGCGTCTCGATGATTTCGATCAGCTTCGGCGGGGAGGCATTTTCGAGAAGCGCAGCACTCGCGCCAAAACGCAGTGGGAAAACGGCCAGGCCGCCAAGCCCGAAGGTGAAGGCAAGCGGCGGCGAGCCGACGAAAATATCGTCCGGACGAACGTTCAAGACTTCACGCGCATAGGCATCGGCGATGATCAGGATATCGCGATGGAAATGCATCGTCGCCTTGGGCACGCCGGTCGAGCCGGAGGTAAAGCCGAGCAGCGCCACGTCGTCGCGACCGGTTTTCACCGCCTCGAACTTCACCGGCTTGTTAAGCGCCGCACGATCCAGTTCGGCATCGTGATTGGCGGTGCCGTCGAAACCGATGACCTGGGTCAGGAAATCGCTTTCCTTGGCGGCGGCAACCAGTTCGTCCATCAGTCGCGTGTCGCATAGCGCCAGCGTCACTTCAGCCTTGTCGATGATTTTTGCGAGTTCGCCTGCGCGCAGCATCGGCATCGTGTTGACGACGACGGCACCGGCCTTGGTCGCGGCCAGCCAGCAGGCGACCATGGCCGGATTGTTGGCCGAGCGGATCAAAATGCGGTTACCCGGCCTGACCCCGTAATCCTCGGTCAAAGCCCGGGCGATGCGGTTCGTCCAGTCGGTCAGTTCCTTGTAGGTGCGCTGTCGGCCGTTGCCGATCAGCGCCGTATGGTCGCCGAAACCGCGCTCGACCATACGGTCGGTCAGCTCGACGCCGGCATTCATCCATTCGGGGTATTCGAAGCCATCGAGCCTTATTTCCGGCCATTCTTCGAAGGGCGGAAGGTTATCGCGGGCATAGGTATCCTGATGGCCTGACGGTCCCAGCATAATCACGTTCCCATTATTCTTATCGATGTGGCTTTTTGCCTTTTGTTCAGAATTGCACCGAGTTCCGACACTGGCAAGAGAGAAATTTTAAGTTTGTAATATTTTTCGGAAGCGCCTGTTTTCGCGTCATTCTTTCCGATGAAAGGGCTGGTCAGAGGCCGTCGATGCGGTATGTCTTGAGAGAAAGAAGCAGGTCAGGAGAGCCGCATGCGCCACAAGATCACCGACTGGGACGACGCCTATGCCAACGGTATCAACATTCCGCAGGGCGATCGCTGGCCGGATGCATGGGCGGAACCGGCGAAGACCTATCGCGAGCGGATGGCCGAGACCGGACAGGCGAAGCTTTCCCTGAGCTACGGCGACAAGCCGCGAAACCGTTTCGACCTGTTCCTGCCGGCCGGCGATCCGATCGGCCTTGTCGTCTTCGTCCATGGCGGCTTCTGGCTCCGGCTCGACAACAGCTATTTCTCGCATCTGGCCCATGGCGCGGTGGAAACCGGCTATGCCGTGGCGATGCCGAGCTACACGCTGGCGCCCGAAAACCGGATTTCGGGCATCACCAAGGAGATCGGCAAGGCCATCGAGGCCGCTGCGGAAATCGTCTCCGGCCCGATCAGGCTCACCGGGCATTCCGCCGGCGGGCATCTCGTCACCCGCATGGTCAGCGCGTCCTCGCCGCTGCCGGAAGATATCCGCAAGCGGATCGTCAATGTCGTATCGATCTCGGGCGTCCATGACCTGCGGCCGCTGATCGGCACACAGATGAACAGGATGCAGCAGATCGATATCGAGGAAGCCTATCTCGAAAGCCCCGCTCTGCTCGAACCGCTGCCCCGTACCCGTCTCACCTGCTGGGTCGGCGGCGCAGAGCGCTCGGAGTTTCTGCGCCAGAACGCGCTTCTCGCCAATATCTGGAAGGGGCTGGGGACAGAGACGGATTGCGTCGAGGAGCCGGACCGGCACCATTTCAACATTCTCGACGGGCTTGCCGATCCGCATCACCCGCTGACGGAAGCGCTGCTGACGTGATGGCGTGAGGCCTCTTTAAAAGCGGCACGAACTGCCGTAACCGGAGACCATGACGAAACAGGTAGCAATCATCGGCGGCGGGCCGGCAGGACTGATGGCAGCGGAGGTGCTTTCCGCAGCCGGCCTCTCCGTCACCGTCTATGATGCAATGCCGACTTTCGCGCGCAAATTCCTGCTGGCCGGCAAGTCGGGGCTGAACATCACCCATTCGGAGGATTTCGCCCGTTTTGCCGAGCGTTTCGGTCAAGCCACCCCTCACCTGCGCCCGGCGCTCGATGCGTTTACACCGGATGATGTGCGCCGATGGGCGGCGGAACTCGGCACCGAAACATTCATCGGCACATCCGGCCGGGTTTTCCCGACGGTGATGAAAGCCTCTCCGCTGCTGCGCGCATGGCTGAAGCGACTGGAAGCGCAGGGGGTCACGCTCAAGACCCGGCATCGCTGGACGGGCTTTGACGGTAATGGCTACCGCTTCACGACGCCCGATGGTGAAATCACCATCCAGCCCGACGCAGCACTTCTTGCGCTCGGCGGCGCAAGCTGGCCACGGCTTGGCTCTGACGCTGCGTGGGTGCCATGGCTGAAGGATCAGGGCATAAAGGTTCACGACCTGCAGCCGGCCAATTGCGGTTTCGATGTCGACTGGAGCGGGATCTTCGTCGAACGCTTTGCCGGTGCCCCGCTGAAATCCGTCACGACAACATCCGATGCCGGAACATATCCGGGCGAATTCGTCATCTCGAAACATGGGATCGAGGGGAGTCTCGTCTACGCCCATTCCGCCGCGCTGCGCGACCGTCTTTTACGTGACGGGAAGGCCGCGCTTAACGTCGATCTGATGCCGGGCCGCACGCAGGATCGCCTCGCCCGCGATCTCGCAAGGCAGGATGCCAAGGCAAGCTTTTCCAACCGGCTGCGCAAGGGAGCGGGGCTCGATGGCGTCAAGGCCGCATTGCTGCGCGAACTATCCGCGGATGCCAATCGCCTGATGCCGGAGCAACTCGCCGAGTTGATCAAAGCACTACCGATCCCGGTTCTGCGCCCTCGCCCGATTGCCGAGGCAATTTCATCTTCCGGCGGCATCGCGTGGAGCGATATCGACGAGCGCTACATGCTGAAATCCCGTCCCGGATTGTTCGCGGCCGGAGAAATGATCGACTGGGAAGCGCCGACCGGCGGATATCTTCTGACCGCATGCTTTGCGACCGGGCGCGCGGCCGCACGCGGCATTCGGAACTGGCTCTCTGACAGTTAGTTTGGACAGGACTGCGGCCCTTTCTGCCGCTATTGTCATGGATCAATGCCGTGAAGCGGTTTTGCGGCAGATTGCACGGGAATACACCCCAACCACGCTCGTCCAATGACACGCCAGAGACGTCGACACATCATCCGCAAACGGCGGACCACAACCGGTTTGGCGCTTGTCGCCGCGGTCTCCTTCATTGCCGGCATGACGGATGCGATCGGCCTCATTCTTTCCGGCGATTTCGTCTCCTTCATGAGCGGCAACACGACACGTGCAGCGATATCCGTCGCCGATGGTGATTATAGCCATGCGCTGACCCTGTTCGGCGCGATATGGGTGTTCATTCTCGGCAATGCACTCGGCATCGTGCTTGCTCACCGTGTCTCGGCGCGGCGCGCCTTCGTCGTGCTATCGACCGTGGCAATCCTGCTTGCAGGCGCCTCCGTGCTGCCGGCGGATTATCTGCGGGTGCAATTCTATCTGGTTGTGCTGTCGATGGGGCTTATCAACGCGACTGTCGAACAGATCGAAGGCCTGCCGATCGGGCTCACCTATATTACCGGGGCGCTCTCTCGCTTCGGCCGCGGCATCGGGCGATGGATGATCGGTGATCGCAATCCGCGCGGCTGGCTGATCCAGACCGTGCCATGGACCGGCATGGCGGCAGGTGCCGTGACGGGAGCCTTCATCACCCATTCCATGGGCAAGGATGCACTGTCCGTCGTCGCCATGCTGACGATCATCGTCGCGCTGGCCACCCGTGCGCTGCCGCGTCCGCTCCACCTGCATTTCCAGCAGCCGATCGTTCACCGCCGCCGCGACGCGCTGTAAACTGCCCGCGAATCGAATTCGCGAGCGTCCATGTTTCTTCTCTCCAAGTTGTTCTGGGTTTTCGCCCAGCCGCTCTCCATCGCCTTCCTGCTTGCCACGCTTGCGGCAGTGCTCGCCTTCGTCGGCTGGCGACGGCTTTCCGGCCTTTCGGCATGTCTTGCGGCGCTGACGCTGTTCGTCACGCTGTTCACGACGACGGGCACGGTGGCTTTGCAGGTTCTCGAAGCCCGGTTTGAAAGACCGGCAGCCGATCCTGCCGACGTCTCGTGCATGATCATCCTCGGCGGTGCCTTCGACAACGAGATCAATACGGCGCGGGGTGGCATGGAGCTCAACCAGTCGGCCGACCGCTTTGTCGAAGCCTTGCGGCTTGCCCGTAACTACAGCCAAGCGCGCATCCTGGTTTCGGGCGGTGACGGGTCGATCAGCGGCACTTTCGAGGGCGAGGCGCAGACGGCGGAGCGTTTCTTTTCGGCCTTCGGCATCTCCTCCGACCGGCTGATCAAGGAAAACACCTCGCGCACGACCTACGAGAACAGCCTCAACACGGCCGAACTTCTGAAGGCGCAAGGGCTGGAAAACTGCCTGCTGATCACCTCGGCGTTTCACATGCCGCGCTCGGTCGGCCTGTTCGCCAAGGCCGGTATCACCGTCACGCCCTGGCCGGTCGATTATCGCACCAGCGGCGTGGTGAAGCCTGGCCTGGATTTTACCCAGCCGGCGCTCAACGCCCAGATCACCACGACCGCCGTGCGAGAGTGGATGAGCCTTGCCGCCTATTATCTGACGGGCCGGATCGGCTCATTCTTCCCGAAATAGCTATTTCTTCGAGATGGTCACGAATTTCGTTCCGCGAACGCGGACGCGCATTTCGCACGGCACCGCATCGGTTCGTTCGCAGAAGCGCGGATGCATCTGGAACATGAAGACCATGTTGCCGAAATACTGGACGAAATCGTAGCCGTAGACCTGCGCTGTGGCGATCATGATGTAACCGCCTTCCTTCGCCTGAACGTAGAAATTCTGCGGGCAGCCATCCTGGTTGCATCTTGGTCCGCGAACGCCGTCACAGGTCAGGTCGCTGTGATCGATGACGACATCGGTGATATTGTCGTTGTTGATATCGAAGCGCTTGACGAAATTCGGCCCGAAATCGACGGTCTTGCAGCTTTTCCTGAAGAAGCCCTTTTCGAACATTTCCGGATCTTGCAGCAGTTGCTGCTGGGCCGATGCCATGACGGGCATCATCACCAGAAGGGCAATGGCTTGGATTATCGCGACAAAATGCTTTTTCACGGCTTCACCACGGAAAAATTGATCTGTTCATGATGCCGTGGCACGGATGACGTGTAGATACGGCGCGGACTATATCCTCACCCCTTAGCCTCAGGCACTTGCGCGACGCTGGAGAACCACATGTCCCTGCTCATGATACTCGATTATGCGGGCGTTGCGGTGTTTGCCGCAACCGGCGCGCTGGCCGCCTCGCGCAAGGAGCTCGACCTGATCGGCTTCCTGTTCTTCGCAGCCGTGACCGGATCGGGCGGCGGCACGGTTCGCGACCTCATTCTCGGCCGCCCGGTCTTCTGGGTCATGGATCCGACCTATATCCTGATCTGCGTCGTGACCGGTGCCTTCGTCTATTTCACCGCCTATTACGTGGAATCCCGCTACAAGCTGCTTTTGTGGCTCGATGCGATCGGTCTTGCCGCCTATTGCGTGCTCGGTGCCGCCAAGGGCATGGCTGCAACAGGTTCGCCAACGATCGCGATCGTCACGGGCGTGATGACCGCCACACTCGGGGGCGTATTGCGCGATGTGTTGGCAAGCGAACCTTCGGTTCTGCTGCGGCCGGAGATCTACATCACCTCGGCATTGGCGGGCGCTGCAGCCTTTACCGCCGCCCATATGATGGGACAGCCGCTGATCGTCAGCGCCGGCTTCGGCGTGATCATCTCATTTGCCCTGCGCGGCGGCGCAATTCATTACGGCTGGACCCTGCCGCGCTACATGTCGCGGCCGGGCCGGCCTCCCGAAGAAGCTCTGAAAGCGAGTAAACGAAAGAAAAAGCGTTAGGAGCGTTTTTCGCGCAGGCGGATGACGACGTCGACATGGGCGATTTCCATGCCTTCGGGAGGTTCCGGCAGATTGCCGATCTCCAGATTGCCGACAGGAACGTCCAGGACTTCATTGCGGCCTTCGACGAAGAAGTGATGATGATCCGAGGTGTTGGTGTCGAAATAGGTCTTGGCGCCTTCGACGGCGAGAACGCGGATCAGGCCGGCTTCGGTAAACTGATGAAGCGTATTGTAGACGGTGGCGAGCGAGACCGGCACGCCGGCAATGATCGCTTCCTCGTGCAGCTCCTCGACCGTCAGGTGGCGGTCACCCTTGGCAAAAAGAAGATCGCCCAGCGCAACACGCTGGCGTGTCGGCCGCAAGCCATAATGGCGCAACTTCACTTCGATTTCGGGCATGGCTTCTGCCATTCTATCCTGGAGCTCCTGCAACTCGCGATACTTCTCAAGTCCCGGATATAACTTTTGGCGGCTTGAGTTTCAACAGTTTCCCGCGTCGGATGCGCGCGCGACGCCTCAAATATTCGGATTTTATGCCCGTCCCTCTGGTTTGCACGCTTCGGTTCCTATATGCGGACGTGACAAAACGACGTTCCAAGGCCCCTTAGCGAGGAGCCGGAATGTTCAAGACTTCAATTTTGGCCGTGCCTGAATTCAGGCTCTGCCCGCCTGACCTAGCGATCATAGGGGGACGCGGAATTCGATGACCACCAGACAGTCCAGCTTCAGCTACGAAGAAATTATCGCCTGCGCACATGGTGAACTCTTCGGACCGGGTAACGCGCAATTGCCGTTGCCGCCGATGCTGATGGTCCACCGCATTACCGACATTTCCGAAACCGGCGGCGCTTTCGACAAGGGCTATATCCGTGCCGAATACGACGTGAAGCCGGATGACTGGTATTTTCCCTGCCATTTCGAAGGCAACCCGATCATGCCGGGCTGCCTCGGCCTTGACGGCATGTGGCAGCTGACCGGCTTCTTTCTCGGCTGGCTGGGTGAAGAAGGCCGCGGCATGGCGCTTTCGACCGGCGAAGTTAAGTTCAAGGGCATGATCCGCCCGACCACCAAGCTTCTCGAATTCGGCATCGACTTTAAGCGCGTCATGAAGGGCCGGCTCGTGCTCGGCACCGCAGACGGCTGGCTGAAGGCCGACGGAGAAACTATCTATCAGGCAACCGACCTTCGCGTCGGCCTGTCCAAGGACAAGACGGCCTGAGTTGAACTCAAGGCCAACTGACGGAAACAACAAGGGTTACAGCAAATGAGACGGGTAGTTGTCACGGGCCTCGGTATCGTGTCCTCGATCGGTAACGACGCAGGCGAAGTCACCGATTCCTTGCGGGCTGCGAAATCCGGCATCTCCTTCTCTGACGATTTCGCAGAGCACGGCTTCAAGTGCCAGGTCTGGGGTAAGCCGAATATCGACACGACGGACCTCGTCGATCGCCGCGCCATGCGCTTCCTAAGCCAAGGCGGCGCCTGGAACCATGTGGCGATGAAGCAGGCTCTTGCCGACAGCGGTCTGGAAGAGAAGGACTACGCCGAAAACGAGCGTGTCGGCATCATCATGGGTTCGGGCGGTCCTTCCACCCGCACGCTGATCGAAGCCGCCGATATCACGATCAAGAACAACAGCCCGAAGCGCATCGGCCCGTTCGCCGTGCCGAAGGCGATGTCCTCGACCGCATCGGCCACACTCGCCACCTGGTTCAAGATCCACGGCGTCAACTACTCGATCTCGTCGGCCTGCTCGACCTCTGCGCATTGCATCGGCAATGCCGCCGAGATGATCCAGTGGGGCAAGCAGGACATCATGTTCGCCGGCGGCCACGAGGATCTCGACTGGACCATGTCGAACCTGTTCGACGCCATGGGCGCCATGTCGTCGAAATATAACGCCAATGCCGCTTCCGCCTCGCGCGCCTATGACGCCGATCGCGACGGTTTCGTCATCGCCGGCGGTGCAGGCGTTCTGGTTCTCGAGGAACTGGAACACGCCAAGGCTCGCGGCGCCAAGATCTACGCTGAAATCACCGGTTACGGCGCAACTTCCGACGGTTACGACATGGTTGCCCCGTCGGGCGAAGGCGCGATCCGCTGCATGCGCCAGGCACTTTCCACCGTGAAGGGCGAAGTCGATTACATCAACACCCATGGCACCTCGACGCCGGTGGGCGATTCGAAGGAAATCGGCGCGATCCGCGAAGTCTTCAAGGACAAAATCCCGCATATCCAGTCGACCAAGTCGCTGACCGGCCACTCGCTGGGCGCTGCCGGCGTGCAGGAATCGATCTACGGCCTTCTGATGATGCAGGCCGGCTTCATCGGCGAAAGCGCGCATATCCAGAACCTCGACCCGGAATTCTACGGCGTGCCGATCGTGCGCAAGCGCATCGACAATGCCAAGATCGATACAGTTCTGTCGAACTCCTTCGGTTTCGGCGGCACCAACGCCACGCTCGTATTCCAGCGCTACAACGGATAAGCCCAAACGGCTTGCCTCTACCGGCTGATCCAAGACGGGTGCGCATCATGATGCGCACCCGTCTTGCGTTTCAGGGGATGCCATCTAGCGCCACCTGGAAGACCGACGCCGCCTAGTCTCGCTTCCGTTTAAGGTCTTCAGCCGCTTGAAGATTTCCGGCCGCAGCTGCTTCCTTCAGCAACGTTTTTGCCCTCTTCGGATCTTCCGCCTCAATCAGATGGGCGAGCTTCCATTTCGCCCAGTGATCCTTTGTCTTCGGCAGGCTGAGCTCGAGATAGCGTCGCGCCAATGCGACATCCTGTTTCATGCCTTCGCCATCGGCAAGCATGAAAGCCAGCATGTGATAGCCCCAGATATTGTCGTTTTCGGCCGCCGTGCGATACCAGATGGCGGCGATTGCGGCATCGGCTGTTACGGCGATCCCCTTCTGGTAACACCAGCCGACCTTGAGCTGGCCATGCTTGTCGTTCCTGGCCGCAGCCTTCATGTACCAGCGAAATGCCTGGACCGGATCCTGAGCAAGGCCCTGGCCGTTTTCGTAGATCTCACCAAGCTTGTAGGCGGCAGCGATATTGCCCTTATCGGCGGCAAGCCGGAAATAATGGGCCGCAAGCCTCTGGTCGGCCGGGCCTGCCGCCTTGCGTCCCTGATGGACCTCGGCGGCGTTATACCATTCCCATGTGATACGGGCGGAATCGGAGAAGGCCGCGCTCGTGGCGGCAAACCATGTAACAAGAACCGCGATCAACCGTTTCATTCACGCGCCCCAAACCACCGAATGCAACCTTAATTTGCATTCGGTGAACTAGGCAAGTGTTGAATATGAACCGGGCGGCTAATCGCTGCGAAGCGTTACTTCTTGCCCCACATGACCTTGAACTTCGAGTTGCGGCAGGTCTCGCCGTATTCGCGGAAGGCTTCGGCCAGAACCGGCTCGTAGGGAAGGCCGCGGTTGGCGACCATCATCAGCCGGCCGCCCTGCTTCAGCGCTGCGGCCGCGGTGCGGATCATCGTCTTGCCCAGTTCCGGATCGGCGGCCTGCGCCTCATGGAAGGGCGGGTTCATGATGACGAGATCGTATTTTTCCTTCGGCGGCTCGGCTCCAAGATCCTGCCAGAAGAAACGTGCCTGCAGATCCGGGCAATTATGCGCAAGGTTCTGCTTGGCGAAT
Source organism: Aliirhizobium wenxiniae (assembly GCF_019511445.1). Classification (GTDB taxonomy): domain Bacteria; phylum Pseudomonadota; class Alphaproteobacteria; order Rhizobiales; family Rhizobiaceae; genus Neorhizobium; species Neorhizobium wenxiniae_A. Next base: position 212,208 of record NZ_JAEUAN010000007.1, read on the forward strand.
TCCAACGCCCGGTAATCGGCCTCGAACAGGTCGATGCGGTTCACCCGCGGCGACTTTTCCGCAAGCATCACCGAGAGATAACCCCAGCCTGCGCCGAAATCGGCGACATTGCCGTCGAAATCGGTCGGGAAGCGGCCTGCGAGAAGCTCTGAGCCCGCATCGATGCGATCATGGCTGAACATGCCCGGAGCCGCCTGGAAGCGGCCCTCGACCGTTACAGCGGTCTTCTTCAATGCCTTGATCGCGTCACCGGCATCTTCCGGCCGTGCGAACCAGATGGCGACGCCATGATATTTCGGCGCGTAGTCGAGGATGATGCCGAGCTTCAGGAGCATGGTGCGGATTGGCTGGATGCCGTCTTCCTTGCCGCCGGCGACGACGATCAGGCCGCCGACCTTTACGCGCGCCAGAGCTTCCGCGATGCGGTTCTCGTTGTCACCGCGATGCTTGCCGCACAGAACCAGCGCGCCGTCGTAATCCTCGCCCTCGGCTTCGGGAAAGGCATTGTTGCGCAGGGCGCGGAAAAGCGGGCGGAACGGCTGCACAGAGGTAATATCCGCGTCGAAACCTTCCGGCCGCGCATTGCCGGCCTCGGCGCCGAGAAAGATCACCCGCTCGCCTTCACCGGGCATGGGCACGGCGTCGGTGACAAAAGGATGGAAGAGGGTTTTCAGCGCGTCGCGGCTCATGGGTTCGGACCTTAGCGGATCGTGTTTCTTGTCTATGAATAAAGAAAAGGCGCGGAAGAAGAAACTTCCGCGCCCTTCATTTCAATCGGTCGAAAGCTTATTCGGCAGCTGCGTCGCCGTCGGCCTTCTTGATTTCCTGGCCGGTGGCCTGGTCAACGACCTTCATCGACAGGCGAACCTTGCCGCGCTCGTCGAAGCCCATCAGCTTGACCCAGACCTTGTCGCCTTCCTTGACGACGTCAGAGGTCTTGGCAACGCGCTCGGAAGCGAGCTGCGAGATGTGGACCAGACCGTCGCGGGCACCGAAGAAGTTGACGAAGGCGCCGAAATCGGCGGTCTTCACAACGGTACCTTCGTAGATCACGCCGACTTCCGGCTCGGCAACGATCGAGTGGATCCACTTGCGGGCGGCTTCGATTTCCTTGCCGGAGGACGAGGCGATCTTGACGGTGCCGTCGTCTTCGATGTTGATCTTGGCGCCGGTCTTTTCAACGATTTCGCGGATGACCTTGCCACCCGAACCGATGACTTCACGGATCTTGTCGACCGGGATGTTCATCACTTCGATGCGCGGAGCGAATTCGCCGAGCTGCGAACGGCCTTCGGAGATGGCGTTGGCCATTTCGCCGAGGATGTGCTTGCGACCGCCCTGTGCCTGGGCAAGCGCGACCTTCATGATCTCTTCGGTGATACCGGCGATCTTGATGTCCATCTGCAGCGAGGTGATGCCGTCGGCAGTACCCGCAACCTTGAAGTCCATGTCGCCGAGGTGGTCTTCGTCGCCGAGGATGTCGGAGAGAACCGCATAACGGTCACCTTCGAGGATCAGGCCCATGGCGATACCGGCAACCGGCTTTGCCAGCGGAACGCCTGCGTCCATCAGGGCAAGCGAGGTGCCGCAAACGGTTGCCATCGAGGACGAGCCGTTGGACTCGGTGATCTCGGAGACAACGCGCAGCGTGTAGGGGAACTGTTCAGCCGACGGCAGCATCGGACGAATAGCGCGCCATGCGAGCTTGCCGTGACCGATTTCGCGACGGCCCGGCGAACCCATGCGACCGGTTTCGCCAACGGAGTAGGGCGGGAAGTTGTAATGGAGCAGGAAGCGCTCCTTGTACATGCCCGTGAGGCTATCGACATACTGTTCGTCTTCGCCGGTGCCGAGCGTGGCGACGACAACAGCCTGCGTTTCACCGCGGGTGAAGAGAGCCGAACCGTGGGTACGCGGCAGGAGGCCGACTTCAGAAACGATCGCACGAACGGTCTCGAGGTCGCGGCCATCGATACGGCTCTTGGTGTCGAGAATGTTCCAGCGAACGATCTTGGCCTGCAGGTGCTTGAAGATCGCGCCGATGACTTCGGCGGAGTATTTCGGCTCTTCGCCTTCAGGGAAGTAATGCGCCTTGACCTTGGCCTTGACGGCGTCGATGGCGGCGTAACGATCAGCCTTCTGGGTGATCTTGTAGCCTTCACGCAGCTCGGCTTCGAAATGCTTCAGCATGTCGGCTTCGAGTTCGGAATGGTCTTCCGGCTGGAAATCGCGCGGTTCCTTGGCAGCCACTTCGGCAAGCTTGATGATCGCGTCGATGACCGGCTGGAAGCCCTTGTGACCGAACATGACGGCGCCGAGCATGACGTCTTCGTTCAGTTCCTTGGCTTCCGATTCAACCATCAGGACGGCGTCCTGGGTGCCGGCAACGACCAGATCCAGAACCGACTCGTCCATCTCGTCGAGATGCGGGTTCAGAACGTATTCGCCGTTGATGTAGCCGACGCGTGCGCCGCCGACCGGGCCCATGAAGGGAACGCCCGAGAGCGTCAGAGCTGCAGACGTGGCAACCATGGACAGGATGTCCGGGTTGTTCTCAAGGTCATGCTGGACGACGGTAACGACGACCTGGGTGTCGTTCTTGTAGCCTTCCGGGAAGAGCGGGCGGATCGGGCGGTCGATCAGGCGCGAAACGAGCGTTTCGTTTTCCGACGGGCGACCTTCGCGCTTGAAATAGCCACCCGGGATCTTGCCGGCGGCATAGGTCTTTTCCTGGTAGTTGACGGTCAGCGGGAAGAAGTCCTGGCCCGGCTTCGGCGCCTTGGCCGAAACGACGGTGGCGAGAACGACGGTTTCGCCGTAGGTGGCGAGAACGGCGCCGTCAGCCTGGCGAGCGATCTTGCCCGTTTCCAGCTTCAGTGTACGGCCGGCCCATTCGATTTCGACGGAGTGGGTATTGAACATCTATTGTCCTTCAACGCGGGAAACGGCGTCTCGCCCCAGCCTTTAAGCTAAGGCGGCAACACGCTTCACCGCAGTCATTGCGACACATCACGGGCAAGACAACGAGAAGCTTTTCAAACTGACCGAAGCCGCCTAACGGCTCCGGCCAAAAGCGTCCGGCAATCCTGCCCCATGACAGGTCTGGTTTTGGTAGCGAAACCGGCCCACCCGGGTCCGCTTCAGTCTGGCACCCGAAGATGCCGAAATGGAGATCCGGCGGCCCCTTCCGAGGAAGAGCCCGCCGAGACCTTGTTAGCGGCGCACGCCCAGGCTGGTGATCAGCTTGGTGTAACGGGCTTCGTCCTTCTTCTTGAGGTAGTCAAGAAGCGAACGACGGCTCGAAACCATGGTCAGAAGGCCACGACGGGAGTGGTTGTCCTTCTTGTGGCCCTTGAAGTGTTCGGTCAGATTGTTGATCCGCTCGGTGAGGATAGCAACCTGGACTTCCGGCGAACCGGTGTCGCCTTCGACGGTTGCGTATTCCTTGATGAGTTCGGCCTTACGTTCTGCAGTGATCGACATCGTCTGATCCTTTATAATGGAGAGGAAATAGGGTCGCCAAAGGCCGGGATGTCGTCCAGCCTTGGCCATGAAAAGCCTCGGAGACCGAGAGCTTGCGGGGCCTATAGACGAATTTTGGAGAAAAGGAAAGAGGTGGACGCGGGTGGCGAGCTTGGAAGCCTCCTGCGAAGGAGTAATCCGACGTGAAGGATCCCCTCACCAACAAAATCTAAGACTTAGCTTCGCTAAGATCTTGATTTTGTAACCTCTCCCACAAGGGGAGAGGTAAAAACGCCGAGAGCGCAGCACCAGTATCTCTCCCCTTGTGGGAGAGAAAGCGATTTCAACATCTTAGCGCAGCTAAGTGTTAGAAATCGCAAGTGAGGGGATTTGTCTTTGGCGTTGATTTTACCCAAACACCCGCTTCGGGCGGAACTCGCCCTGGCCGATCTCGCCGATGGCGACCAGCTTGCCGCGCACGGTGGCATAGGCTTCCGGTTCTTCGACCGGGGCCGAGTTGCCGCGCAGGATGATCGGATTGCCCATCTTGATGCGATGCGCCTGCTCTTCCGTCACCGGCAGATGCGGCAGCGAGGACAAGGCTTCGGCCGTATCGATCAGATAGGCATCGAGCGCTGCGAGGCGTTCGTCGCGGTCCTCGATCTCTTCCAGCGCTACGAGATCGGCAAGCGGCACCATCTTGTCTTCGCCGAAGGGGGCGACGAAGGTGCGGCGCAGATTGGAGATGTGGCCGTAGCAGCCGAGATCGCGGCCGAAATCACGGGCGAGCGAACGGACATAGGTGCCCTTGCCGCATTCGACCTCGAAATGCGCCTCGTTTTCGCCGACACCGAGCAGCGTCAGGCGAAAGATCTCAACTTCGCGCGAGGGGATTTCGACCGTCTCGCCGTCGCGGGCCAGATCATAGGCGCGTTCACCAGCGATCTTGATTGCGGAAAACTGCGGCGGAATCTGCTGGATGGTGCCGGTATAGTTCGGCAGGAGATCGCGGATCGCCTGCTCGGCAGGGCGTGTCTCGGATGACGCAGTGACCTCGCCCTCGAGGTCGTCGGTCGAGCGTTCCTCGCCCCAGCTCACGGTGAATTCGTAGATCTTGCGGCCGTCCATGACGTAAGGGACGGTCTTCGTCGCATCACCCAGCGCGATCGGCAGCATGCCGGATGCCAGCGGATCGAGCGTGCCGGCATGGCCGGCCTTCTGGGCGTTGAGCAGCCACTTGATCTTGGACACGGCTTCGGTCGAGCCGAAATCCACCGGCTTGTCGAGGATCAGCCAGCCGGAAACAGCCCGGCCCTTGGGTTTGCGTGGTTTGGACATGCGTTCTCTTTAAGACTGTGTGTTATTCGTCGCCGCTCTTCGTCTCGCTGAGATCCCGCTGGACCTCGGGCGAACGGAGCAGTTCGTCGATCTTCTTGTAATTGTCGAAGCTCGTGTCGTCGCGGAAGCGAACCTCCGGCATGTATTTCATCTGCCGAAGCTGACCGCCGAGACGGCCACGAATGTATTTCGCATGACGGTTGAGCGCTTCGATCACCGCTTCATGATCGGGCACGCCCAGCGGCGTCACATAGGCGGTCGCGATCTTCAGGTCGGGCGACATGCGCACTTCCGACACGGAGATGACGGTCTTTTCGATCAGGTCGTCGCGCACTTCGCCGCGCTGCAGAACCTGGGTGATGGCGGCGCGAACCTGTTCGCCAACGCGAAGCATGCGCTGGGACGGCGCCGAAGATGTAGCCTTTGCCATGTCTTGTTCTCTTTGCTAACGCCGCCGGGGTTCGTCCCGCCAGGGTGAAACCCTTGGGCGCCTTTTCATTCAAGGGGCGTCAAATGACAAAGAGCCGGCCAAAGGTCAAGGCGCGAGCACCGATAAATCGCGTCCTGCCACCGCAGGACGCAGGCTTTGAGCTCAAGACATGACCGCGTTACGCCTGATCAGAACAGCGCGTCGTCAATGTCGTCATCGCTCACGACAGTTGCAACGACGGCCGTTTCGACCGGCGCTGTGGTGCCGAGAACCGCGGCATGCAGCTCGCGCTCCGAGACCATGGTGTAAAGCTTTCCGATCCGGGCACCTAGATCGGCCAGAGCCGGCTCCATACCGGCGGATGGTTGCGGCGCCTCGACCATGGCGATCTCGTCAGCGCAGTTGCGCAGGACTTCGCCGAGTTCCGCCTTGAAATCGAGCCGCGACAGGGAGTGCTCCATCTGGCCGATGGCGACGCCGCTCTGTTCGCTCAGGGCATCCATTTCGCGATCCATCCGGTCGCCGACGTCTCGGATGCTCTGCATTGCTCTGGCCAAACGATCGTCCAGCAATTCCTCGCTTTTGTCATCATGACCGGTATCGAGTTTGTCGGACGCGGTTTCCAGCGTCTTCAGTTCGACCAGAACCTTCTCCGCCGTTTCATCCAGCCGTGCTGCGAAGTTCCGCAATTCCGCGGTGACGACGTTGAGCGCCTTGCCATGCTCGCCGATCTTGCCGCAGCGCAGGTTGGTATTCAGCGCCATGTAATGAATGTCGGTGCGCACCAGCTGCAGCAGGCCGACACCGTCGATGAGTTCGCGGACGGTCGTGCCGGTCGCACGGCTCAGCTCTCCTGCTTCCAGCGCCACGGCCTCGATTTCCTGGACGGCCTCGCGCGCCACGCCGACATTGCCTTCGAGCCGGCGCATGGCGTTGTCGCCGCCGCCTTCGGTCATCATCCGGCGCAGGCCGTCGATCTCGGCGAGGTCCGAACGGAAGCTTGCGACGGTTTCCACGATCTTTGCCGTATCGCGATCGAAATCGTCGATCGACTGGCTGAGCTGCAGGGCAACGAGATTGGTGATGATCGACGACAGGTTCGCCCGGTCATCTGTCGTCAGCATCCCAGCCTCGGTTTCCACATAGGTTTCGAGAAGCGTCAGCGTGCTCTGGCAATGTTCGATACGCTGGCGGGTAATGTCGCCGATCTGCATGGCGGACAGGACGGAAGCGAGCTTGCCCTGGATGCCGGCCGCGATCTGGCGAACCCGCGCCGCGCGCTCGACCAGAACCTTCTGCTGGCTGCTGATCTCGGCGCCACCTGTCGAAAGGCCTGTCACGACGCCCGGGATGGTCGCTTCATAACGCTCGATCGTGGCGGTGCCGCGCTGCATGACCGAACCCAGGCCCGAACCGAGAGATTTCAGCTTGTCGCCGAACTCGTTCACCTGCCGGGTCCCGGCCTGGATGCGTTCGAGGATCTCTTCGGCAAAGCCGGCAAAGTCGTCAATTCCCGCGCCGGTGATCTTGGCGGTCACCGCAAAGGTGCGCAGGTAACGCATGGTTTCCTGCATATCGGCTACATGCGGCCGGAGGTTGCGTTCTGCCCCGGAAATATCGATGAAACCGGCCTGACGCGCCGTTTCGATCCTGCTGAGCTCGGAAAGCCGGCCGACAGTCTGCTGCAATTCGGCCATGGTGCTGGCCGCGGTTTCCTCATCCAGCGAGCCGGTGATCTGATCGAGCGAGCCGATCAGCTTGTTGAGAACGTCGAGAACCGAAAGAAGGGCCGCACCACCCTCAAGGAAACGCTCCTCGATACGGGACCGCGCCGTCTCCATGCGCTCCACGAGGCCCGAGACCGGGGCCGCGGCTGCAAAAAGCTCGGTCCCGCTCACCAATACTGCCGTAACTGCCACGTCGGCCACCCTTCATGCTCTGCCGGGGTTTCTCACCCTTTTCGGCAACGATTTGCCCTGTTCATTCTGGGACAACTCTCCGCCGGCAGCGCATGCCGGGCACGGGTCGTCCTCACATGCGGACAATCTGTCCCGACGACAGTTAACCGGGTCGAAACGGCGCGTTGCTTTCGCGGCGCGTGGTTAATTTTCGGCAGATATGAACATTAGCTAAACGCGAATTGTGACTATTTCAGATGAAAACTCACTGGCGCCAATTAACGCCTCATTAAGCATGATGGCCCAAATTTGGCAGACCATTTCAGCATATTCTAAGACTTTTGGAGAAGGTATGAATATTGCAAATCAACAAAACGAAGCATGCCTTCGCTTGCCCGAAAATCTGACGGTCCGGGCAATCGTCCCCGTACGCGAGGACATGCTGAAATTCATCGACGCACACGAGGCCGCCACGATCGAGCTTTCGGATGATGTGCAGGTCGACATCAGCTTCATCCAGATCATCGAGGCCGCCCGCGCTTACGCCGGAACGGCCGGCAAACACATCACGCTTGCGCAACCGGCAAGCGGCGCGCTGCTCGAAACGCTTCGCAGAAGCGGTTTTCTGGAAGGCATGTCGGACGACGACGCGAAATTCTGGCTTCACCAAGGGAAAATTCAATGACTGCCAATATCCTGACCGTCGACGACTCGGCGAGCATTCGCCTGACGACGCGGGTCGCGCTCACCAATGCAGGCTACCAGGTCACCGAAGCCGTCGATGGCGTCGATGGTCTCGCCAAGCTCAATACAGGCCAGTTCGATCTGGTCATCACCGATCTCAACATGCCCAATATGGACGGCCTGACAATGATCCGCGAGCTGCGCAAGCTGCCCGCGCATATGGGCGTTCCGGTGATCTTCCTCACCACCGAATCCGACGGTGAGATCAAGCAGCAGGCCAAGGCCGCCGGTGCTACCGGCTGGCTGACAAAACCCTTCGATCCGGAAAGCCTGGTCAAGATCGCCAAGAAGGTTCTCGGCAAATGAGCTTCCCTGATCCTATCGCGGTTTTCAGGACAGAAGCGGCCGAACTTCTGGAACAGATCGAAGCAGGGCTTCTCGATCTCAATGTGAATCTCGGCGACAAGGATCAGGTCGACGCGGTCTTCCGCGGCCTCCATACGCTCAAGGGCTCCGGCGCCATGTTCGGCTTCGAGGCGCTTGCGGCCTTTACCCATCATTGCGAAACGGCCTTCGACCGGGTGCGAAAGGGCGAGGTTCCGGCGACCCATGCCCTGGTTACCGCCGTTCTCGAAGCCAAGGATCATATGCGCGCGCTGGTGGAAACACCTGCCGGCGACCATGAGGCGATGAGCGAGGCACTGCTCGCCAATCTGCGCCGCGCCGTCGACGGCAGCGGCGATCCGGCCGCCGCACCTGCTTTTGCGGGTCCGTCCCAGACACTGTTCAAGCTCCGCTTCAGCCTGCCGCAAAATGCCATGGCCAACGGCACGAACCCGCTGCCGCTGCTCGATGAATTGCGCGATCTCGGCACCTGCCGCATCGTCGCCGATCGCTCAAGCATTCCCGCACTCGACGAGCTGGTTCCAACCGACCTCCACATCGCCTGGGATGTCGAGCTTCTGACGAGCGAACCGCGCTCGGCGATCGACGACGTGTTCATCTTCGTGATGGACGATATGGAATTGTCTGTCGAAGAAATCGCGGTTGCAGCGCAGGCACCCGTCGTTGCGGCACCGGCACGCCCGGCCACACCAGCCGTCGCGGTCGAAACAATAGCTTCTGCGCCAGTGACGGCCGCCGCCGCACCGGCTTCCGGCGACGGCAAATCCGCCAAGGCGAATGAAAATGTCCGCGTTCCCGCCGAACGTCTCGACGAGTTGATGGACCGGGTCGGCGAACTCGTCATTGCCCAGTCCCGGCTCTCGCAGCTTGCCGGCGGCAGCGGCGATCTCACGCTGCGCGCCGTGTCCGAAGATGTCGAACGCCTTTCCGGCGAGCTGCGCGACACGATGATGGTGCTGCGCATGGTGCCGGTCACGCATCTCTTCAGCCGCTTCCGCCGCCTCGTCCATGATCTCGCGAACGAGACCGGCAAGAGGATCGAACTCGTCACCGAGGGCGAAACGACGGAAGTCGACAAGAGCGTCATCGAACGCCTTGCCGATCCGCTCGTGCATCTGGTGCGCAATTCCTGCGATCACGGTCTGGAAACCGCCGATGAACGCTTGGCTTCCGGCAAGACGGAAGCCGGCCATATCCACCTGTCCGCCCGCCAGCAGGCCGGCGAGGTGATCATCACGATCAAGGATGACGGCCGCGGCATCAACAAGGATCGCGTGCGCGCCAAGGCCGAGGCTTCCGGCCTCATCGCGGCAAATGCCAGCCTCACCGACCAGGAACTCTACCAGCTGATCTTCCAGCCGGGCTTTTCCACCGCAAGCGAAGTCACCAATCTGTCCGGCCGCGGCGTCGGCATGGATGTGGTCAAGCGCACCATCGATGCGCTACGCGGCACGATCAACGTCGTGAGCCGTCCGGGCGAAGGGTCTGAAATCTCGCTCGCCATCCCGCTGACACTTGCCATCATCGATGGCCTGCTCGTGCGGGTCGGCAACGGCCGCTACGTCATCCCGCTTTCGGCGGTCGAGGAATGCCTCGAGCTTTCGGTCGAGGAGGACATGCGTTCGCGCGGTCGCAGCTTCATTTCGCTGCGCGACAGCCTCGTTCCTTTCCTTCGCCTGCGGGATCTCTTCCGCACCGGCACCAAACCCGACCAGTTCCAGAAAGTGGTCGTCATCTCGACCGGCTCGGAGCGCGTCGGCCTCGTCGTCGACCAGATCATCGGCGACCACCAGACGGTCATCAAGGGCATGTCGAAGCTTCACCATGACGTGGCTACCTTCTCCGGCGCCACCATTCTAGGCGACGGCGATGTCGCCCTTATTCTCGATGTCGGCCACCTCGTCGCCGAGGGCCAGCAGCAGGAGGCGCATCTGCGCGCAGCCGGATGAACCAGACGCTCAAGAAACTTTCTGAAGACCAGTGGCAAGGCCGCGACGAACTGGAGGTCCTGACCTTCGAGATCGCCGGTGAAACCTTCGCGCTCGAAGCCTTCATCGTTCAGGAAATCCTCGATCTTCTGCCGGAAACCAGTGTTCCGGGCGCCAAGGCCTTTGTCGGCGCGGTCATCAATTTCCGCGGCAAGGTCATTCCGCTTGCAGATATCAGGCTCGCCTTCGGCATGGAAGCGACGAAGCCGACTATCGACAGCCGGATCATCGTCATCGAGATCGAAATCGACGGGGAGCCGGTGCTTGCCGGGATCCGCACCGACAAGGTGAATGAAGTCACGACGCTGCTGCAATCCGCCAGCGAACCGCCGCCAAGTGTCGGCATGCGCTGGCGTCCCGATTTCATCAACTGCCTGGTCAAACGCGGAAGTGAGTTCATCATCCTTCCCAACCTGCAGGTCATCTTTTCAGCCAAACATGAGCATGCCTCAGCCGCGACACCCCACGGCTGATCCCATTGCGACGGAGATAAACACATGCGTGCCTCGATCAAGCTCAAGCTTGCTTCGGCCTTCGGCTTCATCATTCTGATGCTGATGGTCACCGCCGGTTACGGCATCTTCAGCCTCGGCAATCTCAACAACAGTCTGGAGCAGGTCATCCAGGGCCCGGCGACGCGCCTCAAGCTGACCCAGACGCTCAATGCCGAACAGCTGCAGCAGCTGCGCCAGCAGAAGAACCTGCTTCTGGCATCCAGTCAGGCCGATATGCGTCGCTATATCGAAAGCAATGATGCAGCGCGCAAAGCCTATGACGAGAGTTTCCAGTTGGTGCAGGCGCGCGCAACCGAGCAGGGCAAGGTCTATTGGAACAAGCTCGCAGACCTGACCACCGAGTTCCGCAGACAGGACGACCGCATCCGCGCACTCATGCTTGCCGGCGATACGGTTGGCGCCAACCAGGTTTCCAGCAACGAGGCACGCGCCGTCATCAACCAGATCGACCCGCTGCTGAACGAAGTCATCAAGCTCGAAGAGAGCCGTCTTCAGGCCGCCGATGAACAGGCCGACGTCGATTACGCGCAGACCCGGATGATCATGATCTCGGTCGCCAGCGCCGCCTTGCTGATCGCTACTCTCGCAGCCCTCTGGATCGCAATGAGCATCAACAAGGGCCTGCGCAACGCGGTCAGCGCCGTGCAGAATGTGGCCGAAGGTGACCTCACCCGTTTCGCGACGATTTCCAGCAAGGACGAGATCGGCGACCTGCTGACCTACGTCAACACGATGATCGAGCGCCTGCGCGGCGTGGTCGGCGATGCGCTGTCGGCTTCCGACAACGTATCTTCCGGCAGCCAGGAACTGTCGGCAAGCTCCGAACAGCTCTCCCAGGGCGCAACCGAACAGGCGTCGTCTGCCGAAGAGGCATCCGCCTCGATGGAAGAGATGGCCGCCAATATCAAGCAGAATGCCGATAACGCCGCCCAGACGGAAAAGATCGCCCGCCAATCCTCCAAGGATGCGGAGCTGTCCGGCCAGGCCGTCAACCGCGCCGTCGGTGCGATGCGCACGATTGCCGAAAAGATCTCGATCGTGCAGGAGATCGCCCGCCAGACAGACCTTCTGGCCCTCAACGCCGCCGTCGAAGCCGCTCGTGCCGGCGAGCACGGCAAGGGCTTTGCCGTCGTCGCTTCGGAAGTACGCAAGCTCGCCGAGCGCTCCCAGGCAGCGGCTGCGGAAATCAGCGCGCTTTCGGGTGATACCGTTCAGGTCGCAACCGAAGCCGGCGAAATGCTGAACCGCCTCGTGCCGGATATTCAGAAGACCGCCGAACTGGTCTCTGAAATTTCGGCCGCCTGCCGCGAACAGGATATCGGCGCGTCCCAGATCAACGAAGCCATCCAGCAGCTCGACAAGGTGACCCAGCAGAATGCCGGCGCATCGGAAGAGATGTCGGCAACTTCCGAGGAACTGGCTTCCCAGGCGGAAGAGCTGCAGGCATCGATCGCCTTCTTCCGGGTCGATCAGGCCGGTCAGAAAGTTGCAGCCAAGCGGTCTGCCGCCCCTGCTCCGCGCGCTGCGGCAAAGCCTGCCTACAGAGCCCCGGTCCAGTCTGGCCATTCGGTTCATGCGCAGCAGGCCAAGGCCAAGGGTTTCGCCCTCGACATGTCGATGGGCGGCCCGGACGCGGACGACCAGCATTTCCGCGAAAGCGCTTGATACAAATAGCTGGCCCGGGCTGCCTTGGTGGCCCGGGCCACCGCCGCCGTGTGTATGCGACGACGTAAGACCGGTTTTCCTTGAGGTTCCGGGGGCGAATGTCTTGCCCGAATACCTGTCCATCCGGCTTTCCCATATTTCGATGAAAGCCCGCGTCGCAATTCATGCATATCGGGGATACGATCTTGCGCCTTACGATTAAACTTAAGCTCGGCATTGCTTTCGGGCTGATGATCATTCTTTTGATGCTGACCGCCGGTTACGGCATCTACAGCCTGTCCAATCTCAACACGGCCATTTCCGACCTGATTTCCGGTCCGGCGAAGCGGCTTGAGCACTCCCAGAATATAAGCGCCATCCAGTTGCGCATAGTGCGCTCGCAGATGAACATGGCAACGGCGACGAGCCCTTCCGAGTTCGAGCGCCATTTGCAGGCCAGCAATTCCAACCGTCAGCGTTTCAGGGACGAAGTCAGGTGGCTCGTCTCGGCCTCCGCGACGGACGACGTGCGCCAGAACTGGCAGATGGTGGAGGATCTGGGTGAAAAGCTCTTCGTCATCGACGATCGGATCCGCGAACTGTCGAAAGCGGGCAACGGCGCCGAAGCCGTCCGCCTGGCAACCAATGAAGCTCGCACACTCGTCGACCAGATCGAGGAAAAGACGGTCGCACGCCTGGAAGTCATCCGCGGGCAGATGCAGCAGGCCGACATCGATACGAATACCCAGTACGAGCAGACGCGCAACATCGTTCTCGTCATAACCGCTGCAGCACTCATCATGGCAATCGCCGCGGCCTTGTGGATCGCACTTGGAATCAGCAGCGGTCTGCGCAAGATCATGGGCGTCGCGGAAGCCGTTTCGATCGGCGATCTCAATCAGGATGTCCAGATCAAGTCGAATGACGAAATCCGCGACCTGGTCAACACGATCAACGTGATGACCGCCAACCTGCGCAACACCGCCGACATCGCAGACCAGATTGCCAACGGCAACCTGACCGTCACACCGAAGCCGCTCTCCGACAAGGACACGCTCGGCATCGCTCTGGAAAGCATGGTCCAGCGCCTGCGCGGCGTCGTGGCAGATGCTCTTGCCGCCGCCGACAACGTCTCGTCGGGCAGCCAGGAACTGTCTTCCAGCTCCGAGCAACTGTCGCAGGGCGCGACCGAACAGGCATCGTCCGCAGAAGAAGCTTCCGCCTCGATGGAGCAGATGGCCGCCAATATCAAGCAGAATGCCGATAACGCCGCCCAGACGGAAAAGATCGCCCGCCAGTCTTCCAAGGATGCCGAAGCATCCGGCGAAGCGGTGGCGCGTGCCGTCGGCGCGATGCGCACGATTGCCGAGAAGATCTCGATCGTTCAGGAAATCGCCCGCCAGACCGACCTTCTCGCCTTGAACGCCGCCGTCGAGGCAGCGCGCGCCGGCGAACACGGCAAGGGCTTTGCGGTTGTCGCTTCGGAAGTGCGCAAGCTCGCCGAGCGCTCCCAGGCGGCTGCCGCCGAGATCAGCTCGCTCTCCGGCGAGACGGTGCAGACGGCTGCCGAGGCCGGCGACATGCTGAACAAGCTGGTGCCTGCGATCCACAAGACCGCCGAACTGGTTTCGGAAATCTCCGCCGCCTGCCGCGAACAGGATATCGGCGCCAGCCAAATCAACGAAGCGATCCAGCAGCTCGACAAGGTGACCCAGCAGAACGCCGGTTCGTCGGAAGAAATGTCTTCGACGTCTGAAGAACTCGCCGCTCAGGCCGAGGAACTGCAGGCATCGATCTCCTTCTTCAAGGTCGATCAGGCCAGCGCCCGCAACCGCGCGGCCCCTGCTGCCAAGGCACCGGCCTACAAGTCGGCCACGCAGGCTCCGCGGACGGGTGCAGCCACTTCTGCGAACGGTATCAAGTCACAGCAGGCCCGCGCCAAGGGTTTTGCCCTCGACATGTCGATGGGCGGCCCCGATAGCGACGACGCCGATTTCCGGGAAAGCGCTTAAGATCATGGCCGCATCATCCGAATCGCAGTTCGTAACTTTCAGCCTCGGCGAAGAGATCTTCGCCGTGCCTGTCGAGGTGGTGCGGGAAATCCTCGATCATGAGGATGCCTTCAAGATCCCGCACGGGCCGGACTATCTTCTCGGCCTGCGCGATGTGCGCGGACAGGGCGTGCCGATCATCGATCTTCGGATCCGGCTCGGCATGAGCCCGACCGCCCGGACGCCGCATACGCGCATGCTGGTTCTCGACGTGCCGATCGGCGACAAGGTTCTGGCGCTCGGCCTGGTTGCCGATCGCGTCTATGAAGTCGTGCCGTTCCGGGCCGAGCAGATCGAAGACGCGCCGGATATCGGCATTCGCTGGCGATCAGACTATATCGCCGGCGTGGTGCGCAAGGATGGCGGCTTCGTCGTCATCATCGATCTTGCTCGGCTGTTTTCCGATACCGGCCCGGCGCTTGCCGGCGTCGCGCCCTCATCTCAGGTCGCATAACGGGATTTGGTGTGAGCGTAGCATTAAAAACCCAGCCGCTGGACGACAGGCTCAGCAAGCGTAATTTCGAAGCACTGTCGAAATTCATCTACAGCTACAGCGGCATCAAAATGCCGCTGAGCAAATCCACCATGCTCGAAGGCAGGCTTCGCCGCCGGTTACGGGTAACGGGCATCGCCACTTTCGACGACTATTGCGACTATCTGTTCAATCAGGGTGGTATCGAACGCGAGGCCATCTACCTGATCGACGTGGTCACCACCAACAAGACCGACTTCTTCCGCGAGCCAAAACATTTCGATTACATGCGGGATGTGGCGCTCGCCGATATTCTGCGGCAGTTTTCCGAGCGACGTCTTCGCATCTGGAGTTCCGCCTGCTCGACCGGTGCGGAACCCTATACGCTCGCTATGGTGATGTCCGATTACCTGCAATCACAGGCGCCGGACCGGGACTATTTCATCCTGGCGACGGACCTTTCCACCGACGTGTTGCAGAAGGCGCAGAAGGGCATCTATTCATCCGACATGATGGCGCCCGTGCCGCCGGAGATGATGCGCCGCTATGTCATGCGGGCAACCAATGCACATCGGCAGGAAATGCGAGTTGCGCCTGCGCTGCGCCAGAAGGTGGGCTTTGCGCGGATGAACCTGATGGATGCGAAATATCCGATCGGCGATCCGATGCACATCATCTTCTGCCGCAATGTGCTGATCTATTTCGACAAGCAGACCCAGAGCCAGGTTCTGACCCGGCTTTGCAACAATCTTGCCCCCGGCGGCTATCTGTTCATCGGCCACTCGGAAACCGTCACCGGCTTCGATCTGCCGATCCGGCAGGTCGCCAACACAATCTTCAAGCGGATATAACCAAACATGGGCGGCAAAATTCGTGTCCTGATCGTCGACGATTCGGCGAGCGTGCGGCAGACGCTCTCGACGCTTTTGTCGGAAGACCCGGATATCGAGATCATGGGGGTTGCCAACGACCCGTTCATGGCTGCCAAGAAACTGCGCGACGAGATACCCGACGTCATCACGCTTGATGTCGAGATGCCGCAGATGGACGGCATCACCTTCCTGCGCAAGCTGATGTCGCAGCATCCGATCCCGGTCGTGATGTGCTCGTCGCTCACCGAAACCGGTTCGGAAACGCTGATGCAGGCGCTTGAGGCCGGCGCCGTCGATATCATCCTCAAACCGAGGATCGGGGCTGCCGACCATCTGGCCGAACATGCCGAACAGATCCGCCAGACGGTGAAGGGGGCGGCGCGCGCCAGCGTTTCCAAGCTGCGGGCAAGCCGGCTCAGGGAACGGCCGGTTCAAGGCAAGCTGACGGCCGATGCCGTACTGCCGCCGCCGAAGATCGGCGCGATGGCGAAAACCACGGAAATGGTCGTCTGCGTCGGCGCCTCGACCGGCGGCACCGAAGCCCTGCGTGAACTTCTGGAAGCGCTGCCAGCCAATTCGCCGGGCATGGTCATCGTCCAGCATATGCCGGAAAAATTCACTGCAGCCTTTGCCAAGCGGCTGAACAGTCTCTGCGAAGTCGAGGTGAAGGAAGCCGTCAACGGCGATCCCGTCCTGCGCGGCCATGTTCTGATCGCGCCGGGCGACAAGCATATGCTGCTCGAGCGCCGCGGCGCACGCTATGAGGTTTCCGTCAGGGAAGGCCCGCTGGTCAGCCGGCACCGGCCTTCGGTCGACGTCCTGTTCCGCTCCGCCGCGCGCTCCGCCGGCGCAAACGCCATGGGCGTGATCATGACCGGCATGGGCGACGATGGCGCCCGCGGCATGAACGAAATGCACCAGGCAGGCGCATTCACGGTGGCGCAGGACGAGGCAAGCTCGGTCGTGTTCGGCATGCCGAAGGAAGCCATCGCCCATGGCGGCGTCGACCGCATCGTGCCACTCGACCAGATCGCCCGGGAGATACTGGCGGCGGACAGAAGGCGGTAAGAGCCCGACGCGGTCCAGCTTACTCTTCGAAAATATCCTCGATCCTGCGTTCCAGCACCCGGGCAATGGCAAATGCCAGCGGCAGGCTTGGATCGTAACGCTCGTTTTCGATCGCGTTGACCGTCTGCCGCGATACGGAAAGCCGGGCCGCAAGCTCGCTTTGCGACCAGCCTTTCTCGATACGAAGCGCCTTCAACCTGTTCTTCATCGAAACCGCCGGGCGCTGATCAGGCCACCGACCATCCAGAGCACCGCCATCAGCGGCCAGACGAAAAACATCGAAAGTTTCGGGTATCCGACATTTTCAAGAAACCCGTAGCTGAAGGTCGCAAGCGCAGTGCCGGCAAAGGCCAATGACAGTGCTTCGAGCTGGATCCGGTGCTGAAGCTCATCCGATGATCTCACCTGCCGCATGACCGACAGCGCTACCGCCGCCCCCGGCAACATGGGCGTCAACGCCACAAGCGTTTTCCAGCCACCCTCGATCGCTCCGAGATTGAGTGCCCATACCGATCCGACCAGCACGACCATATAGGCGGCCATGCTCACGCTGAATTCGACAATGAAACGACGTCTGTTCATATCTTGCTCCTGTAAAGCACCCTTTACATAGCGAGGCGATCGAAATGTCAAGCTTGCTTTACATTTAGAGCGAAAAGGCCTGCGAGATTATGCCTGTCGTGCGCTAATTGCAGTCATTCGGTTTTTGAACGAGTATCGAAGAAAAATCGCACCTTGAGGGAAGTATGATCTGCTTCGAAGATCGCATTCGGGAACTCACCGTCCCCTTCAAGGGGATTTATCCACGGCCTTGGATGACGGACACTGACCCTACGCAGGCTGACATTCTGATCGTGGGTGCTAGTTCGGCTAAAACTTTCCATGTTGCGGACGTGGGCCGCCACGATCAGTTCATAGACGCATTGTGGAACCGTAACGGCCTGAGCTGCCGAGCGATGTACAGTGCTGCGACAACAAAACCTTCGCCTACACGGCCAAACTTGGACCGCCTGTCGCGAATGCTAACCGATAAGGGGCTGGCATCGTTGCAGACCAACGTTACATGTGCCAGTGCTCGCTATGATGCGGAAGTCTCGAAGAAGGACCGTGCGCACGGGACGCGGGTTTTTATGGCCGTGGTCACCCATGTCCCTTGGACCGCTATGATCATCTACGGAGCCGGCGCAACGGATCGATTTGGAAAAGCGTTTGGCTTAGCCATGCCAAAGGTGCCTTCACCAGACAGCGCTCCAGTATCGCGGTTGGTCTACGATCGGCCAGTGTTCGTGTCACCGACGCTGGCGTCTCCCGGCTACCGCACATCCGTATGGCCATATCTCGAGCGAGTGGTAATGGCGATCGATGGTCTGCGATAGCATGTCGTTTGCGGTTTAATGGCTGCCTCGGGCCAACAGCGCTCCTCCAACAAAACCACACCGCAATCTTCACCCCAGATTAACCATATCCACCAACAATAGGCCCCGCGCATCATGAGGGTGCGGCCAGAGCCATTATCGGCTCGCAGCCGAACAGGTTCCCTTAAGAATGCCCGTCATCACTTTCGCCAATACCAAGGGCGGCGCCGGCAAGACGACTGCGGTGCTTTTGCTCGCCACCGAGCTTGCGCAGGTCGGCTACCGCGTCACCGTGCTCGATGCCGATCCGCAGCGCTGGATCTCGCGCTGGCACCAGCTTTCGCCCGGCCTGCCGCGCCTCAATGTGATTTCCTATGTGACGCAGGCATCGATCGAGCGGCATATCGCCGACAACCGCTACACGACGGATTATTTCATCGTCGATCTTCCGGGTGCGCAGAGCCCGCTTCTGGCCAAGGCGATCGGTCTTTCCGACCACGTGCTGATCCCGATCCAGGGCTGCGCCATGGATGCCCAGGGCGGTGCGAACGTGCTGGAACTGCTGCGCTTCCTCGATGACAAGGCAGGCATCAAGGTTCCGCATTCGGTCGTTCTGACCCGCGTCAACTCGATGGTCACGACCCGCGCGCTTCTGGCTGTCAAAATGCTGCTGCTTGAACGCGGCGTCGAAGTGCTCGGCACGCCGATCATCGAACGCGCCGCCTTCCGCGATATTTTCGATCTCGGCGGCACGCTGCACACGATGGACGATAGCCGGATCAGCAATCTCGACAAGGCCCGCCAGAACGCCCGCAATTTCGCGCTCGAAATGCTGCGGCACGTGCCGCTCAGGGGCACGAAGCCGATTTCGGAACAGACGACCGCCCGCCGTTTCTGGCAGGCGGCCTGAGAGCTTTTAAGCTTTTACCTTGATCTGCAGCTTGACGTCGGACGCATGTCCGGCGGCAGCCCGCTCAAAGGCGGCAATCGACTGGTTGAAATCGAACGTGCCGGTGATCAGAGGCTTGAGGTTGACCTTGCCCGAAGCGATCAGTTCCAGCGCCCGGTCAAAGATGTTGGCATAACGGAAGACGGTCTCGATGCGCACTTCCTTGGAGATCGCGCTCGCCACGTCGAACGGCACCGGTTCTACCGGCAGGCCAACCAGAACGAATGCGCCGCCCGGCCGCACGAGATCGAACATGCCCTGATAGGCTTTCGGGCTGCCGCTTGCCTCGAACACGACATCGACGCCCCAACCGGACGTTTCCTTGGCGATCACATCGGCAAAGGACTGTTCGCGGATATTGACCGGGATGATGCCCGGATATTGTGCGGCGATCTTCAGCTTGTCGGCGCTCAGATCCGAAATGAAGACACGGGCGCAGCCGCCGGCAAGAGCCGCCAGCGCCACCATGATGCCGATCGGCCCGGCGCCGATGACGGCCGCCACATCACCCGGCTGCAGTCTGGCGCGGGTCGCCGCCTGCATGCCGATCGCGAACGGCTCGACCATTGCGCCTTCTTCGAAAGACACATTGTCGGGCAGCTTGTAGGTGAAAGCGGCCGGATGAACGGTATAGGGCGCCAGCACGCCGTGGATCGGCGGCGTCGCCCAGAAACGCACGTCGGGATCGACATTGTAGAGGCCGAGTTTCGATGCCCGCGAGGACAGGTTCGGAATGCCCGGCTCCATGCAGACCCGATCGCCTACCTTGAGGTTCTTCACCTCCGAGCCGATCTCGACCACCGTTCCGGCTGCCTCGTGGCCCAGCACCATCGGCTCGCGCAGAACATAGGGGCCGATCGCGCCGTGAGTGTAATAATGCACGTCGCTGCCGCAGACGCCGACGGTGTCGATCTCGATCTTCACGTCACCTGGCCCAACCTCCAGCGGAAGATCGATCTCCCTCAGCGCCAGTTTGCCTTTTTGCTCCAGTACAAGAGCTTGCATTTCGTCTTCCTTCCCTATTGTCCGGAACCGCCCGAACGCCGTTTGGCAGATCAGGTCACGGGGTGTTCATTCCAGCCTCGACATTCATACCCGCGCAGATGCCGTTGCGCGACTGCGCTTGATTGATAAATGAGAAATATTTCAGGGCGCAAACTTTTGCTCATTCCCTTGTGCCGGACGAAAAAACGCATCTCGCCTGACAGCCGTCATCTTTATAGAAGTCGACGGTAGCAGGCGGCGGACCAATCCCTATATTCAACCCGGCGCAAGCCGCTTTTATGGCGCGATGAGCAAGGACCGATTTCGATGACCGATAAATCCCCCGCCGACAATTTCCCCGCAGGTTACGAACCCTCCAAGGTCTGGACCTGGGAAAAGGGCAATGGCGGCCAGTTTGCCAATATCAACCGGCCGATCGCCGGCCCGACGCAGGAAAAAGAACTGCCGATCGGAAAACATCCGCTGCAGCTCTATTCGCTCGGCACGCCGAACGGCGTGAAGGTGACGATCCTGCTCGAAGAGCTTCTCGCGGCCGGGCATTCCGGCGCCGAATACGATGCCTGGCTGATCAAGATCGGTGACGGCGACCAGTTCGGCTCGGGCTTCGTTGGTATCAACCCGAATTCAAAAATCCCGGCAATGCTGGACCATGCGCCGAAGGATGGCGGAAAACCGATCCGCCTGTTCGAATCGGCTTCGATCATGACCTATCTGGCGGAAAAATTCGGTGCCTTCCTGCCGACGGATGCCCGCACGCGGGCGGAAACGCTGAACTGGCTGTTCTGGCAGATGGGCTCGGCGCCCTTCGTCGGCGGCGGTTTCGGTCATTTTTATGCCTATGCGCCGATCAAGATCAAATATGCGATCGACCGCTATGCAATGGAAACCAAGCGCCAGCTCGACGTGCTCGACCGGCATCTGGCCGAAAACCAGTTCATGGCGGGTAAGGAATACACGATCGCCGACATGGCGATCTGGCCATGGTACGGCAATCTGGCGCTCGGCCAGGCCTATGGCGATGCCGGTGACTTCCTCGACGTTCAGAGCTATAGGAACCTGCAGCGCTGGACGGCGGAAGTTTTTGCCCGGCCGGCGGTGAAGCGTGGGCGCATGGTCAACCGCATGTCGGGCGATCCCTCCGAGCAGCTGCACGAGCGTCACGACGCCTCCGATTTCGACACCAAGACGGCCGACAAGGTCGCAAAAACTTAAAGGGACCAAGACATGGCAAACCTGCCCGAAATGACCAAACACCGCGGTTTTCCGGGCGGCCTGCCGGGAACTGGAACCCAGTTCACCATCCGTCGCGCCAATCCAAAGGGGGTTACGCCGCTGAAGGCGATCCCCCGCAAGGCGCGGCCGGGCACCAAGGAACACCGCGTCGATGCGGCCTTCCTGCATGCACTCTGGTTCTATTTCGGCGATCAGCCTTTCGAGCGCGGCAATCTCGATGCCGCGCGGCTCTGCCTGCTCTTCGGTCGCGAAGTGATGCCAGCCGACAAGGATTTCGATCCGCTGTCCTACGAATCGCTGCTCGTCATCAACGAAAAGGTCGCCCGCCAGAATTTTCCGGAATCTTTTGACGAGATTTTCGAGGTTTAAGGCAATTTCGGACGCAATCGGCTTCGGCTTTTGCTGAATGAGCTGGCCTGGACCGCTGACAAAGCTGTTTTCGACCACAAGAGCCATGATCGCCCTCATCCCTGTGCTTGTCACAGGGATCCAGCAGCGTCGCGTCTGCGACGCGAGAGACTCCTTTCACGCGAAAGACTTCGCGTGGCTGGATTCCTGTGACAAGCACAGGAATGAGGGAGGGTCTCATTGCCGACGATCTCCAAAGCAACCCTCACCATTGCTGAACGCAAGCTTTGTCAGCAATCTACCCAGTCGTTCCCAAGCCTTCCCTCTCAGACCAGCCCCCTCAAGCCGGCCATGCCGCCTGCAGGCTGCGGGTGCGCGCCATCCAGACGGCGCCTTCCTTGGCGTGATGGAAACCGTTAGCAAGCGGGGCTGCGGCATAAAGCTGGCGCAGCTTCGCAACACCCGCATCCGCATCCACCGTTTCATCGAGCACCGCGCGGTGCAGCTTTGCGACTTCCACCATGTCGCAATCCTGCGGCGACAGACGGAATGAGCGCACGCCTGCCTTGACCAGATGATCCAGTTCGCCGAGCAGCGACTGGCAGGCATGCGAGACCGTCTGCACGCCGTTCAGCGCCAGAAAAGACTGGCGGTCGAGCGTGCGCACCGGCAACCCATCCGGGTCCTCACCGCAGACGAACTGGCAATTGTCCTTGATCTTGCCCTTGGAGCGGGCATGGGCGCAGCGTGCGGAAATAGCGAGCGGCATGCGGCCGAAGGCGAAAACCTCGAAATCGATATCCGGGAATTCGGCGGCGATTTCCTTCACCGACGAGAAAGGCAGTTCCGGCGGCAGACAGATGCGTTTTGCCCCGCGGCCGGCGAGCAGCCTTGCGGTCGGCGCGTTATAGACATTGACCAGCGGCCCGATCGTGTGCGGCTTGTCCTTCAGGATCGCCAACGCCGAAAGATCATTGGCCTCCATCAGGTGCTCGCTTACCTCGGCCATTTCACGGATCTGTTTGCTCTCGCGGTTTAGTGTCACCAGCGCCAGCGTCGACAGGATCACCGTCTTGCCGGCACTTTCCAGACGTTCCACCACTTCGGCCAGATGCGGCTCGATGAAATGCTGGCGTTTCGAACAGACGGTCTCGCCGATCACCACCCGGTCCACCGGCGCTTCATCGGCAATACGGAAATGGAAATCGCGCCACTTTTCCGCATTCCAGAGATAATAGACCGGCCCGAGCGTCAGGCTGGTTTTCTTCATATCGGTCATCACGCTTATCTCCAGCGTTTCTCGTAGGCGCCGGACGTCGTCTTCTGTCCTTCGCTCATGGTCCGCAGGCGCGCCAGAAGCGGCGCGCGGCGATCCGGCGCGCTGTTCAGCGCCGCCTTCATGGTCGACACGACTTCGGCCACATAGGCCTTGCCGCGCTGCCGGCCTTCGATCTTCAGCGCCTTTACGCCGGCAGCTTTGAGCGCTTCCAGTTCACCCATCACATCCAGCGAAACCGGATCCTCGAAGGCATAACCATTGCTGTCGGCAATATCGAACCGGCCCTTGCAGAGCGTCGGGTAACCGGCCGCCTCGCCTGCCGGAAAGCGGTTGATGGTGAACTCGCCGAGTTCGGACACCAGTTCGCCGCCATCCTTGCGGTAGCGCACGTGGCTTGCCGGCGAACAGACGCCGTTCATGTTGGGCGACTTACCCGTTGCGTAGGAAGAGAGCGAACAGCGGCCTTCCGCCATGACGCAGAGCCCGCCGAAAACGAAGACTTCCATTTCGCAACGGATATTCTTGCCGATCCTTGCAATGTCGGCGATCGTCAAGGTGCGCGGCAGCACGACGCGCTGGGCGTTGAAGGCATCGACGAGGAAATTGATCGCGTCGGGATTGGAGGCGGAAGCCTGAACCGAGACATGCAGACGCTGCTGCGGATACTTTTCCGCCACATGCGCCATGAGGCCGAAATCGGCCAAGATAAGCGCATCGGCGCCAAGCGCCACCGCGTCGGCCGCCCCCTTGTACCAGATCTCCTCTGCGCCTGCGCGCATAAAGGTATTGAGCGCGACGAAGGTCTGCGTGCCTTTTCGCTTGGCGTAGGCGATCGCCTCCCGCAGTTCTTCGCGGGAAAAATTCAGGCCGGGAAAATTGCGGGCATTGGTTTCATCGCGAAAACCGCAATAGACGGCATCGGCACCGGCATCGACGGCCTCGTGAAAGGCTGCCGGCGTGCCTGCGGGGCAGATCAGTTCCATGCTGTGGCTTCTCCTGCGGTCCTCATCTGATCCTTCAGCGCACGGTCACGGATCTCACCGATCACCCGCCTCGCAACGGGTGCGAGCGGACCGGCAAGCTTTGCCAGATCCTTCTGCAGATCGATATTGCTGGCATCGAGCGCATTGCGCATGGCCAGCATCGCCTCCATGTCGCCGGTCACCGAAAGATCGCGAGAAAAGAACAGCGCGTCGGCATCGCAGCGCCCTTCCATTAGCGCAAGAAGCAGGAAAAGCGGTGCTTCCGTGACCGCATCCGCTTCGATGTCCACCGGCTTGCGCAGCACAGAGATTTCCTCTCTGCCCGGCACGACGACGAAGGCGAGCGGAAGATCGGTCGGCAGGAAGGCGAAGCGCTTTTCCCTATGTTCGTCCAGCCGTTCGAAAAGCCCGGGATGCGCCTTGGCAATGCGGCCGAACATTAGCCGGCAGATCCGCTCGATCAACGGGATCGGGATCATATGGAGTGGCGCGGAAAGAATAGGCGGTATCAGCATGGGCGGACGACATTTTTCGTTTCAGGGTTTCACGGACCGTAAATCCCCCTCCCGCAAAACCACTTGAGCTATGACAAGGACGTTTCGAAAATCTCTCTGCACAGAAAGGCATGACCCAAGAAACCGCCTCTGCCCGAGCCTTGACCCCAGCCCTTCGGCGTTATGACGACCTGCAGCATTTTGCCCGGGAACTGGAAAATCGTGGCCTCATGAAGCGGATTTTCCGGCCGGTCAGCCTAGTGCACGAGGTGACGGAAATCCATCGCCGTGTGCTTGCCGACGGCGGTCCGGCGCTGTGGTTCGAAAAACCGGTCGATGCGGATGGAAATGTCGTCTCGATACCGCTTCTCGCCAATCTATTCGGCACGCGTGAGCGGATCGAACTCGGTTTCGGGTTGGAGCCGGGCAGGATCGGTGACCTGGCAAAGCTTCTCGGAGAGTTGCGCGAGCCAAAACCGCCGGCCTCGCTGAAAGACGCGGTCGGCAAGCTGCCGATGCTGCGCTCGGCGCTTTCGCTCGGCGTGCGTCGCCAGACCAGCTGGGCACGCAGCCAGGAGCAGCTTCTGATCGGCGACGACATCGACCTCGGCAAGCTGCCGATCCAGTGTTGCTGGCCGGGAGAACCCGCCCCGCTCGTCACCTGGCCGCTCGTCGTCACCCGCGGCTTCGAGGACGAGAACGACGTCAATCTCGGCGTATACCGGATGCAGAAGCTCGGCCGCGACCGGCTGATCATGCGCTGGCTGGCGCATCGCGGCGGTGCCGGCCACCACCGGCAGTGGCAGAAAGCGGGACAGGACATGCCGGTGGCCATCGCCATCGGGGCCGACCCGCAGACCATCCTTTCCGCTGTCATGCCGCTGCCCGAAGGGATGAGCGAGCTTTCCTTCGCCGGCGTACTTCGCCGTCGCCGCAGCCGTGTCGTCAAGGCGAAAACCCAGCCGCTCTATATTCCGGCCAACGCCGAAATCATCATCGAAGGCACGGTCTCGGCATCCGAGATGGCAGACGAAGGCCCTTACGGCGACCACACCGGCTATTACAATGCCGTCGATCGTTTTCCTGTGATGCAGGTGACCGCGATCACCATGCGCAAGAAGCCCGTCTATCTGTCCACCTATACCGGCCGGCCGCCGGATGAACCGTCCGTCATGGGCGAGGCGATGAACGAGCTTTTCATCCCGCTGGTGAAAAAGCAGTTCCCGGAAATCGTCGACCTGTGGCTGCCGCCGGAAGCCTGTTCCTACCGCGCCATCGTCGTGTCGATCGACAAGCGCTATCCCGGCCAGGCGCGGCGGATCATGCTCGGCCTCTGGTCGATGCTGCCGCAGTTCAGCTACACGAAGCTGATCATCGCGGTCGATCCCGACGTCAATGTCCGCCACTGGCCGGACGTCATCTGGGCGCTGTCCACCCGGTTCGACGCCTCGCGCGACATGGTCGTGCTCGACAATACGCCGATCGACTATCTCGACTTCGCTTCGCCGAAACACGGGCTGGGCGGCAAGCTCGGGCTGGACGCGACCGACAAGATCGGCGCTGAGACCGACCGCGAATGGGGCAAGGTCCTTGCCATGACACCCGAGGTCAAGGAACGCGTCTCCGCCATGTGGGACGAACTCGGCCTTGGTCCGGTCGGGGGCGCATCTTGAAGCGGGTCGTGCTAGGCGTCGCCGGTGCCTCCGGAGCGGCCATTGCGATGAGGATAGGCGAACTGCTATGCAGCCTGCCGGATGTGGAACTGCATCTCGTTGTCTCAGAGGCCGGAAAACGCACGCTCGCGTACGAACTCGGCCCGGATGCCCTCACCGATCTCATCGCACTCGCTCCGAAAAATTATCCGGCTAATGATATCGGCGCAACAATCGCCAGCGGTTCCTTCAAGACTGCAGGCATGATCGTCGCCCCCTGCTCCATGCGCTCTCTGGCGGCGATCGCCACCGGCCTGTCCGACAACCTTCTCACCCGCGCCGCGGACGTGCATCTGAAGGAGCGCCGCAAACTGGTCCTGCTTGCCCGCGAAACGCCGTTGCATATCGGCCATCTGCGCAACATGGTTGCGGTCACCGAAATGGGCGCCACGATCCTGCCGCCGGTGCCCGCCTTCTACCGGCAGCCGAAAACGATCGCAGACATCGTCGATCACATCGCCGCCCGCGCCGTCGACCAGCTCGATCTCGGACAGGCCCCGCTTGCCGTCGAATGGGATGGCAATGCCTGAGGCGAACGCACCGGCCAAGCCGCCATTCGATTATTTCCGCATCGCCTTTTTCCTTGCCGCGCTCACCGCCATCCGGGCAATAGTCTCCCCTATCGAGATATGGGACGGCGATTTTTCCCATCACGCCAATGAAATGATCTTCGGCTTCATGCTGGTGCAGCTGCTCGGTTTCATGCTGAAGGCTCTGCCGCGATGGGTCGGCCGGCCGATCCTTGCGCCGCACTTGATCCGGCTGATCCTTATTGCGCAAGCGCTGGCCTTTCTGCTCGGCCTTCATGACCTCGCTCTCGGCGCACAACTGCGCTCGATCGTCGGCCTTTCGGCCATCGCGGCCTTTTCCGTCACCGCGATCCGGGCGCGCGCAACCCAGGCATATCCGCTGCTCGGGCTTGCCGCAGCCCATACCGGCACCGGCATCGTTGCCGCCCTTGATCTATGGTCGGGCGCCACGATGCTCGGCTTCTGCCTGATCCTTGCGATCTGTTTTGAAGTCGGCAACCGCATTTTCCCGATGGTCATCGATTCGGGCCGCACCCGCGATGGCCGGCCATCGCGACCGCTTCCAACCGCATGGCTTTCCCTCACCCAGCGGATCACCAGCCTGCTGACGCTTCTGCTCTGGGCGTTCGATCTGCCCTATGGGACCGTTGCCGCACTCGCCGGCATCAGCGGTCTCCTCTGGCTGATCCGGATCGCCCCCTGGCACGCCTTCCATTATGGCGGCGTGAGCTTCATGACCTTCGCAATGGTGGCGAAACGTATCGGTTTTCTGCTTCTTGCCATCCAGGCGTTGCCGGGAAGCCCGATACCGCTTGCAGTTCCGCAACATGTTCTGGCGATCGGCGGGCTCGCCTCGCTTGCCGTCGCCATCGCGACCTCGATGGTGCGCAAGCGCAACGGCCAGTCCTTCCAGCGCTCGCTTCTCGGGACCGCCACCTACTTCTGCCTTGCCTGCGCACTCGCTCAGCGCATCGGCTACGCGTTCCATCCCGAATATGGGCTGAGCCAGCTTCACACAGCCCAGGCCTTCTGGCTCGCCGGGTTCGCCGGTTATGCCGTCCTGGTTCTGCGCCGGCGCAACACAGCCAATTGCGCGCGATGAGTTCAGGCCCGATACTGCCCACGCAATCGCGAGCATCCATCACTGTCGAGGCCAGGAATGCCGACATTGCTGTTATGGAAAGGCCATCGTTTTGTCTTTTATTCGAAAGAGACCGGAGAACCGCCGCATATTCACGTGCTCAAGGATGGCAAGCAGCTGAAAGTCTGGCTGCGTGAATGCAACGTCGCACGCAATGCGGGCTTCGCGCCGCATGAGGTGAATGCTATTCTGAAGGTCACTGCCGACCACAGGGATGAATTCGAGGAGGCGTGGCATGGCTATTTTGGAGATTGACGACCGGTATCTGCAGATTTCCGCAGTTGAGATAAACGACGAGACATTCGTCTTCCTGATGGCGGACGGACGCCGCATCGAAGCGCCGCTCTGGTGGTATCCCCGCCTCGACGCCGCCTCCCCCGAGCAGCGCAACAACTGGGCCATCCTTCCTTTTGGCGATGCGGTCGGCTGGGAAGAGATCGATGAATATATCAGTGCCGAGGCTTTGCTCATCGGCGGCGCGGCACCGGGTGCTGTGCCTCCTGCCGAAGCTGCGGAGTAGCCGATGACCTCGATCCTGCAGATGGCAAAACTGCCCGATCCGTTCGACTGGCTGAAACCCGGCTGGCTGCGGCGCTGGACAGACCGGCAAAGGGCGCGGGATGCCATCCTCCACAATTCCCGCAAGCCGAAGCTGACGCCGGAGGAAGCGCGCCGCGATCATCGGGAGATGCTGCGCTTTCTGGCCGTCAATGCGCTTCTGGGCATTGTCATCGGCATCGGTGTCGGCATTGCCCTGATCGCGCTCGATATCGGCGGCCTGCGCGGACTGATCCTGCGGGCGGCTAATCCTGTTCTGCCGCTTTTTCTGGTTCTCGTGCCCTTCGCCTCCCTGTTCGGCGGCGCGACGGCGGCATCGGCCATCCTGATGCTTCCCTATGAAAGCAAGTACCGCGAAGAGGAAGAAGAAACCTCCGAAGACGATCCGTCGTCCCGATAACCTATTCGGTCTTGCTTGCATTCGGCAGAAAAGATGGGTTCGGGCGCGCAAATCAGCTATCGGTCGCTGGTCACCGATATCAGGCCCGCATGGAAACCTCGCTCTACCTTCCCGTCAAACAGTTCCTCGAAGCCGCCGGCTATTCGGTCAAGGGCGAGATCGGCGGCTGCGACATGCTTGGCCTGAGCGACGGCGACCCGACCGTGATGGTCGTCTGCGAGCTAAAACTCAGCTTCAACCTGGAACTGATCCTGCAGGCGGTCGACCGGGCAAGTGCTGCCGACGAGGTGTGGATCGCCGCCCGTGTCTCGGCAAAAGGCAGGGGCCGGGAGGCCGACAAACGTTACCGCGATCTCTGCCGCCGGCTCGGCATCGGCATGCTCGGTGTTTCCGATCAGGGAGAGGTCAGCATCCTCGTCAGCTCCGTCTCGCCGATGCCGCGCACCAATCCGAAACGGCGCACCAAGCTCATCAAGGAACACCGCAAGCGCCAGGGCGACCCCGCACTTGGCGGCTCCACCAAAATCCCGATCATGACAGCCTACCGGCAGCAGGCGCTGGCCTGCGCCTGCGCACTTGTCGACGGGCCGCTTAGACCGCGCGACCTCAAGGCGATCACGCCCAAGGCGGGCGCGATGCTGCGCGACAATTATTACGGCTGGTTCGAAAAGATCGACAAGGGCGTTTATGGCCTCAGCGAGGATGGGGCGAAGGCGGTCCGGCAGTGGGAAATCAACGCGGTCTCAGCGGTCAAAACTTAGTGAGTGGACCAAACAGAAAGCTCGGCGTGGTTCTATCCCCTCACCAACAAAATCTAAGACTTAGCTTTGCTAAGATCTCGATTTTGTAACCTCTCCCACAAGGGGAGAGGTAGGCGCCGAGAGCGCGGCAGCGTTATCTCTCCCCTTGTGGGAGAGAAAGCAATTTCGAAATCTTAGCCAAAGGCTAAGTTTCAGAAATTGCAAGTGAGGGGGTAAGGACTGGGGACGACATTGCCCCTCTCCTGAAAAATCCAGCACTTATCCCTGCGGGCTAAGATGCTGATTTTTCTTCCTCTCGCGCAGGGGGATAGGAAGACACCGCGCTAAATCTCATCCCCTTTCATCCCCGCCCTCCAATCTCATGCCTACAATCTTCCCGTCCCGTCACGGATACACCGGCAGTCGTGCCGGCGAGGCGGGATCGGTTCCGGTGATGGAGGGAGGACGTAAATCTTCATCACCGGGGTCCGCGGAAAATGGTCTCCCTCCGGCGACACGGGAGAAGCGGATGAGGTTTTCGGATCGACCTCCCGCTTCTGATGCCCGAACGGCGCGTCGGATGTGCCTGTGCGGCACACATGGTGGCCTCAAGGATGGTTTCGCCGGGCTTAGAACAAGTCCGTCCGTGAAAGCGGAAAGGCCGGCGGTAAAGGATCATCCGGCAAGGCCAAGGCAGAGGGACCGGAGTCGCGGATAAAAACGGCCGAACGGGGCGCTGAGAGGTGTCACATAAAAACTTAAACTAAGAGGCAGCTTTCAGCGCCCCGTCCGAGTTCTATATTGATCACCACGGCGTTTAAAAACGCGCGTGAACGAAACCGCATGTTCAGGAGGAAACCGGTGTCGGACAACAGCTCGAAGCCCCATCAGCAGGCCAATAGAGACGATTGGGAAAAGCTTGCGGAAAAGGAACTGAAGGCATCGCCCGAGACGCTGACATGGCACACGGCGGAAGGCATCGACATCAAGCCGCTCTATACGGCGGACGATCTTGAAGGCATCGACCACCTCGACACGATGCCGGGCATCAAACCTTTCGTGCGCGGGCCCCGTGCCACCATGTATGCCGGCCGGCCCTGGACGATCCGCCAATATGCCGGTTTTTCCACCGCCGAGGCCTCCAACGCCTTTTATCGCCGCAATCTCGCCGCCGGCCAGAAAGGCCTTTCCGTCGCCTTCGACCTTGCCACCCATCGCGGTTACGATTCGGACCATCCGCGCGTCGAAGGTGATGTCGGAAAGGCCGGCGTGGCGATCGATTCGGTCGAGGACATGAAGATCCTGTTCGACGGCATTCCGCTGAAAGACATGTCGGTGTCGATGACGATGAACGGCGCGGTCATCCCGATCCTTGCCTCCTTCATCGTTGCCGGCGAGGAACAGGGCTGTTCGAAGGCGGAACTTTCCGGGACGATCCAGAACGATATCCTGAAGGAGTTCATGGTCCGCAACACCTATATCTACCCGCCGGAACCCTCGATGCGGATCGTTGCCGACATCATCGAATATACGGCCAAGGAAATGCCGCGCTTCAACTCCATCTCGATCTCCGGCTATCACATGCAGGAGGCGGGTGCGACGCTTGTGCAGGAGCTGGCCTTCACGCTGGCCGACGGGCGCGAATACGTGCGGGCGGCGCTTGCCAAGGGGCTGAATGTCGACGATTTCGCCGGGCGCCTGTCGTTCTTCTTTGCTATCGGCATGAATTTCTTCATGGAAGCAGCAAAGCTCAGAGCCGCCCGCCTTTTATGGTCACGGATCATGGAAGAATTCGAGCCGAAAAAGGCGTCATCGCTGATGCTTCGAACCCATTGCCAGACATCCGGCGTCTCGCTGCAGGAACAGGACCCTTATAACAACGTCATCCGTACGGCTTACGAGGCGCTGTCGGCCGTTCTCGGCGGCACCCAGTCGCTGCATACCAACGCGCTGGACGAGGCGATGGCGCTGCCGACCGATTTTTCCGCCCGCATTGCGCGTAACACGCAGCTGATCCTGCAGCACGAGACGGGCGTGACCAAGGTGGTCGATCCGCTGGCCGGGTCCTATTATGTCGAAAGCCTGACCAATGAGTTGGCAGAAAAAGCCTGGGACCTGATCGAGGAAGTCGAAAAACTCGGCGGCATGACCAAGGCGGTTGCCGATGGTCTGCCGAAGCGGCTGATCGAGGAGGCGGCAACGCTCCGCCAGGCGAAGGTCGATCGGGGGCAGGAGATCATCGTCGGCGTCAACAAGTTCCGGCTGGAAAACGAGGACGATATCGACATTCTGGCGATCGACAATTCGGCCGTGCGCAAATCGCAGATCGATCGGCTGGAAAAAGTGCGCCGCCAGCGCGATCCGAAACGCGTCGAACAAACACTGGCCGCCCTTTCCGAAGTGGCCAAAACCGGCACCGGCAATCTGCTGGAGGCCGCGGTCGAAGCGGCGCGGTCGCGTGCTACGGTCGGCGAGATTTCCGATGCGATGCGACAATCCTTCGGTGACCATGCCGCCGTGCCGGAAGTGGTGGGCGACATCTACGGTCCGGCCTATAGCGACGACCCGGAATACAAGACAATCGTAAGCCGGCTATCGGAATACGGAAAATCCACTGGCAAACCGAAGATCCTCGTCGCCAAGCTCGGTCAGGACGGGCATGACCGCGGCGCCAAGGTGATTGCCTCGGCCTTCGGCGATATCGGCTTCACGGTTCTGGCCGGTCCGCTGTTCCAGACGCCGGAAGAGGCAGCCGATCTGGCGGTGAAGGAAAAGGTGCAGGTCGTCGGCATGTCGTCGCTTGCCGCCGGTCACCGCACACTCGCACCGCAACTGGTCGAAGCACTGAAGGCCAAGGGTGCGGAAAACATCATCGTTGTGGTCGGCGGGGTCATCCCGCGGCAGGATTACGACTATCTGCTGGAAAATGGCGTCGCCGCCGTCTTCGGACCGGGAACCAACGTCCTCGATGCCGCGAACTCGATCATCGACCTGCTGGAAGGCAAAAGGAGAAACGCGGTCGCCTGACGGTCAGGGCCTGGAAAAGCTCTTGCGGAACACCAGCTGCGGGATAACCCGCTCGCAAGCACGCGGCTCGTCGGGCTTCTGCTGCCGCCTGTCGAGCAGCATCACGGCGCGGGCCGCGATCGCTGCCGGATCCTGCCGAAAGGTGGTGAGTCCGTAACTCAGCCAAGCCGCTTCCGGCACGTCGTCGAAACCGATCAGCGCAACATCGTCCGGCACCGAAAGGGAAAACTCCTGGCGGATCACGTCCATCGCGCCGAATGCCAGAAGATCGTTGGCGCAGAAGATCGCGTCGGGCCGCTCGCCTTGCGAAAACAACGTGCGAGCCGCAACGATGCCGCCGTCATAATCGGAATCGCGGCCATGGGCGATCCTTACCTCACATCCGGCAGCGTGAGCCGCAGCGACAAAAGCGTTTTCACGTTCAGCGATGCTGGGCGTGGCAGAATGAGAGCCGATGACGGCGAGCCGGCGGCGACCGGCACTGATGAAAACCTCCGCCGCCTCACGCGACGCCTCGGCATTGCCGGCCAGAACACGGTCGGCATCCGGCTCTGCCCTGCCGATCACGACAAGCGGCTGGCCGTTGCGTTGGGCGAGTTCGAAAAAACTTTCGGGCGGCGAGCCGGACAGAATGACGGTTGCCTCGGCGCGGTGGCCGATCAGCATTTTCTGGGCCGCCAGCAATTCCTCTTCGGTCTCGCCGGTATTGATGAGAACGGGAATGGAGCCGCGGCGAATGAGCGCCTTGGTCAGCGCCGCCGTCAGATGGGCGCGAAAACCGATCTCCGGCTTGGTCGCCACCACGCCGACCAGTCGGCTCTGGTTCAAAAGCACGCCGCGGGCAAGATCGTTGACGTGATACCCGAGTTCTTCGGCGGCCTTCAGCACCTTTTCGCGGGTGGCCGGCGCGACGCTTGCGCCTTCGGTGAAGGTTCGCGAGACGGCGGAGCGGGAAACTCCCGCCAGCTTTGCCACCTGTTCGGCGCTGACAAAGCGCATTTTTCTGTCGTCTCTCATGCTACTTTTCACGCCCAATTGCTGCACAGCCGTGCAGATCGCGTGAAATGTCTTATGCAGCGACGTTTACAGTGACATGACAGTTGCCCGTGTAAAAATGCCGATTGAAAGTTTCAACCGGTCGCCAGAACATCCTTCAGCGCCACGCCCTGCTTCGGCTGAAGGTCCAGATCAGCCTCGATGTGATCGATATGGTGCAGCATGAGATCGGCGGCACGTTTGGCGTCGCCGCGTTCGATCAGGTCGAGAATGGCAAAGTGTTCGCTATGGCCGCAGCTCGACACACCGGAACGGCCGTAGAGCGCGATGACCAGCGAGGAGCGTGCAACAAGCTCGTCCATGAACCGCTGCAGAATGGCATTGCCGGCCACTGAGGCAAGCATCAGGTGGAAATCACCGGATGCCTTGATCTCCGCCCGCCTTGCTGCCGGACCGCGCTCGTTGATGTGGCGCTCTTCCTCGATCAACTGCTCGCGAAAACGGGCGATATCGTCCGGCGTGATGCGTTCGGAGGCCGCCGCAACGATGCCCGGCTCGATCAGGCGGCGGGACGCAAAAATCTGCCGCGCCTCTTCCGGTGTGGGGTGGGAGACGAAAGCGCCGCGATTACGCTCCGTCTTCACCAGCCCTTCGAAGGTCAGCATCTGCAGGGCGGCACGGGCAACCGTGCGGCTGACGTCGAAAAGCGCACCGACTTCCGCCTCCGAAAGCTTCGTCCCCGGTGCCAGACGCCGATCTATAATGGCGTTGCGCAGGGTTTCGCGGATCGCCATCGAACGGTCTTCGGTTACGGGGTCAGGGGGAGTTGAAGTGTTTTCGAGCAAAGTCATGGGTTTTCGTCCGGCATGCCCTGTTCTAACGCGTGACAGGGTCTTCTGCCTAGTACGATGTTTAGCAATTCGACTTTCAGATTGCATACAATTTGGACAGCCGATCGAAAACGATCGCTGTAATTTTGCGCAACCGCAAAAGCGGAAAATGGCCTCTGCTCGAAAAATCCTTGATCTTCAACGATGAATTGAACTGGCACGGCTCCTGCATCACCGAAATAATCGCAGGAGAATGCCTATGAGCAAAGCCGCTGAAATAGACATCGTATCCGTCTCCAAGATCTATGGCAGCACGACCGCTGTCCACGAGATCAGCCTGAAGATACCGGCCGGCACCTATTGCTGCCTCCTTGGCCCTTCCGGCTGCGGCAAGACTTCCACGCTCAGAATGATCGCCGGCCACGAATCGATTTCCACCGGGGATATCCGCCTCGGTAATGCGGTCGTCACCGATTTGCCGCCGGCCAAACGCGGCACGGCGATGATGTTCCAGTCCTATGCGCTGTTTCCGCATCTCGATCTCGTCGACAATGTCGCCTTCTCGCTCAAGATGAAGGGCGTCGAAAAGGACGAACGCCGCGCCAAGGCGATGGACATGCTGCGGCTGATGCAGCTTGAAGCCTATGCGACACGCCGTCCGGCCCAGCTTTCCGGCGGCCAGCAGCAGCGCGTGGCACTGGCCCGCGCCCTGATTACCGATCCGGAAGCACTTTTGCTCGACGAGCCGCTTTCGGCGCTCGACCCCTTCCTCAAGATCCGCATGCGGGCTGAGCTGAAGAAACTGCAGACCTCGCTCGGCATCACATTCGTACATGTGACGCACAGCCAGGAAGAAGCGATGGCGCTCGCCGATATCATCGTCATCATGAATGACGGGCGCATTGAACAGGCCGCCCATCCGCGCACCGTTTTCGAACGGCCGGCCACCGCCTTCGTCGCCAAGTTCATGGGCGACCATAACGTGATTTCCGGCCGGGTGACGAAAAGCGAAGGCGACGAGCTGATGATCTCGGTACCGGCCGGCGGCGATTTTCTCGCCATCGGCGCCGATGCTGCCGGGCTGACCGACACGGCCGACATCGCCGTGCGCACCGACCATGTGCGCGTTGCGCCGGCAACGGAGACGGGGCTGGGCTTCACCGGGTCGGTCTCCAATGTCGAATATCGCGGTTCGTCGGTGAAGCTCACCGTCAATGGCGCGGGCGTCGAGGATTTTACCGCGATCCTCAGCGACAAGGACTTTTTCGCCAACCCGGTGAAGGTGGGCGACGCCATTCCGCTCAGTTGGGAGCGTCAGGACGCGCTCGTGCTGGGGCGGCTGAAGCAATGAAAATACAAAAATAAAACCTCAAGAGGAGAACTGACATGACCGAGACGACGAAAACGGCAAAGGGAATTTCCCGCCGCTCGCTTTTGAAGACGGCATCGGCTGCCGCCGGCCTTGCCGCCGGTTCCGGTGCGATTACCGGTTTCCCGACCATCTGGGCGCAGAACCCGATCACGCTTCGCCAGTTCGGCACCGGCGTTTCGAACCTCAATGCGATTGCCGAGAAGTGCAAGGCCGATCTCGGCATCACGCTGGAAATGACGGCGACCGATTCGGATGCCGCCGCCCAGCGCGCCGTCACCCAGCCGAAGTCCTATGACATCGCCGATATCGAATACTGGATCCTGAAGAAGGTCTATGCGGCCGGTGTGATCCAGCCGATGGATGTGAAGAAGCTGAAATATTACGACAAGGTCGTACCGCTGTTCAAGAACGGCAAGCTGAAGCCCGACAGCGTGATCGCGCAAGGTACGGCACCGCACACGGTCGGTTTTGTCGAGAAGGCGGGCGACAAGACGTTTGCCAAGGAAGAGACCCAGTGGTTCACGATGATGCCGACGATCTACAATGCCGATACGCTCGGCATTCGTCCGGATCTCGTCGGCCGCGAGATCACCACTTGGGCCGATATCATGGACCCGAAATTCAAGGGCAAGACCTCGATCCTCAACATCCCGTCGATCGGCATCATGGATGCTGCAATGATCATGGAAGCGATGGGCAACCTGAAATATGCCGACAAGGGCAACATGACCAAGGAAGAGATCGACAAGACGATCGACTTCCTGATCAAGGCCAAGCAGGACGGCCAGTTCCGCGCTTTCTGGAAGAGCTTCGATGAATCGGTCAACCTCATGTCGTCCGGCGAAGTGGTCATCCAGTCGATGTGGTCGCCGGCGGTTGCCGCCGTGCGTTCCAAGGGCATCGCCTGCAAATACCAGCCGCTCAAGGAAGGTTACCGCTCGTGGGGCGGCGGCCTGGGTATCGCCGCGCATCTGACCGGCGCGCAGCTGGATGCTGCCTATGAATATATCAACTGGTACACGTCCGGCTGGGTCGGCGCCTATCTGAACCGCCAGGGCTATTATTCCGCCTGCATGGAAACCGCCAAGGACCACATGTCGGCCGACGAATGGGGCTACTGGATCGAGGGCAAGGCCGCAGCCGGCGATATCGTCGCACCTGACGGCAAGGTGATGGAAAAGGCAGGGGCAGTGCGCGACGGCGGTTCCTTCGAGGAACGCATGGGCCATGTCGCCTGCTGGAACTCCGTCATGGACGAAGACCGCTACATGGTTCGCCGCTGGAACGAGTTCATCGCGGCTTAAGGCATTCGCCAACCAGTCCCCTCCCCCTTGTGGGGAGGGTTAGGGCTGTCTCTTATA
>NZ_JAEUAN010000070.1 GCF_019511445.1 Aliirhizobium wenxiniae
ATGTTCAGTTTCGACAAGCGTTTGCAGTATCCGGTCAAGGTCGGTTCTCCCGACCCCATTTTTGCACGGATGCTCCAGCAGGCGATCGGCGGCGTCGAGGGCGAGATCCGCGTCTGCATGCAGTATTTCTTCCAAGCTTGGGGCGCACGAGGCCCGACCACAAAATACCGGGATATGTTGCTTCACACCGCGACGGAAGAAATCGGCCATATCGAAATGCTGGCAACAGCTGTTGCCCTCAATCTCGACAAGGCTCCGGCCAGCCTCGCCGAAGCCGGCGCTGCAGACGGAATTGTCGGTGCAGTCATGGGAGGCGAAAATCCCCGCCACGTGGTCGAAGGCATGCTGCACCGTCACATCCTGTCGACGGGCATGGCGGCCTTTCCAGGCAATTCGGAAGGTGTGCCGTTCGACATGTCGCATATTTATGCGAGCGGCAATCTAGCAGCGGATATGTACTGCAACGTAGCAGCCGAAAGCACCGGCCGAGTGTTGGCAACACGCCTCTATAATGCCGCTCATGATGATGGCATGAAGGACATGCTGCATTTCATGATCGCCCGCGACACCATGCACCAGCAACAGTGGCTAGCGGTTATCGAAGAGCTCGGCGGACACGAGGGTGCGCTGCCTATTCCCAATAGCTTCCCCCAAGAGAAGGAGGATCAGAACCACAACTACGATTTCTTCGCCACCGCATCGGATGGCTCAGTGCCACCTCCAGCGCGATGGAACGACGGCCCGTCGATGGATGGCAAGGGTCAGTTCACCGTGTTCCAGAACGTCCCGATGGGTGACGAGCCAGTTCTTGGACCGGCACGCCCGGATAGTGG
>NZ_JAEUAN010000071.1 GCF_019511445.1 Aliirhizobium wenxiniae
CCCCTGCCCGATCCGGATCTGTTTAACGCATTCATGCGGGCCTTATCCGCCACGACACAGGTTCGCGGCGGCTTCATCGGGCATGACGCGCTCGAAACAGGTGCAGACAATGTCGCCGCACGACTGCTTGAAGAAGAGGAGCGCCTGCCGCTCAGCCTTCGCAAGCCGCGGAACTCCGGCAACTTCCGCTATGAGCGCGAGCTTTTCACTCGCTGAATTCGCTAGCTTTTCGTCCGCCTATCCGAATCCAGCGCACATTCCCGGTTCATGCCCGTTCCCGGAGTATTTTCGAACGTGCATCGCGTTTCGGGCGGATTACCGCAGACCTTGTCGAGCATCTTGAAGCCGACGCATTTTCCGTCAGGACCGCGATATCCAGGCCCACCCTTGCAGCCGCATCCGGTACAGCGGGGACGATCCGGGCAGGATGCATACTCGAACACGGCCGGGACCGCAGGCGATGCGCAAAACACCATTGCGATCCAGGCGACCGCGCCAATCAACCGAACCAAGACCGCCACCTCAACGCATACTGAAAGCCAAACGAAAAAAGCCCCGCCGTTTCCAGCGGGGCCTTTCTCAATTCAGGTGATTATCGATTACTCGATGATCGAAGCGACGATGCCGGCGCCGACGGTACGGCCGCCTTCGCGGATAGCGAAGCGCAGCTTTTCTTCCATCGCGATCGGAACGATCAGCTCAACAGCAACCGTGACGTTGTCGCCCGGCATAACCATTTCCGTGCCTTCCGGCAGCGAAACGATACCGGTAACGTCCGTCGTGCGGAAGTAGAACTGCGGACGGTAGTTGGTGAAGAACGGAGTAT
>NZ_JAEUAN010000072.1 GCF_019511445.1 Aliirhizobium wenxiniae
GAACTAGAGGGGGCGGTCCGGCAGGTCGTCGATGGAAATGACACCGTCCTTGTTGGTATCCATACGGGCAAACAGCTTGTCGCTGGCAGCCGACGCTTCGGTCTTGGTGATCTTGTTGTCGCGGTCCTCGTCGATCATCCGGAAGAAGCGTCCGCCGCCCATGCCGCCGTGGCGCTCGAAGCGGGCCTGGCGGAATTCGCCGTGTCGGCCATCATGGCGTCGATCGTCGCGGTCCGCACGTTCATGGCGCGGACCTTCGCCATCCTTGCGCTCGGCGTTTTCAGCCATT
This sequence comes from Aliirhizobium wenxiniae, assembly GCF_019511445.1. Taxonomy (GTDB): domain Bacteria; phylum Pseudomonadota; class Alphaproteobacteria; order Rhizobiales; family Rhizobiaceae; genus Neorhizobium; species Neorhizobium wenxiniae_A. The sequence goes on from NZ_JAEUAN010000072.1 coordinate 290, forward strand.
TCGGGGCGCGGATTGTTCTTTCGGAATTCCTCCCGCTTGGCGATGCGATAATCGACAAGCTCGCCGCGAGTTACGTTGCCATCCTTGTTGGCGTCGATCTGGGTGAACAGGGCCTCCTGGCTGGCGGCCATTTCTTCCTTGCTGATCTTGCCGTCCTTGTTGGTATCGGCTGTCTTCAGCAGGCGAACGAAGGTCACATCCTTCATCATCGCGCCGCGCATCATGGCGTGTGGGCCATGCTTGCCGCCGGGGCCGCGATCCGGCCGGTCGGGGGCGGCGAATGCCGGGATTGCGGCTCCTGCGACCAGTACGGCTCCGAGGGTCGCAATAACGATCTTCTTGGCGGTCATCGAGAGTTTCCTTCCCTTTGTTTCGATGACCTCAACCTATGGCCGCCAAGCCCCGGCGACCACTTAAACTCCCGTAATGTGGATGAATTCTTTGTAATGCTGTGGTGTGAGCAGAAGAGACCCCTCCCAACCC
>NZ_JAEUAN010000073.1 GCF_019511445.1 Aliirhizobium wenxiniae
TCATGCACAGCATGCTCAGGACGGGAGAAGTGTTCAACGCATCGGCTGGCGCGACCATATAGGCGACGCCTTCATCCCTCAGCGCGCCATCTAGCTTTGGTGCTGAGCGTCCCTGCTGCGGACGTGGGTTGGATCATTCCGCTTCTGGTGGCTGCAGCTCATTGAGACTGCGCCTCGAACATTAGGAAGATCCACCTGCGAAAACCATAGTGCGGCGACATTTGTCGACCGCGGAGACAACCCTGCTCCCAGCACTGGATAGCTCTGAAGGACCCGGCCGGTGAGGGCAGATTCCATCCAATCAGTTCAGCCGGGTTGCCTGTCCCGCAAGCCGGCAAGGTCGCTGAATGCCCAAATCCGCTTGACGGATCGAAAGCGATTAGACAACCACCAGTGATGCGAGCCATCGATCTGCACCAGTTCGCCAAAGCAGTCACGTCGGCCGCGTGGCTGGAAAACCCGTTTCTTGCGTTCCTGACGCGAGACCCAGATACCGGCCTCGGTCATCCATTGCCGTAGCGTTTCCTTGGCGACAGAGATCCGGTGCAACTCGATCAGCTTCTCACGCGCCAGCGTCGGACCGAAATCCAGATAGCGTTCTCGGATCAGATCCAGCGCCGCATTGCGGAACTCCTCGCTGTGGCGCCGATTGCTCGGCCGTGATCGCTTCTTCGAAACGAGCCCGGCCGGACCATCCCGGTCATAGGCCTGCAGCAGCCGATGGACCTGACTTCGACTGAGGTCGAGACGTT
>NZ_JAEUAN010000074.1 GCF_019511445.1 Aliirhizobium wenxiniae
AATACTGCATGCAGACGCGGATCTCGCCCTCGACGCCGCCGATCGCCTGCTGGAGCATCCGTGCAAAAATGGGGTCGGGAGAACCGACCTTGACCGGATACTGCAAACGCTTGTCGAAACTGAACATAGAGTTCTCCTCGTTTGGGGTTTGCGATACCTGGGCAGGTACCGGCCCGCGAACAGCAGCCAGGATGTGAAGTTCCCTGCCCAAAGCAATCAAAATGAAAAACGAGAGGGTGAGGGGCATAAAGACGGGTGGCTGCCTTGGAACTTTGAGCAGCGCGGTCGGTTCGCTCGCCGAATATGGAGCCTCCCTTGACCCTACAGCTCGCCCTCGACGAAGAAGATCTCGCACCGGTATCGCAGGCAGGATCCGATACTTCGATCATCGCGCCAGATCTTTCCTATCGGCGGATGTCCATCGTCAATGTGGTCTTCTATGGCGATCCCTCCAAAGGCAGAGCGTGGGTGTTGATAGACACGGGGCTTCCGACGTCGAAGAACGCGATCATCGAGGCCGTAGAGCACCGATTTGGTCGCAACACCCGGCCATCGGCAATCGTGATGACCCATGGCCACTTCGATCATGTTGGCTCCCTAGAGGCGCTGGTTCGGCACTGGGATGTGCCGGTCTACGCTCATCCACTGGAATTTCCGTATCTGAACGGGCAATCCTCCTATCCTCCGGCCGACGCATTTGTCGGCGGAGGAGCAGTCGCGTTGATGTCGCCGCTCTTCCCCC
>NZ_JAEUAN010000075.1 GCF_019511445.1 Aliirhizobium wenxiniae
CGGGATACAGCGTTCCATCAAGCCGGACAACACCGCCCAGAGAGTCATCCACGCCCATGACCAGCAAAAGCTGAAGCTGGCGGGTTTCCCGGTCGACAGAACTCATTACCGGCATCAGCGTCGGTAGCAGACGTCCCTGCGTAAAATCCACCTTCCTTGCTGCCAGTGATGGCATGGCTGGCTGGCGGTCTTCTCCAAGACAGAAAGACTCCGGCCATGTCTTCGGCTGGCGGAGATTGCGGGTATATTGCGGCCATGTCTGGCAAACCTGCGTCAGAAGTTGCTCAAAGGTCGCAGAGGAATAAACACGTTGCAGTGGTGGATGTTGACCGATTTCGCTTCGGTCACAGATATAACCACTCCTGTCACGCATTAAATCAACACTCTCAAAGATTCTGGTGCGGTATTTCTCCAGCTCGTTCCCCCAGAGCGTATATTCTCCGTTCCGGTTGTGAAGCAGAAGGTAACAGGTCATTTCCCCGTTACCAGGCATGGGAGCCTCGCCATACCCCGTAACGACTCCTCTCAGCACCCCTGAATCCATAACGGCATTGTCATTTTTCCTGAGCTGTTCCGCTCGTCGCTCCGCGCGACTACGTTCTGTATCCTCCTGCTCCTTCCGGCGCAATTCCTCTTCACGTTTAAGCAACTGGACTCTGAGAGCTGCAAGGCCGGATGCCCCCCACTGCTGCCACTGTTTTTCAAATGCCGTCTGACTCGCGGGAATGTCCTGTTTCTCCAC
>NZ_JAEUAN010000076.1 GCF_019511445.1 Aliirhizobium wenxiniae
CTGCTTAACCGGGTAACTGGCTTGGTGGAGCACAGATACCAAATACTGTCCTTCTAGTGTAGCCGCAGTTAGGCCACTACTTCAAGAACTCTGTTGCACCATTTGCGCCATCATCGCTCTGCTAACCAAGTTACCAACGGCTGCTGCCAGTGGCGCTTTGTCGTGTCTTACCGGGTTGGACTCAAGACGATAGTTACCGGATAAGGCGCAGCGGTCGGGCTGAACGGGGGGTTCGTGCACACAGCCCAGCTTGGAGCGAACGACCTACACCGAGCCGAGATACCAACAGCGTGAGCTATGAGAAAGCGCCACGCTTCCCGAAGGGAGAAAGGCGGACAGGTATCCGGTAAGCGGCAGGGTCGGAACAGGAGAGCGCACGAGGGAGCTTCCAGGGGGAAACGCCTGGTATCTTTATAGTCCTGTCGGGTTTCGCCACCTCTGACTTGAGCGTCGGTTTTTGTGATGCTCGTCAGGGGGGCGGAGCCTATGGAAAAACGCCAGCGGCGTGGCCTTTTCCGGGTTCTTGTTTTTTGCTCACATGTTTCTTTTGGTGTTATCCCCTGATTCTGTGGATAACCGCATTACCGTCTTTGAGTGAGCTGATACCGCTCGCCGCAGCCGAACGACCGAGCGTAGCGAGTCAGTGAGCGAGGAAGCGGAAGAGCGCCGGAACGTGCATTTTCTCCTTACGCATCTGTGCGGCATTTCACATCGGACATGGTGCGCTTTCCATAC
>NZ_JAEUAN010000077.1 GCF_019511445.1 Aliirhizobium wenxiniae
GAGCAGGTGAGCGTGTCCGTTCACAGGATTTTTAACGGTGATGTTCGGCGCGGGAGCGTTCCGGTCGCTCCAGTCAATCGCAGCCCCCTCGCGGTCAACGTCAAAAACCAGCCAGAACTGTGCATGAGGCTGGTTCTGCTGGATATACCGTGCAAGAAGCGCGCGCCCTTTGCCGGAGATACGAAGGCCGAAAGCGAGATCATCCGTGTGATAGGGACGGTGGGGTAAATTTTCTTCGAAGTATTGAAGCGCGGCGCTCATGTGTTACGATTCCTTCCAGGTTATCGACCGACATCGCCCCTGTATTTTCGTGACAGTCTTGGCGGATCGGCACGAATTTCAGGGGCGTTTGTTTTTCAGTTGGTTACACTACACCCAACGGCAAATCCTGTCGATCCTTCCCGAAAACCAGACCCATTTACCATAACTCCTCTTGTACGTACCCTCTAAAACGCTCTCAATCGCTTTCTGACGCAAAAAACTCAAAAAGACAAGATAAACCTAGGGAAAACACAAAAAACGCGTCAGAATCGTTTTTAGGGGCCTGCATAACTATGCACAAAAGCGATTAATGATCGGTTTCACCCCTTCAGAAGCGCGAACTGGTCAAAACAGCAAACTTTCTCATCCAGAAAGCCAGCTGAACTAACCCGCATGAAAACAAATTTCCAAACATATCCAGTCTGGACAACGAAATATCGACAATATAAAACATCATAAT
>NZ_JAEUAN010000078.1 GCF_019511445.1 Aliirhizobium wenxiniae
CTGACCCAGGGGCACTGCTTACGTTGAAAAACTGTCCGGTATCAAATCGGAATCGCGTCCGGTTAATTCTCGGAATCGCGTCCGTTTTTTGATCGGAATGCCGTCCGGTGAATCATCGGAATCTACATAATGGCACCGGTTGAGAGGTGACAACGAGGAAGGTCGGCGAGAACTCGCCCGGCCTTTTTTTGTTGCCTGCGCCGAGAGTAAAATGAAGTTGTACTGCCTTGGGGGCAACTGCCTCGAGCAAGTGGGACGCTCTGACTATGTTTTGAGCCTCCGCGCAGTTTCGCTGAGGCGAAGCGTCGCGGCTTCGCATAATGAAATCGCGCACCTCCGGCTCAGGCCTTCTAGTGCAATGTCGCAGTCACCCGAGCGCGGTTTCTGGAATTGGTCTGCGCAATGAATTCACATGCGAGCTCCGCCGCCTGCTCCATGGTACAAGCGAGTGCGTCAGTAGGATCGGCTTCAAAATGCCCCAGTACTTCCACCAATTTGCGCGCAGAGGCTCCCCAGCGTGCCCTAGTTGGTTTGTCAAGCTGGCAAAAGACACGAGTGACCTCTTGTTTCAGCCCACGGAAAAATAGTCGCCTCTCTTCGCTGCTGAGGCGACTTATTTCAGTTTCCAACCTGCCGCTTGCAACGATCATCCTAGCCTCCCAACAAAACAATGTTTGCGGACGGTATCAGAGAGGAAGGTACTCGTTAATA
>NZ_JAEUAN010000079.1 GCF_019511445.1 Aliirhizobium wenxiniae
TTTTACTTCTTCAAAGGATATGCACCCGTCATCTCGACACCAAAAGCGAATTGGTGGAGCTGAGCGGGATCGAACCGCTGACCCCCTGCTTGCAAAGCAGGTGCTCTCCCAGCTGAGCTACAGCCCCAACCATCGCAACACCCGATGACAATGCCATCAGGAGGGTCAAGATCGAACAAACCAACCACCTTAAAAAGGCGAATGGTGGGCCTGGGAAGACTTGAACTTCCGACCCCACGCTTATCAAGCGTGTGCTCTAACCAACTGAGCTACAGGCCCGATCTCGACAAACTCTACGTTAAGTAACGCTCGCCAATACAGGCCAGAGGCCGTCGCCGGTAGTCCGGCGCCCTCGCGGAGGGCAGCACCGAAGGTGCGTACAGCCCGTGAGCGCACTCAATGGTTCATATCCTAATGAAGAAAGAGAAACGTAGTCGGCGGTTTTCGCCATACCCTCTGTCTGCAGAGCAGATCTGGGGCGTATTACGTTGCGATCGTGACCTGACTGGTCCGATCTTGTTCTAAAAAGCACGGGAAGGTTCATCTCAATCAAGTTGAGCGTCTTACCAATTCCACAGCTTCCTTAGAAAGGAGGTGATCCAGCCGCAGGTTCCCCTACGGCTACCTTGTTACGACTTCACCCCAGTCGCTGACCCTACCGTGGTTAGCTGCCTCCTTGCGGTTAGCGCACTACCTT
>NZ_JAEUAN010000008.1 GCF_019511445.1 Aliirhizobium wenxiniae
GCTGGTCGCGAACAGCAACGCAGCAAGGGCGGCCCCCGACGGACCGGGCAGAAAGATCATATGTTCGGCATTCGGGACGGCAGTACTGCGAACGGCTATCAGAAGCGTAGCCGCAAGCCGAGGACAGATTATATGAACGATCCGGCAGTGATTGCACGGCGAGAGAAAGCGTTATTGAGGCGGCCAGCGGCGGAATAAGGATCGTCAGTGCACGCCGATGTCGCTTTGCGTATCTGATTCCAGCTGCAGACAGGCGGACCAGAGCGGCGTTTTGTGGAAGGAGCCGTCTTGGAAAAGCGTGAGCCCTTCTCTTGCTTCATAGAGCAGGCCCAACCAGCACAGGCGCCGCAGGACGCCATATAGGATATCGGATTTCAGCTCCCAGGCTTCCAGGGTCATTTCGGTGTCGGACAGGGGAGCGAACTCTGGCTTGAGGATTTTCACAACATCCAAAGGCGTGCAACCTTCTCTGGCCTTGATATTGAGAAGGTTGAGGAACATGCGCCACCAGCGCAATCGCGCCTGAACGTCCTCTTGCCGATCGGTCACATGGACATAGGAATAGAGATAATCCGTGGCGATCAGATCGAAGAAGGCTTGCGGGTTCACCAGAAACTCGCGTCCGCGTCTGGTTGGCAGCAGCACATCCTTTTTCCGGCGAAGAAGCTTCATGTGGCGGGTCATGTCCCGCACGACCCAGAGCGGCGGCATGTCGCTTTCGTTCAGAACTTTGTTCATGCTGTAGAGGTCTACGGCCGTGAAGTCGGGCCAGAGGAAGTTCACAGCGGCCCAATGCACGAATTTGCGGTTCATGGCGCCGGTCGCGGTCAATCCTATGCCGCCCTCACCGTCGGCATAGGCAACGGACAGCAGCATGCCGCGAAGAAGAGGTGACAGCGCGGCGACATCGACGTTACCCTGCAGCTTGATTTCCGGAAGCATCGCGCGGCTTTGATCCCTACCCGCCCAATGCGGTGTAAACGAGTATCAGCCGACAACGACACAATTGCCACTGAGAAATCTAAAGCCAAAGGGAGCGTCATCACCCGCCCCCGCTCCTCCCTTGCAACCCGGCCCAGCCGGTCGGATCGGGGGCTGATCGTCGGAGCCAGTGTCGCATCTCTAACTGGCCGACAGCGTCGCAGCCCTATCCAGCTTTGACATCTGTTGTAGCCGCAAAGTTAGAATGTCCTAATTCAGCAAAGTTGGAATGTCACACTCCCCGGGTCTGAACGATGCCTGGGAGAATGCAGATGGGATTGATTGCGATGAGCGAGCGCGATCTGCAGCGGATCGAGGTTTTGTCGAAAGTCGGCGGCGGCCGGATGACGACGGTGTCAGCGGCACATGTGCTTGACCTGAGCGAGCGTCCGGTGCGTCAGCGGCAGGTTCGAATATGCGACAAAACGTCAAGATTTTCGCCTAAAGACAGCGCGCGTCATGTCAATGACGCCAGCAACCAATTGATAATATGAGATTTTTTGCAACACGCCATAATCATTATCTTTGGTAATTACAGTGATCCGATAAATTCAATTTTTTAAACGTCACATCTCTGCCACACAGTTTACAGGCGACTTCATTCGAAGTGAAAAGCAAATTCAGATCAAGTATTTCACGTGGATAAATCAATTATCCCCGTTTGATCGAGTGCGTATTTTGAATTCTCGATGTGTTGCTCTGAGGAAATAATTTTAAAGGCACAGGACATGACTCCATTCATTGGAGATTTACTGGGGAGAGAGCAAATATGCTAGCAATTCTTGGACTGATTACAATACTTGTATTGTTGATTGTCATACTGACAAACAAGTTGTCACCACTGGTTGCCCTTATCGTGATCCCGATCATTGCATCGCTGATTGGTGGTTTTGGGGCAGAAACCGCGACTTTCATCGTCAGTGGCGTCAAAAATATTGCGCCAACGGCAGCGATGTTCGTCTTTGCCATCGTCTTCTTCGGTGTGTTGACCGATGCCGGCATGATGGATCCGATCATCGACCGTATTCTCAAGGCCGTGGGCCTGAAACCGACCCGAATCGTTGTCGGTTCCGCGTTGCTGGCACTGATCATCCACCTGGATGGATCCGGTGCAGTCACCTTCCTTGTCACCATTCCTGCCATGCTGCCTTTGTATGACCGTCTCGGCATGCAGCGCCGTGTTCTGGCGCTTGTCGTCGCCATGGCCGCAGGTGTGAACTTCTTGCCCTGGACCGGCCCTGTTCTGCGTGCCTCGGCTGCTTTGAACGTGCCGGTATCATCGATCTTCACGCCGCTCTTCGTCGTGCAAATTGTTGGCTTGGTCTTCGTTTTCGCCACCGCCTGGTACATGGGTAAGCGCGAAGAGCGTCGCCTTGGCCTTGGCGCCGGTGCCACGGTTGCCGCCGCAGGCGAAGGTTCGGAAGGCGCCTACAAGCGCGAGCTGACCGACGCCGAAAAGGAAATCCGTCGCCCTCACCTCTTCTGGGTCAATATCATCCTGGCGCTTGCGATCCTCGGTACAATGATCTCGGGTTATGTCGATGCCGCTCCGATGTTCATGATCGGTACCGTGCTTGCCCTGATGATCAACTATCCGCAGGTCAAGGATCAGAAGGCTCGCGTCGATGCCCATGCAAAGGCCGCGCTGATGATGGCTTCCATCCTCTTCGCCGCTGGCGCTTTCACCGGCATCATGGGCGGAACGGGCATGATCAAGGCCATGGCTGCAGCCGGCGCAACCTACGTTCCGGCAGACCACGCGCAGGCCATTCCCTTCATCACCGGTATTCTGTCGATGCCGCTCAGCCTGCTGTTCGACCCCGACTCCTACTACTTCGGTGTCATGCCGGTTCTGGCAAATGTCTATCACAGCTTCGGTGGTGACCCGATCCACGTCGCCCAGGCCTCCATTCTCGGCCAGATGACCACCGGCTTCCCTGTCAGCCCGCTGACGCCCGCCACCTTCCTCATCATGGGTCTCACCGGCGTCAGCCTCGGTGAACACCAGAAACTGGCTATCCCATTCCTCTTCGCTGCCACGGTCCTGATGACCATTACCGCAGTGATCCTGGGTGTCATCCCATCCCCATTCGGATGAGCCGCGCCCACCTGATTTGAAATAAGGAGTTATAATAATGCGTTTTATTCGCATCGGATCCGGAGCCGGATATTCCGGCGATCGCATCGAGCCGGCGGTGGAACTCGCCGAAAAAGGCAACATCAACTACCTCGTTTTCGAATGCCTGGCAGAGCGCACCATCGCGATCGCCCAGAACGCCAAGCTGAACGACCCGACCAAGGGTTATGACCCGCTGCTCACCGAACGTTTCGAAGCCGTGCTGCCGATCTGCAAGAAGAACGGCATCAAGATCATCACCAACATGGGTGCCGCAAATCCGCAGGCCGGCGCCGCCAAGGTTCGCGAAATTGCCACCCGCCTGGGCCTCGGCAAGCTCAAGATTGCAGCGATCTCCGGCGATGATGTCGTCGAAGCCCTGAAAGTCAGCGACACGAAGATCCTGGAAACCGGCGCTCCGGCTTCCAGCATGGCCTCCGTTCTGGTCTCGGCCAATGCCTATGTCGGTGCTGCACCAATGGTTGAGGCTCTTGCCAATGGTGCCGACGTCATCATCACCGGCCGCGTTGCCGATCCGTCGATGTTCCTCGCTCCGCAGATCCATGAATTTGGCTGGTCGCAGGATGACTGGGACAAGATCGGCAAGGGTACGGCTGTCGGCCATCTGCTGGAATGCGGTGGTCAGGTCACCGGTGGCTATTACGCCGAGCCCGGAAAAAAGGATGTTGCAGATCTCGCCCGCCTCGGCTTCCCGATTGCGGAAGTCTCCGAAGACGGTGCGATCGTCATCACCAAGGTCGAAGGTTCGGGTGGCACGGTTACCGAGCACACCTGCAAGGAACAGATCCTCTATGAGGTTCATGACCCCAAGACCTACCTGACACCGGATGTGACTGCCGATTTCTCGCAGATCACCTTTACCGAAATCGCTCCCAATCGCATCCAGGTCGGTGGCGTAACCGGCCGTGCCCGCACTGACACCCTCAAGGTTTCGGTCGGCTATAACGACGGCTACATGGGTGAAGGCCAGATTTCCTATGCCGGTCCCGGCGCTTTGGCCCGCGGTCAGCTCGCACTTGAGATCGTCAAGGAACGGCTGAAGATTACCGGCGTCAAGGCAAACGAGCTGCGTTTCGACCTGATCGGCGTCAACTCGATCCACGCTGACGTTCTGGCCCCTGCTCCCGAACCGACAGAAGTTCGTGTTCGCGTCACCGGCCGTTGCGACAGCATGAAAGAAGCCGTGCGTATCGGCAATGAAGTCGAGACGCTCTACACCAATGGCCCTGCCAGCGGTGGTGGTGCAACAAAATCGGCCAAGCAGGTGGTTGCGATGCTTTCCGCGCTCTTCCCACGCGACAAGGTCGTTCCCGTCATCGAATATCTGGAGGCTTAAGGCTATGAAACTCTTCGACATCGCCCATTCCCGCACAGGCGACAAGGGCAACATCTCCAACATCTCCGTCATCGTTTATGACCAGAAGGATTACGAACGCGTCCGCGAATACGTCACGCCCGAACGGGTCAAGGCGCATTTCAAGGGCATCGTCAACGGCGAGGTCGTTCGTTACGAGATCCCGACGCTCGGCGCACTCAACTTCGTCATGCAGGATGCGCTTGGTGGCGGTGTGACACGTTCGCTTGCCCTCGACGCACACGGCAAGTGCCTGGCCTCCGCGCTTCTTGCGATGGACATTCCGGCCAAGAACTGAAGCGCCAAAGGTGCGGGCAGTCTGACTGTTTGCGGGCTGCCCCGCCTCCCCCGAAGAGGAAAAATCCATGTCAAAAGTAAGTAGCGTCTCGGCTGCAGTCGAAAAGATCCCGGATGGCGCGGTATTGATGATCGGCGGCTTCATGGGCGCGGGCACCCCGCCAATGCTGATCGACGAACTGGTCCGCCAGGGCAAGAAGAACCTGACGGTGATCGCCAATGATACGGCCCGTCCCGGTGTGGGCATCGGCAAGCTGATCGATGCCGGTCTGGTGAAGAAGGTGATCGCCAGCCATATCGGCACCAATCCGCAGACCCAGAAGCTGATGATCGCAGGCGAACTCGAGGTCGATCTCGTTCCGCAGGGAACGCTGGCCGAACGGGTGCGTGCAGGTGGTTCAGGGCTTGGCGGCGTGTTGACGCCGACGGGTGTCGGCACGACGGCCGCCGAAGGCAAGAAGACCGTAGAATTGAACGGCGTCACCTATCTCGTCGAAGAAGCCATCAAGGCCGATATCGCGCTGATCTCTGCCCGCAGCGCCGACTATTCCGGCAACCTGCGCTATTCGCTGACCTCGCGCAACTTCAACCCGCTGATGGCGCTTGCCGCCGAACTGGTGATTGCCGAGCCGAACGAGATCTTACCCGTCGGCTGCATCGAACCCGATGCGGTCGTTACCCCGCATGTGCTCGTCGACGTGATCGTTGTGAAGGGAGCGGAGAAATGAACGACAAGGAAATTATCGCCCGGCGCGTGGCGCTGGAACTGAAGCGCGGCTCTCTGGTCAATCTGGGTATCGGGCTTCCCACCATGGTCGCCAGCTACCTGCCCGCCGATGCCGGCATCTCCTTCCAGTCGGAAAACGGTATTATCGGCATGAGTGCCCTGCCCGATCCAGGGCTTGCCGGCGCCGACCTCACCGATGCCGGCGGTTCGCCGATCGGCGCCCTTCCCGGTGCCTGCGCCTTCGATAGCGCCATGTCCTTTGCGCTCATCCGTGGTGGCCATCTCGATGTGACCGTTCTTGGCGGTCTGCAGGTCGACGAGGAAGGCCAGCTCGCCAACTGGATGGTGCCGGGCAAGATGGTGCCGGGCATGGGCGGCGCGATGGACCTGGTTTCGGGTGCCAAGCGTGTGATCGTTGCCATGACCCACACGGCCAAGGGCGCACCGAAGATCCTCAAGAAATGCACGCTTCCGCTGACGTCGGTTCGCCGCGTCGATCTGGTCGTCACGGAAATGGCCGTGATCCAGCCGACAGACGACGGGCTTGTGCTTCTGGAAACCGCTCCGGGCGTGACGGTCGATCAGGTTGTCGCCGCGTCGGAAGCCAAACTGTTAATGCCGAAGGCTCCAGGCGTGATGGGCATCGCAGCCTGACCTGTCGGTTTGCGGGAGGGGTGGTATCCTCTCCTCCGTCGTCCCTCCCGCGTCATTCCGGCTCAAACCGAGCCATTGTAATGTCGAGGCGTGGATTTCCTGCGCCATCTTCTCTCTTTCGCTGCAGATGAAGTCCGGAAGGTCGTTTCACTCATGCGGCAGGATCGGAAAAACCATGACCAATATCGTAATCGTATCGGCCGCCCGCACGGCGATCGGCAAGTTCATGGGTGGGCTTTCCACCCTTCCCGCCAGCCAGCTGGGGTCTATCGTCATCCGCGAGGCTCTCGAACGCGCCAAGCTTGAAGCCTCCGCCGTCTCCGACGTCGTGCTCGGCCATGTGCTGAGCGCCGGCCAGGGCCAGAACACCGCCCGCCAGGCTTCCGTTGCCGCCGGCATTCCGATGGAGGCCACAGCGCTCACCATCAATCAGGTCTGCGGTTCGGGCCTTCGCGCGGTCGCGCTTGGCGCCCAGTCGATCCTTGCCGGCGATGCCGATGTGGTCGTGGCTGGCGGCCAGGAGAACATGAGCCTTGCCCCGCATGCAGCCGTGTTGCGCACCGGCGTCAAGATGGGCTCGGCCGAGTTCGTCGACACGATGATCCGCGATGGTCTGTGGGATGCGTTCAACGACTACCACATGGGCATCACTGCCGAAAACGTCGCCGAGAAATACAAGCTCACCCGCGAAGAGCAGGATGCCTTCGCGCTCGCCTCGCAGACCAAGGCTGCAGCCGCGATCGCTGAAGGCCGGTTCAAGGCGGAAATCGTTCCGGTAACGATCAAAACCCGCAAAGGCGATATCATCGTCGATACCGACGAGAACCCGCGCGCCACGACGCTCGACGTTCTGGCCGGGCTCAAGCCTGCCTTCAAGAAGGACGGCACGGTAACGGCCGGCAATGCCTCGGGCCTCAATGACGGTGCGGCCGCCGTGGTGCTGATGCGCGAGGACGAAGCTGCCCGCCGTGGTCTCACCCCGCTTGCCCGGATCGCCTCGTTCGCGACGATGGGCGTCGATGCCTCGATCATGGGCACGGGTCCGATCCCGGCCTCGCGCAAGGCGCTGGAACGGGCCGGCTGGAACATCAACGACCTCGACCTGATTGAGGCCAATGAGGCGTTTGCGGCACAGGCGCTTTCGGTCAACCGCGAACTCGGCTGGGATCCAGCCAAGGTCAACGTCAATGGCGGCGCAATCGCCATCGGCCATCCGATCGGTGCTTCCGGCGCCCGCGTTCTCGTCACGCTCTTGCATGCGCTCAAAGCCCGCAACGCCAGGAAGGGTCTCGCAACGCTCTGCATCGGCGGCGGCATGGGCATCGCTCTTTGCGTCGAGGCGCTCTGAGACACCCCTGTGAGGCTTCGGCTTCGCAAAGGCGTGGGCATCTGGTGGGTGCCCACGCCTCGTCACTTCCCCGGGCGCGCGACTGCAAACGAAGGCCGGTCACGTAAACCGAAACAATATTGAAATCGATATCAACAGCACAGGCGCGAGCGGCGACGGTCGTTGCGACGAGGAGCCATGCCTATACGGCACGCCCCGCCAGAGGATTACATGAATGGCCAAAGATCAGTCACACGTTCTCATCATCAATTGCGGCAGCTCGTCGCTGAAGTTCAGCCTGTTTGCCGGTGAAGATCGCACCGCAGTCGTTTCAGGCCTCGCCGAAAATCTCGGACAGCCGGAAAGCCGCCTGATCCTCAAGGAAAACGATGCGAAAGTGACGATCGCCCTTGATGGTGGCAGCCATGACGCAGCGCTGCGCCGTCTGATGGACAGCCTGAAGGAGCGCGATCTGCTGGACGCGATCGGCGCTGTCGGACACCGGATCGTGCATGGCGGCGAGCGCTTCATTAAGGCAATCCGCCTCGACACCGCTGTTCTCGACGAGATCGATGCCCTCTCCTATCTCGCTCCGCTGCATAACCCGGCGAACGTGCTCGGCGTGCGCGTCGCCATGGAAGTGCTCGGCTGGGTGCCGCATGTGGCGGTGTTCGACACGTCCTTCCACATGACCATTCCACAAGCAGCACATGCCTATGCCATTCCGCAGACCTATCGGGATGCAGGCGTTCGCCGTTACGGCTTTCACGGCACCAGCCACGGCTTTGTCGCGAAAGAAGCGGTCGAACTGCTGGGCCTTGACCCCAAGGATCATGGCCTCGTGATTGCCCATCTCGGCAATGGTTCCTCGGCAACAGCAGTCCTGAACGGCGAAAGCGTCGATACATCGATGGGCCTCACCCCGCTTGAAGGCCTCGTCATGGGCACGCGCTCCGGCGATATCGATCCCGGGGCGATATTCCACATTGCCCGGCAGGAAAAGCTCTCGATCGACGAACTCGACACGCTGCTCAACCGCAAGAGCGGCCTGCTCGGCCTTTCCGGCCTTTCCAACGATTGCCGGACGCTCGAAAGTGCGGCAGCTGAAGGCCATGAGGGTGCTGTCCTGGCACTCGACGCAATGGTCCATCGCTTGGCCCGTTACATCGGCGGTCTTGCCACGTCCCTGCCTCGTCTCGACGCAATCGTATTTACCGGCGGTATCGGCGAGAACTCGGCCTCCGTGCGTCGCAAGACGATCGCCCGGCTCAAGGTGCTCGGCATCTCGCTGGACGAAGAAACCAATGGCCAGATGTTCGGTGGGCGCTGCGGCGTGATCAGCGCCTCCGACAGCCGGACCGCTGTGGCCGTCATCGCCACCAACGAGGAATGGGCCATAGCAAATGAGGCCCGGCCCTATATAGGTAAGGCTGGCTGAGGCGGAATATCCGAGCAGATTCCGAGGCGTCCGGTTTCCAGATTGGATTGCCGGGCGCTTCAAAATAGATTTTCCCGGCATAGCCGGAACGGTCATGACAAATCGAAAGGCGATAGTTTCATGTCGGCACATCTCATTTTCCTCGCACCGCTGGCGCAAGACGTCGACCTGAGCGCCGTGGCGCTCGGTTTCGTGCGGGCCTTGCAGCGCGACGGTCTCAAGGTCGGCTTCGTCAAGCCGATCGCTCAGCCGACAGCCGGTGAACATCCCGGCTCGCCATTGAAGACGGCCGAAGTCTCCACCTATTTTGCCCGCAGCCTGTGCCTGACGGAGGCCCCCGAGCCGATCGCTTTCACCCATGCGGAAGATCTTTTGCGCAAGGGCGAACTCGATCTGTTGCTGGAAGAGGTCGCAACAATGACGGAAGCGCTGCGCGCCAATCATGATGTCGTTGTCGTCGAAGGCCTGATCCCGTTCACCGATCTGCAGATCGTTCCTCGGCTCAATGTCGAAATCGCTCGCAGCCTCGACGCCGAAGTGGTGCCGGTCGTCAGCGGTGTCGACGATGACAAGCGGCTGACTGATACGGTTGCGCTCGCCGAGCGTCAGTATATGCGTGACGCCGATGGCCATTTCGCCGGGCTGCTCGTCAACAAGCTGCCTGAGACAAGCCGGCGTGAGGCTTTGACAGCTGCATTCGCCAAGGCCGGTATGGAGAGCAGCACCATCCTCGGCGCGATCCCCTACGAGCCGAACCTCAACACACCGCGCCTGTCGGATCTGGTCTCGTCACTGGATCTGAGCGTCGTGCAGGGCTCGAAACTCGATGCCATCAGAGTGCGCGAGATCGTCGTCGGCGCCCGTTCGGTTGAGAAGATGATCGACCGCCTGCGTCCGGAAACCCTGGTCGTCATGCCCGGCGATCGCAGCGATATCGCGCTTGCCTCGGCGCTCGCCCATAGCCGCGGCGTGCCGCTTGCCGGCCTGCTGCTCACCTGCGGTGCACCGCTCGCCACCCCGGTCGCAGACCTGATGGCCTCGGTCGGCTCAAACATCCTGCCGATCCTGTCCACCCCCGACGACACCTATGCCACGGCTTCGCGTCTCGCGCATCTGAGCTACCATGTCAGCCAGGATGACAGCCAGCATATGGAAAAGGTCATCGATTTCGTCGCCGAAAACATCGACACGACCTCGCTGCGTGACCGGATCGGCACCTCGACCGAAGCCCGGCTTTCGCCGCCGCGCTTCCGCAATCACCTGATCGAAGGGGCACGCCGCGCCAACAAGCGCATCGTGCTTCCCGAGGGTGAAGAGCCCCGCACGCTGCAGGCCGCCGTCATCTGCCACCAGAAGGGCATTGCCCGTTGCGTTCTGCTCGGCCGCCCCGATGCCATCCAGATGATCGCCAAGGCCAAGGATATCGAACTGCCGGCCGATCTCGAAATCCTCGACCCGGCCGCCGTGCGCGCCAACTATGTCGACGCCATGGTCGAACTGCGCAAGTCGAAGGGCATGACGCCTCCCCAGGCAATCGCCCAGCTGGAAGACACGGTCGTTCTAGGCACGATGATGCTCGCCGTCGGCGAAGTCGATGGCCTGGTTTCGGGTGCGGTTCATACGACGGCAAGCACGGTGCGCCCTGCCCTGCAGCTGATCAAGACGGAACCGGGCCAGAGCATCGTCTCCTCGGTCTTCTTCATGCTGATGCCCGATCAGGTTCTGGTCTATGGCGACTGCGCCATCAACCCGAACCCGACGGCAGACCAGCTGGCGGAAATCGCCGTCCAGTCCTCCGACACGGCCAAGGCCTTCGGCATCGATCCGCGGGTTGCGATGATCTCCTATTCGACCGGCACGTCGGGCACCGGCGGTGATGTCGACAAGGTGCGCGAAGCAACCGAGTTGGCACGCCAGCGCAAGCCCGATCTCCTGATCGACGGTCCGATCCAGTATGATGCGGCAAGCGTCGAAAGCGTCGGCCGCTCCAAGGCTCCCGACAGCCCGGTCGCCGGCCGCGCCAATGTCTTCGTCTTCCCGGATCTCAACACCGGCAACACCACCTACAAGGCCGTTCAGCGCTCTGCCGACGTCGTTTCCGTCGGTCCGATGCTGCAGGGTCTGCGCAAGCCGGTCAACGACCTGTCGCGCGGTGCGCTCGTCGATGACATCGTCTTCACCATCGCGCTCACTGCCATCCAGGCGGACCAGCAGGCGGCTGGTGCAGAGTAAGGTCTTTCCAGACCAAGTTCACCACGCCGGTGCAATATTCCGGCGTGGTGACTGTTACTTCAACGAAGTGCGAAAACATCCCAGTGTCCGACGTAGCCGCCTGAGCTTTCCAGCCGCACCAGTCGGGCTGCGCACCAGTCGTCTATCTCCTCTTTCCCGAGAAGCTCAGTTTCCATCACAGCGGTCGCCATTCCGGAAATGAACTGTCGCTGCAAGGCCGCATGTGTGGGATCAAGCCGCCACGGGCTCGCCGCCATTGTGACCTGAAAGCCCTGATCTTCAAGCAGGCTGCTCAGTACAGGCGCAGCAGAGGGGCCGAGCGATGGTCCAAACCCCTTGTCCCGGCGCTGATGGCTGTTGAATGCGGCAACGACCTCTTCGTCCATGGGATGGACGTCGTCCCAGCGGCAGACCCCATCATAATTCAAAGCGGCGTAGAGGCCGGCTTCCGTCTGCGAAAGCTGTGCGATCAGCCGAGCGAGAAAACTCTCGGAAACGAGATCGAAAAGGGCCGAAGCCATCACAAGCGTCGCGTCGGAAAATACCTCCGCAGAAATGTCATCCAGATGCGCTTCGATATACTCTATGCGTGCCGCGTCGTCATGCCGATTGCGGGCTTCGGCAAGCAGTTTCGGATCGTTGTCGACAAGCCGCCAGCGCCAATGAAGAGCCTCCGGCGAAAGCGCCCGAAAGGTTGATCCGGTACCTGCACCAAGATCGACAACAAGAGCTCCCTCCCCCGCCCGCGTTACATGATCGACCACCCGCTTGCGCAGATCGCCATCACGAGCCGTATGATCTGCGGCCTCTCGCAGATCGAGCCAATGTTTGTCGAAACCGCTCATCGGATACCTGCCAGAAAATCAGCTAGAACCTGTGCACTCCTCGGCCAATCGGGTAATTTGCGGCCCGTAGCCCAGGCGCCGGTGGCATAGTTTTGTCGTGCCTGCGGATCGTCAAGCAGCAGAGCCAGGGCTGCGGCGAAGCCGTCGATATCGCCGGGTTCCACCAGCATTCCTGCGGTGTCGGGCACCAGATCAGGTACAGCGCCTCCACGGCAACCGACGATCGGCAGGCCTCGCGCCATCGCTTCGGCAAACACCATACCAAAACCTTCGTAACGGCTTGCCAGCGCGAAGATATCGGCTCGGTCGTATTCGGCGTCGACGTCATCGATAGCGCCCGTCACGGCAATTCGGTCGTTCAGCCCAAGTTCGCCAATCTGCTTGTGCAGCTTTGTTGCGGATGCCGGGTCCATTCTGTCGCTACCGACAATCCGACATTGCCATGGCCGGCCGCGCAGCTGCGCCAGCGCTGCAACAAGCGTCGCATGGTCCTTGCGCGGCGTCAGCGAGCCTATGGCAAGGATCAACGGCGGCTCGCCATCGCGGCCGCCTCGGGCAGGTTCGGCAGGTTCAGTTCCCGGTATGGCCACACAGACCGCGTCTTGTCCGACGCCGAAGTCCGAGCTCAGGGTCCGGGCCGTTGCCGGGCTCGTCACCACGATCCCGCGCGTAGAGGCCAGCGCCGCAGTCTCGCTTGTTCGAAGCTCTTGCGCCGTTCGTTCCGAAAGCCCGGTTTCCAGCGCCAAGGGGTGATGCACGAGCGCGACCAATTTCAACCGTCTCGCCTCTCTCTGTGCGATTTCGGGCATGGCCCCGAACGCCAGTCCATCGACAAGGACGAGGCTTTCATCGGCAAGTTCGGCAAACTGCTTTTCCGTCGTTTCCAATTCGCGACTGCTTGGAGCCGGAAAACCGCCGGCTAAGCGGAGATGGTCCACCCGCCATCCGAGCTTGCGCAGTTCCGTGATCATCCGTCGGTCATAACCATATCCGCCGCTAGCGGTCTCTATATCTCCCGGAATGGCGAAAACGAGATGCGGCGCGTCAGCTTTCTTATCTGTGCGGTTCAAATCGCGGCCTCGTACCATGCCCGCGCGACATGGCTTTCGTGCAGCGTGATCTTAAGGCGGCAAATCCGTTTGCCACCCGGGCCCAGTTCCCCGGCATCGATACGTTGGCGCAGATCGTCGAAAATGTGCTTCGCCAGCACTTCGGTGGTTGTCACCTTGCCGCGAAGGACATCCACCTCATCGAGGTTCTTGTAATTGAGCGGGGCAATTGCATTTCTCAAAACTGTTGTCGCCAATCCGATGTCGACGCCGAGGCCGTTTTCGTCGAGATCCTCCGTCATGAAGGCCGCATCGACAACGAAGGTTGCGCCGTGCATGGCTTGAGCCGGGCCGAACACCTCGCGCGGCAGGCTATGGGCAATCATCATGTGGTCGCGTACTTCGACAGCAAACATCGTTTTGAGGTCCTCCGGTTGTCAGACATAGCGGATGCGGTGGCACAACGTATCCGGATCGGAAAGGATATCGATGTAGCCGGCCGCAAGATCATTGAAAGCCGTCTCGCCGGAAATAAGGCCGTCGAGACGATCATCTGCCAAAAGGGCCAGCGCAGTTTCAAGTCGTCGAGAAAGCGGCCAGCGGGATCTTCGTGTCGCCGGGACATGGCCGACCTGTGAGCCGACGATCGAAAGTCGGTGGCTATGAAATCGGCCGCCGAGTGGCACGACAGACCGGCTGTCGCCGAACCAGGACATTTCGACGATCCGCGCTTCGAAACCGGCGACAGCGATGGCCGTCGAAAGGCCTTCGGATGTGGCCGATGCGTGGAACACCACGTCGCTGTCGCAGTCAGATGCTTCCGCCGCCTCCGGCAGGGCGAAGCTGCAGCCGAGCATTTCGGCAAGCCTGCTGCGATCGGGGTTGACATCGACGAGTGTCACTTGCACTCCCGGAACCTTGGCAGCGAGGAACGCCGTCAAAAGCCCCACCAGGCCGCCACCGACAATGGTGACCTTGTCACCAGCCAGGACGCCCGCATCCCAGATACCGTTCAGCGCCGTTTCCATGTTCGCTGCCAGTACGGCCCGATGAGCCGGGACGTCCGGCGGTACTGGAAACGCCATATTCGCCGGTATGTGAAACAGGTCCTGATGCGGATGAAGGCAAAAGACGGTCTGACCGATCGGCTTTGCACTCCCTGCCTTGATCCTGCCGACCACCGCATAACCATATTTGACCGGAAACGGAAAATCTCCCGCCTGCATTGGTGCACGCATGCAGTCATGCTCGCTTGCCGGGACACTCCCCTCGGCGATCAATGTTTCGGTACCCTTGCTGATGGCTCCAAAGCGGCTTTCGATCAGAAGTTCGCCGTCAGCAAGCGCATCCAGCGAAGTGGACTTCAGTTCGGCCTGCCTTATCGCAGTCAACCATAACGCACGCGCCATCGTCATGTGCGATTTTCCGCCAGCATTTGGCAGGAAGCATCGGTGTCCTGTTGCCCCGTCCCTGATGCGCCTCCTGGTCTTCGCCAGCGACGGGCGGCATGCGGCACGAGCGGGCTCAAGATCCGTGGCATCCGCACTTCTTCGGGAACGGCAAACAGGCCGCAACGCGTGGTCCATCGGCCGAAACGGCTGGAAGCGGTGAGCATGGTAAACGGTATCGCCAGACAGAGGCCAGCCATCATCGGCAGCGTCCAGAGGAGCGCACCGGCCCCTGCTCCAAAAAGCAGAGTGATGCCAAACGTAAAGCCGATCACTGTCTGCAACCCCATGGTTCTGAGAGCCGACGAGAAGGAAACGCCCAGCTTGTCGCGGTTTTGGCCGCTCCATGTGACACTGCGCCCGAACGGCAGGCCGAGGAGAAAGACAGAGACATAAACGGCAATGACCGGCGCCATCAGCATAGAGGCGAGGATTTCCGCAATGACGGAAAAGCCGAAGCGCAAAGGCCCGCCGTAGCGGCGTATAGCCCCCTTGGTCAGACAAACATCGAGCATGCCGGCCAGCTTTGGGGCGATGGACATGAAGAATATGACTGCGAAGAGGGAAAGGCCAACCTGCAGATAAGCGGGATCGAAACCTGCTGACATGGCCTTCCAGGCCGCAGCGAATGTGGCTGCAATCCAGGCAGGCGGTGCGACATACATCAATATTGCCTGCACGAGCTGGAAACGGCTCAGCGGTTTCAATCCGGGTTCAAACAGGAAGCGCCAATACTGCATGTTTCCCTGGCACCAGCGCAAATCTCGCTTGGCGAAATCGGGAAATGTCGGCGGATTGGCCTCGAAACTCTGCGTTTCGATCGGCAGAACTCGAACCTCGTAACCGCCGCGCCGCATATAGGCGGCCTCCAGCTGGTCATGACTGAGGATGTGGCCGCCAAGCGGTGGCGATCCGGGCAATACGGGCAGGTCGCAATGGGACTTGAATGCTGCCGTGCGGATCAGGGCATTGTGGCCCCAATAGGGACCGCAATCGGCATTCCACCAGGCAGCCCCCATGGTGAAGGACCGCATGCCGTGGCGCATGCCGAACTGGAACATACGGGCAAAACCGCTCGTCGCCGGAGTTCCGACAACCAGCGTCTGGAGAATACCCAGTTCCGGCCTTTTCTCCATTGCGGCAACAAGCCGGACGATCGCATCACCGGACATGACGCTATCGGAATCGAGAGGCAGGAAAAAATCGTAGTCCTGGCCGTATTCCTCGAGAAAATCATGGATGTTGCCGGCCTTGTAACCGGTGTTTTTCTGGCGTCTGCGATAGATCGGATGAGTGTTTTGAGGCAGGCCGAGGCTATCCGCCAGTTGCGCGAAAGCTCTCTCCTCCGCTTCAGCAATTTCCGGATCGGACGTGTCGCTCAGCACAAAAAAGCGGAAATGCCGTTCGAGACCAGTTGAGTGAAGGCTTTGCGCCATCGTCTGCAACCGGGCAAAGGCTGGCAGAGGATCTTCGTTTCGAAGAAACAGGGTAAGAGCGGTACGCGACGACAGCGTTCGGGGCCGACTGTCACTCCGATAGAATGGGTAGACGCTTCGGGCAGGATTACCCGGCCCATGCAGAAGTATCAGTCCGATGATTGCATTCCAGAACCCCAGCACCGTCCATGGCATTGCTAGCAGAAAGCCGGCCAGCATGACGGTTTCGGGGAAGTCGATACCGCCGGGAAGCAGAAGCCTCAGCAGCCCGAGGAAAAGAGCGCCGATCGTCAAAACATTCAGCACCAGCACAATGCCGCGCCGCCACGTGACCGATGGGCCTGAATAGCGAAAGACCTTCTCGCTCGTGGTCTCGCCCAGCTGATCGCTCACACTCCTGGAGCTGCCGGCTTCATCAGTCGCAGCGGGATCGATCCGTCTGGCATGCAGGTTCATGAGAGTGCTGCTTTCGGTGGGGACGGGCTTGATCCTGAAATTAGGCCCCGATCACGCTTCAACAAGACGTCTGGTCGATCAAACAAACCGCGCCACTCTCACGAACGGGTGATCAGGTCCATCACCTTGCAATTTCATGACTTTTAGTCAGAAACCCGCCTCCCGGAAAAGCACCATCAAGACACGCCGCCAAGCCCGCTCGGCGAAGCTTACTCCCGCACCATCCAGAAGCATGACCCCCTGGACCGATCGGCTGGGCTGAAAGGCGGCGTCACCGACCTTTGCGACCACGGCATATTGGGCCGAGACCGGGACCAGCCTTTGGCGCCTTGGCTCCGAGGCAATATGCACGGCGATCGCTCCATGATGTTGCGACGAAAGCTGTGGCAGATCGATCTCGCGCGCTCCGGCCTCGGCAATCGCAGCGAGCTTCACCGGCAGCCTCGGCTGCGAAAGGTCGTCGGGGATGAACCAGCCCGCGGCATCGACATTGAGCCGCGAGCTGTCATTGCCCGCCACATATCCGCGTGCAACGGATCCGTTTCCGGCGGAAAGAAACCCGATCTGCTCATTGCGTCCGACCCACTGACCGGCCTGAATCTCGGGATTGATCTCGGTGATGGTGCCGTCGAAGGGTGCCTTGACGATAAGTGACGCCTTGCGTTCCTCAAGCCCGGTCTTGCGGGCAAGCGAGCTGCCGAGTTCGCTTTCGATGATGCTGCGCTGGGCAAGGTCATCTGCATTGGCACCCACGCGGGCAAGACGTGAACGGGCAAGCTCTATCTCGACATTGGTTATACGCAGTTCTTCCCGGATCTGCGGCGCGTCGATGACGAACAGGATGTCACCCGCTTTCACGGTCTGTCCGGCGGAAATATCGAGGCGTTCAACCTGCCCCGGCTCCTGCGGATAAAGCCGCACGAACTGTTCGGGGTAGATGACTGCGGGCGCGGTCACGCGGGTCGAGAGCGGCAGAAAGGCCAGGACCAGAAGCAGCCCGAGGATCGAGAGCGTCACATAGGTACGCCGGGTTTTGACGATATCGCTGCGCATGGCCCACCACTCCTTCACTTCCATGACGATGGGGCGAATGATGAAAAAGCCGATCTCGACGATAAAAAGCAGGATACCGACCAGCTTGATGGTGAAGTGATAGACCAGCACCGCAATGCCCAGATAAAGCACCAGCCTGTAGATGGCGGTGGCAATCGCATAGGCGGTGAGGATGATGTCGAGCCTCGGCGGAAAGGCTTCCGGCGCGGCATAACCGGGCTTGAACAGAAACTCCCTCAGCCGCCATCGCATATGCCGGAAGCTGCGCGGCTGCAGGTTTTCCACCCCGAGAAGGTCGGCGAGGATGTAGTAGCCATCGAAGCGCATGAACGGGTTGAGATTGACCAGCAGGCTTAACACCACGCCAGTCGCAGCCAGAACGAAGATGGCGCTGCGCAGCGGACCGTCCGGCACGAAGGCCCAGGCGAGCAGCGCATAAGCCGCCACCGTCAGCTCCACCAGCATGCCGGCGGAATCGATCCGAAGCCTCTGCCAGCGGGACTTCAGTTTCCAAGCGTCGCTGACATCGGTGTAGAGCAGCGGCATCATCACCATGAAGGCAATGCCCATGGTCGGGATACGGCAGCCGAACCGATGCGCCACATAGGCGTGTCCCAGTTCATGAAGGCATTTGATGAAGATCACCGACAGGATGGAGATCGCTGCCCCTTCCAGCGAAAAGACGAAGGGAAAGGTTCCGACGAACGCATCCCACTGGCGCGAGACGAGGTAGATACCGATGAGGCCCGCGACGGCGGAAATCCACCAGAACACCCGGCTGAACAGGAAGGCCACATAGGGCCATGTGGCGCGGATGAAGGGTTCGGGGCGAACCAGCGGGATCTTGAAGAAAAGGTAGTTGTGAATGAGCCGCATGAACCAGGAATGGCGCGGCTGGGCCTTCTGGTGCAGCGCCCGCCAGGCCCCCCGCGTCGGCTCGACCAGAAGCAGATTATGTTCCAGCATCCGCACCACCGTGCCGAGATCATCGACCGACAGGCGCTCGACGAGCCGGGCATTGACGCTACGCAGGAGATTGCCGACCGTGTGGCTGACATTCCAGAGGCTCAGAAGCTGGAACATCTCGTAGGTGATGCGGAAGAAGCGATTTCGGATCGGGTCAAAGACGACCCAGGTCGGCGCCCCGGAATAGCTCGCTCCCACCCGCATGATCTGCAGGTCTTGGCGCAGCGCCGGCAGTGGCGCATCCTGCGGTTTGGCGATCTGCGGCTGGCCGACGATCATAGGCCCAACCGCTGGCGGATGACGGATATCGGTTTGCGGAAGAGGTAGTAGGCAAGCGGCACCTTCTCACCACTGATCTGTGCGGTGCCACGGATGCCGAGACGCATATTGTGCGGCGCGCCATCCAGCGCCGCATAGATGCGATAGGCGAGAACATCGCCCTCGATCATCCTTGCCTCGAAAGACGCCGCGACCACACTGGCGCTTGCCGGATTGAGCGGATCGGAATCGAGGAAGGCGCGCACCTTCGCCCCCTTGGATACCGCGATCGCATCGGCAACCGGTACGTCGATACGCAACTGCATGCGGTCAGGATCGGCCACTTCCATGATCCGCTCACCGGTCGTCACCGGCCGGCCGATCCAGTCCCGCCGGTCGGTATAGATGGCAATACCATCTGCCGGAGCACGCACATCGGAACGCTGCAGCATGTCGCGGGCGTAATCGCGCTTGGCGGCCGCCACTGTCAATTCGCTGCGGGTGATCGCCAGGTCTGCCCTGAGCTTGGGATCGGAGACGGCTCCTTGCGTCACCTGCATCAGCTTTGCCTCGGCAACACGGACATCCTGTTCGGCCACGGCAAGCTCGTTGCGCAGCATCACGTCCGACATTTTCAGAAGTTGCTCGCCCTGTTTCACCGCCTGATCCGGATTGACGGCGATGCTGTCTATGACCCCATCCATCGGCGCTGCTATGATGCGCGGTGAGATCGGGGCAACCTCGACCGGTGCCAGAACCGTCAGCGGAACCGGATAAAAACCGAGCGCTACGGTTGCTATTGCTGCAGCTGCAAGCAGAGGCTTGACCTTGATCCGCCGTTTCAATCGGCGCTCGCCGACAAGCGCTGCCCAGGCATGTGCGTATGCTCCGGACAGTCTGCGGGCGATCAAGAGGTCGGGTTCGGTCCAGGGCATTTCGCGGGCAAGCAGCATGCCACCGAACACCGTGCTATCCTTGAGCTTGAAGGGCATCCAGGCGAGGAAGCGATAGGGAAAGTTCGCATGTTCCGTATCGCCCGGCGGGCAATAGGCAGGCAGCACGAAATCTCGGGGGGCCTCGACACCCTGGTCTTTACGCAGCGACTGGATGATGGCCTCGATCCAGCGGACCCGCGGCGAATTGCGATCGACACTGGTGATCGAGGTCACCGCCTTGACGATCAGGTTTTCCGGCCGCCCGGCCAGTGCAAAAACCTGCCGGCTTTTGGTGATGCGGATCGTCTCGTTGGCGATCAGGAAGGCAAGTTCGCTCACCGTCTGGGCCTGCCGGGCCTCAGCCTCGACCCGCAGCAACAGCTCATATCCCTTCGATACCGCCGCAAGATCGGCGGGTGCCGTTGGAGAGGGACGAAGCGAAGTCTTGATATTCTGTTCCATCACCTCATCCCCCCGATGCGGGGTTGAACTCGGTTGGGCCACTCATGCCCGGCAGGATATGGGTCGTGTCGCTGGTAAAGCGACCGGTTACCTTCACCGTCTGGCTGACCGGATCGACAATCGCCGCGATCCGCGAGACCTCGGCTTCCTTCTTTTCCCCGGTTTCATCGATGTTGATGGCGAAACGCGCTCCCGGCTTCAGCCATTTCAGCCAACTCGACGGCAAAAGCGTCTCGATCTCAAGATCGCCTTCGCTGACGATTTGCATGAGCGGCTGGTTCGGCTCCGGTATCTCATGCTCATGGGCGCGCATGAAGGCGATGCGGCCATCATAGGGCGCACGGATGACGCAGCGGGACATCTTGCTGCGAAAAGCCTCAAGCTCGGCCGACGCCTGATCGGTCTTGGCCTTCGAGAGCGCCACCTCGAAAGTGCCGACCGCCTTGGAACGGGCGAGCCGGGCATTGTTTTCATGCGTGATCGTTTCCGCGCGCAGCATGGCCTCGGCCGATTTCACCTGGGCCTCCAGATCGGCGCAGTTGAAGGCGACGAGAATATCGCCCTTGGCAAAGTGCTGTCCCTCGCTAAACGGCAATGAGGCGATGGGGAAGATCAGGTCAGTGCCGATCATCGCCTCGTTCACCGCCTTGACGATGCCGCGAAGCGTTTCCCCATGCTGTTGCGCCTGCAACGGACCGGAGCCCGCAAGGGTGGTGACGAGCGCGACAAGGACCAGACGCTTTACATTCAATCTTTGCACGGCACGCTCCTTACGCTGCTATTGCGGTGTTCCGCCGTTACTTGGCGGCGATCACCTCGATCTTCGCCGGCCCACCGTCCGTGGTCCACATGGTCCTCAGTTGCGCCGCCATCTGCTCGACGCTGGATGTCGTCGAAAGCCCTGTCGGGAACGGATCGACACCGAGCGACGCGTAGATATTGGCATAGGCATTCTGCAGGTCCGCATAGGCCATATCGAGCTTGGCATCGGCCAGGAGCGCATTCATTTCCTCACGGATGAGGATCTGTTCGCTGGTTCGTTGCGCGGTTGTCTCATCCCTCACTTGCTTCAGGATGCGGTGTGAGACATTGGAAAGGGCCGCCGCCGTTCCATAGGATTTCTTCAGATGGGCGTAGCGGACGCGGCTGATATGAACTTGCGTCATGATTGCCATCGCGACAGAAAGTGCGCGAGCATCGAGCACCTCCTTTTCCGCCTCGATCTTGTCGTTGACGGCCGGCATGCTGACGAGTTTCATCGCGTTGAAACTGACTTTGGTACCCCATGACAGCCAGTCATTGGTGGCAATGAACTCATTGGAATCGTAATTGGCGCCGGCATAGACGTTGAAGCCCGGCAGGATATCGAGAAGCGCGGCATTGACCTCTTTCTCGTTGATCCTTGTGCGATAGGCCACCTCTCGCATTTCCGGCCGGTTTTCCACCGCGATACGGAACATTTCCGGCATGTTGTCGGGAACTGCAAGCTTGGTTGACGCACGCTTGGGAACGGTTAGCGTGAAATGGGTTCCGGGCGTCACATTCATCAAGGCGGCAAGCTGGCTCTTGGCGACCTTCAGTTCACCTTCTAGCATTTCCACTTCGCGCTTCACCTCGATCAACTCGCGCTCATAGGTAAGCGCAACGAGAGGTGAACTTTCTCCACCCGAAGAGAGGCCACGCGTATCCCGCAAGGCCCTCGCCACACGATTTTCGAGCGCCCGCATGCGACCGACTAGGCGCTGATAACTGACAGCACGCCAATAGGCGGTGCGTACGTCCTCGATCACCTTGTTGACGATCCGCCGCTTCATTTCCTCTTGGATCAGCGCCTGATCCGCCGCCTGTTTGGCCCGGACGTAGGAGAGGCCGAAATCGAGGATATTCCACGAGAACGTCAGGTCCGCGGTGCGGATATTATCATCGCGTGTCGAGGGGGTGGAAGCATCCGCTTCGTTACGTCCGGCATAGCCTGCACCTGCCACCACCTTAGGCAGTGCGCTGTAGCTCACAAGATCGGCTTCACGCGTTTTCAATGCGGCCTGCATGATCTCGACCTTCGTGTCGAGGTTGTATTTCAGCGCCCGTGCCATGGCCTGATACAGATCTACCGATCCTGTCAACGGCTCCTGGTTTGCCGTCGCTCTCAGGAGCTTTTCATTTCCGAAAGTCGCATTCGCCTCCGGAGTGAATGGTTCCGTTTTTACCGAGCATCCGGTCGCAAGCAAGACGACAGGCACGGTCCAAATCAGCGGAAACTTCACTGCGTCACCTCTTAAGTCATTGCAACGATACCCTCGCGAGAAAGCGATACCAGGGAACGCGTGCTTCCGACTTCGTGCCATTCAATGTCAGATGGGGCACAAACGCATTCGGAAACCCAGGGCTACTTAAAGATTTACGAATATGATTAATAAGGGCCTAATGGATTAGCTTTCCCGAACGTGTGGATTGCATGTTCCCTCGCGCGCCGGCTGCGCCGAGGATTGCTCATCTGGACGAAAATGTGCCGATCTAGGCCTGTTTCAATGCTATATCTCGCACTACTAAAATTAGTATTTCGGCATTAGTATTTCGTAAACAAGGTCAACCTAATCCTTGGAACTCGTTAATCCGACGACCGTTGCTCGCAGGCTTTTCGCACAACCGGGCATATATCCGCACGGTGTGTTTGGGGTCTTAAAGCGGGAGACACGGCATGAACGAGCATTTCACTCGTCCTGAGAAATCTTCGCCAGCAGGCAAGAAAGCCGGAAAATCGAAGCGGGGAGCACAGGACAAGTTCAGTTCCATGCTCATGGAGCTCGAGCAGCGAATTGCATTCGATGCAGCCGGTGCTGCGACCGTGGATCATACGCAAGACGAGCATTCTACAAAATCAGGCGATGCTGCAGACGCTCATCCGGCTGCCGAAGCAAGTGACCGGGACAGCGATGCGTTGTCGAAGGCGTTGTCGGCAGTGCCAGAGGCAGGATCGGAGCCGGCGCAACCTGCAATCGAATCCGTCAAACAGGTCGTGGTCGTGGACAGTTCCGTTCCCGACTATGAAACGCTGCTTCAGGACATAGACGGTGATTTCGAGGTCATTGTCCTGGAAGAAGGACGCGACGGTGTCGAGCAGCTGGCGGAAGCCCTGTCCCACATGGAGGATGTGGAGCAGGTCCACATCATCTCCCATGGCGATGAAGGGCGGCTCTATCTCGGCTCGGCGGAACTGACGATCGAGAGCATGGCCGGCGATTATGCCGACGAACTGCAGAGCCTGCGATCCTCGCTGACCAACGATGCTGATATTTTGATCTATGGCTGCGATTTTGCCCGCGGCGAACTTGGTCAGAATGCCGCCCGGATGATGGGGTATATGACCGGCGCCGATATCGCCGCCTCAACCGATTCCACCGGTAATGCCGCACTCGGCGGCGACTGGGATCTGGAATATCGCGCAGGCTACATCACCGCTTCCGTTCTTCCCTCCCTTGATGCGCAGCGTGAATATGCGGAGCTCCTGAACGTCCAGGCGAATGTCGGCAATGGCGCTTTGCTCGTTGTCTCGGGCCGCACGCTCTATTCCGTCGATGTAGCGACCGGCAAGGCCACCGCGATCACCACGGCTCCGGCGACGATCGGGGGCGTGACGCTCAGCGATACGCTCAACTCGCTCGCAGTCGATCAGGCGAACGGTCTCGTCTATTACACGGATAGCAACGCCGCCAATACGAACCGCGCACTCTTTGCTTATGACTTCATCAGCAATACTCATATCCTGATCGACAATGACCTGACGAACAACGGTACTGGTCTCAGCGTAACGGTCGGCGATCGCGGTGTCGGCAGTGGTGCCGCGACTTTCTATCAGGGCTCTCTCTATCTCGGCATCGAGAACATCAATGCGGCCGGTGACGACCAAATCTGGCGCATCACATTCAGCGGCAATGGTCGCACCATCGCCTCAGCCTCCACGTTCGGCTCTGCCGTAACCGGCACCAATGACTGGGGCGATTTCGCCATCGACACGACCAACAATTACCTGCTTAGCATCAATGGTGCAGCCGCAACGATCACGCGCTACAATCTCTCCACCGGCGCGGTCGTCAGTTCCTTCACCAACCCCGCGGGCACGTCCTTTGCCCAGGGTGGCGGCGATATCAACGGCAATACCTATGTTGTCGGACAATCACTGCAGCAGATCAACGTCAACACCGGTGCCGCGATCGGCTCGGCGATTGCGATCACGACCAATGGAACGACTGCGATCGGTACGATTGCCGATGGTGCTCGCTGGGTGCCGCCGACCGGGTCTATCGGCGACCAGATCTATGACGACAACAATACCAACGGCACGTTCGATACCGGCGACGTGGGCATCGCCAATGTCACGGTTCAGTTGATCGATGACGTGAACGGCAATGGTGTGGCCGATGTCGGCGAACGGGTGCTCGCAACCGACACGACCGGCGCTGACGGAAAATATCTGTTCACCGGCGTGCTGCCCGGCCAGTATGTCGTGCGCGTTACCGACAGCAATGGTGTTTTGGGCACGGCAGCGGCGACGACGAGCACGGCGCAGTCGATTGCACTGGCCACGATCGGAGCGGCCAATCTCGCAGCCGATGTCGGTTATAATGCCTACGCACCTGTGGTCGATCTCAATTCCGGCACCACGCCGTCGCAGATCATCAACAATGGGGGCAATCCGGGCAGCACCGGCTGGACGGTCGGCGGCAGTGCGGGTGCGGTCAACAGCGGCGGCTTTGCCTGGACCGGCGACAATACGACCGGAACGCTGACACAGAGCGGCATTTCCGGTTGGAATAACGGCTCGGCTCCGTCCGGTGCGGCACAATTGACCTTCGAAATGGGTTGGAACAACGGCATTTTACTCGGTCTGCCGAACGATACGACAATCGCATCAACGGTCGATGTTTCCATCGGTGGGGTGGTCTATGCGCGCATCACCACCGGTACTGTGAACGGCAATGCCAATACGGCAACGATCACCTACCTCAACGGTGCAAGCGGCTCGCCCTCCACCGTTGCGGCATCGACTTCCGGCAGCTGGACACGGACCGGCATCACCATCAACCTGCCCAATACGGTTGCGGCGACCGGAAACCTTGTCTTCAGCTTCTCCAGCGTCGGCAGTGGCCTTGTTACCGGCAATGACGATATCTTCATCGACAATGTCAGCGCGCTGACCAATGTCGATGCCTCGCCTGGTGTGAACTACACGACGACCTACACCGAAAACGGCGCCGGTGTTTCCATCGGCAGTACCCTGACCGATGTGCGCGATATCGACAGCACCAATATCCGCTCCGCCACAATCGTTTTGACCAATGCCCAGGCCGGTGACTTGCTCGCGCTCGGAACGCTGCCGAGCGGCATTACCGGCTCGATCGATACGTCCGTCTCCGGTCAGATCACCGTCACCCTGACCGGCTCTGCGACAAAGGCGAATTATGCCGCGGCCATCCGCGCCATCACCTTCTTCAACAGTGGCGACGATCCAAGCACGACGCCGCGCGTCATAAACGTCACCGTCAATGACGGTGGCCTCACCTCTGCCGTTGCCACCTCGACGATCAATGTCGTCGCCGTCAACGATGCCCCGGTCAATACGCTGCCGGCTTCGGGCTGGACGACAAACGAAGACACGAGCGTCGCGCTTTCCGGCCTTTCCATTGCCGATATCGATGTCGGCAGCGGCACGATGACGGTGACACTCAATGTGGCGACCGGCACGATCACCGCCGCGACCAGCGCCAATGTTGGCGTCCAGGGCGGCGGAACGGGCACGATCACGCTGACCGGCACGCTTGCCAATATCAACGCCTATCTCGCCTCCGCTTCGTCTCTCGTCTATGTCCCGGTCGCAGACGCCAACGGTACAGTCGTCCTGACGATGACCACCAGCGATGGCGGCGGCACAGGTACCGGCGGCGCGCAGACGGATGTCGATACCCGCAACATCACCATCAACCCTGTCAATGATGCTCCGGTGATCGATCTCGATAGTTCCGCGGCCGGCACCGGTTATTCGATCGGTTACACCGAAAATGCCGCGGGCGTGGCGATCGCCAACACCAACAACTCTGTCACCGACGTCGATAACGCCAATATCGCATCCGCAACGATCGTCATCACCAACGGTCAGGCCGGTGACGTTCTGGCCGCCAACGGCGCGTTGCCTGCAGGCATCACTGCAAGCTACAACGCGTCCACCTATACGCTGACGCTCACCGGTTCGGCCACGAAGGCCGCCTACCAGACGGCACTCGCCCAGATCCTCTATTCCTCGACGTCGGACAACCCGACGATCGGCGGCACGGTCACCGGCCGCACCATCAGCGTCACCGTCAATGACGGTGCGCTCGCCTCCAACACGGCCGTCACATCGGTCGCCGTTACCGCCGTCAACGACGCGCCGGTCAATACGCTGCCGGCCGCCGGCTGGACCACCAACGAAGACACCAATGTCGCGCTGACCGGCCTGTCGATCACCGATCTCGACGCGGCAAACGGCACGATGACGGTCACTCTCGGCGTCGCCTCAGGCACGCTCACCGCCACCTCGGGCGGCAGCGTCACCATCGGCGGCTCCGGCACCGCCACGCTGACGCTGACCGGCACCCTTGCCAATATCAACGCTTATCTCGCCTCCGCATCCGCGCCGATCTATGTGCCTGTCGCCGATGCCAACGGCGCGGTGACGCTGACCATGACGACCAGCGACGGCGGCAATACCGGCACCGGCGGCACCCAGACCGATGTCGACACCCGCTCGATCAACATCACTCCCGTCAACGACGCACCGACGCTAGATCTCGACACCGGCAGCAACGGCACCGGCTATACGACCAGCTATACGGAAAACGGTGCGGGCGTCGCCATCACCGGCGCATCGAGCCTCATTTCAGACGTCGACAATGCCAACATGACGTCGATGACGATCTCGATCGCCAACGGCCAGGCCGGCGATATTCTCTCCTGGGCCGGCATGCCGGCCGGCATCAATGCCACTTACAATTCAACGGCCTTCCTGCTGACGCTGACCGGCTCAGCCACCCGCGCCGACTATCAAGCGGCGCTGCAGGCAATCCGTTATTCATCCAGTTCGGAAAACCCGTCCACGATCGCCCGCACGATCACCGTCGTCACCAATGACGGCGCGGCAAACTCGAATACCGCCGTCGCCACGGTAAACGTGATCGCCGTCAACGATGCGCCGGTCAACACCGTGCCCGGCACGCAGACGGTGCAGGAAGATGTACTGACCGCCATCACCGGCCTGTCCGTCACCGATGTCGACAATACCAATGTCACCGTCACGCTGACGGTCGCCAACGGCATCCTCTCGCCCTCCGCCAGTGCCGGCACGGTCACCGGCGTCGGCACCGGTACGGTCACCATTTCCGGCACGCAGACGCAGGTGAATACCGTTCTCGCCTCGCTGCGTTATCAGGGCAATGCCGATTACAACGGCACCGACACGCTGACCATGGTCACCTCGGACGGTTCGCTGTCGGATACCGATACGGTCGCGATCACCGTCACGCCGGTCTCCGATACCGCGCCCGATACGGTGACCACCAACGAAGACACGCCGATCTCCTTCAACGTCATCACCGGCACGAACGGCGCATCCGCCGACAATTTCGAAAATTCCGGCCGCACGTTGACCGCAGTCACCCAACCGCCCGCCGGCCAGGGCAGCGTCACATTCAATGCCGACGGCACGATCACCTATACGCCCGCTGCCAATTTCAACGGCACCGCCACCTTCACCTACACCGTCACCTCCGGTGGCGTAACCGAGACGGAAAACGTCACCGTCAATGTCACCGCCGTCAACGACGCCCCGGTCAACACCCTGCCGGCTTCCGGCTGGGCGACAAACGAAGACACCAATGTTGCGCTGACCGGCCTTTCCATCGCAGACGTCGATGCCGGCACCGGCACGATGACCGTGCAGCTGTCCGTCACATCCGGCACGCTCACCGCCACATCGGGCGGCGGCGTGACGATTTCCGGCTCGGGCGGCACGATCACGCTCACCGGCACGCTCGCCAATATCAACGCCTATCTCGCCTCGGCCGCAGCCCCGATCTACGTACCCGTCGCCAATGCCAGCGGCAGCGTCACGCTGACCATGACCACCAACGATGGTGGTAATACCGGCGGCACTGCACTTACCGATGTCGACACCCGCCCGATCACCATCGCCGCCGTCAACGACGCCCCCGTCAACACCCTGCCGCCTACCTATTCGACCGCCGAAGACACATCGGTCGGGCTGACCGGCATCCAGATTTCCGATGTCGATGCCGCATCCGGCACGATGACGGTCACGCTCGGCGTCAATTCCGGTATCCTGACCGCAAGTGCGGCCGGCAGCGTTACCGTTGCCGGATCGGGCACCGGCACGATCACGCTCACCGGCACGCTGGCCAATATCAACGCCTTCCTCGCTTCCGCCTCGCGCCCTACCTTCACGCCGGTCGGCGACTTCAACGGCGCGGTCACGCTGACCATGACCACCAGCGACGGCGGCAATACCGGATCGGGCGGCACGCTGACGGATGTCGATACCTCGACGATCACCGTCACCCCGGTCAACGATGCCCCTGTTCTCGATCTCGATGCATCCGGCGCCGGCACCGGCTTCACCACGACCTACACGGAAAACGGCACCGGCATCGCCATCGTCGATACTGACGTGCTGATCACCGATGTCGACAACACCACCATGTCCTCGGCGACGATCACCATCACCAATCCGGTGGCAGGCGATACGCTGTCGATCGCCGGCACCCTGCCGTCCGGCCTGTCCTTCACCTACAGCAACTTCACGCTGACGCTGACCGGCACCGCCACAAGAGCCGATTACCAGACGGCGCTGCAGCAGATCCGCTATTCGTCGACCTCCGACGATCCGGGCTCCACCGCCCGCACGATCAGCATTTCCGTCAGCGACGGCACGGCCGCCTCCAACACAGCCGTCGCCACGGTCTCGGTCATCCCCGTCAACGACCCGCCGGTCAACACGCTGCCCACAAGCTACACGACGGCGGAAGATACGCCGCTTGCCATCAGCGGCCTCTCGGTCGCCGACCCCGATGCCGGCACCGTCAGCATGACGGTCTCGATCGGCGTCAATGCCGGCACGATCTCGGCTGCCGCCGCAGGTGGCGTCACCGTATCGGGTTCCGGCACCGGCACGATCACGCTGACCGGTACGCTCGCCAATATCAACGCCTATCTGGCTGCCGGCGCCACCCAGCCGGTCTACACGCCCCTCGCCGATTTCAACGGCCCCGTCACGCTGACCATGACCAGCAGCGACGGGACGCTGACGGACACCGACAGCCGCACGATCACCGTCACGGCGGTCGCCGATATCGCCAACGATACGGCAAGCACCAACGAGGACACGGCCGCCAATATCGACGTCAACGCCAATGACACGTTCGAGAACGGCACCCACCAGATCACCGCCATCAACGGCAGCTCGATCGTCGCCAATGGCGTGGTGACGGTGGCGAACGGCACCGTGCGCCTCAATGCCAACGGCACGCTGACCTTCACCCCGACCGCCGATTACAACGGCACGACCAGCTTCACCTACACCGTCACCTCCGGCGGCGTGACGGAGAATGCGACCGTCACCGTCACCGTCAACCCGGTCAACGATGCCCCAGTCAACACAGTGCCGGGCGCGCAGACGACGGCGGAAGATGCTCCGCTCGCCATCAGCGGCATCAGCGTCGCCGATGTCGATGGCGGCACGCTCACCACCACCGTCAGCGTCACCAACGGCGCGCTTTCCGTCACCGCAGGCGGCGGCGCGACGATCAGCAACAACGGCACCGGCACCGTCACCATCGCCGGCACGGCAGCGCAGATCAACGCGGCGCTCGCCGGCCTCTCCTACACCCCGACCGCCGACTATAACGGCTCAGCCCAGCTGACCGTCGTCACCAATGACGGCACGCTCAACGATACGGACGGCATCGCCATCACCGTCACGCCGGTCGCCGATATCGCCAATGACACGGTCACGACCAACGAAGACACCGCCGTCATCATCAACGTCAACGGCAACGACTCGTTCGAAAACGGCGCCCACCAGATCACCGCCATCAACGGCACCCTAGTCGCCGTCAACGGTACGGTCACAGTCGCCAACGGCACCGCGCGCCTGAATTCCGACGGCACGATCACCTTCACCCCGGCCGCCAATTACAATGGCCAGACCAGCTTCACCTACACGGTCACGTCGGGCGGCGTCACCGAAACGGCAACCGTCACCGTCAATGTCACCGCCGTCAACGATGCGCCGGTCAACACCGTGCCGGGCGCGCAGACGATCGCCGAAGACGGCACGATCACCTTCTCGTCCGCTGGCGGCAACGCGATTACGGTTGCCGATGTCGACAACGGCACGCTGACGGTCACCCTCACCGTCACCAACGGCGCCTTCTCGCTGTCGGGCATATCCGGCCTCACCTTCACCGCAGGCGACGGCACGTCGGATGCGACGATGACTTTCTCAGGCACCACGGCTGCGATCAACGCGGCACTCGCCGGTGCCACCTACGTGCCGACCCGCGATTACAACGGCTCCGCTCAGATCACGCTCACCACCTCGGATGGCGCGCTCTCCGATGTCGATACGATCGGTGTAACGGTCACGCCCGTCGCCGACATTACCAATGACAGCGTCTCGACCGATGAGGATGTGGCGGTCACCATTCCCGTTCTCGTCAACGACACGTTCAACAATCCGGGCCGCGCGATCACCGCCATCAACGGCACCTCGATTGCGGTTGGCGGCACGGTTGCGGTGGCAAACGGGGCGGTGCAACTCACCGCCGGTGGCCAGCTCGTCTTCACCCCGACGCTCGATTACAACGGTGTCACCACCTTCCAGTACACGGTCACCTCCGGCGGCGTCACTGAGACCGGCACGGTCACCGTCGCCGTCGCCTCCATCAACACGCCGCCGGTCAACACCATTCCGGCCAATTACACGACGCTGGAAGACGCAGGCCTCGGCCTCACCGGCCTGTCGATTTCCGATGCAGATGCCGGCACCGGCACGGTCTCCGTCACGCTTGCCGTCGATAGCGGCACCCTCGCCGCCGCCAATGCCGGCGGCGTCACCGTCACCGGCTCAGGCAACAACCAGATCGTCCTCTCCGGAACGATCTCCGCCATCAATGCCTATCTCGCAGGCGCCTCGCGCCCCACATTCACGCCTGCCGCAAACTCCGTTGCCAGCGTCACCCTGACGATGACGACCAACGATAACGGCAATACGGGCGGCCCGGCGCTGACCGATATCGACACCTCGACCATCACCATCACGTCGGTCAACGACGCACCGTCCGGCGCCGACAAGACCATCACCCTGACGGAAGATGGAAGCTACACGTTCACTGCCGCCGATTTCGGCTTCACTGACGCCAACGACAACCCCGCCAACACGCTCTCCGCAGTCATCATCACTACCCTGCCAACGAACGGCACGCTGACGCTCGGCGGCGTAGCGGTGACCGCGAACCAGGTGATCAACGCCGCCAATATCGGCAGCCTCGTCTTCACCCCCGCCGCCAATGCCAATGGCGCAGCCTATGCCAATTTCACCTTCCAGGTGCGCGATAATGGCGGCACGGCCAATGGCGGCGCCAATACCGACCCGACGCCGAACACGATCACCCTCAACGTCACCGCCGTCAACGACGCCCCGGTCAACACCTTGCCCGGCAGCTTCACCACCAATGAAGACACCACACTTGCGCTGACCGGCATCTCGATCACCGATGTCGATGCCGGTTCAAGCAATGTCAGCGTCACCCTCTCTGTCGGCTCAGGCACCCTGTCGGCCACCACGGGCGGCGGCGTCACCGTCACCGGCTCGGGCAGCGCAATCACGCTCACCGGCACGGTCGCCAATATCAACGCCTTCCTCGCCGGTTCCTCGCGCCCCACCTACACGCCGGTCGCCAATGCCAATGGCGCCGTCACGCTCACCATGGTCACCAACGATGGCGGCAATACCGGCACAGGCGGCGCGCTCAGCGATAGCGACACGTCGACCATCAACATCGCCCCGGTCAACGATGCCCCGGTCGGCTCCAATGTGGCGATCAGCACCAACGAGGACACGCTCTTCTCCGGCACGCTGCCGGTCGCGACCGATGTCGATGGCGATACGCTGACCTATTCGGCCGGCTCGCTCGGCCCCTCGCATGGCGTCGTCACCATCAACGCCAACGGCACCTATACCTACGCGCCCGCCGCCAATTTCAACGGCACCGACACGTTCCGCTACCGCGTCAGCGATGGCACGACGAGCGTCGAATATACCGTCACCGTCAACGTCAATGCCGTCAATGATGCCCCGGTCGCCGCCAACGACAGCGCCCAGACCGCAGCAAACAGCAATGTCTCGGCAAATGTGCTGACCAACGACAGCGATGTCGACGGCGACACGCTGACCGTCTCGCAGGTCAACGGCGTGTCCGGCAATGTCGGCGTGGCGATTGCCGGCTCGAACGGCGGCACATTCACCATCGGCGCCAATGGCGCGGCCGTCTTCAACCCCGGCACGGCCTTCGTCAATCTCGCCGCCGGCCAGACGCGCACCAGCTCCGTCACCTATCAGGTCTCGGACGGCAATGGCGGCACGGCCACCGCCACGTTCACCGTCACCGTCACCGGCATCAACGACGCACCGGTTTCCACTCCGATCGCCAACCAGAGCTCCAACGACGCCCAGACGGTATCGTTCAATGTCTCCGGCAATTTCAGTGACCCGGATGCCGGCGATACCCTGACCTATTCCGCCACCGGCCTGCCCCCCGGCCTGTCGATCAGCGCCGCGGGCGTCATCACCGGCACGATCAACCGCAGCGCCAGCGTCAACGGCCCCTATTCCGTCACCGTCACCGCCACCGACAGTCTGGGCGCGCAGACAAGCCGCAGCTTCAACTGGGCGGTCGCCAACCCGGCCCCGATCGCCAACAACGATGCGCTGGCGACCACCGAAAACGCCGCCCTCAACGGCTCCGTCTTCGCCAATAACGGCTCCGGTGTCGACAGCGACCCCGATGGCGACCCAATCACCGTCTCGGCCGTCGGCGGCAGCGGCGCGGGCGTCGGCACGGCCGTTGCCGGCTCGAACGGCGGCACTTTCACCATCAATGCCGATGGCACCTATGCCTTCAATCCCGGCACCAGCTTCGACAACCTGGCCGCCGGCCAGACCCGCACCACCACCGTCACCTACACGATCTCCGACGGTCAGGGCGGCACTGCCACCGCCACCGTGACGGTCACAGTCACCGGTCAGAACGATGCGCCGAACGCCGTCAACGACACATTCACCACCAATGAGGACACGCCCGTCACCTTCGACGTGCGGGCAAACGATAGCGATGTCGACGGCGGCACGCTCACCGTCACCGCCATCAACGGCACGGCGATCTCGGTCGGCAATCCGGTCACGATAACCAGTGGCACGGTGACCGCCGGCGTGGTCTCGCTGAATGCCAACGGCACGCTCACCTTCACCCCTGCGGCAAACTACAACGGCGCCCCGAGCTTCACCTACACCGTCTCCGACGGTCAGGGCGGCGCAACCACGGCCACCGTCAACGGCACGGTAAACCCGGTGCAGGACGCGCCGATCGCCACCAACGACACGTTCACCACGCCGGAAGACACGGCAATCACCTTCGACGTGCGCACCAATGACAGCGATGCCGACAATGATCCGCTGACGGTTAGCCAGATCAACGGCCTTGCCATCACCTCCGGCGGCTCGGTCGCAGTGACCGGCGGCTCGGTCCGTCTGAACGCCAATGGCACGCTCACCTTCACCCCTGCCGCCAACTATTTCGGCTCGCCGAGCTTCACCTACACGATCTCCGACGGCCAAGGTGGTTCAGCGACGGCCACCGTCAACGGCACCGTCACCCCGGTTCAGGACGCGCCGGTCACCACCGACGACACCTTCTCTACGGCCGAAGACACGGCCGTCACCATCAACGTGCTGACCAATGACAGCGACCCGGACGGCGATGCGCTGACGATCACCCGTATCAATGCGACAGCAATTTCGGTCGGCGGCACCGTCTCCGTCACCGGCGGCACGGTGACGCTCAATGCCAACGGCACGCTCACCTTCACCCCCGCCGCCAACTACAATGGCTCGCCGAGCTTCACCTACACGGTATCGGACGGCAATGGCGGCACAGCCACCGCGACGGTCAGCGGCACAGTCACGCCCGTCAACGACGCCCCCGTTGCAGCCAATGACACCTTCTCCACATCGGAAGACACGGCAACAACCTTCGACGTCCGCACCAAC
Source organism: Aliirhizobium wenxiniae (assembly GCF_019511445.1). Taxonomy (GTDB): domain Bacteria; phylum Pseudomonadota; class Alphaproteobacteria; order Rhizobiales; family Rhizobiaceae; genus Neorhizobium; species Neorhizobium wenxiniae_A. The sequence continues at coordinate 34,430 of NZ_JAEUAN010000008.1, forward strand.
GACAACGACGTCGAAAGCGACGCGCTGACTGTCACCCAGATCAACGGCACCGCGATCGTTACAGGCGCAACCGTTTCCGTCACCGGTGGCACGGTCACGCTCAATGCCGACGGCACGCTCACCTTCACGCCTGCCGCCAACTACAATGGTAGCCCGAGCTTCACCTACACGATCTCGGACGGCAATGGCGGCACGGCGACCGCAACGGTCAACGGCACGGTCACGCCGGTCAACGATGTACCGGTCGCGGCAAACGACACGTTCACGACGCCGGAAGATAGCGCGATCACATTCGATGTCCGCGCCAATGACACGGATGCAGACGGCGACGCGCTGACCGTCACCGCCATCAACGGCACGGCGATTGCCATCGGCCAGTCGGTTGCGATCACCGGCGGCTCGATTCGCCTCGATGCCGATGGCCGCCTGAGCTTCACGCCGAATGCCAATTTCAACGGCGATGTCAGCTTTACCTATACGGTCTCTGATGGCACAGCCTCGGCAAATGCCACGGTCATCGGCACGGTCACGCCGGTCAATGATGCACCGGTCTCGTCCAATATCAGTATCTCGACCAGCGAGGACACACTGCTATCGGGCACATTGACCGCCACCGACGTGGATGGCGATACGATCACCTTTGCCGCCGGCACCACCGCGCCGGCCAACGGAACGCTGGTGATCAACGCCAACGGCACCTATACCTACCAGCCGAACACCAATTTCAACGGTACCGACACGTTCAGCTTCGTCGTCACCGATGGCAAGGGCGGTCGTAATGAATATACGGCCACAGTGACGGTCAGTGCGGTCAACGACACGCCGATCGGCACACCGTTGCCGGATCGCGCTGCCAATGACGGCGCAAACGTCAATTTCGATGTCTCCGGCTTCTTCTCCGATGCCGACAACGATGCGTTGACCTATTCCCAGACCGGCTTGCCCGCAGGTCTGTCGATCTCCACTGCCGGCGTCATCACCGGCACGATCGATCGCAATGCCAGCCAGGGCGGGAACAACGGTGTCTACACCATCACGATAACCGTTTCGGACGGCAATGGCGGCACGATCCAGCAGTCCTTCGCGCTTACCATTTCGAACCCGGCTCCGATCACCGTCAACGACAGCGTTACGACGCCCGAAGATACAGCCGTAACCATCAACGTCCTTGCCAATGACAGCGACCCCGATGGCGATCCGCTTTCGGTCGTCTCGGCAACGGCCGCCCATGGGACGGTTACCATCCTCGCGGATGGCGAAATATCCTACCTGCCGGATGCCGATTACAACGGCACCGATACGATCACCTATACGATCTCCGACGGCAATGGCGGTACGGCGACGGGAACTGTCACCGTCACGATCACACCGGTCAACGATGATCCGGTCGGCAGCCCGATCGCCGACCGTACCCGCAATGACGGCGACACAGACAGTCTCGACCTCTCTGCCTTCTTCACTGACCCCGAAGGCGGCACACTGACCTACGCGATTGACCCGGACTCTCCGCTCCCCTCTGGCCTGACGCTGACGGGCGCTACGATCGGTGGCCGGATCGCTGCGGATGCGTCAGGACCGACAGGCGAAACTGTCTACCGGATCCGCGTCATCGCCACCGATCCGAGCGGCGGCACGGCCGTCGTCGAGTTCAACTACACCGTTCTCAACATCCCGCCGATCGCCCGCGACGATGCGGTCACGACGCCCGAAGATACGCCGGTCAACATCAATATCCTGGCCAATGACAGCGATCCGGATGGTGATGCAGCGGAGGTCATCCGGGTCAACAACGAGGTTCTGGAGCTTAACGGGGACCCCATCCAGACGACACACGGTTCGGTACGACTGATCGAGGACGCCAATGGCAATCAGGTGCTGCGGTTTACCCCGGCCGCCGATTACAACGGCAAGGAAAGCTTCACCTATTCGATCTCGGACGGCAATGGCGGGGTGGCGACCGCAACCGTCACCGTGACCGTCACCCCGGTCAACGACACGCCGACACCGACCCAACCGATCCCCGACCGCGTGCGCGCGGATGGCCAGTCCTTCACCTATGATGTCGCCGACTTCTTCAACGATCCGGATGGCGACACGCTCACCTACACCATCTCCGGCCTGCCTGCCGGGCTGCAATATGATGCCGCGACAGGTCTGATCTACGGCAATATCAGCAATCAGGCGAGCCAGGGCGGGCCGGCCAATGACGGCGTCTATACGATCACGATCGTCGCGTCTGATGGTGCGAACGCTACAGCCACCCAGACTTTCGAGTTGACCATCACCAATCCCGGACCGACAGCCAACAACGATACTGCAACCGTTGCCGAAGACGGTTCCGTCACCTTCAATCCGATCACCGGAGCAGGCACGACAAGCGGTGCTGCAGGCCGGGATGTCGATCCGGATGGCGATACGCTGACCATCACCGCTGCCAGCGCCGGCAATGGTGTTGTCACGCGCAATGCGGACGGTACACTGACCTATACGCCGGCGGCCAATTTCAACGGCGTCGACACCATTGTCTACACGATCTCCGACGGCAATGGCGGCGTTTCGACGGCGACGGTCCGTGTCAGCGTGACGCCGGTCAATGACGCACCGACCTCCAGCCCTATCCCCGACCAGTATGACAGCGACAGCCAGGCGGTCAGCTATGATGTTCGCCCATATTTCAGCGATATCGACAACGACACGCTGACATTCTCGGCCATCGGTCTGCCGCCGGGCCTAACCATGGATGCCGCAGGCCTGATTTCCGGAACGCTTGCAGCGAACGCGTCGAATAACGATCCTTATACCGTCACGATCACGGCATCGGACGGCAATGGCGGCACGACGACCCGCAATATCACCTGGATTGTCACCAACCTGCCACCCAAAGCATTCGATGACACGCTGATCGTCAACGAAAATACCTCAGGCAGCGGTAATGTGCTGACCAATGACCGTGATCCGGATGGCGACACTCTGAGCGTCGATCAGGTGGAAGGCGTCGCCGGCAATGTCGGGATCGCGGTTGCCGGCTCGAATGGCGGGACATTCATCATCAATGCCAACGGAACCTACACATTCAATCCGGGCACGGATTTCGACGACATGTCGGCTGGTGATCCGCCGCGCACGACGACCATCACCTATCGCGTCAGTGACGGGACCAATTACGATACAGCGACGATCACCGTGACAGTCAATGGCGTCAACGACGACCCGACAGCAGATACTATCCCGGATTACACCCGCGCAGATGGACAGTCTCTGACCAGCCACCCCCTGCATCTCGGCACCTTCTTCCAGGATGTCGATGCCAACGACACGCTGACATTCACGCAAACGGGTCTTCCGCAAGGCCTGTCCATGGCGGCAGATGGAACCGTTACGGGCACGATTGCCAACAATGCCAGCCAGGGCGGCCTGAACGGCACCGGCGTCTATGCGGTCACGGTCACTGCGTCCGATGGCACAGGCGGAACCATTTCGGAAACCTTCACCTTCACGGTGACCAACCCCGCGCCTGTCGCGGTCAACGATACGGTCGAAACCGCCGAAGATACGCCCGTCACCTTCAATCCTATCACCGGCGCCGGCACGACAAGCGGCACTGCGAGCGCGGATACCGATCCGGACGGCGATACACTTTCCATCGATCCCGCATTTCCACCGGTTGCCGGCAATGGCACCGTCGTGGTCAACGCCGACGGTACGCTCACCTACACGCCGAATGCCAACTACAATGGTACGGACACGATCGTCTATCGTATTACCGACGGACAGGGTGGTTACAGCACCGGCATCATCACGGTTTCGGTCGATGCAGAGAACGATCCACCGATTTCCTCTGACATAGCGAGCATGGAGCGCAATGACGGAGACACGATCAGCCTCAACATCTCCGGCAATTTCGTCGATCCCGAAGGCGAGGCACTCACGTTTACGGCAACCGGCCTGCCGCCCGGCCTGTCGATTGACCCGGTAACCGGCATCATTTCGGGCAGGATCGATCCGGATGCGTCCGGTCCGACGGGCACACGCAACTTCCTCGTCAGGATCACCGCCACGGATCCGGATGGCGCCAGCACATTCGAGGAATTCACCTATACCATCAAGAACGTCGCCCCGAATGCCGAGAACGACGCGGTCTCGACGGATGAGGATACGCCGGTCGACATCGACATCCTCGCCAACGATACCGACCCGGACGGCGATACGGACACGGTGATCCTGGTCGAAGGCGTCAACCTTACCGTCGGCGGTCCGGCCGTGATGACGCCGAACGGCTCCGTCCAACTCATCCTCAACGAGGACGGTCGCGAAGTCCTGCGCTTTACCCCGAATGCCAATTTCAACGGAACGGAATCCTTCACCTATACGATCGGGGACCGGAATGGCGGTTCGGATACAGCAACCGTCACGGTCACCGTCAATCCGGTCAACGATGCGCCGGTGGCGACACCCATTCCGGATCGCACCCAGGTCGATGGTTCCGCCTTCAGCCTCGACGTCCGCCCCTATTTCAGCGATGTCGACGGCCAGGCGCTGACGATCACCGTCGGTGCATTGCCGCCCGGCCTCACCTATGATCCCGCCACCGGTCTGATCAGCGGCACGCTTGCGGCCAATGCTTCGCAGGGCAGCCCCTACACGATCACCGTCACTGCCAGCGACGGCAGTCTCTCCGTCTCCGACAGCTTCGTCTTCACCGTGACGAACCCGGCACCGGATGCCGAAAACGATATCGTCAACACCGACGAAGACACGCCGGTCACCTTCAACCCGATCACCGGCGCCGGTACTGAAAGCGGCGCTGCGGGCGCTGACAGCGATCCGGACAACGATCCGCTGACCATTACCCAGATCAACGGTCAGCCGATCGCGATCGGACAGACTATCGCAGTCGCCGGTGGCAGTGTGACGCTGAACAATGCAACCGGCAGCCTTACCTTCAGCCCGACGGAGAATTTCAACGGCACGGTCGGTTTCACCTATCGCATAGACGACGGCAATGGAGGCTTCTCCGACGCTTCGGTCACGATCAACATCGCTGCGGAAAACGATCCGCCGGTCATCGACCTGAACGGCTCAGACACGGGAACCGACAGTTCCGCCTCGTTCACCGAAGGCAGTGCTCCGGTACTGATAGTCTCGCCCGATGCAATCGTCGCGGATATCGAGGGCGGCATCATCTCCCTCGATATCGACCTCGGTGGCTTCACCGATGAAGGCAGCGAAGTCATCCACCTGAATGGCGCAGTCGACATCGTCTACGGCACCGCCTCGAGCGGCACGATCTCCTTCGGCGGAACAACCTTCTTCTTCGACTATGATGGTGCAGACAGCCTGCATTTCGAAAATGCGGCAGGCAGTTCCGTACCGATGTCGGAAGCGTCGACGAGCGCCCTCCTGCGCGCCATCCAGTATGAGAACCGCAGCGACAACCTGACCGCCGGAACCCGCACACTGACCATCTCGGTCACTGACGACGGCGACGAGACGGCTTCGGCGACAGCAACCGTTATCGTCGGTGCAGTCAACGACCCGCCGGTCGCCAACGACGACACGGCGACGACTGGCGAGAACACACCCATCACCAACGGCCCGAGCGTGCTCGCCAATGATACGGACGCGGAAAACAACACGCTTGCTGTTTCCGCAGTAGGGGGTACAGGTGCGGGCGTCGGCACGGCAGTTGCCGGTTCGAACGGTGGTACTTTCACCATTCGCGCCAATGGTACGTATGATTTTAATCCCGGCACTCAGTTTGATGACCTGCAGGTCGGGGAAACCCGCACGACGAGCGTTACCTACACGGTCTCAGATGGCAATGGCGGGACATCCATCGGCACACTGACCATCACCGTTACCGGCGAAAACGACGCCCCCGTCGGCGGCGCCTTTACCATCAATGTAGATGAGGACGCTCAGGCAACCGGCGACCTGCCGGTCACCGATGCGGACGGTGATCCGCTGACCTATGCGATCGCCACCCAGCCGGCGAACGGCACGATCACCATCGGCACCGATGGCCGCTATACCTATATCCCGGCGGCAAACTTCGCCGGCAACGACACGTTCACCTATACGGTCAACGATGGTCGCACGACTGTCACCTTCACCGTCAATGTCGTGGTCGCCAATGTCGAAGACCCACCGGAAGGCGAGATCCCCAACAAGGCCTTCGATGATGCCGACGACGTGACGCTCGATGTCTCGCAATTCTTCACCGACGCCGATGGTGACGACCTCACCTTCATCGCGACCGGGCTGCCCGACGGGCTGACGATGAGCGCAGACGGCACCATCACCGGCACGCTGGAAAGCGATGCCAGCCAGGGCGGCACAGACGGCGTCTACACGATCACCGTTACGGTCGACGATGGCCAACCGGGCGGCGCAATCACCCGCACCTTCACCATCACCGTCTTCAACCCTGCCCCGATCGCCCAGAACGACGCGATCACCACGGGAGAAAACACACCCGCAACTGGCTCCGTCTTTATCAATAATGGCTCTGGTGCGGATACCGACCCGGATGGCGACACGATCATCGTTTCGGCCGTTAACGGCAATGCGACCGGTGTCGGCACGGCTGTGGCAGGAACCGCCGGCGGCACCTTTACCATAGGCACCAACGGTGCCTACACTTTCAATCCGGGCACAGACTTCGACAATCTCGCCGCCGGCCAGATCCGCATCACCTCGGTCACCTACACGATCTCCGACGGCCAGGGCGGTACGTCGACGGCCACCTTCACCGTGACAGTCACCGGCGCAAATGACGCTCCGATCGGTGCGAACGGCACAATCGAGGTCACCGAGGACACGCCCTATAGCGGTACCCTTCCTGTCGCCACCGATGCCGAGGGCCAGACGCTCACCTATGCGGCCGGGACCCAGCCGACGAACGGCCGTGTCGTGGTCAATCCGAACGGTACGTTCACCTACACGCCGAACCCGAATTACGCAGGCGCCGACAGCTTCACCTATACGGTCTCGGATGGCACCGCGACTGTCACCTACACGATCACGGTCGATGTCGACGCGGTCAACGACGCCCCTGCGCTCGGCAATGATAGCTTTACCGTGAATGAAGACGGCAGCACGATCATCGACGTGCTCGCCAACGACAGCGATGTTGACAACGACACGCTGACGATTACCGAAATCAACGGCCAGGCGATTGCCGTAAACGGCACAGTTGCCGTCACGGGCGGCACGATCACGCTCAATGCCAACGGCACGCTGACCTTCACCGCGACGCCGAATTTCAACGGCCCGCTGACCTTCACCTACACCGTCTCCGATGGCTCCACGACCTCGACCGCCACCGTTTCCGGCCAGGTGACCTCCATCAACGACGTCCCCGTCGCCGAAGGCGACACGGCAACGACCGACGAGAACACGCCGATCGACGGTAATGTCATCATCGGCAGCGACAGCGATGCGGATGGCGACACGCTGACCGTCGTGGCGGTCGGCGGCAATCAGAATGGCGTCGGCGCAACGCTTGCCGGTTCCGGCGGAGGTACCTTCGTCATCCTCGCGGATGGTTCCTACACCTTCAACCCCGGCTCGGCCTTCCAGGATCTGCAATTGGGCGAAAGCCGAGTCTCCACGATCACCTACACGATCTCGGACGGCAATGGCGGCACCGATACGGCCACGCTTACCGTCACCGTCACCGGCGTCAACGACGCGCCGACCGCGCCGACACTTCCGCCACGCGCCGATCTTGATGGCGCCGCGGTCGATGTCGACCTCGCCGCCGGTTTTGCCGATGTCGATGGCGATACGCTGACCTATACGATCACCGGCCTGCCGACCGGGCTCTCCTACAATGCCGCAACCGGCCGGATCACCGGCACGATCTCACCGTCCGCCTCTGGCCCAACCGGCACCCGCGCCTTCGCCGTCACCATGACGGCGAGCGACGGCAATGGCGGCACCGTCGAGCGGGCCTTCACATGGACCATCACCAACCCGGCGCCCGACGCTCAGAACGATACGTTCTCCATCGACGAGGGCGACACGCTCACCGGCAATGTTCTGGTAAACAACGGCAATGGCGCCGATACGGATGAGGATCCGCTCACCGTCTCGCTCGTCAACGGCCCGGCGAGCGGCACGCTGACACTGAACGCCGACGGCACCTTCACCTACGTCCCGAACGCCTTCTTCAACGGTACCGACAGCTTCACCTATCAGGTCGCCGATGGAAGCGGCGGTTTCGATACCGCGATCGTCACCATCAACATTGGCGCGGTCAACGATGCACCGGTCCCCGCCGACGATATATTTGCGATCGACGAGGACGGGAGCACCGTGATCGACGTCCTCGCCAACGACAGCGACCCGGATGCCGACGCTCTAACCGTCACCGCCATCAACGGCCAGGCGATCTCCGCCGGCAATCCGGTCACCGTCTCCGGCGGCACTGTCTCGCTCAATGCCGACGGCACGCTCACTTTCACGGCGGCTGCGAACTACAACGGCACCCCGTCCTTCAGCTACACCGTCTCCGATGGTGCGATCAGCCGCGATGCGATCGTCTCCGGCACGGTTAGAGCCATCAACGATGCGCCGGTTAATACACTGCCGGGCAGTTTCAACGGTTCGGAAGACACCGACCTGACGCTCACCGGCATCTCTATCACCGATGTCGATGCAGGCAATTCACAGATTACGGTCACGCTCGGCGTCAACGCCGGCTCGCTGATCGCTTTTTCCGGCGGCAATGTCACGGTTTCCGACGGCGGTACCGGTTTGATCACGCTGACCGGCACTGTCGCAAACATCAATGCCTGGCTCGCGGGCCCGACGGCCCCGATCTATCGCCCGGTTGCGGATAGCAGCGCGGCCGTCACCCTGACGATGACCACCAACGACCGCGGCAATACCGGCGCAGGCGGCCAGTTGACGGCGACAAGTACGGCGATGATCATGATCGCCCCGGTCAACGACGCGCCTGTGGCCTCCGACCAGCGCATCACGACGGCGGAAGACACGCCGATCGCCGGCACGATCCCCGCCACCGATGTCGATGGCGATCCGCTTAGCTACGCGATCACCGCCCAGCCGGCCAATGGCCGCGTGACGATCGACGCCTCGGGCGCCTATCTCTACACACCCGGCACCAATTTCAACGGTACCGACACCTTCACCGTGACCATTTCCGACGGCCAGGGCGGCACGACGACGGCGACCGTCACCATCGACGTCTCGCCGGTCAATGACGCCCCGATCGGTTCTGATGGTTCAATCACGGTGACGGAAGACACGGCCTATCCCGGCCAGTTGCCTGCCGCGACGGATCCCGAGGGAATGCCGGTCACCTATGGCGTCGGCAGCCAGCCTCAGCACGGCACTCTGACCATCAACGCGAACGGCAGTTACACCTATACCCCGGCCGCAAATTACAACGGCGCGGACTCATTCACCTACACGGTCAGCGACGGCACGGCGACGAGTACCTACACGATTGCCATCACGGTCACTGCAGTCAATGACGCGCCGATCGCCTCTGGTGCCTCGATCACTCTCAACGAGGATACGCCCTTCGACGGCCAGCTTCCGGCCGCAACCGATGCGGAAGGCGACGATGTCACCTACGAACTGGTCACCGGCACGGCGAACGGCACCGTCGTCGTCAATGATGACGGCAGCTATCGTTATGTGCCGAACGCCAACTACAACGGCTCGGACTCGTTCACCTTCCGCGTCACAGACGGCACCAACTTCAACATCTACACGGTCAACATCACCGTAAACCCCGTCAACGACGCACCGGTCGCGTCGGACGTAACGGTCGAGATCGACGAGGACACACCGATCATCAACGGCACGCTGCCACCAGCCACCGATGCCGAAAACAACCCGGTCACCTACAGTGCCGCCACCCAACCGCAGCATGGCACGCTCATCGTCAATGCCAACGGCACCTACACCTATCGCCCGGCAACCAATTACAACGGCACCGACACGTTTACCTATACGGTCAGCGATGGTGCAGCCTCGAATACTTATACTGTCACCATCATCATCGATCCGGTCAATGACGCGCCGATTGCCTCGGACACCGCGATTTCCGTCGCCGAAGACGAGCCGTATGACGGCCAGCTTCCGCCTGCGAGCGATGTCGAAGGCAACGATGTCACCTATGCGCTCGCCGCCGCCCCGACGAACGGCACGATCGTGCTCAATTCGGACGGCTCCTATACCTACACGCCGAACCTCGATTTCAGTGGTTCAGACATGTTCACCTATACGGTGTCGGACGGCGAGGGTGGCTCGAATACCTATGAAGTCATCGTCACGGTCGGCCCGGAAAACGATCCTCCCATTGCCGAGAATGCAGACGTTACCACCAACGAAGACACGCCGATCGTCAACGGCACGCTGCCGCAGGCAACCGACCCGGAAAACCAGCCGATCACCTATGGCCTCGGGCGTGGCGCACTGAACGGTACCGTCACAGTCAATCCGAACGGCACCTATTCCTATACCCCCGCCACCAATTTCAACGGCACGGACAGCTTCACCTATACGGTGAGCGACGGTGCGGCGACCAGCACATACACGGTGACGATCACCGTCAATCCGGTCAACGACGCCCCGACTGCGTCCGATACCGCCATCACCGTCACCGAGGATACACCGTTCAACGGGCAGCTTCCGCCGGCGACGGATGTCGAAGGCAACCCGATCACCTATGTCCTCGGCACCGGTCCGACCAACGGCACGCTCACCTTCAACGCGAATGGCAGCTATACCTATACCCCTGCTGCCAATTACAATGGTCCCGACTCGTTTACCTACACGGTCACCGATGGCCCCGGCACCTCCGCCGTCTACACCGTCACGATCGATGTCGATCCGGTCAACGATGCCCCGGTCGGCAGAAACGATGCGGTCACCGCCATCGAGGACACGCCCTTCGACGGCACCTTGCCGCCAGCGACCGATGTGGAGGGTGATCCGCTCACCTATGTGATCGGACGCAACGCTACGAACGGCACGGTCACGGTCAATACGGACGGTACCTATCGTTACGTACCGAACCCGAATTTCTTCGGCACGGACACATTCACCTACACGGTCAGCGACGGCTCGGCCTCGTCTGCCGCCTATACGGTGACGATCACCGTCACGGCGGAGAACGACGCCCCGATCGGCTCCAACACCAGCATCTCGGTCACCGAGGATGTGCCCGCAAGCGGAACCCTGCCGCGCGCCACCGACCCGGAAGGCCAGCCGGTTAGCTACGGCCTCGGCACAACGCTGCCGGCCCACGGCACAGTCGTCGTGAATTCGGACGGAACCTATACCTACACGCCGGCTGCCAATTACAATGGTGCGGACACGTTCACCTATACGGTGAGCGACGGTTCGGTGAGCGCGACCTATACGGTCACGGTCACCGTCAGTGCTGTCAACGATGCCCCGGTCGGCCGCAATGATGAGGTAACGATCAACGAGGACACGGTCTTGAACGGCACTTTGCCGGTTGCCACCGATGTCGATGGCGACCCGCTCACCTATGCCAAGGGCAGCGATCCGTCGCATGGCAGCCTGACGGTCAACGCCAACGGCACCTATACCTATATCCCAGATGCCAATTTCAACGGCGCGGACTCGTTCATCTACACCGTTACCGATGGCACTGCGACACGCAGTTATACGGTCACCATCACCGTAAATGCCGTCAACGACGCCCCTGTCGGTTCAAATGGTACCATCCGCACCGGCGAGGACACGCCTTTCGACGGCCGTCTCCCACTCGCGACGGATCCCGATGGCGATGCGCTTTTCTACGGCCTCGGCCAGCAGGCGGAAAACGGAACGGTCACGATCAATCTCGACGGCACTTACACCTACACTCCCAATGCCGATTTCAACGGCATTGATCGGTTCACCTATACAGTCAGCGACGGCCGTATCGAGCGGAGTTATACGATCACCGTCACTGTCGACGCGCAGAACGATCCGCCGGTCGGCGAAGACTTCGAGGTGACGATCAACGAAGATGGCTCGGCCTCCGGACCGTTGCCTGGCGCGACGGATGTGGACGGCGACAGGCTGTCCTATGGTCTTGGAGAACAGGCCAAAAACGGGATGGCCACCGTAAACGAGGATGGTAGCTACACCTATGTACCGAATGCCAATTTCAACGGCACCGATACATTCACCTATACCGTCAGCGACGGTGTCGTCACGGTTACATATACGGTCACGGTTACCGTGCGCCCGGTCAACGACATCCCGGTCGGCAGCAATGGAAGCATCAATGTTGTCGAGGACACCATATTCAATGGTCGCCTGCCGGTCTCAACCGATGCGGATGGTGATGCGCTAACCTACAGCCTCGGCAATCAGGCGAACCATGGAACGGTATCGATCAATGCCGATGGCACATATCGTTACGTGCCTGCCGCAGACTTCAGCGGCACCGATAGCTTCACCTACCGGGTGAGCGACGGCACAGCGACAGTTACCTGTACGATTTCGATCATTGTCGCTCCGGTCAACGACCCGCCGCGTGGTGAAGACGCCGCCTTGACGACGGCAGAAGATACGGTGGCGACAGGCCGCCTCCCGATTGCCATCGACCCCGAAGGTAGTCCGGTCACCTACGGCCTTGGCGCTGCCCCATCGCGGGGTACGGTAACGATCAACCCGGATGGTACATATCGTTATGTCCCGAACCGGAATTTCAGCGGTACCGACACGTTCTCCTATACGGTGAGCGACGGCACGGCGACTTCGACCTACACCGCGACGGTTACCGTAACTGCGGTCAACGACGCGCCGCTTGCCTCGGATACGTCGATCTCCGCCACATCCGGCGTGACATCAACCGGCTCCCTCCCCCAAGCCATTGATCCGGAAGGTGATGCGGTGACCTATGGGCTCGGTAGCCAGGCGAGCCACGGCACCGTGACGATCAATCCCGATGGCTCTTACAGCTATCGTCCGGCTGCGGGTTACAGCGGCAGCGACAGCTTCACCTACACGGTCAGCGATGGGCGGGCGACATCGACCTATACCGTGACAGTCTCAGTCGGCGCCGGAAATCGGCCACCTGCGGGATCCGATGCCAATGTCACAGCCTTCGAGGACACGACGCTCAACAGCCGTTTGCCGGTTGCGACAGATGGGGATGGTGACACGCTGACCTATGGTCTCGGCGCTCCAGCCATTCATGGCACGGTCACCGTCAATGCGGATGGCACTTACAGCTATATCCCGGCGCTGAACTTCAACGGCACGGATACCTTCACCTATACCGTCAGCGACGGCCGTTCGACATCCACATACACCATCATCATCACGGTCGAGCCGGTCAACGATCCACCGGTCTCCTCAGGCACGTCCATCTCCGTGACCGAAGGAACGTCGATCTCGGGCAACCTGCCGCCTGCGCTCGATCCGGAAGGGCAACCGATCACCTATGGTCTCGGTACCGGTCCGCAGCACGGCACCGTCACGATCAACCCAGACGGCACCTATACCTATACGCCAGCAACCGGATATAGCGGGTCTGACAGTTTCAGCTTCACGGTAAGCGACGGCACCAATACCGCAACCTACACCGTTACAATCACGGTGGATCCGGTTGAAGGCCCGCAGGAACCGCGTCCGCCGCTCGAAGTGGATCCGCCGCCGCCAGTTGTTTTCGAACCAAACGACCCTTGGCAGCCGCCGTCCGTTTCGGAGAGCATTTCTGCCGGATCCACGTCACCGATATCCTCGATCATGGACGATCTGGACGGGATTGCCGACCTGACGGCGCAAGGCCCGATCGTTAATGTCGTCAACTCCATCCGCTCGCTGAATGGTGTGGGTTACCTGCCGGAAGAAGGTGCTGTCATCCACGCCGCAAACCAGATCGGCGATTGGGTCGAGAGCGGGCGTATCATCGACGATCTCACCGCCGGTTTCTTCAAGGGCGGCTCGAACATCCATCTGGCGCGCGAAGGCGCGGAAAGCACCTGGTTCCAGATCGATACGATGGTCTATAACGACTATCTCTACATCATGCCGTCGTCGCAGGGAGAGGTGGAAAATGCTGCCTTCGGTGTCACGCTGGCGGACGGAAGACCACTGCCGGACTGGCTGAAGCCGACCCGACAGGGCCTCGTCATCGGCCGTCCACCGGCAGGCCTCGAATTTATCGATCTGCGTGTCCACGGCAGCTCATCGGACGGTGTGATCTCTGACACGATCCGTATCGATCTCCACACCGGTGCGATCGTCGATCACATCAGCGACCGGCGAACCGATATCGGCCCTGGGCTTTTCTCGGACCATTTGCTTGCAGCAACAGACCTTTATGGCGATGAAATGTTCACGCTCGGTCAGGCGCTTCAGCAATGGAGCGAATTGCCCGATCGCTGATGTACTTCTCTGAAAACCACATTCGACCCGCCGGTATTGAAACTGGCGGGTCGCGATAGGCTATCATGCCGAGAGAGCCGGCTTGGTCTTGCGGCGTGACCGGTACCAGATTAGGCTGGCCAGCAGGAGCGCAACCGCCGTAACACCCGCACCGATGCCGATACGCGCCATCTGGACCATGTTGGATTTTGGCCCGCCTTCGCGGATCACCTGAACATCTTCAGGCGTTACCGTCAGCTTATCGTTGCCATACTGCGCCAACAGATAGTTGGAAAGCGAGGCGACTTCGACATTGGTCAGCTGTACGACGGCATTCGTCTGGTCGCCGAAGGGCGGCATGAAGACATGCTCGTCTTCGGTATGACGATCGACGCCGTTGAGGATCGCCGAGATGACGTTGATCGAGTTGTCACCGGCCGTCGCGGCATTGTGGAACAGGCTCGGATAATAACCGTCCCTGGTGCCCTGGGCGTTATAACCGTGGCAGGAGGCGCAATTGGCTGCAAAGATCTGCGCACCGGCGTGATCGCCCTTCAGGCCGTCTGCATAGTCCTTGCCGCGGAAGGCAGCCATGTCGTTGCCGGGAGCGCCCTTGTCGAAGCGGGTTGCTCCGGTCGTCCCGGCGGCATTTGCAGATGGGACGCTGCGGACATAGGTGGCGATGGCGTTGAGATCCGCATCGGTCAGGTGCTGGAAGGAATAGCTGATGGCTTCCGCCATGCTGCCTGCCGCCTGCGCCTTGTTTTCCAGCTTGCCTGTCTTCAGGTAGGTGACGAGTTCTGCCTGCGTCCACGAGCCGATGCCATGCACCGGATCGTTGGTGATATCGGGCGCATACCAGGCGCCGATCTGGCCGCCGGTCAGGTTGAGGCTCTTCTGTTCCTGCATGAAGATGCCGCGTGGCGTGTGGCAGGTGCTGCAATGGGCAGCCCCTTCGGCGAGATATTTTCCGCGGTTCCACTCGGCAGACTGGCCTGGATCATCCTTGTGCACTTCGTTCGGACGGAACAGCATGTTCCAGCTCATCATCGAGGCGCGGAAGTTCATTGGGAAGGGAAGATTTGTCTCCGGCGACTTTTCATCCACTGGCTGAACGCCCTGCATGAAATAGGCGTAAAGCGCATGAATGTCCTCATCCGTCATGTTGGAATAGGACACATAAGGCATGGCGGGGTAGAGATTGGCGCCGTCGCCACGGATCCCCTTGCGCACCGCATCCGAAAACTGGGCTTCGGTATAATTGCCGATGCCGAATTCCTTCGAAGGGGTGATATTGGTCGACACGATAGTGCCGACCGGGGAGGCCATGGGCAGACCACCCGCCATCGGCTTGCCGCCCTCATGGTTGGTGTGACAGGCGACACAGTCGGAAGCGGTCGCGAGATAACGGCCCTTTTCGATCAGCTCCTTGGAAAATTCCTGGGCCGATGCCGTGATTGGTGCTGTGGCGGCAAGAACCAGCGGTGCCGCGAGGGCAAATGATTTTACGGTCTTCATGATCACGCACCCCGCATCTGGTCGACAATCGCATCGCCGGCCTTGATGGCGAGCGCGACCATGGTGATGGTGCTGTTGCCGCAAGCCGTCGACGCCATTGCGCCGCCGCCCGGGATGAACAGGTTTTCGTGGTCATGCGCACGGCAGTCCGCATCGACCACCGAGTTCGAGGCATCATTGCCCATGATCGTGCCGCCCATGATGTGCTTGCTCTGATTGAACTTCGGCGAGATCTTCACATCGGTCGCGCCCATGGCTTCCGCGATGCGCTTGCCGATCGGCAAGGAATAGACTTCGGCCGATTTGCGTGTGTATTCACCGACATCATAGTGGATATGCGGCTTCGGCAGGCCCAGCCAGTCTGTCTTGTCCGAAAGCGTCAGGCGGTTGTTCGGATCGGGCAACACCTCATGTGCGGCAACGATATCGGCCGTGCAGGCCGTCATGCGGCGGATTTCCTCGTCCAGCGCCTTTCCGACCAGGCCCTTCTTCAGCGCTGCGAAGGTGACGAAGCGGTTGCGGGCAAAATTGTTGTAGCGGAAATAGGCACCGGCATGTTCCGAACGGAAAGACCCTTGCGAGGTTTCCATAATGCCTGAATTGACGACAGGGCCGATGCCCGACCAGAAGGGCTCCTTGGTGGTGACCGTCAGCGTCAACTGCGGGTGGTCCATCATGTTGCGGCCGACCTGATCGGATGAATTTGCAACACCGTTCGGGTTGCGGTCATCCTTCGACATCAGAAGCAGTTTCGGGTTTTCCAGACCGTTGCAGGCGAGCACGAAGAGCTTGCCGTCGATGCGGTGAGTTTCCTTGTGCTGATCGTAGAAATGAACCGCCTCGATCTTGTTCTGGGCATTGGTCTCTACCTTGTAGACGACCGAATCGACGAGGATCGTTGCACCCTTCTTTTCGAGACGATGCAGCGCCGTCTCCGCGTCATACTTTGCTGCCACAGGACAGACCGGCACGCAGTTGTTGTTGGCGCAGCAGGCCGGGCGGCCGTCATAAGGCATGCCGCTATTGCGGGCCTGCGCCACCGGGATGTTGTTGTAGCCGAGTGTCCTGGCGATTTCGGTAAAACGCTCTTCGCCCGGAGAGAAGGGCAGATGCGGCATGGGATAAGGGGCTGAGCGTGCAACGCGCGGCCATTGCAGCGCCGGATCGGACGGGCCGCAGATGCCGAGCTTGTTTTCGGTCCGGACGTAATAGGGTTCCAGCGTGTCGTAGTCGAATGCCCAGTCGCGGCCGACGCCGTAAAGCGACTTCAGGCGCATGTCTTCCGGCGTCAGGCGCCAGGACGTACCCGCCCAGTGCCACGTCGAGCCGCCGGCGTAACGAATGAAGGTCTGTGCGTAGCTGTCGGGACCTGAAAGCTGCAGATAGGCCTCGTCGCCCTTCTCGTTGCCCATCGGATGCGGTGCCCAAGGGCGCGACGGATAGGCAACGGAGGTGTCGCCTTTGACGCCGAGCGGCGCGTTGCGCCAGTTCTCGACCACTTCGGCGCGGGAAACCCGCGGGCCCGCTTCGATCATGAGGACGGAATGGCCTGCATCGAGCAACTGTTCGGCGATCACGACGCCGACAACGCCCGTTCCGACGATGACGACGTCGGCACTAGTCTTGGTAACCATGGGGATAAGGCTTTTCTTCGGTGGGTTTCGTCAGAAGGTCGGCATCGGGGCCGAAAGCGGCAGGTTCGGCCTGGTCCACAGATTGGGGCCGGAAATGCCATAGGACGGGATGGTGAGGATATCGCTGGTGGTCTTGAAAGTCAGCGCTTCTTCATAGGTGAAGACGGTGGCATCGCGCTTGTCGGAGGAGGAGCCGCTATACCAGGCGGCGATCACCCAGAGCGCAAAGTCCTTCAATTCACCTTCTGGAATGTCGGCGAAGAAGTCCTCTACCTGCGTTGCCTTGTTCTTCTCGGCAATCGTGATGATTGCCTCAAGCATCTGCGGCAGGTTCTTGTATTGAGCCGTTGCACCCTCCGCTATCCGTGCTCCGACGGCCGGGCTGAGCTGGTGCTGGATCAACAGATTGGACAGCTTCATGAACTGGCCCTGCATGCCGGCATCGACAGCTGCGAGCGAGAGGGTGGGACAGAGAGAGGCGGCGATGCTGCCGGCGAACAAAGTTGCGCCGCCGAGCAGAATGCCACGGCGTGACATCATCAACGTTCCGTTGGGGTCTTTCGACTGTCTAGTCATCATTTTCCTGACCATGGGAGAAAGAGGCCGATGCCTCCGGGATAAACTGTTCGGCCTTGGAGGCGCGTTGCATGTGCGGAAAATGTATGGAAAATTTCCACGCAAACCTGTTCCCCGCGGCGCAAGGCGTGGGGATATCCGGGACAGGAACGAGACAACGAATCGCAGGCATGTAAAAACACAAAAGGCGCGAGTGGACGCAATGACGCTGTCGCGAGACAGCGCGGTCCTCCCCCGCACCGAAATTAGTTGGATAGCTGATTATCAGCTACGCCACCAATTGATATTTGTCAATCCGGCAAAAGGAGGCACACCGGCGTGATCGTTACCGCACATGAAATTCTGCATTCGCATGGCATTCTGCTTCGCCGCTGTCAGCAGGTGGCGCTTGCTATGTTCACGCAGGAGGCTGGTGATCTCGGTTTCAGCCCGACCCAGTATAGCGCGCTTGCCTTCGCCTATATCGAGCCCGGCATTCATCAGAACACAATGGGAGAGCGGATTGCACTGGACCGTTCATCCGTTACCAAATGCCTGGAGGGTCTGGAGAACCAGGGTTATGTGCGTCGGGAGGTCGATCCGAGCGATAAACGAGCACGCCTGATATTCATCACCCCGGAAGGCGAGGACATGCTGAAACAGGTCGCCGCCGCCGCACGCCGCGCTCGCAAGCGCTTCCACGCCGCCCTCGGCGAGGCAGAGTTCAGCCACCTCATGGATCAGCTCAGCGCATTCAGCCGCGTGTTTGATGAGCCTGAAGAGGCAAAATAACGGATAAGCTCATGCGCGCTGGGTGAGGCAGCGCGAAACGCTGTCCTGCCAGCCGATAATCGCCCCCTTCCGCTCGTCGTCAGCCATTTCCGGTTCAAAACGCTTGTCGCGTTTCCAGTGGGCCGAGAAGCCTTTCGCATCGGGCCAGACGCCGGCGCGGGAACCCGCAAGCCAGGCAGCGCCGAGCGCGGTCGTCTCCAGAAGTTCCGGCCGGTCGACCGGAGCGGCGAGAATGTCGGATAGGCGCTGCATCGTCCAGTTGGAGGCGACCATGCCGCCATCGACGCGAAGCACGGTCGTGGTGCCGTGGCCCGTCCAGTCCTTTTTCATTGCCTCCAGAAGATCATGTGTCTGGAAGGCGACGCTTTCGAGCGCCGCACGGGCAAACTCAGCCGGGCCGCTGCTGCGGGTAAGACCGAAGATCGCGCCTCGGGCATCCGCATCCCAGTAGGGTGCGCCCAGTCCGGTAAAGGCAGGCACCATATAAAGCCGCTGTCTCGGATCGGCCTGCCGCGCCAGCGCGCCGACTTCAGACGCTACCTTGATGAAACCAAGTTCGTCGCGCAGCCACTGCACGGCAGCACCTGCAATGAAGATAGAGCCTTCCAGCGCGTAGGTCGTGATGCCATCAAGGCGGTAGGCGATGGTGGTCAGCAGGCGGTTGGACGAGGCCACGCGGTCCGTGCCGGTGTTGAGGAGCGCGAAACAGCCGGTGCCATAGGTAGATTTCAGCATGCCGGGTTCGAAGCAGGCATTGCCGATGACGGCCGCCTGCTGATCCCCGGCCACACCTAGGATCGGTATTGCGACGCCGAAAAGGGATTTATCGGTAATGCCGAAATCGGCAGCGCAATCCTTGACCTCCGGCAGCATGGCTCGCGGAATGTCGAGGATGCCGAGCAATTCGTCGTCCCAATCGTTTTCGCCGATATTGTAGATCAGCGTGCGCGAGGCATTTGTGGCGTCGGTAACATGCGCCCTGCCGCCGGTAAGCTTGTAGATCAGCCAGCTATCGACCGTGCCAAAGCAGACCTCACCCTTTACTGCACGAGCCCGCAGGCCTTCGACCTTGTCGAGTAGCCAGGAGAGTTTCGTGCCGGAGAAATAGGGATCGAGCAACAGGCCGGTCTTTTCGGTGAAGGTGGCTTCGAGCCCCCTGCCCTTCAGGTCCTCGCAAAGTGCCGAAGTCCGTCGATCCTGCCAGACAATGGCCGCATGAAGCGGCTTTCCGGTTTCGCGATCCCAGACGACGACGGTTTCTCGCTGGTTGGTGATACCGATCGCGGCGATTTCGGCCGCAGAAATACCGGCCTTTTCGATCGCCGTGCGGGCCGTGGCAAGGACGCTTTGCCAAATCTCTTCAGGGTCATGTTCGACCCAGCCGGATGCGGGAAAGAACTGGGTGAATTCCTGTTGTCCAAAACCCTTGATAGCCATATCGGCATCGAAAACGATCGCCCTGCTCGATGTCGTTCCCTGGTCGATGGCAAGAATGTACCCACCCATAAATCCAAACTCCTCCGGATATTTCATAAAACCGGGGCGTCATGGCACGCCCCGGCTTTGTCTATATAGGCTTTTTACCGATTATTTTTGCCAGCTTTTCACCAGTTCGTCGTAGTTGACGGTGATCGGCTTTTCCTTCTCGTTCTCGATCTTCAGCTGCGGTGCGAGATTGCCCTTCGATACTGCATCCTTGTTCCAGTATTCGAGATCATGCTCCTCGGCGAGCTTCGGCCCCATCTCGCCCTGAACGCCGGCGCGTTCGAGGCGCTGCAGCACCTTCTCCTGCTCGGCGCAAAGCGAATCCATCGCTTCCTGCGCGGTCTTGGCGCCCGACGACGCGTCACCGATCGCCTGCCACCACAGCTGCGCCAGCTTCGGATAGTCAGGAATGTTGGTGCCGGTCGGCGACCACTGGACGCGTGCCGGTGAGCGGTAGAACTCGATCAGGCCGCCGAGGTTCGGCGCACGGTCCGTGAAGCTCTTGTGGTTGATCGAGCTATCGCGAATGAGCGTCAGGCCGACATGGCTCTTTTTCACGTCTACCGTCTTCGATACGACGAACTGTGCGTAAAGCCAGGCGGCCTTGGCGCGGTCGTCCGGTGTGGATTTCAGCAACGTCCAGGAGCCGACGTCCTGATAACCGAGCTTCATGCCTTCCTTCCAGTAGACGCCATGGGGCGACGGGGCAAAGCGCCATTTCGGCGTACCGTCATCGTTGACCACGGGCAGGCCCTTCTTGACGAAGTCGGCCGTAAACGCCGTGTAGGTGAACATCTGCTGGGCGACCTCACCCTGGCCCGGAACCGGGCCGGATTCGGAGAAGGTCATGCCATTGGCGGCGGCCGGCGCATAGGCCTTCATCCAGTCCAGATATTTCTGGATAGAATAGACAGCCGCCGGGCCGTTGGTGTCACCACCGCGGGCAACGCAGGAGCCGACCGGCTGAGATTTCTCGTTGACCTTGATACCCCATTCATCGACGGGCAGGCCGTTCGGCAGTCCCTTGTCGCCATTGCCGGCCATGGAAAGCCAGGCATCGGTGAAGCGCCAGCCGAGCGACGGGTCCTTCTTGCCATAGTCCATATGGCCGTAGACCTTCTTGCCGTTCACCTCGCGGCCGGTGAAGAATTCGGCGATATCCTCATAGGCCGACCAGTTGACCGGCACGCCGAGATCATAGCCGTATTTCGCCTTGAAATCGGCCTTGTTCTTTTCGTCGTTGAACCAGTCGTAACGGAACCAGTAGAGGTTGGCGAACTGCTGGTCGGGCAGCTGGTAAAGATCGCCGTCCGGCGCGGTGGTGAATTTCAGGCCGATGAAATCCTGAAGATCCAGGCCGGGGTTGGTGACATCCTTGCCCTCGTTCGCCATCCATTTGGTCAGCGAGCGGGCCTGCTGGTAGCGCCAATGGGTGCCGATCAGGTCGCTATCGTTGACATAGGCGTCATAGACGTTTTCGCCCGACTGCATCTGCGTCTGCAGTTTTTCCACGACATCGCCTTCGCCGATCAGGTCGTGCGTCAGCTTGATGCCGGTGATTTCGGAAAAGGCCTTGGCGAGAACTTTGGATTCATATTCGTGTGTGGTGATGGTTTCCGACACAACCTTGATATCCATGCCGGCAAAGGGTTTTGCCGCATCGATGAACCACTGCATTTCGGCTTCCTGCTCGGCGCGGGAAAGCGAAGACTGGTCGCCGATTTCCGCATCGAGGAATTTCTTGGCTGCGTCCATATCGGCATGGGCCGCGCCTGTCATTGCCAGCAGCATGACTGCCGTCGTCGTCATAAGATGCCGTCGCATATCTAGTCCTCCCGGTTGATGCGATTGCAGTTCACTTTAGTCCTGGCGGCTGGACCTCCTCCCGCCGCCGTATCGTCTTGGCCCTAGACGAAGCGGAATACGCCGATCGCGTAGACCACCGACAGGGCCAGAGCCCACCACAGGCTGGGGCCTCCAAGACCCAGCCATGCGAGATGAATGAAGGCGGAGCCGAGCAACGAGACGAACAGGCGGTCGCCCCGCGTCGTCTCGAACCGCAGGATGCCGACGCGCGGGCCACCGCCCGGAGAAAGATACTCCCACACGCCCATCGCCGCGATCAGCGCGAAAATGGTGATGAAAAAGATCGCCGTCGGCAGCGTCCAGGCCATCCATGAGAAGCTCATTTTTGCTCTCCTTCTCAAACGCGGCCGAGGGCAAAGCCCTTGGCGATGTAGTTGCGGACGAAATAGATGACGAGCGCACCCGGAATGATGGTCAGCACGCCGGCGGCAGCCAGCACGCCCCAGTCCATGCCGGAAGCGGAGACCGTGCGGGTCATGGTTGCCGCGATCGGCTTCGCATCCGTCGTCGTCAGCGTACGGGCGATCAAGAGCTCGACCCACGAGAAC
The DNA here is from genome assembly GCF_019511445.1 of Aliirhizobium wenxiniae. GTDB lineage: Bacteria > Pseudomonadota > Alphaproteobacteria > Rhizobiales > Rhizobiaceae > Neorhizobium > Neorhizobium wenxiniae_A. The sequence continues at coordinate 57,198 of NZ_JAEUAN010000008.1, forward strand.
ATGAAGCAGAAGAAGGCGGCGACGCCGATGCCCGATGCGATCAACGGCATGAAAATTTTGACGAAGAATCGCGGGAAGGAATAGCCGTCGATATAGGCGGTCTCGTCGATTTCCTTCGGCACGCCTGACATGAAACCTTCGAGGATCCAGACCGCCAGCGGCACGTTGAACAGGCAATGCGCGATGGCAACAGCGATATGCGTATCGATCAGGCCGAAGGCCGAATAAAGCTGGAAGAAGGGCAGCGCGAAAACGGCGGGTGGCGCCATGCGGTTGGTCAAGAGCCAGAAGAACAGGTGCTTGTCGCCCAAAAAACGGTAGCGAGAGAAAGCATAGGCCGCCGGCAGCGCCACAAGAACCGAGATCACCGTGTTCATCACCACATAGATGATCGAGTTAATATAGCCATTATACCAGGCCGGATCGGTGAAGATGACGATGTAGTTTCGAAGCGTCGGATTGGTCGGCCAGAGCGTCAGTTGGCCGAGGATCTCGCTGTTCGTCTTGAAGCTCATGTTGACGAGCCAGTAGATCGGCAAAAGCAGGAATATGATGTAGATCACCGGGATCAGGAAGCCGAAACGGGCGCCGCTGCTATTGTTGGTCATGGCGTTCTCCCCCTCACTTCTGCTCTGCATCGCTCTGCGTCATCACGGTGTAGAAGACCCATGACAGCAGAAGGATGATCAGGAAGTAGATGATCGACATGGCAGCAGCCGGCCCGAGATCGAACTGGCCGATCGCCATCTTGACGAGATCGATCGACAGGAATGTCGTCGAATTGCCCGGCCCGCCGCCGGTGACGACGAAGGGTTCTGTGTAGATCATGAAACTATCCATGAACCTGAGCAGCACCGCGATCAGCAGCACGCGCTTCATCTTCGGCAGCTGGATGTAGCGGAAGACGGACCAGCGTGAAGCGCCGTCGATGCGGGCCGCCTGGTAATAGGCATCAGGTATCGAAACCAGACCGGCGTAGCAGAGCAGCACGACGAGGCTCGTCCAGTGCCAGACATCCATGACGATAACGGTGGCCCATGCATGTGTCGGGTTCTGGGTATAGTTGTAGGATATGCCGAGCGAATTGAGGAAGTACCCCAGAAGCCCGATATCGACGCGGCCGAACACCTGCCAGATCGTGCCGACCACGTTCCACGGGATCAAAAGCGGCAGCGCCATCAGCACCAGGCAAACCGGCACGCCCAGCCCATGTTTCGGCATGTTGAGTGCGATCAGAATGCCGAGTGGCACTTCGATGGCAAGGATGACGGCGGAGAAGATCAGGTTGCGCCAGAGCGCATCCCAGAAGCGCGGCGAGGTGAGGATTTCGACAAACCAGTCGGTGCCCGCCCAAAAAAACTGATTGTTTCCGAACGTATCCTGCACCGAATAGTTCACCACCGTCATCAGCGGGATGACCGCGGAGAAGGCAACCAGCAGCAGGACCGGCAGAACCAGAAACCAGGCCTTGTTATTCCATGTCTTTTCCATGGTTCAAGCCTCCCGTCCCGCAGTCTCGTTCTTGACGCGCCAGCTATCGGCAAAGATGCCGATAGCCTGTTTCTCAAAGGCCACCTTCGGATCGGCCGGAATCTCGTCATCTTCCGACAACACGATCGAGATCGGCTGTCCGCAGAAAGAGGCGCGGACGATCTTTTGGCGGCCGATATCCTCGACCTTGTTGATGGTGACCGGCATGCCCTCACGGCCGAGTTTTATGAATTCCGGACGGATGCCGAGTTCTATACGGCCTTGGCCCTTCAGTGCCGGGGCAACGGAAAGCACGATACTCTGGTCACCCACGCGTGCGGTCGCACCATCGATAGCGGCCGGCATGATGTTCATGCCTGGCGAGCCGATGAAATAGCCGACAAACGTGTGGCTTGGCCGCTCGAAAAGTTCCGCCGGCGTGCCGATCTGGACGATCTGGCCGTCATGCATCACGACGACCTTGTCGGCGAAGGTCAGTGCCTCGGTCTGGTCGTGAGTGACATAGACCATGGTAAAGCGCGACTGCCGATGCAGGCGCTTCAATTGCGAGCGCAGCACCCATTTCATATGCGGGTCGATCACCGTCAGCGGCTCGTCGAACAGGATGGCGTTGACGTTTGCCCGCACCAGCCCGCGCCCGAGCGAGATCTTCTGTTTTTGGTCGGCCGTCAGCCTTTGTGCCCGGCGTTTTGCCATGCCAGCAAGATCGGTCATTTCGAGGATTTCGTTGACGCGCTTTTCGACCTCGGCTTCAGGCACCTTGCGGTTGCGCAAGGGGAAGGCGAGATTATCGAACACCGTCATCGTGTCGTAGACGACCGGAAACTGGAAGACCTGAGCGATATTGCGCTCTTCGGTCGAAAGCTGCGTCACGTCCTTGCCGTCGAACAGGATACGTCCGTCGGACGGCGTCAGAAGGCCGGAGATGATGTTGAGAAGCGTCGTCTTTCCACAACCGGATGGACCGAGCAGCGCATAGGCGCCGCCATCCTCCCATTCGTGATGCACTTCCTTCAGCGCGTAATCGCCGGCAGCCTTGGCTTTTTCGCTGTAAGCGTGGCGGATATGTTCAAGCGTGATGCGTGCCATCTCGTTCTCCTCATGCCGCCAGCGGCGTGGCGACGAGCGCCTTGCCGGTGGATTGGTTGAAGGCCATCAGGTGGCGGCTATCGAGATGCACCACGATCTCCCGGTCCTGTTCGATGTCGTGGATGCCGTGCGCCAGCATCACCCAGCGACGACCTGCGAAATCGAGATGGATAAAGCTTTCCGAGCCGGCGATTTCCGACACCAGCGTGCGGGCTTTCAGCGGTGTCGTGTGGCCATTGGCAGCATGCAGGAACAGGTGATGCGGCTGGAAGGCAAGTGTTACCGGACCATCCGCGATCGACGCCAGATGTGCCGGCACAGGGATGACTGGTTCGCCTTCGATGAGGAAGGCATGACCGGAACGCGTCAGTGCGATCGTATTCAGCGGCGGGTCGGCAAAAATCTCGGCGGTGACGAGATCGGCAGGTCGACGATAGACGTCCACTGTCCTGCCGAACTGCGTCACGGCTCCCTCATGCAAAGCCGCGGTATTGCCGCCGAGCAGCAACGCCTCGGATGGTTCGGTTGTCGCATAGACGAAGATCGCGCCGGAGGCGGCAAAGATTTTCGGCAGTTCCTCTCGCAATTCCTCGCGCAGCTTGTAATCGAGGTTGGCGAGCGGCTCGTCGAGCAGAACCAGATTGGCATTCTTGACGATGGCACGGGCGAGCGCCGTGCGCTGCTGCTGCCCTCCCGAAAGATTGAGCGGTGTGCGATCAAGGTAAGGTGTCAGCTTCAGAAGTTCGGCGGCCTTCTTCACTTCGCGGTCGATGGTGCCTGCATCCTTGCCCGCAATGCGCATCGGCGAAGCGATGTTTTCATACACGGAAAGCGCCGGATAATTGATGAACTGCTGGTAGACCATCGCGACATTGCGCTTCTGCACCGGCATGCCGGTCACGTCGGCGCCGTCGAAATGCACTGTGCCCTCGGTCGGCTTGTCCAGCCCGGCCATCAGCCGCATCAGCGACGTCTTGCCGGCAAGCGTCGGCCCGAGCAGGACGTTGAGCGTTCCCCGCTTTAATGTCAGGTCGGTCGGGCGGATATGATATTCGCCCGCCACCGTCTTCGACACGTTGCGCAATTCCAGCATATATACCTCGGGCCTCCCAACCCTCTGGCAACAGGCGGTTCTGTTCCAGGCCTCACGCGGCCCGGCGAACTCCCGCCATGTATTCCTCCAACCCTCGGGCCTCCTCGGCCGTCAGGAACAATCCCTGCTTGGTGCGGCGCCACAGCACATCCTCAGCCGTTTGCGCCCATTCCTTTTCGATAGACCAGCGGACTTCCGCCTCGTAAAGCGTGCCACCGAAATGCCGACCAAGCTCCTCGATAGACTTGGCGTCTCCCAGTATTGCCCCGGCATCGGTGCCATAGCATTTGACCAACCGTGATGCGTGGCGTTGGCTGATGAAAGGGTAGGCCGCCATCAGCCTGCGTTCCTCGTCCACGGCACCCGTGACCGGAAAATCGCCGCCCGGCAGATGGCTCTTGGCCGTCCACGGGCCGCCCTTCTCGCCAATCGCCTCGCCGATCTTTTCCAGCGCGTGTTCCGAGAGGCGACGATAGGTCGTCAGCTTGCCGCCGAACACGTTGAGCAGCGGCGCGCCATCGGCCTCGTCCACTTTCAGCACGTAATCGCGGGTCGCTTCCTGTGCCTTCGATGCACCGTCGTCATAGAGAGGACGAACGGCCGAATAGGTCCAGACAATGTCGCCCGTCGTTACCGGCTCCGAAAAGTATTCGCTTGCCGCCTTGCAAAGATATTCGATTTCCTCCGCGCTGATCTTAACGTCCTTCGGATCCCCTGGAAAATCACGATCCGTGGTGCCGATCAGGGTGAAATCCGCCTCGTAGGGAATGGCGAAAAAGATACGATTGTCCGGGTTCTGGAAGAAATAGGCACGCCTGTCTTCGAACTTCTTGCGCACGATGATGTGGCTGCCCTGAACGAGCCGGACATTGTGGACATTGTTGCGGCCGACCGCACCCGAAAGCACATGATCCACCCACGGCCCGCCGGCATTGACCAGCATTCGCGCGCGATGGCTGGTCGTCACGCCGGAGATCTCGTCTCGCACTTCGATCTGCCAAATGCCGCTTTCGCGCCGGGCTGAAACGACCCTGGCGCGGCTCATGATCGTCGCGCCTTTATTCGCCGCATCTCGGGCGTTCAGCACGACCATGCGGGCATCATCCACCCAGCCGTCTGAATATTCGAAGGCTTTGCCGAAGATGGGCTTGAGCGGCCTTCCGGCAGGGTCGGTCGTCAGATCCAGCGTCTTCGTCGCCGGAAGCAGCTTGCGACCGCCGAGATTGTCATAAAGGAAGAGGCCGAGCCGGATCAGCCAGGCGGGACGCACACCGCCCTTCTGGTAAGGCAATACGAATCGCAACGGCCAGATGACATGCGGCGCCATGGCCCACAGCACCTCGCGCTCCATCAGTGCCTCACGCACCAGACGGAATTCGTAATGCTCGAGATAGCGCAGTCCGCCATGGATCAGCTTGGTGGCGCCGGAAGACGTGCCGGAGGCGAAATCGTTCATTTCGGCAAGTGCCACAGAGTAACCCCGGCCCGCCGCGTCGCGCGCAATGCCGCATCCGTTGATGCCGCCGCCAATCACGAAGAGATCGAAAACCCTGTTATCCGACATCGCCCCACTCACTTTCGCATTGCACAATATTACGCAGTTGCGAAACTGATATAAGTCTAATGTGAAAGAAAAACGAATGTCAAATGAAGATTGACGGAAGGCAAGAATGAGGCCGGTTTAACCCGTTTCAACGAGGCGAACCTCGCTCTCGGCACAGATCTTTCGGATCTCCAGCGACGGACAACGGTCGGTGATGAACGTGTGCACCTGGCTGATATGGCCCATGCGGACGGGTGCGGTACGTTCGAATTTCGAGGCGTCGGAGACGAGAATGACGTGTCGCGCATTCGCAATGATCGCCTGCGCCACTTTTACCTCGCGAAAATCGAAATCGAGCAACGCCCCGTCGACGTCTATGGCTGAGACGCCGATCACGGCATAATCCACCTTGAACTGGCGGATGAAATCGACAGCCGCCTCGCCGACGATACCGCCATCCGAACCGCGTACAACACCACCGGCAATAATAACCTCTATCGAAGGAAAAACCCGTAATCTGTTGGCAACGTTGATATTATTGGTAATCACCATCAGCTCACGATGATCGACAAGCGCCTCGCCGACGGCTTCTGTCGTTGTGCCTATATTGATGAAAAGCGAGGAATTATCGGGGATTATCCCGGCTGCCGCCCGGCCGATTGCCTGCTTCTCCGACGCTGCCATCGAGCGGCGAGCCTCGTATTTGACATTCTCGTTGCCGCTCGGGAAGACCGCGCCGCCATGGATGCGGCTGAGAACTTTGCCATCACAAAGATCGTTCAGATCCTTGCGGATCGTCTGCGGCGTCACCTGGAAATGACTGGCGAGTTCATCGACCAGCACCTTGCCCTGCTCCTTGGCGATCGCCAGAATCTCTTCCTGCCGACTTGATAAGTGCATCGCCCCTCAACTTTCGTTTTTCTTCATTCTAGATGAAAACGAAATCGGTGGCAAACTGACCGGAGGTGCCGGCCGACCCTTCAGTCCAGCAACAGAAAGACGAAATTTCAGGGCAGGCGATAGCAGACGCGATGCAGAGCGAAGCCATGGCACAAGATTCGCGGCAAAGCGGCCCGACAGGTAAAGTTTTGTCGAATGTGACTGGAAACCTGAGGGCTACTACGCCAAAGTGCCAGACAGTGTTGTCATGATCAATCCAGATTATATAACGAATGCCGAACAGCTTGTGATGTTGGATCGAGCACGTTTGATGATGGAATAAAGATGTCTCAGTTTGTCCTGAATTTTGTAGATCTCGATCAATGGAGGCTTGCCGGTCACGGCGCCTCGCGAAATCTGTTCGAGAACAAAATGTACCCGGACATCCTCATCAAGACCATAAAGCCCTCCGCCCAGACTGAAGGAGGCAACCGCAAGGTGAAGTCCAGGTTCTTCTTCTTCAAGAAATGGCGGCGGTTCGGCGCCTATATGGTGTTCCGCCGGGAGCTGGAGGAATATCTCAATCTGGCACGCAAGTTCGCGGGCGAACGCAAGGACCTGCCCATTGCGAAGATTTTTGGGTTTGTCCAGACCAGCCAGGGCCTTGGTATGATTGTCGAAAGGGTGGCGTCTCGAGACGGATCGCTGGCGCCAACTCTCCGCAGGCTTATTCAGGAGCGCCGTTTCGAACAGAAACACTTGGATGCCCTTAACGAGTTTTTTCGTGAAGCAACCCGATTTCACATCGTCTTGATGGATTGCAATCTGGGCAATTTCGTCTGGAGCGACGCGCAGGACGGTAGTCCCAGGGTCATCTGTGTCGATGGCACAGGAGAGAAGTCGCCTGTCGGCCTCAACGCAATGAGCAACCTGTTCAATCGCATTAAGCTCCGGCGCTATCGCGCACGCTTGCATGCGCAAATCCGCGCTCAAGGGGAAACGGCCGGCATCAATGTGTCATCCTTGATCGGTATGAGTGTGTAACGGTTCTTCAGTTCAACGTCAGGAAACGCAGTTAAATGTACGCTTCTGGCAAAGGATCATTCGGATGAAAAGCGACAGAGATATCGCAGACGAAATACTCGCTCACGCGATAAACAATGATATCAAAAAGGCTAATGCGATGCTGGGGATGGCGCTTGAAGCCAAGCGCGCAACTTCATTTCGTACCCATTCGGCAAAATATCTGGTGACAATCTTCTGCCTGGCTGTCATCTGCCTCGGGATCGACGCCTTGGACGGCCATATCATCGATCATCTGTGATCGCCTGAAGGTGCTGTTTTCAAGACTAATCCGGCGATGCCATGAGTTGCGGACTGTCTTCTTTTACCGTCTGCATCACCACGTTTGTCGAAGTGCTCGCGACGAAGGGAAGGGTTGAAATCTTCTCGCCGAGAACGATTCTATATCGCCTGATATCTCTGGTACGGACCTTCAGCAGATAGTCGAAGCGCCCTGCGATCATATGGCAGCCTTCTATTTCCCTGATTTTTCGCGCCGCATCGTTGAAGCTTTTTAGCGCTTCCTCGCGGGTGTCACTGAGTTTCACCTCAACGAAGGCGATGTGATCGAGGCCGAGTTTTTGGGAACTGAGAATCGCCCTGAAGCCTTCGATATAGCCCTCGTCGATCAATCGGCGCAGGCGCAACTGGCAGGGCGTCTTAGAAAGACCGATCCGGCTGGCGAGCTCGGTGACCGATAATCGTCCATCGCCTGAGAGTTCCTGCATGATCTTCTTGTCGAACTGGTCCAATTCACTAGCCATGGCTCCCTGTGCCTTCTTTTCGATGCGGTATCCGGAAATCTTTAGGTAAAACGAATAGAATAGGCTCAAAAACTGGGCAACACGAAAATTCCGACAATGTTATCTTCCGCGACTTGTTGACACTCCTCCGACAACCGGGAACAGCCATGACGAACCCTCACCCAATCTACACGACCAGTGACGCAGTCCCGGTATTTGGGGATTTCGCGCGTGCGCTGCGCCAGCAAAGCGAACTGCGCCGCGCCATCACAGCCGCCTATCGCAAGCCGGAGAGCGAAACCGTTGCAGCACTTCTGGAGCAGGCGAGCCTGCCGGAGGAGATGCGACGTGATATTCGTTTGACGGCGAGCCAGCTGATCAAGGCACTGCGTGCCAAGCACAAGGGCACTGGCGTCGAGGGACTGGTGCATGAATATTCCCTGTCCAGCCAGGAGGGGGTGGCCCTCATGTGCCTTGCAGAGGCATTGCTGCGTATTCCCGATACCGCAACCCGCGATGCGCTGATCCGCGACAAGATTGCTGATGGCAACTGGAAGTCTCACGTCGGTGGCGGTCGTTCTCTTTTCGTCAATGCTGCCACCTGGGGGCTCGTCGTTACCGGCAAGCTCACCAACACAGTCGATGGCCGCAGCCTTTCCGCCGCACTCACGCGTTTGATTGCCCGCTGCGGCGAGCCGGTCATCCGCCGCGGCGTCGACATGGCGATGCGCATGATGGGCGAGCAGTTCGTCACCGGCGAAACGATTGCCGAAGCGCTGAAGCGCGCGCGCCCGCTTGAAGAACGCGGTTTCCGCTATTCCTATGACATGCTGGGCGAAGCTGCGACGACGGCTGCGGATGCTGAGCGCTATTATAGGGATTACGAAACGGCGATCCACGCGATCGGCCTCGCCTCTGCCGGTCGCGGCATTTATGATGGTCCCGGAATTTCCATCAAACTGTCGGCGCTGCATCCGCGTTACGTCCGCGCCCAGGCAGATCGCGTCATGAGCGAACTTCTGCCGAAAGTGAAGGCGCTCGCCGCGCTCGCAAAAAAATACAATATTGGCCTCAACATCGATGCCGAGGAAGCTGACCGCCTCGAACTGTCGCTCGATCTGCTGCAAAGCCTTTGCGAGGATCCCGATCTAGCCGGCTGGGAAGGCATGGGCTTTGTCGTTCAGGCCTATGGCAAGCGTTGCCCCGCGGTGCTCGATTTCATCATCGATCTCGCCCGCCGCAACAACCGTCGTATCATGGTGCGCCTCGTCAAGGGCGCCTACTGGGATGCGGAGATCAAGCGCGCCCAAGTCGACGGCCTGGAGGATTTCCCGGTCTTCACCCGGAAAGTCCATACCGACGTTTCCTATATAGCCTGCGCCCGCAAACTGCTGGCGGCAACCGACGCCGTCTTCCCGCAATTTGCCACCCACAATGCCCAGACGTTGGCGACTATCTATCATCTGGCTGGTCCGGAGTTCAAAAGCGGCAAATACGAATTCCAGTGCCTGCATGGCATGGGGGAGCCGCTTTATGACGAAGTCGTCGGTGCGTCTAAGCTCGGACGCCCGGCTCGTATCTATGCCCCCGTCGGAACGCATGAGACGCTGCTTGCCTATCTGGTGCGCCGCCTTCTGGAAAACGGTGCCAATTCCTCCTTCGTCAACCGCATCGGCGACAAGAGCGTATCTATCGACGAGCTCGTGATCGACCCGGTCGACGTGGTGCGCGGCATGGCCGAGATCGGCGCCCGCCACGATCAGATCGCCCTGCCCCGCGATCTCTATGGTGCTCGCCGCAACTCATCCGGTCTCGATCTCTCCAACGAAACGGTGCTGGCAGAAATTTCTGCTTCGCTGAAGTCTTCGGCAACGCGTGAATGGACCGCCAACCCGGCTGCCGAAACCGCAGGCACCAGCCGTCCGGTATTTAACCCCGGCGACCGACGCGATGTGGTCGGCACCGTCACCGAGATCTTGGAAACGGGCGTCGAGCCCGCAATGACGACCGCCAAGAATGCGGCCGCAGGCTGGGCGGCCACAACCCCCGCCGACCGCGCCGCCTGCCTGGAGCGTGCTGCCGATATCATGCAGACGGAAATGCCGGATCTGCTCGGTCTCATCATACGCGAGGCGGGAAAATCCATGCCGAATGCGATTGCCGAAGTGCGTGAGGCGATCGATTTCCTGCGGTATTATGCCGAGCAGGCACGCCGCACACTTGGCCCGGGGCATCGTCCGCTCGGCCCTGTCGTCTGCATCAGTCCATGGAATTTCCCGCTGGCGATCTTCACCGGTCAGATTGCGGCAGCGCTTGTCGCCGGAAATCCGGTGCTCGCAAAACCTGCGGAGGAAACCCCGCTCATCGCCGCACAGGGTGTCCGTATCCTGCACGAGGCAGGCATTCCCGCCGATGCGCTGCAACTGCTTCCGGGTGATGGCCGTATCGGCGCTGCCCTCGTCGCGGCAAGAGAGACCAGCGGCGTCATGTTCACGGGCTCCACGGAAGTCGCTCGCCTCATCCAGGCAGAGCTGGCGGGCCGTCTTCTTCCGAACAGCAAGCCTATCCCGCTAATCGCCGAAACCGGCGGCCAGAATGCCATGATCGTCGATTCCTCGGCGCTTGCCGAACAGGTCGTCTTCGATGTCATCGCATCCGCCTTCGACAGCGCCGGCCAGCGCTGCTCGGCCCTGCGCGTTCTCTGCCTGCAGGAAGATGTTGCCGATCGAATCCTCGCCATGCTCAAGGGTGCCCTGAAGGAGCTCTCGATCGGTCGCACCGATACGCTCAAGATCGATATCGGTCCGGTCATCACCGATGAAGCCAAGGGGAATATCGACAAGCATATCGAAGCCATGCGCTCCCTTGGTCGTAAGGTCGAGCAACTGCCGCTAGGCCCCGAGACGGAGAACGGCACATTCGTTGCGCCGACGATCATCGAGATCGCATCGCTGAAAGACCTTCAGCGCGAGGTCTTCGGCCCAGTCCTGCATGTCGTACGCTACAAGCGTGACGATCTGGAGCGGTTGATCGAGGATATCAACGGAACCGGCTACGGCCTGACGTTTGGCCTGCACACCCGTCTCGATGAAACGATTGCGCAGGTGACCGGCCTCATCCGGGTCGGCAATATTTATGTGAACCGCAATGTTATCGGTGCTGTGGTCGGTGTGCAGCCCTTCGGCGGTCGCGGCTTATCGGGTACGGGCCCGAAGGCCGGTGGCCCACTCTATCTCGGTCGTCTGGTCGAAAAGGCTCCGGTTCCGCCGCGTCACAGCTCGGTCCATACCGATCCGGCGCTGACGGATTTTGCTCGTTGGCTCGGCCAGCGTGGTCGCAACAGGCTTGCGAAGGATGCTCGCGAGACAGGCGCGGTCTCCGCGCTCGGCCTGCAGACCGACCTCGCCGGCCCGGTCGGCGAACGAAATATCTACGCGCTTCATCCACGCGGCCGCATTCTGCTCGTGCCGCAGACGGAAGTCGGGCTCTATCGCCAGCTCACGGCAGCACTTGCCACCGGTAACGATGTCGCGATCGATGTCGCGTCCGGTCTCAAGGCTTCGCTTGCCGATCTCCCGGCAAGCGTCGCTGCCCGGATCAGCTGGAGCGACGATTGGGCCAAGGATGCACCTTTTGCCGGCGCACTGATCGAAGCTGATGGCGAACGCCTGGTCGAGGCCACGAAGACGGTTGCAGCCCTGCCGGGACCGCTCATTCTCGTTCAAGCTGCTTCTTCCGAAGAGCTTGCTGAGGATGCGGAAGCCTATTGCCTGAACTGGCTGCTGGAAGAGGTTTCCACCTCCATCAACACCACGGCCGCAGGCGGCAATGCCAGCCTGATGGCAATCGGCTGATCGTCACTTGAAACGAGTTCCACCCGACCGTCAGGGCGGGTGGAGCGCTCATGCATTCAGCTCAATCGATGAACTCGCAGCCTGCGTCACGCAAGGCCTTGTCGACCCAATCGCGATTGACCGTGCCGGCTTCCGTCTCGGCCATCTGCTTCGTTTCGGCTTCATGCTTCTTCGTCGCCGCCTTGAAGACATCCGCCGCATCCGCCTTCGGCACGCAGAGAACACCGTCGAGATCGCCGAGGATCAGGTCGCCCGGCTCGATCACCGTGCCATTTATGGCGATCGGTAGGCCGATCTCGCCGGGACCGGTGCGATAGGGACCACGATGGGTCACGCCGACGGCGAACACCGGGACATTGCGCTCGATAAATGCTTCCGCGTCGCGGATCGCACCGTTCATGACGAACCCGGCCACGCCGCGGCGAATGGCGTGCGCCAGCATCAACTCGCCCATCAGCGAATTCGCCGTTTCACCGGCAGCATCGATAACAATCACGTCGCCCGGCTGTGCCATGTCGATCGCCTTGTGCAGCATCAGATTGTCGCCTGGGCGCGAGCGCACCGTCAGCGCCGGACCGGCCAGATTGCCGGAACGGTGCATCGGCCTCATCCGATCGCCCAATGCGCAGATGCGTGACATGGCATCGCTGACATTGGCGACGGGCAGACTGCGAAACGCCTCCACCTGCGTCTTCTCAATACGCTCCCAGTTCAGTTTGATGCGAAATCCGTAAGTCATGGGTACCTCAGGCAGACAGTTCGGTTGGGCGGGCGATCGAGCGTTCATCCGGCGCATTGCCGTCGAGAACGCTGATAATGTGCTGGGCGGCGATCACCGCCATCGCATCGGCGGAGCCATAGGTCACGCCGCCGATATGGGGGGTCGCGATCAGCGTGTTCAGCGCCCAGAGCGGGTTGTCGGCGGCCGGCGGTTCGGTGGCAAAACTGTCGAGTGCCGCACCCGCCACCGTGCCCGCTGCAAGCGCCTGCGCCAGATCCGCCTCATTGATGATGCCGCCGCGGGCGGTGTTGACGAGCACGGCCGATTTCTTCAAAAGGCCGAGCCGGCGCGCATCGATCAGGTCGCGGGTTGCGGCTGTCAGCGGGCAATGGATGCTCAAGACGTCGAGCGATGGCAGCATTGCGTCAATATCGTCTGCCGAGGCAAAGCCGTCCGCTTCTGCTGCGCCAGGCGCAAAGGGATCGTAAACGACGACCTCCATACCGAGGGCTTCGGCCATGCGCGCCGTCTCGCGGCCGATCCCGCCATATCCGACGAGGCCGATCGTAGCGCCTAAGAAATCCTTGCCGGTAAAGGTCGGTTTCGGCCATTCGCCGCCCTTCACAGCCCGGTCGAGTGGCAGCACTTCCTTGATCAGGCTGAGCGCAAGTGCGATCGTATGTTCGGCGACCGCCCGGGAATTCGAGCCCATCGCCCTCAAGACCGGAATGCCGAGCTTCGCAGCGGCTGCTATATCGACGTTATCGACGCCGACACCGTGTTTGGCGATGACCTTGAGATTGGGCGAGGCTCCGATGACTTCCGCAGTGATGCGCCCCTGACGAACCATAAGCCCATCGATCTTCAGGTCCGCAGCGCGTTTCGCCACCACCTCGGACGGATCGTAGGGTGGCGAGAAGAACACATCGATGTTGTGGCTGTTCAACAGTCGGATCGCCTTTTCGGCAATCTTGTTATGGCTTACGAGGATGCGGCGGCCACGCTTGCCGTGCTCGGCACCCTGGATGATGTCATGGGTCATGAGATAGCCCGCCCTTTCTCAATTCGCTGGAGAAGATTTTCGGCACGCGTCACGATCGGCGCGTCGATGAACTTGCCGTCCAGCATGAAGGCTCCTCGTCCCGCAGCAGCCTCTCCGGCATTGGCCGCAACGACCTTTCGCGCCCAGGCAACCTCTTCGGGGCTTGGAGAAAAACATTCGTTGAGGATCGGCACGACGGAAGGGTGAATGCAGGTGGCGCCGTCGAAACCGAAATCGCGCGCCTCGATGGCGGCAGAGCGAAGAGCATCCTTGTCGGCAAAATCGACGGTGGTCCTCAGCATGCCGAAGGACAACACACCTGCTTCCTTGGCGGCATAATGGATCATCAATTTCGGATAGCGCAGCACTTCCGGTGTGGGCTTTGCCCCCATCGCGGTTGCCAGATCTTCGCCACCGGATGTCAATCCAAACACCCGCGGGCCATGGGCGATCGCGCGAACGTCGAAAAGTCCCTTCATCTCCTCAATCAGCGGCACGAAGCCGATCGGAGAGCGGTCCGTTTCATGCGGCACGAGTGCATCGGCCAGACGCACGAGAATGTCCGCACTGTCCACTTTCGGAATGTAGAGCGCATCGGCCCCGGCGCGTGTCGCCGCAACGGCGTCCTCGACGAGGCGGTCGGATTGGTTGACGCGCACGAAAACCTGGCAACCAGACTGCCTGATCTCCGGCACCCATTTGGCCAGTCCCTCACGGGCTTCGGTCTTAGCGCCTTCGGGTACGGCATCTTCAAGATCGACGATGACGACATCTGCGCCGCGATGCCCCGCCTTTTCCAGAAAACGTGGTACATTGCCCGGAACATAGAGAAGCGAAGAGATCATTCCTTCACCTCCAACTCTTTCGGGCTCATGCCGATTTCGGCAAGGATCGCTTCCGTCTGCTCACCGACATTTGGGGCCGGATGGCGGAAGACGCCGGGGGTTGCGGAAAAGCGGGGGAAGATGTTGTGCTGCGGAATACTGCCAAGATCGGCATCCTCCACATCCACGACAATCTCGCGTTCGGCAAAATGCCGGTCGGTGCTGATATCGGCGATGTCATAGACCGGGCCGACGGTTGCGCCAGCCGCGCGCATGGCCGCCAGTGCATCGTCGCGTGTGCGGGTCACGAACCAGGCGCCGAGTGCTTCATCCACGAGTTCGCGGTGTCTGACGCGTTCCATGTTGGTCGAGAAGCGCGGATCATCCTTCATGTCGGGTCGGCCGACAATGTCGAAGATGCGCATCGCAATCACCTGGGTGGAGCCGGACAGTGCCACATACTTGCCGTCGCTGCACAGATAGACGTTGCGTGGAGAGACGGTGTTGGAGCCAGAGCCGGACCTCTGCTTGACCTTGCCGGTAACGCTGTAGATCGAGGCTTCCGGGCCGAGCGAAGCGAAGATCGGCTCCAGCAGCGACAGGTCGATGACTTGGCCTGCGGCATCGCCGCGTTCACGGGCAAACAGCGCCATCATCACGGCATTGGCGCCGGTGAGGCCGGAGATCATGTCGGCAAGAGCCAAGGGCGGCAGCACCGGTTCGCGATCGGGAAAACCGGTACGCGACGCAAAGCCGCTCATCGCTTCGACCAGCGTGCCGAAGCCGGGCAATTTGGCATAAGGTCCCGTCTGGCCGAAGCCGGAGATCCTGACGATGATCAGCCGCGGATTGAGCTCCAGCAGGCTTTCGGGCGAAAGCCCCATTTCCTCCAGCGTGCCGGGGCGAAAGTTCTCGATAAAGACATCCGCCGTTTCGAGCAGCTTTTTCAGCGCTTCCAGAGCCTTTGCTTGACGCAGGTTGAGTGCGATCGAGCGCTTGTTGCGGCCATAGGTTTTCCAATGCAACGAATGGCCGTTGTCGCGCCATTCACGCAGCGCATCGCCTTGCGGCGGCTCCACCTTGATCACGTCGGCACCAAAGTCACCGAGCTGCAGCGATAGCATATTGCCGGCAACGACACGGCTCAAGTCGATGACGCGAATACCGTGGAGCGGTCCTTTGCGGTCGGCCTCAAAGCGAACTGTTTTCTTTTCCTCTTCCATCGATCACCTCAATTCGCACCGGGCTTGTCGGGAAAGACAGCGCAGTGTTCCTGAGGAATGTGCACGAGGATCGAATCCTCCTTCAGCTCTGCCGGCGTCTGGATACGGAATTCGATCGAGCCGGAGCGCAAGGCATATTGCCAGACGGAGCCGAGATAGGTCCGCTGGTCGATCGACACCCGCATCGTGTTCGGGCCGGTTGAGCTGGAAAGCTCGATCTTTTCGGGGCGGATGGCGACGACGACGGAACCGTCCTTGCCGGCCGCGCCGGGCGGTGTGACGATCTCGCTGCCGTCGGCAAGGCGGATGCGGGCCTTGTCCGTGCCGCTTTCGATCATCGTGCCGTCGAAGAAGTTGGACGAACCGATGAAGTCGGCCACGAAGCTGTCAGCCGGGCGCTCGTAGATCTCGCGCGGCGTGCCGAGCTGGCGCATCCGGCCCATGCTCATCACGGCGATCCGGTCGGAGACGGCAAGCGCCTCGGCCTGATCGTGGGTGACGTAGATGGTCGTGACGTTCAGCCTTTCCTGCAGCTCGCGCAGCCAGACGCGGGCGCGTTCACGCAGTTTCGCATCGAGGTTCGACAGCGGTTCGTCGAGCAGCAGAAGCGGCGGGCGGTAGACGAGCGCACGGGCAAGCGCTACACGCTGCTGCTGGCCGCCGGACAGTTCGAACGGATACCGGTCCGCATAGGGCAGCATTTCGACGAGGCCGAGCGCTTCCTTGATACGCTCGTCACGCTCCGCCCTGCCGATCTTGCGAAGTTCCAGCGGAAAGGAAAGGTTTTCCGCGACCGTCTTGTGCGGCCACAGCGCGTAGGACTGGAAGACCAGGCCGATATTGCGCTTTTCTGGTGGCACCGTATTGTTCGGATTGCCGTCGAACAGGACCCGGTCGCCGACGCGGATCGTGCCGGATGTCGCGTGATTGAGGCCGGCGACCGCAAACAGTGAGGTCGACTTGCCGCAGCCCGAAGGCCCGAGCAGCGTCAGGAATTCGCCTGACGCGACATGTATGTTGAGATTGTCGACGGCGGTAACCAAGCCGTATTTGATGGTGAGGTTCTGAAGGACGAGATCAGCCATAGATTTTGGCTCCCATGACGCGGCGAGCGAGGATGACGAACGCGGCGGTAATGACGACTTGGAGGGTTGCTAGGGCGGAGACCGGGCCGTTATCGCCCTGGGCGACAAGCTGCAGCATGGTGGTGCCGATGATTTCGGATCCCGGCTGATAGAGGAAGGCCGCCGTCACATATTCCTTGAAGAAGTGGATGAAGAGCAGCGCGTAACAGCTAAACATGGCAGGCTTCAGGATTGGCACGATAATGCGCGTTACCGTCGTCCACCAGTCGGCGCCCGAGATGCGCGCACCACGGTCAAGTTCCTCGCCGACCTGAGCGAGTGCCGGAGCAATCGCGCCAAAACCCACCGGAATGTAGCGGATCATGAAGGCGAGGATCAACACGGCAATCGTGCCGCGTATGATGTCGGCTCCGGGAAGCCAGATCACCGCGTAGAAGAAGCCAAGACCGGCGATGATGCCCGGCAGCGAGCGTGGGAACAGCGCAATATATTCAAGTGATCGGCTGTAGCGGAAATCCGAGCGGCGGGCGACGAGTGTGATCACAAGGATGAAGAACGTGCCGATCGCCGCACCGATGGTCGCGACCAGAACGGAATTGACAATCGAGCGGACATAATTGGCCGATCCGAGAACGTGCTCGAAATTGGCCGTCGTCAGCACTTTCCAGAAGGGAATAAGCGGAGTGAGGAAGCTCACCGCCGACCGCATGAAGATGCCGCCGAAGATCGATATGATCGTCAGGAAGGCGAAAGCGAAGACGAACAGGAAGGCAGGCCAGCGCCAGGCGCCGAGATCGAGCGTTGACGGACGGCTCGCCTTGCCGCGCACGGTAACGAAACGACCCACGCCCTTCATCAGAAAGCCCTGCAGCCAGACGAGGAAGGCAACGACGATCAGCAGGATGACGGCGGCCGCGCCGACAATGCCGTATTCCGGGCGCACGGCAGCGTTGATGCCGGCGTTATAGAGGAAAGTCGTGACCGTCTGAATGCCGGATGGGCCGCCAAACAGTAGCGGGATGGCCAGCATCTCGATGCCGACGACGAAGTTCAGCACCGCCGAATAAATGATGGCGGGACGGATCATCGGAATGGTGACTGAAAACAATGCGCGGAAGGGACCAGCGCCGGTGGAACGCGCTGCATCTTCCAGCAGCGGATCAGCCTTGGTGACGGCGGCGAGACACATGAGATAGGTTAGCGGTGCCTGGCTCAGGCCTGCGACGATACCCATGCCCGTGACGCTGTAGAGGTTCCACGGTGCGCCGCCGAGATAGGTTTTGGCTGCCAGCGTCATGAAGCCCGACGGGCCGTACATGGTGAACCAGCCGAAGGCGATGACGAGGTTGGAGACGAATAGCGGCCAGATGAAGATCTCCCCCAGCCATTTGCGGCCCGGCAGGTTGGTGCGACCGACGAGAACCGCCATCACCGCTCCGAACACCTGCGCGACGACCATGGTCAGGGCGCCGAAATAGAGCGTGTTGAAGAACACCCCGGCCATGCCGGGTTCGCTGAAGAGGCGGCTGAAATTACCGACCGTCATGACCGCAGTGTCGTCATAGAGCGGCTTGTCAAGGAAGGCCTGGAAGATGATCGGGGTGATCGGACCGAATACGAGGATCGTCGTCAGCGCCGCAACGCCCCAGTAGATCGCACGCGATCGGTCTATCCCCCTTCCGGCCGCGCCGGGGTGGCTGATATCCGTCATCGAATTTTCCTGTCAGAGTTTGTTGAAGGGCTGGCTGTATACGATTGGCGGCCAGCCCTTCGGCTCGGCTTATTTGCCGGCGATCGCCGCGTTCCACTTCTCGACGAAGGGACCGGCTTCGGTAATCAGGCGCTGGTCAAAACCTGCGGTGATCACATTGTCCTCACCGACGATTTCGCTGATCTTCTGGAAGGTGTAGCGAACCTGGTCCTCCGGAACGTCTTCGCGGTAGGGGACGAGCCCGCCCTTGCCGACCTGCGTCTGGCCGTCCTGGCTCAGCGCATAATCGACAAAGAGCTTTGCCGAGTTCGGGTTGGCAGCGCCCTTCGGAATGCCCATGCCGCGCAGCATCATGATCGTGCCGTCATCGGGAAAGGCGAAGCCGAGGATTTCACCGCCCGGCTGTTCCAAGCGCGGGAAGATGGTGATGCCGGAAACGGCAATGCCCATAAGATATTCGCCGGTAGCGATCTTCTCGTTCATCGGACCGCCGGAGGTCTCGCCGCGGATCATCGGGCCGATCTTGCGAAGACCATCCCAGCCCGCCTCACCCTTCTTGTCCATATAGGCCCACCAGGCGGTCAGGCCGAAGCTGTTGCGTGCGGCGTCATAGGTCGTAATCTTGCCCTTGAACGTATCCGGCTCGCCCACGGCATCTTCGACCAGTGAAGCAAAGCCGGTCGGACGCTGGTCTTCGGGCAGAAGAGCAGCATTGTAGGTGATGACCAGCGGATCCGTCGAAAGCACGTTCACGCCCGGATAGGGATGGGCGAAATCGGGAAGGTTTGCGATTTCCGGGCTTTTGTAGTCGTCCATCAGGCCATCCTTGCCATAGGAAGCCCAGCGGTCATTGGCGCCGGAAACCAGAAGATCGGCAGTACGAGCGCTTGAGCCCTTTTCGGCCTCCCAGCGCGAATGCACCGTGCCAGAGCCCAGATCGACCGTCTCGACCTTCACCCAGGGATATTTTGCATTGAAGCCCTTGATGAGCGGCTGCCAGTTGTTGTCGGCCATGTTCGAATAGATCATCAGGCCCTTTTCAGAGCGTGAACCTTCGATGATCTTCGAGTAATCGGCCGGATATCCGGCCGGTACTTCCTGTGCCTGGGCAAAACCGGCAACGCCGGCAAACAACCCGGCGATAGCCGATAGAGTGACGAGTTTCATTCCTTACCTCCCTTTGGATAGACGACGACTGCGGCGCGCCAGCTCCTCACTGATCGCGACGGCAGTTTCCCTGACCACGTCGGAAATGCGGTCGGAATTTGAGATGAACCGGCCCTGCGGGCCGGAAATATTGAATGCAGCAATCGCTTTGCCATTGGCTCCGATGATCGGAGCCGCCGCGCCTGCCGCGCCTTCGACAACGCCCATGGCGTTGAGATAAAAGCCGGATGACCGAGCGCTTGAAACAGCATCCAGAAGCTTGGAATGCTCGGCTTCGGAAAGAGAGGCTGATGCGGCATAGGCTTGGATATCCGTATCAGAACCGCCAGCCAGCAGAACGACGCCGCTTGCAACTTTATGTGCCGGACGCGTCGGTACGATGTCGCGGTCGTAGAGGATTTCGCGTTTCGGCAGGACCTTATTGAGATAGCGGATCGATTGGCCTTCCAGCACCGCGATAAAGCCGCTTTCACCCGTTTGCTCAACCGCTTCGGAAAGATAGGACGAGACTAGGGCGATTAGGGCGCCATAGTTGCGACCATCCTGAGAGATCTCACCAGGCAGCCTGAGCAACTGATATTCGCCGCTGCCGAGACGGTGGATGTAGCCGCGCTCCGTCAGCGACTGCAACATCAGGAGAGCGCTTGACTTGGGCATGGCGAGCGCAGCCGCAATCTCCGAAAGGCTCGCGCCTTCCGGTGAGGCCGCAAACCATTCGATCATATCCAAGACACGCTCCACTCCGCGTCCGCTCACGATCATTCCTCTCCTGATTAAATGTTCAGTATATTGAACCCATACATAATATTGAAAATAATCAAGTTGGTCAACCTGTCTTGCGGAAAAGCATCAGGTATGGCTGGCGGCCGCGCGAGATGCGCAGCTTTAACCAAATGGATTTAGCGTGTTGACGGGGGTTCTTGAAGCAATGACACAAGCGGGGACGGTGAAGGTCGATGCCTGCGCGTCCAAAGCACCTCTGCGAGCGCTACGCCGGATTATCAATGTTGCTTGCGACGGACACAGCTACAGGCCGAGCATCTGCGCCGTACTGATGGGCTGGTTACGACGGCGAGCCAACGACACGAAGAAGCAACCAAGGTGAGGTGAATGCACGATGCGTGTATCACTCGCTCTATTTCGCGGTCTACACTTTGGCATCCGAACCTATGAAGCCGGCGATCGATCGGTCACTTATGCGACGACTGAAACAATCGTTCCCGAGACCCTTTAAGATGCTCAAGCATCAACCGGCGGGCGTCATCTTCACTGCGGTTGGCAATGGCCGTGGCGATAGCTTCATGTTCGGCAAACACGCGAGACAGGCCGGATGCCTCTCGTTTGATCGAAGCGCCGTGAAATTTCATGCCGACCGCGATGTGATCTTTCAAGGCTTCCATGGCAGTCGAAAAATAGTTGTTCTGGGCAGCGCGGGCGATCGCGAGATGGAATTGAAAGTCAGCATCCTCGCGATGGGACTGCCTGTTTGTGGCATCGCGCAGCAGTTCCAGCGCCTTCCGGATTGCCTTCAGGCTATCGACATCGTGGCGGGTGGCTGCGGCTGCGGCTGCGGCGGGCTCCAGCGTCAGGCGGAACTCGTAACAGTTCAAAAGGTCGGCGACGTTCTCCAACTGACCGAACCCGAGCGGGTTCCTGAGGCCGACGGAGCGGACAAAGCTGCCGGCGCCGCGGCGTGAATAAATAAGGCTCTGGTCACGCAGGCGCTTCAATGCCTCACGGATAACCGGTCGCGACACCTCGAATTCGGCGGCGAGATCATGTTCCGTCGGCAGGCGTTCGTCCGGCTTGTAGGCGCCTGACTTGATGGCACGCAGCATGCGCTCGAAAACGATATCGGCGAGGCCCTTGCGAGCGGTTCCAGTTTCAAGTCCCATTTTTCAACCCGCCCTTTGCAGGACCATATCCGCTATTCGTTTCAACGTATCGGGATGACCGAAGCCTCCCGATTTGGCAATGATGCATCGCCCTCCGGCTGAGGCAAGGCCAAGACCCGGCAGGCATTCGCCATGGAGGCGCAGTCTCGAAAGACCAAGCTGGCGTAGCACGGCCTCCGCTGTTGCTCCTCCCGAAAGAAGCAGCACTCCGTCGTAATCGGCAAAATTCTGTTTCAATCCATCAGCAAGAGTTTCTGAAACTTGCTGCGGATCTTTTTCCGTCATGCCTGGCGTCGCCTGTACCAGCGTCAAGTCAGAGCCAGTATCGGCCGCTGCGTCGAGATGGCCGTTAGGCGCAGGCAGGTAACTCAGACTGTGCGCGCTGCGAAGAGCGGCTATTTGCGCAAGTGTAATCGGGTCGCGAGAGCCGATTACGAATGCGATCCGGCCAGGTGGAATGGTTGCCGCCTGTGAGGCTACCTTGGCCGTCATACGGCGGGCGAGTGCCTCGGCAAGACCGCGCGCGCCGATCAAAAGATCGGTACCGTCATTTTCGGCCCCGGCCAGAACTGCATCCATATCGTCCGGTGTGCTGGTATCGGGAACACGGGCGCGGCTTGCATGGACACCGAGCCGATCGGTGATCACGATCGGAGTTTCGATACCAAAACCTTCAACCCGCCCATCCCTCACGATCCGCTCGAACTCCGGAATCGCAGGCGCTACGAGAGCCTGTTTGAAGGGTGTGGCATCCAGCTCGGCAACGATATTGCCCTTAAGCCGGGAATCGACCTTCTTGAAAAGTTGCGTCCCTTTCGGCAGCAGGGCGATCACCGCATCGGTTATGGCGCGCGCCTCGTCCGGCGCGATTTCGCGCGTATTGAGGTTGATCGAGAGAACATCAGGATGGTCATCGACAATATGGACAATCGCGTCGCGACTGAGCGCCACTTCCGTGCGCAGGCCACGCCCGGCAAATGGCGCTGCCGAGTCGAGCGCACCGGTCAGATCGTCCGCGAGAATGGCTAACATATGTCTCCGCCCACTTATGTTGTAATCTTTATACCACAAGAAAATGCTGAAATGTCAACACTAATGTATTTCATGATAACAAATTCAGTGGCTCTCGCGTGATGAATGACAAAGCTGTTGTAACCATGTTCCGGCGCACGCATTCGGGGAGCCGTGAAGTCCTCGTCAATCAAAGGGCATTAATCGTGATCGGCCTGCAAGCCAACAGGATCTCGCGATCTGTGAACAATCGCAGATTGGTCACAGATCGTCGCCATGAACGTGGAGATTGGCGATTTTCGCCATTTTCTAGGGAGAAATACGGCGCGTGCCCACACGCCGCGACATCATTGGACGCGACCCAGATTTCTCAAGACTCTACCATTGAA
This sequence comes from Aliirhizobium wenxiniae, assembly GCF_019511445.1. Taxonomy (GTDB): domain Bacteria; phylum Pseudomonadota; class Alphaproteobacteria; order Rhizobiales; family Rhizobiaceae; genus Neorhizobium; species Neorhizobium wenxiniae_A. Next base: position 80,020 of record NZ_JAEUAN010000008.1, read on the forward strand.
TGGAGTTGGAAATCATGAGCTGCCGTTAGTTGAAATGCCAACGGGGCAGATCGCTGGGCTACTCTTTAAGCTCGACAAGCGCCAATGGCGCTTGTCTTTGATCGTCATCCAGCCTCTGGAGCGCTGTCGAAAGCCATCTTTCCCGATTACGACTTAAGGATCTTGCCGCCCTCGGCCACCAGGCGCCCTTGCTTGAAAACCCTGCGATTTCCGGGAAAGCCAACCACGGACTCTGGTACATGTTCGGCGGCTATCGCAACAAAATCCGCCTTGGCGCCCACTGCGATCCCGTAACCGTCAAGCCTGAGCGCCTTTGCTCCCGCGGTGGTGACGATATCGAATGCCGCCTGCAATTCCGTGTCCGTGAAGAAGCCGGAGCGGTAACCGATGATCTCGGCCCGGCGCAGCATGTCGCCATCGCCATAGGGCCACCAGCTATCGCGGATATTGTCGCTACCGCTGAAGACATTGACGCCTTCCGAGCGCAACAGTGCAACCGGCGGAAAGCTGTGATGCCCCGGCGCATTGGTCATGATCGAGATACCGCTTCTGGCAATTCTTGCGGCGATCTTGCGTGCCGCATCGGTCGGAAGATCGCCGAGACCATAGGCGTGGCTGATCGAGACGTGGCCCTGCATGCCGAGCGCTTCCGTTCGGGCGCAGATTTCCTCGATGGTGAAGGCTCCCATCGTGCCGCCTTCGTGCAGATGGATATCCGCATCGACGCCACGTTTCTCTGCGATACCAAAGACGACATCAAGATGGGCGGTGACATCGCGGTCGAAACTGGCCGGGTCCAGTCCGCCGATCAGGTCTGCGCCGAGGCCGATCGCCTCGTCGAGAAGCTCGGGCGTGCCGGGGCTTTTCAGGATGCCGCTCTGCGGAAAGGCAACGAGCTGGATATCGATGATATCCCGGTATTCTTCCCTGACCGCCAGGATCGTCTCCAGCGATTTCAGCCCGACCGAACCATCGACCATGACATGGCTACGCATCTGCAGCGTGCCATGCGAAACGCAGAGCTCAAGCTGCTTGATGGCACGCTCGGCCATCGGCTCGGCCTTCGCCATGTTTTCCGCCTGAAAGGCGACCCGTTCGTGGACGTCAAAGCCGTTGCTGCAGGGACGATGCGGCACCCATTTTCCGCCGTAGAAACTGGTATCCAGGTGGATATGCCCCTCGACGAAACCGGGTACGAGCAGATCGCCTTCAATATCGATGACATTGCTTGAACCGGCTGCGGCGGCCACCGGCTGGATGCCAGTTATCCGGCCGTTCTCGACATGAATGTCATGCAGCTTGCCGTCGGCAAGCTTCGCATTGGTGAAAATCGTAGTGGTCATGATCGGATGTTTCCTGAATTTTTTGTCGTTCAAAGCTTAGATGGCAGGCGCCAGATGGCACGCAACCAGGCCGCCGCCCTTGCGAGCGCGAACCTCGGGAGCCGTCTTGCTACAGAGATCCGCTGCCATCGGACAGCGGGGATGAAAGGCGCAGCCTTTCGGCGGATCGAGCGGGCTTGGCGGTTCGCCGCCCATCAGTTCCCGGTCGCGATTGGGAGCCGCGACATCCGGGATCGTCTGCAGCAGCAACCGCGTATAGGGATGCTGCGGATCGGCAAACAGCGCCTCCGTATCGGCTTCCTCGACGATCCGGCCAAGATACATGACTGCAATCCGGTCCGCCATGTGCCGCACGACGGCGAGATTGTGGCTGATGAAGAGATAGGTGAGGCCCAATTCATCCTGCAGGCGGCGCATCAGGTTGAGGATCTGCGCCTGTACCGAAACGTCGAGCGCCGACGTCGGCTCGTCGCAGACGAGGAATTCCGGCTCACTAGCAAGTGCCCGGGCGATCGAGATACGCTGCCGCTGCCCGCCGGAAAACTCGTGCGGATAGCGTTTCGCATCGTCCGCAGAAAGACCGACCGTGCGCAGCAGTTCGGCGACGCGCGCCTCGATCACGTCCGCGCCGTGGCGCAGGCCAAATTCGCGGATCGGCTCGGCGATGATATCGCCGACACGCCAGCGTGGATTGAGGCTCGCATGCGGATCCTGAAAGATCATCTGCGCTTCCATTGGCTTGCCGCGGCCCCTGCCCTTCACCGCTGGTGCAAACAGGATCGCGCCCTCGCTCGGTGCGTAAAGCCCGGTGACCAGCCGCGCGACCGTGGACTTGCCGCAGCCGGATTCACCGACGAGAGCGAGGCATTTCCCCTTCTCGACCGTGAAGGTGACATCCTGCACGGCGCGCAGATATCGTTTCGGCTTGCGGTCTATCACGCGGTTCAGCCAGGGCGCGGATACGTCAAAGATGCGGGAGAGCTGATCGACTTCCAGGGCGTTGTTTGCGCTTCTCACTGAACACCTCCATCATGAACGAGACAGGCGACACTGCCCTGCCCTTCGGCAACCATCACCGGGCGGACATTTCGACACCGCGACCCGGCTTCAAGACAGCGCGGATTGAAGGCACAACCGGTCGGAATGGCATTCAGCCGCGGCATCGCACCGTCGATCTGGGCTAGACGCTCGACACGGGCGCCGAGTGCTGGGATCGAGCCCATCAGGCCGCGCGTATAGGGATGTTTTGGCCGGCTCAGTACCTCTTCGACCGGGCCGATCTCGATGACGCGTCCGGCATACATCACCGCCACGCGGTCGGCAGTTTCGGCAATCACACCCATGTCGTGCGTGACCAGCATGACGCCTGTGCCGTGCTCGCGGCAAAGTTTTCGCAGCAATGCGGTGATCTGCGCCTGGATCGACACATCGAGCGCCGTCGTCGGTTCGTCGGCGATGATCAGTTGCGGATTGCCCGCAAGCGCCAGTGCAATGACGACTCGTTGACGCATGCCGCCGGAAAACTGGTGCGGATAATGATCGATCCGCTCCTCCGCGCCGGGAATGCCGACCTGTTTCAGCAGTTCGACGGCGCGGGCACGCGCTTCCGCACGGCTGAGGCTCGAATGCAGCCTGATGGTTTCGATGAGCTGCTGGCCAACGGAAAATAGCGGGTTGAGCGAGGTAAGCGGATCCTGGAAGATCGCACCGACCATGCTGCCGCGGATCGACGCCATTTCGGCTTCGCTGAGATTGTCAGTGCGCCTGCCGCCGATGCGGATTTCGCCGGAAGCCACACGGCCCGGCGGTTCGAGCAGGCCTAGCACGGCCATGCCGGTCATCGATTTACCTGCGCCGGATTCGCCGACGACACCAAGGATCTCGCCGCGCCTGATGGTCAGCGAAACCTCGGAGAGGGCAGTGAGTACCCCCTTGCGAGTCGGGAATTCGACGGAAAGACCTCGAACATCCAGCGCAAGTGCGTCAGAGGCTGGTGGGTGGTAGGAGATGCTCATGACGCAACCTCGCTTTGCCTGAGATGCAACGGATAGCTTGGAGGAAAGATCGTCTCGACTGGCGGATGCCCGTAAGTGCGTTCGGGATAACGAGCGACCAGCCTATCGAACTGCGCCTGCGCCTGATCGCGAGCAACGGCAAGGTCGATACCGGCAACCTGCCCGTCGCGCATCGACAGCCGACCATCGACGATCGTGGCACGGGTGACGCGACCGGTCGCGCCATAGACGAGCGTCTGGATCGGATCGATGCGCGGCGCGATCATCCGGTCGGCCATGTCGAAGACGGCGATATCGGCTTTTGCGCCAACTGAGAGACGCCCGAGATCGGGGCGGTTCACGGCTTCGGCGCCTGCGATTGTTGCAGCGTCGTAGAACTCAGCTGCTGAGCCGGCATCGCCACGCCCTTCCGCAATGCGGTTTGCCATCAGGCCGACCGACATGTTCAACACCATGTCCGGCGGCGCGGTGTCGGTTCCCATGCCGATGCGGATGCCCATCGCCTTCAGCTTCGAGAAGGATTTGAGCGAAGAACCGTGTCTTGCCGAAACCAGCGGGCAATGAGCGACCGTGACGCCGTTTGCGGCATAGCGGGCAAGGTCTTCGTTTGTCGCAACGGTCGCATGTGGCGCGATCAGGCGCGACGAGAGCAGGCCAATGCCATCCAGCCATGCCGGTGCGGTGACACCATGCAGACGCCGCACGGTCTGCAATTCCATCTCGCCTTGCGCCATATGCAGCCGTACCGGCAAATCCATTTCGCCGGCATGAGCGAATGTCCGGCGCAACAGGGTCTCCGTACAGGTCTCGACCCGATCCGGGGCGAACATGCCGGATATCAGCCCGCCGGCGGTGCCATGGACACTCCCCGCGAAAGCGGCTGCAGCATCAAGCTCCGCCAGTCCACGCTCTTCGTCGAAAACCGGCTGCATGGCGCCCATCTTATCAAGGATTACGCCGCCGCTGCGATAGGCGGGCCCGAGCCAGACGCGCAGACCAAGCTCTTCGGCCGCAACCGCCGCCGCCTCGAATTCCGCTACCGTTTCGCCCCAGGCGCGATAAAAAAGCGATGCAATCGGCAGAGCCGACGTGATGCCGTTCAGAAGAAGCTGCGCAAAGGCATATCGCTTCTGGAAGGAAAGCTCTTCCAGGCCGTACATTTCATAGGCCCGCGCCGCGTAATCATGCGGCCAGACGCGCCCCTTCTTCCAGCCTGGCTGGTTGTCCATACCCAGAACGGTCGTGTCGAGGTCGGATAGCGCATCGAGATCGACAAAGCCAGGGCCGATCAGGGCCTCGCCCATGTCGTAGCGCGCTGAAACTTCGCCCTCGAACCTTTTGCCGATCCAGATGACGCGATTATTCTCGATCATCACTTCGCCACCTTCGACGAGCCGTCGACCTTCGGGGAAATCGGCAATGATGTAGCGCGCCTTCAGCGCCCATCGGCCGGGTGGGCGTTTTCCGAGCGGAAGATCGAACCAGTTCCTGTCTCTTATCATGGCCGTTCCCGCAGGCTCTTGCCGTCACGGGCAACGACATTGCCGGCCGTGACGACAAGCTTGCGCGACTGGTGGGTGACGATCGCTTCACCGACACTTTCGCCCTCGACGAGGACCACATCGCCGCGCCCGCCGACAGTCAGCGCATGATTGACGCGGTCCATCGCCATCGCCCCGCCGGTGGTGCAGACGTCGAGCGCCATCAGCAACTCGTCGTCGCGGCGCAGATTGTTCTTCATGCCGAGCAGCATGGCGCGCTCCAGCATATCGCCATTGCCATAAGGCCCCCATGTGTCGCGAAAGCCGTCGACGCCTGCGCCGAAGCGCACGCCGGCGGCGCGCAGCCGCTTTAGCGACGGGACTTCGCGTGACGGCGGCGCGGTGGTCAGGATCGGGACGTCGAGTTCGGCGCAGGTGTCGATCAAGGCCTGCGAGGCATTCCAGTCGGGAAGCGCAAGGCAGAAGGCGTGGCTGACCGCAACCTTGCCCTGCATGCCCGTGGCGCGGATGCGCTCAAAGATCATCTCCATCGAAAATGCGCCAAGTTCGCCGAGTTCATGCAGATGGATGTCGATGCCTTTGCCGTGTTTTTCGGCCAGCGCGAAAATCGTATCTAGATGGGCTTTCGGATCGCGATCCATGCCGCACGGATCCAACCCGCCGACGAGATCGGCGCCTATCTCCATCGCCTGATCGAGCAGTTCAGCGGTTCCCGGCCGGCGCATCAGGCCGGATTGCGGGAAGGCGACGATCTCGATCTCGACGACACCGGCAAGCTGACGACGCGTCTCCATCACGCCTTCGAGCGCGACCAAGCCCTGATCGGTGTCGATATCCACATGGGTGCGGATCAGCGTCGTGCCGTAGCCGACAGATTGCAACGACTGGCGCATGGACTGGACATGGGCGTCCAGCCCGTAGTCGCGCTTCACCTTGCGCTCGTTGTCGATCTTGTCAATCAGCCGCGGGCCGACTTCGTTCACGTACCAGGGATAACCGAGCAGCGACTTGTCGAGATGGGTATGTGCATCGACCAGGCCCGGAATGGCGATGCGGCCACCGGCGTCCTCCATTGCAGTGCCCTCGCCTGCAAGTCCCGGGCCGATCGCAGCAATGCGACCGCCTTTGATGAAGATGTCGGACGCCCCGCCTCCCATGGGCCTTGCGTTCTTAATCAGAAGATCACTCATGGATATGCCTCAGCGCAGTTTGGGATTGAGAGCGTCACGCAGCCAGTCGCCCAGCACGTTGATCGAGACGACGAGCAGACAGAGCTGCAAGCCGGGGAAAAGCACGATCCACCACTGGCCGGAAAACAGGAACTGGTTGCCGATGCGGATCAGGGTGCCGAGCGACGGCTGTTCCGGCGGCATGCCGACGCCGAGGAAGGAAAGCGTCGCCTCGATCAAGATACCGAGGCCGAAATTCAGCGTCGCAGTCACCAGAAGCGGCGTGGTGGTGTTGGGAAGGATATGCTTGATCAATATCCGCCATGTCGGCACGCGGATCAGCCGGGCGGCCTGCACATATTCCTTGTTGCGCTCGACCATGGTCAGCGCCCGGACGGTGCGGGCATATTGCACCCACGCCGAAAGCGAGATGGCGAGCACGATGACGCCCGAGGCACCGACTTCTCTGAGCGAGGGCGGCAGCGCCTGCCGTGCGAGCGCCGAGACGAGGATGGCGATCAGCATGGTCGGCATCGACAGGAGAACGTCGCCTGCCCGCATCAGCAGGCCATCCGCCCATTTGCCGTAATAACCGGCGACCAATCCGAGAGCCGAGCCGACGATCAGCGATACCGCAACCGAGGCAGCGCCGATGACGATCGATGCCCGCGAGCCGTAAAGGATGGCGGAAAGGAGATCGCGGCCCTGCGTATCGGTGCCGAGGATGAACGGCCACTGGCCCTCCTCCATCCAGATCGGCGGGATCTCGGCGTTCAACAGGTCGAGCGAGGCGAGATCATAGGGGTTCTGGACGGTGATCAGCGGCGCGAGGAACGCCGAGCCGATGAGAAGCAACAACAGGATTGCAGCGCCGACGGCGGAAGGGTGATGAGTGAAACTCCACCACAGATCGGAATCCCGCAGGCGGGAAAACCAGGAGGGAGCGGAGCGGATCTGCTGCTTTGTCGTCTGTTCAACGATAGTCATGAATGTCTCCCGTCACGCTGCGCGCAGGCGCGGGTCGATTACCGCGTAGGCAATGTCGACGAACGTGTTCAGCGTCACGAAGATGAAGGATACGATGCAGAGATAGGCTGCCATGACGGGGATATCGACGAAGGTGACGGCCTGCATGAACAGCATGCCCATGCCCGGCCACTGGAAGACGGTTTCAGTGACGAGCGCAAAGGCGATCAGATTGCCCACCTGCATGGCCGTCAGCGTCACCACCGGCATGAGACAGTTTTTCAGTGCATGGCGGAACCAGAGTGCTCGACGCTTCACCCCGCGAGCACGGGCGAACTTGATGAAATCGGCGCGCAATATTTCCAGCATTTCGGCACGCACGAGCCGCATCACCAGTGTGATCTGGAAAAGCGACAAAGACAGCGCCGGCAGTACGATTGCGGCGCGGCCGGAGGGCGTCAGCAATCCTGTCGACCACCAGCCGAGCTGCACGACCTCGCCGCGGCCATAGCCAGGCAGCCAGCCGAGGCTGACGGAAAAGGCAAGGATCAGGATGATGCCGACGAAGAAGCTCGGCAGCGAGACACCGACAATGGAGGAAAACTGCAGTCCCTCCGCCCACCAGCGTCCGCGCCCGATCGCGGTGAAGACACCGAGCGGAATGCCGATCGCCAGCGACAGGATGGTGGCGATGATGACCAGTTCGAAGGTTGCCGGGAAACGCTCGCCGATCAGGGTTATGACATTCTGCTGATTGCGCCAGGAAAGACCGAATTGGCCTTGAGCGGCATTGGTGACGAAACGCAGATATTGCACCAGGAACCCGTCATTCAGGCCGAGCCGGCTGCGCAACTCGTCTCGCTCCACCTGGGTGGCGCTTTCGTTCACCATCATCTCGACGGGATCGCCGAGGAAACGGAAGATGAGGAAGGCGAAAAAGGCGACTGTCAGCATCACGAGGATAGCGTTGCCGACGCGTTTTACGAGGAAGGCGATCATGGTCGCGACGTCCCTGGTTTCAAGCGAGATAAGGGGACCCCTTGCCGGTGTGATCGACGGCAAGGGGCCTGGCGACTTACATCTTCACCAGCCAGAGGCGGGGAAGGTTGTCCGAGAAGAGCGGGAAATCCTTGATCTTCGCGGTGGTCGCCCAAGCGAGCGGTTGCTGGTGCAGCGGGATCATCAGGGCATGCTCCTTGGCGATCTTCAGCGATTGCGCTTCCATCGCCAGGCGCTTGGTCTGATCGAGTTCGACGGCGGACGCTTCCGTTACCTTGTCGAATTCCTTGTCGGACCAGCCGCCCCAGTTGAAGATGCCGAACGAGCCTTCCTTCGTGTGCAGGACCTGCGAGGTCAGGCTGTAAGTATCGAGCATGGGCAGGGTCGCCCAGCCGAGGGTGTAGACATCGACCTTGCCGGCAGAACGTTTCGGTGTCTGCACCGCGCGAGTGCCCTGATCCAGCTTCGGCTTGAGGCCGACGCGCGACCACATGGAAGCAACCGCCTGGCAGATCTGCTCCTCGTTGACGAGACTGTCGGCGCAGTTGAACTCGAATTCGAAACCTTCCGCACCGGCTTCCTTCAAAAGAGCCTTGGCCTTTTCCGGATCGGCCTTGACCGGGGTATCGAGCGCTGCGTCATAACCTGGGATCTGCGGGGCCACCAGCGCGCCGGCATTGCGCGATTTTCCGCGCATCACCTTCTTGTTGATCAGGTCGAGATCGATGGCGAGCTGCATCGCCTGGCGAACGCGCAGATCCTTCATCGGGTTCGCAGCACCCGATAGAAGCTGGTCGCGCTGGGAGAAGCCGATCATCACTGTGCGAAGATCTGTGCCTTCCAGAACCTTCACCTCGGGCGAAGCGGCAAGCCGCGGCAGGTCCTGCACCGGCGCCTGATCGGTAAAATCGATATCGCCGGCCAGAAGTGCGGCGACTCGGGTTGCCGGCGAGGCAATAGGGGTCAGCTCGATGCGGTCGATATTGTGCTCCGTCTTGTCCCACCAACCGTCGAATTTGGTGAAGACCGTCTTTGCATCCGGCTGGCGGCTTTCGACCTTGAACGGGCCAGTCCCGTTTTCATTGTAGGTTGCATAACCTTCGCTACCGGATCCGACATCGGTCGGCGCTTCGGCATTGTTGTCCTTCAGCCAGCCCGCATCGAAAATGTAGATGGTGGTGAGGTCGTTCGGCAGAAGCGGATAATGGGCGGAAACATCGATTTCGATCGTGTGTGCATCAATGACGCGGGAGCCCTTATAGGCCGGGATGTTGCCGCGCAGCGGCGACTTCGGGTCAGAGGCGCGCTTCAATGACGCCTGCACATCTTCTGCCGTGAAGTCTGCCCCGTTGTGGAACTTCACGCCTTCCCGCAGTTTGAACCGCCATGTCGTCGGCGAAACGATTTCCCAGGATGTGGCGAGCGCCGGCTCGATCTTCAGATTGCGGTCGTAGCGGACAAGCCCTTCATAGGCGTGGTTGAGGACGCCAAGCGCAAAGCTGTCGCCGTAGGAATAGGGATCGAGCGAACTGATATCGCGCGAGGCACCCCATTTTAGCGTTCCGGCCGTGGCCGGCATAGCTAAGGCGAGAAGCGCAACACCTCCCACCAGAATTCTCGATAAATGCATTGATAATTCCCCTCGGATTGCATGCAATTCTGGCAAGACGATGCTTGTGGCTGGAACGCATGGCATTGAAACCGGTTACTGCAGGCGGCTTTTAGCGCTTTCTCTGACAGTTCGGCTCGAGGCTAAATCAGAACGAATGCGAGTTCAATAGAAAATTGCATGCAATTTATTAGGCTGGATGATGTACGATTTTTATGCGATATGCTGATTAAACTGCATTCAGTCGAAAGAGCGACAGCGATGTCCACCAATCTCAGCAGGAGCGATGCGATCTACGCCTCGCTTCGCCGCGCAATTCTCGAACAGGCACTGAAGCCGGGCACGAAACTGCCGGAAGATTCCATCGGTGACACGTTCGGCGTCAGTCGCACGAGTGCCCGTAATGCGTTGCTGCGGCTCGCCTCGGACGGTCTTGTCGAGATCAAGCCGAACCGCGGCGCGGCCGTCGCCATGCCGACGCTGGAAGAAGCGGAAGAGGTTTTTGCCCTCAGGCGTTGCCTTGAGCGTGAGGTGATCGAACGGCTCTGCAAGCGCATGCCGCGCGACGGCATCGATGCGCTGATCAGCCATGTACGCGAGGAAGAAAGGGCGCTTCAGGCATCTTCCCCGCGCTCCATCCGGCTTGCCGGCGAATTTCACATCCTGCTTGCCGAACTCACCGGCTCGAAACTTCTCATCGACTTCATCAGCCAGGTCGTCTCGCGCTCGTCGCTGATCCTTGCCCGCTTCGGACGCCCGCATTCCGCCGAATGCGGTATCGACGAACATGTCCAATTGATCGAGGCACTCAAAGAGCAAGATCCGCAGACGGCTTGCCGGATCATGGACCACCATCTGCATGCAGTCGAAGACCGCGCCAAGACGGATGACAAGGATGACGGCCCCGACATTACCGAAATCCTCAACCGCTACATGTCGGCATCCGATTGAGATGAGCCAGCCAGAAAAGGTCGTTGCGCGGTCCAAACGCGGTGTCGTGACAAGCCCGCATCATCTTGCCAGCCAAGCCGGAGCCAAAGTTCTGCGCCGTGGCGGCACGGCAGTCGAAGCGGTGATCGCGGCGGGAGCCGCACTGGCGGTGCTTTATCCGCATTTCTGCGGGCTGGGCGGAGATGCGATCTGGATCATTGCCGACCGCGCCGGCCGTCGCAAGGCAATCATGGGGATAGGCCAGGCTGCAAGTGACTTGCCGACGCTCGAAACCATTCCTGCTCGTGGCCCGCTATCGGCCCTGACGACTGCCGCAGTCATCGACAGCTGGGGCAAGGCACTCGGTTTTTCGCGAGAGAACTGGCAGGGCAAAGAGAATTTGGCGTCTCTGCTCGCCGACGCAATCGAACTGGCGGAGGCAGGCTTTCCGGTCAGCAGATCGCAACAACATTGGCATGCGTTCCGAAGCGGAGAGATTGAGAGCTGGCCGGGGGTCGCAAGCGCTTTCGTGACACAAGGGCTTCAGCGCCAACCGCAAATCGCCGAAGTCCTGAAAACGATCGCCCTGCAGGGACATCGCGAATTCTACGAGGGTGAACTCGCATATCGCATTGCCAAGACACTGAAATCCGTCGGCAGCCCGATCCGGATGAGTGATCTGGCGAAGACGGCAGCAACGCTCACCGACACGGTATCCCTCACCTATCGCGACATGGAACTTCTGGCGCCACCACCGCCTTCACAGGGCATTTCGACACTAGCGATCATGGGAATCCTCTCGAATTTTCCGATGCGAGATGTCGATCCGACGTCTGCCGACTTTTATCATCTCTGTGTCGAGGCGGTGAAGCAGGCGTTTCTCGACCGCGGGCGGATCGCCGATCCGGACTTCGCCGCGCAACATTGTGCTGAATGGCTGGCAAGAGATTATCTCGCGGCCAAGTCGGATGCGATCGATCCCGCATCCGCCCTGCCCTGGCCCCACCGCTTCCAGACCGGTGACACAGTCTATCTTGCCGCCGTGGATGCCGAAGGCCGATCGGCGAGTGTGTTGCAGAGCACTTATTACGACTGGGGCAGCGGCGTCTTGCTGCCGGATACTGGTATTCTCTGGCAGAACCGTGGGGCCGCGTTCAGCACCGATCCGCAAAGCCCCAACGTGCTGGCGCCCGGCAAGCGGCCCTTCTACACGCTCAATCCCGGCCTCGGCCTGAAGAACGGGATGCCGCATCTTCTCTACGGTACCCAGGGCGCAGACGGACAGCCGCAGACACTGACCGTTCTTCTCAGCCGATTGATAGATCACGATTTCGATCCGCTTTCCGCTCTTACAGCCCCCCGTTTCCTATTGGGCCGCACCTTCTCCGACACCCGCGACAACCTGAAGATCGAGGATGCGGTCGGCGGGAATGTTCTGGCAGAGCTTGCCGGTCGCGGGCACGAAGTCATTCCGATCCCTGCCCTCAATGCTCTCTCCGGCCAGGCTGGCGTCATTCGATTGAACGAGGACGGCTGGATGGAAGGGGCTCATGACCCGCGCAGCGATGGCTGCGCTATCGGCATATAGGTTTCAGATGGAAGTCGATCTTGTTCTCCGCAATGTTTCCGTTGCCCGACATCCGGGCCTCGTCGATATCGCCATCCGGGACGGCCTGATAGCGGAAATAGGAAACAGGATTTCCTGTGAGGCAGTGGAGGAAGAGGATCTGGAAGGCGCATTCGCCTTTCCCGGCTTTGCTGAAAGCCACATCCATCTCGACAAGGCTTGCATCATGGAGCGCTGCTCGATCTGCGCGGGCACGCTCGAAGAGGCCGTGCGCGAAACGGCTAAGGCAAAGGCCGGGTTCTCCGAAGACGACGTCTACATGCGAGCATCGATGCTGGTCGAAAAGGCGATCATGCATGGCACCAACCGGATGCGGACATTTGTCGAGATCGATCCGCGTGCAGGATTGCGTTCCTTCGAGGCCATCAAGCGGGTTCGCGACAACTATGCCTTCGCGATCGATATCCAGATCTGCGCCTTTGCGCAGGAAGGGCTGACACAGGAACCGGAAACCGAAGCCATGCTCGACGAGGCGCTCCACTCAGGCGCCGACCTGATCGGCGGATGCCCCTATACCGATGTGGATTCAGCCGAGCATGTCCGCAGGATCTTCGCGCTTGCGCGAAAGCATGATGTCGATATCGACTTCCATCTCGATTTCAACCTTGATCCGGCAAAGACCGATCTTCCAGCGGTGATCGAAGCAACGTGCGCGAATGGTTATGCCGGCCGCGTTACGATCGGTCACGTCACGAATCTGTCGATGCTCGATCCCGATACACTTGCCGTGGTTGGCAGAAAGATTGCCGATGCAGGTATCGCTCTTACCGTTCTGCCTGCAACGGATCTGTTTCTCATGGGGCGGCAATCGAACTTCAGCATTCCGCGTGGGATCGCACCGGCCAACGCCCTCTCGGCGTTGGGCGTCAGAACGGCAATCGCGACCAACAATGTGCTGAACCCGTTCACGCCATTCGGCGATGCTTCTTTGGCACGCATGGCCAATCTTTATGCCAATGTCATGCAGCTATCGCGTGACGAAGATATCGCGCTCGTCTTCGATATGGTGAGCGCGCAAGCCTCTGAGATCATGGGCTTGCGCCATGATCTCGCAGTCGGTGGGCCGGCAGACATTGTGGCCCTCGATGCGGCAGATCCATGCGAGGTCGTGCGAGCCTCGGCGCCTGCTCTTGCTGGATGGAAGCGCGGATTGAAGACGTTTTCGCGCCCAAGGCCTCAACTCTTGAAAGCCAAGACGACGCCCAGCCTGTCGGCAATCTCTGGATAGCCAAGCCTGACTGGTCAATTGCCAGTCAGCGCTTAGCGTCGATCCCGGATTGCCTATGGCTGGCTATCTGCTTTCCTGACGGGCGACAACAAATCCGCTGCGTCGGCAACGATCGCGGCTGCTTCGGTTTTCAGGACGTCCTTCGCATTCTTTCGCGCATTTTCGAGCGCAAGATCGGCACTCAAGCTGCGCTCGTTTGCCTGCAGCCCGTCGTCCTCGCCACGCAGCAAACCGTCGTCGCCTTGCGCACGTTCCTTCAGGCGGCGCTCAAGCGCTCGCATCTCTTCCCGGCGCTCCGCTTCGTTAAGGGAGATGACGCGTTTTTCCCGTTGCGCCTTCAATTCCGCAGCATCCTCGACGAACCGCTGGAAGTCCGGGTCATTTTTCACGCGTGCTTCGTGTCGGCTCAGCAATTCTGGCAGTAATGAAGCTGTCTTGTTCGACGCTTTATATCTCGCAGGCTTGATCTTGTCCCATGGCAGCGCGTTGTCATAGCTCGACTCGCCAACGATTTTCGGATCCAGGAGGCCCGGCAGAGTGATGTCGGGTGTGACGCCACGAAGCTGGGTTGTCCCACCATCGATGCGGAAGAATTGGGCGATCGTCAGCTTCAACTGGCCATATTTCGGCGTGTCGTTGCGGGCAGCCTGATCGAGATCGATGACGGTCTGCACCGTGCCCTTGCCGAAACTGGGCTCGCCGATGATAACGCCGCGACCATAATCCTGTATCGCTGCTGCGAAAATCTCTGATGCGGAAGCCGATCCGCGATTGATCAGGACACCGGTCGGCCCAGTCCAGGCAGGCTTGGAAAGATCATCGCTTTCCACCTCTACCCTGCCGGCAGCATCGCGTTGTTGGACAACCGGACCTTTCCCGACGAAAAGGCCTGTCAGTTCGATCGCTTCGCTCAAAGAGCCGCCGCCATTGTCACGCAGATCGATCAAAACAGCATCGACCTTTTCCTGCTTCAACTCTCCGAGAAGCTTGGCAACGTCGCGGCTGGCGCTTCGGTAGTTCTTGTCGCCCTTACGCCGTGCTTCGAAATCCTCGTAGAACGCCGGGAGCGCAATGACCCCGATCTTGCGGGATACGCCATGGTCCTCGATCGGCACGATCGTCTTCTTCGCAGCCTGTTTTTCGAGGCTGATCTTGTCGCGCACCAGGCTGATGACCCGGTGGCTTCCATTGGCGGCGGTCTCTGCGGGGAGAATATCGAGCCGTACGACGGAATCTTTTTCTCCGCGGATCAACTGAACAACTTCATCGAGGCGAATGCCAACCACTTCCTTGACGGCACCAGCTTTGCCCTGGCCCACACCGATAATGCGATCTCCGACCGCCAGTTGCCCGGACAGTTGCGCCGGTCCGCCGGGTACAAGTTCTCGGATGGTCGTGTAACCATCACGCTCCTGCAGGACCGCGCCGATACCGACCAGCGAAAGCTTCATCGAGATGTCGAAATCTGCCGAGGCAGCCGCACCGAAATAGTCGGTATGCGGATCGACGGAGGTCGTGTAGGCAGCCATGAAGGACTGGAAAACGTCGTCGCTTTTGTAGGTGTAGACGCGTTGCAGGATATTCTCGTAACGCTTGTCGAGGGTATTGCGAATTGCTGCATCGGCCTGGCCTGCCAATTTCAGCCGCAGCCAGTCGCTCTTGACGCTTTTGCGCCAAAGGTCGTGAATCTGATCTTCCGATTGCGGCCATGCCACGTCTTCGCGCGAGAAGGTGTAGTCTTCACGCACGCTAAAATCGAAGCCCTGTTTGAGCAGGCCCCGCGCATATGTCATGCGGTCCACAACGCGCTGCGAATAGATGTTGAATATCGAAAACGGGATTTTCAGGTCTTCGTTGCTGATGGCATCGTCGATCATGGTCTTGTTCACCATGAACTTGTCGATATCAGCCTGGAGGAAAAAACTACGGTCAGGATCAAGCGACTTGAGATACCGGTCCATGATCTTTTCCGACAAGGCGTCATCCAGCGGAACCGGCTTATAGGCATACCGCTCTAGAAACTGCGCGCTCAAATTGGCGGCTTCCGCCTGGCTCTTTTGCGGTGCCAGAACAGGAGGCGTCCCAAGCTCCAAGGCATAGGCAGACGGTGCCAGGAGAAGGAACAGACCAATGAAACCGTAACGAATGCGCATTCAGCTTTAATCCCAGGTGCAGAGAGATAATACTAGGTGTCGCATTAACTGCGTCGCTTTAGCAACCCAAGTCTATACGCAACAATTCGTGTCTGGCGTCACACATTGTCGAGATGATGTCGAACCAAGGCCGATATCCTCTCTTCCGTTGATTGCTGCCAGATGTTCGCCTGCGTCGCCGCGAGCGCCTGTGGAAGTCGTAAGACTTAACTCGGCCTTTCCCTCGCTCGGATTTTGCTATCTTTATATGCCTGCATTCGCACATTCTTTGGGAGGAAATATGCGCGCAGTCCTGAACGAAGTCGAAAAACGCCGCGCGGAGGCAAGGTTGGGCGGCGGTTTCAAGCGGATCGAGGCCCAGCATGCCAAAGGCAAGCTGACCGCCCGTGAGCGGATCGAAGTGCTGCTCGACGAAGGCTCGTTCGAAGAATTCGACATGTATGTCACCCATCGCGCCGTCGATTTCGGCATGGCGGATCAGAAGGTTGCGGGTGATGGGGTGGTCACGGGCTGGGGAACGATCAACGGTCGCCAGGTCTATGTCTTCTCCCAGGATTTCACTGTGCTCGGCGGTTCCTTGTCCGAGACCCATGCGCAAAAGATCTGCAAGATCATGGACATGGCGGTGCGGGTCGGCGCTCCGGTGATCGGCCTCAACGACTCGGGCGGTGCGCGGATACAAGAAGGCGTTGCCTCGCTCGCCGGTTACGCGGAGGTCTTTCGCCGCAACGCAGAGGCTTCGGGCGTCATTCCGCAGATCTCCGTCATCATGGGGCCTTGCGCCGGTGGTGCGGTCTATTCGCCGGCCATGACCGATTTCATCTTCATGGTGCGGGATTCGTCCTACATGTTCGTGACTGGCCCCGATGTGGTGAAAACCGTAACGAACGAAATCGTAACCGCAGAAGAGCTCGGCGGAGCGACTACCCACACGCAAAAATCATCGGTGGCCGATGCTGCCTTCGAAAACGACATCGAGGCGCTGGAAGCGGTTCGCCAGCTTTTCGACTTCCTGCCGCTCAACAATCGCGACAAGGTTCCAGTCAGGCCTTTTCACGACGATCCGTCACGGGTCGAAATGCGCCTCGATACACTCGTGCCAGATAGCGCGACCAAGCCCTATGACATGAAGGAACTGATCACGGCGCTTGCCGACGAGGGCGTCTTTTTCGAGATTCAGCAGGCTTTTGCGAAGAACATAATCACCGGCTTCCTCCGTATCGAGGGTCAAACAGTCGGCGTGGTCGCCAACCAGCCGATGGTTCTGGCCGGCTGCCTGGATATCGATTCGTCGCGCAAGGCGGCGCGGTTCGTCCGCTTCTGCGATGCCTTTTCTATCCCGATCCTGACGCTGGTCGACGTTCCCGGTTTTCTGCCGGGCACCGCGCAGGAATATGGCGGCGTTATCAAGCATGGCGCCAAGCTTCTGTTTGCCTATTCGGAAGCGACCGTTCCTATGGTGACGCTGATCACGCGAAAAGCCTATGGTGGCGCCTATGACGTGATGGCGTCGAAGCATATCGGCGCCGATATCAACTATGCCTGGCCAACGGCCGAGATTGCCGTGATGGGCGCCAAAGGCGCGACCGAGATCCTTTATCGCTCCGAACTTTCCGACCCGGACAAGATCGCCGCCCGTACGACGGAATACGAGGAACGTTTTGCCAATCCCTTCGTCGCCGCTGAACGCGGCTTCATCGACGAGGTGATCATGCCGCATTCGTCCCGCCGCCGCATCGCCCGCGCCTTTGCCTCGCTGCGCAACAAGCAGGTGACGACGCATTGGAAAAAACACGATACGATACCGCTCTGAAGGCCCGCAAACATGTTCAAGAAAATCCTCATCGCCAATCGTGGCGAAATCGCCTGCCGGGTTATCAGGACCGCGCAGAAGATGGGTATCGCAACGGTTGCGGTCTATTCGGATGCCGACGCGAATGCGCTGCATGTGTCGATGGCCGATGAAGCCGTTCATATCGGCCCGGCACCCTCCAACCAGTCCTATATCGTCATCGACAAGATACTCGATGCGATTGCCAGAACCGGCGCGGATGCGGTGCATCCGGGTTATGGCTTTCTGTCGGAAAATGCCGCTTTTGCCGCGGCTCTCGAAAGAGCCGGTGTCACCTTCATCGGTCCGCCCGTAAAGGCCATCGAGGCGATGGGTGACAAGATCACGTCGAAAAAGATCGCGTCTGAGGCAGGTGTCTCGACCGTGCCCGGGCATATGGGCCTGATCGAGGATGCTGACGAGGCGGTGAAAATCTCTTCTTCTATCGGCTATCCGGTCATGATCAAGGCGTCTGCCGGTGGCGGCGGCAAGGGCATGCGTATCGCCTGGAACGATGCGGAAGCGCGGGAAGGCTTTCAGTCTTCGAAAAACGAAGCCAAGGCCTCCTTCGGCGATGACCGCATCTTCATCGAAAAATTCGTCGATCAGCCGCGCCATATCGAGATCCAGGTTCTGGGCGACCAACATGGAAACACGCTTTATCTCGGCGAACGGGAATGCTCCATCCAGCGCCGGAACCAGAAGGTGATCGAGGAAGCCCCCTCGCCTTTCCTTGATGAAGCCACCCGCAAGGCCATGGGCGAGCAGGCGGTCGCGCTTGCGAAAGCAGTCGGTTATTTCTCCGCCGGCACGGTGGAATTCATCGTCGATGGCAAACGCAACTTCTACTTCCTCGAGATGAACACTCGCCTGCAGGTCGAGCATCCGGTGACCGAACTCGTCACCGGCATCGACCTCGTCGAGCAGATGATCCGTATTGCCGCCGGCGAAAAGCTCTCTCTCAAACAGAAAGACGTGGTGCTTCGCGGCTGGGCAATCGAAAGCCGTCTCTATGCCGAAGACCCCTATCGCAACTTCCTGCCGTCGATCGGCCGTCTTTCCCGTTATCGCCCGCCGGTCGAGGGACTGCAGGATAGCGGAGCCGTTATCCGTAACGATACCGGTGTGTTCGAGGGCGGCGAGATCTCGATGTATTATGACCCGATGATCGCCAAGCTTTGCAGTTGGGCCGAGGACCGGACAGCCGCGATCAACGCCATGGGCACGGCGCTCGATGCGTTCGAGGTGGAAGGAATCGGCCACAACCTGCCCTTCCTGTCTGCGGTTATGCAGCAGGAACGGTTTCGCTCCGGCAAGCTGACGACTGCCTATATAACGGAGGAGTTTCCGGATGGCTTTTCCGGCGTCGAGCCCGATGTTGGCGATGCGCGCAAGCTTGCGGCCATCGCGGCGCTAGTCAATCAGTCTTTGGAGGAGCGGGCAACCTGGATTTCCGGCACGCTGTCCAAGCGTCGCCGGGCGGTGGCGAAAGACTGGGTCGTGACGCTCTCGATTGGCGCAAAGCCCATATTCGAAAGCCCGGTCACACTCGATACAGCAGCCGATGGAGCCTTCGTGCGTTTTGGCGATGCCAATCACATATCCGCTGCGACCGGCTGGTTCCCGGGACAGAGCCTTGCGGACTTTCATCTCGGCGGGGAAAGCCTGATGGTAAAGGTCGATCTGGTGGGATCGGCCGTCCGGCTACGCTGGCACGGCATGGATGTTCTGGCGCGCGTACGCTCACCGCGGATCGCAGAGCTTGCCAGGCTGATGCCGGTCAAGCTGCCGCCGGACACGTCGAAAATGCTGCTTTGCCCGATGCCCGGCGTCATTACGTCTATCGCCGTAAGCGCGGGCGACAAGGTGGAGGCCGGTCAGACGCTTGCCACGGTCGAGGCGATGAAGATGGAAAACGTCCTGAAGGCCGAGAAAGCGGGGCTTGTGAAACGCGTTGCCGCCGCACAGGGCCAAAGCCTTGCCGTGGATGAATTGATCATCGAATTCGAATGATTGCCGGGTGACGCTGCCGCCAGTGATCATAACCGCGCATGTCGAAGCTGATGACATGCAACCTTTCGATCTTCTTCGGCAGGCGCATTTTCCCCCTGCCCGCAATTTCCTCAAGGCGCATGTCACCGTCTTCCATCATCTCCCCGGCCAGCGGCTCGCGGCGGTCAGGGATATCCTGGTCAAAACGCTTCTTGTGCGAGCGAGCTTTCCCGCAGCCGTCAACGGCGTTCAGCATCTGGGAGCAGGTGTTGCCTTCAAGATCGAAAGTCCCGAACTGCAGGAGTTGAGAGTCGAACTCGTCCGCCGCTTCGGCTCCTGGCCCGGCCCGCAGGATCTGCAGAAATTCCGGCCGCATATCACGATCCAGAACAAGGTATCGCGGGCGAAAGCAGACCAGTTGTTTTTCGAGCTGAAAAGCCGGTTCGAACCGACAACAATCCGCATCACCGGGCTCGATCTATGGAGCTATCTGGGCGGTCCGTGGCGTCATGAAGGCCTTGTGTCCTTACCAGATCAAGAGGGGCAATCGCAGCCACAGCCATCCGGTACTGGCTACTGATCTTCGGTCCTCTCGATAACGATTTCGCAATTTCATCAAAAAAACTGAGCTTTCGTCGGAACCGGAAGCCCTGACAGGCATTACGCCCTCGTTCTTTCTCTCACCACACGCGTGATGTCTAAGGTTTGACGACATGCCCAACGCAAGCGACCTTTTACGCCTCGGCCATATTGTGCTTACAGACTTCGGACCGTCATTCTCGATCCTCCTGTCGATTTTCGCCTTGGGCGCCTGGGCCTTGGGCCTTCAGTTCGGAACTGTGCTGAACGATTTTCCGGACTACGGAGAGGGCGTGTTCCAGAATATGCACTCGTCAACCATATCCGATTTCGTCGGATAGACGACGCCCGGCCAGAATAGAGCCGGACGCGTGTTTTTATCGAGAAATCATCTCACCATTCGGCAAGGCTGCCGTCTTCATGTCGCCAGATCGGATTGCGCCAGCGGTGGCCTTCCTTGGCTCTTTCGATCACATAAGCTTCGTCGACTTCGACGCCGAGACCCGGCCCCTGCGGAATGCTGACGAAGCCGTCGGCATAATGGAAGACTTCCTTATTGGAGATATAGTCGAGGATATCATTGCCCTGATTATAGTGGATGCCGAGGCTCTGCTCCTGGATGAAGGCATTGTAGCTGACGGCATCAACCTGCAGGCATGCTGCAAGTGCGATCGGGCCGAGAGGGCAATGCGGCGCCAGCGCCACATCATAAGCCTCCGCCATCGCTGCGATCTTGCGGCATTCGGTGATGCCGCCCGCGTGCGAAAGATCCGGCTGGATGATATCGACATAGCCATCCGACAAAACCTGCTTGAAATCCCAGCGTGAGAATAGCCGCTCCCCGAGCGCGATCGGCGTCGAGCAATGGTTGGCGATTTCCTTCAGCGTTTCGCGATTTTCGGAAAGCACCGGTTCCTCGATGAACATCAGCTTGTAGGGTTCCAGCTCCTTGGCAAGAACCTTTGCCATCGGCTTATGGACACGGCCATGGAAATCGACGCCGATGCCGATATGCGGGCCGACGGCCTCGCGGATTATGGCAATCGTCTCGACTGCCTTCTCGACCTTCTCATTGGTGTCGACGATCTGCATTTCCTCGCAGCCGTTGAGCTTGATGGCCTTGAAACCGCGGGCGACGACATCCTTGGCATTGCGCGCGACGTCCGAGGGACGGTCGCCGCCTATCCAGGAATAGACCTTGATCCGATCCCTGAGCTTGCCGCCAAGCAGCGAGTGGATCGGCTGGCCCAGCGCCTTGCCCTTGATATCCCAGAGCGCCTGGTCGATGCCGGCAAGCGCCGACATATGGACCGCCCCGCCCCGGTAGAACCCGCCGCGATAAAGAACCGTCCAGTGATCCTCGATCAGGAACGGATCCTTGCCGATCAGGTAGTCGGCCATTTCCTGCACCGCAGCTTCGACCGTAAGCGCCCTGCCCTCGACGACCGGCTCACCCCAACCGACGATGCCCTCGTCGGTTTCGATCTTCAGAAA
Organism: Aliirhizobium wenxiniae; assembly: GCF_019511445.1. Taxonomy (GTDB): domain Bacteria; phylum Pseudomonadota; class Alphaproteobacteria; order Rhizobiales; family Rhizobiaceae; genus Neorhizobium; species Neorhizobium wenxiniae_A. Next base: position 101,457 of record NZ_JAEUAN010000008.1, read on the forward strand.
CAGCCAGCGCGGCGGCACGATATAGGTGGTCAGCTTGGTGATCTTCATCAAAATACTCCAAATATGAAAAGAATTTCAGCTGCATTGGCGGCCATGGCAAAACCTGCGGAATTTCTTCCGCCCCGAAATTAAGAGCCCAGAAGCCATCGCATCCCTGTCGAGGAGGATTAAAATTCATAGGATAGATGTCAACATAAATATGATTTATTTCTGGATTTGATCAAAATTCGAGATCGCTTCATATTATGAATTGCAGAATGCTATCTGCGTCTGCCTTATGTGAAATCAGCAGTGGCAACTGAGGACCTCCGTTGAAAAACCCATCCATGACCCGAACATTGACCGAGCACGGAACTCCGATCGCCCAGCGCGGAAAACGAGGCGTGCGAGAAGCGCTGCTTCACTGTCTTGTTGAGATGATCGTGTCGGGCGCTTTTCCGGAGAATTCCACACTTCCCAACGAGGCCGAACTTACCGAACGATTTGGCGTCAGTCGAACCAGCCTGCGCGAGGCGATGCAATATCTCTCTGCCCTCGGCATGGTGCGATCAAGGACAAGGGCGGGCACGACCATCCTCCCGAAGGAGAACTGGAACTATCTCGATCCCATCGTTCTCGATGTGATGCTGTCGGTCGGCGCCGACGAAGCCTTTTATTCCTCGCTGATGGACGCCCGCCAGCTGCTGGAACCAGCGGCTGCAGCGCAGGCGGCCGCCAATGCCAATGCGCGCCAACTCTACCAGATCTCCAAGGCATTCGAGGACATGGTCGAGGCCAATTCCCGCGATACCGAAGCCTGGAGCAGGGCCGATCTCGAATTCCACGCAGCCATCATCAACGCCAGCGGCAACTGGGTCTATCGCCAGTTTGCAAGCGCCATTCAGGCGGCGCTGCTTGCGAGCTTCCGGCTGACCAATCGCGCCAGCCAATCACACGAGCAGGCGATTTCAAGTCATCACGATGTTCTGGAAGCTATCCGTATGCGGCAGCCGGAAGCAGCACGCCAGGCCATGGAGCACCTCCTCAATGCGGCAAGAGGTGAGATGACGGAAGCCCTGAGGCAAGCTCGGGCAGGTTCCGGCTCCACCGAGAGCTGACATCTGCCATCCCAGGGAATCGCCTTCGCGACGGCAAATCTCAACCGGTATCGGTCTCGATGACGCTTCCGCGCCATGGAAAGACAGACATCTACTCATATTCCACGGGCGAACGCATATCCAAAATCTACAGGAAAGATAGATTAATTTGCCTCGTGCCTCATGGCATGCGCGGTTAGATTACCCGTGACGAAAACAGAATGAATGGAAGTCGGACATGAAACACTTCAACGCTGAAGGCCAAGGCATTGCCAGCAAGTTTGTGGGGTCATCCGTCTTCAAATGCCGCCTCCACTCGCGAATGCAGATGTGTATCGCGCCGCTTACGGCCGAAAACACTGGAGAAAGATTGCGAGATTGGAGTGAAGGACATGCAGAAGCAGGTCATTGAACATGGCGGACTGCCCGTTGGCATAGCCATTCCGGATAGTGGGAAGCTGCGTTTTATCGCTGTGAAGTTTCACGTCATCGATCTCGATGACCGGCTTTTCTCAACAGTTGGCGAACTCAGAGGCGCGATTAGCGCTCATCTCCGCTCACAGAGAGCGGTTGCCGCCTGACGACAGCCAAGCGCCGAATTTGGCCGGCTGTTGCCATGCGCGTTCGATCAATCAGTTTCCCAGAGAGTTCAATGAAAGACATTGTGAGACTTGCCGGCAACCGAACGATGACGGTTGGCGCAGCACTTATCTTCCTAAGCCTGGCCTTGCGCAGTTTGGATACAGGCATCCCCAACTGCCTCGTATCCGTCATTTTGGCAGCAGGGCTCGTTTCGGTGATTTTTGCAGCAGGTCGCATGAGCGACTGATGCGCTCCGCCCACTTGCCGGACAGTAGCTGTAGCAGATCGAGAAATCGTAGCACCGTCATCCAGGGGCACTCGAGCAGCGCGTCTGGATGACTGTCAAGACATAGCGACAAATCGGCCTGCCTGATGAGGTTGTGATAAAAAAGAGGCGCATGAGCGATCTTGACGAATTCGCCATCGCGACCCACATCCCGCGCGATAGAGACAAGATGCATCAAATGAAAACATTTCTAGAGAAGACATTCGGGCCAACCGAGCTTGCCATTGTCGAAACCGCTCTCGGAGAGTGGATCGAGGACGCCAAGGTCGAAAAGAAAAGCCCGGAGGCGGAATTGGCAGCCGCGATCGTTATCAACCTGTTCCGCGAGGGTAACGACACCGTTCCGGCGATACGGAAGGCAATTTCCGCTCATCGCGGCTTGAACGATCTAAGGCACTCCTGAAACAGGCCGCATCTTCCTGCGATCGGCGTGTCTTGGTCTTCCTGCGCGGCCGGATTGACGATGGCTTTGAGGACCTTTGCTTCCGCTGGCATCCTGCTTGGCAGCTCAGCTATCCAGCGGCAGGACAGGCGCAGAAAACTGACGGGCGGCCAGTTTGATGAAAGGCCGCGATAGCATGATCGGCAAGACCCAGGACTGCACGCGCATCCCGAATTTGCTTTGCGGTATGTAGTGACCGCCGATCTTGCGGGAAACCGCCTGCATCCTGGTAACCAAGGGTCGCAACCGATCCTCATATGCTGCGAAGGCTTCGGCATAGGGTTGGCGTGCCAGTTCCGCAGCCAAGACATAAGCCCCGGCCATCGCCGTGGACGTGCCTTGGCCAGCAAGAAAGGTGAGGCACCAGGCGGAGTCGACAAGCAGTACGACACGCCCCCTCGACCATTTGGAAACTTCGATCTGCGAAACGGTATCGAAGAAAGAAGCGTCCCAGTCGATTGCGGATCGCAGGCATGAGGATACGGGATCCGGCCATGTGCCGAAATGTTCCAGCAGCACCTGGCGGCGCTGATCAGCATTCAGACAGTCCGTCCGATCGTCCCGCCAGCAAAAGAGGGTTGCAGCGGATCCATCGCCGATATTGTAAAGGCCACCCTGATGATCGACGTCCATCATGCCGACGAAGCTGGCGCCGAGCACACCCTTGACCGGCACGCGCCAGGCAGCGGCTCGATAGCCGAGAGGCCTGAGGAATTCGTCATGCGGCCCGAATAACATTTCCCGCAAGGCGCTGCGATAACCATCTGCCCCGACGACGAGATCGAAACGCTCACGCAGACCATCGGAGAAGATGACATCGACACCCTCGACATCCTCAACGACGCTCGCAACTGTGGTTTCGTAACGTATGTCGACATCCGCCTCGACATATTGGGTCAGGATCGCCTGGAAATCCTCACGCATGATCGCAAGAATCTTGCCACCGGACGCCTTGTAGAGCGTTCGGTAGTCATAGGAAAATAGCTTTCTGCCGTGTCTGTCCCGATGTAGCGCAGGCCCGAGCGGCATCGCCTTCTCCTTGAAACTTTCTATCAGCCCCAACTTCTCGGCGACGTTCCACCCGTTGACATGCAGGCCGATCGAATAACCGCCCGTACGTCCCTTTTTCGCTTTCTCCACGACGACACTTGAGATCCCGCGTTCCTTCAGGCAGGCGGCGAGGGTCATGCCGGCGGGTCCTCCGCCGGCGATCAATACACGCATATCGACCTCCTCAGAATGTCATGCTGAGGCGTGCGCCGACAGCGCGGCCTTCGCCGAGCTGATAGACATTTCCGTAGGGCGCAACGTTGAAGCCGTAGGTGGAATATGTCTTGTCGAAGAGGTTGGTAACGAATGCTTCCGCCGCCACTCTGTCGTCCAGCTCCCATTTGACGCCGAGATCCACCAGCGCATAACCTTCCTGGCCGACGCCGTTGCTCTCGTCGAAGTAGATGTCGCCGAGATAGGTCAGCGCGGCATAGGGGATAATCGCCCCCGAGGCCTCCTGAAGGTCAAACCGATAGTCCAGCATCAGGTTGGCGGTGAATCTCGGCGCGTAGGGGACACGATTGCCGGTATAGTCGAGGCCTGCTCCGGTTGGATCATTATAGTCCGTGAATTCGCTGTGGTTGTAACCGAGACCCAAAGTGACGCCGAGTTCGTCGGTCGGACGTGCCCTGATCTTGAGATCGACGCCCTTGGCCGTCATCTCCCCAGCATTCTGCAGATATTGGTTCGGCTGGACGCCGACGAACATCTGGTAGTCCGTGGTTATGTTGTAATAGGCCGAAAGCTGAGCTTCGAGCGTCCCCGCATCGTTACGGTACTTCAAGCCTACTTCGCCGTTGTAGGTGGTCTGTGGGTCGTAGGTGAAGGAATTGTTCAGCGAAGTTACCGTGCGTGTGAACCCTCCCGCCTTGTAGCCGGTGCTGAACAGTCCGTAGACACGTAGCTCATCGGTCAGTCCGTAGCTTGCACCGAGCTTCGGTGAGAGCGACATGAAGTCGTTGTCATCCTTGAAATTGATGAAGCCGACCGCCTCTGCTTCCGCGCGTTCATAATCAAGGCGCAGGCCGGGTGTGATGTCCAGCCGATCGGTTGCATGCCAGGTCAAGTCTGCAAAGGCTGCGTAGCTATCGATCTTCTGCCGCGCGACCTGGCCATAGGCCGGAAGGTTTCTCTCGAAATCGAGATGCTGGTAGTAGACGCCGGCGACATAGTCGATCGCATAACCTTCATCAGGATTGGAGGCGATGCGCAATTCCTGGCTCAGTGTCCACTGCTTTTCGGGCGTGTAGGAACCAAAGACCGTGCGGTCGAAGTCGCTTTTCTGATACCCGGTAAGCGCCGTGATCGTGGCGGGCCCCAGATCGTAGCTGGCGTTGATGCCAAAATTCCAGGTGTCCAGCGTGTATTCCGACGGAACCGGCAGGGCGACCCTGTCCTTCAGCATGCTTTCCATAACGAAATATTCTTCAGTCGATGTGACATGGCCGCGGCCTGCCGTCACCATTACATCAAGCGGGCTGTCATCCGGGGCGTAACGCAAACGCACCTGACCGTTGACGTCATCCGTGCCACCGACGTCTTCACCCGTTCCCATGACCGTATACTGGTCGTTTTGGCGCTGCGCTGCGAACCTGCAAGTCCTCAGCAGTCGCAATATCTACCGTGGAAGGCAGGACGAAATAGTCCTCGCTTCGTTTTGTCGAGGTGATGACGATCGGAGCAAGCGCGGTTTCCGTAGCTGCATCCTGGGCTGCTGCGGCCTGTGGCAACACGCCTGCAAGGATGGTGATTGCGGAGACGCTGGAAAAGCGATGGCGCATCATGGTTCCGATACCTTTTCTTCATTGGAGAAATGCGGGAGAGACTGGCCGGAAAAAGCCAGGAGATGGGGAACGAGCAGCATGGCAAAGACGATGAAGACAGCCGAGACGGCAAAGAGGGCGCCATAGCCCAATGCGTTGCCCAATTGCCCGGCAACTGCGGATGCCGCGATCGCAACGATGGCGTCAAGACTTTGCAGGACGCGAAATCCGTTGCCGTCTGAGCGGGATTGCACCAGTTCATCATGGCCGCGTAAAGCGCGACAAAGGACATCGCCACTGCGGCCACCTGTGCGACAAGCAGCGTCGCAGCGAGCGTTGGCCAAACGGAACCGACGAGCTCCAGGGACGCGAGCGCCAAAAGAAGCGCGGTGTTGATCACAGCCGCCACAATGATGCCGCGGCGGATTCCGATGGTCTGGACGAGCAGCGCTGAAAGCGTTGCGGCAATGAACCCGGCAATCGCGCCACCGGCCCCGCGCACCATGCCGATCACATCAAGCGACATGCCTTTGTCGACAAGATATGGCCCCGTCATCGAAGATCCCATCCGGATACCGACCTGATAGACAAGCAGGAAAATCAGGCCGCTCATCAATGCCCGGTTGGACAGGCTCTCCCTCAGCGCGACACGTCTGGTGAAGGCCGATCGGTCCTTTGGGGCCGCGAGACCGGAAGACAGCAGAACAGGAATGCTCAGGAGCAATATGAAACCCGCCATCGCGGCCATCGATACGGCCCAACCTGCATGGCTGTAGATGATCAACCATATGCCGCCGCCGACCAGGAAACCCAGATAGGCACCGGCAGTCGATGCGCCGCTGCCAGCGCCACGGGTCTCCTCGCTTGTCGCCCTTACGGCAAGCGAATCCGTTGCGATATCCTGCGTCGCCGCCAAGGTCGCCATCACGATCAATACGACCGAAAGTGGCATCAGATGTGTCTGTGGCGGAAAGGTCATGGCGACCAGGAAGCAGACCGCGATACCAACCTGGCAGGCCAGGATCCAGCCACGCTCCGTGAAGAACTTGTCGACCAATGGCGCCCACAGGAATTTCAGAGCCCAAGGCAGGTACAGCACGGCGAGATAGCCAATCTGATTGAGCGGCATCCCGGCATCGCGCAAGGCGACCGGTAGCGCCGATTGCACCATGTTGCCGGTCACCGACTGAGCGGCATAAAGTCCGGCCAACAAGCCGAGCACGACCCACGCGCCGGAGCGCGCGGAAAATTTCAATAAGGTCGCAGACATTACCCCTCGCAACGAAACAGGTGCCCCGAATAATCCAATCGTCAAAACTTGACTATTGTAATCAGGTTCATGGATATTGTGATCGGGGCCATTTTTTCGGCCCGGTAGCCGTTTGGCGGAGAAAGAATGAATCTGCGTGTGGAACAGCGGGCTCTGGCCCAGTCTGATCAGGAAAATATCGTCGTGCTTGGCCCAAACCCTGCTGACGAAAGTTTCTCGTCCGTTTCGACGGAAGGTGCCTACAAGATCCTCGGTGTGCGCCCTGGGCTGACCATCTCCGTGTTCGACATGGTGATCGGGGCCGATTTTGTCGGACGCTTCTCCACCGAACCCTGCATCGCGATCGACTTTCTATTCGAGGCATCGGGCCAAGGCTGGCTGCTTGGAACCGCGGATGAAAGGCTTTCGAGCATCCCTTACCGCCCGGGCCGAATCTATATTATGGCGGCTCCGAAAGGTGCGATCGGCTTTTATGACGTACCGATCGGGACGCGTTTCAAGGGATTGGACATTCGCGTAGACATCGCGCTCTGGCAGAAGCTCGGCGCCGCCGATGTCCTCTCGTCGCTGGATGAAAACCACAGCCTGCATATGGCCTGCGGCAACGGTACATGGGTCGGTATCCTGCCGGTTCCGCCGCAGCTTCTCGCGGTGGCGCGCGCATTGTTCGACAGCGCCATGGTGGAAAGCGACGATCTGGCGTTCGAGGCAAGGGCGCTCGATATCATCAATGCCTCCATTTCTGCCATGCGCAGGGCGCAGCCAACAGCATCGATCCCACCGCGCGACAAACGCCTCCTTCAGCGCGCCCGTGACCTCATGATCGCTGAATTGGCGAGGCCATGGACCCTAAGCGAACTCGCCCGCGAGGCTGGATTGACGGAAAAGCGCCTGAAAACCGGTTTTAAGAGCATTTACGGCTACGCCGTCTATACATTTCTGCAGGAGCAGAGATTGCTCGAGGCACGCCGGTTGATCGAAAGTGGGAATGTAAACGTAACCCAGGCAGCGCTTGCCGTTGGCTACGGCAACTCGAGCCATTTCTCGCAACTTTTCCTGCGGAGGTTCGGCATTCAACCGTCCAAGATCCGAACCGTCCCTCAATCATCCGCTGGCATCCAGTAGCGTTTAGATATTGGGACGCCTCCCCATCCAGCCACGGTGGGCGATGCCTGCCCTAGTTGGAAACGTATCCCGCCATATACGGCTTGAGCTGGCAAATTATCGGGACGACCGAAAGAGGCGTTTTGGTCAACCTATTCGGCCGTGAGAACGGTGGCCGCCTCCACGGGAGCCGAATATTGTTTCCTATCAGCTTTATTGGTCGATTTTTAAGTAGGTCGCGCTAATATACCCCAAGGCATAGGCTAAGCGAGTACGTAGACAAGCTACGATGAGGGGGTTCTCTCACAAATGAGCAATGCGCAAACCAGTTGGCACCTTTCTCCAGACGCCACTGATGACTGGAACGACAGACTTGCGGTCTTCGATCGCGAATTCAGGCTTGCTGACATGTCGACCGGCTTTTTGCCTTCTGTGTCCCGCGAAAACAGCCCCTCTCTTTGGGAAATCTATCCCGAACTGGATAGCGCAGCCGTTCAGGATCACTTCAAAGCGACACGCGAGCAGCCACTGCGTTTCAACCGCGATGTGGGAAACGGAACATTCCGAGAGCTTGCGATCCATGCAATCGGAGAATTCTATGGCGTTGTTCAGACCTATCGGGCTGGTGACAAAGCCGAACGCGCAGCCCTCTTGCATCAAGCCACACATGATCCGCTGACCGGACTTCCGAACCGGCGGCAGTTTGCAAGCGATCTGTCGGAAGCGCTGGGGGGCGTTTTGGGGGACGGCAATGCTGTCTGCTTAATGCAGCTCGATCTCGATGATTTCAAACCCGTAAACGACACTTTGGGACACCCGGCTGGCGATAAGCTGCTTCAATTTGCAGCAGGCCGGATTAAAGATTGCCTCGCCGGCACGGAGCGCGCCTATCGTTTGGCCGGGGATGAATTCGCGATCATATCGATCGGCCCCGAATATCTGCAGCGCAAGGAAGACTTGGGACACGCTCTCGTCCAAGCCTTCAAACAACCTTTCACGCTTGACGGCATCTCGGTGTTTGTCGGGCTCAGCGTCGGGATCTCAACTGCTCCTGCCGATGGCTCCGACCCTGAGACATTGATGAAAACCTCGGATGTCGCGCTCTATGCAGCAAAGAAGGAAGGGCGCGGTCGAGCCAGCGCATTTGACGCTTCCATGCTGCAGATCATCGAGCAACGTGAACTACTGCGAAGAAGCTTGCGGATCGCGCTGGAAAAAGACCAATTTTCATTGGAATACCAACCGATTGTCGAATGTCACCGGCTGATCGGCTTCGAAGCATTGCTTCGGTGGCAACATCCGCTGCTCGGAAACATTCCTCCGGCTGTTTTCATTCCGATGGCCGAAACGGACGGCCTGATGAGCGAGATCGGGCGATGGGTTCTGGAAAACGCCTGTTGCGAAGCGCTGAACTGGCCGTCGGACTGCATCGTCGCCGTTAATCTATCTCCCGCGGAATTCCTTGTCAGCGGCCTGACCGACCGGATTTCTCAGGTACTGGACGCCGTTGGTCTCCCATCCGAGCGTCTCGAGCTTGAGATCACCGAAAGCGTTCTGCTGGAACGCACGGTAAACAATCTCGACACTCTCAACACACTTAGCGTACTTGGCATCAGGATCGCTCTGGACGATTTCGGAACGCAATATTCTTCCTTGAGCTACCTGAAGAATTTCCCTTTCGACACGTTGAAGATCGACAAGTATTTCGTGTCCGATCTCGAAACGGATCCCAAGAGCCAGGCCATCGTTCGCTCGGTTGTGACACTCGCGCATGATCTGGGAATGGAGGTTGCCGCCGAAGGTGTGGAAACGCCCGAACAGGTCGAATGGCTGCGCGACCTGGGATGCGATCGCCTTCAGGGGCACGCAATCGGAAAGCCCTTACCCGCATCGGCAATAAAGGGTTTTATGAAAAGTTCTGGTTTTCTAAAGCACATACCAACTCGACCGCCCATGGCTCCGGACGAACATGCCCGGCCATGAAAGCCATATCCCGGCCCCTTCCGGAACCGCAGGTGGAGATGATCATGACCGTACAACACCTCAGTCCCAAGCCGATGGAATTTCAGGATATGATGGCGTTGTCACTGGACGTGAGTTTCTTCACTTCGGAATTTCGTCTCTGCGACGTGATTGCCGAATATCTGGCAGATATCGTGGCTCAGTCGCACGAGGATCCGGCACGATACGCCAATTTCAGTTCCCAGCTTATCAATGAGATTGTCGAGGTGGCATTCAGCTCGGCCCGCGCGATGAGTAAGGTCGATTTCAAGCTCGTCAAAAATGGTCTGTGCATACGCTTTAGCGTTGGCTTTCTGTACGAAAAGGACAGCAGCATGCCATGGGCGACGCTCTGTGAGCCTGCCGCTGCGAGCCCCCGGCATCCTGTTCATGACCTGATCGCCCTCGCTCAAGCCATCGAAGTCGATATTCATGCTGAAGCCGATGCAGATGACCGGGTATTGCTGGTTGCGGATTTTCATGCGCGGGAGGCCGTCCATTGAGCCGGTTCGCGTCATCGTTTTCCGTGGAATTCAACGAACTCAATCAGGAGATCGTACTGAGTGGCAGAATGCGTCCACGGATATCCGAAGAGATGGCAAGCGTAACGGACGTGGTCAGACGCAGTCTGCTTGAGAGCCAGAATACCGTCTATGTGAATTTGAAGCGTCTTACTCATCTCAACATGACCGCGTTTCGCTGCCTTGAGGATACGTTGATAAACGCCTGCAAGGCAGGCCCGCAGCGCAATATCGTCATCGTCACGTCAAGCGTGATTGCCTGGTCAGCCCCTCTCTTCAAGACCTTGGCATCAGGTCTTCCCAATCTTGTGGTCGAAATCTACGATTCGGCCTTTTATCCCGGACAAACCTTCGTGGAAGACGAGAGCTTCATCCCGATTCTGCGAACACAGACGAAGATGACCTGGCGTCACGAGCGCGAGATCCTTCGCCGACACGGTCTGCGCGACGGCATGGCTGTCGCAGATATCTGCTGCGGTATCGGAGACTTCGCGACCCTGGTCAAACGGCATTTCAATCCCACGCGGCTTCTCGCCTTGGATCACTCGAAGAAAAGCCTCGAATACGCAAGGCAAGTGGCTGAAGACTTCGGCTTGAAATCGATCGAATACACGTATGGGGATGCCTCGCAGATGCTGATGGCGGACAGCCAGTTCGATTTCGTGACCTGCCGTCACTCCTTGCAGATTTTCGACCGCCCGGATGTTCTGCTGCGTGAACTCTACCGGATCTGTAAACCGGGCGGCAGAGTATACATCACCAACGAAAAAAACTCGCATTGCCTGGGCGAGCCGCATTCGGAAACGATCCGGTGGACCTACGAGCAGGTGGCCAAGCTCTTCAGCCATTTCGACATGGATGTTGAAATGGGGCCGAAGAGCCGTCGTCTTCTGACCGATGCCGGTTTCGACGCCATACAGGTCGAGACCTTCATGGTGACCAATCTCGACGGAGATCCAAGGGATTTTGCCGATGTGATCGAGGCATGGGAAAATGTCTATGCCGGGCAAATGGCTGTGCGTCGCGGCGATCCGCCGGAATTCATCAGACGGTTTCGGCAGGGCTTCAAGGATCATGTTCTCGCAGCCCTTCACCCCAAGGGCTATGCGGGATGGCCGATCTGGGCAGCATCAGGGCGGAAACCATATTGATGGACGGCGCACAGACCAGCACCCGGCCATGGGGCTCATTCAGGGCCAAGTTCATCCTTGTCGTTGGTGGCGCGGTTCTCCTTGACCTGCTGATCAGCGGTGGACTGGCGCTATGGAATGTGCAGCGCCTGTCACGAGATGCGACTGAGGAAGTCGGCCATGGACTTGAGCAGGCGAGCCAGGATTACATTCGCACCTATGCAAATTCCACCGCAGATCAGGTCTCTCTGCTTCTTGGTCAGGTAAATAGCGATGTCGGCGTGCTTGCCGGTGTGCTTCAGGAGCAGATCGACAATCCGCGGAGGCAGGCAGATATCGGATCAGCGATATCGACCACCTCCCCGGGCAGTATTCGGCTTTCTTTCGACCCTGTTGGCCAATGGGCGCAGAATGCGCCCGGCTCGCCGTCCGTCGTCAGTGCCTGGAGCTATCTGCTGGATGCCGATCATTCGCCCCGGCCGGACGTGCAGGCCGAAATTCAGGCAAGCGCAGTGCTTGACCTTGTTGCGCCAAGCCTTCTCAAGAGTGGCTCCTCGAAGCTTCAGATGTATTTCATCGGCCCAAAGGAACGGCCGATATTCAGGACAGCGCCCTATACGGATCAGGCGCAGACTTTCGATCGCCTTTATCCGGGTCACAACGAAGCCAATTTCTGGGACTTCTTTTTTCCCGGTCTTTATGAGACGTGGCAAAGCTGGGCTGCCGGTGCACAGACACAGCCTGTCGCAGATGGCATTACCCAGACCGCACCTTATACCGACGCGATAACCGGCAAGCTGATCGTCAGTTTCTTCCATCCCCTCTGGAGCGCCGACAGGAAGAATGTCGCGGGTACGGCCGGTGCAGATATCACGCTCGATCAACTCGCGCAGACCGTGGAGAACGTGAAAGTCGCCGAAAGCGGATTCGGCTTTCTGGCGATGTCGGATGGAAACGTCATTGCGATCAGCAAGGATGGCGAGAAGACGATCGGTTTGCGTTCCGCAAGCGACACAAAGGGGACCGGCGTTACCGGTCTCGAACGTTCACTGAAAGGTAGCTCTCAGCCGGCAATAACAGAGCTGGCCAATGACCTTGGAGACGAGATCAGGCACGTCATGCTGGATCAGGGCGGTGCACCCGTGCCCTATATGGTGATCATGAAAAAGCTTCCGCCGGTCAACCTGTGGGAGCCAGGTCAGGTCAGGAAAGATGCCATGTCACTCGGTATCGTTGTTCCCGAGCGAGAAATCTATGCATCACTGTTTGCCGCTCAAGCCAAGATTTCCGATGCGACGAACCGCATCGTCCTCTATCAGATCCTCGCGATCCTCTTTTCTCTGATGATCGTCACCATGGCGGTATTGGCAGTTTCAAAACGTATAACCGGGGGCATTACGGCACTCGCGGGCGCTGCAAGGCAGATCCAGACCCAGGATTATTCGGTCCGCGTGGCCGTGACCAGTCGCGACGAAGTCGGAGAGGCAAGCGAAGCCTTCAACCGGATGGCCGAGCAGATCAGCTACCACACCGAAAATCTGGAACAGTTGGTGGAGGAGCGGACGGCCGAAATCGAAGACGCAAAGGAAGAGATATCGGCGCTCAATGCCCAGTTGGAGCGGGAGAACCGACGGCTGGGGACGGAGCTGGCCGTTGCGGAGCGAATTCAGATGATGGTTCTTCCGCTGGCGTCAGAACTTTCCTCATCGAAGGATCTTGAGATCGCGGCCTATATGAGTGCCGCAGACGAGGTGGGAGGCGACTATTACGACGTTCTTGAAGCAGATGGGCGTTTCAAGATCGGCATCGGCGATGTGACCGGACACGGCCTGGAGAGCGGCGTTCTCATGCTGATGGTGCAATCCGTCGCCAGAGCCTTGCAGGAAGCGGGGACGAAGGATCCGGTCAAATTCCTGGTCGACCTTAACAGTGCATTGTTCAAGAACATCGTTCGGACCAGGATCGACAAACATCTGACACTCGCCTTCCTCGACTACGACGGAAAAGACATGCTGATTTCCGGGCAGCACGAAGAGGTTATCGTCGTTCGCGCGAATGGTGCGTTGGAACGAATCGAGACGATGGATCTGGGTCTGCCGATTGGACTGGAATCCGACATTTCACCCTTTGTAAGTACCCGCAGGATCAAGCTTGAAAAGGACGATATCATTGTTCTGCATACGGACGGCGTGACCGAGGCCGAGAACGCAGAAGGTGAGCTTTTCGGCATAGAGCGGCTCTGCGAAGAAGCGGTAAAGCTTCATGACCAGAGTGCAGACCGTATCGCCGCCGGGATTATCGACAGGCTCATGGCTTATATTGGTTCGCATAAGATTCACGATGACATCACGCTCCTCGTATTGCGGCACAGGTAGGCAATGTCAAAAACAGTCCTGGGGATTTACGACCTTACCCAAGCCAGCTTTTCATCAAGCCTTCGCCTGACGCTCAGCGATGGGCCGCTTGAACTGGGATGGCGACATTCCGGGCTGACTTCGGACTTCATCGCCGAGGCGATGGCCCTGCGATTTGCTGCATCGAAAACTCTGCACGCAGACATCCATCACGGGATCGAGTATCTGAGCAACGAGTTGATCGAGAACGCCGTGAAATTTCGGCTGCCCGGCGAAATCATCATTGAAGCCTGTGTGAAGGCAGAGGTTTTCCTGATGCGGGTACGCAATGAAATCGATGCCGCGACGTCTCTGCGGTTTCGCGATATCCTGACGGGAATGCTGGCAGCCGACCCGGGCGAATTGCTCATTCAGCAGATCGAAGCCAACGCAGCCTCGGACAGCGGCGCATCAGGGTTAGGCTTGCTGACGCTTCTGGCCGACTATCATGCGCGCATGGCATGGGAATTTGAGACTTCCGGCGAAAACCGCGTTCGACTGACAACGACCGCTTCGCTTGAACTACCGCTGACTTCAACCGAGTGAGGCGCAGATGGAAATCAGGGACGAAAACTTTCGAATCTGGGCTGAAGGCACTACCATCTATTTTGATGGCGTCCTGAGGCTCGCCGGACCGGATGCCTACGCGCCGATCCACTCTCTGGCGGCAGCCGCCCTTCATGAAAATCATGAGCGGGTAGTCTTCGATCTCACCGGCCTGGAGTTCCTGAACTCGTCCGGCATCAACCTGCTTGCGAAGCTCACCATCGAGGCTCGTAGGCAATCCAGCGTTCAGCTCGTGATAAAGGGCACGACGCAATATCCCTGGCAGTCCAAGTCATTGCCAAACCTGAAAAAGCTTTATCCTCAGTTGGATCTGCAGCTTGCTTAATGATTAGTTACAGCTCACATCGTGAGACGGCTATATCAACCACGGCCCCAAAGCTTCGGAATCACTATCTTTTTTGCCCTTGCCCTGACCTCTGGCAACCGCTTCTGGATACGAAGAGAGGGCCGCAAGGCCCTCCGACGTAATTGGAATTGCCTATTTGAGATCCTCTGGCTGGATAAAATCCATATCCGTATAGTCGATATTGTCGCCGGCCATCGCCCAAATAAAGGTATAGCTGCCGATCCCGGCGCCCGAGTGGATCGACCATGGCGGTGAGATTGCGCCTTCTTCATTGCCGATGAAGAGGTGGCGGGTTTCCTGGGGTTCGCCCATAAGGTGCAGCACACGGGATTTCGGCTCCATCCCGAAGTAGAGATAGGCTTCCATGCGACGGTCGTGGATATGCGACGGGATCGTGTTCCAGACGGAGCCGTCCTCGAGTTCGGTATAACCGAGCACGAGCTGGCAGCTTTCCATGACGAGCGGATGGATGAACTGGTTGATGGTGCGCTTGTTGGAGGTCTCGGCTGCGCCGAGCTTCACTTCCTTGCTGTCCGCCTTGGTGATCAGGCGGTTCGGGCAGGACCGGTGTGCCGGGCACGAGGTGATGTAGAAACGTCCTTTACCGCTGAAGGTCACGGCACCTGATCCCACGCCGAGATAGAGCACGTCGCCGCGCTGCAATTCCCATGTTTCATCGGCGATGCTGACAGTGCCGGTCTCTCCGACATTGACGATGCCCATTTCACGGCGATCAAGCAGCGAGGGCGTCTTGGTTTCTTCCACCTTGTCGAGAACCAGCTTGCCGCCATTTGGAACGGCACCGCCCATGATGAAGCGGTCGTAATGCGTATAAATCAGGCGGATCTCGCCTTCCCGGAACATATCCGAAGCGAGAAAATGCTTGCGAAGTTCCGTCGTATCCATGGCCTTTGCCTGGTCCGGGTGTACGGCGTGCCTCGTTTCGACGCTCAGCATGGACATCTCCTTTTACAGCTCTCATTAACTCATAGTACGTGTTCGCTATGTCTGTATGACAAGCATTGCTAGGTCAAGCTACATTCTCCGCGGATACATGAAAGGCACAGCGAGTGCGGTCCGAGCGATCCTCTGCTTGATCCCGCTCGAGGCGAAAGAAGCAACTCAAACCGACAAGATCTTCAACCACATCCTGTTCAGCAAACTTGAGACCACCAGATATTCGTCCGTGGGGGCAAAGAATTGCATTGCGCCAAGACAGAATGTCAAAACATATTTGACATGTCGACGGCAAGATGTCTAAATCTGTCTGGCAAGTATTGTTTTGGGAGGAAAAATGATCATCACCGACGTCAAAGTCCGCGTCTTCCGCACGACCACTCGTCGGCATTCCGACAGCGCCGGTCATGCGCATCCGGGCCCTCCGCATCAAGTCGAACAGGCGATGCTGACTATTCGCACCGAAGATGGCCATGAAGGCCATTCTTTCACCGCGCCGGAAATCGTTCGCCCCCATGTCATCGAGAAATTCGTCAAGAAAGTTCTGATCGGCCAGGATTATCGTGACCGTGAACGGCTGTGGCAGGATCTTGCCCATTGGCAGCGCGGGTCCGCCGCACAGTTGACCGATCGCACCCTTGCCGTCGTCGACTGCGCGCTCTGGGATCTCGCCGGCCGCGCGACCAACACACCTGTTTACAAGTTGATCGGCGCCTATCGCGACAAGGTGCTCGCCTATGGCTCCATCATGTGCGGCGACGAGATCGAAGGCGGCCTGGCAACACCGGAAGATTACGGACGTTTTGCCGAAACGCTGGTCAAGCGCGGTTACAAGGGCATCAAGCTGCATACCTGGATGCCGCCGGTCAGCTGGGCACCGAATGTCAAGATGGACATCAAGGCTTGCGCCGCCGTGCGCGAAGCCGTCGGGCCCGATATCCGGCTGATGATCGACGCCTTCCACTGGTATTCGCGCACAGATGCGCTGGAACTAGGCCGCGGGCTTGAGAAGCTCGGCTTCGACTGGATCGAGGAGCCGATGGACGAGCAGTCCATGTCCTCCTACAAGTGGCTTGCCGACAATCTGGATATTCCGGTCGTCGGCCCGGAAAGTGCCGCCGGCAAGCACTGGCATCGCGCCGAATGGGTAAAGTCCGGCGCTTGCGATATCCTGCGCACCGGCGTCAACGATGTCGGCGGCATCACGCCGGCCCTGAAGACCATGCACATGGCCGAATCCTTCGGAATCGAGTGCGAGGTGCACGGCAACACGGCGATGAACCTGCATGTCGTGGCGGCGGTGAAGAATTGCCGCTGGTACGAACGAGGCCTTCTTCACCCCTTCCTCGAATATGACGATGGTCATGATTATCTGAAGTCGCTCTCAGACCCGATGGACAGGGACGGTTACGTGCATGTGCCGGATCGTCCGGGCCTCGGTGAGGACATCGATTTCGACTTCATCGAAAACAATCGGGTGAGGTAATATCATGAAGACGCTTCTGGCCTTCGGAGACAGCCTGACCTGGGGAGCAGATCCGAAAACCGGTCTGCGCCATCCGCGTCAGCATCGCTGGCCAGAAGTGTTGAAGGCTGAACTCGGTTTTCAGGTCGATGTCTTGTCCGACGGGCTTGGCGGCCGCACCACCTGCTATGACGATCACACGGGGCCGGCCTGCCGAAACGGCGCGCGCGCATTGTCGGTGGCGCTCGCAGTGCACATGCCGCTGGACCTCGTCGTGATAATGCTTGGCACCAACGATCTGAAGCCGGCCCATGGCGGCCGCGCCGAGGCGGCGTTTTCCGGCATGCGGCGGCTTGCCGAGATCGTCGAGACATTCCCCTACAAACCGCGCTCGGCGCGGCCGCGGCTGATGCTGGTTGCACCGCCGCCCTGCGTGACGGACACCAACGGCCAGGTGGCCGGCGGCCGCAGCATTGCAGAATCACAAAGACTTGCGCCGCTCTACCGCAAACTTGCCGCAGAGCTCGGACACGACTTCTTCGATGCAGGCAGTGTCGCAAGCGCTTCGCCGATCGATGGCGTGCATATGGATATCGCAAACACGGAGGCTTTGGGCCGAGCGCTCGCGGGCCCGGTGGCAGACATTCTCGGGTGATCGGCCCGGCTTGGGAGAGCCATAGGCCGAAAGGATAGAAATCATGGAGGGGCCGCATCCCAAGCGGAGCGGCATCAAATGGAGGAAACATGCGACACTTTTTTGCAACTGCAGCCGTCGGAGCACTCCTGCTCGGCGCCATTCCCCTGAACGCCCTGGCGGAAACGCCGAAAGACCAGCTTGTCGTGGCGACCACGATGAACAACATCTTGACGCTCGATCCGGCCGCCATTACCGGCCGCGAGACCGTTCAGGTGCTCAACAATATCTACGATACGCTGGTCGTCCTGAACGACAAGGATCGCTCGATCCAGCCGCGCATCGCGGAAAGCTGGGAGATCTCCGAGGACCGGATGTCGATCCGCTTCCACCTGCGCAAGGCGACCTTTGCCTCCGGCAATCCGGTTACCGCCAATGACGTGGTCTGGAGCCTCAAACGCCTTCTCACCCGCAACCTCGCCCAGGCCTCGCTGCTCAAGACCCGCGGCTTCAAGGCGGAAGCGGCCGACAAGCTCTTCGTTGCCGAAGACGAACAGACTTTCGTCCTCAACCTGCCGCAGCCGGATGACCCGAACCTCGTTCTGATGGTACTGGCGCAGAACGGCCCCGGCTCGATCATCGACAGCAAGACGGCGCTTGAAAACGAGAAGGACGGCGATCTCGGCGCCGGATGGCTGACATTGAATTCCGCCGGCTCCGGTCCGTTCACGCTCGGCCAGTGGAAGTCCAACGAATATATCATCCTCACCCGCAACGGCGATTACTGGGGCGAGGCACCGGCGATGAAGCGTGTGCTGATGCGCCATCTGCCGGAATCACAGTCGCAGCGCCTGATGCTGGAAAAAGGTGATGTCGACGTCGCCTATTCGCTGCAGGCACCGGACCTGAAGTCACTCGAAACCGATGCCAAGATCAAGATCGAGTCGACACCCGGCTCCGGCTTCTACTATCTCGGCGTGTCGATGAAGGACGAGCGTTTCGCCAAGCCGAAGGTGCGCGAAGCGCTGCGTTACCTCATCGATTATGAAGGTCTCGACAAGGCCGTCATGCCCTATTACGGCAAGGTCCGCCAGCGCCAGATCAGCACCGGCGTCATGGGTTCGCTGCCGGATCCGGGCTACAAGCTCGACGTTGCAAAGGCAAAGGCGTTGCTGGCGGAAGCCGGTTATCCGAACGGTTTCAAGACCACGCTTCGCGTCCTTTCGGAAGATCCGTTCATGAAGGCGGCAACCGCCATCCAGAACACGCTCGCCCAGGCCGGCATCCAGGCCGAGCTGATCACCGGTTCCGGCGACCAGATCTATGGCGCGATGCGCGAGCGCAAGTTCGAGCTGCTCGTCGGTCGCGGCGGCGGCGGCCAGCAGCCTCACCCGGACAACAACCTGCGTGCGCTTGCCTACAATCCGGACAATTCGGATGAAGCCAAGCTCACCAATTATCAGAGCTGGCGCACGAGCTTCTACGACGAGAAGCTCAACAAGATGATCGGCGACGCGCTTGTCGAGCGCGATACGGTCAAGCAGACCAAGGCCTATGAGGACATCCAGACCTACATGGAAGAGATCGTCATGTCGCTGCAGCCGTTCTCGGAAGTGGTCGATACCGCCGCATTTCGCAGAGATGTTGGCGGCATGATCGTCAATCCCTGGCTTTCCCGCTTCGAGGGCATCACGAAACAGCGCTAACCCCTCCAGGCGGCTGTTTCGACGAAGAGGCGCATGGCAACATGCGCCTCTTTTCGCTTTGGTGCCATTCGACCTGATCCTGGCTAGTCTTGGCAATGCCGGCACATCAGGTGCTATGCAGGCCCTCGCCGCGCGATCAGCCCTCAGTTCTGCAGGGCCCAATCCGCGGCCTGCCAGCGCATCTGCCCGCGGTCGGCGACAACACGGCCAAGCCCCGGGAATGGCATATGCGTGGCAGCGATGAGCGCGCCTTCGGCGGCCGCCATCGGGAAGAAGCGGTCGCGCATCGCCCTGGCGGCTTCGCGGTCCTGTTCGAACAGGAAAAACACATCGGTCGCCTCTGGGTGAACGACTGGGAAGATCATATCCGAAACCATGATCAGGCTCTGACCGCCATCTTCAACCCGCACGCCGATATGGCCAGGCGTATGACCTGTCAGATCGACGATCGTGACGCCTGGCACAATCGCGCGCTCGCCGTCGATTGCCTGGAGTTTCGGGTAAAGACGCACAACATCCCCCGCCATGTCGAAGCTGGTCTTCAGATAGTCGGGCGCACCGCTGCGTTTGGCCGGGTCGGTCCAATGAGTGACATCGCGCCGATCAATATAAAGTTCTGCGTTGGGATAGTTGTTCTTACCCCCTGCGATCAGGCCGCCCATGTGGTCCTGATGCAGATGCGTTACGATTACGGCGTCGATCTGGTCACGCTGAAGGCCAAGTGCCGCGAGCGCCTTTGGCAGTTCACCGGTCTGCCCGATCGAGCCCGCCGCACCGGCGTCGATAAGGATGCGGCGCTCCCCATCCTCGATGAGATACTGGTTAAAAAGGAAACGCACGCCGCTCTTGCGGGCAGTGAACTGCGCGACTGCAGCTTTCTCCACTTCTGCCGCGTCACGTCCCGGAAAATAGTTATAGGGCATGTCGGCATATCCGTCCGTCAGGGCCGTTATCGTGAAGCGCCCGATACGGATCTGCGCCAGCGGCGTAATGCTGGCCGGCATCTTTGCAACGGCTTTGGTAGCCGCAAGCGCGGGC
This sequence comes from Aliirhizobium wenxiniae, assembly GCF_019511445.1. Taxonomy (GTDB): domain Bacteria; phylum Pseudomonadota; class Alphaproteobacteria; order Rhizobiales; family Rhizobiaceae; genus Neorhizobium; species Neorhizobium wenxiniae_A. Next base: position 121,788 of record NZ_JAEUAN010000008.1, read on the forward strand.
GCCAAGATCGTACTGATCAGTCCTGGGCCGACGACACTGAAAGGAATGGCACCGACAAAGGCTCTGCGTAACAGTTTAGGCATGACGCTTTCCCCCGGATCATTTGAAATGACGGGGCCACCAGCACCCCGAAATGAGGTGTAGGCTATGACAACCGCAACCAGTGAGATACTCTTCCGTTTCGGAAGCTTTCCTCTCTAATTCCGGAAGGATCCCATGGATCGGTTCGAAGCGATGTCCGTGCTGCTGGCGGTGGTGGAGGCAGGTAGCCTCTCGGCTGGAGCGCGGCGACTGCACTCACCTCTTGCAACGGTCAGTCGCAAGGTAGCGGATCTCGAAAAGCACCTCGGCGTGCGCCTAGTGTTGCGCACCCGCAGCGGCCTCACCCTGACGGAAGAAGGACGCTCCTTCGTCGCCGCGTCGCGCCGCATTCTGGAAGAACTGCATGCAGCAGAACAGCAGGCCAGCCGCGCTCATCGAGCTGTGCGTGGTGGACTGCATGTGACTGCACCCATTGCCTTCGGCGAGCGCCACCTGCTGCCCATTGCGATAGAATTCCTGAAGGAGCAACCCGATATAAACCTGCGCCTGACCTTGGTCGACAGGCAGCTAAGTCTGGGCGATGAGCAGGTCGATGTAGCTCTGCGAATTGGGCATTTGGCAGATAGCGCGCTTATCGCAACCCGCGTCGGAGCAGTCCGCCGGGTGCTCTGCGCGAGCCCGGATTATCTGGCTCGCCGAGGCGTGCCATGTCAGCCGAGTGACCTAGCAGAGCATGACGGGATAAGCTTCCAGGGCTTCGCAGCCGCCCCGGAATGGCGTTACCGCCGTGACAACGCTGCCTTTGCAGTTGAGCCGCGCGCCAAGCTCGCGGTCAACACGACGGAGGCTGCTATTCAGGCTGCCCTGGCCGGAATCGGCATAATCCGCGTGCTCTCCTACCAGGTTTCCGACCAGTTGCGTTCAGGCGCGCTGCAAGAAGTGCTACCCGATTTTGCTCCTGAACCACTGCCCGTGAGTATTATCCATCGCCCCACCGACCCATTGCCGCAAAAGGTGCGATGTTTTCTGGACTGGATCGGAGCCCGCCTGCGCGCGCAGATGGCTGTTTAGGGAACGTCCACTTCTCCCGTAAACGCGAAGCCGGTTCGCACTTTCGCTGGAATTGGCCCAACCCGCCATCCCGGCGCTCTTACCCTCCAACACAAAAAGAGCCCGGCACTGAGACCGGGCCAGGGAGGAGTTCTTCTAATCGGACTGGGCGTCACGCATGCCCTTCATATTCCAGAGAGGCACCGATCAGCTCACGGGAATAGGGATGAGTCGCCTCGCATCCGGGGATCGCCTCGCGCGGCAATATCTCGGTAATCTCTCCGCGCAGCATCACGGCGAACCGGTCGCACATATGATCGACCACCGCCAGATCGTGGGTGACCATGATATAGGTGAAACCGTGCAGTTCGCGAAGCCTCTGCAACAAGTTCAGGATTTCCGCTTGCACCGAGACATCGAGCGCGGATGTCGGCTCGTCCAGCAGCAGCAGCGACGGCTCAAGGATCAGCGCACGCGCGATTGCCACGCGCTGGCGCTGTCCGCCGGAAAGCTGGTGCGGAAAACGATCGAGGAAGGAGACCGGCAGGCCGACATCGGTCAGCACTTTCTGCATCCGATCTTCATGGTCGGAGAGCTTGTGGATCCGCAGCGGCTCGGACAGCACGGTGCGCACCGACTGGCGTGGGTGTAGTGAACCGTAAGGATCCTGAAAAACCATCTGCAGGGTGCGGCAACGTTCGATCAGCGGCATGTCGCGCACGGACTTTCCGTTGATCAGCACATCTCCCTTCCAAAAATCCGTCAGCATGGAAATGCAGCGCAGAATGGTGGATTTACCCGATCCGCTTTCGCCGACGAGGCCGAAACATTCCCCCGGTTCCACCAGGAAGGATACATCTGGCAGCACCTTGAGCGCGGTCGGCCCGTGGCCAAAGGTGATGGAGAGATTGCGTGTCTCGACTGATACGGTCATCGGGAAACCTCCTCCAGCCATTCGGGGCGGCGGTCGAGAACCGCGAGCGGCGCACGCGCCCCGCCGATGCGCGGCTGGGCGGCCAGAAGGCCTCGGGTATAGGGATGCTGCGCCTTGTCGAGATCACGGGCGGCAAGTGTTTCAACGACCCGGCCTGCATACATGATCAGAACGCGGTCGCAGAAATTGCGGACCAGATTAAGGTCGTGACTGATCATGATCAGGCCTATCCCCCGATCCCGGACGAGACTGTCGAGAATGTTCAGCACCTGAAGCCGCACCGTGACATCCAGCGCCGAGGTCGGTTCGTCGGCAATGACGACATCGGGATCGGCAAGCAGCATCATCGCGATCATCACACGCTGCCCCATGCCCCCCGAGATCTCGTGTGGATACTGTTCGCAAACGCGCTCCGGATCGCGGATCTTGACCGCTTCCAGCATGGCGATCGCCTTTTCGCCAGCTTCCTTCCTGCTGCATTTGAAGTGGCGCAGATAGGTCTCCGCTACCTGGTCTCCGACCTTGCGAATGGGATTGAGCGAAAACTTGGGATCCTGCAGGATCATCGACATGCGCCGGCCGCGTATACCAAGCATCTGCTTTTCCGTCAGCGACAGAAGCTCGATGTCTTCAAACCGCATCGTCTCGGCTGTAATCTTCGCGGAAGGCAGCAGTCGCAAAAGAGCTCGCCCCACAGTGGATTTTCCCGAACCGCTTTCACCGACAATGCCAAGCCGTTCGCGTCCGAGGGTAAAGGAAACCCCGCGCACCGCGTCGGCCGATGCGCCTCCATAACGGATGTGAAGATTTTTCACGTCGAGGATGGGACTGGTCATGACCTACCTCCGGTTCATCTGCTTCGGATCAAGCGCGTCGCGCAATCCGTCACCAAGTAAGTTAAAGGCAAGGCTGACGCACAGGATGGCGACGCCCGGAAAAGTAACGAGCCACCAGCTGTCGAGCATGTAGCGACGGCCGGTCGCGATCATCGCTCCCCACTCGGGAAGCGGCGGCTGTGCGCCAAGGCCGAGAAAGCCGAGACCGGCTGCCGTCAGGATGACTGTCGCCATGTTGAGTGTCAGGCGGATCAGCACCGAAGGCAGGCACATCGGCACGATCGACTTGACGATGATGCGCAGCGGCGACGCGCCCTGCAGGCGTGCCGCGGCAATGTAATCCGCATTGCGGAAGGTCATCGCCTCGGCGCGGGCAAGACGGGCGATCGGCGGCCACGACGTCAGCGCAATCGCGATGATCGCGTTGTTGAGGCTCGGGCCAAGCGCCGCCACGAAAGCAAGCGACAGGATCAGGCTGGGAAACGACAGAAAGATGTCGGTGATGCGCATCATCACGGTGTCGAAGCGACCGCCCAGGTAACCGGAGGCCGCGCCGACGGCAAGCCCGATCGGCCCGACGACGATCGACACGAGAAAGATGATCGTGAGCGTAATGCGTGATCCCCAGACAAGGCGGCTGAAGATGTCGCGACCAAGTTCGTCGGTTCCGAAGAGGTGTGTGTTGCCTGGTGCCTGCAGTGTGTTGGCAAGATCCTGCGCATAGGGGTCGTGAGTTGCGATCAGCGGTGCGAAGATGGCGACGAGGATCAGCAGTGCCAGAACGCAAAGACCGAACAGCGATGTCGGGCTCTTCATCAGGAAGACGATGATATTGCGCAGGGCATTGAGCGAGGCCGGCATGCGCAGCCTGGAGGCGGTTGTAACTGACATCAGCGGGTCCTCGGATCAAACAGGCGGTAAAGCACGTCGGAGAGAAGATTGAGGGCGATGAAGATGACGCCGACGATCAATACGCAGGTCATCACAGCGTTCATGTCGCCGATAATCAGGTTGCTGGTCAGATATTGTCCGAAACCCGGCCACGCGAAGACCGTCTCGATCAGCACCGCGCCTTCCAGCAGCGAGCCATAGGCAAGCGCCACGATGGTGACGAGCTGCACGCGGATATTGACGAACGCATGCCGCCATATGGTCTGATGCTTCGACAGACCCTTCACACGGGCAGTGGTGATGTATTCCTGGCCGAGCTGGTCCAGCATGAAACTGCGCGTCATGCGCGTTATATACGCGGAGGACGAATATCCGAGCAGTGAAGCAGGCAGTATCAGATGGTTCACCGCCGACCAGAAGACGTCCATTTCTCCCGCAAGCAGGCTGTCGATGAGAAGGAAGCCAGTCGTCTCCGGTACGAGACCGATATAGAACTGGTCCATGCGGCCACTGCCACCGACAAGGTCGAGCTTCGCATAAAGAACGATGAGCGCGATCATGCCGGTCCAGAAGATCGGCATGGAATGGCCGAACAGGCTCAGCACGCGCACCACATGGTCAGGCCAGCGATCCTTGTTGACCGCGGCAATGACACCCATCGGCACACCGAGACCGGCACCGATGAGGATCGCAAAAGTGGCCAGTTCGATCGTGGCCGGCATCACATGCAAGATATCCTGGATCACCGGCTGGCCGGTGCGGATCGATGTGCCGAAATCGCCGGTGAGGACGTCGCCGAGATAATAGAAGAACTGTTCCCACAGCGGGCGATCCAGCCCAAGAGAGCGGAAAACCTGTTCATAGGTTTCGCGGGTCGCATCCTCACCAACGATCGCCCGCACGGGGTCGGCGGGCATCATGCGTCCGATAATGAAGGTGAGTATGAGCAAGCCAAGCAGCGTAACCAAAATGGTACCGATCTGCCCGGTTGCGCCCTGCAGGGACAGGCGTCTTTTCGACATGGTTCCTCCGTATGCCGGTCGCCAATCACTGGCGAAGACAGGCTCCCATCCTGTCAGACAACTAAAGCCAAGTTGTCACATGCGGTTTCCGCTGTCAAGCATCGATCAGAGGAAGTCGTCGCGGCGCGGTGTAAAGCAGTCGATCAATTCGCCTTCCTCAAGGCATTCACATCCGTGCGTGACATTACCGGGAATGACCAGACTGTCGCCGACCGAGAGTTCATGCACTTCCTCACCGCGGAAAAAGCGGAATCGGCCGCGAGAAACGTAGGTGGACTGCACATGAGGATGGCTATGCAGCTTGCCTGCTGCGCCCGCCTTGAATCGAAACGACACGACCATCAGTTCGGACGCTTCGGAAAGGACTTGACGCTGAACGCCTTCATCTGGCGAAACAACAGGAAAAACGGGTAGAGACATGATAACCTCACTGACAGAAAACTATAATCACCATATATGGCCAGATTTCTGTATGACAACAAGCTTATGACAAAACCGTAACGCCATCTGTCTTCGCGGTTCGCGAGCGAAGCAGGGCTTTGTAGCGATCGAGGCTTCCACGCAGATGAGCACGCATGTGCTCGCGCGCGAGATCTACATCACCTTCTATGATCGCATCAACGATACGGGCATGCTCTTCCTGCAAATGGAGGTTATAATCCATCGGACGAGTTCCCGGCGCAGCCCCCTGCAACTCCCCGCGAGGAATGATGCCTGCGCGGATCAATTGCAAAAACTCGGGAAAACGCCGGTTTTGCGTGGCCTGCGCTATCGCCAGATGCAGGCCGAAATCTGCGTCCCGCGTCGGTGCCCCTTCTGCAAGGCACGCACCCACATGGCTGTGGGCCTCAAGGATAGCCTCAATCTGGGCCGCCGATCGGCGCGCGGCAGCAAGAGCTGCAGATTCCACTTCAAATACAGTTCGCAGTTCAAGCAATTCGATGACGGATGAGATACGTTCCGTTTTCAGATCCTTGAATGGGCGCTCTTCCTCACGTTTGGCTTCGAGCGCAAAGACACCCGCCCCTTTGCGCGCCTGGACAAGTCCATCGGCGCGCAGAATAGCAATCGCCTCGCGCACGACTGTGCGGCTGACAGCATATTGCTTGGCCAAGGCATTCTCGCTGGGCAGGCGATCCCCAGGGCGAAATGCGCCTCCCGTCAATTGCGCACGGAGATCCGAGCTGATCCTCGATGCGTGAGACGCATCCGGTCTGGCCATGGCGGTGAAGTCTTCCAATATCGCCTCGCTGTCGACAACCTGTCAGGCATGTTGCCTATCTATTACAGGAGTCTTGTGCGGCGGCAAGCCAAGATATCGATATCGTTACTTCTGCGGACGAGAGCTTACTTGCCTTTCGATCTGAAGTTTGGCGATGAAGTTTGCATGGACCGAGCCAATCAGCGCGGCTCGCATCGGCCTCCACCTTCATCAAACACATGCAAATGCTGCGACGGGAAGACAACCTGTACATTCGGCCCGGCGGAAAGAGCTGCGCGATCGAGCGTGAACACCTTGAAAGCCAGCCCATGTAATGACAGGTGCAGGATGATACCGAAACCGGTCGGCTCGACCAGATCGACACTCGCCGCCATCCCGGTGCCCTCGCCGCCCATCACCACATGTTCCGGCCGGATGCCGACGGTCACCTTCGCACCATCGTCAAGCGCCAATGGCGACGGAAGTGAAACGAAGGTTCCATCCCTCAAAGTCACGCCGCCAGCCGAATAGGTCGCGTCGAGAAAATTCATGCCCGGAGAGCCGATGAAACCGGCGACAAAAAGGTTGGCGGGACGGTCGTACAGCTCCAGCGGAGCCCCCACCTGCTGGACCACCCCGCCATGCATGGCAACGATCCGGTCCGCCAAAGTCATCGCCTCGATCTGGTCGTGGGTGACGTAGATCGAGGTGGCCTTGAGGTCGCCATGCATTTTCTTGATTTCGGCGCGCATCTGCTCGCGCAGGCGGGCATCGAGGTTAGACAGCGGCTCGTCGAACAGAAACGCCTTGGGCTGACGCACGATGGCGCGGCCCATGGCGACACGCTGACGCTGGCCACCGGAAAGCGCCTTCGGCCGGCGATCCAGCAGCGGATCGAGCCCGAGTTTCGAGGCGGCACTTGCGACGGCAGCAGCGATCTTTTCCTTCGCCGTTTTCCGAAGTTTCAGGCTGTAGCTCATGTTGCCGGCAACATTCATATGCGGATAGAGCGCATAGGACTGGAACACCATGGCGATGTCGCGGTCTTTTGGATGCAGTTCGTTGACGCGTTTGCCGTCGATGCGCATCTCGCCGCCGGTGACTCCTTCAAGCCCGGCAATCATGCGCAGCAGCGTGGATTTTCCGCAGCCGGACGGGCCGACCAGAACGACGAACTCGCCGTCCTTGATCTGCAAATCGATGTCGTGCAGCACCTTCACATGGCCATAGGCCTTCTTGACGTTCTGGATATCGATCGAAGCCATAAGATTACCCCTTGACCGCGCCGGCCGTCAGGCCCTGAACGAGGTAGCGCTGGATGAGCAGGAAGAAGAGAGCAGCCGGGATGAGCGCGAGCACGCCCGCCGCCATCATCTGCCCAAAGTCCACCGAAAATTTGGAGACGAAGGTCAACAGCCCGACCGGGAAGGTCGCGGCATTGTTGCCGTTGATCAGCATCAGCGCGAACAGCAGTTCGCTCCAAGCGGCGGTGAAAACGAAACCGAGCGTCGCGGCAATGCCGGGAAGCGTCAGCGGCAGGATGATTTCCCGGAACGCCGTGAATTTCGTGGCACCGTCGATCATCGCCGCCTCTTCGAGATCCTTTGGAATGCCATCAAAGAAGGACTGCATAAGGAACGTGGCGAAGGGTACGTTGAAGGCGGTGTAAACGACGATCAGGCCCGTCAGGCTGTTGGTGAGGCCGAGCGGCGTCAGGATCTTGAAGATCGGCGCCACCAGCATGACCAGCGGGAACATCTGCGTCAAAAGCATCAACCCGACGATCCAGTATTTGGCGCGGAAACTGAAACGGGAGAGCGCATAACCGGACAGCGAGGCGCAGATCGTGACGATGATGGCGGTCGAGCCGGAGACGATGAGGCTGTTCTTGAAGAAGGTCGGAAAGGCGCTGTGCTGCAGCACGAAGGAATAGTGTTCCCACGTGGTCCGCGACGGCCACATGCGCACGCCTTCGGAATAAAGCAGATCGTTCGGCGTCAGCGACACCTTGAACAACCAGTAGAGCGGGAAAAGCGCGAAAATGACGTAGGCGAGGATCGCCAGTCGGTGCGCGATGGTCGGAAGAAGCGATGTTTTCATGACACTCACCCCTTGTTCAGCAATGTCTGCCGCAGCAGGATGATCAGCATGGAATAGGCCAGCAGCAGCACGAGCAGCACCAGCGCGATGGCCGAGGCATAACCGAAATCAAGCGCCTTGAAGGCCTGGGTGAAGATGTAGCTGGCAACGATCTGGGTGCGATCGGCAGGCCCGCCGCCGGTCATGACGACGATCAGATCGGCGAAATTGGAAATCCAGACAGTCCGCAGCAGCACGGTGATGGCGATGGTCGGCGCCAGAAACGGCAGCGTGATCGACCAGAACCGCTGGAACCATGAGGCGCCATCGATGGAGGCCGCTTCATAAAGATCGCGCGGGATCGATTGCAGTGCGGCCAGCAGCGTGATGGCGAAGAAGGGAATACCCCACCAGACATTGGCGATGATCGGACCCCACATCGCATATTGCGGATCGGACAAGATGTTGCCCGGCTGGCTCATCAGGCCGAGATCGAACAGCCAGTGCGGGATCGGCCCGATGACCGGATTGAACAGCCATGCCCAGTTAAGGCCGGCCAGAAACGACGGCACCGCCCATGGCAGAAACACCAGCGCCTGCACCAGACCACGGCCCATGAACGGCTTGTCGAGCAAAAGCGCCAGAATGAGCCCGAAGGTAAATTGCAGGAAAACGGAGGCGCCGGTCCACCACAGCGTGTTTTTCAGCGCGGTGTAAAACGCCCGGTCCTTCGACAGCGTTTCAAAGTGCTCGAGCCCGATGAAACCGCCGGAAAACGGGTTGAGCAGTTGGATATCGCGAAACGCATAGGAAATGCCGACGACAAGCGGCACCAACATCACAACGATGATGAGGATCAGCGCCGGTGCGCTGTAAAGATAAGGCTCGGAGGCATCGGCAAGACGTTTTTGCCACGGCCTGCGATCCTGGCGACGATCATAGACGTCGGCGGTCATGGACATCACACAGTTTCCCGTTTGCGGCGCAAGGTCTGCGCCGTCATTGCATGAAGAAAGGCGGGGCGGCGGCGCGGGCATTCCGCGCCGCCACGGCGTCGATTACTTCTTGGAGAGGTTCTTCTGCTGTGCCTTGGTCAGGTAAGCCGCCCATTCATCGGCCAGTTCCTTGGCCGTGATGTCGCCGAGCAAAGCCTGCTGCGAGGTCTTGATTGCCAGCGAATCCTTGAAGAAGGCGAATTCCTCGAGGAAGGTCGGCATCACGGTCGGAACGGTGTCCTTATCGGCCAGTTCCTGGAACCAGCCCTTGAACTGGTCACCGGCATAGAACGGGTCCTTTTCGGCTGCCGTATAGGCCGGCAGTGCGCCGATCTTCTTGTTCCACTCGATATTGCCTTCCGGGCTCTGCAGCGTTTCGATCAGCTTCCAGGAGAGGTCCTTGTTTTCGCTCTTGGCGAACATCGACCAACCGGCATAACCGATAGTCGGATAGGACTTGCCGGCCGGACCCTTGGGCAGCGGTGCGACGCCAAAGTCTTCCGGCTTCATGCGTTCGGCAACGGCGATCAGCGCATCCGGGTCCTGATCGAGGAAGGCGCAGGTGCCGGAATAGAAACCGGCGACGACTTCATTGAAGCCCCAGTTGACACTGTCCTTCGGCGCCAACCCCTTCTTGTAGAGATCGACCATCCACTCGATGCCCTTTGCCCAGCCTTCGCTGTTCATGGTCGAGGTGCCGTCTTCGGTGAAATACTTGTTGTCGCCGGCCATGGAGGCTGCAAAGATCATCCAGCCATTCAGGCCGCCCGGTCCGCCGCGCATGCAATAACCGTATTTGCCCGGCAGCTTGGAAACGGCTTCCGAAGCCTTGACGAATTCGTCCATGGTCTTCGGTGGTTCGGAAACGCCGGCTTCGCTCAGGAGTTTCTTGTTGTAGAACATCGCCCGCAGATAAAAGCCGTAGGGCAGCATATAGGCGGTGTCCTTGACGTCACGGCCAAGCTCAAGAGCGCGCGGCGTCAGTTCCTTGGTGTGCTGCCATTTTTCGAGATATGGCTCGAGGCTTTCGAGCATGCCGTTATTGCCGTAGAGCGAAAGCCAGGTATCCGGCATTTCCATCACGTCGGGTGTATCGCCGGCCGATACCATGGTGGCGAATTTCTGGAACGCTTCGTTCCAGGGCAGCGAGATGATTTCCACCTTGGTGCCGGGATTGGCAGCTTCGAACTTTCCGACCAATGATTTCAGTGTCTGCGTGCGCTCCGGGCTGGTGATGACTTCCACCAGCTTGAGGGTTGTATCGGCCATGGCGGTCCCCGCCATCATGGTCGCGATGAATGCAGCTGTTATGATTGTTTTCATTTTTCTGCTCCCAGTTATCTATTGGTTGATGCGCTAGGTGGCGACGGCGATCGCCTCCTGAAGATCGCTCCACAGAGCCTCGGTTCCCTCGAGGCCGACATGGAGGCGTATGGACCGCGCATGGATGCCAAAAGTATGCGCGGAATTCGGCTGGGCCTTTTGCTGCAGCACCACTTCGCCCGGAACGATCAGGCTTTCGTGGCCGCCCCAGCTGACGCCCAGCTTGAAGAGTTTGAGATGATCGGCAAAGGCGCGGATATCGACGCCTTCCCTGAAGATGAAGGAAAACAGGCCGGACGTGCCGTGAAGCCCCGCCGGCAGACGGTTGGCCAGGCCCGGATGGCAGACCGTTTCCACCACATCGAGTTCGCTCAGACGCCGCGCGATGGTCAGCGCCGCATCCTGATGCGCCTTCATGCGCAAGGGCAGCGTGCGCATGCCACGGATCAAGAGCCAGGCATCGAAGGGCGAAAGTTTGCCCCCGAGATAGGGATAGGCTTCCGACTTCACCCGCGCGATCATCTCTTTCGAACCGGCAACGACACCGGCAACGACATCGCTATGGCCGCCGAGATATTTTGAAGCCGAATGGATGACGAGATCGACACCGAGCGTGATCGGCCGCTGGAAGACCGGGCTGGCCCAGCTGTTGTCGATCATCGACACGGCGCCGTGTTTCTTGGCAAGGGCCGCCAGCGCGCCGACATCATGCGCTTCCATCACCCAGCTCGTCGGGCTTTCCAGATAGAGAATTTTTGCACCGGGCAGAGCCCTGTCTACCGCCTCCTCATCGCGACCGTCGACATAGGTGACTTCGACCTTCATGCGCTTCAAAAGCGTGCCGAACAGGCGAAACGCGTCGGGATAAACATGCTTGACGGCGACGATACGATCCCCCGGCTCGACAAAACTCAGGACCGAAGACGAGATCGCCGACATGCCGCTGGCAAAACCGAGCGCGTCTTCGGCCCCCTCCAGCTTCGCCAGCATTTCCTCGAACATGCGCACCGTCGGGTTAAGGCCGCGCGTATAGATCGGCCGCACCTTTTCGCCGCGATAGGAGGCGATCATCTCGTCATATTCGGAGAAGGTGAACAGCGAAGTCTGAAATATCGGCGGCACGACCGCATCGGCAAAATTGCCGTCGTCATGGGCGGTGATCAGTGAGGCAAACGCCGACGGATCGAGCATTTCATTCATTTGGACATTTCCTTGATGTCTTCCTCAACAACCGCGAGGATTTTCAGCGTCTCGCACCGCGCGCCCTCGGGATCCCGGGCGGCGATCGCGTCGAAAAGCGTGCGATGGAATGGAAAGGAGCGGCGAGCAAAATCCTTGCGGTCGAAGGGTGAGGCCCAAAAGTGCTCGAAACTTTCGCGCATCTGTTCGAGCAATTGCCGGAACAGCGGATTGTGCGTGGCGTCGTAAACGGCGAGATGAAAGGCAAGATCTTCCGGACCAGAAGACCCTTTCTCCAGATGGACGGTTTCCATCTTCACCAACTTGTCCTCGATGATCGCCAGATCGTCGGCGGTGCGCATCTGCGCCGCCACCATGCCGGCCTCGCATTCGATGCCGCGGCGAACCTGCAGCGTCTGCAAAAGCACGTCGCGCAATTGCGTCGTATCGAGTGACAGCGGCATGTGAACAGTGTCGGGCGAGATCGGCCGCAGCAGATAGGTGCCGCTGCCCTTGCGGGTTTCGATGACGCCGAGTGCCTGAAAATGCCGGATCGCCTCGCGGATGGTTGAGCGGCCTACCGCAAGCGTCGCCATAAGCTCGCGTTCTGCAGGCAAGCGGTCACCTGTCTTCAGCTCGACATCGGAAATGTAGTGGGCAAGTGCGACAGTCACCTGTCGAGCACGATCCAGCGTCGGCAGCGGCTGAAGTGAACTGGTTCGACTTGATCTCATCATGCCTCAAACGCACCGAATTGGTCTGACATCATAGCAAACCACGAGAGCGGATAAGTGTCAATTCTTCGGCACGGTTTCGTGCCGAAGCAACAGAACTCCGGTTTCTGTCGAATGTTTTGAGGTCGAAAACGCCTAACTCAAACTTCGTTTATCGAGCTCGATATCGCACAAGGCTCGTAGGTCGGGACGAGCCTAGAGACGGCTGAGCTATTGCAGCGCAGCCCACGGATCGTTTCATTTCCTCCCGATCATCGCTTGATGGGCGTCGCGGTAGCTTGCCCATGCAATCGAGAATTCCACACGGACAAAGTTTGCGCCTGGAGAAAAATGCGGGCTCAGGCCGACAGGTTTCTCCAAGCAAACCGTCTTACGGAAGGCCAAGGTGGATATTCGATCGTCACGATACACGCACGGCATCACACCGAAAAAATCGCGATCCTACCGAACTGGCACTGGCAACGGAGAGAAAATTTACGGCTATGCCGTGGATTATCTATCGTGTTTTTTGCGCCACTCGGCAAACATCGACAGGTTGTTCTCGTCGGTAGCAGGATAAAGCCCGATAATCGTGTGTCCAGCTTTCACTCGCTCGACGACGAAATCTTCGTAAGCCGTCATCTCGACCGCCTCGTCGGCAATCTCGTCGGCGATTTCCGCCGGAATGACGATAACGCTGTCGTCGTCGCCGACCATGATATCGCCCGGAAACACCGCCACATCGCCGCAACCGATCGGCACGTTGATGTCGATCGCTTCATGCAGCGTCAGGTTCGTTGGGCTGGAAGGGCGATTGTGATAGGCGGGGATATCCAACTCTCCGATCGTCATCGCGTCGCGAAAACCGCCGTCGGTGACAACCCCTGCCCCGCCGCGCACCATCAGCCGGGTGATCAGGATATCGCCGGCAGATGCCGCCCGCGCGTCCTTGCGACTGTCCATGACCAGAACCGAACCTTCCGGGCAGGTCTCTATCGCGTGGCGTTGCGGATGTTTGGGATCCCGGAACACCGTCATCGGGTTGCGGTCTTCACGCGCCGGCATATAACGCAGCGTGAATGCCGGGCCGACCATGTTGCGGCCCTTCGGTCGAACCGGCCGTACATCCTGGATCGTCTGGTTCTTCAGGCCGCGCTTGTAAAGCGCCGAGCAAAGCGTTGCAACGGATACGCCCATCAGTTTTTCGCGGGTAGCAGGGTTCATGGTCTCTCCTCGATGCTTCATCAGTTGATCGCCGGTTCGGGCACCTTCGCGCCGAATTCGGTCTTCAGGAAGTCGAAATCGCAGCCCTTGTCGGCCTGCTCGATGTGCTTGGTGAACATGAAGCCGTAACCACGCTCATATCGTGGCTCCGGAGCCACCCAAGCCGCTTTGCGCTTCGCCAGTTCCTCTTCTGAAACCAGCATGTTGAGGCTGCGGGCGGGAATGTCGAGCTCCACCATGTCGCCGGTCTTCAACAGTGCCAACGGCCCACCCACAAAAGCTTCCGGCGAGGCATGCAGCACACAGGCGCCGAAACTCGTGCCCGACATGCGAGCGTCGGAAATCCGCACCATGTCGCGTAAACCCAGTTTCAGCAGCGCCTTCGGCATCGGGATCATGCCCCATTCCGGCATGCCCGGCCCGCCCTGCGGCCCCGCATTGCGCAACACCAGAACCGTGTCCGGCGTCAGCGGATAATCCGGATCGTCTATGATTTTCTTTAGCTCCGGATAGCTGTCGGCCACGAGCGCCGGCCCCATATGTCTGTGGAATTTCGGGTCGCATGCGGCCGGCTTGATGACCGCGCCATCAGGGCAAAGATTGCCCTTCAGCACCGCCAGCGATCCCTCGTGATAGACGGGATTGGAGAGCGGCCGGATGACATCCTCGTTCCAGATCTTCACATCCTCCAGCCCATCGGTCAGCGGTTTTCCGGTCACCGTGATCGCGCTTGGATCGAGCTTGTCTCCGAGCTGCTTCATCAGTGCCCGGAGCCCGCCGGCATAGAAGAAGTCTTCCATCAGGTAGGTCGTGCCGGAAGGACGGATATTGGCGATCACCGGCGTCGTGCGGCCGATCCGGTCGAGATCGTCGAGTTCCAATGGCACGCCGGCACGTCGCGCCATGGCGATAAGGTGAATGATCGCATTGGTCGAACAGCCCGTCGCCATCGCCACCGTCACTGCATTGTTGACGGCGGCCGGCGTAATCACCTTCTCCGGCGTCAAGTCCTCCCAAACCATTTCGACGATCCGCCGCCCGCATGTGGCCGACATGCGTTGGTGGTTGGCATCGGCGGCCGGAATGGACGAGGCATTCGGCAATGTCAGCCCCATTGCTTCGGCGATTGCCGTCATTGTCGAGGCGGTACCCATCGTCATACAGTGACCGTAGCTACGCGCGATGCCGCCTTCGATCCCCTGCCACTCTTCCTTGGAAATTGTCCCTGCCCGCCGCTCATCCCAATATTTAAAGCCGTCCGTGCCGGAGCCCAGCGCCTTGCCGGCATAATTGCCGCGCAGCATCGGACCGGCTGGCAGGTAGATGAACGGAATGCCCATGGACACCGCCCCCATCACCAGCCCCGGTGTGGTCTTGTCGCAACCACCCATCAGCACAGCGCCATCGACCGGATGCGAGCGCAAGAGTTCCTCGGTCTCCATCGCCAGCATGTTGCGATAGAGCATGGTCGTCGGTTTGACGAAGTTTTCAGATAACGACAGCGCAGGCAATTCCATCGGAAAGCCGCCCGCCTGCAGCACGCCGCGCTTCACCCATTCCGCCCGTTCGCGAAAATGCATGTGGCAGGGCTGGGCGTCCGACCATGTATTGATGATTGCGATGATCGGCCGCCCCTCCCAGTCTTCCGGCGCATAACCCATCTGCATGGTGCGCGAGCGATGGCCAAATGAGCGCTGGTCGTCAGGCATCATCCAGCGGGCCGACCGCAGGTCTTCATACGTCTTTTTCTTCGTTGTCATTCCTCACTCCTCACGCCTTCGGTCACTGCCGATCGGCTCCTCAGAAGCTGATCCCGTTGTCTGAAATGAAAGTCGAAAGTGCCGTCTGTTGCGGCACGGTCAGAGGCCAAGCCGAGGGTGGGCGCGTCGCGCCGCAATCGTGCCCGATCAGCGCAAGCGCCGCCTTCACTCCGGTCACATTGCTCCCGTTCATTTCCTCTGCCCGCACCGCCTCGAAGGCCTTCATGCCATCGATAAGTCGGTTGGCGCCCGCATAGTCACCGGCCGCAAGCGCCGCATGGATGACAACGGATCGCTGCGGCCAGACATTGATGAGGCCGGAGGTGAAGCCTTGCGCTCCAACGGCATAGAATGTCGGAGCCCAGACCTCCGCCAGACCACCGACCCAGACGACCTCCGGATCACAGGCTGCAATCGCTTCGGACAGTTTCAGCGGGTTCGGCGTCGCCCATTTGACGCCGATGACGGATGGGATCCCACAGAGATCGACAATCGCCTTCGTGCCGATCGCATCGTTGCGAAGATAGAGAACTGTCGGCAACCCATCGGCCGCATCAGCCACAGTCCGCACATAATCGACAAGGCCGCGTGGCGAGGAGAACGGATCCGGCGGTTGGTGAATCATAAGCGCCGAAGCACCGGCCCGGCGCGAGACCGATGCCAGCCTGCAGGCATCGCGGATGCCCCGCCCGACGTCGGCGATCAGCGGAACCCGTCCGGCCACATGTTCCGCCGAAGCCTGTACCATCGCCTCTGCCTCATCCAGCGTCAGCGCATAGAATTCGCCGGTATTGCCGTTGGCGACCATGATATGGACGCCAGCCGCGATCGCCCGGTCGACGATAGGTTTCTGCCGCTTGGGCGAAATATCGCCGTCCTGATCGTAGGGCGTTACCAGAATGCCGGATATGCCGGTCAACGCAGTTTTCAGATCCTGCATTACCACCTCCTTATTCCGTAAACGCTTCTTCGCGCTTGCGACTGATGCTCGGCGAGAGCACGAGCGCCAGAACCACGACGGCGAAGACTAAGAGCGACAGGCTGAGCGGACTGCGCACGAAGATCGACGGGTCGCCCTGACTGATCAGCATCGCGCGCCTCAGATTTTCCTCAAGCATCGGCCCGAGAATGAAGCCCAGGAGCAATGGCGCAGGCTCGAACCGCATCTTGCTGAGCGCAAAACCGATGACGCTGAAACCGGCCATGACGAAAACGTCGAAGACGCTGTTATTGATGCTGTAGGCGCCGATGCAGCAGAAGCCGATGATCGCCGGAAAGAGCAAATGATACGGCACGGTCAGCATCCGCACCCACAGCCCGATCAACGGCAGGTTGAGAATGACGAGCATCAGATTGCCCGACCACATTGAGACAATCATGCCCCAGAACAGAGCCGGCTCATCCGAGATGACGTTCGGACCGGGGGTGATCCCCTGGATGATCATGGCGCCAACCATCAGCGCCATCACGGGGTTGCCGGGAATACCGAGTGTCAGCATCGGAATGAAAGAGGTCTGCGCCCCGGCATTATTTGCGCTCTCCGGAGCCGCCACGCCTTCGATCGCCCCCTTGCCGAATTCGGCGCTATTGGGAGAAATGCGCTTTTCCATCGCATAGGAGGCAAACGAGGCGAGCATCGCCCCACCACCCGGCAGAACGCCGAGGAAGGAACCCAGTGCAGTACCACGCAGCACCGGCGCGATGATCCGCTTGAGATCTTCCTTGGTCAGCATCAGTCCGGTGACCCGCTTCACCCCCACGGAACGCTCGTGCTCGCCTTCCAGATTGCGCAGGATTTCGCAGATGCCGAAGATACCCATGCTGACGGCAACGAAATTAAGGCCGTCGTAAAGCTCCGGAATATCGAAGACATAACGCGGCGTGCCGCTTTCCACGTCGGTGCCGACCGTGCCGAGTATCAGTCCGAAAACGATCATAGCGAAGGCCTTGAGCAGCGAACCGCTGGCAAGCGCCACCGACGCCACGAGGCCGAGGACCATCAGTGAAAAATACTCAGCCGGCCCGAAATTCAGTGCCACTGCAGCAAGAGGCGGCGCTGCGACTGCGAGCAGGATGGTCGCGACGCTGCCGGCAAAGAAAGAGCCGAGCGCCGCTGTCGCAAGCGCTGCCCCGGCGCGACCGTTGCGCGCCATCTGGTAGCCGTCGATCGCGGTGACAACAGACGAGCTTTCGCCTGGAAGATTGATAAGGATGGCCGTGGTCGACCCACCATACTGCGCGCCGTAAAAGATGCCGGCCAGCATGATCAGCGCCGATTCCGGCGGCAGGCCGAACGTGATCGGCAGAAGCATGGCGATCGTCGCCGTCGGCCCGAGCCCCGGCAGTACGCCGATAGCGGTGCCGAGCAGACAGCCGATGAAGCCATAGAACAGGTTCATCGGCATGAAGGCGGTCGAAGCACCGAGCAAGAGATTAGAGAAGATATCCATAAACAATCCAATCCGTTTTCGTCGGCTTGCCAGAAGGCGTCAGTGCGTGCGCACTAGAAAAGCTCGCCGATAAAGGGGATCCAGGGTCCCAAGGCCGAGACGGGAAGTGACAGAAGTTTGGTGAACAGCAGGACCGAACAGACCGATAAAAACAGACCAAGCAGGATCGAATGCCGCCAGTTGGCATAACGGCTGGCTGTCGCCATCCCGACGACCAGGAGCAGCATGGTGGGGGCAAGCCCAAGCCCGGAAAGCAGCAGGCCGAAGCCGACCGGCCCGAGGATCACCAGGATATAGGCCTTCCAGTTCCAGGTTTCCGGCTCGCCCTCTCCCGCATGCAAGATCAGCGACTGCACGATAATCAATGCACCGATCGCCATCAGCAGAAGGCTGAGCATAGTCGGGAAGTAACCCGGCCCCATCTGGAACGAGTTGCCGACTTCAAGCTCCCGGCCGAACCAGATGAACAGGAGGCCGACACAGATCATCGTCACGCCGCCGACAAAGTCGCGACCGTTTCTAATTTTCAGCATGGCAGAATACTCGCGTGGGAAAGATATGCCGGCCAAGCCTCAGGCCCGGCCGGCAGATTGCCTCACTGCAGCGGCACGTTGGCGGCCTTGATGACATCGGCCCACTTGGCCGTTTCCTTGTCGATGAAGGTCTGGAATTCGGCAGACGTGTTGCCGACCGGGGTCACGCCCATTGCCTTCAGCTTTTCCTGCATCGCCGGCTCGGCGATGATTGCCTGGACTTCCTTCGAGAGCTTTTCGACAATTTCCGGCGGCGTGCCGGGAGGCGCGAAGAGGCCGTGCCACGAGGTTGCCTCGAAGCCGGGAATGACGCTTGCCATGGTCGGCACGTCGGGCAGCAAAGCAGCCTTTTCCAAGCTCGTCACGGCAAGTGCCTTGACCTTGCCGGCCTTTACCTGCTGGGCGGCCGTCGGAATATTGTCGAACATCATGTCGACATGGCCGGCCACGACATCAAGGATCGCCTGGCTGCTCCCCTTGTATGGGACATGGGTGATCTTGATTCCGGCCTTGGTGGCCAGAAGCTCACCCGCCAGGTGGATGGATGTTCCGACACCGGAAGACGCATATGTGTGCTTGCCCGGCTCGGTTTTCAGGAAGGCGATCAGCTCTTCGACATTGTTCGCCTTGATCTTGTCCGGATTGACGACCAGCACGTTCGGCAGGCTAGCGATCAGCGAAATTGGTGCGAACCCCTTTTCCTTGTCGTAGGGCAAGGTCTTGTAGAGCGTCTGGTTAATCGCGTTGGAGCTGACCGTCCCCATACCGATCGTATAGCCGTCCGGCTTCGAGCGGGCGAGATCGCCAAGCCCGATATTGCCCCCGGCACCCGGCTTGTTCTCCACGATGAAACGTTGGCCGAGCCGCTTGTCGAGTTCTTCCGCCACCAGGCGACCGAACGTGTCGGTATTGCCGCCGGCAGCGAACGGCACGACCACCGTAACAGTCTTGGTCGGATAATCCTGCGCATGACTTGCCTGAAGGCCGGTTGCACAGATCGCGGCTGTAACGGCCGCAAACGTCATGAAACGCTTGAGCTTCATATCACTTCCTCCTCTTGCCCGGCCTCCTGCCGGTCCCACTCACCCATCCTTCGAAACCCTCCTGACGAAGAATGGAAGCGCTTTCATTGTAGCCTCAAAATTCCATGTCGCAACCATTGGAGGAAAAATTTACAATTAACGAAATCAATAGATTAGAACGTCAATTGCGAAATTTTGCATATTGTCTCTTGATTAAGATCGAAATGAAAGCGTAACTCATTTGCGCAAGGATGATGGTTATGGCTGACTACGAAAAAATCAAGCAAAACACCGCGAGCGGCCCGGTCACGCTAGCTGACATTGCAAAGCTGGCAGGGGTATCGCCCGTCACGGTCTCGCGAGCGATCAACACGCCCCATCTTGTTAAGCCACGGACGCTGGAAGCGATAGAACGCGTCATCGCGAAAACCGGCTATGTGCCCAATCTCCTTGCGGGCGGGCTTGCCTCCAGAAAGACCCGGCTGATTGCCGCAGTCGTGCCATCTGTCGCCAGCACGATCTTTGCTGAGACCATTGAGGGGCTTAACGCGGAATTGGTTTCGGCCGGCTACCAACTCCTGCTCGGCCTATCAGGCTATGACCTGAGCCGTGAGCTTGAACTGACCCGCGCCATCCTAGCCCGCCGTCCGGATGGGATCATTCTGACAGGGATTACCCACCTGAAGGAAACCCGTGCGATGTTGACCGGTGCGGGGTTGCCGATTGTGGAGATCTGGGATTCCACCCCCTCTCCGCTCGATACGGCGGTCGGGTTTTCCCATGCCGCAGTCGGTTCGTTGGTAGCGGGGCATCTGCTGATCAGGGGATATGACCGCTATGCGCAAATCGGCGCCAACGATCCCCGCGCTGTCCAGCGCCGCGACGGGTTCGTCGAGCGCCTGAAAGGAATAGCCGAGGTCGAGCTACCGGAACTGGAAATGAACTCGCCCTCCACTTTCCGCGACGGTCGTGTTGCGATGGCGCAGCTTCTGGACAGAGGAGAAGGCTCGCTCGGCGTGTTCTGCTCGTCGGACGTCGTCGCCCATGGTGCATTGGCCGAAGCCCATGCACGTGGCTGCAAAATGCCGGACGATCTTGCCATCATAGGCTTTGGCGATTTCGACTTCGCTCCGCACACTCACCCACCGCTGACGACAGTGCGCATAGATCGGCGCGATATCGGCACCAAGGCAGCGAGATCCATCCTCAGAAAGATCGATGGCGACGAGGATGTGGAGGCGATGATCAATATTGACTTCCACATCGTTGCCCGCGGCACCGCCTGATTTCAGATTATTCAGGGGCGCTTGCCGAATTCCGCCGTTCCACGCGTCCAGTGGCCGGACTGTTCCGACAATGTGATCCCCAGACCCGGACGGGTCGGCACCAACATCCGGCCATCCCTGATTTCAAGTCGCTCGTTGAACAGCGGATCAAGCCAGTCGAAATGCTCCACCCAGGGCTCGAGCTCATAAGCCGCAGCCAGATGAAGGTGGATCTCCATGGCAAAATGCGGTGCAAGCTGAAGTTTCTTAGCTTCTGCGAGGGCGCAGATTTTCAGAAACTGGGTGATGCCGCCAACGCGCGGCGCATCCGGCTGAATGAAGTCTACGGAATTGTTCTGGATCAGCGCGACATGCTCCAGCACGCTTGCCAGCATCTCGCCGGTTGCGATCGCTGTGTCGAGCTGTGCCGCCAGCGCCGCATGTCCCTCGACGTCGTAGGCATCGAGCGGCTCTTCGATCCAGGTCAGGTTATAGGGCTCCATCAAACGGCCGAAACGCATGGCGCTCGGGCGGTCCCATTGCTGATTAGCATCGACCATCATCGCCGCACGACCTCCGATCCTGTCATGAACGGCTGCGACGCGTTTCAGGTCGACCGCCATGTCCGGTTGGCCAACCTTGATCTTGATGCCGCCGATACCGACTGCAATCGACTGCTCCACGTTTTCGAGAACTTCCTCGATAGGGGACGACAGAAAGCCGCCGGACGTGTTGTAGCAACGCACGCTGTCGCGATGTGCGCCAAGCAGTTTGGCCAGCGGCAGACCGGCCCGCTTGGCTTTCAAATCCCAGAGCGCCACGTCGAAGGCCGCGATAGCCTGTACCGCAAGTCCGCTACGCCCGACAGAGGCGCCGGCCCAGCAGAGCTTGTTCCATAGCTTGCCGATATCGTTCGGATCCTCCCCGATCAGGACATTGGCGATCTCCTTGGCATGCTCGTATTGACCCGGGCCACCGGCACGCTTGGAATAACTGAAACCGATGCCGCTATGGCCTTGTTTCGTTTCAATCTCGGCAAAGAGGAAGGCTACTTCCGTCAAGGGCTTTTGACGTCCGGTCAGGACCTTCGCGTCGCTGATGGGCGTCTTCAGCGGCAAGAAGATCGAAGAAAGCCTTATCCAGGCGATTTGGTCGCCTGAACCAGAGTGCGGCGCATCATTCGTTTTTGCAGATAGCGTATCCATGGCTCCACCCATTGCTCAGCCCTCTCGGCTCTGTCCTCGCTTGACTGATACCCCTCCGATTAATTTAAGTCCAAGTTGATTATTGTTCTTCATCGATACAGGATTTGAATAGATGCTGGATATGGGGCAAGTCCGTTCTTTCGTGGTGCTGGCATCGGAGCTGAACTTCAGCCGGGCCGCCAGGCGGCTGAACATAACCCAACCTCCGCTTAGTCGGCAGATCAGGCTTCTCGAACAGGAGCTTGACGTAACCCTTGTGGAGCGGACCAGCCGGCGCGTCACGCTCACGCCTGCCGGCTTCGCTTTTCTCGCCGAGGCGCAGAAACTGCTGGATCAGGGAAATGCCGCAATAACCGCAACACGGCGCGCAGCACGCGGCAGCGCGGGTTCAGTAAAGATCGCCTTCGTCGGAGCGGCCACTTACAGTTTTCTACCTAAATTGATAAGCCAAGCCAGAATTTCCGCGCCTCAAATCGAGCTTGAACTGGTGCAGATGGAAACGTCCGAGCAACTGCAAGCGATCAATGCCGGCGATATCGATCTCGGGCTTTCACGTCCGCTGCCCGGCGCACATCATCTCGAAAGCCTCTGTGTGGCGCGTGAGCAGATGATGCTGGCGATACCCCGCGCACATCCGCTTGCCGCAACCCGCCGTCCGACACTGGACGCGTTGAACGGCGAGCCTTTCATCGCATTTTCGACACCGGCACGTTATCTGCATGACAAGCTGGCGCAATTGATGACGCAAAACCGCGTCACACCCAAAATAGTGCAAAGCATGACCCATTCGCAGGCCATCCTGTCGCTGGTCAGCGCCGAAATCGGCCTTGCGATCGTCCCTGCCGGCACGGAAAATGCCTGCTTTGATAATGTTGTTTTCCGCCCCATTGATCTGCACGAGGAATGTATAGCGGAGCTTCATGCGGTATGGAGCCCGGATAACAGGAGCCTCCTTCTGCCCGAAATATGCAATCTCATCTCCAGAGTCGGCGAACGGGAGCGGTAATGCACTCCAGCAGATCAGAGTGGCATGAAAGCAACGGCTTTTGGCGAAAGCTCCAAAACATGACAAAACCGGTAGTATTTTCCGGCACAATTATTGCCCCTGATGAAGCGTCCTGATAGTCGCACAGCCATGCAAACGGCCTTCTCTTCGGACCTGCTCGGCACTTTTCTCAGTCTTCGCAAACGGCTGTTGTCCAGCATTTCGCGATTTGTCGGCTCGCATACTGCGGCGGAAGACCTCGTACAGGATACGTTCCTGCGACTATGGGAACGACGTGAAAGGCTTCCGCACGCCTCGCAGCTACATGGTTACGTCGTTCGTACCAGCCAGAATCTCGCCATCGATTTCCGTCGACGCCAGCGTATCGCTCCGTTTGTGGAAGGCGTCGAATATCTCGAATTTCTGACAGATAACGCGCCGACGCCAGAGGACAACGTCATTGCGCGAGACCGGATGCAATCGTTGTCACAAGCGATCGCTGCGCTACCACCTCGCGCTCGCGAAGTTTTCGTGATGGCGCGCATCGACGGCATGACTTATGTCGAAATCGGAGAAAAGCTCGGCATATCCCCCAAAACGGTGTTCAGCCATATGGTCGTTGCTCTCGAACGCCTGGACGGTTTCGACAGAACTGAAACGTGAAGACGATTTTCGCACCCGCCATACCCGGATTTTCACCTCCCTCGTTCGTTAAGCTTTCAGGACAGGGGTGAAACAGCACACCATGACAGAGCAACCGAACAGCAGCCAGACTAGGGACGAGGACGCCTCGCGTGAAGCCGCAGCGTGGTTCGCACGGCTGCTCGATGAACGGGCCACGGAATCCGACCATCAGAGTTTTCGTGCATGGCTTCTTGCTGACAGCCGTAATGCGGAAGCTTATGCCCGCATGGAGAAATTATGGGAGCGCGCCGCCTTCGAGCAGAAGCCTGTTCAGGTTTCGGGTTCACGACGTGCATTCCTCAAGACCGCCGCAGGAAGCTTCGTGGTCGCAACCGTGGCCGGCTACGGATGGCTCTGGACACGCCGACCGGATTTTTCCACAGGTACCGGTGAAACCCATGCCATAAGGCTGGAGGATGGATCGACAATCGAGCTGTCTGCATCAAGCTCTGTGACGGTAAATTTCACCTCCACGGCGCGCAGGATCGTGTTGCACACCGGCGAGGCTTATTTCACAGTCGCGCCGGATGTACGACGCCCCTTTGTCGTTTGGGCGGGAGATTTGCGCGCCACCGCACTTGGCACCGCTTATTCCGTTTCGATCTTTTCCGAACGCACCAGTGTCGCCGTCACCGAACATAACGTGCGCGTAGAAGCCCATGGACAGATGATCGACCTGAGCGAAGGCCAATCGCTGGACTGGGCCGACAACCGGTTCGGCCGCGTGACCTCGGATGAAACAGACAGCCGGCTTGCCTGGCGAGAGCGCCGGCTCGTATTCCTTTCTCGGTCACTCGGGGAGATCGTCGAGGAGATCAATCGCTGGCGCGACGGACATCTCATCATCCTGGATCCGATACTGGCACGACGCAAGGTTACCGCCATCATCGATGTCAACGACATGGCCGATATCGACAAGACGCTGGAACAGGGGCTTCCGATCGCGCTTTCCAGCTACACGCCTTATCTCACATTGGTCTCCGCAAAAAAGATCTAGAAAATTTCATTTTCCACTCAGGTTTTTGCCTCGGCGCTTCGTACTCATCGCCAGAAGGCCTGTTCAGGCCAGCCGCAGATCAGCAGGGGGCATACATGACGTTGCGAAACAGTTTGAGCCGGATGAGACGGTTCTCCAACAAGACGAGACTGATGGCCACGGCTGCGGTGCTTGTATTTCCCACGGTTGCCTATGCACAGACTGCGGTCTCCGGTTTCGACATTCCGGCGCAGTCGGTTGCATCTGCTCTGGTGCGTTACAGCTCGATCACCGGCACGAATATCATCTATGACGGAACACTTCCGGCGGGGCCCCGAAGCCAGCGCGTTGCAGGAGAACTTTCGGAGCAACAGGCGCTGCAACAGCTTTTGGCCGGCACGGGTCTGCGCTTCAGCTTCGGCGCCAATGACACCGTAACGATCATTTCTTCCTCGGCATCCGCCGCGCAGGGCGGTAATGATGCAACCGCGCTGGCACCGATCGTACTGACCGGCGAGCCGCTGAGCGGCTATCAGGCTGAAGACAGCAGCGTCGGCACCAAGACGGATACACCGCTGCGGGATGTCCCCCAGTCGATCCAGGTGGTGAAGCGCGACGTCATCACCGATCAGCAGGCGACGACGCTGACCGAAGCGCTGAGCAATGTTTCCAATGTCCGCCAGAGCAGCACGGGTGCAAACCGTGCAGAAACCTTCATAGCCCGCGGCTTCGCATCCAACACCTACGCCATTGATGGCTCGGTGCTGAACGCCACCGGCAGTCGCCCGGAAGTCAACCCGGATCTGGCCGGCGTCGAACGCGTCGAAGTTCTGAAGGGGCCGGCATCGGTTCTGTACGGTCGCGGCGAACCCGGTGGCCTGATCAATATCGTCACCCGCCGCCCGACCGAAACGCCAACCGCGGAAGCCACGACCCAGCTCGGAAGCTATGGTTTTCGCCGCGCGGAAGCGACAGCCAGCGGGCCCCTGAATGACGATGCCACGCTGACGGGCCGCATTACCGGAGCCGCCCAGCGCGATGGCGGCTTTATCGACTATCGGCCGGATAGCGAGCGCCAGTATATCAGCGGCGTTCTCGAATATAATCCGACCGACGACACCCGTATCAGCCTCAGCGCCGACCACACGCATCAGATCCAACCCTATGATCGCGGCCTGATCTTCGGCCTGGACGACAAGATCATTGAGGTCCCCTACAATCGCTTCCTCGGGGAAGACTGGTCTATGGTAGACAGCCGCAAGACCCGCGTCTCATTGACGGCGGAACATCAGGCGACGGATTGGCTCAAGGTTCGCAGTACCGTTCGTTATGACGACGCGTATACTCATGACACCGGCATCGATCTGCGCGATCTCGACGAGGTCGACGGACGTTCGCTGTCGCGCCGTTATACCGACCGTATCGAGGACATGCGCAATCTCGACCTGCAGCTCGAAGGCATCATGACCTTCGACACAGGCATGATCGGCCATACGGTTCTTGCCGGCGTTCAACAGACCCGTTCGCGCATGGATTTCTGGTCGGCACGCAAGTCGATCGGCGATATCGATATTTACGACCCGGTCTATGGTGCAACGAGACCCGTTGCTGATCTGGAAAATGTCTATATCCAGGACATCGTCACGAGTTCAGTCTATTTGCAGGATCAGATCGAGTTTTCCGATCAGTGGAAGGCGCTCGCCGGGTTGCGTTACGACTACTTCGATCATGAAGTCGATCAGGTCTACGCCAACGAAGAGCCGGCCTTCAACGGTGGTTCTGTCACAGGCCGTGTTGGTCTCGTCTACCAGCCGACAGATCGCCTGTCCTTCTACACTGGTTACGCAACAAGCTTCATGCCGCAAAGCTCCCTCGGCCAGAACAACGAAGTGCTTGATCCGGAAGAAGGCTGGCAGATAGAGGCTGGCGTGAAAGCCGAAATAACGGACCGCCTTTCGGCAACATTCTCGGTCTTCCAGATTACCAAGACGAATGTCGCTGTCGACGTTCCAGACGAAGACTACGCGCGTCTGGCAGGCCGACAACGTTCCCGCGGAGCTGAACTGGATATAAGCGGTGAAATCACCGATGGCTGGAGGGTCATTGCATCACTGGGCTATGTAGACGCGCGTGTAACCGAAGACACCGTCGAATCCGTCGTCGGCAACCGCCTCGTGGGCGTACCCTACTGGAGCGGCAGCCTCTGGACGACCTATGAGTTCAAGACCGGCCAGTTCGAGGGACTGAAAGTTGGCGCAGGCATTACTGCAGCCGGTGAGCGAAATGCCGATCTAGAAAAGCCCGCCTATGTCGACGGCTACTATCGCCTCGACGCGCTGGTCTCCTACAAGATCAATGAAAATCTCGACTTCTCGCTGGTCGGTCGAAACCTTACGAATGAGAAATACATCGAGAGCACCGCAAGCAGGACGGAAAACCATGCCGGTGCGCCGAGAAGCTTCATGGCGTCCCTCAAGGCCTCGTTCTGATCGGGCGGACGTATTGCCGGACATGACATCTGACGGAAAGCAAGGCGGAGAAGTTCTCTCCGTCAACGAGTTGAGTTTCGGGTATGGCGGAAACGCCGTACTGGAAGCCCTGTCGCTTGGTTTCCGTCCGGGTGAATTCGTCGCGATCGTCGGCCCGAACGGTTGCGGCAAGTCCACGCTCCTGAAAATCATGGCCGGGCTGTTGAAGCCCGCTCACGGCTCGGTTCTGCTCGACAACCAGCCGGTCGGCTCCCTTTCCCGCAAGAAACTCGCCCTGCACATGGCAATGCTGGCGCAATCCAACGAAGCACCGGACGGCATGCTGGTGGCGGATCTTGTCGGCATGGGCCGTTACGCCCATGAAGGTTGGCTGAGCCGCGGCACGTCCCGAGACCGTGCCCATATCGATGCGGCGATGCGGATAATGGAGGTTGCTGATCTTGCCGAACGGCGGGTCGGAGAACTTTCCGGCGGCCAGCTGCAGCGCTGCCGAATGGCCATGGCGCTGGCGCAGAATGCCCGTATCCTGCTACTCGACGAGCCGACAAATCATCTGGACCTCAAATACCAGTACTCGCTCCTCGATATCGCCCGCCGACAGGCGGCCGGCGGTCGGTCAGTCGTCGCTGTTTTGCACGATCTCACTTTGGCAAGCCTTTATGCTGATCGGATCATCCTGATGTCAGGTGGCACGGTGGTGGCCGATGGCGCACCGGTGGATGTGCTAACACCGGCCCACATTTCCGCCGTCTACGGGATCGCCACCGCTGCCATGCCGTTCGGTCGCGCTGTGGTGCACCTGCCCGAAAGCGCGCTCGAATGAAGGGGCTCGGTCTTGCGCTGCTGATCGTGGTCCTTGCCCTGCTCTGTGGCCTGCATCTAGCGGCCGGCGCCCGTTTTTCGTCTCCGGCGCTGGTTTTCGATGCGCTCTTCCATCACGACCCTCGCAACTACCAGCATGTGGTCGTCGTCAAACAGCGCCTGACCCGGCTCGTGGTCGCAGGATATGCGGGCGCAGTGCTGGCAGTTTCCGGCCTTCTGCTGCAAAAAGTCCTGCGCAACGATCTCGTCTCGCCCTCGACGCTCGGTATCAACAGCGGCGCTGTCACCTTCGTGGTGCTCGGCATCTATTTTCTCGGGCTGGATGGCGCAGCCCTGTTCTGGCCTGCGCTGGCGGGCGGCATCTTCGCGGTCGGTGTGACGTTTCTCGCCGCAAGCCTCGTCAGCCAGGGAGGACGCGATCCGCTGTCGCTCATTCTCGGCGGCACGATGACGGCGACGCTATTTTCGTCGGCCACCACCTTCGCCATATCGCTCGATCCTGATCGCTTCGGCAATCTGATGGGTTGGCTCGTTGGCGATATCGGCAATTTTGACTACCAGCCGCTCACCCTGCTCTGGCCGCTTGGCGCTTTCGGCATCGGTATGGCGATCATCCTTTGCCGCGCGCTCGACCTCCAGACACTCGGTACCGAACAGGCGGCCGCGCTTGGTGCCGACCCGCAGCTTATCCGTTACGCCGCCCTGGCGCTCGCGATCCCGCTTGCGATCTCGGCCGTTTGCGTCGTCGGGCCTATCGGTTTCGTCGGATTGGTCGCTCCCCACATCGCCCGGCTGCTGGTGGGCGAGACTGGCCGCATCGCCATGATCTCCTGTGCGCTGATCGGAGCCGTGATCGTGGTGGCGACCGATATGCTCGCTCGCACGCTCTTTTCGCCGCAACTGCTGCATGTCGGCACAGTGATGGCGCTGTGTGGCGGCGTCGCCTTCCTCGCGATCGTCTTGACCACGCTCCGGCGGAGGATGGCCTGATGCGGGGCGAGATTACCCTGAGGCTTGGACGCGCAGTGCATCTGCCAATCCGCCTGCGACCTGCCGCCGTCATCAGCTCATTGTTTGTGCTGCTGCTTGCCACCAGCATCGCTGGCTTGCAGTTCGGCTCTACCGCCATTGCACTCGCGGATATCCTGCATTGGCTGTTTCCATTCAAAGCGTCCGATCCCGAGACGGGCTCGATCATGGGACTGCGTTGGCCACGCATCGTTGCCGCCCTTCTTGGCGGCGCCATGGTTGCAGCTTCAGGTCACCTTCTGCAGATCGTTGCGCGAAACGGGCTGGCGGATCCCGGCCTGCTCGGCATATCGCAGGGTAGCATGGCAGCGATCGTGATCGGCGCGGCGGTCTTTGGCCTTGCCCCGTCCATGCTGGTCTGGCTCGGTCTTGCGGGGGGCTTCGCAACGGCCATTCTGGTGATGACACTTGCCTACAGACTTACCTCATCTTCCGGCCTGATTCTGGTCGGCCTCGC
Organism: Aliirhizobium wenxiniae; assembly: GCF_019511445.1. Lineage (GTDB taxonomy): Bacteria > Pseudomonadota > Alphaproteobacteria > Rhizobiales > Rhizobiaceae > Neorhizobium > Neorhizobium wenxiniae_A. The sequence continues at coordinate 150,954 of NZ_JAEUAN010000008.1, forward strand.
GGTTGGCATCGTGCTCATCGCCGCGATCGAGATCGTCATGGTTCAGGGTGGGATCTTGCAGTTCGCCCGCTGGCTCTCCTGGTCGCACGGGTCGCTGACCGCAGTTTCCGCCAGCAACGCGGCCATGCTCATTCTCTGGGGATCATTCCTGCTGCCGGTTTCGTTGATTGCCTCGAGCAAGGTCATGCCGCTCCTGCTCGGCCATGAGCAGGCGGCAGGGATCGGCGCTTCGCCGCGCAAACTGTCGCTGCTGCTGACTTTACTTGCTGCCATGCTTGTGGCCCCGGTCGTTGCCGCGATCGGGCCGATCTCGTTTCTCGGACTGATCGCAGCCCATATCGCCAGACGCCTCGTCGGTGAACGGCCTGGAGAGGTCATGCCGGTCACCATGCTTGTCGGCGCGCTCATCCTGCTGGCCGCGGATACCGCGGGGCGAACCCTCTTCCTGCCAGTCGTCGTCCCGGCTGGCATCCTGATATCGATCGCGGGAGTGTTGATATTCCTCGCAGCCGCCCGCCTCGCCCGCCCACGCCGTTAGGAGTTACTGATGCGTCTTTTGTCGATCGCCATTTTCGCGGCTACACTCGCCTTCGCCCCGTCCGCAATCGCCCGCAACGTGACGGATCATGGTGGCAACACGGTCAACGTGCCGGATGAACCGCAACGTATCCTCTCTCTGCATGACTGGACGTTAACTGTGATGACACGTGAACTCGATGCACCGCTGATCGCCAGTGCCGGTCGGCTGGCGCCGGACGGCAGCGCCTTCATGCGTGGTGGCCGCGAGCTGTTCGGGCTGGATTTTGACGAGATCGAACTGGCATCTATCCACGGCAAGCCTGATCTGGAACGTATTCGCGCGCTCAAACCGGATCTCATCGTTGCCAATATTGGTGACTACGGCGCCCTGCGCGAGCAACTCTTCACCATCGCACCAACGCTGATGTTCGATGCCGAAAACGGCAGGCCGCCGTTCGAACTCTATCGAGATTATGCAGGCTGGATCGGCAAGCAGGCCCGTTTCGATGAACTCAAGTCCGCGTACGACACTCGCATTGAAGCGGCCCGAAAATCCCTTTCGCCGGCACTCCTGTCAGGAACCTATAGCGCCATCATAGCCAATGAGCGAGATGGGACGCTCGGACTTCTCAAGGAGTATGGCGTCCTGACCATGGTTCTCGATGATCTCGGGCTTCAACGCGTGGCCTTGACGAAAAGCGTTCCATCGGGCCAGAGCCGCATGACCATCGGAGCCGAACTGATCGGCGAAATCGACGCGGACCTGATCGTCTCATCCTACCTCCCCGAAAGCGGTGAAACGGCAGACAGCATTTTTGCAGCACTCAGCCGCATCGCTCCCGGTTATGAAGCCTTTTTGCGCGCCTATCAGGCAAAGCGGATACTCAGTTTTTCGCGCTATGAAATCTACCCGCCGAGTTTTCGTGGGGCTGCGCTTTTTCTCGACAAGTTGGAGGCCAAAGCGGATTAAATCCCGTCCGTTCGATCTCGAGCTATCACTGCTTTCGATGAACTCGTCGTTTTGAGGCCAGGCGATACGGAACCGGGCCTTATTCAAGGAGTCGCAGGGTTTCGATTTTCATGATTGGCACATCGCTCGGCTTCTCAAGGAAGTGCGAGTGATTTCAGATAGTTTAATCTTCAGGCTAACCGACATTCTCGGTTGATCTGCAACGCTTAAGCCGTTTGCGAATACTTTTACCCATCCGTCTGATGATAAATGTATATTTTCTGTTTCAAGCCATGAAATTTTGTGATCTCGTTCACTTGAGGCGCGCCTCTGCGGCAATTCCGCTCATCGACTTGAACAGCTCCTATTCCACCCGACCATCCCTGACAACGGTTCATCCTCCGCAACAAAAAATGGAGCGACGGCGGCAGCCTGCCTCTGTCCCGTCTTCGTCTCCATCAGATCTGCAACTCAGGCGTTGGTCCGCGCATTGGCGCCGGCCGTTGTAGATTGGAGCTTGTCGAAACGGCAGGCGCGTATAGCGAAAACATGATGGCACCTGTCGTGAACAGAATAAAGATCGCGTCATTCTGGATCAGGAACAGGCTCTCAGTCAGGTTCATCACCAGCATAACCCCTGTGAACACATTCATCCAAAGCCAACCAAAATATGGATCGCGGCAGTGAAGGACCGCGCCTTGATGCATCGCGCGCACGAGTAGGGCGATAAAGAGCGCAGTTCCACATATTCCGAAGCTCAACATCGTGTCGCGGAAACCGTTGTGAGCGTGGGGGGCCTGCCACCTGATTTCCGACCATATGGCCCAGGCGGAAGGATTTGCCTCTATCCAGAAGGATTGATAGCCGTAACCCAGCAGAAGGCGGTCAGCGATCTGATGATCGACCAGCTCCCATAGCGGAACACGCCCTGTCAACGTCGCATCCTTACCGAGCGCCTCCAACAACGGCACCAGAAATTCGTGAAGCAGAATAAGGACGCCGACAGACGACTGGACAGATATCAGGATGATGACCACCCGGCTGATGCCGCTGCTTCGCTGCAGGATGACGTAAAATGCAATCAGGAAATATGCGGACCCAGTAGCGATCATTGCCGTCATCGACCCGGAGCCTGCGAGGCAGATGATGCCTGCAACCAGCAAGACGCAGGCGGAGCGGCGAAAGCCTAAACTCCTGTCCATAAAAACGATCGTCGCGACCAGCAACATCAGGCAGGCGTACCAGCCGAGACTGTTTTTGTTGAGGAAGATTCCTCGCATGGCTCCATCGCCAGGCATGCGGGCAAGACCTGGTGATATTGCAAGCATCATCACACTGAGGACAACACAGGCCCCCAAGGTCGCGAAGACGATCAGAAGCAACTGCCGTGGCGTAAAGCGCATCGCCAACGCATAGGCAAAGAGCACCGTAAACAAAAGGCCGATGGCCCGTCTCAGTGTCGTCGATGGGCCTACCGACCAGAGCACAGACAAGAACGGCAAAGCAAGGAGAACAGGCAAGAGCAGGTTCCGCCTGATCGCGATGACGAACTGCCTGCTGTTGCGTATCAAGACCAAGCTGGCAAAAGCGTATGCAGGCAGGCACAGCAGGCGCAATTTAGCCTTGGCCGGATCGCTTAATGCCCCATCGGCATCGGCCAGGAGGAGTGGGAAAAGGGCTCCTGTCTGAAGGAAAAGCGATATGCCGGCCCCCCAGCACTCCATTGCCCGCCAATCAACATCCGTTCCGCTCGCAGTTCTTTGAAAAAGCTTCATCAACGGCAGCCCAAAAGCTCAACAAGTGGGAATAATCTCGTAAAACGGTGAGCATAGCGTCATGCGCGGCGACATAGCTGATATTCCATCCACCCACACCTCAAGTGCAACTCGTACAAATGGGGTTTGCCTACCTCGAATTCTCTAGCCTGCTTTCAAAAGCGCTGCGGCCCTCGCTCTTTTGTTCTACGCCTCTGGCCGAAGGTGGTAGATTCCTCCGCTATTGGGGATCAACGGTGACAAAGCTAGGCGTTTTAGGGCGGGCGCCCACACGACCTTCGTGGTGGTCACGCGGCAAACCGCAACAGCTACTCCTCGGCGGCGACGACAATGCGCAGGAGCATCGGCAACGAGGCTGCCCCTGTGCGGCGCATGATCGAAGCGCGATGATTTTCCACTGTTCTCTGACTGATCTCCATCTCCGCGGCGATGATCTTATTCGGCTGACCACGTAAAATGCGATCCAGGATCTGGCGCTGCCGGGTTGTTAGAACGCTAAGCGTTCTTCTGGCCGCGTCACGTCGTTCGGAGCGCTCATTAATGCTGCTCGACGAAGCCAGGGCTTTGCGAACACTCAGTTGGATCTCCTGTGAGGAAAACGGCTTTTCGACAAAATCGACCGCACCTCGTTTCATGGCCTCGACAGCCATGTGCACGTCGCTGTGTCCGGTAACGATAATCATCGGAAACCGATGGTGCCTCTCCCTCAGGGTTCGCAAAAGATCAAGACCACTCATACCGGGCAGATGGGCATCAATCAGCAAGCAGCTTGCCCTGTTCGGATCGTATCCCGCCAGATAGTCCTCCGCCGAGACATAAGTCGTGACGGACCATTCGTCGTCACCAAAAAAGACCTGGACGCTGTCTCTCACACCCGCATCGTCGTCGATAATCTCAACCAGCGAGCACATACTCTCCCGCGCCCTGCCTGGATCGCGCATGCCCTCGAGATCCGGGACTTGTGTCTGCAAGGCAATTATCGCGTTGACAATATCCCTGAGTTTGGCCGGCTTGTTCAGCTGCGCAATTTTATGTTGCATGCACTTGCGCAATGTAACGCTGGAGATATCGCCCGTCAGGATCAGTGCAGGCGTCGCCCGGCCCAACAGATCACGGATATTGATGATCGCCGAAACCCCGTCCATTCCTGGATGCAGGTTGAGATCGGCGAGAATGATATCCGGTGCAAACTCTGCTTTCTGCACGAGACTGACGGCCTGAGAACCATTCGCTGCTACGGCCACGACATAACCGGCCTGCTGCAGCCCGATTTCCAGAAGATCGCGCATTCCCTCCTCATCTTCGATCACGAGGATAGAAGCACTTGGGTGACCTTGAGCTTTGCTTATCGTCGGCGGCTGAGACACGTGCGGACTGCCCACAGGCGCCCTGTCGATCTCGACCGAAAATACCGATCCTTTTCCGGATGTCGAACAAACGGATACTCTAAGACCAGTCAGGTCGCTCAGCTGTTTGACGATCGAGAGACCAAGCCCCAGCCCGGATTCCCTGTCCTCACGGCTCGCATCGACCCTATGATGTTCGTTAAAGACATTATCAACCTGGTCTTCGGGGATCCCGATACCAGTGTCCCACACCTGCAATTTGATTTTCTCGCCTTTTTGCCGGCAGCCAACCAGAATTCTGCCCTTCAATGTGTACTTCAACGCATTGGATAGGAGGTTGCGAATAATCTGCTCCAGAAGACGAGGATCGGTATGGACCGCAAGCTCGCAAGAGACGACACGCAACTGCAACCCCTTCACCTTGGCCTGATAAGAGAACTCCCGCTCCAACCGCTCCAGAATGCTATTCACCGTAAAGCTTTCGAGCTGCGGATGCACGATGCCGGCTTCGATCTGATTGATATCCAGTACGGTATTGAGGATGCCCGACATCGAGGCCAACGTTTCCTCCATTCGCTTGACCAAAACACGCGATTGGGGGTCCTCTGCGCTTTCTTCCAAAAGCCCGTGGAGAAGCTTCAATGTCTGCAGTGGTTGCCGCAGATCATGGCTTGCGGCCGTCAGAAGTTTTGACTTGGCTTCCGTCGCAAGCTCCGCAGCTCTTTTGGCAGACTCCCTGCTCTCCGCGATTTGTTTCTGGACACTCATGTCGATGAAGGTGATGACGACACCCTCGATGCTTCCTTGCTTCATTCGATAAGGCTTGATCCGGCGAATATACCAGCGACCGTCGCGCGCCGCGGTCTCCTTATCGATCGAGCTGCCCGTTTTCAGAACCGCGATCGCATCCGTCGACAAGCTAATGTCGTCAGCCAAGGGGCTCAGGTCGGAGAAAGGTCGACCAACATCCGAAGGCAAGACGTTGAAAAGCGATTGCATTGCCGGCGTAAAAAACCGGATCCTGAGCGACACATCGAGAAAAAGCATGGGAACGTCAGTGCTGAAGAGGACATTCTCGAGGTCACTGAAGATAGACTGCTGGCGCTCTAATGTTTCTTGCAGTTGACTGTTCAGCGAGGTCAGTTCCTCATTTAACGATTGCAACTCTTCCTTGGACGTTACGAGTTCCTCGTTGGCGGACTGATACTCTTCGTTCAGCGATAGTGCTTCGGCAGTGATGATCTTGTGTTCTCGTCCGGCGATTTCGAGGCTACGAATGGCATCCTGCAGCTCCGCACGGGTCTCCTCCAGCTCGAGCTCCACGAGGCGCACGGCATCGGCGCCCGCAACTGACGCAAGACCAGCCTGTCCAGCCGCGGGGCGTTCCTCGATAAAGCAGATCAGGAACAGTTCCCTGTTATGGTCTGAAAGGGGATCGACATCGATACTGAATTGCAGATCGACACCGTCGACTTTCATTTTCGCACCATGGGCGACAAACCTTTTATCGTCACGAGCCGCGCGATGGATCGCCGAGCGGATCTTGTTGTGAAGGGACTTCGGCGTGATGGCATATAGGTTACTGGATGCAGGACCGGGTGCGAACTGAAGGAATTTCTCCGTCGGACCGATCGAGTAAAGGTATTCCCCTTTGCGATTGATCAGAATAGCAGGAGGAATATGTCGGTCGAGCAAGGCATGTGAAATGAGAGCACCCAACGTGTTCTGATGTTCAATCCTGTCTATCTTGACAGGCAATGCCGGCATGATGGGGTTATTGATCGCTGTCATCTTGAAGTGCAGGTCGTCGGCGACTTGGCCAGCAAGTCGTCGGTAAATCCGCTCGGCTTTGGAAACGAGCCTGAATCGGTCCTCCATTCTACCGACGGTCTCAGACTTCCCGATAAGCAGCACACCGTCTTCGTGCAGTGCAAAATTCAACAGTGCGAGCACCTTGGCCTGGGCATCCGGCTCAAGATAGATCAACAGATTGCGACAGGAGACGAGGTCTATGTTGCAAAAGGGCGGGTCGCTCAAGACATTGTGGACGGCAAAGATAACGCTATCGCGAAGTTCCGGCACAACACTGTAACCGGTATCGTCGCGGGTAAAATAGTCGTTGAGAAACTCTGGTGGGACGGCCTGGACGACAGAGTGCGGATAGTGACCATGCCTGGCGATGGCGATAGTGTCCGGATCGGCATCCGATCCGAACACCTGCACTTTGATTGCCAGCCCTGAAGATCTGATATGCTGGAGAAAGAGGATCGCAAGCGAATAAGCCTCCTCGCCAGTGCTGCAGCCAGCCACCCAAATCCTCACGGTCTCGCCACTGAGCTTGGCGCGGACCAGGTCGGGGATAATGCGTGAACGAAGGAAGTCGAAAACAGTGATGTCACGAAAGAACCCCGTGACATTGATCAGAAGGTTTTTCGCAAGATATCGCCGTTCCTCCTCACTATCCTTCAGGATGTCGAGATAGTGTTCAGCCTTGTCTTCGGGAATACCTAGAATCGTGAGGCGTTTTTCGATGCGGCGCTGCAGTGTCCCATGTTTGTAGGACGAAAAGTCATTAGGGGTTAAGCGTCTCAGCACTTCGATGATCTGCGGTAGAAGATTCTTCTGGTCTCGGTCTGTCACGGCTGCTGAGGGGCTATCCGTCACTGACGGCTGATAACGGATGATAGCTTCGGCGATACCAGCAACTGGGTGGACTACGGCGCCGGCAGAAAAGGCAATTGCGCTCCGCGGCATCCCCTCGAATTCAGCTTCCCTTGGCTCCTGCACCAGAACCAGACCACCAGCGGCTTCCACGACGGGAGCACTCGCCGACCCGTCAGACCCGGTTCCCGACAGGATCACGGAGATTGCCCTTTGGCCGTATTCTTTTGCCAGAGATAACATCAGGAAATCGAATGGAAGCCGCACTCCACGGTGCTCGGGATCCCGACTAAGACGGATTTGCCGGGCCTCGACGGACATGTAGACGCCCGGAGGTATGACGTAGAGGTGCTCCGGCTCCAGTTGGGCCCCGCTGACCGCTTCAACGACCGTCAGAGTGGTGAAATCAGCCAGAAGCTCGACGAGCATGCTTTCATGTGCAGGATGAAGATGCTGCACCAGCAGGAAGGCACATCCGCTCCGGGCTGGAAGCCCTCGCAAAAGTGCCCTTATCGCACTGAGCCCGCCCGATGAGGCACCAATTCCCACAACCTTGTATTCGGCGTTTGCCCCAGACATTGTTTTCACATGAGTGCTTTATCGTTGCTTCCCAGCCAGCATTTTCCAAAGCAAGATCGCGTTCCGTCCATCGCCGCAGGCCGGCAGAAGGTAACCTCCTGCGGCGGGGGACCGACACGACAACCATATTGAAACGTCATGCAGATATATCACTGTAGGTAATCGTTCCGCCCGCCGATGTCAGGCTCCCTCCAAGCATGGTACCGCCCCACGATCCTGCGGGTCCCATGCGTTTAAGGTGTACGATATCGAGACAGTATAAGTCTTTAGGAGAAAAGTCGACACTGTTTTTCGAACTATACTTATTTTTGCATTGCAAAAATGCGCAAACGAGAGATTATTTGTCAAATCAACATAACTACATCTATAGGTATTTTCCGAAGCTTTCATAGCTGTACTACTATATCGTAGTATCTCTCCATCACAGACGCTTTAGAAAATACAAAGTGAGTAGTTGCGAGACCAAGTTTCGACGGAAGGGGTACCCGCCGTAACTGTAGAACAGCGCACATGAGATGTAGCGTATCGTTCTGACGTCCCTACTTCTCAGGCGCGAAGACTCTTATTCCGGGGGATCAAAACAGGGCGAACTGAAACGGATCGGTTAAGCTGGCGGGCATGTCAGCGCCGAGATCCAATGGGGAGACAAAAATGGCCGTAGCCATCAAAACCTATGATCAGACCGCAGCTCTGTCCAAATTCGGCCCCTTGGCCAATTCTCAAGTAGAAATAGCGATACGGCCCAGCTGCGATCCCCGCAAACTGGCCATTATCGATGATCGCGCTCTGGATCGCGAATGCCTGGCAAGAAGCCTTGTTGCCCATGGCCTCGATATGTCCGTCGATGTATTCTCGTCCATAGATAGTTGGAGAAGAGCATCGGGGCCACGTCACGCAGGCATACTCATAAATATCGGGCACGGTGACTTCTACAACGACACATTCCTTGAAGATCTGCAGGGCCTGATCAAGGATTTCCCGGCCGTGCATGTCGTCATTCTGGCCGACAATCGCGACCTTCGTCAGGTCTTACGAGCATTCGAAGTGGGCGTACGCGGCTATATTTCTTCGGCAATCGGATTGACGGTCTGCGTCAATGCTATTTCGCTGGCTCTAGCCGGCGGCGCGTTCATTTCCGCTGAAACCCTCGATGACCTTCCGCAACTTATGGCCATTGCGGAAAAACGTGAGCGTCACCGCGCCGCCATGTTCACACAACGCGAGGCGGATGTGATCGACGCTCTGAGCCAAGGCAAACCAAACAAGATCATTGCGTACGAACTTACGCTTCGCGAAAGCACAGTAAAGGTCCATATCCGAAACATCATGAAGAAACTGAACGCGAGAAACCGCACGGAAGTCATCTTCAAGATATCGGACATGTACCAACATTGAGGCCTGTAAACGGCCCCCACGACTGGATACCTTTTCAGACCCCGATAGCTTGTCTTCAATAGCAAGTAGGTTGCAGGCCGGCCGATACCCGGGCGCTGTGGCTGCGGCAAAAAACGGCTTGGTTGCGGGAAGACATAGCGGACAGTTCCCGATCAGAAAGAAAACTGGATGGCTTGTCGCGTGTAGCGGTAGAGGAGTGATTTCCGATGATGCTGAATGAAGACAATGCGTTTAATCGGGCGGAGTTCGGCCCGGGCTTCCACGCAGATGGCGGTTATGTTGCCCTAATTGACCGGCGGACGCTCGAGCGGGAATGCCTTGCTCATAGCCTCGCATCTCATCAGATAAGCCGGCGCGTCCTGACTTTCTCCAGGTTGGCTGACTGGGAAGCTGCAAGGGATGACATAGGCTTGCCGGCCGTGGTCCTGTTTTATGCGGCACATGTGCGAGACGAAGCGACGATCGAAATTGCCCAGGTCGTGACTGCCGTATCGCCAGCGGCTGTCGTGGTCATGTCGGATGATGAGAACATCGGTGCAGTTCTCGACCTTATCTCCCTCGGCGCGAGAGGCTACTTGCCGAACTCCGTGAGTATAGACATCTGCATCCAGGCCATCAGCCTGGCGATTGCCGGCGGCCGCTTCATTCCTGCGAGCAGCCTGTTGAGCATCGGGAATGTTCTTGGCCTGACATCGCATAAACCTCTGTCACCGGTAAAGTTCACGCGGCGCCAGTTCGCCATTGCCGAGGCACTACGGTGTGGCAAGGGCAACAAGGATATCGCGCTGGAACTCGAGTTGTGCGAAAGCACCGTCAAGGTTCATGTTCGCAACATCATGCGCAAACTCGGGGCCACCAATCGTACAGAAGTCGCCTACAAGCTCGGTGACATTGCATGTGCACGATAGCTGGAGCCAGACGTCCAAACCTGACGCTTGGCAGATCTGCAGCGGCACCCGCCAATCATGCTCTGCCGATCGGTAGAGGCGGACGGCCGGGTTAGATATTCGCGTCTCCTTCATCAAGAAGGATGAGGCGGGCAGGAACACCTCCAACTTCGGCAAAAATGGCTCAGACAGCATATTGGCATTGTGGACCTGAGCAGTGCTTCGGGTCCGAAAATGGCAAGGCATCCAAGCGTCGAAACCGCATCCGAAGAGGATACATCACGGCTGGACAATCATATGAGGCAGCTTTTTTTCAACGCACGCATGTTCTGCTCGAATGCAGTTTTGAGCACCTGCATGATACTTATCGGCATTGTATCGCCGGCCCTCGCCGATAGCGCACCGATTGCACCGCAGTCCAAGGTGCAGATGACCGTCGTCCAGTGGTCTTCATCCAAAAGCCAATATGAGCGATGGGATGCGATAAGCGGCGAATATACGGTTTCGGACACGAATGCTCTCTTTTTGCCCTTTATAGGTCGCGTTCCGGTCGGGTCGATGGATGTCAGTGATCTGGCGGACGAAATTGCCAAGCGTTTTCAGGAGAAAATCAGTCTGGTCCAGCGACCTACGGTTACTCTCGAAGTCCTCGAATACCCACCTATCTATATTACTGGCGCGGTTTCTCGGCCTGGAGAATACAAGTTCTACCCTGGCCTTACCGTATTGCAGTCTTTGACGATGAGTGGCGGACCGCGACGCGCCGCAAGCCAACAGCATGTGCAGACAATCAACCTCAAAGGCGAGTTGCAGGAAATCGAACAGGCGCTGTTGCGGCATTCTGCAAAATTGGCGCGACTTCGAGCAGAGATGGCAGGAACCACAGACATCACCTTCGACAAGCCGACCGACGTCGACCGGCAATATGCTGCGGCGATTTTCGACCAGGAACGGGTCATAAGCCAGACCCGATCCAATGCACTGGAGAGGCAATCAAGAGCTTTTACGGAATTGGGCGACCTGCTGAATACCGAGGTCGATACGCTGAAGGAAAAACTGCAGGGTGCGGAAGCCAATGTCAAATCCGTGGAAGATCAACTGAATGGCGTCAGAAACCTGGTTGAACAGGGCCTAGCGATCACCTCGCGCCAGTTGGAGCTGGAACGGTTGCTCACGGCCTATCGCGCAGATCGTCTCGATATTCTCACCGCAATGATGCGGGCTCGCCAAGGGATAAGCGAGGCACGGAGAAACCTCGAGGGCCTCCATGACACGCGGCGAAGCGAAATCGCATCCGAACTGCAATCGGAGCAGGCGAATTTCGACCAGTTGAAAATGAAAAGGGAAACGACACAGAAGCTGCTCATCGAGAACCTCCTGGATGACGATGGTTCGCAACGGACGGGCGAAGACCTGCCGCTTGTCTTTACCGTGAGCCGACGGAGAGACGGGCAGATCAACCAGTTTATCGCTTCCGAAACAACGACACTGGTTCCAGGCGATGTCGTCAAGGTTACCCAACCTCTGCTTTCCGGTGGATCGTTCGGAGCGCCGCCCGTTCCAACTCCCGAAACGGGAACACTCCCCGATCAGGCTAGCCAATAACGCAGGACAGTCATCCTTGCGTGCCTGTCAGGACGCGAGGAAGCAGCAGGGACATTCGATGACCTACCCCCTGACACCATCGCGCAGTCAGACCTACACCCAGATCCTTAAGTCAACGATATGGATGGGTGGCTCTTCCCTCATCAATGTTGCGCTTGGCATCGTGCGCAACAAAGCCATGGCTGTTTTTCTCGGCCCCGAAGGCGTGGGGCTGATGGGCCTTTACGGTTCCATTATCGATATCGCGCAGGCCATTGCCGGGCTGGGTGTTGGCGGCAGCGGCGTGCGTCAGGTTGCAGAGGCTGCAGGTAGCGGTGACGACACGCGCGTGTCGCGAACAGCGGCGTCGCTCAGGCGTCTGTCGGTCTTACTCGGTTTGCTTGGTGTCCTTCTTCTCGCCGGGCTGGCATTTCCGATATCCAGCTTGACCTTCGGTGACCATCAGCATGTCAGCGCCATCTTCCTGCTTGCTCTTGCCGTTTTCTTCAGGCTGGTGTCTTCGGGAGAAAGTGCGTTGATACAGGGCTTGCGCGGCATCTCAAGCCTTGCCTATATCAACGTGCTCTCGGGCTTGTTTGCCACGATTGTCACCATTCCCTTGATCTACCTGTTCGGGAGCCAAGCGATTGCGCCGGCCCTTGTGGGGACAGCCGCGCTTTCAGCTTTTTCCATATGGTGGTTCAGCAGACAGATCAGATTGCCGGTAGCGTCCTTGTCTGCCCGTCAGTTTCGAGTGGAATCGACCGCCCTGCTTCGCCTCGGCGTCGCGTTCATGATAAGCACGCTGCTCACATTCGGCACAGCCTATCTCATCCGCATCATTGTTCTGACAAACGGAGGCGTGGAGGCGGCAGGACTATATCAGGCCGCCTGGGCCATCGGCGGTCTTTACACCGGCTTCATTCTGCAGGCGATGGGTACCGATTTCTATCCGCGCCTGACGGCGGCGATCGGCGACAAGGATGACTGTAACCGGCTTGTCAACGAACAGGCCGAAATCAGCATGCTGTTGGCGGGGCCAGGATTGCTTGCGACGCTGACACTAGCCCCCTTCATCATGAGCCTGTTCTATTCCGCCCAGTTTCAGGGCGCAGTGGAGCTTCTGCGCTGGCTTTGTCTCGGCATGATGCTTCGCATTATCGTCTGGCCGGTCGGTTTTATCATCGTGGCGAAAGGCGCGCAGAAAATCTTCCTCTGTACGGAAGTGGCCGCAACCGTCGTGCATCTGGGCCTGGCCTGGCTTCTTGTGCCAAAGCTCGGCGTTTCGGGATCCGGTGTCGCATTTTTCGGTCTTTATCTCTGGCACAGCGTTTTGATCTACATGGTGGTTCGACGCCTTACCGGCTTTCGCTGGTCCGCAGCGAACCGCCGGCACGGATTGATCATGCTGTCGCTATCGGCACTGGTATTTCTGGCCGTCGGCAACCTGCCGCTCTGGCTCGCTCTATCGACAGGGTCGGTCGCGGTGATCCTAATGTCGCTCTATTCCTTGCGTCGGCTGGTGCGACTACTTCCACCGGAGGCCCTGCCGGCAATCATCAGGGGATGGGTCACGAAATGGGTGTGATGGGCACATCATCCACTGCGCAGATAAGCGACCAGAACTGGATGGTGCGGAACAGACGTCCTGATTATGAGATCAAAAGCGGACCATCCTTTATGGCCTCGGCACAATGTTGGCGCAAGGCCTCGGTGACGCGTAGTAGCTCGATATCCGTCATTCCACTGTAGAGCGGCAGGATGATCGTTTCCTCCTGCGCCGACACGCTCCGGTCAAGAAGTGTCGCCGCGCGATGACTGTTGTGACTGCTATAGGCTTTTTCCAAATGGATATTCATGATGCCGCGTCGGCTGGAGATCCCCTGATCAAGCAGCATCTGCATGACGGCTCGCTGATCCAATTCAAAAGGCAGTCCCACACAAAAGCTTTGCCAATTGCTTCGGGCCCATTTCGGCTCGATGGGTAGAGACAATCCGATCGATGACAACTGCGCGCAATAGGCCCCGACCAATTGTCGCCGCTCCCTGACCAGCCCCGGCAAGCGCCGCAACTGTTCCCGGCCGATGGCGGCCTGCAGATCCGTCATGCGATAGTTATAGCCCAACTCTTCGTAATCTTCGAAGATGACCTGTTTCGATCCATGACGCGCGGTATCGGCAACACTCATGCCATGCTGGCGCCATAACCGGAACTTGCGATCCCATTCCGGACTGGAGGTTGTCAGCATGCCACCGTCGCCGGTGGTGATCACCTTTCGCGGATGAAAGGAGAAGCAGGCAATGTCTCCATGCGGCTTTCCAATCTTTTCCCATTGTCCGTTCCAGAGGATTTCGCTGCCTGTCGCGCAGGCCGCATCCTCGATAATCGGTATGGAGCGGCGTTTCCCGATTTCGACGATCGCACGCAGATCACAAGGCATGCCCAACTGATGTACGCACAGGATCGCCTTCGTTCGGGGCGTGATCGCCCCCTCGATGAGGTTCGGATCAATATTGTAACCACCCGCCTCGATGTCGACGAAAACCGGCAAAGCGTCGCAATAGCGGATCGCATTTGCGGTCGCGATAAAGGAATGACTGACGGTGATGACCTCGTCGCCCGCAGCGACACCGACCGCTTTCAACGCAAGGTGAAGTGCGGTCGTGCAATTGGAAACGGCGCATGCATGCGTAGCGCCGACAAAGGCTGCGAATTCATCCTCGAAGGCAGCCACTTCCGGCCCCTGGGTAACCCAACCCGAATGGATGACCCGTCTTACGGCCTCGGCCTCCTGCTCTCCCAAGGCAGGCCGGGCAACTGGAATGGAGGGTATCGACGCGATCATGCAGCTCGCCCTCCTGCCGCAGCCATGTTGAGCCGCCACCAGTCGACGAGCTCGCGCAGCCCATCTTCCAAGCTGATATCTGCCCTGAAACCAAGCTGGTCTTGCGCTTTGGCCGTGTCTGCAAGGCGGCGCGTGACACCGTTGACCGCTCTTGCCGGCTGGTGGTGGGTTTGCAGTGCCGAGCCCATCACTTTGCTGAGCAGCTGCGCAAGTTCCAGGAGACTTGTCTCTTCCCCGCTAGCGACATTGAAAACCTCATCGCTGACTTCGGATTTCGCAGCCAGCACATTCGCCCGGGCGATATCGCGAACGTGGACGAAATCCATGGTCTGACTGCCGTCTCCGTAGATAATCGGCGGCAAGCCAGCAGCCAAACGCTCCATCCAGCGTATCAGTACTTCGGTATAGGCCCCATGTACGTCCATGCGGGGGCCGTAGACATTGAAATATCGCAGCGCGACATACTGAAGCCCGTACATGTCGTTAAAGCTTCGCAGCAACCCCTCATTGAAGGTTTTCGCTGCACCATAGAGCGTGCGATTGTTATAGGGGTGATGCGCCTCAGTCGTCGGGAAACTCTCGGCAAGCCCGAGCACAGACGCCGAAGAAGCGGCAACGACTTTCGAAACGCCTGCATTCACGGCGGCTTCGAGAACATTGAAAGTGCCTTCCGCGAGCACTTCGAAGGCGAGCCTCGGCTCTTCGGCGCATTGCGTTATCCGGATGGCTGCCTGATGGAAGATTATATCGACATCCTGGCACACCGACGCAAGCAAGGTTCTGTCGCGAATGTCTCCCTCAATCACATCAACGGGGGACAGGCTCATCGCCGTGGCAAGATTTTCACGGCGTCCGCGCACGAAGTTGTCAAGGACGACTATCCTGCTCGGTTGTTCTCTTGCAACGAGATCGGCAATATGTGAGCCGATCAGCCCGGCGCCGCCGGTGATAAGTATGCGCTTACCCTTCATGATGTTCCTCACGAAATGTCGTCACGCTGGGATCGTTGTCCATGCGCCAGCGTATGAATTTTGCCGGGACGCCTGCCACGACGGCATAGGGCTCGACATCGGAAACGACCACCGCGCCTGCGCCGACAATGGCGCCCTTGCCGACGCGCACGCCCGGAAGGATGGTCGCGTTTGTTCCGATATCGGCCCATGCGCCGATAAGGGTCGGCTTGATCTCGAGGTCGGTGCGGATGATCGGGACGTTTAACGGGATGCCCGTGTGGGAAGACCCAAGCAACTTGGCGCCAGGTCCCCAACCGACATATTCCTCCACGATCAGGTCACGCGCATCGAAATAGGCCATAGGGCCGATCCAGACATGATCGCCGATGACGCATCTGCCGTCGAAACGACCCTGGATATAGGCTTGGGAACCGATGAAGACGCCGTCGCCGATTTCGAAGGTTTCCGGATGCTTGAAGCCCGCCCCGCTTGCCACCTGCAGAGATGAGCCGCAGCGGCGGGCAAGACCCTGCCAGATGGCGCTGCGCATCACGGCGTCGATAAAGCCATCGCCGATGGCGAAGCGGCCATAGACGTCGATCAGGCCGGCATGACCATAAGTCAGCTTGAGTTGCTCACCCAAACCCACAAGGTAGGCCGGGTCTTCCGACTTTTCGATGCGACCGTGAACCGCCTGCACATGGCGCACCCGGCCCATGACGTCACTCGACATAGGCGCTCTCCAATGCCGCAACCACCACATCGAGTTGTGACGTAGTCATTTCCGGGTAGATCGGTAGCGAAAGAACCTCGCGTGCCGCGGCCTCCGAAACCGGAAAGTCACCCTCTCCATAGGCCAGGTCGGCATGCGCCTGTTGCAGGTGAATGGGGATGGGATAGTGCAGCCCGGATTGGACGCCCTGTTCGGCGAGCACCTGCCGCAACCTGTCGCGACCGCAAGATCTTATGGCATAAACGTGATAGACATGACGCCGCCCGATTGTCTCGACGGGTGTGCTCACATCGGGGATGGCTTCAAGCAGACGAGTATAGCGGCGGGCATGAGCGCGACGCATCTCCGTCCAGCCCTCGATATGCCGGAGCTTGACCCGCAGAATAGCGCCTTGAATGGCATCCATGCGATAGTTGAAGCCTTTCAACACGTGGTGATAGCGCTGCGCCTGCCCCCAATCCCGCAGCATTCGCATGGCACTCGCCTGATCATCGTCGTTGGTGACGGCCATGCCTGCTTCGCCGCAGGCGCCAAGGTTCTTGCCGGGATAGAAGCTGAAGCAACCGGATCGTCCGATACTGCCGGCCCGGCGGCCTTTGTATTCGGCCCCATGAGCCTGGCATGCATCTTCAATGACGGCGATGCCGTATCGGGCGGCGATGACCTCCAGCCCATCCATATCCGCCATCTGGCCATAAAGATGGACAGGAACGATCGCCTTGGTGCGAGATGTGACCTTCGCTTCTACCTGCGCCGGATCGATGGTGAGCGTCTGCGGCTCCACATCGACGAAGACAGGCCGCGCGCCGGCGTAGCAGATCGCTGAAGCGGTCGCGACGAAGGTGAAAGGCACGGTAATGACCTCGTCGCCGGGGCCGACACCGGCAGCAAGCAAGCTCAGATGAAGCGCGCTCGTGCCGGAGTTGACGGCGATCGCATGTCTGACGCCGCAATAGTCCGCAAACTCTTGTTCGAAACTCGCGACTTCATCGCCCAACGTGTATTGCCCTGAAGCAAGCACGCCGAGGACTGCAGCATCGATCTCGCTCTTGATCGATGCATATTGCGCTTTGAGGTCCAGCAACGGGATCATGCTATCCGCCTCATTTCTTCAAGCTCGATCACACGACCGCGCTGCGCCAGCGAACTAGTTGCCGCTTCGAGAATGCGCACCACGCGCAACCCGGCAAAACCATCGGCAACCGGCCTTTCATTCTGCTCGATGCAATCGATGAATTCGTTCAATTCATGCTTCAACGCCTCGGTCATATCGAGCCGTGGGGCGTACATGTCGCCGCTGCGATAACCGACGAGCATCTGATGAACCTTCTCGCCGTAACCGGCATGGGTATCCCCATTCATGGTGATGCCCTTGTCATAGATCTTGATTTTTTCGCTGGGTTCGAGATCGTCATAGACGATCATCTTGCTGCTGCCGCCGACCAGCGTCCGTCGGACTTTGACCGGAGCCAGCCAGTTGACGTGAATATGGGCGATCATCTTGCTCTCGAAGAAGAGCGTGAGATAGGCGATGTTCTCTGGCTCCCCCATCAGGTGGCTCATCCCGATCGCTGAAACGGCGACCGGTTTTTCGGGCAGCACATAGTCCAGGATGGAAAGGTCATGGACCGCGAGATCCCAGATCACACTCACATCATGCTGGAACAGGCCAAGATTGACCCGGACGGAATCGTAA
Source organism: Aliirhizobium wenxiniae (assembly GCF_019511445.1). Taxonomy (GTDB): domain Bacteria; phylum Pseudomonadota; class Alphaproteobacteria; order Rhizobiales; family Rhizobiaceae; genus Neorhizobium; species Neorhizobium wenxiniae_A. Next base: position 168,877 of record NZ_JAEUAN010000008.1, read on the forward strand.
TAATACATGTCCCCCAGCCCGCTCTCGACGAGCTCCCGCATCTTGCGGACTGCTCCGGTATGGACAAATGTATGATCGACAGCGAGTACAAGGCGACGTCGCAGCGCCTCGTCGACCATGCGTGAGGCTTCCTCGGCAGTAGCCGCCATTGGCTTTTCGACGAAGACATGCTTGCCGGCCATCAACGCTTGCATTGCGAGCCTGAAATGGCTGGAGACCGGGGTGGCGATGGCGATAGCATCCACCTTTGAATCGGCAAGCACTTCCTCGAAGTCCGTGGTCGTTTTGACCGACGGATATCGCCCGCGAACACTTTCCAAGCGACCTGCATCGCGATCACAGACGCTGACGAGCTCGGCACGGGTCGTTTCGGAAATATTGCGCACGAGGTTCGGGCCCCAATAGCCGTACCCAACAACAGCGAAGCCGATCATCGCCCCCTCCCCACCGATTGCATTGCGAGATTTGCATCGCCGACCCGTCCGATTATCCGTGCCGGAACGCCGGCTACGATGGCGTGATCGGGGACATTCCTTGTTACAACCGCGCCAGCACCGATTTGCGCCTCCTCGCCAATCGTGATGCCGGCCAGGATGGTGGCATTGCTGCCAATCGACGCGTGGCGCCTGACCAATGTGGGAACAACGACCCAATCCCCCGCCGTCTGACGACTGCCATCCGGATTGACCGCACGCGGGTAGATATCATTGGTGAACATCACCCCATGGCCGACGAAGACACCGTCTTCGATGGTCACGCCTTCACAGATGAAAGAATGACTGGAAATTTTGCAATTGCGCCCGATCAGGGCATTCTTCTGGACCTCGACAAAGGTGCCGATGGCAGTGCCTGAGCCGACCGTGCAACCGTAGAGGTTCACCAGATCGGGATGATGGATGACCGCACCATCATGAAGAACGACGTCGGATGAAATCATGCCCCCTGCCCCTTCGCCATGCCGTCCGAAAACTTTTTTTGCCGGCACAACGGCCAAACGAAACATCGATAGCTTCGCTTGCGGGGCCGACATTCTGTCATCCCAGAAGATTGTTTTTGGCCGTGCGAGTAAAGAAACACAAACGGCGAGGCGGCCTCACCTAAAGGCGTATATCTCTGCAATTTTGGGAGTTTGGGCGGCAAAACCGCAGGATTTTCGAGGTTTCGGGCCATCCACGGCTAAGCAGCCCCGAACAGGCCTGCAGAACTCCGTCGGCATCTGATGCCGTCGGCGCAAAGTCGGGTTCTGCGATACGCAGTCCATCGAATTTCAGTCAACCGATCGCCCAAATGTGGAGTTTAAAAAGCTCCACAGTCTTGGCCCTACGAGCTGCTTTAATGCCAAGTTGACCCAGGGGGCGGAGTTGCGCCCTTCAGGATAGACCTCCAGGGCAAAACGCTGAATGGCATCAGCTGCGGCGATGTCCCGCCTGTTGAAAGCTGCACTGGCTTGTCCTATCGCCTCTTTTCCGAGTTCTCCGAAAAGAAAATGTCGCAACGCGTCATCCTTCCGGACATTGGACGCGGCCTGCTGAAACAACATCTCGATCGCTTTTCTTCGCTGTCGAAGATCCGGAAGAATGTCATCCATGCAGTATTTCAAGGACATATTGGCGTCATGTCTGCGATATACGGCCTGATCTTCATTGATGAACCCCACGTCGGCATGAGAGGCAAGCCGCAGCCACATCTCCATGTCACCAGCGTGAGGGAGTTCCTTGAGATAGCCCCCGACATGTTTCTGAAGCTCCGTTCTAATAACGGCCGTTGGCGTAGGAACAATGTTTGTTGCTCCACTCAGTCGGATGAACTCCGATCCGGAATATACCATGACGTCTTTGATGCCGTTCGTCGCAATCGGATCGAAGCTTTGGGTCGTCCCGTCCGGCCTGGAAATGATCGCGTTGCCGAAAACGAACCCCACACTTGGTTGTTTAAGCATCAACTGGGCCGATCTGCTGAGCGCTCCGGGCAGAAGATAATCGTCTGCGGAAAGGAGTAGAAACAGATCACTTTCCGCCCAATCGATGCCTTCGTTATAGGTTGCGATATGACCTCTGTTGACGTCGTGCCGCCGGTAGATGACCCTTTTGTCCCGATGGCTCAGGTCCATACCGACAACCTGCGTGTCATCGGGAGACGCGTCGTCCAGAATGAGCACGCGAACATCAACACCCACTTGCGAAAGAACGCTTTCGACGCATTCTTGCAAGAGATGGGCGTAGTTGTAGCAGGGGACGACGACATCAACCCGAAGAGAGCGTTGCGGATCAAAGCCGCCAACAGTTTTTGCGGTATGCTTCTGAGGCGCAACCGGACTTTGCGCGCCCGCGCGATGCCGGCCGTCGCTGGGCGTCTCCTCCCGACGCAGTTTGATCTCATCCATGCTCAGATTCCTGATTAACCATTACAGGCTGCGAGTCACGTCCTTTTCCGATAGATCTGACCCGAAATCTCATCCACCTCAGCAACGCCGATCGTACAAAAAGCCGGGAGAGGAGTCGCTTCGAGCCACTGAAGAACCGCTCGCGGAGTGTCAGGGCAAAGCGGGTACGTGATCGATACGCATCGTAAAACCCGACATTGGGACTCAAACTCCCGATTTTCCAGGGCTTTACGTTGGTGACGAAGTGAACGATCCTGAGGTTCTGCTCACGCATGATGGGCGCAATCGCCTGGCATGGGTCAAACTGGAAATTCCAGCATTGTTTCAGCTCTTTCCATCGTCCGTTACAAGCGAAATTCAAGGCATCCTGATCCGCATATTCCGTCTCTGGAAAATGGTCCAGATATTCGAGCGCACGTTCGGACACCCGCTCGCTGCGCCATTTTTCCAAATCGAGGAAAATCATGCCTGCATTGAAGTAGCGGTCTACCGGAAGACTGGTCTTGACGCCGGAACCGTTGCCTGCGGCAAGCCTGTCGAGACAATAGTCCGGGACGGCAGCCATGATGGCACCGTCCAGATCAAGACGCCATAACGGCTCCAGTGCATCGAGAACGATAATGTCCGCGTCCAGATAGAGTGCGCTCTTGCAATTGGTCGGCAAAAAACGCGGCAGCAAAAGCCTTGCAAAAGTCATTCTCGAAATGCCTGGTCGGGTGGAGAACCGACTGGCAAAGGAAAACGTGTCGATCGAATGCCACGTCATCGTCGCCGAATTCTCAGGCAGCGAGTTGAATATGCGCTGTTTCGTGGCGTCGGCCATTCCCTCGTTGATAACATGAATATCGAGGGGCCACGCCTGCATATTGCTTTCGGCCAGAGATCTTAGCGCTGTTGCTAGAGGTACGGCAAATGCTGCATCGGCTGCGAACACGATCGGACCAAACGCCTGCTTTGCTGTTAAGGGGGGGGCTGCCGCTGCAGCCGCATCCCTGGCCCCGCCCCTCAATACGGCCGCCCCCTTGACTGGTTGATCGACGTCGGCAGCCATGGGACTTACCGCGCACCATCTTGGACGGTCACTCCAAGGTCCTGAAGGGGTCGATATGGTGTATTTCTTTGCCGTGGCTCATAGTCTCGCGCCGGCGCTTTTCCTCCCGAAAGTATCCACTCGAAATAGGCGATCGTTTTTTCGAGACCTTCGCGCAGGGCTATCTTCGGCTCCCAGCCGAGCTCCTGCCTTGCGCGACTGATATCCGGCTTCCGCTGCGTCGGGTCGTCTATAGGGAGCGGCTTGAAGACAATTTCCGATCGTGAGCCTGTCAATTCGATCACCAGTTCCGCCAGCTCACGGACATGGAATTCGCCCGGATTGCCGAGATTGATCGGACCCGTCAATGCCGAGGGAGCGCCCATAAGGCGGACCAAGCCGTCGATCAGATCGTCCACATAGCAGAACGACCGGGTCTGCATGCCATTTCCAAAGACGGTGATCGATTCGTTACGAAGCGCCTGGACGACGAAATTCGAAACCACGCGACCGTCATTGGGATGCATACGCGGCCCATATGTGTTGAAAATGCGCGCCACCCGAATGTCTACGCCATATTGGCGATGGTAATCGAAAAACAGCGTCTCGGCGCATCGCTTGCCTTCATCGTAACAGGCCCGTGGCCCTATCGGATTGACGCTGCCACGATAATCTTCGTTTTGGGGATGAACAGCCGGGTCACCGTAGACTTCGCTTGTCGATGCCTGCAGGATTTTTGCCTTTGTGCGCTTGGCCAAGCCAAGCATGTTGATCGCACCATGGACATTTGTTTTCACCGTCTGGACCGGATCGAACTGGTAATGCACTGGTGATGCAGGGCACGCGAGATTATAGATCTCGTCCACCTCGACATAGAGAGGCACGGTGACGTCGTGGCGGATCGCCTCGAAGTGGGGATCGTCGAGAAGATGGATGATATTGTTGCGTGACCCCGTGTAATAATTGTCCACACACAGAACATCATTGCCGTCTTTCAAAAGTCTTTCGCACAGGAAAGACCCCAAAAATCCGGTACCACCGCTTACCATAACGCGTTTCTGTCCATGCATGGACTTGCTCCTTGTAAGTTTGGTGAAAGACCCTCCGAAGGCTCAGTAAGCCCCGTTGCGCCTGCAGACTGCGGGAATTGTTCTGATGAGGATGTGCAAATCGAACCACAGCGATCGATTATCGATATAGAATTCATCAAGCTGCTGCTGCTGTCTGATATCCGCATCGCTTCGAGCGGAAACCTGCCATAGTCCAGTCAAGCCTGGAGTGATCGCACGCCGTTTCTCGCGAAATTTTGTGTCCATTGCCTTCAGGTGATAGTCCGGGAACGGTCTCGGTCCAACGATGGCCATTTCTCCGGAGATGACATTCGCCAGTTGCGGAAGTTCGTCGAAACTGCTGGACCGAAGCGCATGGCCGATGAAGGGCAGGATGCGTGGATCCTTCTTCAGCTTGAAGCTGGTTTCCCACTCGGCTTTTATGACGGGATTAGTACGCAGCAATGTATCAAGACGCTTTTCGGCATCTGTGTACATTGTTCTCAGCTTCAGTATTCGTAGCGGCTTGCCTGACAATCCTTCCCGCGTGTGCCTGAAGAATACCGGGCCTGGATCGATGGCGTAGATCGCTGCGGCAGCAACAAGGATGAATGGCGCAAGCACTATCAATGCCGGCACCGCTATTGCGAGATCCAGAATGCGGTGCGCTAGCCGGGGATTGGCCAAGTCTCCACTTCCAGCCAGCCGCAGCCCGATCTCACCCCGTGCATCTGCGGGTTGCAGGCCATTAATCTTCAAGTCCGGCGTATCGCAGAGAAGAATGACCTCGTCGAATTTTCGACGAAGTGTCGCGAGGTCTGGAAGCGTGGCGTTGAGCTCACCAGCGACCAAGGCGATCACAGCTCTATTGGCAGACGGCACCGATACGTCGGCTGATGACAATTCCGGTTTGATCCCGAACTGCCAGCGATCATTAAAATACGTCACGAGCCTGGAGACTTGATCGCGCTCGCCCAGGATCACCGCCCGTTCCCCCCAGATATCAAGCCTGTGGCACCAACTCCGTGCGCCCCGGTGAAAAAACAGTTGAAAGATCAGCCCTAAACCAAGGAACAAGACAATATTCGAAACCACCCCCTGCCCATCTGGCAGAAGCAGTGCTCCGATCGTGGAAAGGAGTGTTATCTTGATAAAGGCCGTGGCGCGCCGATGTAGATGCTCGTGCTCATGCAGCCGATATCCGGGATAGAGGCCCGCCAATGCGTTGAGAACAACCGCTGCCAATGCAGCGAGCATGAAAACTCTCTCCGGCAGCATATTTACCGACGTGCCGGAAAGATAGGATATAAGAAGACAATAGGATGCCAGATAGGCAGTAATATCAGCCATGATCAGAATTGACGGCACGGTCAGCCTGGTCATTTTGCGCTTCAGCGCGACTGAAATGTCCAACAATTTCGGCTGAGCGAGTTGCGCCGCACCGTTCTGACCTGTTGCGGACAAGGTGGGCCTGATCAGGACTGTTCCCAAACCACTGACCGCAGTCACGTTTGACAGTCCGGATAGCCTAGCTCGGAATGGAAATGGCATGATGATCCTACTCCCCCTTGGGCATAGCTCCCAATCCATTGTCCCCGGGATTAGTCCTCGATGGGAAACTCTCGAAGCCCCAGTTTTTGTAATGCACTCAACGATATGAAGGTCGGTACGACACGCGCATAGCGACGCCACAGCCGTTGCGGCTCGCAGAGAAGGCGAAACGCCCATTCAAAGCCGCTTCGTTGAATCATTCGCGGAGCCTGGCGTACGAGGCCCGCATGAAAATCGAAGGCTGCTCCAACTCCGATCAGCATCGAGGCATCCAGATGGTCACGCATACGCGCCATCCAGAGCTCCTGTTTGGGACTGCCAAGACCGACCCAGACGATGTCTGCTCCAGAGCGATTGATACGGTCGGCAACATCCACCTCCTCCTGTTGCGACAGCGCCCGAAAAGGCGGCGCATAGGCGCCGGTGATCTTCGCGCCGGGAAATCGTTTCAAGAGGTTCGCCTGTAGCTTTTCCAAGGCATGCTCCGTTGCGCCGAACAGGTAGTGGCGCAGGCTCTGAGATCTGCCTTCGTCAAATAGCGCTAACATCAGATCAGGCCCGTAGACCCTGCCGCTTTGCGAATGCCCCGCATGTTTTAGCGCCCACACTAACGGCATCCCATCGGGGGTCACGAGAAAAGCCCGATTGTGGATCGACCGCAAAACCGGATCGTCCTGGCACCGAACGACGCCATGCGCATCACGAACGCAGACATAGTGCTTTTCGCCACTTCCGATCGATGCCTGGATAAGCCCGGCAGCTGTTTTGAGGTCGACTGCCGAGATGCGAACTCCAAGAACGTTTACCCAGGTCTTGGATGTGCCCGGAGCACGGAAAGATGTCTTGCTTGGATTGACTGGCAGCTTTCTCATGAAATTTACTTCCGCGATACAATCTGCTGCCAGGATTATATCGGAAGCAATTTCTCTTCAATATTTCCACCTATAGCCATATTCCTTAGTATTATTGCGAAAAATTGATCGCAAACCGACGAAACGTCCGTTTGGATGCGATTGAAATGACCTTTCCCACCCATTTTATATTTCTGCAAAGCCAAACCTACTCCAAATGGATAGTTTGATATCGATGCCCGGAAAGAAGATATTCTTCGCGATTTCAAATCTCGGCGTGAAAGGTGATTTACGAAATGAGCCACGCCGGACACTGGCCAACACTAGATTGAAGACGCGACCGAGGCCTGAACCTGTTTCCACGCCGATAAGAGCGTAATCGGCATCCAGAGGTTCACGGGACGCTCAGTACCGAAGTGATGACATCGCCAGTTCTCAGTAAGATTGCGCGCCTTTTTTGAAGGCCTCAGACACGCCCTTAACAGTTGGAACCTAATATGATGCGTGTACTGATTTCAGCCTATGCATGCGAACCCGATGCAGGATCCGAGATGGCGAAGGGCTGGAATTTCGCCTGCGCGCTCGCTCTTCAGGGACATGACGTTACCGTTCTTACATGCGGCAGCCATCACCGTCATGCAATCGAGCGTTACTGCATTGATCATCGTCTACCTGGCCAAATGAACTTCGTCTGGCATGATGTTCCTGGTCGAGCAGGCCCAGGATACCAGAAAGCTGAAAAGATCCGTCAACATTATTACATGTGGCAGGTAACGGCTCGCAAATTGGTTGCCAGGCTGAACGCCGAGCGACCGTTCGACGTGATTCATCATCTGACATGGACGGTTCTACGCTGGCCTTCGTTTTTGGGCGGTCTTGGTCCTCGTTTCGTTTTTGGGCCGGTTGGAGGAGGAGAAACAACGCCATGGCGGCTAAGACAGGGCTTTCCCAGCCGTGGATGGAAAATCGAAATACAGCGCGATATTCTCAATATCTGCAGCCGGTTCGATCCCATGGTGCTGTACTGCCTATACAAAGCCGACGCGATCCTTGTAACCGACCATGCCACCCTCCGCCATGTGCCGATATGGTGGCACAAGAAGACGTCTCTGGTGGCGGATATCTATGCACCGAGCGTTGCCGGACCGCCCTCACAAGTCGATACGGAAGGATCGAAGGCACCTTCGATCCTGTTTGCAGGACGCCTTGAATATTGGAAGGGTGTACAGTTGGCTCTGGGAGCTTTGGCAAGGCTGCGTACGGAGATTCCCGACCTTTCTTTTACGATTGCCGGCGAAGGCCCGGAGGAAGGCTATCTGCGCAAGATCGCGGCCGAACTCGGAATAGAGGAGCGGGTGAAATTTAGAGGAAAGCTGCCTTACGGCGAGTTGCACCAACTCTACCTGACGCATGAACTATTCGTGTTCCCAAGCCTTCATGATTCTGCAGCTCAGGTGATCGGAGAGGCAATGGCCCACGGCCTGCCTGTTGTCTGCCTGGATTTGGGAGGCTCGGGGCTGGCAATCAATCCGGATTGTGGCCTTGTGGTTTCAACCAAAGGACAGGATACCAAGGCTGTGGAGCAGCAACTTGCCACCGCCATTGCGCGCGTCATCAAGGACAAAAATCATCTGGCGCGGCTGAAGAAAGGCGTGATGGAGCGAGCTGGCAGCTTCAGCCATCAGCAACGCGCACATCGAATGGTAGAGCAATTCTACAAGCCGCCTTCTTTGGATTCGGCCTTTTTGGCAAGGCCGTCGGCATCACTGAAGCGTTGACGATCAATCTGGACGTTCGACCGTGCTACCCGTGTCCAGCCCCGTCCTTTCGAGATCATACAGACTTCCATACTCTCCCCCAGGCATTGAGCCAGGGCTTACCCTGAAGCTTCGATCGTTTAGTTTGCCGATATAGCGATTGCGAGCGAATTGGACATATCTGGACTGGTGAGACGGAGCGTAAACGTAAGCTGCAAGCCCCTCACGGTTATCGACCGAGACCGTATTGTCCTCTATGCGGTTTGGGTTTGCCCAATCCGGTCGCCATCCCCTGCCGGTTCCATCATCAACGCGAAAGGCCGCGCCTGAGCCATTCCTGATCTGGTTTCCCGTGACCAGATTACTCCAGCCGCCATTGATGCCGATCGCAGCAACATTGCCCGAGAGCGTGTTATTTTCGATGCGCACGCCGCTCGCCCGGCCATCGGTATAAATTGCCCAACTGATCGGACTGGGCCATTCGGAGATGTCTTCATAACCAGGAGGCCAGAATGTCCCATCGGCCCGGTTCATCAGATGCCCCGTGCCGGTTACCAGATTGTTGCGAATGCTACTGTTCAGCGGGTCCCCCTGCACGCCCATCATCTTGATGGCGGCGCCGTCTGCTGTTTGCTGATTGGCATTGCGGATCACGTTTTTTTCGATAACAGCGTCATACACGGCATCCTCGAGCCCCCAGATCGAGCCTCCTGCGATCCCGAACTGAGCGGTATTTTCGATGACGTTGTCAGCGATCCTGATATCATTGCCTGCCTGGAACCATATGCCGGCGGTTTCAAAAAAGACCTTTCCGATATCGGAGATCTTGTTTGACAGGATCTTGCCTCCGTTCGATTTTCCGGGACTACCCCAATCCTTGCCCATATAGATCCCGTTACCGGCAGTGTTGCTAATAGTGTTGTTGGCAATAAGGACATTGTTGCTCTCCGACACATGGATGCCGACACCGACATTGGTAACAACATTGCCTAAGAGCTTAACATTGTCGGAATGCTCCAGTCTGATGGCGCCATAACCTCTTGTCTCGGTATAAAACTTGCCGCTTCCATCGGGCGCTCCATCGCGAAGCGACAAGCCTGCCACCACCATCCCATCAGCGTCTTCCAGCTTGAAGAATGTCGGCAAAATCCCCGCGATCATATGAGGTCCGGGCGGATTTCGATCAGCGGAAATGTAAGTTAGCTGGCCACCTTGATGATCGTACCACCATTCCCCTGCCGCATCGAGGAAGGCTTTGGCGCCGGCCAGGAAGTAGCGACTGCCTTCGGAGGTGAAGAAATGGCCGGTCCCTCCGGTCCGGACGGTGTGTGTCGCAGCTTCGATAATATCGACGGGCAGCGTATCGCTGCCCCATTGAGTGCCAGGCTGGTTGCCGCCGACAATGTGAGCGACCAGCCCAGCGGTATCGTCTAACGGGGGAAGATCCCCGGGATGATAGCAAAACCGGGTATTACCTTCCCAGACATCGATGGGCGGCTCGCACTTGGCGGCAAACAACCATCCCTTGCGCTTGTCGCCGTCAGAAGGCGCATTCGGAAACCGTGCCTGAGGTTGAACCGTCCCGTTGACGATGAGGTTACCCACGCTCACATCCGGGGGAAGCTTCAGCGGTGCAGTCCACCGGCCATCAGCCAGTATTGTCCAGTCCCGCATCCGCAAGCCCCCATGTAAAACCGGGCTTTCATTACACTTTGCCGCGACAATCAAACCCGCATCGCGCTGATCGAAAACAATTGCCTGAGGCAGGTAATAGTCTCCCCCGGCTATTGCGATCGTGCTTTGGCCACTTGCCATCCGCGCCGCATCCCGCGCAAATTCGATCCTGGCAAAAGGGCCATCGGTCCGCTGAGCGTTCGGCATGGAAAGGCGTCCGCTCCAAGCATCGTCTCCGTCAGGAGAGACGTAGAAAACTGTTCGATCGGTGGGTTTGGAGCCAGCATTGGTCAAGATTGTGCGGCCAAGCTTGGCCGGCGATGTCGGCAGTGACGCGTCAACGCACGTCTCTCGGCTGACATTCGGTTGCAACGGATTGGGCTCATCTTGGTCCGATCTTGATGAGGCAATATGGCTCGACTGCAGGGTAAAAGCAGCGAGCGCTATGCAGGAAATCAGCCTGGTCGCGGAACTCATGAGATATGCGCACCTCTGATCGAGTGTTCTTTCCAGCGCATCTGGTTTCAGCGAACGAGCGGCGCAAAATTGGCGACACATGAGGATAGCCACACGCGACCGAGCTAGGCCACGAACCGGAAAACCAGAATACGCAACGATAACGGCCAGCGTTGCAGCCTGCGCTTTGCTTCGAAGCACTAGCCAGATGGCGCACCTGACAATCAACTCCTGCAAACGAAGAACGGATTACACCGAATGTCTTAGTGGCAATCGAAAGTGCCGGTGACCTTACTCCCTTGGGAGATACCTGCTTCCCAAGGAGGAGGAACGACCAAAGCGGCCTGCCCATAAGAGCAGGTTATGTGGCCAGGCATTCGAAGGTAATTTGTCGACGAATGAGCCGGCTGAGAGACAGGGCAAAGGATGATCCCTGAACCACCGTGGCGTTTCAACCCAAGGAGATAGGAAGCGCCTTAGCCAAATGGACAAGTACTCGCATTTTCGGCTTTGCCGACCACAAGCTGAGCCCAGCGACCTTTTGAGAGTGTCATGACGCGACCGGCCATCAGTGTTCTCATCAATAATTACAACTACGGCCGCTTTATTGGACGCGCGATTGACAGTGCGCTGGCACAGAAAGGGCCGCTTGCAGAGATCATTGTGGTGGATGACGGCTCCAGCGACCAGTCCCGCGCGCTGCTTGAACCTTACAGGGATCGGGTCACCCTGATTTTCCAGGAAAACAAAGGGCAAGCCGCAGCGATCAATGCTGCCGTCAGGGCAAGCGCGGGGGACATCCTCTGTTTCCTGGACGCCGACGACTGGTGGGGGCCTGAAAAGCTGGCGTCAATTTCCGCCGTATTTAATGCGGATGCCGAGATTTCACTCGCCTATCATCGACTTCAGCCCACTTTCAGCGACGGAACACCTACCCTCAAGCCTATTCCCCGAACACTGTGTTCCGGCGATCTCTCGCGCTGGCTCAGCAGGTCCGCAGGCTGTTGGCCGTTTCCGATGACATCCGCCATCGCGGTTCGGCGAAATGCATGGAACGTGGCAGGCGACATCCCGGAGCAATTCAGAATATCCGCAGATTTCTGGCTTGCCGGAATCTATCCTTTCCTGGGGCGCGTGGCTGCACTGCCCGGTGCGCTTGGATTCTACAGGATCCATGACAACACATGGTACCGGCCGGTTGATGATGCGGCGATGTTGCGCAAGCGCATGGCGCATTGGGTCGCGACAGTTGATGTGATGAACCGGTTTCTGTCGTCCCACAACCCGCCTGCGACGCTGCGATTGGCGGATCACTATCCCTATCGGGTGGCATTGGCGCAGATGGAGGGGGGGGATCTCCGGACCCGCTTTCAACTTGTCATGCGAGGTCTTGCTTTCGCCGGCGAACCGAACCTGATGAGACGCATGCGTGACGCGCTACGCGCAGCCTACAGCCTGCCTCGCCGCGGCAAGCAACTTGGATGGGCGGAGGATGTGCAATGAAGGCGCTGCTTCTGGCCTCCGAGCTGGAGGACTACACGATCTCCTTTGCAAGCGGCCTCGCCCAGCATTTGAACGTCGTTTTGGCCGTCCCTCGCCGGCGTTACGGGCATCTCGCATCCTGGTTCGACCCGGCGGTCGATCTGCGCCTCCTGGAGTGGCCAAGACACCGGTCACTACTGAACCCATGGTTCCTGCGAGGGCTCACCCGGCTGATCAGGCAGGAGCAGCCCGACCTCGTCCATCTTTTGAGCAATAGTACGATTTGGCTGAATTTTGCTGTGCCGTTCTGGCGCTCGATCCCCCTGGTAACCACCATCCACGATGTGGATGTGCATCCCGGAGACAGCGATACACGCACTCTGCCAGCTTGGGCGCCAAGATTGATGGTGCGACAGTCGCCGCATATCGTTGTGCATGGGGAGGGCCTGAGGCAATTGGTGCTTGAGCGCTTCTCAAAGTCGGCTAACAACGTCCATATTCTCTCCCATCCGGCCATTCCGCGCTATGCTGAACTGGCTCAACGACAGAAAATGGCGCCATGTCGAGCAGATGGGGTTATACGGGTTCTGCTGTTCGGGCGAATTTTCGCCTACAAGGGTCTTGAGCATCTGGTGCGTGCCGAGGCTCTCCTGAAGGGCTGCTCTCCCGATCTGCGCTTTATCATCGCGGGTCGCGGCGACGACCCTTGGATCTATCGGCCACTCATGGGCGATCCGCGCCGCTATGATATCCGCAATCGGTATATCGAAGACGCGGAAGTCGCTCAGCTTTTCCTGGATACGGATATCGTGGTGCTCCCATATACGGAAGCCTCACAAAGTGGGGTTCTCAATGTGGCTGCCGCGTTCGGCAAGCCAGTTATCGTAACCGACGTTGGCGAATTACCATCCACAGTCCTTTCCAACGAACTAGGGCTCGTGGTTCCGTCAGGGGATGGCGAGAGCCTGTCTCGAGCTATCCTGTCCTTGGCGCAAGACAGCGAGCTACGCTGCAAGCTTGGGGCAAACGCGCTCGTCTGGTCACATGGAGCCAATTCACCAAAGCAGGTCGGGGCACAAGCTGCGGACCTTTACCGCAAGGTGACGAAAACATGCAGGTAAATGTGCTTTCCCAGGCAGACCGCATAGTATCGGCACCCACCTCGTCCGTTCGCCATTATGTGCCGGGAGGATGTGAAAGTGGTGGTGGCATCGGCAGGCTGGTCGGTTACATATCGCATGCGGCGAAGGATACTGACCGCAAACATCTGGTAACGGACACGCGGGGGCTGGCATGGTCGTTTACGACATCGCCAGCACGTCTGCTGGCCGCAATATTCGCAATGGCCAAAGATCGCGTCGCGGTTCCTGACCGCATACATCACATCCATGTCGCCGGTCGCGGCAGCACTTCACGGAAACTGATCCTAACGGGGGTCGCCCGTTTTCTCGGATGTCGTCACATACTTCATCTGCACGACTACGACTATGCGCACGACTTTTCTCAGCGCACGCCAAGACAGCAGGCGCACATACGCAGAATGTTCCGAAGCGCTGATCATGTCGTTGTATTGGGGCACCGTGATCATCTCACGCTGACACGGGATCTAGGCGTTGATCCACGACGCATCGCAGTTATCCGCAACTGTGTCCCGGACCCCAAGAACCGTATTGTTCAGGTCCTCAAACAACGGCATGAAAATCCGCCGCTCATTATTTTTCTCGGACGGCTGAGTGAGCGTAAAGGCGTAAGGGAGCTTCTCCTTGCGCTGAGCCAGCCAGTCATGAAGGCGCTTCGTTGGAAAGCCATTATTGCCGGTGACGGTCCCGTCGAAGACTATCGAAATCAGGCAGAAGCCCTGGCGCTCGCGGACGTCGTGGAAATGCCGGGTTGGCTTGGTGCCGATGAAACGCGGGCCTTGTGCTCGCGGGCAGATATTCTGGTTCTGCCCTCCCATGCCGAAGGCCTGGCAATGGCGGTCATCGAAGGACTTGCTCATGGGCTCGCGGTGGTGACAACCCGTGTCGGCGCGCATGAAGAGGTGATCTGCGACGGTGACACCGGCGTCTTTGTACCGGTCGGGGACAAGGACGCACTAGCAACGGCATTGGCAAACTTAGTCCAGGACAAAGAACAACGCCGCCGATTGTCCGCCCGAGGGCGCCTTCATTATCTCAATCATTTCAGCATGAAGACCTACATGCTTTCGCTTGAAAACTTATACGACACCGTCTCTGCGCAACCTCAAACTTCCGTCGGTGCCCCATGACGATCACGACGCTGCCGATAGACCGCAACAGGTCATTGTCGACCATGCGGTATGATCCGCTCCTTCAAAGCCATGAGGCGGCCGATGACTTCGATCTGATGGCCGGTGTCCGCCTCATCCGCCGAAGGATCCTGTTGATAATCGCGCTCTCTATACTGCTGATAGCTGCTGCATTTCCCTTCATTCGGGGAATGCTCCCGACCTATTATGCCGAGTCCCGACTGATGATCCACTCACCTCTGTCGGCATCGCTCGCCACGGATGTGTCAGACCGTACAGGCTGGTTCGACATTACGGCTGAAACCGAAAGGCTCCTGTCGAGAAGCACAGCGGAACGGGTCATCCGTGATCTTCAACTCACCGAACGGCCGGAATTTAATCCGGCATTGCGGAAAACCTCGCTCATTGACAGTTTGCGGGGCATTTTGAGAAATCCGACCGGCAGCGAGATAGCCCCCTTGCCGCAGCCATCCGGGCTCGATGGTATAGTCCTCGAATATTACCGGGCGTTACGCATCCAGCGCGATGGTCAGGCGAACGTCATCAGGATTGGATTTTCGTCCCGCGAACCAGCGTTGGCAGCGGCAGTCCCGAATTACCTGATCAGTATCTATAGCGACGAGCGGCAAGACCGACTTCGCATTCGTTTGGACGCAGCAGAAAAATGGGTTCAGCAGCGCATAGGCGAACAGCAGGATCGTGTCACCGCGGCGCGCGAAAGCGTTGATCGATATCGAAGCACAATGGGCTCGGTGTTGGAGGATGATGCCAAGGGCACAACGGCGACAATGATTGCGGCTTTGAGTGATCGAAGATCGAAACTTGATCTGGCCAGAGCGCAGACACGCCTTACAATTTCTCATCTGGAAATTGGAGGCGCGGCATCGCTCGCCGTGGAGGGGGCACCCATTCCGGAAAGCCTTGGCGAAATGCAACGCGACCTTGCAGCTCAACAAAGGGATCTGGACCGAATTCTCGAGGTCTACGGCGAGACAGCTCAAGCTGTCATCGACCTGCGAGCGCGGCTGGCAAGAGCGCGCGCGGACTTAAATGTTGCAACGGGTCGATATCTCGAAACGCTGCGCGTCACGCTGAATGATCTTGACCGCGAAGATACCGAAATCCAGCTGGCATTGGCGGCCGCTCAATCGCAGAGAGCACGCAATCTAGAGGCTCAAGCCGAAGCCGTGCGACTGGAACGTTCGGTGGAAAAAGAGCAATTGGCAATAGATAAGATCGAGGATCAGCGCCGCATGCTTGCTGATCAGGCCCGTTCACCAGGAGCCGAAATCGAATTGTTGTCGCCGGCAACGACTCCGCTTGCACCGCAGGGGCGCGGCCGCCTGTTCTATTTTGTCGGCGCTCTCATCGCATCAGTTTGTTTCGCGGTTACCATCGCGTTTGTCGTCGAGATGCTGGATAAAACCGTCCGCAGTTTCGATCAGATATCCGGCATCAGCCACATCACGCCGCTCGGGCTTGTACCGCGTCTGCGGCGCAAGGAGCGGTCGCAACAGCTGAACCGGACGCGAGGCGGCAGGTTCGATGACGCTATCCAAACACTCATAGCTTCGCTCAAGCAATCCTGTGGTGGAAAGCTGCCCGGGAGCATCGTCGTGACGTCATCACTGAAGGGCGAAGGCAAATCGACGATCGCCAGGTCACTTGCGATCGAAATTGCGGAAAGCGGGGTTGGCGTCATTCTCGTCGATGGTAATCTTCGAAACGGCAATCTTTTTTCGGCGTTCAATTCCGATCAGGTGCACGGATTGAATGAATTCGTTAGACGCAAAACAAGACTTGCTGACATCGTACATCATCACGCTCCGACGGGAATCGATTTCATTCCGGCCGGAACGCCAGATCTCTATCGACGCGCATATCTGGCTGACATTTCAGAAATCATCGAGATGGCGCGTCTTAAAGGTCAAATCATCATATTCGACAGTGCCTCCGCGCTGAATTCGACCGACACAATGCATCTTACAGGCTTGGTAGAGCGAACGATCCTGGTTGTGCGCTGGGCAAGAACGACGCGCAGAATAGTCGAAATCTGCGTCCGGCATCTTCGCGGAGCGGGCGGCGCAGATGTTCTCGTCGCCATCAATAACGTCAATCCCAAGCGACATGCGATGTACGGTTTCACCGATGCAAACCTGATTGTCGCCTGACTGACGACGAGCAGGGCTCAGAGCCTGACCATATGATTTTTGACGCCCGCGATCTTGCTGCATGCTGCCGAGGAAACCTGGGATCGTGTCGTTGACAGCAACAGCGCCGGCTTGCGGTATCGTCCAGTCCTGGCTGCAAAAGCGGTGCGTTCTCGTCCTGTCTACATCTCTTAGGTCAGTTCCGCGAGGTGACAGATTGCACCTATAATTCAGCAGAGCGATGGGCACCAAGTTCTACGTGCATCCGGCTTTAGACAATTTCCGGAGCCGACACCGGCTCGCTTGCTCAGCTAAATCATGGACAGGCTCTGGGGGAACTATGACCGATCCACTACCACGCAACGGCAAGGTTGCGCTGATTACAGGTATTACGGGCCAGGATGGCTCCTATCTTGCTGAATTGCTCCTCAGCAAGGGATATGAGGTCCACGGCATCAAGCGCCGCGCGTCTTCCTTCAACACCTCCCGTATCGATCACATCTACGAAGACCCGCATCGTCAAAACCAAGGCCTGAAACTGTACTACGGCGATCTGTCGGACACTTCAAACCTGACCCGTATCATTCGCCATATCGAGCCTGACGAAGTCTACAATCTCGGCGCTCAGTCCCACGTTGCAGTCAGCTTCGAAGCACCGGAATATACGGCCGATGTCGATGCGATTGGAACCTTGCGGCTACTGGAAGCAATCCGTTTTTTGGGGCTGGAGGAAAAAACGCGCTTTTATCAAGCATCGACTTCCGAACTTTACGGTCTCGTACAAGAGACCCCGCAGCGAGAGACGACGCCGTTCTATCCGCGCTCTCCATACGCGGTGGCCAAGCTTTACGCCTATTGGATCACCGTCAACTACCGCGAAGCATATGGGATGTATGCCTGCAACGGCATCCTCTTCAATCACGAATCTCCTCGTCGAGGGGAGACATTCGTGACCCGAAAAATTACGCGCGGTCTCAGCAATATCGCGATGGGCCTCGAATCCTGCCTGTTCATGGGCAATATCGACAGCTTGCGCGATTGGGGACACGCCAAGGACTACGTCCGCATGCAATGGATGATGCTGCAACAGGAAACGGCCGAGGATTTTGTCATCTCGACGGGGCTACAATATTCAGTTCGAGAGTTCATCTGCTGGACGGCCAGCGAACTTGGTGTGACGCTGGAGTTTTCCGGCAGGGGCGTCAATGAAGTGGCAAGGGTCGCCGCCATCAGGGGCAATATGGCGCCGGCCCTGAAAGTCGGCGATCTGGTTGTCCGGATCGATCCTCGTTACTTCCGCCCGGCTGAAGTCGATAGTCTTCTTGGCAGTTCCCAAAAAGCCAAGGAAAAGCTCGGTTGGGTGCCGGAAATCACGGCGCGTGAAATGTGCGCCGAAATGGTCACCGAGGACCTTAAAGCAGCTCGGCGTCATGCACTCCTGAAGAAACACGGTTTGGCTCTTCCCGTCTGCGTGGAGGAATGACGATGGCATACGATCTGATGGGCAAGAGGGTTTATGTCGCGGGCCATAGCGGCATGGTCGGATCGGCAATTGTCCGCCGCTTGGCTACTGAAGGTTGCAAGATATTGACTGCGAGCCGTGCCGAGGTCGATTTATCGAGACAGTCAGACGTAGAAGCCTGGATGGAGAAAAACCGTCCTGATGCCGTTTTTCTGGCGGCTGCGAAAGTCGGGGGCATTCTCGCCAATGACACCTACCCGGCAGACTTTCTCTACCAGAACATGATCATCGCAGCGAACGTAATTCACAGTGCTCATGAGGTCGGCGTCGAGAAGCTGCTTTTTCTCGGATCCTCGTGCATCTACCCAAAATTCGCCGAGCAGCCGATCCGCGAAGAAAGCCTGCTGATGGGTGCGCTTGAGCCAACCAATGAGTGGTATGCAATCGCCAAAATAGCGGGCGTAAAGCTATGCCAAGCCTACCGACGTCAACATGGCGACGACTTCATTTCTGCAATGCCGACCAATCTTTATGGTCCTGGCGACAATTTTGATCTGAAGTCCAGTCACGTCATACCGGCATTGATCCGCAAAGCGCATGACGCGAAACTTTCGGGTGCGAGCGAGCTCGTCATGTGGGGGACAGGTACGCCTCGCCGGGAATTCCTCCATGTCGATGATTGTGCGGATGCCTGTGTGCACCTGATGAAGACCTATTCCGACGACCTTCACGTTAATGTCGGATCTGGGGACGAGCTTACGATATTCGAGCTGACACAGCTTGTGGCCCAGATCGTCGGCTTCGAAGGGAAGATCAGATCCGACCCGACCAAACCGGACGGATCGCCACGCAAGCTGATGAGTGGTGAAAAACTGCGAGCACTTGGCTGGACACCGAAAATCCCGCTTAGGGTGGGTTTGGCTGACGCCTACACGGCTTTCCTTGAGAGCACGCAAGTGGATCGCAAACGGGAAAATGTCGCAAACCATCATGGCCTCTGCGACATTTGAGGACGTTAAACAACCCGAGAGTTCAGCTGGTCTTGCTCGTCCAAGATATGATCAAGTCGCCCCATCAGCATGGAGAAGAAGCTTCATCGCCGGTCGCGCTCAAACCGTTCCACCAACGTGGCCACAGGCAAGGCCGCAATAATCAAAACCACTCCAAGGACAACCTGGATTTCAGGCACGTCATCGAAAAAGATGTATCCGCTTGCCGTCGTGAAGACGATGGAGAGATAGCTGATCGGGGCAAGGTGACTGGCATCGGCCATGCGGTAGGCGCGCAGGAAACAATATTGTCCGAGTTGTGCCAGCAGCCCAATGCCGAGCAAAGGCAGCCAATCGAACGGTCGCACGGGCTGCCACGTCAGAAGAGCCGGCACGGCCGTCACCACCGCAAGTCCAACCGTGTAGAAAAGCATCATGACAGTGGTGCTTTCCTCCTTGAGTGCACGCGTCTGGATAATCGCAAGCGCCCCGAAGAAAACCGAAATGAGCACAATGAAAACATTGGCATCAAAGCCGCCTGCCCCGGGGGCGATGACAACAAGTACACCGACAAAAGCTAAGGCCGCGCCAAGCCAACGAATGTGGCTCACCCGTTCTCCCAGGAGTAAAACGGCCATGAGCATTGTAACCATGGGGCGCGAGAAGCCAACTGCATTGACCGTTGAGAGCGGCAGAAGCGTGATTGCCCAGAAGTTGCTGGTAAGCGCCACCGCATTGCAGGTGATCCGAAAGACGTTACGCCAGGGATGCTTTATGACGCGCATGTCAGCACGGTGATGCCACATCAGTGGCAGGATAAAAATGAGGCCGATCATGGCCCGGATAAAGACAAGCTGAAACGCTGGGTACGTGGCGCCTTGTGACTTGACCAGCGCCGTCATGCCACCTGCCACCAATGTCATATCCAGCATCAGCCAGGCAAAGGCGACACGGATGGGTTCCGGCGGCGACCGCCCGCGATGTTGGGGGGCGCTCATCGGAGCGCTCACATTGGCTGAACGAGATTGGCCATCAGGCGGAAGGCACCGGGTACCAGCCTGTCCATCTGGTGATGCAGCACGAGGCTGAACTCGACGCTCATGCTCTTGAGGGAGATCTTTCCCGCTTCACCACGATTGTCATTGGTATATTCGCTTTCGGGCTTCGCCAGGATCTGCAGGCGGCGACACGGCGGCTGCATCGTTTTGTTGAAGATGGGGGCCACCTCGGGTTCACACAGGCCGCGCTTGATCTCCTGATGCGTTATCCTTGGCCAGGCAATGTGCGCGAACTGAAAAACGTCGTCGAGACTGCCGTTGCGCTGGCGCCTGATCAGATCATCGATATCGAAAGCCTTCCTGTCGGATTGCGTGAATCCAGCACACTCGTGTCGCGGCCCGGAAATTTGAAGGAAACGGAAAAAGAAGCGATCATGGATGCCATGCGCCTTTTCGCCGGCAACGCCACCCGAGCGGCACGGCATCTCGGAATAGCACGCTCCACGCTTTACCTGCGCCTTTCCGAATATGGATGGGGGCGTTAAATATCGTTACGCCGCATAAGCGTGTTCGAAATTTTGACGCAATCGACGGTACCACTCCACCGGACCTAACGCGCTCTGAATTCGCGACGTGACAGAACGACGCCGCGATCTTGCTTGCGCTGCCGCGCGACATAAGCAGACCAAGCTCTGATCTTCGACAGGATCAGAGCTTGGCTTATCGATGCCAATCGCTCAATCGCGATATATGGCGGTGTGGATAACGCCATCAGTGCCGCACCAGGCGCGATACATGCCGGGGCTGTTGAACGGTAGCGCGATATTGCCCTTGGCATCGACGGAAATCAGTCCGCCCGATCCACCGATGACGTCGAGTTCGCTGACAACCGAGCCTGCCGCGGTTGCGAGATCCTGACCTGCCCAGCGCATGCGCGCATCGATTTCATGACCAACGGCCTGGCGGATGAAATATTCGCCATGCCCGGTCGCCGAAATTGCCGCCGTCGCATCATCCGCCCATGTGCCCGCTCCGATAACCGGGCTGTCACCGACACGGCCGGGTGTTTTTGCCGTCATTCCGCCAGTCGATGTCGCCGCAGCGAGGTGGCCGAAGCGATCGAGCGCGACCGCACCGACCGTGCCATGCTTGCGGGCCGGATCGCCGTCATCTGCAGCCCCCGATTTGCGGCGTTCCATTTCAGCGTTCAGGGCGTTCAGGCGCTGTTCGGTGCCGAACCATGCGGCATCCTGCATTTCCAGATCAGCGGTCTCGCAAAAGCGTTTTGCGCCGTCACCGGCCAGAAACACGTGCTCCGTCTTCTCCATCACCGCACGAGCGGCAAGGATGGGGTGGCGAGGGCCGCAAATGCCGGAGATCGCACCGCAATCGCGTGTCGCGCCAGTCATGATGGCGGCATCCATCTCATGCGTCGCATCGGTGGTGTAGACCGCGCCGCGCCCGGCGTTGAAAAGCGGATTGTCTTCCAGTTCCATCACAGAGGCCGTGACGGCATCGAGCGAGGTTCCGCCACTCTGCAGAACGGTAAGACCTGCCTCGAGACAGGCGCGTAAGGCAGCATGATAGGCGGCCTCGCGCTCCGGCGTCATGTTCGCTTTCAGGATCGTGCCGGCGCCACCATGCAGCGCGATAACCGGTGTTGCTTCAGGCATTTCATTCCTCGAAACTTGATTGCATCTCTTATCGCCCGGCTATCGCAGAGCAAAACTCATGGCGGAAAGGGCTGTCATCCAGCCGATCACTTCACCCATGTCCTTGCAGTCGAACCCGACCGTCCGCGCATCCACGCGTCTTGCCGGTGGCAGCACCGACATCTGGTCTGCAAGCGCTGCATTGTTCATCACGAACTCGACCTTGTGAGGCCCCGGTAGCGAAAAGATTTTCTTGGTTCCCGCCTCACGCACGGCCCGGATCGCGGCATCCTTCAGCATGGAGCGGGCACGATGGACGGAAACCTGACGTGCTGCGCGCTGGCCGAAGGACTGCTTGACGACGACGAATTCTGCATCCGGGAAGAAACCTGCATTTTCGTCGCGCGTGCAATCGTCACCGGACACGAGGCCGACAGGCACGCCCAGTTCTCCGGCATAGGCGCCGTAAATGCCCGGTTCGCCGTAGGGCACGCCATCGACGCGCACCTGCGCGAAGGCAAAGCCGTTGGTAGTATGCGCCAACACCCCGCCTCTGCCCGCCATCGAATGATGGCCGACCATGAAGAAGAGGTCAAAATCGGCGGTCAGCCCACAGGCCATGTTCATCGGCTTGGGTTTGCCGAGGATGAGGTCCGCCGCCGGATGCAGGATCGCAGGCAGGATGTTGGTCATCGGCCCGTGGGAATCGTTGACCACGATTTCCTCGACGCCGGCTTCGACCAATCCCTCGACAACCGCATTGACCTCCTCGGTCATCAGGACGCGGGCTTTTTCGTATTCCGCATGGCCGACCTGCCCCTGAACCGAGGCGACGACGCCGGCAATGCCTTCGATATCGGCGGAGATGTAAACGCGCATGATCTGATGCTCCTTAGCCGCGCAGCTTGGGATCGAGCGCATCGCGCAGACCGTCACCAAACAGGTTGAAGGCAAGCACGGTCACGAAAATCGCAATGCCGGGAAACAGCGTCAGGTGGTCGGCAACGCCCATATAGGTACGCCCATCGGCCAGCATCGCGCCCCATTCGGGACTTGGCGGCTGCGCACCAAGGCCGATGAAGGACAGGGCAGCCGCAGTCAGGATCGACGTGCCGATGCGCATCGAGAAATAGACGATGACGTTGGGCAGCGTGCCGGGCAGGATATGACGCAGCATGATGACACGATCGGCAACGCCAATGGCGCGCGATGCATCCACGTAAACGGCCTGCTTCAGCTGCAATGTCGTTCCGCGTGCCAGACGTGCAAAGACGGGAACGGAGAAGACCGCAACCGCATAAATGACATTGGTGATGCCGGGGCCGAGAATGGCGATGACGGCAATCGCCAGCAGGATGCCGGGGAATGCCAGCAGCAGGTCGCAGATCCGCATGATCAGCGAATCCACCCAGCGGCCGTAATAACCCGATATGATGCCGAGCGTCACGCCGACGAGAGCACCGAGCGTGACCGACAGGAAGCCAACGGCAAGCGAGATCCGCGCACCCCAGATGATGCGGCTGAAGATATCGCGCCCATAGGCATCGGTTCCGGCCAGATGCGCGGCAGTCGGCCCTTCCAGCACGGCATTATAGTCAGGCGCGCTCGGATCGAATGGCGCAAGGAATGGCGCAAGAGCGGCGGCCAGAACCATGGCGACGATGAACAGCAGTGCGATCAGCGCGACCTTCTGCTTCTTGAAACGCCGCCAAAATTCCGACAGCGGCTTGCGCATTTTCTGGGAGGGCGCCTCGACGATGGTTGTCGCACTCATTTGTAGCGGATCTCCGGATTTGCGAAGGCGTAAAGCACATCAACCAGAAGATTGATGAAGATGAACTGCAGCGAAAACAGCAGGATCAGGGTCTGGATGACCGGATAGTCACGATAGGAAACGGAATCGACCAGCAGTCGACCGACGCCCGGCCAGGAGAAGACGCTTTCCACGACGATCGAACCGCCAAGCAGGAAGCCGAATTGCAGGCCGACCATGGTGATGATCGGGATGAGCGCGTTGCGCAGCGAGTGCTTCCAGATGACCTTGCGTTCCGGCACGCCCTTGGCGCGCGCCGTGCGCACATAGTCTTCGCGGGCGATTTCGATAAAGGCCGAGCGGGTGAACCGCGCCATCACGGCTGCAACGCCGACGCCGAGCGTGAACGACGGCATGATGTAATGCTGCCAGGTGCCGTAACCGCCGGTGGGAAGCCAGCCAAGCCGGACCGAAAAGAGGTTGATCAGCAGCAAGCCCAGCCAGAATGGTGGGAATGAGATGCCGGAGACGGCAATGATCATGCCCGTATAATCCGGCCAGCGCCCGCGTTTAACCGCAGAAATCACCCCTATCAAAAGACCGAGAAGCGTCGACCACAGCATGGCGAAAACGGTAAGCCATACCGTCGGCATCAGGCGTTCGCCAATCTCTTCCGCCACCGAGCGGCGCGTTTTCAGCGACATGCCGAAATCGCCCTGGAGCGAGCGCGTAACGTAGCTGGTAAATTGCTCGATCAGGGGCCTGTCGAGCCCCAGCGACGAGCGAACGGCAGCGACATCCTGCGGGCTGGCATCGGGGCCGGCGACAAGCCTTGCCGGATCACCCGGCAGCATATGCACGAATGCGAAGACGCAGATCGTGACCATCAGGATGACGGGAACGGTCGCGACCAGCCGTTTGATGAGATAGGCAAACATGGATTTCCTTCCAGAAAAGCCGTGCTGGCCCCGTTAAGGAGCCAGCACGCCGGTCATGCGCAGTTATTCGGAGATAGCTGCTTCTTCCAGCAGGAAGCCGCGATCCGGCAGCATGTAGACGCCGGAAAGGGTCTTGCTCTTTGCCGAGATGTTCTGGTTGACGCCGAGGAAGATCCACGGAGCGCCTTCCCAGGCAACCTTCTGCGCCGTCGCGTAGAATTCAGCACGCTTGGCGTTGTCGGCCGTGCTGATCGCGCCTTCGATGGCGGCGTTGACCTTCTCGTCGTTGAAATAGGCAACGTTGAACATCGCAGGCGGGAAGCTCTTGCCGTAGAGCAGCGGGCGGATACCCCAGTCTGCATCGCCGGTAGAAGCGGACCAGCCGCCGTAATACATCTTCACGCCGGCATCTTCAGGCTTGTCGACCGACCACAGTTTCTGCGCGGCAACGCCGGCTTCGAGCGGCGAGACATTGACCTTGACGTTGATCTGCGCCAGCTGCTGCTGGATGAACTGCATCGCACGAATGGCTTCCGTGTTGGAGCCGGCCCACAGTTCCGTCTCGAAACCGTCTTCGAGACCGGCTTCCTTCATCAGTTCCTTCGCCTTGTCGAGGTTGAAGTCGTAATTGCCGGCCGGAACGTGGAATGCCAGGTTTTCCGGGATGATCGAATCCACCGGCTTGCACATATCGTTATAGACGATCTTGCAGAAAGCCTTCTTGTCGACTGCGTAGTTCAGCGCCTGGCGAACGCGGACGTCATCGAACGGCTTCTTCAGGTTGTTCATCGAAACATACCACTCGACGATCGACGGCGCCTTTTCGACGTCTACCTTCGGGTTCTTTTCGGCAACATTGATGAGTTCCGGCGGGAAGGACGGAACGAACTGGGCTTCACCGGTCTGCAGCATGGCAAAACGGGCACCGGATTCCGGAACGGAGCTGATGGTAATGCCGTCAACCTTCGGCAGGCCTTCTTTCCAATAGCCTTCGTTCTTGACGACTTCGAGCTTGTCGGCAGACCAGTTCTTGAACTTGAACGGACCCGTGCCGACCGGGTTGCGGCCGATGTCCTTGCCGTATTTTTCCAGCGCAGCCGGGGAGATGATCATTGCGCCGGGATGGGCGAGCGACGGGATCATGGCGCCGAAGGGCTCTTTCAGGACCAGCTTGACGGTGCTGTCGTCGACGACCTGCACTTCCTTGACCATCGAGACAAGGCTGCGGCGCGACAGCTTGTTGTCCGGGTTGGCAAGACGCTCGATGTTGATCTTGACGGCGGTAGCGTTGAAATCGCTGCCGTCGTGGAACTTGATGCCCTTGCGCAGCTTGATGGTGAATTCGGTCGCCGTATCGTTGGCTTCGTAGCTCTCGGCCAGAAGAGGCTGGAGCTTCATGTCCTTGTCGAAACCGAACAGTCCCTGGTAGATCATGCGCAGCGAGGTCTGCGACAGGGTGTCGTTGACGTTGCTCGGATCGAGACCCGTCAGGTTGTTCTGGATGGCAACGGTAAGGGATTTCGCCCAGGCTGCGCTGGGCAGAATGAATGTCGCGGCGAGCGCCGACGATATAAGAATTTTCTTCAGGTTCATTATTCTTCCTCTCTGAAAGTTAGTGGAAATCGCCAACTGCATGGCGGGCGACGAAGTGCCCCGGTTCGACCTCGACAAGCGGCTTGACGACAGGCATGTCGTTGGGAGCACGTATCGGGCTGGGGATCTCTCCCTCAATCAACGGACGTCCACGATCACGTCGTTGAGGGTCGGCGATGGGGACCGCCGAAAGCAGGCGGCGCGTATAGGCGTGCTGAGGGTTCTCGAATATCTGGCGACGCTCGCCGATCTCGACGATCTGGCCGAGATACATCACCGCCACACGGTGCGAGATGCGCTCCACCACCGCCATGTCATGGCTGATGAAGATGTACGAAAGTCCGCGCTTTTCCTGCAACTCCATCATCAGGTTGATGACCTGCGCCTGGATGGACACGTCGAGGGCCGCAACCGCCTCGTCGGTAATCAGAATATCGGGATCTCCGGCCAGCGCGCGGGCAATGCAGATGCGCTGACGCTGTCCGCCCGAGAACTGGTGCGGATAGCGGTGCGCATGCTCGGGCTGCAGCCCGACATCCTTCAGCAACTGAATGACGCGCTCCTGAACAGCATCGCCCTTTGCAAGACCATGCGTGATCAGCGGTTCGGCGATTGAGAAGCCGACCGTCAGGCGGGGATCGAGCGATGCGAAGGGATCCTGGAACACATACTGGATCTTGCGGCGTGTCGCCTTCTTCTCTGCACTTCCCAGCTTGAAGACATCCTTGCCGCGGTAGACGACCGAACCTGATGTCGCTTCCTGCAGCATCATCAGCGTGCGGCCGGTGGTCGACTTGCCGCAACCGGATTCGCCGACCAGCGCCAGCGTTTCACCTTGGCGCAGGTCGAAATTCACTTGCTCTACGGCATGCACACGTCCGGCAAGCTTTGAAAACAGTCCCTTGCGGATATCGAAGCGGGTTACGAGATCACGAACCTGAAGCACCGGCTCCGGCGACTTGATCGTATCCTGCGGCGGATATTCGTCGAAACTGTCCATGCCGTTTCCGGCATCGGCCTTGAGCTGCGGAAAACGACGCGGCAGGTCTTCGCCGTTGAGCGCGCCAAGCCGCGGGACGGCCGCCAGAAGCGCACGCGTATAGGGGTGCTGCGGCGCCTTGAAAATCTCCTCAACCGGGCCTTCCTCGACCTTTTCGCCATGGCGCATGACAAGAACCTTGTCGGCCACTTCCGCCACCACGCCCATATCATGGGTAATGAAGAGAACAGCCATGCCCATCTCTTCCTGCAGCAGGCGGATAAGCTTCAGGATCTGCGCCTGAATGGTCACGTCGAGCGCAGTTGTCGGCTCGTCGGCAATCAGCAGGCGCGGCTTGCACGAGAGCGCCATGGCGATCATCACGCGCTGGCGCATGCCGCCGGAAAGCTGATGCGGATGGCGGTCGAGAATGCGTTTCGCATCGGGGATGCGCACCTTTTCCAGCATTTGAAGCGCTTCGGCCCGTGCCTCTGCCGCCGAGCAATTCTGGTGCAAGCGCACGGCCTCGGCAATCTGCTCGCCGACCGTGAAGACCGGGTTCAGCGAGGTCATCGGCTCCTGGAAGATCATCGCGATGTCATTGCCGCGAATGGCTTCCATCGTATCGAGCGGAAAACTGGTGAGATCGCGCGTCACGCCATCGCTGCCGGTGAAATTTACAGAACCTTCGACGATCTTGCCGCCGCCGAACTCGATGAGCCGCATGATGGCGAGCGAAGTGACCGATTTGCCGGAACCGGATTCGCCGACGACTGCCAGCGTCTCGCCCGGCTTGATCTCGAACGACAGGCCCTTGACCGCGCGAAACGTGCTTTCGTCACCCTTGAAATCGACACTGATATTTTCGACATGAATGATCGGCTCTTGCATCACGTTACTCGACTTCACTGTCATTCATGTTTCCCGGTTTGGACAACGGCCGACGTTCATCGTCCGCATAGAGATACGGCATGAGCGAATGCGCCATGGAGGCTGCATCCGACACGCTCTGGTGATGTGCCGTGATGACGGCGATGAGTGCTTCGAAGACGGCAAGTGCCGCAATCGGCGAACTGTGCAAAACTGGGTGGCTGGCCGGAACGAGGATCGTTTCATGGCCGAGCGCACAAAGCGGCGACGAGGCGCTGTCCGTGACGACGACGCAATGGACGCCGCGTCCGCGGGCAATTTTCAGGAAATCCAGCGTTGCCTGCGAGTAGCGCGGCAGGGCCATGGCGATCACCATGTCTTCCGGGCCGAACCGCAGCATTTTCTGCGCGTCGCGCTCCAGTCCGCCCGTTCCGTTGAGGATCACCTGCGAGCGGACGACTGACACCGTCTTGTCAGCGAGATATTGCAGCATATTGGCGCTGACGCCGAAGCCGAGAAACCCGACGCGCGGTGCACTCACCATGCGCGCAGCGATCTCTTCCCAATTGACGTCGCCGCATGTCGCGGAAAGCTGTTTCACCGCGCTGGCCGCATTTGCCAGCGAGTCCTCGACGATCTGTTTGGGTGGAAACTGGCGGGCCCGGTCGACGTTTTCGACAGGCCGCAGCAGTGATTGATAGCCCTGCACCGCAAAACCGCGGAATTCGGCAAAGCTGCCGCATCCCAGGGCGCGAACGAAACGGGTAATCGTTGCAGGCGAGGTCTCGGTCGCATTGGCAAGGTCCTCAATACCCATTGTTGCGACATGAAAGGGATTGGCAAGCACGAAATCGGCAATCTTCTGCTGATTGGCAGTCAGGCTCCCGCGGTTCGTCTCGATTAGGATCGCAAGATTCACGATGTTCCCGTTGTCCCTTTTATCATGAAAAAATAGATATCTGCATTTTAGAGAAATGAAAATATATTTTCACTGCGTGCGGCGTATTTTTTAAACAATCCATTAATTTGCTCGATTATTGCGCAATTCGCCCGGATTTTCGGCACGCGGGCACCAAAATCCCGTCTCATTGACTTCGGTTTGTGAGGAGATTGGCTTCACAATCCTCCCCGAATGCGCAAACGACATCGGCCTGCTCTCATGCAAGCAGACGCGATATCGATGCGGGCAGCAAGGGAGCCTGCTCTACGTCCAGGCGTAGCGCACGATATGGAAAAAGACGGGCGCGGCAAATACAAGGCTGTCGGCCCGGTCCAGCATGCCGCCATGGCCTTCGATCATGTGGCCCCAATCCTTGACGCCGCGATCACGCTTGATGGCGGAAGCGACAAGGCCGCCGAAAAAACCCATGACGCAGGAAAGCGCTGCCAGTGCCCCGGCTTCCAGCGGAGAAAAGGGTGTCAGCCAGTAAAGCCCTGCTCCCATCAGCGATGCGCAGGCGATCCCGCCGATCAGGCCCTCCCAGGTTTTCGATGGCGAGATGCTGGGGGCAACCTTGTGACGACCGAGA
The DNA here is from genome assembly GCF_019511445.1 of Aliirhizobium wenxiniae. Lineage (GTDB taxonomy): Bacteria > Pseudomonadota > Alphaproteobacteria > Rhizobiales > Rhizobiaceae > Neorhizobium > Neorhizobium wenxiniae_A. The sequence continues at coordinate 198,292 of NZ_JAEUAN010000008.1, forward strand.
AGCTTGCCAAAGACATATTGCAGCACATCGCTGCCCTGCACCGTCGCGATCAGGAATGCGATCAGCAGCAATCCGCGCCCCTCATTGCCCGGAATGGGCAAGGTCACCAGCGCCGGCACATGGCTGATGCAGTAGACGGAAAGCATGATGCCCCATTGCTGTTCGCTGACCCGCTCGAGGAAACGGGACGTGTCGCCGCGCATCGCCGTCAGCGCCGGCATCGCCAGGAAGCAATAGACCGGGATAAAAATCGAATAGAGTCCATACCAGTCGATCCAGATCAGATAATATTGCACCGGGTTGATGATCAGGAACATGCCGAGCAGCGTCCAGCGATCCGCATGACGGGTATTGGTCAGCGTCACATATTCACGCAGCGCGGCAAAGGAGACGAAGGCAAAAAGCAGGATCACCCCGCCTGTGCCAAACAGGAAGGCGAAGCTGATGCCTGCCACCATGATCCACCAGGCCTTGATCCGCGCGTTGAGATTGTCGAGCGTCGACCGCAGCGGCTTCGGGCTGCGCCAGGACAGCACGCCCGCAACCACGCTTGCCGTCAAAAGCACGCCGACCAGACCGATAAAAAGGCGCGTCGTGTCATCGCTCATCGGCTGTTTCCATCTTTTTGGGGTGCAAGCGCAAGAAGAGCCTGCCGGGCGCGGTCGAGAAAGATCTTGCGGTCTTCGCCTTCGTTGAGCATCACCGACTCACCAAAAACGACCCGGCAGAGAAGCGGGATCGGCAGAAGTGCGCCCTTGGGCAGCACACGCGACATGTTCTCGATCCAGCAGGGCACCAGTTCGACATCCGGCCGGGCTGCCGCAAGATTGTAGAGGCCGGACCGAAACCGCAAAAGCGGCTCCTCCGTCATGTTGCGCGTGCCTTCCGGAAAGAAGATCAGCGATTGCCCCGTATCGAGTGCATCGAGCATCACCTGCATCGGATCGGCCGTTCGCTCGACCCAGTTTCGCTCGACAAGCACGGTGCGCAGCAACCGGCGGGAAATGAACTGGCGCACACGGCCAGAACCCCAGTAGTCCGCCCCGGCAACAGCCGCCGTCCGGCTGCGCTCGAAAGGCGTCAGGCAGGTCGAGACCAGAATGAAATCGCCATGGCTGGCGTGATTGGCGAAATAGATGCGCTGGCGGCCATTCGGCGCCGATCCCGCCCATATCGGTCGCACGCCGGTCACCGCGCGCGCAAGAACGGCGAGCAACGAGCCGGAGGCGATCTGAAGCAAGGATGCGCCACCTCTCATTGGGAACCTCCATTCACCGCATCGAGCAGAAGAATGCCGTAAAGCGCAATGCCGGCGACAAGGGCCAGCCACTGCAGCAGAATAAGCCGACGGCAGCCGGAAAACCGCTGCGACAGGGATGCCGGAACAGCGGGCTTCTCCCTCAGTCCCATTCGCGCCAGCGCGGCATCGATCGCAGCCAGGCCCGCCTCTTCGCCATCATGCGAAAGGGCGATGCGAAACAGCGCGGCATCGAACAGGAGATGAACCGCCAGTGCGAGGGAGACAAGGCAAAAGGCCAGCAGCAACAACCATCCGAGTGCCGCGCCAAACCCATGAGCGCCTGCCGTCAATGGTGCGACGGCCAGCAGAAACAGGGCGACCAAGCCACCGCCGATGCCGTCATAGCACAGCCGCCGGACCGCCCTTGCCGTTTCCGTCCTCCAGTCGCTCATCGCGCCGCCTCATCGATTGCCTGATAAGCCTCCGGCTTAAGATGAACAGGACGACCGAGCGCCTTGATTTGCTTGGCCGCTGCGGCAGCATCGGCCGCATGGCCGGATCGCACGAGCCAGCATGCGACGACGGCCGCACTGCGCTGAAAACCGAGTGCGCAGCAGACGAGCACGGGACCGCGACTGCGAGCTTCCTCAACAGCAACCGCCCCGTCGCGAATGCTCGCCACAGATAGTGGCAGCAGGTCGAGCGACGGTATGGCACGCCAATTAAGACCGGCAGCGCAGGGCACCGGAAATTCAGCGGTCATGTCGACGACCGAGGCATAGGCAGCGAGCTCGCCACGGCCCGGAGCACGTCCGAGGAACACTCCGTCGCCAATTTCGACCGCAGCTGGGAGCCTGTGCGTCCACCACCAGCGGTTCACGCGCGCACCAAAGCGATAGGGCCAGAGCAGAAAGCGGCTCGCAAAGCTTGTCACCCCGCCTCCTTGCTTTTGAAAGACCTGAGGTCCCGCGCCGGCATAACCGATGGCGACGAACGCCAGGGCCAGGCTCGGCCACAACCACAACAGGCCCGCACCGTTGCTGTGCACCGAAACCACCGCAATCAGCAGGAAGATTGTAGCGCCGATCGCATAAACGATCGCCAGCCGCCACGCCTTTCGATCATTCGTAAGGCGGAAGTCAGCAAGCGGCGAGGCTCTATCTGCCGGAAACAGCCAGAGCGCGAACAGGCCGAGCAGTGCTCCGGTCGGAATGTCGATGACATGATGCTGCCAGGTGGTGAGCACCGAAAGCCCGATCAGCAGGCACCAGATATGCCAGACTGTGCGCGTAAAACCTTTCAGGCGGCGGCGCCAATGATCCCAGATGATCACCAGAAGAGCGATATGCAGTGACGGCGCCTGGTTGAACGGCTTGTCGAAACCGCCGAGAACGTCGAACATGAAGCCTGGAAGACCATCAGTTTGCGGCCGGACGAAAATCGCCTGCAAGGGAAACGCGATAAAGCAGATGACCGCCACGATTTGCGCCGTCAGATACCGGCGCGCCAGACGGCCGACATCCTGTGGCGTATCGTTGACGAAGAGAGACAGCGCATAGAACGCGTTGATCGACCAATAGGGAATGATCGTCCAGGCGAAAAACGGAATGTGCTTTTCCCAGTCGAAGGCAAGGTTCGGCACATCGGCGCGCAGTGAAGCCAGCCAGTTCGCCACGCCATAGGTGAGATAAAAGAACGGAGCGAGGAAAAGCAGCCAAAGCGCTGCCGTTCGCATCACAGCGCTGCGCGTACCAACAGGAACCGATGTAACCGCCTCCCCCATACCGACCTCAGATACGCTCGGCCAGCGACACGGTGAAAATGCCCCATTTATCGATACGCTGCTCGATCTTGCGGAAACCGGCAGCGGCGACCAGCTGGTCCATTTCCTGCTGGGTGCGCCGACGCATGATCCAGGCCTGACCGCCACGATGAGACGTGAGCGCCCGCGCGATCATCTCAAGCTGCGGATGCCATGGCTGGCCGGTATAGAGCAGCAGCGATCCCGGCTCCAGCGCCTGTGAAAGACCGCGAAGCGAGGCTTCGATCGCATCATTATCCGGGAACAGTTCGTATAGGCCGGAAACCACGGCGAGCGTCGGCCTCGGCTCGATCGAAGCCAGTCCGGCCGTATCGAAGGCATCGGCACGATGGAAGCTGGCTATATCACTCAGAACACGCTCTGCGATAAGCGCCGTGCCCTTTTCGACATTGATCGGCGAATAATCCTGCAGCCGGATACTGTCCGGCTTCACGTCGGATGCCGCCACTGCATCGAGAATATAGCGTCCGTGACCGGCCGCGATATCGAGCACCCGTACCGGCTTTTCTTCAGCTTTCAGGCGCGCAAACGCCTTGCCGATCAGCTCTTCCAGATGCACCTTACGCTGCCGGATGCCGCGCCAGCCGATCGCATCGAGAAACTGCCGGTCGATCAACCGGCCACCAGGACCAAGGCCCCGCGCATCGTTCTCATAGATGTAATCGAGTGTCGAACCAGAATCGAAACCGGTGCGCAAGCCCGTCCTGATACCCTCGGAGAAGAGACCGCCTAAGCGGATCGAGGCACGCGTCAAAGCCCAATAAAGTCCACGCAGCGAGCTAATCGGCAGCGGTGTCGCCAACCTATCGGCTTCGTCGCGGCTGTAACCGGAAAGATGCGCCTGCCGAAGATCAGCGACGACCGGCGCGTCCTCGAAACGTTCGATGATAAACGAGCGCACCTTTTTCACGGCCTTGGCCCGATCCCGTTCGCCCAGCGTATCGTGATAGAAACCGGGCAGCACATGACGTTCCTTAATCGTGCTGCCTAGGTTTTCGAAAAAGCGATGCTGCGGCGCGTGCCGTACGACGAAATCGCTGCCGGAAATCAGCAATTGCGTCGGTACCGTGATCGCACGGGCGTCCGCGACGACCCGGTCGGCGGCCTCGTACAGCTCCAGAAGAATGTTGGAAGCGATCGGTCGGGTAATCAGCGGATCGCTCTCGAAGGATGCGATGCGCTCGGCATCATGCGTCAGGAACCGTGCCTTGACATAGGAATTGACGAAGAACGTGCCTTTCAGCTTCTGCCACAGCGCAATGCCTTGCCTGGCGAAAGGGACGTAAAGCTTGACGTCGAAAGCAGGCGAAGCCAGCACCAGAGCGCGGATGCCAGGCGCGTAGTCATGTACCCAGGTGGATGCGAGTACCGCACCGACGCTTTGGGCTACAACCGAGACCTGATCCATGGCAAAGCCGCCAGTCTCGCAGATATGGCGAATAAAGCAGTCGAGATCGCGCACCGAATGCGCAAACGACGGCGAGTGGCCGCGCTCGCCGGGAGAGCGGCCGTTCCCTCGCGCATCCCAAGCGTAGAAGGCGAAATCGTCTAGACCGAGTTCTTCGACCAGATGAGCGACCCTGCCGCCATGCTCGTGGCCGCGGTGCAGAAGCACGATCGCACCCTTCGGCGTGCCGGAGCGGGCGGGCCAGTAGCGATAAAAGAGTTCGACGCCGTCATGGCTCGCAAACGCGGTTTCGATCATGCTTTTGTCACTCCCGCCCATCTGTTCCGTAACCCTATACGAATGAATGCCCCAGTTTTGCAGTTGATTTCTTCAACTTGCGTCTGCATTTGTTGAATGCAATCAAGCGGATTCGAGCTTTCATGTCGATCTACAAACTGAAGTCGTCATTCCAGGCCCTTCTTCGCCCGCTGGTCGTGCGGCTTGCGGCAGTCGGCGTCACCGCCAATCAGGTGACACTATTCGCCTCGTTCGTTTCCGGGGCGATCGGTATCGTATTGATCATCGAGCCTCTGCCGGCGCTGTTTGCGCTCGTACCGATCTGGATGTTTCTCCGCATGGCCTTCAATGCCGTCGATGGCATGCTGGCGCGCGAACATGGCCAGCAATCAGCGCTTGGCGGCTATCTCAACGAGATTACCGACGTCGTGTCCGACGCAGCGCTCTACATCCCTTTCGCACTGGTTGCTCCCTTCTCCCTGCCATGGATCGCAGCCATCGTCTTTCTAGCCGTGCTGACGGAATTTGCCGGTGTTCTCGGCATCGCGCATGGCAAGGGACGCAATTATGAAGGGCCGATGGGCAAGAGCGACCGCGCCCTGCTCTTCGGAGCCTTGGGAGCGCTCTTTGCCATATTCGAGACCCTGCCCGACTGGACATGGCATATCCAGCCCATGGCCTGCGTCCTGCTGATCTGGACGGTAGTGAACCGGGTGCGGGCCGGCCTGGTCGATCCGCGCTGATCAGTTAAGGCATATCAGCGCTTGTCGCCGAAACGGCGCGCCGTGGCGCGACCGGTCACCTGCTCCCAGTGTTCGTCTGCGCGCCGCTCGAAAGTTCCTGCATCGCGCGCATCGCTCTGGTAGAAAGCGCCGCGCGGCACGTCCGGCGCATAGACCTGATCGCTCCAGCCGCGACCATCGTCATGCGGAAAGGCATAACCGACATGACCGAGCGCCGCCGCTCCCTTGTAATGCGCATCGCGTAAATGCATCGGCACGGCTGACGGTGCCTCGCTTGCCACATGGGCAAGCGCCAGCGAAATGCCGCGGCAGGCGGAATTCGATTTTGGCGCGCGCGCCACATGCAGGGCTGCATGCGCCAGCACGATCTGCGCTTCCGGATACCCGATCTTCTCCACCGCATGAAGTGCGGCAACGGCCGTCTGCAGTGCGGTATTGTCCGCCAGTCCGACATCTTCCGAGGCGTGGATCATGATGCGGCGAGCGATGTAGCGCGGGTCTTCGCCGCCATGCACCAACCGCGCCAGCCAGTAAAGAGTTGCATCCGGGTCAGAGCCGCGCATGGATTTCACGAAGGCCGACACCACGTCGTAATGCGCGTCACCGGACCGGTCGTGGTTGACCGGCGCTGCCGAATAGGCTTCGTCTACCATCTCCTCCGTGATCACCACCGGCCTGGCCGATGGGTGGCCGACGGCAAGGCTTTCGAGCACGGTGAGAGCACGACGCGCGTCCCCGCCGGAGCGACCGGCAATACGCCGCAAGAGCGCCGGCGCAAGCTCGATCGCAATGCCTTTGCCGGCAAGATGATCGAGACCACGGCGCACGACCTCTTCCATCTCCTCGATCGCCAGGGGTTCGAGCTTCAGAATGGTCGAGCGGGAAATCAGAGCGGGCGTCAGTGTGTGATAGGGATTACCGGTCGTCGCCCCTATAAAGTCGGCAATCCCTTCCTCGCAGAGCGCCAGAAGATGATCCTGCTGCGTTGCGCTGAAGCGATGCACCTCGTCGGCGAACAGCAGCGTCGGCCGCATGCGCGCCTCGTCGGCGATCTTGCGGATATCGGCAACATTGTTATGCGCCGCATGCAGCGGCCTGAAATTCTTGCCCAGCATGTTGCCGATAGCGCGGGCAATCGAGGTCTTCCCAAGACCGGGCGGACCGTAGAGGATGATGCTGCCCAACCGTCCGGCCGCAATGCGGCGACGCAGCATCGTTCCTTCTCCGAGAACATTCTTCTGACCGATAACCTCATCGAGCGTCGCCGGGCGCAATTCTGCCGCAAGCGGCATGGAGCCGGTGCGGGGTGCGGCATCGAAAAGATCAGACATGCTAGCCTCGTAGAAGTAATTTCCACTCCGCGGTAGCATCTGCACTGCTGCCCGGCCGGATATTACTCGTCTATCGGTCCGGGCGGATGGGGTCAAACAGCAGAATGCCGCCCGTTGATCCCGGGCGGATATTCCACTCCTTTTCTCCAGATAGCATAGCCGAGAGCCACCAAATGCATTCTCCCGACTTGTCGCTCTTTATTCAAACCCCTGCGCTGAGAAGTCTGTCGTCGACGAATTTCTTGGCACGAGGGACATCGTCTTCGTCAAGATGCTCGATGATAAGCGGGATGTTCGGATGCAGCCGCGCCAGACGCTTGACGTAGAGATCGTAGTTCAAGACGCCAAGCCCTGCGGCGGGCAGTTCCACCGCACCCGCACCACGGAACGTATTTGCCTCCGGGCCTTCGATCTCGACATGTTTTTCACTGGTATCAACCGCACGCTTGCAGTCCTTGGCGTGAGCGATCTTGATCCGGTCACCCAGCGCATCGAACATGGTGTTCAACGTCGCATCCACGTCGTCGATATTGGTGCCGTCGAAGTAATTCGTCGGATCCATCAGAAGCCCGAGACCGGGATGAGGCAGGTGGGCAAACAGGCGCAGCAATTCCGGCGCAGAACCGATGACGTTGTTGACGTAGTTTTCGACGAGAAAGACCGCGCCGTGGTCATAGGCTTCCTGTGCCAGTTCCGCGATCACGTCGAGCGCTTCCTGGTATCCCTCCTCCGTCTCGTTACGAGCGTGATGAACCCAGTCGCTTTCGGTGTTGAACGTGCCGGTTTCGGAAATGACGTAAGGTGTGCCAAGGTCACGCGCGTTTCGGATGATCTCCTTCAAGGCCCCAACCCTGCGGCCACGTTCTTCGCGATCGGGATGCGTAATGTTGGTATAGCCTGAGATGGCGCATATCGGCAGGTTCGCCCTTCGAAAGGCGTCGCGCACCGCATGGCAGTTTTGCCGCGTCACATTGCCGGGCGAAAAATCGATATTTTGAATGACAAGTCGAGTTGTACGGTGCTGAATCCAAGAGACTTTATCCTGTCGATGACAGTTTTGAGGTCATATGGAAAATATCCGCTGAAAATGCCAACGGGGATCATTCTGGTCTCCTTCCCTCTATCGTCTGATTATGATGAATTGCGGCTCAAGCGAGCATCTCGTCGATGATTTCGCCAAGAGGTACCGTTCGCTCCTCCGCGATCGAGCGATAACAAGCCTCGACGCAGGCGAGCGTCTTCAAATTGTCCCGACCGGAGATCTCCGGTGCCGTACCGTTTTCGACAGCCCTCAGCAGTTGCGCCATCGTTCCGGCGAAAGCGTCCGGGAACCACACCTTGTCCCAGGCCGGTGTGATCCATCCGGGTCCCAGCTTGTTTGACGTAAATGTCAATATGCTAGGTGAATGAGCGGGATAGCTCGGCCAGCCGATCATTCCCTGCGCCAGTCCCTCAGTGCCGACGACCCGCCATTTGATGTAGATATCCTTCTCGGTTTCTCCGCCCGGCCATGCCCAGACATCGTCGAGGCTGGACGCCAGAAAATCGTCGTCGTACTTGAAAGTATATTGGGAAATGCCGTCGATATGCCGGAAGCTGGTGCGCGGATCGCTGCGGGTGATCGCGGTAATCTTCGCCGGATCTCCGAACAGATAGCGGAAGGCATCGATGTGATGGATGCCCATGTTGAGGATTTCCACCCGGTCGTAGCGGCGCAGAAAATCCTGCCAATGCGGGATGGCCCGCATTTCGATCGTTGCCAGCACACGGTCCCCGAGGAAACCGTGGTCAAGCAGCGACTTCAACGCCCGTATCGACTGGTCGTAGCGCATGTTTGAATTGACGCCGAGCGGTATCCCGGCAGCTTCGCAAAGCTCAACGATCTCGCGCGCCTCGGGCAGGTCCATGGCCAGCGGTTTCTGGGCAAGGATCCCGCGAATATGGTTGGTTTCCTTGACCGCCTCCCGCACGATCTGAAGCTGCTGGTCCGGCGGTGCAGCAATATCCAGGATCTCGATATTCTGATCCCGGATCAATTCCTGCCAGCTGTCGTAGACATGAGCAATACCGCGTTGCCTTGCCACTTCCTCCGATTGCGCCCTGTCCAGCGACGTAATGGCATAAGGCGTAAAGCCGACATCGTTATATGCCACGAGGTGGCAGTCCCGCATGATGAAACCCGCGCCGATGCAGCCGATGCGAAAATCCTTGCGCTTGGGCAACTCCGGATCGATCCTGAGGTTGAGTTCACTTACGATATTTCTGGTCATCAAATCCTCCCACTTTAAAATGGCTCCCCGCCTTCCGCCTTAAGGGTGAAGCTTCGGAACCACCTTGTTCTCAATCATCGAACGCCGCTGCACATAGGCCGGCAGGATCTTCGTGTTCGAGTTCGGGCCAAACCAGGCAAAGGGGTCTGTACTGGCGACCAGGGCGATATTGGCCCAGGCGTTGAAGGATCCGGAGCGGATAATAACCTTGGCGCGGCGGGCATAGTCGGTGCACAGGGCCTCGTGTGACGTGCCCTTGAACAGGGCGCCGGCGCCGGTATAGATTTCCTGCAGATTGGCATAGAGGTCCGGGTTGAACTCCGGGACTTCGGACGCAAAATGCACTTCCTCGACAAAGATTTCCTGGCGCAGCACGCGCAGAATATCGAGCACGTCCGGCTTGCCGTCATAAAAGCCGAGATCAATCCGATTGGCCTGAGGCGGGATCGGAAATCCCGCATCGGTTACAAGTACGATGTCTGTATGGCCAAGGGTCGCAAGTGCCTGAGCCAGCTGCGGATGCAGTATGCGATTGGGTCTCATGGTCTCCTCCGTTTAGTGTATGAAAGCTGTCCCTCAGGCAGCATTCTTGAGAAATGTCTCGACGTCTGCGCGGGTGTGGTAAGAGGGCACGGTCTCCCAACGCGTGCAGCACAGGGCAGCAACGGCCGACGCGAAGCGTGCCGCATCTTGCAGCGACCTTCCTTCTGCAAGCCCGACCGCCAAACCGGCATTGAAGCTGTCACCTGCGCCGTTGCTGTCGACATGGGACACTTTGAAAGCCGGAATGACGAATTTTTCGGTCCGACTGATGCCGACGACACCCTTCTCGCCGAGCGTCATCACCACAGCTCCACAGCCAGTTTCGATCAGTCGCAGGGCGATGTCGTCATTGGACGCGGGATCATCGGGAGCAAGGCCCAGTGCCAGACGCGCCTCGGTCTCGTTAGGAGTCAGAACATCAATCATCGACAGGTCCCGACCGACCAGATTTTGGGCAGGAGCTGGATTGAGAATGGTTGTGGCGCCGATATCCTTGGCGCGCGACAACCCATAGAGAGCCGTTTCCAGCGGAATCTCTAGCTGGGCGACAGCCACGGCAGGTGCACCGATCCGTAGAAGTGCGGCATCGACATCCTCGCGGGAAAACAGGGCATTCGCGCCCATGTCCACCACGATAATATTCTACGCCGCATCATCCTTGACGATAAAGCCTGCGCCCGTCGGGCGCTCCGACGTAACACGTAGAGCATCGATACCGATGCCTTCGGCATTCATCAGGTCGATGAATTCCACGCCGAAGGCATCATCGCCAACAACGCCGACAAAGTCGGTCCGGCAGCCGAGGCGCGCAGCCTGAACGGCCATATCCGATCCCTTTCCGCCGAAAGTCTGGCGGAAATTCCATCCGAGCAGGGCTTCGCCCACGATCGGAATACGCGCTGCCGTCATGACCAACGCCTTGGCGTAACTGCCAAAAACAAGCACTGACATAGTGTTCTCCACCCACCCAGCCATGCACTGACGCCTGTCTGTCAGTAGCCGGCAAGACTTCCCTCAAGCCTGTCAACGATCGAGGGACCGGAGCTTGTGCCAACGAGTTCCGCACCAGCCTCGAAAAGTGCGATCATCTTCTCGCGGGTGTTGACCTTGCCCGACACCTTGACCCTGCAGGGGGCGTTGATGTTGGATTTGAGAATCTCGACATCCTCGACTGTCGCCGCGCAGCCGCCCGTGCCCCAGCCGCTCGACTGCTTGACCCAGTCGATGCCGGCTTCATCGGCATAACGTGCCGCCTTTGCCTTCAATTCCGGTGTGGTGATGTAACCGAATTCCAGCATCGCCTTGACGACGATGCCTTCTTCGTGAGCCACGCGCGTGACTTCGCGCAACTCCTGCGCATATGCCGCATCCATGCCACCCAGAAGAAGGCCCGGGTTAGGGGGGAAGTCGAACTGATCGGCACCTTCCTTCGCCAGAAGCCGGACAACCGCCAGCTTCATCTCAAGCGTATCGTTGGCCATTGGGAAATTGACGGTGGAGGCGACCTTGACGCCCGTGCCGGCCAGTTCCTTCTTCGCAAGAGATACCCAGCACGGGGCTATCATGGCGGCATCGAAACCGTGGCGCGCACAAATCTCAAGATGTGCGATCAGTCCCTCGCGCGTCAGGTCGGGGTTCACATTGGTAAATTGGATCGCCTTGGCGACCTGGTGGCGGTCTGTGAAATCAATCATCCACACATCTCCTCTCGTTTTGATGGAGGCAGCGTAGCAATGACTTTGTCCGCCGTGGATGGCGCGACGTCCCAAAGATATGGACAAAAGTCTCATTCCATTGCGGTTAGGAATGAGCGGCATGAACGGCCTATGTTCAGCGCATCGAGCGACGGAATTCGCTCGGTGACAGGCCTACACCCATTCTGAAATCCCGTGAAAAATAGAGCGGATCCTCGTATCCGACCTGATGGGCGATGGAGGCGATCGGATCGTCGGTTTCGACCAACAGACGCTTGGCGTGAGCAATACGGTAGCTACGCAACCATGTGTGAGGTGTCTGGCCGAACGCGGACTTGAACAGGCAAAACAGATGAGATTTGCTCACGCCGCAAATCTCACAAAGCCTGTCGACATCCCAGGCATCGTTATAGTGGAGGTGAATTTCCTTCATCAGCCGCGCAAGTCCTTTGTGGCTGGCGGCTTGCGGCTCCAGCAATTGCGTGCTGCGGCTTTGAAGAAGCCGCTCGATAAGGCTCGCGGCGAGCGTCTCGCCGGCCGCTGCCGCCAGCAGCGAATGCTGCTGGATCTGCGTCAGGCAGGCCTCGATAAGCAGACGAACCTCATCGGGGTTCGCGAAGCGAAACACCGGCTCGGACTCGACCGAAAGGATGGTCAGAAGCTGGTTCAGATTGGCGCTTTCGATCCGCACCCACAGGATTTCCCAGGGCTGATCAGGATCGGGATAATGGGCGTGAGGCACCTGAACCGGAAGCCATGCCAACATGTTCTTTTCGACGCGGTGGACCTTATTGTGGAAGCGCACATGACCAACCCCGCCCAGGCAGAAGATGAACTCGTGGCCCGGAACGTTGTTACGTGAAATCCGATACTCCGGGGCGGTCCTTATATGGCCGGCTCGAAGAATGCGGTAATTGAACGGCGTAGTCGGGCTATCGAGCCCTGAATAAAAGGACCTTAGAATTTCGGTCTTGCGTAACCCACTCTGTGTCATCGATGAAACTGAGTTCTCACGTTTAAGCGCCTGGAATATCGATAGGCCATTCCTGGATTGTTGACAGACGTGCACCCTCTCGGAAAGCTGGTCGGAAGAAATCAGCCAGGACAAACAGTCACACACGGGAAACAAGGCTGCCGAGCGGCCGGGATCGTTTCATCCGCTTACACAAAATCTTGCACCTGCTGCCAGCGGCATGAAGCCGATCTCCGAACGGCTCAGTTGTGTTGTGCTGTTTCCCCGGCAGGCTGCACCAGCCTGATCGCAACCTTCGTCGAAGCGTCTTCTTTCCGTAGCTGAGAAGGAAGCGGCGACTACGATGATACGTCCAGCATGACCCAGGACTGCTCCCCGACCTCGGTTGGCGGTATGTTGCCGACGAGCTTTGACACCGCCGATGTGATCGAGGGAGCTCCTTTCACCTTTCGGGACGGCAAGCTGGACTTGCAAAAGGGATCCTGCCTTGGCGTGTCACTCGACCGCCAGAAGCTGGCCGTTCTCGCAGCCCTCTATGAGCAGACAGCCATGAAAGAGCGCGACGGCTCCGCCTACATGAAGCTCTTAGACCCCGCCTATGAACGGCGTGTGTCGCGTGGTGATAGAATATCTATCTCAGGCCAACGTCAGACGGCAAGAAAGCCGCCATCGACATTGATGACGGTGCCATTCACCATGGCCGTCTCGGGCGACAACAGCATGGCGATGGTTCGGGCGACATCATCCACCTCCGCAAAACGTCCAATCGGATGGCGGACCATCATCGGCTCGGATTTTGCCGGATCACTCCATGCGGCCAGCGCCAGTTCCGTCAGTGTGATCGTCGGGGCAACCGCATTGACGCGGATGCCGTGCGGACCGAATTCCTTGGCAAGCACGCGCGTGGCCCCTTCGAGACCAGCTTTGGAGGCTGCATAACAAAGGTGTTCGGCAAAACCGCGATGCCCGGCAATCGAGGTGATGTTTACGATCGCACCTCCGCCACCGGCAGCGACGCGGGCCCGGCCGAATTCCTGGCAGGTGATGAGGGCCGCCCGCAGGTTGATGCCCATGACGGCTTCATAACCCGCCTCGGTCATGTCGAAACTCGATTCCAGCACGTTGATGCCTGCGCTGTTGATGAGGAAATCGGCAGTGCCTGCCTCGGCCATCGCCCGGCGTGTTGCAGCCGGATCGGCAAGGTCGACGGTAATCGATCGGCTGCCGATCTCGTCGTAAAGGCTGTCCAGATCGGATACCGTGCGGCCAAGCGCGATGACCTCCGCGCCGCGTTCGGCCATGATCTTTGCGCAAGCACGGCCGATGCCCTTGCCTGCACCGGTAATGATGACCGATTGTCCCTGGAACTGCATGGTATGTCCTCCCTGATATGAAATGGCCGGCGAGTTAACGAGACGTCGCCGCCAGCAATGGTTCCATGTCGTCACGCACGGCGCGCGCGAGCGTTTGTATCTTCAAGAATGCCTGGTAACGCGCCTCGTGCAGCGCGCGGATATTGCCCGTGGCCGGCTCACAGCGGCCTGCAACTGCCGACATTGCAGGCATCGCCGCCTGGAGATCCGGATAGGTCTTTGCAGCAACTGCCGCCAGCATGGCCGATCCGAGCAGGACCGGTTCCGGGCAGGCTGTGACTTCGACCGGAATGCCCGTCGCATCGGCAAGAATCTGGCGTGTCAGCGGATGGGTCCCAGCCCCGCCAGAAACTGAAATCGTAGACACGGAGATTCCGTTTTCGCGCTGGATATCGATAATCTGGCGGAGGCCGTAACCAAGTCCGCACAAACCTGCGATATAAAGGGCAACCAGATTGTCCGCACCGTTCTCCATCCCGAGGCCCATCACCACTGCACGGGCCGACGGGTCGGCAAACGGCGCGCGATTGCCGAGAAATTCCGGCACAACCTGCAACTGTCCTGCAAGGCCAACGGCATTTGACGGATGTTCGACGGAAGCCAATGCCCGTTTGGCCAGCCACTGCGGTAGACCGGAGCCATCGCGTTTTGCGGCCTCCCTGGCCTCCTTAGCAAAAGGATGCAAGCCGAGCAGCTGGTCGATGGCCGCGCCGGCGGCGGATTGCCCGCCTTCGTTCAGCCACATGCCCGGTACCATGGCCGAAAAATACGGCCCCCAGACGCCCGGCACAAATTTCGGCTCGGCGGTTGTCGTCATCGTGCAGGATGAGGTTCCGAACACATAACCGAGGCAAGCGGACGCGTCCTGAGCCCCTCCCCTGGCAGCGACAGTACCGATGCCGCCAGCATGGGCGTCGATCAATCCTGTGCCAACCGCAATGCCGGGCCGCAATCCCATCGCTTCGGCAGACTCGTGGGTCAAACCGGTACCAAGCGGCGTGCCGGGATGCACGATACGATCGCCTATCCGCCGAAACCCGCCATTTGCCAGATCTTCAAGACCGATCTGGCGAAAATAGCTTTCATCCCAGCGATCTTCGTGAGCGAGATAGGTCCATTTACAGGTGACCGTGCAGGAGGATCGCTCCAGAGCCCCAGTCGACTTCCAGGTTAGGAAATCCGTGAGATCGAAGAAATACCGCGCACTGGAATAGACGTCGGGCCGGTTCTCTTTCAGCCAGAGAAGTTTGGGCGTCTCCATTTCCGGCGAGATCACCCCACCGACATAGGACAGGACCGCATGCCCCGTCGCATTGATGCGCCGGGCCTGGTCGAGCGCCCGATGGTCCATCCACACAATGATATCGCGCTCCGGATAGGCCGGATCGCCGACACCGCTCGACGCCCCCTCCACCACCAGCGAGCAGGTGGCGTCGAATCCGAGCCCGGCCACAGCCGCTGGATCAATAGCAGCTAATGCAACCGCATCACGGATGGCAGTGCAGACCGCCTGCCAGATCTGCGCACTCGATTGCTCGACATGGCCATGGTCGTCACGAAAGATGAGGAGATCATGCTTGGCGGAGGACAGCATCGTGCCCGCCGCGTCGAATATGCCGGCGCGTGCCGAACCTGTGCCGACGTCAACGCCTATAAAATAGCTGTCCAAGACATCCTCCCTTTCGCTGCAATCGCTGCGCCCGGCTCAATCGGGGCGCAGCGGAATGTTCCAAGCTGCCTCAGACGCGATCGAAATTGGTCGGCAGAACCAGCATGTCGCGGATCGTTACGTTGCGATTGCGGGTCAGCATGTATTCGATGGCATCGGCAACTTCGCTCGGTTCGATGATGCTGCCGGACTCCTTGGCCTTGCGCAGGTTCTCCTCCGGCCAGTCGGCAAGAAGGGCTGAAAGAACCGGACCAGGAGAGACCTGTGCAACGCGGACCCCGTGAGGGATCATTTGCCGGCGCATTGTCTGCACGAAGCAGGTGACCGCCCATTTGGAACCGGCATAGACCGGCTCCCAATAGGTCGGGAAATGACCGGCAATCGAGCAGGTTACGATGATGTCACCTGTCTTGCGCTCGCTCATATGCGGCACGACGGCGTGGACGTTCTTCATGACGGCATTGACGTTGAGGTTCAGCATGCGGTCGATCTCTTCCGCAGTGGTCTCCGTCAGATCGCCGCCGATATAGGTGCCGGCATTGCAGTATAGGATGTCGATATGATCGACCTTCTCGAGGATTTCCGGTACCATTGCCGCGCAGCTCTCGGCATCCAGAAGATTGGTGACCTGCGCGATGGCGTTTTTGCCGAGCTTGGCTGTCAGGTCGCTCAGCGCCTTCTCGTTCCAGTCGACCATCACCACCGTGCAGCCGTTGGCCAGAAGCTTTTCGGTGGTTGCCAGGCCAATGCCCGAAGCGGCGCCCGTAATGACAGCGATCTTGCCTGCCAGTGATTGAGCCATGTCTTTCTCCTGAGGTTATGAAAAGTCGATGCGTTTTCGGTCAGCGCCATTCGCGGGCGATGTAGATGGCGAGCAGGATGATGAAGCCGCGGATGATGTCCTGCAGATACGGATTGATGCCCATCAGGTTCAGGCCGTTGTTGAGGATGCCGAGCAGGATCGCTCCGATCAGCGTGCCGAGGATGAGGCCGCGACCACCGGCAATCGCCGTACCGCCGAGAACGACTGCAGCAATGGCGTCGAGCTCGAAACCGACACCCGCATTCGGTTGACCTGACATCAGGCGGCCGGTGAGGATGATGGCGGCAAGGCCGGCGGTCAGGCCCGAGATGGCGTAGACGGCAAGCTTGATCCGTCCCGTCTTCACGCCGGACAGTTTTGCTGCCGTTTCGTTGCCGCCGATCGCATAGACATGGCGGCCGAACGCGGTGCGCTCCAGAAGCACCCAAGCGAGCGCATAGACGATGACCATGGCGATGACCGGTACAGGAATGATGCCGATGCGGCCGACGCCGAACCAGGAAATCCACGAGGGCAGGCCCGAGATCGGATAGCCGCCCGAGTAGATCAACCCGGCGCCGCGGGCGATGCCCATGGTGGCCAGCGTGACGATGATTGCCGGCATGCGCCCCCAGGCGACCAGAATGCCGTTGAACAGACCAAGCCCGATCGCGATCGCGATACCGGCCAAAAGCCCCGCCCAGCCCGGCATGCCGAAATGCACCATCAGCCCGGCTGCCATCGTTCCGGCGAGCGCCATCAATGCGCCGACGGACAGATCAATGCCGCCGGTAAGGATAACAAAGGTCATGCCGACAGCAAGAATGGCGACGATCGACACCTGCCTCAGAACATTGAGAATGTTCGAGACGGAAAAGAAATTGTCGGAGGCAAAGCCCATCAGGATCGAAACGACGATGAGACCTGCCAGCGGCAATGCCAATGGCGAATGGAGCATCGATTTCCAGATTGGAGTGGTGGAGGCCTGTGCCTGCCCGCCGGTGATAGCGTCCGCATCATGCGACATGTTTTGTCCTCCCGGTTGTTGCATGGGTCATGATCTGCTCGGAAGTGATGGCGTCGCCCTCAACGGTCGCGACGATGCCTCCGGAGCGGAAGACGCAGACCCGGTCGGACATGCCGATGACTTCAGGCAGTTCCGACGAAATCATGATGATGGAGTAGCCCTGGGCGGTGAATTCGCGCATGAGCTGGTAGATTTCCGCCTTGGCACCAACATCGATGCCGCGGGTGGGCTCGTCGAAAATCAGCACCTTCATGTTGTGGTTGATCCAACGGGCGATCACGACCTTCTGCTGGTTCCCTCCCGACAGGGTATCGACCCGCGCGTGAGGGCTCGGCGCCTTTACCCGGACACGCTGCATGGCTGTGCGCGTATCCTCCAGTTCACGGCTGCGATTGATGAAGAAATGCCCCAGCAGATACTTGCCGTAATTGTTGAGCGAGACATTGTGCAGGATCGGGAAGCTGGTGATCAGCCCCTGTTCCTTGCGGCTCTCCGGCAACAGGCCAATGCCTGCATCCAATGCTTCGGAAGGATCTGCAAACCGGATCTCCACGCCATTGATCAGCAGCTTGCAGCGTGTGGCGCTATAGGCTCCCAGCATGGCAAGTACTGTTTCCGTGCGCCCGGAGCCGACCAGCCCAGCAAAACCCAGGATTTCTCCGGCACGCAGGGCGAAACTCGAGACCGGGCCGCCCTTGGCAAGCTGGACTTCCGCAACTTCGAGAACGATACTGGCGTCGGCCGGAATGATCGGTTTTGGCGGAAAGCTGTTTTCGATCCGGCGTCCGACCATCATCTCGACGAGCCGCGCCTGATCGACATCGCTGACCGCACAGGAGGCGACATATTCGCCGTCGCGCAGCACCGTGATGCGATCGCAGATCTCGAAAATCTCTTCGAGGTGATGCGAGATGAAGATGATCGCCACGCCCTGAGATCGCAGGCTGTGCATGACATGGAAGAGATGCTCGACTTCGGCCGGGGTCAATGTCGCAGTAGGCTCGTCAAGCACGAGAATGCGGGCATCGAGTGCCAGAGCCTTGGCGATCTCGACAAACTGCTGTTCGGCAACTGAAAGATTTCGGATCGGCACATCGAGCGGAATGGCAATGCCAAGCTGCTTCATGATCTCGGCAGCCCGCTTGCGCATCGCAGCACGTTTCATGAAGCCCAGGCCATTGCTCAGTTCGCGTGCCAGAAACATGTTTTCGACAGCGTTCAGGTACGGAACCAGCGAAAACTCCTGGAAAACGACACCGATGCCCGCATCGATCGCCTCGTTATAATCGCTGAAATGGCGCACCTCGCCATCGAGGCGGACTTCGCCTTCGCTCGGCCTGATCAGACCGCAGAGAATCTTCATCAGCGTCGATTTACCGGCACCGTTCTCGCCGAGAAGCGCATGGACCTCACCCGCCTGAACGGTGAGATCGACCCCGTGCAGGACTTCGATCCTGCCAAAGCTTTTCTTGATGTTGCGGAGTTCCAGCATCGGTTCCTCCCATGCTCGAATTGGAAAAGTCGCCCCCGCCATAGTGGCGAGGGCGCTGGGGAGGCGCTTACCAACTAAAGTCGGCAGCGTTTTCCTTGGTGACCGGGCGGACGTCGATCGGCACTTCCTTCGGCACGACGCGAGCGCCCCACTTCTGGGCAAGCGCCATCGCCAGGCCAACGCGCACCTGATCGCGCGGGAACTGCGCAGTGGTCTGGATGAAAGGCGTGCCGTCGGCGATTGCCTTGACCGCTTCCGGAGCACCGTCGACAGAGGTCAATTTCACGTCGCGGCCGGAGCCTTGGATGGCAGCGAGAGCGCCCATGGCTCCGCCGTCATTGACGGAGAAGATACCCTTCAGGTTAGGACGCGACTGCAGCATGTTCTCGACGACGCCGAGGGCGACGGAGCGATCCTGGCGGCCGTTCTGGGTGTCGACGAGCTTGATGCCCTTGAACTCGGCCAGTGCATCCTTGCAGCCTTCGACACGCTGGAGGATCGGAACAACCGGAATGCCGTCGAGGATAGCGACTTCACCTTCACCGTTCAGCGCTTCACCGAGTGCCTTGCACGACTGGTAACCGGCATCCTTGTTCTTGGAGCCGACAAAAGTGTCTACCGGGCCATTGGCATTTGCATCGACGGCAACCACGATGACATCCTGCGCCTTGGCGGCATTGACGGCTGCCTCGACACCGGCGGAATCCGTCGGGTTGAGAAGCAAGATGTCGATATTCTGCTGCAGCATGTCTTCGACGTCGGAAATCTGCTTGGCGACGTCATGGGCGGCATCGGTGACGACGACATCCGCCCCCAGAGACTTGGCTGCCTCGTCCAGTGCTTCCTTCATCGATACGAAATAGGGATTGTTCATTTCCTGAAAGGTCATGCCGATCTTGAGCTTGGCGTCCTGTGCCAGCGCCGAGCTCGCGGCAAGCGTCGCAACGGCGATCGACAGCGCGGTCAGTGTCTTTTTCATCCGATATTCCTCCCTTTGGACGACGGCAGGCAACACCTGTCCGTTTCCGGAAAGCACCATGCTCCCCGAATTGTTTTCCCCGAGCCGGGGCATTCAGTTGTCTGGCCTATTCGGCGGCTTTAAAGGCTCCATTGGCCGCGAAAGTCGCGCGGAATTGCGAGGGCGACATTCCCTTCAGTTTCTGGAAATGCCGGTTGAAATTCGAAAGGTTGGAGAAGCCTATTTCGTAGCAGATCTCGGCAACTCTCACCTCCGGACGCGTCAACAGCGCCAGGCAGGCGAGATCGACGCGCAACTGGTTCTTGTAGCGCACCAGTGTCGTGCCGGTATGGCGCTTGAAGGCCCGCGAGAACGAACTTGGGCTGTGGCCGACAAGATCGGCCAGATCACGTTCATCGATATTGTCGGTCAGATGTTCGCGTAAGTGCGCGATCGCACGGTTGATACCGCTCTCGTTGATGTGTGACAGGTCGAGTTCGTAACTCAGGCTTGCCAGGACTTCCGGTTCCGGGGCTTTCGCCAGGACATCGAGAATCTCCCAGAAAAGCGCGAGACGCATCAACCCACGCGTTTCGATCAATCGCTCGATCAGCGGCCGCACCGTGTTGCTGGTTGCATTGTCGAAAAGGAGCCCACGATGGCTGCGCTCCAGCAAAGGAGCGATCGCCTCCATCTCCACCATGCCGGCAATGCTGTCGTCGATGAATTTCTGCGGGAATTGAATGACGAGCGACCGTGCCGGAACGATTTCATCGGGCTCGATGTCGGAAATCCAGTTTTGCGGCAGGTTGGGGCCGGTCACGATCAACTGGCCCGGCTCGAACCGGCCGATGTGATCGCCGATGTAAAAACGACCGGAGGTCGCAACGACAAGATGGATTTCATATTCAGGATGATAGTGCCAACGGACCGTCCGAAACGGATAGCCATGGGTCCACGCGGCGAAGGTTTCGCCTTTGCGGATATGGACCAGTTCCAGATCGGGTTGCACAGCGTCTCCTCCTACCGAGCGCACATATCAGTGGCAAAAATCTGCAAACCTCCGCTTTGCAAATTTGACCATTGCCAAGATCATAACCACTGATTTTCCGGGCTATCTACATCATGGCAAAAAATTAACTGATACTTTTTTGACAATACCGTGCTCGACGTGACCCGGCCAGACAAAACGGGTAGGCAACGGTCGCTTTAGCATCACTGAGAACCGGGAAGGGACAGAAAGCCCCGATTTAGCCATCGGACGCACTTGCCATGCCCGGGCACGCCTAGCCTACCTCGCCCCGACACATGACATCTGAGCCAGGATGGGTAAACGCTGTTTGTCCTCCGACACGGATATCATCCGCGGAACCCATGTCACTTTGGGTTGTCAGCCGATACCATTTTATCTGGCGCAAGACCTCATGCCGACAACGCGTCCAGATCAGGCACCTCCCAGCCACGGCCAGGCATGGCCGACAAAAGCTGGCGTGTATAGGCATCCTGGGCATCGCCAAAGACCTGATCGACCGTACCGCGTTCGACGATCTTGCCATGGCTCATCACAATCAGATTGTCGCAGATTTGCGATGCGACGCGGAGGTCATGCGTGATGAAGAGGATCGTCAGCCCCATGTCCCGTTTGATATCGGCGAGAAGCTGGAGGACTTCCTTCTGGACCGATACGTCAAGAGCCGAAACCGCCTCGTCGGCGATCAGCACCTTCGGCTCGACCATAAGTGCCCGCGCGATGCAGATACGCTGGCGCTGGCCGCCCGAAAATTGCGACGGATAGCGATAGAGCGCCTCCTCTTCCAAACGGACGATCTTCATTAGCCGCTTGGCCCGCTCCCATGCGACATCTCGCGACACGCCGAAATTCATCGGCGCCCCGATCAGTTGCTCACCGATCGACCGGCGGGGATTGAGGGACCCGTATGGGTCCTGGAAGACGATCTGGATATCCTTGCGGGCGGCACGAAGGCTCTCGCGTGAGCCCTTCGCGAAATTGCGGTCACCGATCCAGATTTCGCCTTCGTCGGGATCGAGAAGCCGGATCAGGCAACGCACAAGGGTGGTCTTGCCGCTGCCGCTTTCACCGACGATACCAAGGGTCTCACCTTTACGGACAGTGAAATCCGTCGGGTGAAGCGCGTGCACCGTCCGTGCCTTGCGCGTCAGCGTGCGACCCAAATGGAAGGTCTTGCTCAGCCCCTTCACCTGCAGCGCGATCTCCTCCTGCAGAGGAGGAGCCGCCCCTTCCCGCTTGCGCGGTACGGCGGCAATCAACTGCCTCGTATAGGGATGCTGCGGTTGGTTCAGGACTTCTTCGGCCGTCCCCTGCTCGACCACGATACCCTTCTGCATGACGATGACACGATCGGCGATCTCCGCCACCACGTCGAAATCATGGGTGACGAACAGAATGCCTGCATTGTGGGTCGTCTTCAACGTCTTGAACAGCGACAGGATCTGCGCCTGCGTCGTTACATCGAGCGCAGTTGTCGGTTCGTCCGCAATCAACAGCTTCGGGTCCATCGCCAGCGCGATGGCGATGACGATGCGCTGACGTTGACCCCCTGAAAGCTGATGCGGATAGCTCGCATAGACCCGCGGCGGATCAGGTAGCCGCACCTCTTCCAAAAGCGCCATCGTCCGCGCCTTGCATTCGGCGCTCGAGAGCTTCGTATGGGTGCGGAAAATCTCCTCGATCTGGTCGCCGACGGTAAAACACGGGTTGAGGGCCGTCATGGGCTCCTGGAATACCATGGAAATGCGTTTGCCGCGCAGGCCTGCATGCTCGTGGCGTGACATCTTCAAAAGATCCCGTCCCTCGAACAGCATCTCGCCGCCGGCAACCTTCAGCGCTTTCGGCAACAGCCCCATTGCGGTGAAGGCCGTCACCGACTTGCCAGAGCCGCTTTCCCCGACCACGCAGACGATCTCGTTTGGATACATGTCGAAGGATAGCCCGCTGACTGCATGCAAGCGGTCACCGCTTG
Organism: Aliirhizobium wenxiniae; assembly: GCF_019511445.1. Taxonomy (GTDB): domain Bacteria; phylum Pseudomonadota; class Alphaproteobacteria; order Rhizobiales; family Rhizobiaceae; genus Neorhizobium; species Neorhizobium wenxiniae_A. Next base: position 220,915 of record NZ_JAEUAN010000008.1, read on the forward strand.
CGGGCAAATCCACAGTCAGGTTGCGAACAGAAAGGAGAGGCTCTGTCATCGCTGCAATTTCCCTTCACCGATATCCCAGAAGAGACCTGCCATGATCTCGGTAGCCTCCTTCGCGACGCTGACCATCATGTGCTCATCCGGTGCGTGCTGCGAGCAGGACGGATGTGAATGCGGGATCCAGATCGTCGGCAGGCCGAGCGTTTCGGCAAATACCTCGTTTGGCAGTGAACCGCCGAAATTCGGCTGCAAGGCAGGTTCCTTGCCGGTCGTTTCGGTAATCGACGCGACGGCGAGACGCGTCCAGGCATTGTCCGGGTCCGTGCGTGTCGCACGGAAAAAGCCGCGGTCCATCGGCTCAATCCGGATATCCTGGAAGCCGTGAGCATCGAGATGCTCGCGCAGCGCCGGCAATATCCGTTCGCGATCGACGCCGACGACGTAACGCAGCTGGCAGGTTGCTTTCGCCGAACCCGGAATGGCGTTCACCGGTGCTTCCGGACGGCCGCAGGTATAGGCCAGCACTTCGAAATTGCACCATCCGTAGACCTGCTCGGCACCGACCAGATCCGGCTCGCCCCATGTCGGGTCGATCTGAGGATCATCCGGTCCGAGCTCCAGCTCGATCTTTTTCAGGGCAGCGTGAACATTTTCCGGAATTTTACCCGGCGTCCACTCGCGGATGGCGATCCGGCCCTTGGCATCCGTAATCGTTGCCAGCGCATGAGCCAGCCGGATGCCGGCATTCGGCAGGAGCCCGCCCCAATTGCCGGAATGATGTGCCCCCTCGCGAAGATCGCAGATCAGGTGAAATCCGTGGCCGCCGCGCGCACCAAGGAACACGGTCGGGACATGTGTCGAAACGCGGGGGCCATCAGAGGCGATCAGTACATCGGCTTTCAGGAGTTCCTTGTGTTCCTCGGCCATTTCGGCGAGCCCCGGAGAGCCGCTTTCCTCGCCCATCTCGATCAGAACCTTGACGTTGAAACCGAGGTTGCCGCGCGCCTTCAGGACAAGACCGAGAGCCGCAAGATTGATCGTGTGCTGGCCCTTGTTGTCGACGGTTCCCCGACCGTAGATACGGTCACCGGCAAGCGTCGCATCCCAGGGGCTACGGCCTTCTTTCCAGTCCCCTTCCATGCCCCAGAGCACGTCACCGTGCCCGTAGGTGAGGATTGTCGGCAAAGCCGGGTTTTCAATTCTTTCGGCGAACAATGCCGGAATACGGGCGAGCTTGGGGTTCGGCAGGACCTCGCAACGGAAACCCATGCCTTCGAGCAGGGGCCGCATCTGTTCATTCAGATAGCGGAGATGATCAGGACCACTGTCGTCACGCGGGCTTTCCGATGGGATCGAGAGGCGCGCCTGCAGGTCTGCGAGAAATGCGCCATCGTTAACATAGGCACCGGCGGCTGCGATTACATTTGAACGGGTCATGTGGATCTCTCAGTTTCTTTTGTCGGGGGCCATCGCGTCACGCAGACCGTCACCCATCATGTTGATTGCCAGCACGAGCGCGCAGATCGCCGCGCCCGGGATCAAGATGAGCCAGCTGTCGAACAGCAGATATTGCCGTCCCTCCGCGACCATCAAACCCCATGATGGCGTTGGAGGTTGAACGCCAAGCCCGAGGAAGGACAATGACGCTTCCAGCAGGATCGCATGCGCCATCTCGAACGTGGCGATGACGGCAAGCCGATCGAAGATATTCGGCAGGAGTTCCCTGAACAGCAGCTTGGGCGTGGAATAGCCCATCGATTGCGCCGCCTGGATATATTCCTGGTTGCGGATCTGCATGACCGCCGAGCGCATGACGACGGCGAAACGGTCCCATAGCAGCAGACCGAGCACCAGCACCACGACCATCAGCGATCCGCCGAACAGCGCGACCACTGCGAGCGCCACCATCACAACGGGCAATGTCAGCCGCGTCATGATGAGAAAATTGATCGCCAGATCGACCTTGCCGCCGAAATAGCCGGCCAGCACGCCCATCACCGTTCCGATGATACCCGAGCAGATCACCGTGAAGATGCCGATCAGCAGTGAGATCCGCGCACCGTAGATGATGCGGCTGAGATAATCGCGGCCAAGCCCGTCGGTTCCAAGGGGATGGGCCCAGTTGCCATCCGACATCCAGAAGGGCGAAACGGTTCGCCTGAGCATGTTCTGCGCGAGCGGATCATAGGGAGCAATGAGCGGCGCCAGGATAGCCATGGTCACGATCAGCCCGAGGAGAATGGCGCCGAACAGGAAACCGGGATTTGCCATCGCACGCGCGAAAAATCCTTTGCGTCGTACGGTGCCCGCCTTGGGCAGTGAGAGGTCGAGGCTGGTCATGAAATACGTATCCTCGGATCAAGCCAGGCATTGATGAAATCGGCCGCCAGAACGACGATGATGTAGAAGACTGCCACGATCAGCAGCACGGCCTGAACGACCGGCAGATCCATGCGGGAAATTGATTCCCAGGCGAGGAAACCCAGTCCGTTGATACCGAACACCGCTTCGATGACCACCGACCCGCCCAGCATGTTGCCGAACTGGACTGCCGAGAGTGAAACAACCGGGATGACGGCGTTACGCAGCGCATGTTTGAAAATGATCTTCGTCGCGCCGATGCCCTTGGCCTGTGCCGTGCGAATGTAGTCCGATGACAGCGCCTCGATCATGCCCTGGCGGATCAGGCGCATCATCGGCGGCGTGGAGTAATAGCCGAGCGCAATCGCTGGCAGCACGTAGTGCTTCAAGGTCGCGGATCCCGATGGCGGCATGATCCCGAGAGTGAGTGAAAAGATCACGATCAGCACCAGGGCGAACCAGAAGTTCGGCATTGCCTGGCCAAGCACGGCGATCAGAAGAGCCGCCCGATCGATCAGGCTGTTGGGCCTCAGCGCGGCGACGACACCCAGCGGAACGGACAGAAGCAGCATGACCGCCAGCGACATGACAGCGAGCGTCATGGTTTTTGGAAGACGGTCGGCGATCAGTTCTCCGACCGGCTGGCGAAAGAAGAGGGAATTACCGAAATCGCCTTGGACGGCATTGCCGAGCCATTCGCCGTAACGAACCAGAAGCGGACGATTGAGGCCCATCTGTTCGCGAATCGCATCGATCTGGGCAGCGGTTGCTTCTTCGCCGGCAACCGAAATCGCGACATCCCCCGAAGCATTCAAGAGTGTAAAGGCCAGTAGCGAAACGGCCACGCAAACAAGCAGCGCCAGACCGATCCGCTGCATCAAGTAGCGCAGCATGTCTCACCGAATATTGGAGGGTCCCGCGCCACTGGCGGCGCGGGACGAAGCAATCACTTGTTCCAGCTCGCATCAAAGAAGCGTGGAGTTTCGTCCGGCACCGGCGTGAAGTTCAACTTGGTGTTGTAGACGTAGTTGAGCGAGTAGGTGAAAATCGGAACAGTGAAGGCCTGATCCGAAATGCGGGCCATGGCCTTGGCATAGGCCACCTTGCGGGCTTCCGGATCGACTGTCGTGTTGCCCTCGTTGAGGAGCGCCGTCGTTTCCTTGTCTCGCGCGTAGTCCACGCTCGAACCGTCGAACCAGTATCCCGGGCCTGCACTTGCATCGAGAATGGAAGACGAGCCCCATGCCTGGAACCAGATCGGTGTGCGCCCTTCGGTTCTCGCCTGCGCAATGGCCGATGCCTGAAGCATGGTGAGCTTTGCGGTGATGCCGACATTTGCCAGATCGCCGATGATGGCTTCGACGATCGGGCGATCGCGATATCCGTAGAAATCGATAGAGAAGCCGTTCGCATAACCGGCATCGGCGAGCATCTTCTTCGCCTTAGCAGGATCATAACTGTAGACGGTAGCGTCCTTGTCGATGCAACCAAACTGCGGTGGAGCGCAGGTCGCATTGATGGTCTTCGAGCCGGGCCCGATGAGCGCCTCACGAATGCCGTCGCGGTTGATCGCGTGGTTGATGGCGCGGCGAACCTCCAGCTTCTTGAGCGGGCCGTCACCGGTACGGCCGGCAGCATCAAGGCCGATAAAACCGATACGCAGCGTATCGCCGGATTCGATCTTCAGCTGGGACTGGCCTTCGAACTGCTTTACCGCATCCGGGGGCACGCGCCAGATCCAGTCGAGGTTGCCGGTCATCAACTCGATTGCCTGGGTGTTGAATTCAGCCACCCGGCGGAATTCGAGCTTCTCGATCGATGGTTTGCCCTTTACGCCGCCGAAATAATCCGGAAACGCTTCCATCTTGATGCTTTCACCGGGAGTAATTTCGGTGACACTATAAGGGCCCGTGCCGATCGGCTTTCGCGACATGCCATCCGGGCCGACTTTCGCATAATAGTCGGACGGAAAAATCGGCACGACATTGGCGAGATATTCGAGGACGGCCGGGAACACGCCCTTGGTCTTCAGGCGTACGGTGTAGTCGTCGATCTTTTCGGCGCCTTCAAGGAAGAAGATCGGCTGAACGGTCGTGTGGGTCGTGACATATTCAACCGTGCCGACAACGTCATCGGCGGTGAAATCGCTGCCGTCATGGAACTTGATGCCACGGCGCAGTATGAATTCGAGTGTGGTATCGTCAATCCACTTGAACGACTCCGCCAGATGCGGCTCGATCTCATTGGTCTTGTTATTGCGATAGATCAGCGTGTCCCAGATATGGTGCCCGAGCACGATGCCTTCGCGGATCGTATGCGTATAAAAATCGATACTGGACGGCATGCTGTCGGACGCCCAGACAAGCGAATTGTCATCTGGCCCTGCCAGAGCAGGCGCCGTTCCCAAAATCAGCATGACAGCGGTCGCGCCACCAAAAAGTTTTCTCATATTGGTCCCCTTGAAGAAGTTTCTTCGTGTGCATTTTCTGCATTTGTGGGGAGCTTAATTTTGTATACATTATTCTGTAAAGAGGTTTCGTTGGTTCAGGCCGGATTAATTTTGCGAGTCACGAAATGCGTCTAAAGCCTGAGCACCACTTGGCATTTTTTTACGCAAGGACCGGTTTTTTGCACAATATCAAGCCAATAGAGCGACAGACCTTGCACCTGAAGATCGTCGATCGGCTGCGGGAAATGATAGAGCACGGGGATATCGCTCCCGGAGCAAAGCTCATCGAGAAGGATTTGTGCGAGAGCTTCGCAGTCTCGCGAACCCCCATGCGCGAGGCCATTCGTGCACTGGCGGCGGAAGGGCTGGTGGTGTTGACCCCGAACCGCGGAGCTTGCGTCGCGACAATAACCGAGGCTCAGATACTCGAAAGCTTCCTCGTGATCGGCGCTCTGGAGGGTTTGGCGGGGGAGCTTGCCGCTCCACGCATCACCGAGGCTCAGTTAGACGATGTCCGCTCCATGCACACGTCGATGCTCGAACGCCACGCCGCAAACGATCTCGACGGCTATTACATCTACAACCGGCAAATTCACGATGCCATTTTTGAGATCGCGGACAATGAACTGCTCAAAGAGATGCGTCGCATTGTCTTTAACCGTACCATCAGATTGCGCTTCATTGCACGGATTGCCGATGATGAATGGCAGGTTGCGATAAAAGAGCACGAGGAAATGATTGTGGCGCTGGAGGCGAGGGATGGGCCGCAGCTCGGCGCAATCCTGAGGCGCCACCTCGAATCCAAAAGGGTACAGATTGCGCGCTGGCTTCAGCGGCAACCTTCAGCCTGAGATGGGCGTGGCCGAGAAACGGATCTTCACGGGAGGCGCGAAGCACGTGGCAACTGCAGGCGTGATTATACGCCACCTGCCCGTCTATTTTGACCTTCACCGCCTGTCGGTGCATTCACACACCAACGTGCCGCCAGAAAAGCCGATGCCGGCCGGCGTTACGCCGCCATCCACCGCAGGATGAATGCGAACTTGAATTGCAGGTGTCGATTGCAGGTCACCTCCTCTGTTTGAACATTCGCGCCGGGCGCAGGCTTCCGACCTGGTCGGCAACGCATGGGCCACCTGCATATTCCGGCGATGATGGCTGGAATGGCGGAATCGCACGCTGGCTCAGACTTGCGACGGGCCTCGGGCTCGATCGGGATTTTGTGGCGAGCCAGCGGGGGGGCTACCGGCCACCCGCTTTGTTGTCGGTGCCTATCTCTCATTCTGCACCGATAAAAGCCTTCTGGAAGCGGTCGCCTGTTCCGTGACCGAGCTCTTTTCGCCGGTTATCATCAGCGAGCGGGTGCCTGCCATGCTTGCAAGGTATGATTACATCAGGGAGGATATTCTCGAATATTTCAAGCCGAGGCCGGTGCAGGCGTCGCGGGATGCCGATTATGCCCTCGCCTATGTCCGGCAGGAGGCGGACACGGCGTAAAAGCAGCATGCGGTGTCGATGCTGTCGTGTTCAAATGCGATTTGCTCTGGGCCATGCTGGACGCGCTGGAACAGGCTTACGGCGAACACGGCCATATCCCGCCCGGTGCCTTCGATCCGAAGCTGCCATGATGGGATCGCAAAGGCAGCGCACCCGCCTGTCTTCCGGCTCTATCCCAACGCTGAAGCCGCATGTGCGGCAGCAATATCACGGGATCCGGCAGGCCTGGGCGCTGTTATCACCCGAAAAGGTCTTCTGGCCGGACTGACACACCGATGTCCGCTGCAATGCGCCTATTGTTCGAACCCGCTCGAACGCATGAAGGTAAACCGTGAATTTGACGTATCGGCTCCGGACAATGCCTGGGTCACGGATATCACCCACATCCGAACCTGCGAGGGCTTCGCGTACCTTGCGGTTGTCATCGACTTCTATTCCCGCCGGGTCATCGGCTGGGCGATGCAGAGCCGACAGACCACGGTCGTCGTATTGCAGGCTCTGCTCATGGCGGTGTGGAGGCGAAAGCCGAAGGACAAGGTGCTGGTTCATTCGGATCAGGGTTCGCAGTTCACCAGCATGGACTGGGCCCCGTTCCTCAAGCACCACAATCTGGTTCACTCGATGAGCTGACTGTCAATCGGCTCGGAGTGTTGACCCCTTATCGGCGTCCAATATTCACCCCCCTTTAGGCGATCAGCGCTTGGCCTGCCCGGCGCTGGCCGGGATTGCAGAGGGTAGGCCAAGTGCGGGTGATGGGTATCTTCGGCTTTAGCTTTGAGAGCGGTTCTTGAAGCGCCAGGACTCGTTTCCAGTTTCCACGATCTCACAGTGATGGGTCAGGCGGTCGAGAAGCGCTGTCGTCATCTTGGCATCGCCAAATACCGACGGCCATTCGCCGAAGGCCAGGTTTGTTGTGACGATGACCGAAGTGCGCTCGTAGAGCCTGCTGATCAGGTGGAAGAGGAGCTGGCCTCCGGCCTGCGCAAACGGCAGATAGCCGAGCTCATCGAGGATGATGAAGTCGAGGCGCGTGAGGTAATCGGCTATTCGACCTTGCTTGCCGTTGCGCGTTTCCGTTTCCAGGCGATTGACCAGATCAACGACATTATAGAAGCGCCCGCGCGTCCCGTTACGGATGAGCGCACGGGCAATCGCGATGGCCAAATGGCTCTTACCTGTTCCCGTGCCGCCGACGAGGACGACGTTGCGCTGGTCGGCAACAAAGGTGCCGGTTGCCAGTTCCCGGACCAGAGGTTCATTGATGGGCGTATCTGCAAAATCGAAGTCGTCGATCTCTTTCGCCAGCGGTAGCTTGGCGATGGTGAGTTGGTAGCGGATTGAGCGTGCCTGTTTCTCGGCGATCTCCGACTGCAGGAGGTCGCCGACAATGTGGGGCGGCTCGTGCTGCCGTTTAATGCCGTTTCCCATAACCTCGTCGTAGGCGCTGCGCATTCCGTAGAGCTTCAGCGTGCTCATCAGTTCGAGAACCTGTGTGCGTTCCATCAACTTACTCTCCTGAGCCTGTCGTAACGGGCGCAGTCGGCGACCGGCTCATGGGCAAGCCGAAGCGCATCCGGGATTTGTAGGGTGGCTGTGGGAGCCGGATCGCGGCTTCGCGCCAGAATATTGATGATCACCGAGGCCGAGCAGACGCCGTGATCGAGCGCTTCCTGGCAGGCAGCCTCAACGGCTGCGAGACCATCGGCGGGAACGACCCGAGTATGGTGACCATCTGCCGATCACCATCATCGACGCTCTTCAATCGCTTGCGGACCTTCTCCATGGCGGCTGGCAGAACCCATTCGCGGAAGGGAGCGCCGTTGCGCAAGGCACCAGGTTTGCGAGCAAGGACAGGGACATAGTGCCAGGGATCATAGACTGTATCGCCACGGCCGAAGCTGCGCTGGTGTTCCGCGACCGTCACTCCATCCTGTTTGATGACGATCCGATCAGCATAGGCATGAACCTCGACTGGGCGGCCGACGGCAGTCGACAGGACCGAGTATTTGTTGTTGTCGAAGCGGACGGTGCATGTCTTCGACACCGAGGCCGGAACGCTGTGGAAACCATCGAATGGGCCGACATAACGCACAAGACTGCCACGTTCAGCCTCGAACATCTGCCAGACTGTCTGCGCCGTCTGTTCGGGATGGCTATGGGCCTTGGCATAGGCAACGCATTTGTCGAGCAGCCAGACATTGAGTTCCTCCAGGCTTTTGACCCTGAGGCGCGGCGTGAAGAAGCGCTCTCGCACAAGACCGACCTGGTTCTCGACCTGTCCTTTCTCCCAGCCGGATGCGGGCGTGCAGGCTACGGGGTGGACGAGATAATGGCTGCACATCTGCAGGAAGCGGCGATTGTAGAGCCGCTCCTTGCCGATAAAGACGGCCTCAACCGCCGTCTTCATATTATGGGATGGACGCCTCCCTCCGAACCTTCAGAATGAAAGGCCACCAAAGGAGGAAGTCATGACATTCGAATTGCTCGCAATCGATCTCGGAAAGTCGTCGTTTCATCTGCACAGCATTGCTTCAG
>NZ_JAEUAN010000080.1 GCF_019511445.1 Aliirhizobium wenxiniae
AGCATGATGTGCGCATGGGGATTTGTTTTATCCATGTGATGGAACGCCACATCAGCAATCATGCCCTGACTGACAAAGTTTTCTCTGACAAAGGCGAGAACGGTTTCCCGTGCGGCATCCTGCGGCAGTTCGTGGGGGATGGCGAGTTCAATTTCCCGCGCAAGTTGTGAGTTCTTCCGGCGTTCGGCCTTCTCAACGGCATTCCAGAGTTCGGCACGGTTCGTACACCAGGCAGGGGCTGTCGCGGGGGTCAGAATCACAGCTTCAGCCACACCGCTTTTGCGGGTGTAGTCGTGAGTCAGTCCGGTACGCTCATCAAGCATCAGTGAACCGGAACGATAGGCAGCAGAAGCTACGGCGCTGTAGCCGCTGCTTCTGGAGATAATTTTCATGCTGAGATGATAAATCGCCATTTCTGCCGTAATGCCTTTTTGTAGTTTTCTTTCTGCCCCGCAGGGCGCACACAATCGAAACGGAGTGGAGATTGTATAAGTGCGCACTTCGTGATTTGCCGTGCATTATGCCAGCTCAGTTTTTAAACTACCAGTGACGCGCTAAAATGCGATTTTTCATCGCGCACGGAGTTACATCATGAGCAGAACGCTCGAACAGAAGATTGCTGATGCTGAGGCGAGATTACAGCGCCTGAAGGCGAAGAGCCGGAGCCTGGACAC
>NZ_JAEUAN010000081.1 GCF_019511445.1 Aliirhizobium wenxiniae
TCATGATGACATCGACGTGTTCTTTTCGATCAGATCGCTTTATCGAGGTCACGCCGAGCGACCTACTTGCGTCTGATCATAAGACCAGCTTCTCGAGATTAAATCCGGGTCCGCGCGGTTAGCAAACGGACATCAATAAGTCATCAGATGAACCCGAAGGTTCAAACAACGACCGACCAGAGTGACAAGCTTCCTATCTCCACCGATCCCTCTTTCGTGTCCGGCCGGCTAGGCCATCAACGACATCATAAGGATCAGCTTCAAACCCAGGCCTACCTTGCGGTAAATCCCAGACCTGGAAGCCTCCAGATCAATCTTCTCTTCACGATTTTTGCAGAACAGGCACAACGCTCAAAGCGATGCGCAAACTTGTATTTTCTTCAAAGGATATGTCTTCGTCTCTCGACACCAAATCGAATTGGTGGAGCTGAGCGGGATCGAACCGCTGACCCCCTGCTTGCAAAGCAGGTGCTCTCCCAGCTGAGCTACAGCCCCAACCATCGACAACACCTGACAGAACAAACTGCCAGGATCAGGTAAACCCAAAAACCAACATTTACAAAAAGCAAATGGTGGGCCTGGGAAGACTTGAACTTCCGACCCCACGCTTATCAAGCGTGTGC
>NZ_JAEUAN010000082.1 GCF_019511445.1 Aliirhizobium wenxiniae
GCCATTGTGGTTCGAGCATTACAACATGCTTCACCCGCACAAAGCTTTGGGATATCGCTCACCGCGCGAGTTCTTAAACCGTCAAACAGAAAACTGATCCTGTCCGGTTTTTATGGGGCAACTCCAGGAACATTGATCGCCAATGAAGCCGGCGCAGTCATCGCCCTCCCTCCCCTCACACAACTTCTGGCCCATGGCGGCCCCGTCGTCGCCTGCGCACCAGGAGTGGCAAAAGATCTGTCCTTCCTGATGGAACCGGAAAAACAATCCTTCGCTGCTGCCTGATTTCAATGACAGGCTTCCTTGAGCAGAAACGCACGTCCCAACGCATTCCAGCAGATCGACCAACCAACGCGTCGATGCCTCTCCCGAAACGCCAAATAGCCCCTTAAGGGGCTATTTATGTTGGTCATGTGGAGAAGGCGAGCACCGCGGGGCTCGGACACGCACAAAATCGGCTGGATCTGATGGTAAGATTGGTTGCGGGGGCAGGATTTGAACCTGCGGCCTTCAGGTTATGAGCCTGACGAGCTACCGGGCTGCTCCACCCCGCGCCAAGTTTTTGCCTTTGGCAAAAACGGAAGAACTGCAAAGCC
>NZ_JAEUAN010000083.1 GCF_019511445.1 Aliirhizobium wenxiniae
GTTGATGATAGTGGAAATGCGAAAGAAACACGCTCATCCGTTGCTTAACACAAAAGATACAAAGCAACAACATTTCCGCACATGGACAGGAAGGGGAAGTGAGCGCATTTGAGGGCGGGGTGTAACAATCCCCATTTGACGCACAGTGAATTTTAACCCCTCAGACGCGCTCAGACGCGTTCTAACGTGATTTTTGCAGGCAGGCAAGGTTTTGTTCGTTTTTTCGCGTTTGATGCGTTCAGGGGCGTTTTAAGCGCGTTTCTGTCGCATCCCGGCGCTAATACCATCCCCATGGTTAATGGGAGCTTCAGAAACGCGCAGATGTCGTTTTAACGTGTCCCGGGCAGGTTGTCGAGGGTGTCGGGGCGTAGCCCTGACCAGGTGGTAATCGTATCGGCGTGCGTGCGCGGTTATACGATTACACATCCTGTCCCGTCATCGGAGTTGTTTTTGCGGTGTTCCTGCGGCAAATTGAGCGGGCATAGCAACACCTCAAAACAACTATCATCAGGAAATTGACTTTGACGGCCCCCTGACACAGGGGGATTTTTTTTTGCCTGTTATCTGGG
>NZ_JAEUAN010000084.1 GCF_019511445.1 Aliirhizobium wenxiniae
AGATAAATACCGCCCACGACGTCGTAAAAGCTTCGGTGTTCATCCCACGGTTTATCTGCTGGAGAGTACTCCGTCAGATTCTTAAGTTCAGGATTTTTCATGTCTGCCGTCCCCTTGCGAGCGACAGACGAAATTGCGTGTTATCATTCCTGTATCACCTGTACCAATTGTCGTCAAATCAGTTCATGTTCTAGGTGATCGCGCCCCTGGAGTGGTGGAAGACTCGCAGGGGCTAATTTATAACCACTCCCGACAAAATACTCTCAAACCTATTTACACGCAAATCCGCGCTCAGGCCAGATATGGCAAGGGATAGAGCTGATTCAAAAAATCGCATTTATCCCTTAAGTATAAATACAAGGAACGCGCACGAAAGCAGCAGCAAAATCGCCTGTTTTTTGTTCGATTTTTTGAGGGCAAAAACAACAACCACGAAAGCGTTTTCCCGACAAAACACCCACAGGCTTTTCCACCAATTTTGTGAACAACAAAAACCGTCTTGCAGGTGGTTGGCATCACTCCGTGACACCTGTTTCTTATACACATCTCCTGTCC
>NZ_JAEUAN010000085.1 GCF_019511445.1 Aliirhizobium wenxiniae
CCACCGAGAGGAGACATGATCGCGGTTGGTCACAGTGAATGTGAACAATATTTTGTTTTGTTTAACATCGTGTTATGTTCGTCGATGTTCATCGACAGGGATGAATGCAAGAAGCACACTCACATAATGCAAGCATAGTTTTGTTTTTCCGCCCCCAAAAATTGGGGGTTCTTTTTTCGCTGCATTAGAGCGTTTTTGACGCAATTTTTCACTTCAATAGTACCTTCGCACTACTAACACAAAAAAAACGCAGCAGGGAGCGTTTTAGGTGCCTTAAAATCGATTTTAGATCGTCATCTTGATCTGTTTGTCTTCCTTGAAGCGAAAATGCAGGGCTACAACCGTGCGCCCCTTTTTGATCGTCTCAACCGTTACAGCCAGGTCGCTTTTTTTGTTCAGTTCGTCAATGCAGGGTCTTAATAATTGCTGGTTAAGTGATTTATATGTTTGATATTTATGCTCTATATCAAGCATTGAGCGAAAATCATCGAGAGCGATAATACGTTCGCCAGTACTGCGG
>NZ_JAEUAN010000086.1 GCF_019511445.1 Aliirhizobium wenxiniae
TCCGGCGAAGAAGCTTCATGTGGCGGGTCATGTCCCGCACGACCCAGAGCGGCGGCATGTCGCTTTCGTTCAGAACTTTGTTCATGCTGTAGAGGTCTACGGCCGTGAAGTCGGGCCAGAGGAAGTTTACAGCGGCCCAATGCACGAATTTGCGGTTCATGGCGCCGGTCGCGGTCAATCCTATGCCGCCCTCACCGTCTGCATAGGCAACGGACAGCAGCATGCCGCGAAGAAGAGGTGACAGCGCGGCGACATCGACGTTACCCTGCAGCTTGATTTTCGGAAGCATCGTGCGGCTTTGATCCCTACCCGCCCAATGCGGTGTAAACGAGTATCAGCCGACAACGACACAATTGCCACTGAGAAAGCTAAAGCCGAAAGGGAGCGTCATCACCCGCCCCCGCTCCTCCCTTGCAACCCGGCCCAGCCGGTCGGATCGGGGGCTGATCGTCGGAGCCAGTGTCGCATCTCTAACTGGCCGACAGCGTCGCAGCCCTATCCAGC
>NZ_JAEUAN010000087.1 GCF_019511445.1 Aliirhizobium wenxiniae
GTTATTAGCCTGAGAAATAGCCTCTTGGATTCCATTTATCTCAGAGCTAATCTGGTTAAGACGCGTTTCTGATGCTGTTACCTGCTTTTGTTTTTCCTCCATCTCATCACCAGCTCTCGCCCGTAGTCTGGTGGCCTCAAAAAAAGGACGACTCTGAAGCGGATCATTCGCCCTAGGAGATAAAAGTTTAACCCTTTCATCCAGTTCTTTATATTTAGCAGATGCCTGATCCAACTCATTTCGTTTTCCGGACAGCGTATTCGTTTCTGCATCACGGGCATGAATACTGGAGCTTAAACGGGTATTGAGCGTATTAATCTCTTCATCCACTTTCGCCAGCTCAGATTGTGCAGCAGCAAGATTTTTTTGTGCCACCTCCACAGCCCGGGCCTCTTCACTCAATGCTGCCAGGCGTTTCTCTTCATCCTCAGCCAGTTTCAATTGGCGTTCTGTTTCAGCC
>NZ_JAEUAN010000088.1 GCF_019511445.1 Aliirhizobium wenxiniae
TATTTATACTGAAAGCGTACCATTTCAGGATAAAGATGGGCTAAAAATATATAAGGCTGGTGTTAATGTTTTTTACTCTTCTGCTCATAGAACAAGAAATCATGATAGAAGAATACCAGGGGGAATACTTATTTCTGTAAATGCCCCGGGGCATTTTATGAGGCTGGCGATAGAAAAAGGTTTCTATAAAGATCAAGAACAAGCGTTAGCGGATATTCGTAACATGACTATTCAGTCTGTTGGTAAGGGTGGGTATTCACATCCGGAAGGGATTTCTACAACATGGCATTCAGAATCTAATTTGGATCGTTTTGGATGCCCAGTGCACACCGGTAATAGTTCTTATTACAGCGGTTTTTATCATACTGATGTATTAATTCCAGGAGAATTAACTAAGGATGAAAGATTGCTCCATGAAATAGAAAATAG
>NZ_JAEUAN010000089.1 GCF_019511445.1 Aliirhizobium wenxiniae
ACACAATCTTATATTGAGGATACACTCTCCCCCTACGGTAAGGTTCGAACGAATCTTTCTCTTGGCCAGGGCGGCGATCTGGATGGCAGTTCCATCGATTATTTTGTTCCCTGGTACGATAATCAAACCACTGTTTATTTCAGCCAATTTTCTGCGCAACGAAAAGAAGATCGTACGATCGGGAATATTGGCCTTGGTGTAAGACATAATTTTGATAAATGGTTGTTGGGTGGAAATATATTTTATGATTATGATTTTACCCGTGGGCATCGCCGTTTAGGTTTAGGTGTCGAAGCGTGGACTGATTATTTAAAATTCTCTGGCAACTATTATCACCCGCTTTCTGACTGGAAAGACTCCGAAGATTTCGATTTTTATGAGGAGCGTCCTGCGCGCGGCTGGGATATTCGCGCCGAAGCCTGGCTT
>NZ_JAEUAN010000009.1 GCF_019511445.1 Aliirhizobium wenxiniae
CCCCACAAGGGGGAGGGCTTAACCCAGCCGATCCGCCGAGTTCGTGTCGGGCAAGACGGGGCCGCAGGTTTTCTCCCCCCTTGTGGGGGAGATGGCCGGCAGGCCAGAGGGGGTTTCATCATCCGCGTCGCTCACCAGCAAATGGGATGCTACTTAATGTCTACCCATACGGAAATTCACACTCAGGTCACTCCTGAGGAGATAGCGCATACCTTTGACGAGGCCCCCGCCGAAGTCGATCTCAAGGTCTATGCCTTCGAAGACTGGATCACGCTCGGCCTATTCTGGCTGATGACGGGCTGCGTCTTCCTGCAATTCTTTACCCGCTACGTCTTGAACGACAGCTATGCCTGGACCGAGGAAATCGCCGTCAACTGCCTGATCGGCGTGGTATTTCTCGGCTCCGTCATGTGTGTGCGCATGTCGCGCCACATCCAGGTGGACGTGCTCTACCACTATCTGCCCGCGCATGTGACACGCGTGATGGCGACGATTGTCGACATCATCCGCATCGGCTTCTTCGCCTACGGCTCGTGGCTGATGTGGCGTTACATGGAAGTCGTCGCCGGCGAGGAAATGGTCACCGTCGACCTTCCGCGCGACATCATCTTCTATTCCGTGCTCGCGGCATTCGTCCTGATGCTGTTCCGTTCCATTCAGGTCTTCATCGCCAATATGCGCCGCGGTTATTCGGTGCTCGAGCGACCCGAAGCCTTCCAGAGCGAGGGCTGAGATATGCTGCTTCTCATTGGTTCTTTTCTGGCGCTGATGCTGCTCGGCGTGCCGGTCGCCATTTCGATGGCCGTGTCGTCGGTGTCCTACATCATCTTCTATGGTGTCGCGCCGGATATCATCGCCGCCCAGCGTCTTATCGCCGGTGTCGAGAGCTTTCCGCTTCTCGCCGTTCCCTTCTTCATCCTTGCCGGTAACCTGATGAATGTCGCCGGCGTCACCGGCCGCATCTATTCCTTCGCCGTCGCCCTCGTCGGCTGGATGAAGGGCGGCCTGGCGCAGGTCAACATCATCGGCTCCGTTGTGTTCTCCGGCATGTCCGGCACGGCGCTGGCCGATGCCGCCGGTATCGGCACGATCGAAATCAAGGCGATGAAAGACCATGGTTATCCGGTCGAGGCCGCCGTCGGCGTCACCGCCGCGTCTGCCACACTCGGCCCCATCTTCCCGCCGTCGCTGCCCTTCGTCATCTACGGCATGATGGCCAACGTCTCGATCGGCGCGCTGTTCATGGCCGGCATCGTGCCCGGCGTCGTCATGACGGTGCTGATGATGGTCACGGTCGCCGTCTTCGCCTTCGTCAAGCGCTGGGGCTCGGATACGCCGTTCAACATCCGCAACCTCTTCGGTGCGTCGCTCGAAGTCATGGTCGTCATGATGGTGCCACTCGGCATCTATCTCCTGACCTTGATGGGCCTGTCGCTGAACTTTGCAGTCGGCATCGCCCTGATCGTACTCATCGCCGCCGACTGGTATTTCGACTTCTCCGCCGTCATGGCGCTGATGACCCCGGTCATCCTGATCGGCGGCATGACGATGGGTTGGTTCACGCCGACGGAAGCAGCGGTCGCCGCCGTTCTCTGGTCGCTGTTCCTCGGGCTCGTGCGCTATCGCACGATGACCTTCCGGACCCTTGCCAAGGCAACGATGGATACGATCGAAACCACGGCCTCCGTGCTGTTCATCGTCGCCGCAGCCTCGGTCTTTGCCTGGTTGCTCACCGTCAGCCAGACGGCGCAGCTTCTGTCGACCGCGATCACCAGCCTTACCGACAGCAAATGGGTGTTCCTGATCCTCGTGAACCTGCTGATGCTGTTCGTCGGCTGCTTCCTCGATACGATCGCGGCAATCACCATCCTTGTGCCGATCCTGCTGCCGCTGGTGCTGCAGTTCGATATCGACCCGGTGCATTTCGGCCTGATCATGACGCTGAACCTGATGATCGGCCTGCTTCACCCGCCGCTCGGCATGGTGCTCTTCGTCCTCTCGCGCGTGGCCAAACTCTCGGTCGAACGCACGACGATGGCGATCCTACCCTGGCTGGTACCGCTGTTCATCGCGCTGATCCTCATCACCTTCATCCCGGCCATCACGCTCTGGCTGCCGACCGAGATGGGCCTGATCCGCTGACGATACTCCGCCTGCGCCGCCAGACGGCGCAGGCAACAAATTCCAACTGAAGGCATCATCATGTTGACGAAGATCGTTCGTCTCTACGGCAAGCAGGACTTGCACGTCGAAACCCAGGAATGCCCCGAACCCGGCCCCGGCGAAATCCGCCTGAAAATGGCCCGGGGCGGCATTTGCGGTTCCGATCTCCACTATTTCCAGGATGGCGGCTTCGGCCCGGTCCGCGTGCGAGAACCGATCATTTCCGGACATGAAGCCTCGGGGCATATCGAGGCGGTCGGCTCCGGCGTCACCGGCCTTGCGCCCGGCATGCTCGTCGCCGTCAACCCATCCCAGCCCTGCGGCCATTGCCACTATTGCGGCATCGGCCAGCCGATCCATTGCCTCGAGATGAAATTCATGGGCTCGGCCATGCGCCTTCCCCACGAGCAGGGCATGTTCCGCGAAAAGCTGATCGTCCCGGCGATCCAGTGCTTTCCTGTAGAAGGCGAAGCGTCAGCCGCCGAAGCCGCCTGCGCCGAACCGCTTGCCGTCTGCCTCCATGCGGTTGCTCAGGCCGGCGATCTTACCGGCAAAAACGTGCTCGTCACCGGCGCCGGCCCGATCGGCCTGCTTGTCGTCGCAGCTGCGCGCCACGCCGGTGCGGGCCGGATCACGGTCACCGATCTCGCTGATGCAGCCCTCTCCCGCGGCCCAGCCATGGGTGCCGACGAGACGATCAACGTCTCCAGACCCGATGCACTTGCGCCTTACCAGAAGGACAAGGGCACGTTTGACGTGGTCTTCGAATGCTCGGCCGCCGGCCCTGCCCTCGTCTCGGCCTTCCAGAGCGTCAGGCCGCGCGGCACGATCGTGCAGGTCGGCGTCACCGGCGAATTGTCGGTTCCGGTCAACATGCTGGTCGGCAAAGAAATCACCTGGCGCGGCTCGCAGCGGTTCCACGAGGAATTCGCCCGTGCCGTCAAACTGATCGGCGCAAGGGACATCGATGTCCGGCCGATCCTCTCTCACACATTCCCGATCGACGAGGCGCTCCAAGCCTTCCTGCAGGCCGGTGATCGCACCGCCGCCTGCAAGGTCCAGATCGCCCTCAGCTAAAAGGAAAGACAGATGCGACACACATGGCGATGGTTCGGACCGGTCGATAAGGTCACTGTCAGGGATGCAGCCCAGGCAGGCGCCGAGGGCATTGTCAGCGCCCTGCATCACATTCCGACCGGTGCCGTCTGGCCCGTCGATGAAATCGAGAAACGCCATCAGGCGATCCGCGACGGCGGTCTATTCTGGGATGTGGTGGAAAGCGTTCCGGTCTCCGAAGAGATCAAGACCCAGACCGGCGACTGGCGCGAGCATGTGAAGAACTGGCAGGAAACGCTCCACCGCCTCGCCGCCTCCGGCATCAAAACCGTCTGCTACAATTTCATGCCGGTGCTCGACTGGACCCGCACCGACCTGCGCTGGGAAACGAAGCATGGCGCAAAGGCGATGCGCTTCGATCTCACCGATTTCATCGCCTTCGACATCCATATCCTGAAACGTCCCGGCGCAGCGCAGGATTATCCCGAGCGGTTGCAGGAAGAAGCGGCCCGACGCTTCGCCTTGCTCGATGACGCCCGCATCGCAGCGCTCGGCAAAAATATCGGCGCAGGCCTGCCCGGCTCGGCCGATGGCTACACGCTCGACCAGCTGCTCGAAAAACTGCGCACCTATCAGGGCATCGACGCGAAAAAACTGCAGTCGCATCTCATCGATTTCCTTTCGGAAGTCACCCCGGTCGCTGAACGGGTCGGCATCAATATCTGCGCCCATCCGGACGATCCACCGTGGCCGCTGCTCGGCCTGCCACGCATCCTGTCGACCGGCGACGACTATGCCCACATGCTGCGTCAGGTGGATAGCCGCGCCAATGGCGTGACGCTCTGCTCCGGTTCGCTCGGCGCGCGCGCGGATAACGATCTCGCGGAGATCGCCACCCGCTTCGCCGACCGCATCCATTTCGTCCATCTGCGCAACGTCACCCGTGACGAAGACACTCTTCCCTGCTCCTTCTTCGAGGATGAGCATCTGGAAGGTGGTACCGATATGGTCGCCGTCATCGCCGCTCTCCTGACCGAAGAGAAGCGCCGCAAGGCGGAGGGCCGCGAAGACCACCAGATCCCGATGCGACCCGACCACGGCCAGGAAATTCTGGACGATTTGTCCCGCGGCGCCCAACCCGGTTATCCGGCGATCGGCCGCCTGAAGGGGCTGGCGGAACTGCGCGGCATCGAGCGCGCCTTGAGCCACAGCCAGTTCGGACTTGGCCGATGACGAACCATCTTTCAACCGAAACGCAGCTTCCCGCCGGCGTCGCCCAACCCGGTTATGACCGTTCAGAGCTTCGCCCCGGCATCCTGCATTTCGGCCTCGGCGCCTTCCACCGCGCCCATCAGGGCGTCTATACCCAGCGCGCGCTGCAGAGCGAGTTCGGCCCCTGGGGCATCGTCGCCGTCAACCTGCGATCACCCGAACCCGTCGAAGCATTGGCTGCGCAGGACGGCCTCTATTCGATCACCGTGCGCGATAGTGACGGCGACACGATCGAGGTCGTCGGCGCGACCGTCGACTGGCTTTGCGCCGCGACCGACCGGGAGCGTGTACTCACCTATCTCGCCAGCCCCTTCATCCATGTCGTCACCCTGACCGTCTCGGAAAAGGCCTATGGCCTGCATCCATCGACCGGCGGTATCGACGAGACGCATCCCGCCGTCGCCAACGATCTCGCCAATCCCGCCGCCCCGGTCGGCGCAGTCGGCTATCTCGTCGCCGGTCTCGCCGCCCGCCGTGACAAGGGCATGCGCCCCTTCACCATTCTCTGCTGCGACAACCTCCCCTCCAATGGCAAGGTCGTTCGCCGTCTGGTTCTGGACATGGCCAAACGCCGCGATCCCGAACTGGCGAAATGGATCGAGGAAGAGGTCACCTTTCCCTCCTCCATGGTCGACCGCATCGTCCCCGCCGCAACCGACGACACCCGCACCCGCGCCAAGAGCCTGCTCGGTGTCGACGATGCCATGGCGCTCGATACAGAACCCTTCATGCAATGGGTGATCGAGGACGAATTCGTCTCCGGTCGCCCCGCCTGGGAAGCCGGCGGTGCGCTGTTCGTGAAGAATGTCGAACCATACGAAAAGATGAAGCTGCGGCTACTCAACGGCTCGCACACGATGATCGCCCATCTCGGCTTGCTGAAGGGCCTTGAATGCGTGCGCGACGTGATGGCCGTGCCGGAATTCGTGGCGATGACACGCGACCATATGCGCGCCGCCGCGGCCACGCTCGACCCGGTCCCCGGCATCGATCTCGACCACTACATGGACCAGCTGATCGACCGTTTCAGCAACCGGGCGATCGCCCATCGCAATATCCAGATCGCCATGGATTCCAGCCAGAAACTGCCACAGCGCATTTTTTCGCCGGCCATGGATGCACTGGCCGCCGGTTCGAACGGCAAAAGCTTCGCTAGCGTCGTCGGCCTCTGGATCGCCGCGCTCACCCGCTTCAGCGACTGCAACGACCCGCGCCGCGACGAGCTTCTGGCGGCAGCCCAGGCGGCCGATCCGCAGGATTACACGGCAAGCTTCGTCGCCATCGACGGCCTTTTCCCGACTCCGCTAGCCCAGTCACTTGCTTGGCGGGATCTCGTCAACGCAGAGGTTGCGAAATGGCTCTGAGACGCTCTTTCCCCCTCGTCAGCAGGATTCGCGCATTTAGCACATCCCCCTCTGGCCTGCCGGCCATCTCCCCCACAAGGGGGGAGAGAACTTACAGCTATCGTCTGCCTCGATCGAGCCTCTGCGGCTCGGCCGGGTTAAGCCCTCCCCCTTGTGGGGAGGGTTGGGAGGGGGCTTTCCTCAAATACAACATACCCACCAGCTTCGGAGGAAACCCATCATGAAGGCGCTCGTCTGTATCGAGCCCGGCCGTCTCGCGCTGGAGGATCGTCTAGAACCGGCGCGCGGCGAAGGCGAGGTCAAGGTCCGCATCCGCCATGTCGGCATCTGCGGCACCGATTTTCACATCTTTGCGGGAAAACACCCGTTTCTCGAATATCCGCGCGTCATGGGCCATGAATTGTCCGGCACCGTCGCGGAGGCTCCGGCCGGCAGCAGGCTTAAACCCGGCGAACCCGTCTATATCGTTCCCTACCTTTCCTGCGGCACCTGCCAGGCCTGCCGCCGCGGCATCAGCAATGCCTGCCGCAACATTTCCGTCCTCGGCGTCCATAGCGATGGCGGCATGGCCGAATATCTCTGCGTACCGGAGGAAAACGTCATCCCGACCGGCAATATCCCGCTCGAAGATGCCGCGATGATCGAGTTCCTCGCCATCGGCGCCCATGGCGTCAAACGCGGTGCGATCACGCCGCAGGACCGCGTGCTCGTCACCGGCTCCGGCCCGATCGGCATGTCGGCGATCATTTTCGCCAAAGCCCGCGGCGCGCATGTCACGGTCATGGATACGCGCGAGGACCGGCTCGCCTTTGCCGTCGAAAAGCTCGGTGCCGACGAGACCATCTTTGCCGATGCCGACGCGGAACAGGTGTCCGAACGGCAGACCGGCGGCGAATGGTACGATGTAGTCATCGACGCCACCGGCAACGCCATCCCCATGCAGCGCGGTTTCAATTTCCTCGCCCATGGCGCCCGTTACGTGCTGCTCTCGGTCGTCCGCCAGGACATCACCTTCTCCGATCCGGAATTCCACAAGCGCGAGGCCACGCTGATCGCCAGCCGCAATGCCCAGCCGGATGATTTTGCCGAAGTCGTGCGCCAGATCGAGGCAGGCAAGGTCCCGACCCGCGCGCTGAACACCCACCGCGCACCGCTTTCCGACGCGGTGAAGCTGTTTTCCGAATGGTCGAAGCCGGAGGCAGGCGTGATCAAGGCCATTCTGGAGGTTTGAGGCTTTTGCAGCTGCCAGTTTGAGGAAGCTTCAGACGGCTGTTACGGCTTGCGCCTCAGGAAATTCGAGGCCCGCTTTGGCCACGCCGTCAACAACATTCTCCCTCATCCCTGTGCTTGTCACAGGGATCCAGCGGCCCAAGTCCTTGGGCCAGAAAACTCCTTTCACGGCGCAGACGCGCCGTGGCTGGATTCCTGTGACAAGCACAGGAATGAGGGAATTCAAAAGCAACCGTCGGCGAAAAAAGCTTCTCCCTCAACAATCAAGGCGCCGAATGGCGCCTTGATTGTATCCAGACTTAAGCTTCGGCTCACGCCGCCTTCGACCGTCCGAACTGATAGGCCTCGATCGACTGCGGCTTCATCTCAATCGAGAAGCCCGGCCGCGACGGCGGCATGTAGGCGGCGTCCTTGATCACGCAGGGGTCGACGAAATGTTCGTGCAGATGGTCGACATATTCGATCACCCTGCCCTCCTTCGTTCCCGATACTGCAATGTAGTCGATCATCGACAGATGCTGCACATATTCGCATAAGCCCACGCCGCCGGCATGCGGCCAGACCGCCTTGCCGAATTTCGCCGCGATCAACAGCACCGCCAGCACCTCGTTCAGCCCGCCCATGCGGCAGGCATCGATCTGCACGATGTCGATCGCGCCCTCGGCGATGAACTGCTTGAACATGATGCGGTTCTGGCACATTTCGCCGGTCGCCACCTTCACCGGCGCAATCGCCTCGCGGATCTTTTTATGCCCCGCCACGTCGTCAGGGCTGGTCGGCTCCTCGATGAAGAACGGCTTTGCGAAAGAGAGCGCCTTCACCCAGTGGATCGCCTGATCGACATCCCAGACCTGGTTGGCATCGATCATCATGTAGCGATCCGGCCCAATCACCTCGCGGCAAATGGTAAGCCTACGGATATCGTCTTCGAGATCACGCCCGACCTTCATCTTTACATGGCTGAATCCGGCATCGACCGCCTCCTGCGCCAACCGGCGCAGCTTGTCGTCGGGATAGCCCAGCCATCCGGCCGAGGTCGTGTAGCAGGCATAGCCTTCACGCTCGAGAATGGCGATCCGTTCCGCCTTGCCCTCTTCGGCCTTGCGCAGGATGTCGATCGCCTCGTCGCGGGTCAGCGCGTCGGTGAGATACCGATAATCGACAATATCGGCGATCTCTTCCGGCGACATGGTGGCCACGAATTTCCACACCGGCATGCCCGCCTCCTTGGCGAGCGCATCCCAGAGTGCATTGACCACCGCACCAGTAGCAAGGTGCATCGCGCCCTTGTCCGGCCCGATCCAGCGCAGCTGGCTATCGCCGGTCAGATGCCGCCAGAATTTTCCGGGTGCGGCGCGCATTTCCGAAAGGTCCTTGCCGACAACCAGATGCCGCATTGCCTCGATCGCCATGCAGCAAATGTCGTTGCCGCGGCCGATGGTAAAGGTCAGGCCGTGGCCGGAAACGCCGTCCTTGTCGGTTTCGAGAATGACATAGGCCGCCGAGTAATCCGGATCGGGGTTCATCGCATCGGACCCGTCAAGACTTGCCGAAGTCGGGAAGCGCAAGTCGAAAACACGAAGATTGGTGATGCGGGTCATGGCTGCGGCCTCCTCTGCCGACTTGAATTTCATGAAATCGGCGCGCCAGCCTCCAAACCGGCGCGCCGATAGATGGCCTTAGATATCGGCCTTGAAGGTCTGCTTCTGGGTACCGAGGCCTTCGATGCCGAGTTCGACGACGTCACCGGCCTTGAGGAAGCGCGGCGGCTTCATGCCAAGGCCGACGCCCGGAGGCGTGCCGGTGGAGATGACATCGCCCGGATGCAGCGACATGAACTGGCTGAGATATGAGACGAGGAACTTGACGCCGTAGACCATGGTCTTCGACGAACCGTCCTGCATCTTTTCGCCGTTCACCGTCAGCCACATGCCGAGGTTCTGCGGATCCGGAATCTCGTCCTTGGTCACCAACCAAGGGCCAAGCGGACCGAACGTGTCGCAGGATTTGCCCTTGGTCCACTGGCCCGAACGCTCGGCCTGGAAGGCACGTTCGGAAACATCGTTGGTCAAGCAATAGCCGGCAACGTAATCCAGCGCATCGTCCTCGGAAACGTATTTCGCCGTCTTGCCGATGACGACACCGAGCTCGACTTCCCAGTCGGTCTTTTCCGATCCGCGCGGAATGACGACATCGTCATTCGGGCCGACGATGGCGGACGACGCCTTCATGAAAATGATCGGCTCCGGCGGCACGGTTGCGCCTGTCTCGGCGGCATGGTCGGAATAGTTGAGGCCGATGCAGATGAACTTGCCGGTACCCGCGACACACGGGCCGAGACGCGGCGAACCTTCGACCAGCGGCAGGCTTTTCACATCGATAGCGCCAAGCTTTGCAAGCGCATCAGGGGCAAGTGCCGCGCCCGAAAGATCGGAAACATGGCCGGAAAGATCACGGATCTTGCCGTCAGCATCGACGATCGCAGGCTTTTCGGCGCCGGGCGCGCCATAACGCAGGAATTTCATGAATACAGTCCTCTTAAGTTTAAACTCTGCTTATTCAAAAGGTTCAGATCGACCAGCCGCCGTCGATGCCGACAGCCTGACCGGTCGTGTAGGTAGCGCCGGCGAGATAGACCGCCAGTTCCGCAATTTCTTCGGGGCTTCCGAGACGCCCCATCGGCTGGCGTGCGATAAAGGCTGCACGCGCCTCCTCGTAATTGCCCTGGGCGCGCATGCGCTGTTCCAGAGATGGGCTTTCCACCGTACCCGGGCAGATCGCGTTGCAGCGGATGCCGCGCGTCACGTAGTCGGCAGCAATCGCCTTGGTCAGCCCGATCACGGCCGCCTTGGTCGTGCCATAGGCGCAACGGTTCGGCACGCCCTTGGAGCTCGACGCGATCGAGGCCATGTTGATGATCGTGCCGTCGCCGCGTTCCAGCATGCCCGGCAGCACGGCCTTGATCGTGCGCACCATGGCGCGAACATTGAGATCGAAGGCAAAGTCCAGATCCTTGTCGGTCATTTCCAGTACCGAGCCGCCATGCACGACGCCGGCGCAGTTGAACAGCACATCGACCGCGTCGATGCGTTCGAAAAAGGCCGTCACCGAAGCGCTGTCGAGCACATCGAGCTTTGCCGTTTCGATATTGGCGCTGCCGTTGAGCGTCGCCAGCGCGCCCTCGTTGATATCGGTCGCAAAGACTTGTGCGCCCGCTTCGGCATAGGCCAATGCGCTGGCCCGCCCTATCCCCTGACCGGCGGCGGTCACGACGACCACCTTGCCTCCTAGCTTACCTGTCATCCTCTTCTCCCTTTAGATCATTTTCGTCTTTCTTCGAAACACGAAACTGCTCTATCTATTTGTTTCTACGCAATTCCTGACGCAAAACCGGTTTCCACTTTTGCTGGAATTGCTCTAATCCAGATGGAACACCTCATCCATCGATGCCCACCATTCCCCATCCTTTCGCGTTGCGAAAGGTCTTTGGCAGGGAATACAGTACGACCACCATTCCTGGTTCTTCTCACTCGCCGCCATTTTCGCCATATCGGCAGCGAAATCAGCACCATGATATTCCCAGTAACCGAACAGCAGGTTCTCCGGCTCGCGCAGAAATATCGAGTAGTTGGAAATATTGCAGTGCGATATGAGGTCAAGGATCTCGGGCCAGACCGCGGCATGCAGCGCCTTGTATTCCTCGACCTTTTCCGGCGCGAGGCCGATCACCATCCCCATTCTCTGCATGGTCTATCCTCACAATCCATAGAAGCGTCGGGCATTGCCGCCGAACACCGCATCGTGATCAGCTTCCGGCACGATCTCACGGCATTGAGCAATCCATCCGGCATAACTCCCGGCCAGATCAACGACCGGCCAGTCGCTGCCCCAGATCACCCGGTCCGCCCCGAACAATTCGAGAATGGTCTCGATATAGGGCCGCAGCGCTTCCGACTTCTGTCCGCCCGCCTCGGTCAACAGGCCGGAAAGCTTGCAGCAGACATTGTCGAGTTCCGAAAGCCGCAGCATCGCGTGCCGCCAGTCGCGATAATGCCCCGTAGCGATCCGCGGCTTCGCCCCGTGGTCAATGACCACCGGCAGGCCGGGATGACGGCGGGCGAAGGCGTGAAGGGCGACAAGATGCGGCTCAAGCACCAGCGCATCGAAAACCAGATGATGCGCCATCATCGCCTCGACAGCCGGCTCAAGCGCCGGATCGTCGATCCAGTCGGGATCGGCGATATCCTGCAGCATCGGTCTCAGCCCCTTCAGCTTCGGCGCCTTGGCAAGATCGGCGATCACCTCCGGCGCATCCGCGGCTTTCATATCGACCCAGCCGACGACACCGAGAATGGTATCGCTCTTCTCGGCGAGGCCCAGCATGAACCGCGTGTCCTCGACACTCGGCCTCGATTGCACGAGGATCGTGCCGCCGACGCCGGCAGCCTCGATTTCCGGCGCCAGATCTGCGGGTAGGAAATCGCGGTGAATGGCGGCAAGCTCCGGTGGCGGCCAGCCGCCGTTGCGATCTTTCAGCAGCCAGAAATGCTGGTGGGCATCGATGATCATCGTCTCAGCCACCCGAAACCGATGCATCCGCAGCGATCACACCCTTGTCCTGCAGCCGGGTCCAGAACGAGGCCGGAATTTCCTGTTCGAACCAGCCGACATTGGCCTTCATCTGCTCGGCATTGCGTGCGCCCGAAACGACACTGACAACAGCCGGATGCAGCGCCGGAAAGGCAAGTGCCGCCGCCTGCATTTCAACGCCTTCAGCCTCGCATGCCGCCTCGATCTCGCCGACGCGGGCGAGAATATCGGCCGGAGCCTCGGCGTAATTGAACTTGCGGTTTCCCGCGAGAAGCCCGGAATTGAACGCGCCGGCAACAACGATCCCGACGCCTTCGCGGTGACAGCGGTCGAGCAGGGCCAAGCTCTCCTGTTCGAGCAGCGTATAGCGCCCGGCCAGCATCGATACGTCGATATCGCATTCGTCCATCGCATCGGCGATCGCCTGCCACTCGTTGACGCCAAGCCCGATCGCCTTGATCAGGCCAGCTGTACGCAATTCGCCGAGCGCCCGGAACCCGCCGCCCTTGGTCAACTGGTCCCAGTAATGCTGGTGACGATCGCCATGGGTGGCGCGGCCGATATCGTGGACAAAAAGCACGTCGGGGGCAAACATGCCGAGCCGCTGGCGGCTATCCTCGAACGAGCGCAGGATCGCGTCATAACCGTAATCATAGGTCGGCCGGAACGGCAGCGGCGCGACAAAGGCATCCTCTTCCGGCCCGACACTGTTATCCGGCAGCATCAGCCGCCCGACCTTGGTGCTAAGCACATAATCGCCCCGCTCGCGGTCCGTCACCATCGTCCCGAGCCGACGTTCCGAGCGCGTATAGCCATAAAAGGGCGCGGTATCGAAATAGCGAATGCCGGCATCCCAGGCGGCCTCGAAGGCGCCGAGCGATTCCTGATAGGGGGTCAACCTGTAGAGATTGCCCATCTGGGCACAGCCCAGCCCCATGAGCGTGAACGAGACGTCGCGATTGCGCAGCCTGCGCCTGTCCGAAACCTTCATGATGTTCTGAAATCCCGATCGTGATCGAAAAGGAGCGCGCGGGAGATCTCCACCCGCGCGCCAGCTTGGTCAGTATAGAACGTTCTTGGCTTCCGGCTTGTCGATATTGTCCTTCGTCACCACGACGACGCCGGTATCGACGGTCTTGTCGACCTTCTGCTTGCCGAGGATCGAGAGCAGCGTCTGGATGCCCTTTTCGCCCATCTGGTAGGAGCCCTGAACGACAGTCGCCGTCAGCGTGCCGTCTTTCACGAATTCCTGCAGGTCCTGGTTTCCGTCAAAGCCGATCGCCACGACCTTGCCCGCCTTGCCGGCCTGCTTGATCGCCCGGCCCATGCCGATCGCCGTCGGCTCGTTGGCGCCGAAAATACCCTTGAGGTCACTGTTGGCGGCCAGAACGTCGGTGGTCTGGTTCAGCGCGGTCGCCATCTGCGACTGCGAATAATAAGGCCCGACGATTTCCAGCTTGGAGTTGGCCTTGATGTAGTCGGTGAAACCGCCGACGCGGCCGATTTCCGAACCGGCACCGGCGACATAGGACATGACGGCGATCTTGCCGGTCTGGCCGACCTTTTCGATCAGCGCCTTGGCGGCAAGCTCGCCGGCCTTGCGGTTATCGGTGGCGAGGAAAGACTGGTAATATTTGTCCGAACCCGCTGAAAGCTGGCTGTCGATGATGACGACCGGGATACGCGCTTCCCAGGCCTTCTTCACCGCCGGCACCAGCGCATCCGGATCGGACGGCGCAAGCAGGATCGCGGCGACCTTACGGTTGACGGCATTTTCCACCATGTTGACCTCGTCGGCGATGGCGGATTCCGCCGCCGGGCCCTGGAAGGTCATCGTGTGTTCGCCCTTGGCACCGCCGATCGCGGCTTCCGCACCCTTCTGCACATTCTGCCAGAAGGTCGAGTTGACCGTCTTGACGATGACGGCGATTTCGCCGGCCGATGCGGCGGAAGCTCCGGCAAAGGCAAGTGCCGACGCCATCAGGACCGTTGCAAGTCTACGCATGTCTTTCCTCCTCGAATGACCCCGGGAAATTCCGCAAAGGTCCGTTAAAAGGGAAGGCTCCTCCCCTCCCCGTGGCTTCCATAATCAGGCCCGGCCCCCGGCCGTTCCCTTGGTCCTCAGCGGCGGTTGCGCAGCTGGTCGATCCACACGGTGACCAGAATGACAAGGCCGATGATGATTTGCTGGGTGAAGGCGGAGACGCCATTCATGTTCAATCCGTTGCGCAATATGCCGATGACAAAGGCGCCGATCATCGTGCCGGAGATCGTGCCGACACCGCCGATCAGCGATGTGCCGCCGATCACCGCGCTGGCAATCGCGTCGAGCTCATAAGCCACCCCCTCGTTCGGCTGGGCAGTCACAAGGCGGGACATCAGCACGCAGCCCGTCAGCCCCGCAAGCGTCCCCGACACGACATAAGTAAAGGCCGTGACGCGCGAAACGTTGACGCCGGAAAGCCTCGCCGCGTCGGCATTCGAACCGATCGCATAGATGTAGCGCCCGAGCACCGTCCGGTTCAGCACGAAGGCGGCGATGAAAGCGATGACGATCATCAGCACGACCGGATAGGGAATTCCGGGAAAGGAGACGACCGGAAAACCCTGATCGTCGATGGATTCGATCCTGAACAGCGAGCCGTTGCCCAGTTCGCCGAAAGCCTCGCCAAGGCCAGATACAGCACGCGCGCCGGTGATCTGCAGTGCCACACCACGCGCGATCAGCATCATGCCGAGCGTCGCAATGAAGGGCGGTAGCTTCAACTGGGTGATGACGAAACCATTGATCAGCCCACAGAGCGAACCGGTCAGAATGCCGAGCAGCATGCCAATCCAGATAGGCAATTGCAGCTCCTTCACCGCAAGCGCCGCCACCACGCCGGCCAGTGCCAGAACCGAACCGACCGACAGATCGATACCGCCGGTAATGATGACATAGGTCGCACCGATGCCAAGCAGCGCAATCGACGTCACCTGCAGCGCGATCGTCATGCCGTTGCCGACGGTGAAGAAGGCACTGCTGGTGGCGGAGAACACTGCGGCCAGCACGAGCAGACTGCCGAGGGCCGCAAATTTCTGGATGATATCCTTCTGCCGCTCGCTGAGACGACGCCCCTGACCGGCGGCCTTCGGGGCCGGCTGTTGCGCCGGTTTTTCGCTGGTCATATCGGCCATGTACTCACAATCCCTGTTCGCCGCGCCGGCCGCTGCCGGACGCGTAATGCATGATTTCTTCCTGGGAGGTCGTTCGCGTCTCAAGCGTCGCGGTGATCCGCCCGCCATGGAAGACGGCGATACGATCGGACATGCCGAGAACTTCCGGTAGTTCCGAACTGATCAGCACGACGCCGATGCCGCGTGCCGCAAGCTCGTCCATGATCTGGTAGATGGCGAATTTCGCCCCCACATCGATGCCGCGCGTCGGCTCGTCGAAGAACATGATGCGCGGCTCGCGAAACAGCCATTTGCCGATGATGATCTTCTGCTGGTTGCCGCCCGAGAGCAGGCGAACCGGCTGGCTGAGGCTCGGCGTGCGGATATTCAGGAGATCGACATAGCGCTGCCCCGCCTCGCGATGCCGCTTGCGGTCGATCACCCCGAAACGGCTCGCGACCGCGCCCATCCGCGCCATGACCAGATTGGCATCGACCGGCATTTTCACCGCCAGCCCCTGCGCCTTGCGGTCTTCGGACAGATAGGCAATGCCCGCCTCGATGGCGCTGCGTGGATCGGAAATCTTCAATTCGCTGCCGTCGAGCGTGATCGTCCCGGCATCGAGCGGATCGGCCCCGAATATGGCGCGCGCCACTTCCGTGCGCCCCGCCCCCATCAACCCGGCAAAGCCGAGGATCTCGCCACGGCGGATCTCGAAATTGATGTCGGAGAACACGCCACGACTGGTCAGGCCGGTTGCGGAAAAGATCACCTTATCGCCCGGCACCCGCGTCGGCTCGGGAAACTTGTCCTCCAGCGACCGCCCCACCATCCGTGCCACGATGTCATCGACCGTCAGCGCAGCAAAATCATCGGTCGAGATATAACGTCCGTCGCGCAGCACGGTGACGCGATCGACGATCTCCGCCATCTCGTCGAGCCGGTGCGAGATATAGATGATGCCGGTGTCCTGGGCCTTCAGGTCGCGGATCACCTTGAACAGAAGCTGTGCCTCCTGCTCGGTCAGCGAAGAGGTCGGCTCGTCCATGATCAGCACGGTCGCATCGAGCGACAGCGCCTTGGCGATCTCCACCATCTGGCATTGGGCCACCGACAGCGTGCGCACCTGCACATTCGGGTCGATATCGACGCCAAGCCTGTCGAGACAGCGCTTCGCATCCGCCACCAGCTTCTTCCGGTCGACAAGAAAACCGCGGCGCGGCTCGCGGGCGAGATAGATGTTTTCCGCCACCGTCAGATGCGGAACGAGATTGAGCTCCTGATGGATGATGGCAATGCCGGCCGCTTCCGATTGAAGCGTCGAGGCAAACTGCACCGGCTCGCCCTTGAAGGTGATCGAACCGGAATTCGGCTGGTAGACACCGCTGATGATCTTCATCAGCGTCGATTTTCCCGCCCCGTTCTCTCCACAGACGGCATGCACCTCGCCGGCGCGCAGATCGAAACTGACGCCTGACAGCGCTTTTACGCCCGGAAATTCCTTGGACACACCCTCAAGCTTCAACAGCACGGCATGTCCAAGGGCATGACCAGCCATGCCTGCAGGTTGCGGCACTCCTCCCATCGCGATCTCCTCTTCGCGCAAGAGCTTCCCAGGGCTCTTGCCGATTATCAAATCGCGACCGCGCCATTTGGTCAAGCCAATTTGCAGATTTTTCTTGCATCATGCTAATTATTGACGCCAACTGCCCGTTAAATACGCAATTGGCCAGACCTCAATGACGGATACACGACGCCTCTATCAACAGACAGCAGACCGCGTCCGGCAGCTTATCGCCAAGGGCGACTATCAGGCCGGCGCGCGCCTTCCCGCAGAGCGCGAACTCGCCCAGCAGCTCGGCGTCTCGCGCCCATCGCTCCGGGAAGCGCTGATCGCGCTCGAAATCGACGGCACGATCGAGATCCGCATGGGGTCGGGCATCTATGTGCTCAACACGGCAAAACCGGCCGGCAATGGCCGATCCCTGGGTGAAAGCCCGTCGGAACTGATGAAGGCGCGTGCCGTCATCGAGAGCGCCATCATCGTCCAGGCGGCGGCAACAATGACGGAAAAGACGCTGGTCATGCTGCGCGCAACGCTCGGTGCGATGGCAGACGATATTGCCAACACGCGAAAGCCGATCGAGCAGGACCGCGCCTTCCACCTGATCATCGCCGAAAGCACCGGCAACACGCTGTTTGCCGAGATCGTCGAAAATCTGTTCGACGAACGCCACAGCCCGCTCTCTGCCGGCATCCGCGGCCATTTCGAGACGGCGGATAGCTGGACCGCAGCCTTGAATGAGCACCACGCTATTTTGGCCGCACTAGAGGCGCGCGATCCACTGGCGGCACAGGCGGCAATGCACTCGCATCTCACCGCCTCCGGTCGCCGCTGGTTGGAAAACTAGCGCGAATGCGCAGCTCTGAAACCGGCTTCTAGAAATCCCAGTCCTCGTCCTCGGTCGCCACCGCCTTGCCGATGACATAGGAAGA
This sequence comes from Aliirhizobium wenxiniae, assembly GCF_019511445.1. GTDB lineage: Bacteria > Pseudomonadota > Alphaproteobacteria > Rhizobiales > Rhizobiaceae > Neorhizobium > Neorhizobium wenxiniae_A. Next base: position 17,328 of record NZ_JAEUAN010000009.1, read on the forward strand.
CCCCGATCCCGAGAAAAAGTCGTGGTTCTCGTCGGCATTGGGCGAGAGTGCCGAAAGGATCGCCGGATTGACCTTGCAGGCTTCCGCGGGGAAAAGAGCTTCATAACCAAGGTTCATAAGCGCCTTGTTGGCATTGTAATGCAGGAATTTTTTGACGTCCTCGGTCAGCCCGACGCCGTCATAAAGGTCTTCGGTATATTTCGCCTCGTTGTCGTAAAGCTCGAGCAGCAGATCGAAGGCAAAATCCTTGATCTCCTGCCGCCTGGCCTCCGGCAATAGTTCCACGGCCCGCTGGAACTTGTAGCCGATATAATAGCCATGCACCGCTTCATCGCGGATGATCAGGCGGATCAGGTCGGCGGTGTTGGTGAGGCGCGCGCGGCTCGACCAGTACATCGGCAGATAGAAACCGGAATAGAACAGAAAGCTCTCAAGAAAGACCGAGGCGATCTTCTTCTTCAAGGGATCGCCGCTTTCATACTGCTCCATGATCAGCGCCGACTTGCGCTGCAAGAACTCGTTTTCCTCCGACCAGCGATAGGCATCGTCGACATCCGGAGTCAGGCAAAGCGTGGAGAAAATCGACGAATAGGAGCGTGCGTGCACGGCCTCCATGAAGGAGACATTGGACAGCACCGCCTCCTCATGCGAGGTGACAGCATCTTCCATCAGCCGCACCGCGCCGACGCCATTCTGGATCGTGTCGAGCAGGGTGAGGCCCGTAAAAACGCGGATTGTGAGCTGCTGCTCGTTGGGCTTCAGCGTTGCCCATGAGGGGATATCGTTGGAAAGTGGGACCTTTTCCGGCAGCCAGAAATTGCTGGTGAGCCGATTCCAGACTTCGAGATCCTTGTCGTCCTCGATACGGTTCCAGTTGATGGCGCGGATGGCGGCTGCGGGCTTGGGGTTCTTTACTTGGATGTTCATCTCGGTCACCGGAATTAGAGCGCACACGATACGCAGCCTTGCACTTCCGTGCCGGTCAGCGCCATCTGGCGAAGGCGGATGTAATAGATGGTCTTGATGCCTTTTTTCCACGCGTAGATCTGCGCTTTATTGATGTCGCGGGTCGTTGCGGTATCGCGGAAGAACAGCGTCAGCGACAGGCCCTGGTCGACATGCTGGGTAGCCGCCGCATAGGTATCGATGATCTTTTCAGGACCGATCTCGTAGGCATCCTGGTAATAGTCGAGATTGTCGTTGGTCATGAAGGCAGCCGGATAATAGACGCGGCCGATCTTGCCTTCCTTGCGGATCTCGATCTTGGACACGATCGGGTGGATCGAGGAGGTAGAGTGGTTGATGTAGGAAATCGACCCGGTAGGCGGCACGGCCTGCAGGTTCTGGTTATAAAGCCCGCCTTCCATGACGGCAGCCTTCAGCTCCAGCCAATCGTCCTGTGTCGGGATATGGATACCGGCCTGTTCGAACAGTTCGGCCACGCGCTCGGTCGCGGGTTTCCATTCCTGTTCGGTATATTTGTCGAAATACTCGCCGCTGGCATATTTCGAGTTCTCGAACCCCTTGAAGCTCCGGGCACGTTCAACGGCAATCCGGTTTGAGGCGCGGATGGCGTGATAGGTCACCGTGTAGAAATACATGTTGGTGAAATCGACGCCCTCTTCCGATCCGTAGAAGATCCGCTCGCGGGCGAGATAACCGTGCAGGTTCATCTGCCCGAGCCCGATGGCGTGGCTGTCGGCATTGCCCTTGGCGACGGAGGGCACGGACGTGATGTTGCTCATGTCGGAGACCGCTGTCAGTGCCCGGATCGAGGTCTCGATCGTTTTGCCGAAGTCGGACGAATCCATCGTATTGGCAATATTGAGCGAACCGAGATTGCAGGAAATGTCCTTGCCCATGTGCTCGTAGGAAAGGTCCGCGCCATAGGTGCTGGCATCGCTGACCTGGAGGATTTCGGAGCACAGATTGCTCATGGTGATGCGACCGGCAATCGGGTTCGCCTTGTTCACCGTGTCCTCGAACATGATGTAGGGATAACCGCTCTCGAACTGGATTTCGGCGATCACCTGGAAGAATTCGCGCGCCTTGATCTTCTTCTTCCTGATCCGGCTGTCGGCGACCATCTCCTCGTATTTTTCCGTGACGGAAATCTCGCTGAAGGCAACGCCATAGACGCGCTCGACGTCATAGGGCGAGAACAGGTACATGTCCTCGTTGTTTTTCGCGAGTTCGAAGGTGATATCCGGCACGACGACACCGAGCGACAGCGTCTTGATGCGGATCTTTTCGTCGGCATTTTCGCGCTTGGTATCGAGAAAACGCATGATGTCGGGATGGTGGGCGTTGAGATAGACGGCCCCTGCTCCCTGACGCGCACCAAGCTGGTTGGCATAGGAGAAAGAATCCTCCAGCAGCTTCATCACCGGGACAACGCCGGAAGACTGGTTCTCGATCTGCTTGATCGGCGCCCCGGCCTCACGCAGATTGGTGAGCGACAGCGCCACGCCGCCGCCGCGCTTGGAAAGCTGCAGCGCCGAATTGATGCCGCGCGCGATGCTTTCCATATTGTCTTCGATGCGCAGCAGGAAGCAGGACACCAGTTCGCCGCGCTGCTTTTTGCCTGCATTGAGGAAAGTCGGCGTTGCCGGCTGGAAACGGCCGGAAATGATCTCGTCGACCATATCCCTGGCAAGCGCTTCATTGCCCTGTGCGAGCGCCAGCGCCACCATGCAGATACGGTCTTCGTAACGCTCGAGATAACGTTTCCCGTCAAACGTCTTCAGCGTATAGGATGTGTAATATTTGAACGCGCCGAGAAAGGTCGGGAAACGAAACTTCTTGTCGTAGGCGTGGTCGAACAGGTCACGCACGAAATTGAACGAATACTGATCCAGCACCTCCTGCTCATAATAGCCCTCGGTCACCAGATAATCGAGCTTTTCCCGCAGGTTATGGAAGAACACCGTGTTCTGGTTCACATGCTGGAGAAAATACTGCTTCGCTGCCTGTCGGTCGCGATCAAGCTGGATTTTCCCCTGCTCGTCGTAAAGGTTCAGCATCGCGTTGAGGGCGTGGTAATCCAGTCCGGTTTCGGCCGACTTTGCCGTGGTCACCGGTTTATCTCCAGCCGGATGAGACGAAGTGTGAAGCGGCTTTTCGCCTGCATTGCGTATTACAGAGTTGCTTGTCGCGTCCAAAATCGTTCCAATCCGTGTCTGACGTTATAGACATCTTCCCGCGTGCCCAGAAGCTCGAACTTGTAGAGAAAAGGCACCTGGCACTTGGCGGAAATGATATCCCCGGCGATGCAATAGGCTGCGCCGAAATTGGTATTGCCCGCGGCAATGACGCCGCGAATGTTGGATCTGTTTTCCGCCTCATTGAGGAAGCGGATGACCTGTTTGGGAACGGCGCCCTTGTGTTCGCCGCCGCCATAGGTCGGAACGATCAGGACAAAGGGATTTGGCGCCTCAAGCGCCTCATCGCTGCTGATCGGTATGCGCCGGGCGGTCACGCCCAGCTTTGCCACGAACCGGTGGGTGTTTTCCGATTTCGTGGAAAAATAGACGACCTCGCCGATCACCATTACGGATCAGGCGAGTGCGCTGATCATGTCCGGGCGAAAACCGGCCCAATGCTGTTCACCGGCGATGACAACAGGCACCTGACGATAGCCGAGGCCCTGCACGAGTTCGTACGCCTCGGCATCGGTCGAAACATCGATGACACTGTAATCGATCCCCTGACGATCGAGAGCGCGGGTGGTTGCAGTGCATTGGACGCAGGCGGGCTTGCTGTAGACGGTAATTGTCATCGGTGGTCCTCGTGAAAAACAGGCGTGCGAAAGCGTTCGGACATCCGCCGATGTCCGGGCAAAGAAATAGGAAATGAAGGCAGACGCAGACGGTCGCCGGGCCGCTAACGGCCCGTCATTCGTACTGACGACGGTACAGGATACTCAAACTCATAAGACTTCACCCCGAAGTGGCTCATGCGGACTGTTCGGGGAAGCGCACGCACGGAAACATCCCGCACGCAAACGCGACCTTCCGGACACCCCGCCCGTGGACGTTTTCGTTTGAGGCAGGTCTCCTGGCTCGCGGGTCGTCGCATCCATCTCACCTTCCCGAGGTCTTTTAGGCCTCAGTGGTTACCGAGCGGATGCTCGTCGCTCACAGTTGCGGGGGCAGCTCCGGCGTTGCATGGCCTTTCATGGGCCTTGCGCACCGTATTCCCGTCTTAGCTTCCGACGCGAATCGGAAGAACCTCGAACACTATATATAGTAGACGACACGAAAAATCCGTCAACGGCTGGGATGGATATGTTGAGGGAAGTTGCCGAATAAATCCCCGGCATGTGGATAACTCGCCGCAACGTTTTGTTGGGTCGCACGGCAGCGCCTTAAATTGGCATCGTCATTCAAGTACGGGCGATCTTCTAAAGCACGTCGCGATCTTTGAGATTCGCTTGCCATGCTTTAGATCTTCGTTTTTGCGCATGTTTTTTTTCGAAACCGTCGCCCACTTTCGGGAGACATGCTGTAGCGAAGAGAAACCGGTTTCGTCGCGAAATCCGCAAGCCATCCCGAATATCGCAGCGACAAAAGCTCAGGCAGCATCCTTGCGCGGCACTGCACGCAGCCGCTCGATCAGATAGGCATGGGTCGCGGCATTGGCGACGATCAGCGTGCCGGTCTTTTCATAGACGTCCGGTCCGCGCCCCCACCAGTCCGTCACGATGCCGCCGGCTTCCTGGACAAGCAGAATGCCCGCAGCCGTATCCACAAAACCGGTTTCCTCGTAATAACCGGTGAGCCTGCCGCAGGCGACATGGGCGCAGGAGTTGGCCGCACTGCCGAGAACGCGGACAGCACCGATCGGCGCGCGGATGTCATCCAGCCGTTGATAGGCACCCGGATAGAGCGAAAGATTGGGAGTGGGCAGGCCGGTGCCGATGCACATCAGGGCAATGTCCTCACTCGCGCTGACTCGCAGCCGCGTGCCGTTGAGATAGGCTCCTTCCCCTTTCATCGCGGTGAACATCTCATCGGAAACGGGGTTATAGACCAATCCGCAGATTGTCTCATTGCCGCGACGCAGCGAAATCGTGATCGTATAGTGCTGGCCGTAGATGAAATTGGTCGTGCCATCGATTGGATCGACCAGCCAGTGGTGATCGCTATCCTTGCCATCCACAGGCGCAAATTCCTCACCGGTGAGGCCCCAGGGATAACGGGAAAGCAAGCGATCGCGGATCAGCATTTCCGATTCCCGGTCGGCATCCGAGACGAAATCACCCGGCCCCTTGATGCCGATCTCGATATCGCGAAAACGTTTGAAATGATCGAGCGTCAGGGCGCCTGCCTCCCGAGCAGTCGCGACCATGTGATCGAGAATGGCAGTGTAATTGATGGTCATTGACGAATAGCCCCGACTAACCCTTCCGGGTCATCTGTCGTGATCTGATCGACCTTGAGGGCAAGCAGGCGCTCGACCTGCGCGATGGTTTGCGGATTGATGTGGTTGATCGTCCAGGCATCGACGCGACGACCTGCAGCGTGAATCGGAGCGACGATATCGATCCCCGCATCCGCGGCGGCCAGCACGATATCGTAAGCGAGATAGATCATCTTGGCGTCCGGCGCGGTCACAAGCGCCTGCGCGATGAAGCTGCGATAATCACCCGTCGCCTGCAGTCGGGCGAGGCTCTCTCCGTAGCAAGGGTCATAGCCGGTTGCTATACCGGGAGCCGCCTTGGCCAGCGTGGCGATGGCGTCGAAATCACCCCCGGACAGGATCAGAGAGGACCTGATCGGGGCAACGCCTGCACCAAAATTGGCAATGAGTTGCGGAGTGAGCGCCTCCAGATCCTCTTTGAAATCGAGTTGAAGCAGCGCGTCCGGATGGAGCTTCTCGTTCGCGAGAAGTGCGCAGAGATCCTCTAGAAGCAATACCCGATCGGTGACGGGCTGCCCTTCATTGTCACGAAGATGAAGCTGCCGAAGTGCGGCAGCACCGGTATCACGCACCTTTCCACGGCCCGTCGTTTCGCGATCGAGCTCCAGATCGTGCAGCACCACACAGCCGTTATCGGCATGAACGACGAGATCGACTTCGACACTGGCGCCAAGGCGCATGGCCTCAACGATACGGTCGCGTGTAAAGACCGGATCGGACAAACGGCAACGTCCGCGATGCCATTTGAGCCATGTGCGATGGCCATTGCGCTCGATCAGGATTGGAGCGGTCACGGTAAACTCCGGTAAATCTGCAGGCTGCTGCAACGGGTTGCGAGGGCATGCGTGAAATTGTTTCAATCGCTCCGATTGCGTTTCAACCGGAGCGATGCCGACCGGCCCCTGCACAGCCGTGCACAGGCGAACCGATCGGTCGCGGTTCTAGTGATCTCTCATAACGCTTTCATGACAGAGCCTGACGCCTAAGGCCTTACACCGCGCCGCGACGCCATGGCTCGGTCACAGCCAGCCATTGCCGCGTCCGCGCCTCAGGGTTTTCATGCAGCACGATATCGGTGACGACGGCCGCAGATGTCGCTCCCTGTTCGAGAACCAGCGAAGCCCGTTCCGCGGATATGCCGCCGATGGCGACGAGGGGGAGAGTGCCGATCCGCCGTTTCCAGTCTCCCACGCGATCGACACCCTGCGGCTGCCATTTCATCTTTTTCAGGATGGTCGGCCAGACCGGGCCGAGCGCAACATAGTCAGGCGCGACAGCCAAGGCCATATCAAGCTCGGCAATATCATGGGTCGATATGCCGAGTTTTAAGGCCGACCGGCGGATCGCGCCGAGATCGGCATCGCCAAGGTCCTCTTGCCCGAGATGGATGAAATCACACCCCTCGTCGATCGCGAGCTTCCAGTAATCGTTGACGATCAATTGGCAGCCATAGGCGAAGCAGATCGCCCTCGACCGGCGGATTTCCTGCCGCAACACACTGTCCGGCTTGTCCTTGACGCGCAGTTGCACGAGTTTGACACCAAGCGGCACCAGTCTCTCGATCCACTCGGCATTATCGACGATGAGGTAGAAAGGGTCGAGCCTCACGAAAACACCGCCTTTCCGATGACCGGTGTCGAGGGCACGGCCATCTCCCGCGGCTCAAGCATGCCGGCGAGATAAGCGAGCCGACCCGCATCGATCGCCTTAGCAAAGGCTTCGCCCATGGCCGGCGGATCGCCGGCACTGGCAACGGCCGTATTGAGCAGCACGGCATCGTAGCCAAGTTCCATCACCACGGCCGCGTGCGACGGCCGACCAAGACCGGCATCGACGATCAGCGGGATATCCGGAAAAGCCGCACGCATGGCGACAAGCGCCGATGGGTTACGCGGCCCCGCTGCCGAGCCGATCGGCGCGCACCAGGGCATCAGCACCCGGCAGCCTGCGGCCAGCAGTTTTTCGCCAACAATCAGATCGTCCGTCGTGTAGGGGAAAACGTCGAAGCCTTCGTTGGTGAGAATACGCGCGGCCTCCACCAGCTCGAACACATCCGGCTGCAAGCTGTCGTGATGGCCGATAACCTCGAGCTTGATCCAGTTGGTACCGAACACTTCACGCGCCATTTTTGCCGTGAGAACCGCCTCCGATGCGCTGTGGCATCCGGCAGTATTAGGCAGGATGCGCACACCGAGTTGGCGGATCAGCTCGAAAAACGCGCCGCCTGTCCTGCTGCCCGAAGTTTCACGGCGAAGCGAAACCGTGACAATACCCGCGCCGGAACGTTTGACTGCTTCTGAAAGCACGGCCGGAGAAGGATAACGGGCCGTGCCGAGCAACAGACGCGAAGACAATTCCGTATCGTAGAGTTTCAGCATGATTCAGCCTCCCTGCATGGGCGAAAGGATTTCGATCCGGTCCCCCTCTTCCAGATGGGTCTCTGCACGATCCTCGCGGTGGACGAGATCGCCGTTGATGGCGGTCGCCAGCCATTCGCCCTCGTATTCCAGGGCGAGAAGCAGATCCGCAAGCGTTGTGGCTTCAAGCGCCAGGGCTTCGCCGTTGACGACAAAATTCATGCGGTCATTCCTTCCTGAAGCGCAAAACCGTTGGAGAACCGGCCGGCAGCCTTTTTCGCCATGGCTGGCGCCAGCAGAAAACCGTGGCGATGCATGCCGGCAATCGCCAGCCCCTCCCCTGTTTCCACCACGCGCGGAACATTGTCGTCGAAGGCCGGGCGGATGCCGACGCCGGTTTCCACCACACGCGCCTCGCCGAAAGCCGGATGCAGCGCATAGGCCGCGTTCAAGAGTTCCATCAGCGAGCGCGCCGAAATCGGTCCGTCGTCATCGGTCTCGATCATCGTGGCGCCGACCATGAAACGATTGTCGTCACGCGGCACGACATAGATCGGGTGGCGCGGGTGCAGCATCCTCACCGGGCGCGACAGCGACACCTCTCCGGTTTCGAGATAAAGCATTTCGCCGCGCACGCCGCGAAGACCGGGGATATGCGGAATGGCCGCCGGTCCGGTGCAATCGAGAACGGCGGTATAGTTCTTTTTCGGCGGCGGCCCCCAGCCCAGATGGAACAAGCCGCCGAGATTGCGGATCGCCTTGGCGAGGCCGGTCAACGCCCGGCGCGGATCGAGATGCGCCTCGTTTTCGAAAAACAGCGCCTTGTCGAAGCGGCCGGAAAGCGAGGGTTCGAGATCGGCAATCTCGTTTCGACCGAGCCAGGCATGACCGTTTGTGCGGGATGCAAAACGGGTGAGATCGGCCAGATCGCGCGGCTGCGCCACCACCAGCGTGCCATTGCGGACAACCGCGCCCGGCACTGCCCGATCCCACCAGTCGGCGGCATCGAGGCCAAGCGTCAACACGATGTCTTCCGCCGCCTCGCGCTCGCAATAGGGCGCCAGCATGCCACCGGCAAAAAACGACGCCCCCTGCCCGATCGTGTCCTGATAATCGACGATATCGACATCTTCGCCGCGCCGGAGCAGCTCATAGGCAACGGAGAGACCGGCCACGCCGGCCCCCTTGACGAGAAAGAGAGACATCAGGCTTCTCCCTTCACATCAGCCAGCGGCATGTAGAGATCGCCGCCATCGCGATATTTCGCTGCCATCGCCTCCAGCCCCTCCTTCTGCGCCTCGGCGCGGATATCGTGCGAAATCCGCATCGAGCAGAATTTCGGGCCGCACATGGAGCAGAAATGCGCCACCTTGTGCGCATCCTTGGGCAGGGTTTCATCGTGGAAACTGCGCGCTGTGTCCGGGTCGAGCGAAAGGTTGAACTGGTCTTCCCAGCGGAACTCGAAACGCGCGCGAGACAGGGCGTCGTCGCGCATCTGCGCACCCGGATGCCCTTTTGCCAGATCGGCGGCATGGGCGGCAATCTTGTAGGTGATGACACCGGTTTTCACGTCGTCGCGATCGGGAAGGCCCAGATGCTCTTTCGGCGTGACGTAACACAGCATGGCCGTGCCGAACCAGCCGATCATCGCCGCACCTATCGCCGAAGTAATATGGTCGTAACCGGGGGCGATATCGGTGGTGAGCGGGCCGAGCGTATAGAATGGCGCCTCGCCGCAGGTCTTCAGCTGCTTGTCCATATTCTCCTTGATCTTGTGCATCGGCACATGGCCCGGCCCCTCGATCATCACCTGGCAATCCTTTTCCCAGGCGATTTTCGTGAGCTCCCCCAGCGTCTCCAGTTCGGCGAACTGGGCGGCATCATTGGCGTCGGCGATCGAGCCGGGGCGCAATCCATCGCCCAGAGAAAAGGTCACATCATAGGCGCGGGCGATGTCGCAGATCTCATCGAAATGTTCGTAGAGAAAGCTCTCGCGGTGATGATGCAGACACCACTTGGCCATGATCGAGCCGCCGCGCGAGACGATGCCGGTTACGCGGTTGACGGTGAGGTGGATATAGGAAAGCCGCACGCCGGCATGGATGGTGAAATAATCGACGCCCTGTTCCGCCTGTTCTATCAGCGTATCGCGATAAACCTCCCAGGTGAGATCCTCGGCAATGCCGTTGACCTTTTCCAGCGCCTGATAGAGCGGCACCGTGCCGATCGGCACTGGCGAATTGCGGATGATCCATTCACGGATATTGTGGATGTTGCGGCCGGTCGACAGATCCATGACCGTATCGGCGCCCCAGCGGATCGCCCAGACCATTTTTTCCACCTCTTCCGCCATGGAGGAGGTGACGGCGGAATTGCCGATATTGGCGTTGATCTTGACCAGAAAATTGCGACCGATGATCATCGGTTCGCTTTCGGGATGATTGATATTGGCCGGGATGACGGCGCGGCCTTCGGCCACTTCGCGGCGGACGAATTCCGGCGTAATGTAATCCGGGATATGCGCGCCAAAACTCTCGCCGTCCCGCGACAGCGCCTCCTTTGCCGCCTGCCGGCCGATGTTTTCGCGGATGGCGATGAATTCCATCTCGGGCGTAATGATTCCCGCACGCGCATAGGCTAGCTGGGTAACCGCGCGACCGGCATTGGCCTTGAATGGCATGTTGCGAATGGGAAATTCCGGCGTCAGCCGCTCGCCGGTGGCAAAGCCGTTGTCCTCCGGCTTGACGTGGCGGCCCTCGTATCGGGCGACATCGCCGCGAGAAAGAACCCAGTTTTCGCGCAGGCGCGGAAGTCCCTGGTCGATCGCGACGATATGGGCAGGATCGGTATAAGGCCCGGAACTGTCATAGACCAGGACCGGCGGCTCGCCGGATGTCGGGTGAAGCGCAATCTCGCGCATCGGCACGCGGAGATCGGGATATTCTCGTCCTTCGAGATGGATTTTTCGAGACGCCGGAAATGCGCCCGAGGTAACGGTCGGGCTATGATTTTTGGCGGCAATATTCATCGTGAGGCTCCAAGTTTCAAGGTTGGAGACCCAGTCCTAGAGCCGGAAAGATGGAAGAACGCTGATCACGGAATCCGGGTTACGGATTTACAATTATCGCAGCGTTTTGCACCGTCCCTACGCCAGTATGAACTGGATCAGGTTCAACGGGTCACTGCGCGCGATAGCAGAATCTCAGCCCCTTGCCGGGACACCCCTGGTGAATGCGTTGAGGCTATGACAGCCGGATTACTCGGTCAAGTGGCAATGATGCGTTTTGAATTGCATGGCGAAACGCTCTGTTTTTACTCGGAAAACTACGATTTTCTGCAAACCTCAATGCGCGGTCAGCTGTGTGAGCAACGACTGCCAGCCGCATCTCGCCCCCTGACGCCAGGCGGCTGCATCGGCATGCGGTTGAAACTCGCTTCGGGTCTCGTCGGCACCCGATTTCTCTCCATACAGGCTCGTCAGCGCCATCATCGCAACGCCGATCGCACCGACCTCCGCCTGACCACTCCGCGCCACCGGGCGATCGAGAATGTCGGCCTGCAACTGCATCAGAAAATCGTTGGACGATGCGCCGCCATCGGCCAGCAAGCCGTCGAGCCTTGCCCCGAGATCCTTTTCCATGGCGACGAAAACATCCGATATCTGCAGCACGATGGCATCGAGCGTGGCGCGCGCCAGATGAGCGCGGGTCGTCGCCAGCGTCATGCCGGAAATCGTGCCCGAGACATTGTCGTTCCAATGCGGTGCACCCAATCCCGCAAGAGCCGGGACGAAGACAACGCCAGCCGAATCCGGAACGGTCTGGGCAAGAGCGGAGAGCGCCTTTGCATCCGGCAGGCCGAGCATCTCGGCGGCAAAGGCGGCGGCCTGCGCCGAAACGGTAATATTGCCTTCCAGCGCGTAAGCCACGCCGTTCCGGTCGCTCCAGGCGATCGTGCTGGAGAGACCGTTTTTCGACAACACCCGTCCGGGCGTCAGCGTCATCAGCGACGAACCGGTTCCGTATGTTGCCTTGACCAGACCCGGCGCACGGACGCGATGACCGTAAAGCGCTGCATGGCTGTCCCCCATCATCGCAAGGATCGGAACACCGGCATCGAGTGCCGTCGCGCCCTCGGCCACCTCGCCGAACCGGCTGTCCGACAGGCACACTTCGGGCAGGGCTGTAACCGGAACGCCGAAAAGGTCGCAAAGACCTTCGTCCCATGTCAACGAGCCGGTATTGAACAGCTGCGTGCGCGATGCATTAGAATGGTCGGTGGCGAATTCCTTTCCGCCCGTCAGCTTGTAGAGCAGCCAGCTATCGACCGTGCCTGCACGAAGCAGACCTTGTGCGGCGAGCGCCTTCGCCTCGGCCACGTTCTCCATCACCCAGGCGAGTTTGGAAGCGGGAAAAAGCGCATTGATGGAAAGCCCGGTCGCCTCGACCACAACAGGATCATGACCTTCGGCAATCAGCGCCTCGCAGGCCCTTGCCGTGCGGCGGCACTGCCAAAGTATGGCCGGTGCGATGGCCTTGCCCGTTTCGGCATTCCAGACGACCAGCGTCTCGCGCTGGTTTGCGATCGCAAGCCCGGCAATCCCGGCACCGGCCTTGCCGACAATCTCGGCGATCACCGCCTGCACCGTCGCCCAGATATCCTCGGCCGATTGCTCCGCCCAACCGGGGTGAGGATAGCTGGATGTCAGGGGAGCAGAGGCCTTGGCGACGACCTCCCCCGCCGAATTGACCAGGATCGCCTTGGTATTGGTCGTTCCCTGGTCAACGGCAATGATGAATTCTCCCCTCCCGGCTTCACTCATCCCCGCTTGCGCCCGATCGCCTTGCGTGCGGATCTGGCGATCCCGGTGGCCGTCAGGCCAAAGTGATCGAATAGCCATTCGACCGAGCCGGTCGGCACGAAGCCCGGAAAGCCCATCCGCTCGATCGGCACCGGAAGATTGGCCGAAGTGTGTTCAGCAACCGCGCCGCCGAGACCGCCGTGAATATTGGCTTCCTCGACCGTGACGATCGCCCCCGTCTCGCTGGCGGCGGCGGAAATCGCAGCCTCGTCGAGCGGCGAAATGGTCGCCATGTTGAGGACACGGGCGGAAATGCCCTCGGCTTCGAGTTCGACTGCCGCCTGGACGGCCAGATGCACCATTGTGCCGCAGGCAATGATCGTCACGTCATCACCCTTGCGGACGGTTTCTGCCTTGCCGGGCTGGAATTTCCGGTTTTCAACCACAAGATCCGGTACCGGCATACGACTCAGCCTGATATAGACCGGGCCTTCATATGCCGCCGCCCATTTGACCGCTTCTGCCGTTTCCCAGCTATCGGCCGGAACCACGACCTTGATATTGCTCAACGGTCGCAACCAGGCGAAATCCTCGATCGAATGGTGTGTCGGCCCGAGCTCGCCATAGGCGACGCCGGACGATTGACCGACAAGCTTCACGTTGAATCCGGCATAGGCGATATCGGCCTTGACCTGTTCGAGCGCACGGCCGGTCAGGAAGCAGGATGCCGCCGAGACGAAGGGGATGCGGCCGCCATTGGCAAGACCGGCGCCGACGCCCACCATGTTCTGTTCGGCAATGCCGACATTGACCAGTCGATCCGGGAACTTCTTCTGGAAGCCGCCGAGCTTGGAGGAGCCGACGGAGTCATTGACGACGGCGACGATGCGCGGATCGTTTTCGGCAAGCTCCTCGATCGTGCGTGCCCAGGCATCGCGACAATCGTAAAAACCTTGCTGTTTTGCAGCGGGTGCAGCCATCAGACCAGTTCCTCCATGGCGGTATTATATTGCTCGGCATTCGGCACGCCATGGTGCCAGGACGCCTTGTTTTCCATGAACGAGACGCCCTTGCCCTTGATCGTATTGGCAATGATGCAGAGCGGTTTCGAACGGCCGCCCGGCGGTTCGGACAGAGCGTTGACGAGCGCGCCGACATCATGCCCGTCAATCACTTCGACATCCCAGCCGAAGGCGCGGAACTTGTCGTCAAGCGGATCGAGACCGTTGGTCTCTTCCGTTCCCATGCCCTGCTGCAGCCGGTTGCGGTCGACGATGAGAGTAAACTTGCCGAGCTTGCGATTGCCCGCACTCATCGCCGCTTCCCAGTTCGAGCCTTCCTGCAACTCTCCGTCGCCGGTCAGCACGAAGGTGCGGTAGTCGCTGCCGGTCAGCTGCCCGGCGATCGCGATACCGAGCGCCACCGGCAGGCCATGGCCGAGCGGTCCGGTATTGGTTTCCACGCCGGGAAGATAGTTGCGGTTCGGATGGCCGTTCAGCTTCGACTGCGGCTGCATATAGGTCTTCAGCCATTCTTCCGGATAATAGCCGGCAGCGCAAAGGGCGGTGTAAAGCGCGCCCGTTGCGTGGCCCTTCGACATGATGAAGCGATCCCGCTCCGGCATATCCGGCTTTTTCGGGTCATACCGCATCACGCCGAAATAGAGCGTCGCGATGATGTCGATCGCCGAAAAATCGCCGCCGGGATGTCCGAGCTGGGCATCATGGACCATCGTGAAAGCCCTGCGGCGCATCCACAATGCTTTCTCGCGAATGGTATCGACGAGGTCATTCTTCAACATGGGTATTGGCCTTTCATTGCCGGACTGGGCCGGACTGGGCCGGACCTGACTGTTGCCGCAAGCGGCGCCTACATGGCGCCGAACAGGGCCTTCTGCGCGATCTTCAACGCGCCGATCGCGTCGTGGCGGCTCTGCGCTTCCTTCAATGCGTCGACATCGAGCGCATCGAGCCCCTTGTCGGCAGCTTTGAGGAAATCGATCGCGTGATTGGCGGTTGCGACGCTGTCTTCACGGAACGGGAACTGGTCGAGCTGCCACACGCCTTCCCACTTGTTCTTCCGCAGAACATAGAAGAACTCGAAGAGTTCGATCGGATGCAGGCTGCCGGCGACCAGATCGTCGTCCCAAGAGCGGTAGTTGTCGTTGACGTCCATGCCGAACAGACGGCCATAATCGATAGCCAGCTGGGCACCGTCGGCTGCCGATTCACCGCCCATGATGGCGTGGCCGAAATCGAGCAGGATGCCGACATTCGGCAGACCGATCTTCTCGATACCGAGAAGCGTGCGGGCAACCGAGCCAAAACTCATCCGCACCCGCGGCTCGCGCGGCTTGTATTCGATGACGAATTTCAGATCCGGGTTTTCGCTGGCGAGCTGGCCGACGCCATCGAGCGAGTGCTTCCACAGCGTGCCGTAATCGACCTGGAACGGATAATCCCAGCCATCCTGGCCCGGCCACAGCTTGACGTAATCGGCGCCGAAATAACGGACCTGATCGCAGGCCTCGGTCACCAGTTCATGGGTGCGGCGACGCACGCCCGCATCCGGATTGGTGAAGGAGCCCTTGACGAATTCGCGCGTGTAGATTTCCGGCGTGATGCCGATGACGCCGAGCTTGTTGCGATCGAGCGCCTCTTTGACCTGCGCATTGGAAAAGTCGCCGCCGAAGAAGGGATAGTTGATATCGACAACCGACAGATCCTTGACCTGGCCGGCCAGATCGATCGCCTCGATGACGCTGCGCGGCGTGCCGTAACCATCCGTCGCGTAACGGTCGAGATAGGTTGCGAAATGCCAGATCCCGGCGCCGAAACGTTGTTCAGTCATGATGCTTCCTCCGATTATTCCGTGTCGTCATTGTCGGCTTGCGGCGTGGCTTTGCGCATCCTCAGCGCCAAAGCAGCCCATCCCTCCTCAGGATGGGCATCAGACCGGATCAAAACCCAACAAAAGACTTTTGATTACTTTCGATCTCTTTCGTTTGGACATTAGTTGACACACGTCGGCATAACATTCAAGCGCTTTATTGGCACCTCAGCCTGCGAAATGCGCAAAAAACATGCCGCACTGCAACATAAGCGAGAATAACACCATGTGATCGCCACACAAAAGCGCAGACATCAAAAACATATTGACATTAAACGAAAGTGATCGATAGTTTGCCACAGACGCCACGGGAGGGTGGTCTTTTTTTTTCAACGGGAGGTAATCATGCAGCTTACGAAACGTCTTTTGATGTCCGTCGTCGCACTCGGCATTGCCGGCGCCATGTCAGGCACCGCACTTGCGGCCGATACGATCGCGATCATCACGCCGAGCCATTCCAATCCGTTCTTCAAGGCTGAAGCCGATGGTGCTGCAGCAAAAGCGAAGGAACTGGGTTATGCGACCATGGTTCTGGTTCACGACGATGATGCCAACAAGCAGAGCGAACTCTTCGACAGCGCCATTGCAGCCGGCGTGAAGGCCATCATTCTCGACAATGCCGGCGCGGATGCTTCCGTTGCCGCCGTACAGAAGGCCAAGGACAAGGGCATTCCCTCGTTCCTGATCGACCGCGAAATCACCACGACCGGCGTCGCCGTTTCTCAGATCGTCTCCAACAACTACCAGGGCGCCCAGCTCGGAGCGGAAGAATTCGTCAAGCTGATGGGCGAAAAGGGCAATTATGCCGAACTGCTCGGCAAGGAATCCGACACCAATGCCGGCATTCGCTCGCAGGGCTATCACGATGTCATCGACCAGTATTCGGAGATGAAGCTGGTTGCCAAGCAGACGGCCAACTGGTCGCAGACCGAAGCCTATACCGTTATGGAATCGATGCTGCAGGCACACCCGGATATCAAGGGCGTGATCTCGGGTAACGATACGATGGCCATGGGCGCCTATGCGGCACTTGAAGCCGCCGGCCGCAAGGATGTGATCGTCGTCGGCTTCGACGGTTCCAACGACGTCCGCGACTCGATCAAGAAGGGCGGCATCAAGGCAACCGTTCTCCAGCCGGCCTACCAGCAGGCACAGAATGCCGTCGAACAGGCGGACAAGTTCATCAAGACCGGCTCGACCGGCCTCGATGAAAAGCAGCTGATGGATTGCATTCTTATCAATGCTGACAATGCCGAAAAGCTCGAGACCTTCGCGCTGAAGCCATAAGACCGCCATCGCCACCCGGGGCGCCACAGGCGGCCCCGGGTGCCTCTTGCTTTAAAAGAAGTGCGGGTACCCATGAAGATCACGACCCTGTTTGTGGCAAGCCTTCTTGCCGCGTCCGTTTCCGGCTGCAAACTGGTGAAAACCGGCGATGGCGAAGCTGCTGCCGATCCCATCGCCGAGTCCGTCGAGACGACATTCGACGCCAAGCTCGTTCCGGCCCTGACTGAAAAGGCAGTCGATCTTGCGACGCTGCAAAATGCGATCAAGGGCAGCCTCGACAAGGCGGGCGAAAGCTATGGCACTCGCGTCGGTGGCGCCGGCGGCGGCTGGAATTTCCCGGTCAAGGGCACAGCCACCGTCCTGGAAGATACTCGCGCCAGCACCAAGGCCGGCGTTGCCGAAATCGACGTCGATGGCGACGGAAAGGCCGACGCGACGCTCCAGCTCGGCCCGGTCGTCAAGGGCAGCGCCTTGCGCGACACCACCAACCTTTATGATTTCTCTACATTCCGTGACCAGATCGAATACGCGAAACTGGGGCGCGCACTGAACGACAAGGCCGTCTCCAAGCTTCCCGCTGCCGATACCGAGCTGAAGGGCAAGAAAGTGGATTTCGTCGGTGCGGTGGTCATCCGCTCGGCCAGCGAAAAACCGCTGATCACGCCGGTCTCGATCGAGGTCGCGCCATGACGGAAGCAAATCCCATCGGCCTTTCGATCCGCAACGGCTCAAAAATCTATCCCGGCACCCAGGCACTGAAGAATGTCGATTTCGACCTGCGCATGGGGGCGGTCAACGTTCTCGTCGGTGAAAACGGCGCCGGAAAATCGACGCTGATGAAGATCATCGCCGGCGTCGAGCAGCTGAACGGCGGCACGATCGAAATAGACGGCCAGCAGGTCGTCTTTGCCGACAAGACGGATGCCGCAAAACATGGCGTCGGCATCGTGTTTCAGGAACTCAACCTGTTCCCCAACCTCACCGTCGCGGAAAACATCTTCGTCGGTCACGAAAAGACGCGCGCCGGAATCCATATCGACAGCCAGGCGCAGAGATCGGCTGCCGCAGCGCTGATGAAGCGTCTCGAACAGAATATCGACCCGGATACGCCGCTTGGAAACCTGCGGATCGGCCAGCAGCAGATCGTCGAGATTGCCAAGGCTCTGGCCGAAAATGCACGGATCCTGATCCTCGACGAACCGACCTCGGCGCTTTCGGCAGCAGAGGTGGAAGTGCTGTTCCGAGTGATCAACGACCTGAGGAAACAGGGCGTCGGCATCGTCTATATTTCCCACCGGCTGGAAGAGCTGATCCGCATCGGCGACTATATCACCGTTCTGCGCGACGGCGCGATCACCGGATCGCGTTCGATGCAGGGAGTCGATATTCCCTGGATCGTCGCCAACATGATCGGCAGCGCCTCGAAGGAATTTCCGAAGACCGGCGACCACGAACTCGGCCAGGAAGTCTTCCGCGTCGATAACGTCTGCCTTCCGAGCCCGGCCGGCGGTTATGCCGTCGATCACATGTCGCTTTCCGTCCGCGAGGGCGAGATAGTCGGGCTTTATGGCCTGATGGGCGCAGGCCGTTCGGAGCTTCTCGAATGCATCATGGCGCAGCACCCGAATTCCTCGGGCCAGATTTTCATCGGCGGCAAGCCGGTGAAGGAGAAAAGTGTGTCCGGCCGCATCCGCCGCGGTCTGGCGCTGATCCCGGAAGATCGCAAGCGTGACGGTCTCGTGCAGATCATGACGATCCGCGAAAACCTGACCATGTCGTCGCTTTATGATTTCACCCGCGGCTTTCACCTGTCGCTGAAGGCCGAAGCCGCCAAAGCGGCGGAATTCGTCAAGCGCATGGCGATCAAGATCGCCAGCCTCGAACACCCGGTCTCCAGCCTTTCCGGCGGCAACCAGCAGAAAGTCGTCATCGGCAAGGCGCTGATGACAAAGCCGAAAATCCTGCTGATGGACGAACCGTCACGCGGCATCGATATCGGCGCCAAGGCGGAGATCTTTCGCACCATGCGCCGGCTTGCCGCCGATGGCCTCGGCATTCTCTTCGTAACATCCGATCTGGAAGAAGTTCTCGCCCTTTCCGATCGCGTACTCGTCATGGCGAATGGACGGCTGACCGGGCAATTCCCGGCCGGCGCGAGCGCTGCGGAGGTCATTTCCGCGGCAACCCCAAATCTGAACAGGGTTGAAACACAATGAGCAGCATCGACGCCTCGGGCAACGCCAAGACCGTAATCGGCGGTCACAAATCCAGAACATCGGCGCTTCTGCTGCTTCTGCACATGCGCACCTTCGTGGCGCTGATCCTGGTCTTCACCTTCTTCGCCATCGCGGCACCGAACTTCCTGACGACAGGCAACATGCTGATCATCTCCAAGCATGTGGCGCTGAACGCCATCCTGGCGATCGGCATGACATTCGTCATCATCGCCGGCGGCATCGATCTTTCGGTCGGCTCGATCGTCGGGCTGTGCGCCATGGTGGCAGGATATCTGGTTCTCTACGGCATCGATCTCGGCTTTGTCGGTGTCGCCTACAGCGTCCAGTTCAACACGATCGAGATCTGCCTCATCGTGCTCGTCGTCGGCATATTCATAGGCTGGATAAACGGGATGCTGATAACAAAGCTGAATGTCGCGCCCTTCATCGCGACGCTCGGCATCCTCTATGTCGCCCGCGGCTCGGCACTTCTCTTCTCCGAAGGCCGGACCTTTCCGAATCTTTCGGGCAATCCGGAATACGGTTCGGACACGTTCCGGGTCATTGGCTCCGGCACATTCCTCGGCCTGCCCGTCTCCGTCTGGATCATGGTCGTGGTCGCATTGGGAGCCGCCTATCTCGCGACGCGCACGCCGCTTGGCCGGCATATCTATGCCGTCGGCGGCAACGAGCGCGGGGCTGCACTCTCCGGTGTCAATGTCGACCGCACCAAACTGTTCGTCTACATGTTTTCCGGGCTTTGCGCGGCACTCGTCGGCCTGATCATCTCGTCACAGCTGCAGGCCAGCCATCCGGCGACCGGCGAGACATTTGAACTCAATGCCATTGCCGCAGCGGTCCTGGGCGGTACATCCATGTCCGGTGGACGCGGCCGCATCGCCGGCACCATTGTCGGCGCATTCGTGATCGGCATTCTTGCGGACGGACTGATCATGATGGGCGTTTCGTCCTTCTGGCAGACCGTGATCAAAGGCCTCGTCATCATAGCCGCCGTGGTCGTCGATCAGGTGCAGCAGAAGCTGCAGGCCCGTGTCGTGCTACAGCAGAACGCGAATTGAGGATTTAAAGCGCAAGGCTGTTCCTGTAATGATCCCATAAAAGAGAGTCGAATAGTTTCGATTGTTTGCGGTTCAAGGATTTAGGCAGGCCGGAATGGAAGCGAAAGAAGAGCAGGATGCTTCGGAGTCGATGATCGGCCTGCTGTCCGAGCCGAGACGACGCCGTATCCTCGAATGGCTTCAGGAAGAAGGGTCGGCGCGGGTGAGAGATCTCGCCGGCGCCTTCCGCGTGTCGGAAGCGACGATCAGGCAGGACCTTGAGCGGCTGGAAAGCGAAGGCTTCATCACCCGCGAACATGGCGGCGCCTATCTCAACACCGCAGCCCCCGCAACCGGCACGATGACGCTCCACCATCAGGAGAACATGGACAAGAAGCGCCGCATCGGCGCGCTTGCCGCAAGCCTGGTCAAGGACGGCGAGACGCTGATCCTCGACGCGGGCACAACGACGACGGAAATCGCAACCCGGCTGACCAACCGGCGCGACCTGACCCTGATCACCAACGCGCTGAACATCGCCATTATCTTAGGCTCGGTGCCGACCTTTGCGGTGCATATGCCGGGCGGGCAGTTCAAATCGCCGACGCTGTCGCTCTCGGGCGACAAGTCGGTCGAGTATTTCCGCAACATCTTCGCCGGAAAACTGTTTCTCGCCACTGCCGGCGTGGCGCTCGATGCGGGCCTCACCTATCCGAGCTTTGCCGACTTGCAGCTCAAGGAAGCGATGATCAAGGCCGCGGCGCATGTCTATCTCGTCGCTGATAGCACCAAGATCAACCGCTCGTCCTTCACCCGCCTCGGATCGCTGGACGTGATCAATTCCTTCATCACCGATGACGGGATTTCCGACCGGGATGCGAAAGAGTTCGAGAAGCGCGGGATCGAGGTTCTGATAGCAAAATAAAGCGCATCTTCCGGCGACTGCGCAATATTTTCATCCCTATCGGAGTTTTCCGAGCGCGTTTACCTGTTGCAATTCAAGCGTCTGTTGAAATAAACTTGGCCCGTTCTCAGGGCGGGGTGTAACTCCCCACCGGCGGTATCGGGGTTTCCCCCGGAGCCCGCGAGCGCTTCCTTGAAAAAGGAAGGTCAGCAGATCCGGTGAGATGCCGGAGCCGACGGTTATAGTCCGGATGGAAGAGACCAACCCGCGGCGGCCTTTGACCGGGCTGCCCGTGGCGCTTGTTCGCCCAAGGGATAGTTTTGTCGGTGATAAGCCGATGCAACAGCCTTAACCGGCTTAACCCTTGAAAGACTTGAAATGACGATTTCCAGAATTGAAGACGCAATCGAAGCTTTTTCCCGCGGGGAAATGGTTGTGGTTGTCGATGACGAGGATCGCGAAAACGAAGGCGATCTGATCTTTGCCGCGGAAGATGCGACAAACGAAAAGATCGCGTTCATGATGAACAAGGCCCGTGGCCTGATCTGCATCGCCATGGACCACAATCGCATTGACGAACTCGAACTGCCCCTCATGGTGCCGAACAATACGGAATCGATGAAGACCGCCTTCACCGTGTCCGTCGATTACATTCCCGGCACCACGACCGGCATTTCGGCCGCCGACCGGGCCGCGACCGTCAAGGCGCTTGTCGACCCAACCGTCCGCCCTGCCGATTTTGCCCGCCCCGGCCATATCTTCCCCTTGCGGGCAAATCCGGAAGGCGTTCTCGGTCGCACCGGTCACACGGAAGCGGCAGTCGATCTATGCAAATTGGCAGGAAAATCCCCGGCAGGCGTCATCTGCGAGATCTCCAATGATGACGGCACCATGGCCCGGCTTCCCGATCTCGAGATCTTTGCCGAGCAGAACGGCCTGCTTGTCATCACCATTGAGGACCTCGTTCGATATTTAAACGACGCGAAGACCGGAGCGCTGGCCGCAGCCTGACAGGCTCTGCGCATTCGACAAAGTTACGGCGAGCCTCACCGACTCGCCGTTTTTATTTGTGCTCCAAAGGCAGGATGATCCGCGCCACAAGCCCATTGGGTTTTCGATCCAGCAGAGCAAGTTTTCCATGATGCGCCTGGACAATCTCGGCAACGATCGAAAGGCCGAGGCCAAACCCGGTTTCGGTGTCCTGGCGCGCCGTATCCACCTTGAAGAAGGGTTCGAGTACACGCGTGCGATATTGCTCGGGAATACCCGGCCCGTCATCACTGATGTCGATGATCGCCTGACCATCGATGACACGAAGCTCGACATTCACATGCGTGCCGAACTTTGTCGCGTTTTCGCAGAGATTAGTGATCGCACGCGTCAGCGCCAGAGGCTTGAAGTTGGTGACCATCCGCGCCGGGCCATCATACTGCATGTCATGCCCCATGTCTGCGAATTCGTCACACGTCGTCTGCAGTACGGAGGCAAGATCCGCGCGTTGCGAGACTTCCCGCTGGTAATTGTCGCGGAGGTAACCGAGGCTCTCCTTCAGCAGCCTGTCGATACGCTCGATATCTCCCAGCAACGCCTCCCTGACCTCATCCTCCTTCACCCGTTCGGCCCGCAGCCGCAGGCGCGTCAGCGGCGTCCTCAGGTCGTGGCTGATTCCGCGCAGCATCCGCGTCCGGGATTCCACCATAGTCGATATCCGCCGCTGCATGCCGTTCAGCGCGCGCGCGAGTGTCACGATCTCGACTGTCCCTTGTTCTTCGAAAATTGCCGGACCGAATGAAATATCCGCCTTCATTGCAGCCGAAGCGATACGTCGCAGCGGACTGGTGAGCGCCCTGACCGCGAAGATGGAAAACAGGATGATAAGCGTGACCGTCGCCACCAGATAATTCGAGCCGAATATCAGTGCATCGTTACGAAGAAAGCTTTCCGGCAGTTCCATGACGAGAATTCTCTCGTCATCGATCTTGGCTGCCAGGATGCGTTTACCGTCGACGAACGTTCTCCAGCCTCCGAATGGGACAGGATAATTCTCCGGCGGAATCAGCCGGTCGATTGCAATCTGGAGAAACGGCTCGTCGGGGGAGTATGTGGTGAAGCGCTCCGAATACGAGAGCGGCTGCAGCACCAAACGCAAGCCTTCGCGATTGGCAGCGGCAAGGATCACCTCTCTTTCGGCATCAGAAGCCGATCTGAGCACCGAGGCGATTGCCGACACCTCTGCCGACAAGCTTTCCATGTCAGGCGCGCCGTATTGTTCCCTGACCCAGCTTTCCAGTGTCGAACCGATGATGAAAGCGATGACAAGGCAGGCGAAAATGACTGCGGTGATCTGGCCGTGAATGGTTGAAAACAGCTGGGAAATCCGAAATCCCAAAGCGCCCCCCTGGGCAGTTATGCCCGATGAAAACCGTGATACGGCCTCTGTCGCAAGTCCGTCTCCAGTCAGGATAGTGCCTGAGATCCAAAAACGACATTAAGTTTTGTGTCGAACCCCTTGCACCCCTTGTCCGCAACAAACCGTAACACAAAGACATGCTGCGCCAACGCCATCCATGACAGGACAAATGTGTTGCACACACGGCTCGCCTTTCGGGGGCCTGCCCGTGTCAAATCACTGGAGCACCCATGTCTTTTATCCAACGGACCGATCGGCGACTTCTCGCAAGCGCCCTATACGTTACGCTCGCGATCGCCGGCACCGCTTCGACCTCGCTTGCTGCAGATGCGAGCCAGTCGGCACAGCCACCTGAACCCGCATTCGATCAGGAACGGTTCAACAACGAAAAACCGGACCGCAGCTGGAGCCTCATCGTTGGTGCCGGCGGGATCTACGAACCGGAATATGAAGGGGGCAAGGATTTTAAAATACAACCCGTCCCATTCGTGGTCTTCACCTATGGCGAATGGCTGGAGATCGATCCGACAGGCGTAACGGTCACGGCACTTGAGCACAACGGCTTCTCTCTTGCGGGCAAGGTCGGTTATGAAGGCGGTCGTGACGAAGACGACGCGGATCGCCTTAGAGGCCTCGGCGATATCGACTTCGCAGCTACGATTGGCGCCAAGGCCTCCTACAATTGGAACGGCTTCGAGATCTATGCCAGCGTCGACCAGACGATCAGCGGCAGCGAGAGCCTGATCGGCACATTCGGGGCCGAATACCAGGCACCGGTTACGGAACGGCTGATCCTCGGCGCAGGCGTCGAGGCGGTGGTCGCCAACGACAAGCATATGCAATCCTATTTCGGCGTGACCGCCGCCCAGGCTGCAAGATCCGGTCTTTCCGAATACAAGGCGGAAGCCGGCCTGAAACGTGTCAACGTTTCGGCATCAGCCATCTATATGCTGAGCGAAAACTGGCTGGTGCGCGGCGAAGCAGGCGTCGGCTTCCTGACCGGCGATGCCGCGGACAGCCCGATCGTGGAAGAAAAAACCCAGCCTTCCGCCTCTCTGTTCGTCGGCTACAAGTTCTAAGGCAAGCAGGCGCCATTCATGTTGAAAGCCGGGTGATGCCCGGCTTTTTCATTAGATACAACGCGCCTCGATATTGAGAGGCCTTAAGTCTTCAGGCCTGCTCGACATTCGCGGTAAACATATAACCACCAAGCCGCACCGTCTGTAGAAGGACGGGGGTTTTCGGATCAGCCTCGATCTTCTGTCTCAGACGGCTGATATGAACATCGACGCTGCGTTCGATCGGGCCCGCGAGACCGGTATGGGTGAGCGAAAGAAGTTCTTCGCGGGTAATGACGCGGCCGGGATTACGGCAGAAGGCCAGAAGCAGATCGAATTCCGTCGTCGTCACCGCAACTCTTGCGTTGCTCGGATCGTGCAACTGGCGACGCAGCGGATCGATCTGCCAACCTTCAAAGCGCAGTTTCCGCTGAACCGGCGTATTCACCAGACCATAGGATGCACGCCGAAGCAGGCTGCGGATACGGGCAACGACCTCGCGCGGGCTAAACGGCTTGGTGATATAATCGTCCGCGCCGACCTCAAGCCCAACGATACGGTCAACCTCTTCACCAAGTGCGGTCAGAAGGATGATCGGCGTCGTCTTTTCCGAGCGGATACGCCGGCAGATGCTCAGGCCATCCTCGCCGGGCAACATGACATCCAGGATGATGAGATCGAATTCGTTGCTCCGCAACAGGGCATTCATCACATGCCCGTCTTCGGCAACCGTCGCCACCATGCCGTTTTCCTGAATGGCCAGCGCCAGCAGCTTGCCGATTTCGGGATCGTCCTCGACAATCAGGATCTTCGCATTGGCTGAATTTACTTGCACGGCTTCTGTCCTTGATCGCCTGACTGCACGCGTTTCGCATGCCCGCCGGACAGCATATGTTTCGCTTTATTAAGTTTTGTTGCAAAGCATGGAAAGCGGCCGGCAAGGCAAGCTTCTACCGGATCACGGCTTGCCCGAAAACCTGCCCTCAAGGCTTGGTCAAAGGGTGTGCAACAATAAGAAACAAGACGAAATGAACCGGCCCTGTGGCCCGCACTAGGCTTGCCCCGAACATTCGGAGCAGACCTATCATGTCATCATACCCACGCAGCAAGCAGACGGGCTTCCACCTTTTCCTCGTCCTCATGACGACGCTGGTCACGAGCGTGGCATTTTATCTCAACCCCTCGATCGACATGGCCGTCTCCCAGTATTTCTTCGATGGCGAGCAGTTTCCCTTGAGGCATAACGGATCGCTGCAGGCGCTGCGGCAGGCGAATTTCTGGGCAGGCACTCTCGTTATCGGCGCCTCGGTCGCTCTGGTGATATCGCGCCGATTGCGGAAGGCGCTCGGTGTCAATCTGGGCCGCGCTCTTGTTCCGCTGATCACCTATGGCGTGGGTGTCGGCCTCATCGTCAACATGTTCCTGAAAGACACGTTTGGACGGGCAAGGCCGCGCGACACATTGGGCCTGGGTGGCGATCACCCCTTGTCCGCGGCCTGGGAACTGTCAGAAGCCTGCGCGTCGAATTGCTCCTTCACGTCCGGAGAGGCGGCAGGCGCGATGGCGATGATGTCTATGGTCTATCTCATTCCGGCCGGGCAAAGGACAACGCGCAGGATTGCGCAGCTTTTGCTTGGGCTGCTCGCGGTCGCATTGTCCTTCAACCGCATCCTGTTTGGCGGTCATTATCTCTCCGACGTCGTACTTTCCATGCTCATCGTCACGGTTGTGATGATGACGGCCGAATTGCTGGTTCGTCAGATCCAATGGGAAAGGCTTTTCCTCAAAAGAGGCCGCGCACGATTTGCGCGACGTACAAACGCCACCGGCATCGCCTTTACACGCGCCCGATGAAAGAGACCGGAGCTGGCCCATCAGCAATGTGCCAGCCGCCTCCCGGTCCATGCCCGACGACTTGGCGCAGGAGACGTATTGGCGTCCCGGCGCCTTTCGGCCTGAAACTCGAGCTTTCGAGCGAAAACGCTTCCCAACCCACAACATCGCCAACCCACAACATCGAAAGAGCTGACGACTATGCAAACTCCACTTCACGCCGGTTCTCATCAGCCCATCAGCCAGAACCTGCCCGACAGGGTCAGGAACGTCATCGCGACCTATCTAGATCTCCCGCGCGAACTCGTCATTGACGAGGCGAACCTATCGCATGATCTGGGCGCGGACTCACTGGAGATCACCGAGATGGTGATGGTCTTCGAGGAAGAGTTCGGTTTCAAGATCGACGACTACGCCGCCGATCGCTTCCTGACTGTCGGCGACATCATCAGGCACCTGCAGCTTCATGCGAGCGCTTAAGAACTGATCCGCTCCCCTGAAACCCGCTTGGCCGGACGGCGGCGGGCTCTCATGCGAGCCCGGATCAATCCGCTGTCGAACCTCCGCAATCGGCATCTGCGCAGGACCCCGATCTCCATCCGATAGAGGTTGCGCCGAATGGCCCGCAGAACATTTCCCCGTTTCATATTCCAGCTACTGATATCGGTCGCGTTAGCCGGTGCCCTTCTGGGCGGCCCCGTTATTCTGATGATTTTGGTTGAGCGCAGTTACTAGACGAGGCGGCTTTCCGGTGTTGCCACGGCCTCTTTCGCCCTGAACATCAGCGTTCCAACGCAGCCAGAAAAGATGACGAGGCCAGCCTGCGGAAGCTGGCCCCGTCCAGGCGCGCCGGGGATCGGCCCTAGGGGGAAATTGGGGCCGTGGATTGTGGCGCACCTGTTTACCGGACCTCTTTCATGTCCGCTTCGGCCGACTGGAGGAAAGGCCGGAAGATGTGGCCGGCACGATCGCCGGCTTCCGAGATGATCAGGTGCAAAGACGGGATCACGATCAGCGAAAGGAAGGTGGAAACCAGCAGTCCACCGATCACCGCGATTGCCATCGGCGCCCGAAACTCTCCCCCCTCTCCGATCCCGAAAGCCGAAGGCAGCATGCCGCCCACCATGGCAAGCGTCGTCATGATGATCGGGCGCGCCCGTTCTCGGCAGGCCTCGACGATCGCTTCGCCGCGGGAAAGCCCCTGTGCTTCCCGCTCGATGGCGAAATCGACCAGCATGATCGCATTCTTGGTGACGATGCCCATCAGCATCAGGATGCCGATCACCACCGGAAGGGATATCGGGTATCCGCTGACAAGCAGCGCTGCGACGACCCCGCCAATGGAGAGCGGCAGGGATGCCAGGATAGTCCATGGCGACAAGACGCTTCTGAAAAGCAGGATCAGAACGATCAGCACCAGCATGATGCCGCCACCCATCGCGACTGCAAAGCTTTCGAATATCTCGCCTTCGGTATCTGAATCGCCGGTCGCCTGGACACGCACGCCATCGGGCAGGCTCTTGACGCTCTCAAGCTGCATCAGGCGCTCCAGCCCCTGGCCTGACGTCAAGCCGTTTGCCATATCCACGCCGATCTCGATACGGCGCTGCCGGTCGAAGCGATCGATCGCCGCGACAGTTTCGTCAAAGCTGATCGAGGCAACTGCGGACAATGGCAATTGCCCACCATTCGCCGCAGGCACGCTCAGCGTTTCGAACACCGGCAACCTACCACGCGCAGCGCGATCAAGAAAGACGCGGATCGGAATCTGGCGCGATCCTTCGACGAAATTCGCCAGACGCGAATCCACATCGCCAATCGTCGAAATCCGCATCGTGCTGGCAATGGCTGCAGTCGATAGACCGAGCGTTGCTGCCTTTTCGGTATCGACCGTCATGCGAAGCTCCGGCCGCATCGCCATGTTTTCGCTCGACGGTCCGACGAAATTCCTATCCGCGGCCATCTCTCGCAGGATCCGGTCCGTCGCATCCTGAACGGCATCGCCGTCACTGCCCAGCACGGAGAAGGATATGTCGCGACCGCCGCGATCATTGAGGAAGCGCAGCCGAATATCGGGAATGTCGATCAACGCCTTTTCGAGTTCGGCTTCGATCGCAAAGGATGACCGGTTCCGCTCGGCCTTGTGCTTGAGGTCAACCGAAACGACGGCGTATCGCACATCCTGCTGACCGCTCATGCTCGATCCGGCCCGGACCAGCACACCCTCAACCTCATCGGCCATACCGATTTTCGCCGCTATCGCGTCGGTGACCTCACGGGTCTCGTCAAGGCTGGTACCGGGCGGCAGTTCTACGGTCAGCGTCAAACGCCCCGTATCTTCTTCCGGCAGAAACGTGGTCGGCACCGACATCAGCGAGATCATCGCCAAGGCGAACAGACCAAAGGCGGATGTCACCGTCACCCATTTCCAGCGCAGGGTCTGTTGCAAAAGTCGTTCATAGACGAGCGACAACGCCCCTTTCCGGGGCTCGACCGGCGGAGCCGTGGTCATGATATAGGCCGCCATGACCGGCGTAATCAACCGCGCAACGAGAAGGGAAAAGAACACGGCGATGGCCACGGTCAGTCCAAATTCCCGGAAATAAAGCCCGACCACACCGCTCATCAGCCCGACAGGCGCAAAGACGGCGATGATCGTTGCCGATATCGCAATCACCGCCAGGCCGATTTCGTCCGACGCATCAAGCGCCGCGCGATAGGCGGATTTGCCCATATTGCGATGCCGGACGACATTCTCGATCTCGACGATCGCGTCATCGACCAATATCCCCGTCACCAGCGTAATCGCCAAAAGACTGAGAATGTTGAGCGAGAACCCAAGCAGATCGATCGCAAAGAATGTCGGGATGATCGACAGGGGCAGAGCGACCGCCGCAACCAGCGTTGCCCGCCAGTCGCGCAGGAACAGAAACACGACGATGATCGAGAGTGCCGCGCCCTCAAGCAGGGTGTGCATCGCCGATCGATAATTTCCCTGCGTATAGGAAACAGTGTCATCGACGATTTCGAAACGAAGGCCGGGATGCCCGAGACCCAGTTTCTTGACTGCGCCTGCCACCTCCTTTGCAACAGTGACGTCGCTTGCCCCTTGCGAGCGATAGACGGAGAAACCGACAACATCCGTACCATTCAATGTGGCAAAGGCGCGGGGCTCGGCAAACGTATCGCTCACAGTCGCCACATCCGCCAGCCGCACCGAGTTTTCGCCTTTCAGCGAAAGCCGCGTTTCCGCAAGCCCCGCGACGGTACCGGCGGCGGCGACAGTGGTCAGCACCTGTTCGCGGCCTTCCATGTCGCTGCGCCCGCCCGATCGATCGAGCTGGCTCTCCATGATCGTCTCGTTCACCGTATTTACCGAGAGAGAAAGCGCCTGCAGCCGGTCGGCGTCGAGTTCGACGTGGATTTCCCGGTCGGCGCCACCGATACGCTCGATGCGTCCGACGCCGGAAAGTCCCTGGAGATCACGCTTCACCGTGTCGTCGATGAACCAGGAGAGTTCGGTCACTGTCATCTCCCGGCTGGAGACGGCATAGGTCACGATGGACTGCGCCTCTTCCTCGATCCGCTCGATGATCGGCTCATCGATCGTTCCCGGCAGATCGCCCCTGATCCTTGCGACGACATCGCGCACATCATTCATCGCCCGATCGGGCGTCACAAGACCGAGTTCGAATTCGACAGTTGTGACGGAGCGCCCCTCGCCGATCGTGGAGGACAGTTCCTTGATGGCCGGAAGCGCCGCGATTGCATTTTCGACAAGCCGCGTGACTTCGGTTTCCAGTTCAACCGGCGTGGCGCCCGATTGCTCGACGGTTATTTTCACCGCAGGCGTGATGATTGTCGGGAAATAGGTAACCGGCAACCGTGAGAAACTGTAGAGGCCGACAACCGTCAGGATGACGAACAGCAGGATGGATGGAAGCGGATTGCGGATCGCCCAGGCCGAGATATTGCCGTTCATCGCGCCATCTCCATGCTTTCCACAGTAAGCGCCGAGGCGATGTCAGCCGCTGCCGGCCGATCTGCCAGGGCGACAACGGCTCGAACCTTTTCTTGGGATTTCAGAAACCCGCCGGATTTCAGCACGACCATCTCGCCATCGCGGACGCCATTTAGGATTTCAACGAAACCATCCTGCCGGATACCGACAGTCACATCGCGACGGTCCACGACGCCATCCTTGACGACGAAAACATTGCTTGCGCCGCTTGCGGTATTGACCGCGCTGCCGGGCAGAAGAATGTTGCGCCTTGCCGATGCGCTGATGCTGCCGCGGGCGAAGACACCGGGTTTCAGTCCATTAGTTTCATCGAGTTCGATGCGCACTTCGCCGCTGCGTGTGAGCGGATCGACCTGCGCCGCGTTCAGCCGCACTCTACCGCCGAGCTGGCCTTCATATCCTGGCAAGCTTATCTGCGCGCGCATGCCCTCATCGAGCCGCAGAAAGCTCGTCTCCGTCACCTGCGTGGCAAATTCGATAGTGGCGTCCTTCGCGATAACGAAGAGCGGGCTCGCGGCCGCCGAGGTCATGGCGCCAATCCGGGCCGTTCGCTTGAGCACCAGCCCGGCATCCGGCGCGCGGACAGTGCTACGCTCGATCGTCAGCTCGATGTCCTTTCGCTCGCGGGCAATCAGTTCGGCATCTGCTTCCGAGAGAGCAAGCGACTGCCGCGCGAGCCTCAACTCGGCAACTGCGCGGGCATGGGCATTTTCGTGCTCGTCCAGAACCTGCTGGGACACAGCCCCCTTGGGCTGAAGCGCACGGCTGCGCTCCAGCACCTTGCGGGCTTCGGCCTCGCTCACCGCCGCAATCTCCAGCCTGCTGCCCTCGACTTCGGCTGCGGCTCTTGCCCGCAACATGCTCACCGAATTCTTGTCGAGCAGCATTCGCGCTTCTGTCATGTCGAGCAGGGCAAGCGGCTGCCCCTTCTCGACCCGTTGCCCGACTTCGATGAGGATATGTGCGATCACCCTGCCCTCGATGAAGGGATGAACCTCCACCTCTTCTCTGGCAACAAGCGAGCCGACGACGGGAATCTTTTCCACCACCTCGGCCTGCCGGGCAACGACGACCGTGACCGGCACCTGGCCTTCAGCCTGTGACGCCGAGTAAAAAGCAAGCCAAAGCAACAGCGCCGAAACGACGAGACGTAGTTGCGGCAGCACTGATCGGGATATCCCGCACATGAAGCATCCTTCCGGTTGATCCGCAGCTCTCTGCGGATGATTTAGAAGGAAGGGTAGCGATCAGCCGCCGCGTCAGTGTGTCGTCACGTTAAGAAAGGTTACGCCCGGCAGGATGATTGATAATCGGCGGCTAAAGCCCGATGATCGCCGGCCACCAGCCAAGGCCAACGAAGAGACTGCCGGCAATACCGGGAAGCAGCGGCAGAAAACGTCGATGCGGAGCAACCTGCTGCCGTTCGAGGATCTTTATGCCGAGCCAGACACTCCATAAAAGTCCCGTCAGGAACAAACCGCCGCGGATAGCGCCTGCACCACTTTCCCCGAAAGCCGTATAGCACAGCGGCTCAAGCAATTCCGCGCCGAGCCCAATAATCAGGCTGATAAGCGCGATCGGCGCATATTGATAACCGAGTTCGGTAAACAGCTGGCCGAAACCGCCATCCGCTCCTGCACGCTTCGCCAAAAATGCGCTCGCCGCCGTCAACAGCGCAAGAACAGCCGTCAACGCTGCCATGACCACCAGCATGAAGAGGACGATCATGACGAAATCAAGCCAGCGGAACACTTCCGCGCGCGCCGGATGAACACTCATCAGCCATGACGGGCCGATGGCGGTCACCCAGTTCCAGTGATGTTCGATTGCAAACACGCCGAATGCCTGTCGCCATTGCTGGTATTGCGGCAGGACCAGCCAGAGAAAGCCACCAAGCGCTACGCCGGTATCGAGAAACAGGAACCACGCTTCCGCCTTGTTGGCGCGGTGATCGCGGATCTCCTCGATCTCACGGCCCGGCCGGCGGAGATCCAGCCGGATACTGCCCGCCGCCTGGGGATGTACACAGCGGAAGCATTCGATGCAGTGCCGACTTTCGCTCTTGCGCGGCAGATCGATCATCGTCGGACAGGCACCCTTCTGGCTATAGGCGTCACCGCCGGGCAACCGGATTTTCGGCGTGAACTGCACGGCCCCAAGCCGCGAATAAAGCCCGAGCACCCGGCCGATCGGGCAGAGATGCCGGCACCAGACCCGTTTCTTGCGGCCATAAAGACCGCCGATCGCAATCGCCAGCAGCATCGTGCCGCCGAAAAGCCCTGCGGCAGCTTCGGGATGATCGCGCACACCGATCGTCTGGCCGTAAAGCGTCATGACGATGAAGCTCAGCGCGGGCGTTCCTTCCCAACGTATCCAGGCCGGGATCCGGCGCTGCAGGCCATACCGATTGGCAAGCTCTGACGCCGCGCCCATGGGACATAAAAGGCCACACCAAATCCGCCCGAAAACGATGACGGAAAGAAACACCAGCGGAAACCAGATCCCCCAGAGCAGGTATTGCAGCGCCAGCGTTCCATTCGACAGCGGGCCCGTCTCGGCTGGCGGATCGGGCAACAGAAGCGGCAGGCCAAGCACAGCTAAAAACAGGACAAACATCACGCCCTGGATGCCCCAGAAATACGGGCGCGTCCGCACGAAGAACGCTTCCAGCCCCACCAGCCAGGCCGAACGTTCGGGCAATTCGTCAGAAGCCGGCTGCGGCGATGGCTGGAACGATGCCGAGGAAGCGAAATCACGATGACGGTAAATCTCTGTCATTTCATCTCTTTCGGCATTTAAGCAACCTATGCGCGTAAATATGTCGCACATCCGTGACGGAACGAGATAGTCTATAAATCAGGATAGTCACTCTCATATTTAACATGGAGATCGACTGCAGTATTTGAGTTTTGTCATTTTATTTCATCATCTTACAACAAAAGTTGCGCCATTGACTCCACATTAATCCAAGCAGATGTTGACGCCATATTCTTCCGAAAAAGGACCTGTTATGCGCGAAAAAAACATCTTCAAGACGGCCCTTTTGCCGGCTGCCTTCGCTGCTGCGTCAATCTTTTCCGCCGGGTCGGCGGCAGCCCTGGAATACCCGATCGGTGAACCGCAGGAAGGCGGCGGCATGGAAGTCGCAGCCGTCTATCTGCAGCCGATCCTGATGGAACCTGCCCATATGATGCGTGCAGCCGCCGACTCCGACGTGCATCTGGAAGCCGATATCCACGCCACGCGGGACAACAAGAACGGGTTTGCCAATGGCGACTGGGTGCCGAACCTGACGATCAGCTATGTGCTGACCAAGGGCGGCGCAAAAGTCTCGGAAGGCCCGCTGATGCCCATGGTTGCCTCCGACGGGCCGCATTACGGCGACAACGTCAAGCTCGATGGCCCCGGCGAATACCACCTCGTATTCAAGATCGCAGCACCCGACGGCATGATGTTCGGCCGCCATGTCGATGACGAGACCGGCGTTGCCAAGTGGTTCGAGCCGTTCGAGACCAGCTATGACTTCACCTTCACAGGCGTGGGCAAAAAGGGTGGCTACTGATCACTCTTCCCCCCGCAAGGAACAGTGCCTTGGCCTCACCATGGCGCTGTTCCTGGCCTTTTCGCTTGTCCCGCCGGGGCAAGCGATTGCCGAAGACGATCCGAGCTTCACCATAACTTTCAACGATGGCGAGGTCTCGCCATCGCGTCTCGAAGTGCCGGCAGAAACCCGCTTCGAGATCCGGCTGATCAACAAAGGCCAGACGCCAGCGGAATTCGAAAGCATTCCTCTGAGCAAGGAAAAGGTGATCGGGCCGGGTGTCTCGACCTTCATCGTCATCAAATATCTCGATCCGGGCGAGTATTCGTTCTTCGACGATTTTCACCCGGACGCCTCGCCTGCGGTTCTTGTCGCGGTTCCTTCAGAGGACTGACATGTTTGCGTCCATTGCCTTTGTCGTCTGGCGCGAGAGCGTCGAAGCCCTGCTGGTGATCGGCATTCTCGATGCCTGGCTGGTCAGCCGGAACATCGAGACCCGCCGCGCCCGCGGCTTTCTCTGGGGCGGTGCCGCCGCGGGCCTGGCTGTTGCCGGTGTACTGGCAATCATCCTGCTCTGGCTTGGTGAAGCTGTCTCCGATGACACCCAGACGACCTACCAGACGGTGATAGCGCTGCTTGCGGCAGCTCTCATCCTTCAGATGGTATTCTGGATGCGCAGCCACGGCCGTTCGATGCGCAGCGAACTCGAAGCATCCCTGAGCACGGCAGTGACCGCCGGCAGTTGGTGGGGTGTTTTCGCCCTGGCGCTGATCGCCGTTGCCCGCGAAGGCAGCGAGACCGTCGTCTTCGTCTACGGCATTCTGTCCGCAGGCGTCATGGGCTCGCTGTTTTCCGGTATCCTTGCCGGATTGACCGGGTTTGTGGCAGCCGCAATCACCTATGCCCTGTTGATGACAGGCAGCCGCGTCATCTCCTGGCGGCTTTTCTTCCGCGTTTCGGAAATCGTGCTTCTCTTCCTCGCCTGCGGCCTGCTGATGACCGGCATCGACGGGCTGATCAATCTCGATATCCTGCCCCGCCTGTCACGCGCGCTGTGGAACAGCAACTTCCTGCTCTCCGACGGCACCACCGCCGGTGGCTTCTTCGCGTCGATGACTGGTTATCGCGCCCGCCCCAACCTGATGCAGCTCATCGCCTTCGGCGGCTACTGGCTCACGGTGCTGGCCGTCATCTACCGGCCACGCAAAGGCAAATTGTCCGCTGCATGAACTATCCGCGCTACAATGCGCGGATATAGCCGCTCAACCGCTCGGCCGCGTCCTCGATCTGCTTGGGATCGCGCAGATAACAGGCCCGCATGAAGGTCTCCCCACCCACGCCAAACGCGGTCCCCGGTGCCAGGCCGACACCGGTCGCATCGACGATCTTGAAGGCTTCCGCACGCGCATCCGTCACGCCGTCGATCTTGAGAAACGCGTAGAGCGCGCCCGGCGGGCGGCGGGTCTCGACCCGGTTCGTCGCCACCAGCGCATCGCAGAGAATGTCGCGCGAGGTCCGCGCCCGCTCAATATTGGTGCGGACGAAATCGTCCCCCTGATCGAGCGCTGCAATCGCCCCCTTCTGCATGAACTGCGCCACGCCGGAGGTGGAATACTGGATGAGGTTGGTCAGCGTCTGGCCGATTTCTGCCGGCGCCACCATCCAGCCGACACGCCAGCCGGTCATGCACCAGTTCTTAGAGAAGGACTGGGCAAAGATGATCCGATCGTCCTTGTCCATCACATCCATGAAGGACGGCGCGCGGGCGCCATCGAAATAATAAAGACCATAGATCTCGTCGGCGATAATCCAGAGACCATGCTTGCGGGCGAGATCGAGCACGGCAGCCAGATCTTCCTTCGTCGCGGTCCAACCGGTCGGGTTGGACGGCGAGTTGATGAACAGCGCCTTGGTATTCGGCGTGATCGTGGAAGCAAGGCGGTCGATATCGATCTTCCATTGCCCGTCGACGAAATCCAGCGCCACCGCTTTCGGCTTCACCTCGGCCACCAGCGCGGCATGCATCGCATTCGGCCATGACGGCGAAAAATAGATGATCTCGTCACCGGCCGAGACCGTCGCCTGGATCGCCAGCACGATCGACTGCATGCCCGACCCGGTCACATAGATATTCTCGACCAAAAGATCGGTCGCGTAATGGCGCTGGTAGTACCGGACGATCGCCTGGCGAAGCTCGGGGATGCCTTGTGTCCAGGTATAGAAGGTCTCACCCGCCAGCAGTGCATCTGCCGCCGTCTTCGTGATGAAATCCGGCGTCGGCAAATCACCCTCGCCGATCCAGAGCGGCATCAGGTTCTCGCGCCCCCTGGCATAGGTGACGATTTCGCCAATGCCGCTGCGCGGTGCTGCCGCGGCGCGGGCGCTGATATCCGGTCTGATAAAATTCATGAAAGGGTGTCTCGACTTGAAGAAAATCAAATTGCAGGGCGAAAGGACTAAGCGCGTCGATTGTGGTCGTCAACGGGCAGAACCGGAGCGGCAGCCGAAAAATCTCAGAGCCGCGCCCTTGTGCTGCGCGGCGTCGCCAGAAGCAGGTTCGTCTCGCTGGCGGTGATGCCCTGAACCAGCCTTATGCGGCGCAGCACATTGTCGAAATCGGCAAGCGTCGCCGTCCCCAGTTCGACGATCAGGTCCCACCTGCCGTTGGTCGTGTGGATCTCGGAGACCTCGGGAAACCCGCCAAGCGTCTGGATCACCCGGTCGGCCACCCGCCCCTCGATCTCCACCATCATGATGCCACGCACCGGCAGTTCCACCGCATCCGCTCTCAGGATCACCGTGTAGCCTAAAATGTCGCGGTTGCGCTCCAGCTTTTCCATGCGCGCCCGCACAGTCGCTCTCGACGTGCCGAGATCAGCCGCTAGATCCGAAATGCTGCGGCGGGCATCGTGACGCAAAAGCGTCACCAGCTTGTGGTCGAATTCATCCATGGACAAATTGATAGATCATGCTGCCGAAATGAAAAGCCATTTTATCAATTTTGGCAAATCGATCTATTCAATCCGCCACGAACTCATGATCATTTTCAGATAAACGGAGTGATGACATGCATTGCAGACTGATCGGTATTCCTCTTCAGGACGGCGCTTCCCGGCTTGGCTGTGAAATGGGCCCGAGCGCGCTGCGCGTCGCCGATCTGGCGGGCGCTCTTGAAGGTCTCGGCCATGAGGTCACCGATATCGGCAATGTCGTCATCGATGCGCTTCCCGATATCCGCCACCCCAATCCGGCCGTGCGCAACCTGCCGCAGATCGCTGCCTGGACAAAGCTTTTGACCGAGGTCGCCTATCGCGAGGCAGGCAAAGGCATGCCGATCTTCATGGGCGGTGATCATGCGCTTTCCGCCGGTACCGTCGCCGGTGTCGCCCGCCACGCGGCCGATGTGGGCCGTCCGCTCTTCGTCCTCTGGCTCGATGCGCACACGGATTTCCACACGCTGGAATCGACCACGAGCGGCAACCTGCATGGCCTTCCCGCCGCCTATTACACCGGCCAGCCCGGTTTCGAAGGCTACCTGCCGCCGCTCTCCCACGCCGTCGACCCGGCCAATCTCTGCATGATCGGCATCCGCAGCGTCGATCCGGCGGAGCGTGAGGCACTGAAGCGCAATGCCGTCACCGTACACGACATGCGCAGCATCGACGAACATGGTGTCGGCGTGCTTATCCGTCGTTTCATCGATGAGGTCACAGCCGCCAACGGCATGCTGCATGTCAGCCTCGACGTCGATTTTCTCGACCCGTCGATTGCGCCCGCCGTCGGCACCACGGTTCCGGGCGGTGCCACTTTCCGCGAGGCGCATCTCGTCATGGAAATGCTGCATGACAGCGGCCTCGTCACCAGCCTCGATCTGGTCGAGCTCAACCCCTTCCTCGACGAGCGCGGCCGCACCGCCACGCTTCTCGTCGATCTCACCGCCAGCCTGATGGGACGCACCGTCCTCGACCGACCGACAAGGAGCTACTGATGCCGGCCGAACAGAACCTCAACATCGTCCCCTTCATCAGCGTCGAGAACATGATGGATCTCGTGCTGTCCACCGGCACAGAAACATTCCTCAAGGAACTCGCCGCCTATGTGGAAGAGGATTTTTGCCGTTGGGAGCTGTTCGACAAGGTCGCCCGCATCGCCTCGCATTCCCGCGACGGCGTGATCGAACTGATGCCGGCCAGCGACGGCGCGCTCTACGCGTTCAAATATGTCAACGGCCACCCGAAGAACACCAGGAGCGGCCGCCAGACAGTGACAGCCTTCGGCGTGCTGTCGGATGTCGATAGCGGCTATCCGCTGCTCCTGTCGGAAATGACCATCCTCACCGCTCTGCGCACCGCCGCCACCTCGGCGGTCGCCGCAAAGCACCTCGCGCCGAAGGGCGCAAAGACCATGGCGCTGATCGGCAACGGCGCCCAGAGCGAATTCCAGGCGCTCGCCTTCCGCTCGCTTCTCGGCATCGAAAGCCTGCGCCTCTACGATATCGACCCGGCCGCCACCGAGCGCTGCCGCCGCAACCTCTCGCATCTCGGGCTGAACATCACCGCCTGCCGCTCGGCGGAAGAAGCGGTCGAGGGTGCGCAGATCATCACCACCGCCACCGCCGACAAGCAGAACGCCACCATTCTCAGCCACAACATGATCGGCCCCGGCGTGCATATCAACGCCGTCGGCGGCGATTGCCCCGGCAAGACGGAACTGCACCGGGACATCCTCACCCGCTCATCGATCTTCGTCGAATACCCGCCGCAGACCCGCATCGAAGGCGAGATCCAGCAGCTCGCCCCCGATCATCCGGTCACCGAACTCTGGAAGGTCATCACCGGCCAGACGACCGGCCGCGAGAGTGACACACAGATCACCCTGTTCGACAGCGTCGGCTTTGCCACGGAAGACTTTTCCGCGCTGCGTTATGTCTATGACAAGCTGAAGGGCAGCACCCGTTTCGAAAAGCTCGATCTGCTCGCCGACCCCGACGAGCCGCGCGACCTGTTCGGCATGCTCCTGCGCCGCCAGGCGGCAGCGCAGAATTCACCGGAAGCGGTTACCGCTTAACCCCGATTGGTCGGGTTGCGGCCCATATCGATCTTTTCCGGCCGGCCGTCGAGCTGAAGACGCGAAATCTTCGGCTCGGTGCGGGCGATCACCTTGCCACGACGGATCACCGCAAGCCGTGTCGGCTTCAGCCGCAGCGCTTCGAGCACGTCCTCCGCCTGCAGCATGACGAGATCGGCATTGCAGCCGACAGACAGGCCGTAGTTTTCAAGACCCATCGTCTTTGCCGAATTGACGGTCAGCGCATCGAAGATCTTCCGCTTGTCCTCGACGCCGGACATCTGCGCCACATGGATCGCCATATGGCCGACTTCCAGCATGTCGCCGGAACCCATCGAGTACCAGGGGTCCATCACGCAGTCATGGCCGAAGGAGACGTTGAGGCCCGCCGCCATCAACTCGCGCACCCGCGTCATGCCGCGGCGCTTCGGATAGGTGTCGTGGCGCCCCTGCAGCATGATGTTGATCAGCGGATTGGGGATGACGTTGATCTGAGCTTCCGCCATCAGCGGGATCAGCTTCGAGACGTAATAATTGTCCATCGAGTGCATCGAGGTCAGGTGCGAACCGGCAACCCGTCCCTGCAGGCCGAAACGCACGGTCTGGGCAGAGAGCGTCTCGATATGACGAGACATCGGATCATCCGTCTCGTCGCAGTGCATGTCGACCGGCAGGCCGCGATCGGCGGCAATGCGGCAAAGCGCTTCAACCGAAGCGGCCCCATCCTGCATGGTGCGCTCGAAATGCGGAATGCCGCCGACGATATCGACGCCCATGTCGAGCGCCCGTTCCAGCGATTTCACGCCATCGGCAGCACGATAGTAACCATCCTGCGGGAAGGCCACGAGCTGCAGGTCGATATAGGGCGCAACGCGCTCCTTCACTTCCAGCATGGCTTCTGCCGTGACCAGTCGCGGATCGGACGTGTCGACATGGGTGCGGATATGCAAAAGCCCCTGAGAGACGGCGAGATCGCAATAGGCGAGCGCCCGCTCGACCAGCGCTTCCTTCGTCAGCATCGGCCGAAGCTCGCCCCAGAGCGCGATTCCTTCCAACAGTGTGCCGGACGTGTTCATCCGCGGCAGGCCGAGCGACAGGGTGGCATCCATATGAAAATGCGGATCGACGAAGGATGTGCTGACCAGCCGGTTCGTCGCATCGATCGTTTCACGCGCTTCACCTGCGATATTCGCCTCGATCGCGGCGATCTTGCCACCGGTCACGGCGATATCGACGCCCTTGCGGCCATCCGGCAGGTTGGCGTTTTTGATGATGAGATCGAACATTTTAAAACTCCTCGGAATTAGATCGTCAGCGCTCGCCGCGCCGGTACGGCTGCATCAGCGCCTGCGGCACACGGGCACGCCGCGCCATCACGGCAAGCGCTGCAATCGACAGCAAATAGGGGATCATCAGGAAAATCTGGTAGGGCACGACGCCGCTCAACACCGTCTGCAGCCGAAGCTGGAAAGCATCGAACAGCGCAAACAGGATCGCGCCGAGCAGCGCCCGCTCCGGCTTCCAGGAGGCGAAGACCACGAGCGCGATGCAGATCCAGCCGCGTCCCTGCACCATGGTCGGGAAGAAGCTGTTGAAGGCGGAAAGCGTCAGGAAGGCACCACCGACGCCCATCAACGCGCTGCCGAAAATTACGGCGCCATAACGGATCGCCATCGGGTTCAGCCCCTGCGCTTCTGCCGCATGCGGATTTTCACCCGTCATGCGGATCGCCAGCCCGACAGGCGTGCGGGCGATCAGATAGGCAAGTGCAATCGCCAGCCCGATCGCCAGATAGGTCGGCGCCGTCTGGGTAAAGAATGCCGGGCCGAAGAAAGGCAGATCGGAAAGACCCGGAATATCGAGCGGCTGGAATGGCACAATCGTCGGCGGCGTGCCCGCCACCGGCACCATCAGCCGGAAAACGTAATAGGCGAAGCTCGAGGCAAACAGCGTCACGCCGAGACCCGAGACATGTTGCGACAGGCCAAGCGTCACCGTCAGCACCGAATGCAACAGCCCGAACATCGCCCCACCGAGAGCCGCGACCAGCAGTCCAACCCACAGGTCCGCGCCGTTATAGACCGCCAGCCAGCCGACCATCGCGCCAAACGTCATGATCCCCTCGATGCCGAGGTTGAGCACGCCCGCGCGTTCGGAAATCAGCGCGCCGAGTGTCGCAAGGATCAGCGGCGTGGCAATGCGCAGCACGGCGGCCCAGAGACCGGCAGAGGCAAGGATGTCGAAAAGCGCGCTCATCGGCGTATCCTGTATTGGGTGAAGAACACCGCCACCAGCATGGACAGCAGCGACAACGCCACCGTCACGTCGGCAATATAGGTCGGAATGCCCATGCTGCGGCTCATCCCGTCCGCACCGACAAACATCGTGGCGGTAAACAGCGCCGCCAGCACCACCCCGAGCGGATTGAGGTTTGCGAGCATCGCAACCACGATGCCGGAATAGCCGTAACCGGGCGACAGATCGGTCGTCACATAACCCTTGACGCCCAGAACCTCGATCGTGCCGGCGAGACCTGCCAGACCACCGGAAATCATCGCAACGATCACCAGCGTCCGCCCCAGTGGCACACCGGCGAACACGGCACCGGACGGATTGAGGCCCGCGGCGCGCGACTGCACGCCGAACACCGTGCGCGTCTGGACGAAATAGATCAGGAAGGCGATCACCACCGCAATGCCGAGGCCAATATGCAACCGCGAGCGGGCGAGCAGCTTCGGCAGGCGGGCGGCGGCATCCACCGCTT
This sequence comes from Aliirhizobium wenxiniae, assembly GCF_019511445.1. Classification (GTDB taxonomy): domain Bacteria; phylum Pseudomonadota; class Alphaproteobacteria; order Rhizobiales; family Rhizobiaceae; genus Neorhizobium; species Neorhizobium wenxiniae_A. Next base: position 58,955 of record NZ_JAEUAN010000009.1, read on the forward strand.
CCGACTGCGGCCAGCCGAATGCCGCCGGGTCTTTCAGCACGCCGTCGATCAGCATCGAGACGAACAGAAGTGCGACGAAATTCAAAAGCAGCGTCGTCACCACTTCATCGACGGAAAAGCGCAGGCGCAGCCAAAGCGGCACAAGCAGCAGAACCATGCCGGCAAACGCGCCGACGATGAAAAGCAGCGGAATCTGCAAGAGCGACGGCAGGCCGGCGAACAGATGCGCGCTGGCCGCCGCGGCCGCAATCGCACCGAGATAGAACTGCCCCTCCCCGCCGATATTCCAGAGCCGCGCACGGAAGGCGACGGCGGCGGCAAGTCCGGTCAGGATCAGCGGCGAAGCGCGTGTCAAAGTCTCGGTGGCGGAAAGCCGCGAGCCGAAGGCGCTGGTCAAAATCTTCCAATAAGCCTCGAAAACCGGCGCACCGGCAGCGGCGATCAGCAGGCCTGCAATGGCAAGCGCCGCAATCACGGCGAGGATCGGCGTTGCGATGACCAGCAATGTCGAGCGATGTTCGCGCCTCTCAAACCGCATCGGCTGAGCCTCCCCATTCCCCGGCCATCATCAGCCCGAGCCTTCGTGCATCGACATCCTCGGCATTGACGGAAGGAGACAGCCGTCCACCGACAATCGCCTGGATACGGTCGGCCAGCGCCATCACCTCATCGAGATCCTCGGAAATCAGCAGCACGGCAGTGCCCGCCTTGCGCGCCTCGAGAATACGTTCATGCACGGCCGCCACAGCCCCTTCGTCCAATCCGCGCGCCGGCTGCGCCGCAAGCAGGATTCTTGGGTGTTCGATCAGGTTGCGGCCAAGGATCAGCTTCTGCATGTTGCCGCCGGATAAGAGCCGGATACGGCTGGTCGGCGAACCACCGCGCACGTCAAACGCTGAAATGATCTTCGTCGCAAAGGCGATCCCCGCCTTGCGATCGACCAGCCCGGCCTTGGAAAATTCCGGCAGCCGTTCCAGCACCGCATTTTCCCAGATCGCCATCTCGCCGATCGCGCCGTCGCGGTTACGATCCTCGGGAATGCGCCCGATACCGGAAGACACGGCATCCGCCACCGTCAGGTCGCCGGCACCCTTGCCGAACAGCACCAGATCGCCGGCGCTGCGGCCGATCGTACCGCTCAAAAGCTGCGCCAGCACCGCCTGCCCGTTGCCGGAAACGCCGATAATGCCGAGCACTTCACCGGCCCTCAGCCGAAAATCGACGGATTTCAACCGGTCCACGCCACCCGAGCGCACGGTGATGCCCGCCGCCTCCAGGACGATTTCACCCGGCGTCGAAGCCTCCCGCACCGGCCGCGTCACCTTGCGGCCCACCATCAGCTCGGCAAGTTCGGCCTTGCTGGTCTCGCCGACGTTACGCTCGGCCACCAGCTTGCCGCCGCGCAGCACGACGATGCGGTCGGCCGTCGCCATCACCTCGTCCAGCTTGTGGGAAATGAAGATCAGCGACAGCCCCTGCCGCGCCATATCCTTCAAGGTCGAAAACAGCGTCTCGGCTTCCAGCTTGGTCAGAACAGCCGTCGGCTCGTCGAGCACCAGAATGCGCGCATCGTTATAAAGCGCCTTGAGGATTTCCACCCGTTGCTGCTCTCCGACCGAAAGATCGCCGAGCCGCGCATCCGGATCGACCTTCAGCCCGAAACGCTGCGAAATCTCGATCAGCTTTTTCCGCCCGGCAGAGACATTCGAACCGAGAGACCAGAGGCTTTCCGTCCCGGTCATGACGTTTTCGAGCACAGTCAGGTTCGGCGCCAGCGAAAAATGCTGGTGCACCATGCCGACACCGGCGCGGATCGCGGCACGCGGTTTGCCCGGCGGCAGCATCTGCCTCATCACCGAAACCGACCCCGTATCCGGCACATAATGGCCGAAGAGAATGCTCATCAGGGTCGTCTTGCCGGCGCCGTTTTCACCGAGCAGCGCGACGATCTCGCCTTTTGCGAGCGACAGTGAAATATCGTCATTCGCGAGGTTATCGCCAAAGCGCTTGCTGACATTTCTGATGTCGAGAACGGTATCCGTCATCGGTCGAGGCCTGTGATTGGGAAAGGGTGCGACCAGCGCTCTTCACCCTCAAGCCTTGCGGCAAGGGCCAGAAGCAGCGCCTCATGCCCCATAGGAGCTATCATCTGCACCGGCAAGGGCAGACCGGCCTTATCCACCCCGAAAGGCAAGGTAATCGCCGGAAAGCCGGAAATATTGGCGATCGCCGCAAGCGGGGCGAAAGAGCCCATGCGGGCAAAATGCAGGTCGGTATCGCGGCGATCGCTCGGGAAAGATCCGATCGGCCTTGGCGCTGAAGTGAGCATCGGCGTCAGCAGCACGTCAAAACGGTCGAACAGCGCATGCAGATCGCGGCTGACATAAACCATCGCCTGCACGAGGTCCCAGACCGCAACGCCGCTCATCAGCCCGCCTTCATCCGCAACCGCCTGCGTCATCGGCTCCCAACGAGACGCATCGATACCTGGCAAATTCGCCAGCCTTGCAAGATTGATGGCAATCACATCGCGAAACGCCTTGCCCGAAGCTTCGATGATCGCGCGGATATCGCTCCAGCCAAGCGAAACGATCTCATGTCCCTCCGCATCCAAGGTACGGGCAGCATCCGCAACGGCCTCGGCACGAACCGGATCGATCGCATAATCCGATCCAAGATGCGTCAGCAGCCCTATCTTAAGCCTACCGGCCTTGACTGCGGCCTGCTCGACCGGCGGATAAGGCCCGCGCGCCGAGCCGGAGAGCACCGAAAACACCCGCTCCGCATCGCGCACCGAGCGGCAGACGGCAAGTTCGCTGGCAATCCCGCCGAGATGGTTGGTAAACAGCGGCCCCGCCGCCATCGCCCCGCGTCCGGGTTTCAGCCCCACCAGACCGCAGCAGGCGGCCGGAACACGGATCGACCCACCGGCATCGGTCGCGTGCGCGATCGAAACGATGCCGGCCGCAACAGCTGCCGCTGCCCCACCGGAAGACCCGCCGGATGTCAGCGATGGATCGAGCGGATTTTTCGATATCGGGCCGATCAGCGGCTCGCTTGCCAACGACAGGCCGAATTCCGGTGTCGTTGTAATCCCGAAAAGACAGAAACCGGCATCGCGATAACGGACTGCCAGATCGGAATCCGCCTCGCCGCGCTGCCTCGGCAGGGACTTCGATCCGGCGCTGACCGGAAATCCCTTGAACGGCCCGCCAAGATCCTTGGCAAGCGTCGGCACGCCGCCGAACGGCATGGATTTGCGCTGGGCTTCAGGCAATGCGTCAAACGCATCGGCCGAGACCAGCCCCTGTTGCGCATCCAGATAACATATGGCGCCTAGCGCCTCGTGTGTTTCGGCTGCGGCAAGCGATCTTTCCATCGCCTGCCGCGCCGTCATTTCTCCGCAGCCGATCGCTTCGGCAAGTGCTGTCGCGTCGGCATGCATCGTTTCGGCTTACTTCGGCTCGTTCATGTTGCGCGGCACTTCGAACGTGCCGGCCTTGATCTCGGCGCGCTTGGCTTCCATTGCAGCTTCGGCTTCCGCAGGCGCTACGCCCTTGACGAAGGCGATATCGCTGCCGCCTTCTTTCAGTAGACCGAAGGCCGTATAATCCTTGCCGACCGGCTTGCCGGCCGCAACATCGGCAATCGCCGCATTGAGGATCGGGCGGAAGCCCCAGAGTGCGTTAGCGAATACGGTTTCCGGATAACGCGGCGTGTAGTCGATCAGCGAGCCGACGGCCTTGATGCCGCGTTCCTTGGCAGCGTCCGCCGTGCCGATACGCTCGCCGAACAGGATGTCCGCGCCGGCATCGATCTGGGCAAGACCTGCCTCGCGTGCCTTCGGCGGATCGAAGAAGGTGCCGATGAAGGAGACGAGAACTTTCGCGTTCGGGTTAACGGCCTTCACGCCTTCGCCGAAGGCGTTGATCAGCATGTTGACTTCCGGGATCGGCATGGCGCCGACGGCACCGACCGTATTGCTCTTGGTCATTTTGCCGGCCAGCATGCCGGCCAGATAGGCGCCGTCGTGGTTCCAGGTGCCGAAGACACCAAAGTTGTCGCCGGCTTCCTTGCCGCTGGAGCCGAGAACGAAGGCGGTTTCCGGATATTCGCCAGCCACTTCACGGGCTTCGCTTTCCACCGCATAGGCTTCGCCGATGATAAGCTTGTTGCCCTGCTCAGCATATTCGCGCATCGCACGGCCGTAATCGGTGCCCGAAACGCCTTCCGAGAAGACATATTCGATCACGCCTTCCTTGGCGGCTTCCTGCAAGGCGGCATGAAGAACCGAGTTCCATGCGTTCTCGACCGGCGAGCCGTGAATACCGGCAACCTTCAGCGGCGCAGCGCGCGCGATTGACGGAAGAAACGCGCTTGCGCCAACGGCTGCAGCCGATGCGATCAGCGTGCGGCGGGACAGCTTGAATTCATGTGTCATGGATGAAAATCCCCTCTTTTCGTATGGTCAATTCTGTAGGCAGCGCACAAAACAGTGTCAAGCAAACTGACTGCCCATCAAATGGGCATCCCTGACTTTATTCGTTATCGCGCCGCAGGGACGCTTAGTCCGGGAAGCCCCCGATTGCCATGCGACCAAGGGAGGCTGGAAGACCGGATCACGGCTTCGTGATTGGCAATTTCCGCAGTTCCGCCCGTCGCCGCAAGCCCCTGTCAGCCAAGGGGATCGCAACAGGAAAGAAGAGCAATGCGAAGGCCGCGTCATAATAGAATTGTGTTTTTTTATGGACATCCACACCCCTCCTCCCTACCTTCCCAAGCGTAACCGGGCGATCGGACGTATTACCGAGAGTAGATTTCGAACGATCCGGCCAACATGTTTCTCGCGGCCTTCCTGATGCGTTTTCCGCATCGGCCGCGGCCCATATCCACGGCGGCGATATTGTTTCGCCGCTTTTTGTTGTCTTGATATCCTTAGCGCCGACCAGCGGGCGCTGCATTTAGGGAAATCACAAAAGGAGAACGCCCGCGCTATCGAGCCCGGGCCCAAGATTGAATGGCTTTTGCAACTGAAAATGACGCGTCGGCTGAGCCGACTTCGACCAAGATCAGTCTCAACAATGTCTACAAGGTTTTCGGCGAGCGGCCTGACAAGGCTCTGGAAATGGTCCGCGCCGGCAAGACAAAATCGGAAATCCACGCCCAGACCGGTTGTTCGGTGGGCGTCAACAATGCGAGCTTCGACATCAAGGCCGGCGAAATCTTCGTCATCATGGGCCTGTCGGGTTCCGGCAAATCCACCCTGCTGCGCCTGCTCAACCGACTGATCGAGCCGACCGCCGGCTCCATCGAGATCGATGGCAAGGACATCACGAAAATGTCCCGCCGCGAGCTTATCGATGTCCGCCGCCGCGATATCAGCATGGTCTTCCAGTCTTTCGCGCTGCTGCCCAATCGTACGGTGCTGAACAACGCCGCCTTCGGTCTCGAAGTCGCAGGCGTCGGCGAGGCCGAACGCAAGGAAAAGGCGCTTGCTGCTTTGAAGGCCGTCGGCCTCGATGGTTACGCAGACAGCATGCCCGACCAGCTTTCCGGCGGCATGAAGCAGCGCGTCGGCCTTGCCCGCGCGCTCGCCAGCGAGCCGACCATCCTCCTCATGGACGAAGCTTTTTCCGCACTCGACCCGCTGATCCGTACGGAAATGCAGGACGAACTCGTCCGCCTGCAAGCAGAGCACAGCCGCACCATCGTCTTCGTCAGCCACGACCTCGATGAAGCGATGCGCATCGGCGATCGTATCTGCATCATGCAGAACGGCAATGTCATCCAGGTCGGCACGCCGGACGAGATCGTCATGAGCCCGGCCAATGATTATGTCCGCTCCTTCTTCCGCAATGTCGACGTCTCGCAGGTCTTCAAGGCCGGTGACGTGGCGCGCAAGACGCAGATCACCATCATCGAGCGTCAGGGCACCACGGCGGCGGCTGCATTGGAGCGGATGAAGAATTTCGACCGCGAATACGCCATCATTCTCGGTCGCGACAAGACCTACCACGGCGTGGTCAGCCAGACCTCGCTGATCGAAAAGATGCGCGCCAAGGCTGCCGATCCCTATCGCGGCGCCTTTCTCTCCGAGATCGAGCCGATCCCGGCGGATGAGCCGCTATCGAACGTGCTGGGCAAGGTCGCTGCAAGCCCCTGGCCCGTTCCCGTAGTCGACGACAGCAAACGTTATCTCGGCTCCATCAGCAAGTCGATGCTGCTCGAAACACTCGACCGCGCCAGCTGATCTGAAGCCCTTCCCATAACCGGCCAACCACCGGAGACAGACTTATGAATTTCGATATCGGAGACGGCATCGACGCCGCCGTCAATTACGTTCTGGACAACTTTTCGCCCGTTCTGGACTTCATCGCCACCATGATCGGTTTCGTGACCGGCACCATCCAGGATGCACTCGTCGCCATCCCCATGCCGCTCGGCATCGCCATCTTTGTCGCCCTATCGCTGTGGCGGGTCAGCCTCGGCTTCGGCATCCTCACCGGCGTCGCGCTTTGGCTTGTCGATCACATGGGCCTGTGGAGCGCGATGATGGAAACCCTGTCACTGGTCATCGCCTCGACATTCATGGCCATGCTCATCGGCCTGCCGCTCGGCATCGCCATGGCCCGCAAGGATTCCGTCGCAGCCATCGTGCGTCCGATCCTCGACCTAATGCAGACCATGCCGGCCTTCGTCTATCTGATCCCGGCCGCGATGTTCTTCGGCCTCGGCGCCGTGCCCGGCGCGATCGCCACCGTCATCTTCGCCATGCCGCCGGTCGTGCGCCTTACCAATCTCGGCATCCGCCAGGTCCATGCGGAATTCATCGAGGCCGGCAACGCCTTCGGCTGCACCTCGTCGCAGCTTCTTTTCAAGGTTCAGCTGCCCAATGCCATGCCGTCGATCATGGCCGGCATCAACCAGACGATCATGCTGTCGCTGTCGATGGTGGTCATAGCATCGATGATCGGCGCAGGCGGCATCGGCAACACCGTTCTGACCGGCATTCAGCGCCTTGACGTCGGCACCGGTTTCGAGGGCGGCCTTGCCGTCGTCATCCTGGCGGTCATCCTAGATCGCCTCACCCAATCCCTCGGAAAGCCGCGGGCCGCCTTCTGGTCCGCACTTTTCAAGCGACAGGAGCGCGAGGAGCTGGCGACGGCAACCGCCTGAGCCTTCACCGCGCCGAACCATGCGGGTGCTGAACCCGCGAAATCAAACTCCCAAGAAGGAGCTTCCATGTTCAAGACTTTCTCCTCCACCCGCCGCGCAACGCTTGCGGCAGCCGTCGGTCTCGCCGCCTCGGTCTTCGCCGGTTCGGCGCTGCCGACCATGGCGCAGGACGCCAAGCCTGTAAAACTCGGCTTCGCACCCTGGTCCGATGCGGAATTCGTCACCAAGCTTGCAGCCAAGCTGATCAAGGATGAACTCGGCAACGAGGTGGAACTGGTGCAGACCGACGTGGCACCGCTCTACCAGGGCGTCAGCCGCGGCGATATCGACGCGATGATGATGGCCTGGCTGCCGGCCACCCATGCGGATTACTTTGCCAAGGTGAAGGATAAGGTAGAGACGCTTGGCACCGTTTATGACGGCGCGAAGCTCGGGTGGGTCGTTCCCGCCTATATCCCGGAAAGCGAAATTGCCTCGATCGAGGATCTGAAGAAGCCGGAAGTGCAGGAAAAGCTCTCCGCTACCATTCAGGGGATTGACCCAGGCGCGGGCCTCACCCGCCTCTCGCAGCAGGCCGTCAAAGACTATGCGCTGGACGACTACAAGCTGCAGATCTCCAGCGAGGCCGGCATGCTGACCACGGTCGATCGCGCCATGCGCGGCGAAAAATGGTTCGTCGCCACATCCTGGAGCCCCCACTGGATGTTCGGCAAGTACAAGCTGCGCTACATCGAAGATCCGAAGAAGTCACTCGGTGAAGCCGAACATGTCGACATTCTCGCCCGCAAGGACCTGAAGACCGACAATCCCAAGGTCGCCGAGTTCCTGTCGCGCATGAAGCTGCCGCTCGCGGACCTCGAAGCCGCGATGTTTGACGCGCAGGAAACCTCCTATGACGAGGCCGTGGCGAAATACATCACGGACCATCCGGACCAGATCAAGACCTGGGTCGGCGAAGAGGGCTGATTGTTTCCGTTCATGGCCGTGCGTCTCAAGCACGGCCATCAACAGCCCTCGGCCCCCTACCGCGCCGCAACCAGCCGCCGGACACCTCTTCCGGCCTGCGGCGATGCCTCATGCAGGCGCTGATGAAGCGCTTGCGGACCTCCCAAAAGGAGAGCTTGCTTTGAAGACTTATTCCACCAATGGCTGGACGCGCCGCGCAGCCCTTGGCGTCACGCTCAGCCTCACGGCAGCACTATTCACCACCTCGGCACTACCGGTCATGGCGCAGGATGCAGAGACTGTAAAACTCGGCTATGCGCCGTGGTCGGATGCCGAGTTCGTCACCAAACTTGCTGCCAGCGTCCTGACCGACAAGCTCGGTCAGAAGGTCGAGCTCATCCAGACCGATGTCGCACCGCTCTACCAGGGCGTCAGCCGCGGCGATCTGGACGCCATCCTGATGGCCTGGCTGCCGATTACGCATGCCGACTATTACAGCAAGGTGAAAGACCGCGTAGAAACCCTTGGCACCATCTATGACGGCGCCCGCCAGGGTTGGGTCGTACCGGCCTATGTCCCGGAAAGCGACATCGCCTCTTTCGAGGATCTGAAGAAGCCCGATGTGCAGGAAAAGCTGGCCGGCAAGGTTCAGGGTACCGAACCCGGCGCCGGCCTGACCCGCCTGTCGCAGCAGGCGCTGAAGGACTACGCGCTGGACGATTACACCCTGCAGATATCAAGCGAGGCCGGCATGCTGTCGGCGCTCGACCGGAGCTACCGTAGCGAAAAATGGTTCGTTGCCACCGCCTGGAGTCCGCATTGGATGTTCGGCAAGTATAAGCTCCGCTACATCGCCGATCCGAAGAAAACACTTGGAGGCTCGGAACATGTCGACATCCTTTCCCGCAAGGATTTCAAGTCCGACAATCCGAAGGCAGCGGCACTTCTGTCACGGATGAAGATACCTCTCGAAGACCTTGAGGCCGGCATGTCCGACGCTCAGGAGACCTCTTACGACGAGGCCGTCGCCAAATACATGAAGGATCACCCCGACCAGATCAAAGCCTGGGTCGGCGAAGAAGGCTAATAGCCGAACAAGAATGGCCGCTTGCCACGCAAGCGGCCACCTTTCCAACTGAGGGGACATTTCGATGAGTAACCGGAAATTCCAACCCGTCTACGGTATCGACGACACGCTGGGCGGCCGCATCTCCCTGGCACGCGATGCCCGTGATATATCCGTCGATGAGGCCGCACACATTCTCGGCGTCGAGCCCGGCACCTGGTCTGCCTGGGAAAACGACCGCGCCGAACCGCGCTCCAATCGCCTCGATATGATGGCGGGCGTCCTGCAGGTCAGCGTCACCTGGCTGATGAGCGGCCGCGGAACTGGTCCACGCTGGCACTAACCATACTGCCAGCGGCGGCGTTCCGCACACAGGTTCCTCACCACCAGCAGCAAGAGCCCTTCAACCGGACACCGCTCAGGCGCGGTTCATTCCCGAACCGGCAGCTGGCGAAAACTCGCCAGCAAACGCTTCACCCTGTCGCTGCCCTCTACGGCCAGATCGAATTTCTGGCCGAACAGAAGCCAATCCCAGCACATCCCCTTGAGCATCCACTTGAAGGCCTTGCTTGCAGATTGCGGTGTCCACACTTCCGCAAGACGACCGTTGCGCTGCGCCTTTGCGAGCAGGTTTTCCATATGCGAGGTATGTTCCCGGTCGAGCTTCTCGAGCTCCGCCATCACCGGCTGAAATTCCTCGGTAAAATTCGTCCTCAACAGAATGGACAGAAGGCGCTGACGCTGTGGATCTGAGGCCAGTTCGTTCAGCCAGTCGCACGCCATATTCTCGATCGTTCGCAGCGCATCCTCTTCATCGACATCGACGTCATCGACGTCTGCCATATTGACGCGCGGAAGCTGCGCCGCATTGTAGAGTTCGAGGAAAAGGTCACTCTTGCTGGCGAAGTGCCAGTAAATCGCGCCGCGGGTAACGCCTGCCGTAGCGGCAATTTCGTCAAGCGCGCTGTTGGCGACGCCCTTTTCGAAAAACAGCTTCTCGGCTGCGCAGAGGATCGAGCACCGTGTTTCGGCGGCCTCCGCCTTTGTCCGTCTCATCCCTCCTCCTTTCCATCGAGCCCAGACACTCCACACGTCCGGACCAAAGTGGTCGTTGCCCCCGGAAGCCGTAGCCTCCGGGGGATAATCGATTAATGTCCCGACGAGCCGTTCTTGGCTTCGTACTTGCCGCCCATCGGTTCGGCACGGGCGCTCTTGCTGAACAGCCTCATGATGAACATGAAGAAGGCCGGCACGAAGAAGATCGCAAGCACCGTGGCCGAGATCATTCCGCCGAGAACGCCGGTACCGATGGCGTTCTGGCTGGCGGCGCTGGCGCCGGTGGCAATCGCCATCGGCACGACGCCGAGCGTGAACGCCATGGACGTCATCAGGATCGGACGGAAACGCAGATGCGCTGCCTCCACGGTCGCCTCATAGGTCGTGCGGCCCTCCGCCCGCAGGTCCTTGGCGAACTCGATGATCAGGATCGCGTTCTTGGCCGAGAGGCCGACGATCGCAATCAACCCGACGAGGAAGTACACGTCATTAGGCATGTCGCGTATCATCACCGCAGCCACGCACCCGATCACGCCGAGCGGCACCACGAGCATAACCGAGAGCGGGATCGACCAGCTTTCGTAAAGCGCTGCCAGAAGCAGGAAGACGAACAGGATCGACAGTGCGATCAGGGCCGGTGCCTGGCTGCCCGACTGAATTTCCTGCAGCGACTGGCCGGTCCATTCGTAACCGAAACCACCCGGCAACTGGCCTGCAAGGCGCTCCATTTCGGCAATTGCGTCACCCGACGAATAACCCGGCGCTGCCTGACCCGCGATACGGACCGAGGGATAACCGTTGTAACCGACGACCTGTGCCGGCCCGCGCATCCAGTCGATGCTCGCGAAGGAGGACATCGGCACCATGCCGCCGCTCGCGTTGCGGACGTTGAGCTTCAGGAGATCGGCTGTCTGCATGCGCTGATTGCCGTCCGCCTGCACCGTCACGCGCTGCATGCGCCCCGCATTCGGGAAGTCGTTGACATAGGTCGAGCCGAGATTGGCGGTGATCGTCGAGTTGATGTCGCTGAACGTGACACCAAACGTGTTGGCCTTCTCGCGATCGATCAACAGGTTGACCTGAGCCGCATCCGGCATGCCTTCGATACGAAGACCAGCCAGGATCGGACTCTTTCCAGCCTCCGCCATCATCTGGTCGCGGGCGGCGGCAAGTGCCGTCTGCCCGACGCCTGCACGGTCCTGCAGACGGAAGGTGAAGCCCGACGAGTTGCCGAGACCCTGGATCGGCGGCGGCGACAGCGAAAACGCGATCGCATCACGAATGCCGAAGATCTGGCCGTTGATGCGCTGCGCCAGCGCATTGGCACTGTCTTCCGGCCCGCGTTCGCTCCAGTCCTTCAGGGTGATGAAGGCGAGGCCCGCGTTCTGGCCGGAGCCGGAGAAGGAGAAGCCGTTGATGGCGATAATGCGGTCGACGGCCCTCTCCGCCATCGCGATCTTCTCGATCTGCGAGATGACCTCGATCGTACGATCGGTGCTGGCTTCTGCCGGCGCCTGTACGTCGACGATCAGAAAACCCTGGTCTTCGTTCGGCAGGAACGACGTCGGCAGCTGGATATAGGCCCAGCCGAGACCGGCAACCAGCGCGAGATAGATGATCATGAAGCGACCGGAGCGCTTGATGATGCTTCCGACCGTGCTGGAATACCCGTGCGACGCCTTGTCGAAACCGCGATTGAACAGGCCAAAAAAGCCCTTCTTCTCGTGATGTTCCCCGGTGATCGGCTTGAGGAACGATGCGCAGAGCGCAGGCGTCAGCGAAAGCGCCAGGAAGCCGGAAAACAGGATCGACACGACCATCGTCAGCGAGAACTGCTGGTAGATGATGCCGACAGCACCCGGGAAAAAGGCCATCGGCACGAACACGGCCGTCAGGACGAGCGTGATGCCGATGATGGCGCCGGAAATCTGCCCCATCGCCTTGCGCGTCGCATCCTTCGGCGACAGCTTTTCCTCCGCCATGATGCGTTCGACGTTTTCGACGACGACGATCGCGTCGTCGACGAGAATGCCGATCGCCAGAACCATGGCGAACATCGTCAGCACGTTGATCGAGAAACCGGACGCATACATGACGGCACAGGTGCCAAGCAGCGCGACCGGTACGACGAGCGCCGGAATGACGGTGTAGCGGATGTTCTGCAGGAAGATGAACATCACCACGAAGACGAGGATCATCGCCTCGATCAGCGTATGGATGACCTTCTCGATCGACACCGCCACGAATGGGCTGGTGTCATACGGGATTTCATACTGGACGCCGGCCGGGAAATACCGGGCCAGTTCCTCCATGACCTCCTTCACGCCTTCAGACGTCGCAAGCGCATTGCCGGTCGGCGACAGCTGGATGCCGATCGCGGCACTCGGCTGACCATTCAGGCGGCTGGAGAAGTTGTAGCTTTCGCCACCGACCTCGATACGGGCAACGTCGCGAAGACGCACGGACGAACCGTCCGGATTAGCACGCAGCACGATTGCGCCGAACTGTTCCGGCGAGGTCAACTGTCCCTGGACATTGACGGTCGCCGAAATCTGCTGGCCGATCGGGTTCGGCGTTGCGCCGATGCGACCACCTGCGACCTGCGCGTTCTGCGCCGAGATCGCATTGACGATATCGGTGGAGGTCAGGCTGAGACCGACCATCTTGTCGGGATCCATCCAGATACGCATGGAGCGCTGGGTGGCAAAGAGCTGGGCACTGCCGACGCCGTCGACACGACGGATTTCGCCGATGACATTGCGCTGCAGATAGTCACCGAGACCGATCGCGTCGGTATTGCCGTCCGTAGAGGTCAGTGACACGACCATGAGGAACGACGTACCGGCACGCTCGACGCGGATACCCTGCGAGGTCACGGCCTGCGGCAGGCGCGGCTCGGCGCGGGCGATACGGTTCTGCACCTCGACCTGCGCTTCACCGATATTGGCGCCGGGCGCGAAGGTGACGTTGATCGAGATACGACCGGAGGATTCCGACGTGGACTCGAAATAGATAAGGCCCGGAACACCGTTCAGCTCGTCCTCGATCGGACGCGTGACGCTCTGGTAGATGTTTTCAGGCGATGCGCCGGGATAGCTCGTGGAGATCGAGATCTGCGGCGGAGCGACGTTTGGATACTGCGCGATCGGCAGCATCGGGATCGCAAGCACACCCGCCAGCATGATGAAAATCGCGACGACCCACGCAAAGATGGGCCGATCGATGAAGAAACTTGCCATACGACCCGATCCTTACTTCTGCTCTGCTGCGGCTGCCGGCGTGGACTGGCCGGCGGCTTCTGCTTCTGCTGCCGGCTTTTCCGGGCTCCACGGCTGCGGATTGACGGTGGCGCCCGGTGCAGTCTTCTGGAAGCCGTCGGCGATAACCTTGTCACCAGCCTTCAGGCCCTGCGAGATGACCCAGCGATCGCCCAGTGCACGACCGACATTGACGCGGCGCTGCTCGACCTTGTTGCCTTCACCGACGACAAGCACGCTTGCCTGACCGCCCGGATCACGCTGCACGGCCTGCTGCGGCACGGCAAAGGCCTGCTTTTCGACGCCCTGCTGGATCTGCACGCGGACATACATGCCCGGCAGAAGATCACCGTCCGGATTGGGGAATTCGCCACGCAGAACCACCTGGCCGGTCGTCTCGTCGACGGCCGCTTCGGAAAACAGCAGGCGGCCCGTCTGGGCGTAAGGCGTGCCGTCATCGAGGAGCAGCTTCACCTCGGCCTCATCGTCGCCGGTCATCAGCTGACCGTCTTCCAGCGCCTTGCGAAGACGAATGAGATCTGCTGCCGGCTGTGTAAAGTCGGCGTAGATAGGGTCGAGCTGCTGGATGGTCGCGAGGTTTTCGGTGCTGTTGGCGCTCACAAGCGCGCCTTCGGTGATCAGCGCACGACCGATACGGCCGCTGATCGGCGCAGTAACCTGCGAATATTGAAGGTTCAGATTGGCTTCGGCCAGACCCGCTTCTGCGACAGCGACTTCGGCATCGGCCTGCGCCAACTGCGAGATCGCGTTATCGAATTCCTGCTGCGACGCGACATTCGAGCGGCGAAGCTGCTGCTGGCGATCGGATGTCTGGCGCGCCTGAAGCTGTGCCGCCTTGGCGCGGGCAACGGTTGCCTTGGCGCTGTCAACCTGAACCTGGAACGGCGCCGGATCGATCCGGTAGAGAACGTCGCCACGGTTGACCTGCGAACCCTGCTCGAAAACCTGCTCGACGACGATACCGGCGACACGCGGACGCACTTCGGCAAGCCGTGTCGGAGAAATACGACCCGGCAGCTCGTTGATGATCGGCAGCGATTCCGCTGCGATCGTCACCACGCCAACCGGGCTCGGTGGCGGCGCCTGCTGGGCTTGCCCCTGCTGCTCCTGCTGGCAACCAGCCAGAAATGCGAGACCAGACAAAAGTGCGAGAGCGCGCAGCGGCGTCTTTTGCATCGAAGAACTCCAACGGAAAGGGGAGAAAATTTACATACAAACTAATACGTATATAAATTTCCGCAAGCTTGTTTTGAACATCATACTGGTTGAATGGCCAATACGCCACTTCCCGCCACATGTAAGGCGGAGATGGTTGAATGGGTCCTTATTCGAGACACCCACCGGCAGCTAGGGCGCAATCGAAATCATAGTAAATCATATAGAAATCATAACATTAGACGGCTTCTTAAATCTCCGGCCAAGGCTGTATTTCCGAATTTGCGACCGAAAGGAACATCGGACCGGCAGGCTGTAAACTATCGCCGATCTAACGCGATTTTGATAATTGCCTGGTCCAGTCGGTAGCGGAACGAGCAACTACCAACGGCCCTCAAGCAGCCGTCCGAACCGAGTCTAACCATCATTTAATGTTCTGCGCATTGACACAAAACAGTCGCCAAACAATATCGGTACCCATCGGTTTCAAAAAGATTGAGTATTCAGAATGCGTCTCAAGACGGCCCTTCCGCCACTTCTTATCACCCTCGCCCTGATCGGCGGCGGGGCCGCATTCACCTTTTCATCCTCGGCCTCCACGCCAGCAACGCTGACCACGCCGGTCAAGCGCGGTGATGTGGAATCGACAGTTCTTGCCACGGGCACGCTGAAGCCGTCGCGACTGGTGGCGGTCGGCTCGCAGGCATCCGGGCGCATCACCTCGCTGAAAGTCGCCGTCGGCGACAAGGTGAAGGCAGGCGACCTCATCGCGCTGATCGATTCCACCACCCAGGACAATGCGCTGAAGACAGCCAAGGCGTCGCTCGCCAATGTCCAGGCCCAGCGCAACGAACGCCTGGCCGAACTGGAAAACGCCAACCTGACACTGCAGCGCCAGCAGGCGATCTATGAAAAGCAGGCAGGCTCCCGCGCCGATCTACAATCCGCCGAAGCCGAAGTGAAGGTCGTCACGGCCCAGATCGAGGCGCTCGATGCGCAGATCACCGAGGCCGAGGTCGCCGTCGAGACGGCGCAGGCCGATGTCGGTTACACCCGCATCAGCGCGCCGATGGACGGCACGGTTTTGGCCATCGTCAACCAGGAAGGCCGCACCGTCAACGCCACCCAATCGGCCCCGACAATCGTCGCACTTGGCGACCTGACCCGGATGACGGTCCGCGCCGAAATTTCCGAAGCCGACATCACCCGCGTCGAGGCAGGTCAGAAGGTTCGCTTCAACGTCATCGGCGACCGGGCAAAATCCTATGACGCGACGCTTTCGGCCATCGAGCCGGCCCCTGAATCGATCGTCGACGACAGCAGCGTCGCCTCATCCAGCACGGGCTCCTCGTCTTCTTCATCGTCGAGCTCGTCTTCCGCGATCTACTATATCGGCGTCTTCGACATCCCCAATGATGACGGTCGTTTCCGCACCTACATGTCCGCCGAGGTCAACATCATCCTCGGCTCGGCCGCCGACGTCCTGACAATCCCTTCCTCCGCCCTGCCGGAAACAGCGGCAACCGGCGCATCGCAGGTGCGCGTCGAGAAGGACGGCAAAATAGAAACCCGCAAGGTCGAGATCGGCCTCAACAACAAGATCACCGCCGAAGTGAAATCCGGCCTCGATGAGGGCGAGCGTGTCGTCATCGGCGAAGGTTCCGCCACGGCCTCCACATCCGGCAGCAGCCGTCGCGGCGGCCCGCCGCCGATGTTCTGATCGGAGGCGAGAACATGACAGAACCCTTGATTTCCCTGAAGGGCCTTCGCCGCGACTATGCCTCGGGTGATGGCACGATCACCGTCCTGAAAGACGTCGACCTGACGATCGAGAAGGGTGAGATGGTCGCCATCATCGGTGCATCCGGTTCCGGCAAGTCAACCCTGATGAACATTCTGGGCCTGCTGGACCGGCCGACATCCGGCACCTATTCGATTTCCGGCCGTGAGACGTCGGCCCTCGACAATGACGATCGCTCCGCGCTCAGGCGCGAACATTTCGGCTTCATCTTCCAGCGCTACCACCTGCTCGACGAGATCTCGGCGCTCTCCAATGTCGAGATCCCTGCGGTCTATGCCGGCCGCGACCGCAGCCAGCGCCGCGAGCGGGCAGCCGCCCTTCTCGGCCGCCTCGGCATGGCAGACCGCACCGAGCATCGTCCCGGCCATCTCTCCGGCGGCCAGCAGCAGCGCGTCTCGATTGCTCGTGCGCTGATGAACGATGCCGATGTCATCCTCGCCGACGAACCGACCGGCGCGCTCGACAAGGCGAGCGGCGAGGAAGTTTTACGCATCCTGGACGAATTGCATGCCGAAGGCCGCACCATCATCATCGTCACTCATGACGCGACGGTGGCAGCAAGAGCCGAACGCATCATCGAGATTTCAGACGGCCGGATCATTTCCGATACGCGCTCCAAAGAGCTCCCTGCTCAGGCGAAGGAAACAACACAGCGAGCGGCCACACCCGCCAACCGCGTCGGCGCCGGTCTCGACCGGTTCCGCGAAGCCTTCCTGATGGCCTGCAAGGCCCTCAAGGCGCATCGCATGCGCTCCTTCCTGACCATGCTCGGCATCATCATTGGCATCGCCTCGGTGATCTCCGTCGTGGCACTCGGCACCGGCAGCCAGCAGAAGGTGCTGGCTAATATCAGCAGCCTCGGCACCAATACGCTGGAAGTCTTCCCCGGCAGCGGTTTTGGCGATATGCGCTCGGGCCGTGTCAAGACGCTCGTCGTCTCCGATGCCGATGCCCTGGCAAAACTCCCTTATGTCGCAGCCGCCACACCCACGGTTTCGACAAGCACCACCGCCCGCTTCGGCGCCACCGAAGCCAACGCCCTGGTCAACGGCGTCGGCAGCAGATATTTCGAGGTGAAAGGCTCCAAGCTCGTCGCCGGCCGCTTTTTCGACGATACCGGTGTCATGGCTATGGAACAGGATGCGGTGATCGACGAAAACACCGCCAAAACCCTGTTCGGCGGCAATGCCGCCGCAGCAATAGGCGAGGTCATCCTTGTCGGCAGCGTGCCGTCGCGGGTAATCGGCGTGATCTCGTCGCAACAGGGCGGTTTCGGCTCCAGCGACAACCTCTCCATCTACATGCCCTATACAAGCGTGCAGACGCGGTTCACCGGCGACCAGTCACTGCGCAGCGTCACGCTCAGGATCAGCGACGATGCCGATACCAGCGTCGCCGAGCAGGCGGTCACCACTTTCCTCACCGGTCGCCACGGCACGAAGGATTTCTTCGTCCTCAACACCGACGATATCCGTCAGACAATCACCAGCACGACGCAGACGATGACGCTTCTGATCGGTGCCATCGCCGTCATCTCGCTGATCGTCGGCGGCATTGGCGTGATGAACATCATGCTCGTCTCGGTATCGGAACGGGTGAGCGAAATCGGCGTGCGCATGGCGGTCGGGGCCAGACGTCAGGATATCCTGCAGCAGTTCCTGATCGAGGCCGTGCTCGTCTGCCTGATCGGCGGCGTGCTCGGCGTGGCGCTGGCGCTGCTCTTCGGCGTCACCTTCAGCCTGTTCGGTTCGAGTTTTAGCCTTGTCTTCACCGCAAGCCCGATAGTGCTTGCCGTAGTCTCCTCCTGCCTGATCGGCATCGCCTTCGGTTATCTACCCGCCCGCAATGCCTCACGGCTCGATCCGGTGGCCGCCCTTGCGTGAGGTCAAGCGTTCGAGAGGCAGGCCGAAAACCCGGAGCGACGACGAGCGCCGCAAGGCGATCGTCGACGAGGCCCGGCGCACCTTCGTCGAACTTGGCTATCGCGGCACCACGACCGATATCGTTGCGGCGCGCTGTCATATCTCCAAGCAGACGCTTTACCGTGTCTTCGAAAGCAAGGCCGAGCTGTTTCTTGCTGTCGTCGGCTCGCACCGCCGCATGATGCTCGATCTTCCCCGGCCGGAGAAAGAAGATCGGCCAGTCGCTGACGTGCTGGAAGAGATCTTCATGATCGACATCGAGGAGGAGGCGGAACGGGAGCGGGAAGCCTTCATCTCCTTCGTTATACAGGAATCGCAGCAGGTGCCTGAACTGGTCGATATCCTGCACCGCGAGGGTGTCGACCGATCCCGAAGGCTTCTCGCGGAATGGCTCGACCTTCAGGTGGCCCGCAAGACGCTTGCGATGGACAACACATTGAGCGGCGCCCGAATGCTGATGGATCTGCTGTTTGGAGGCATGGCCGGGCCGGGCAGCCGTGACTGGAAGGACCGGGCGGATCGCAACCGCCATCTGCGGCGCTGCATCAGTGTCTTTGTCCGAGGAAACCAGCCTTACTGAAATCCCGCACCGGGTTTCAGCAAAAAATTGCATTGACCGTGGTCAATTCCCCGGAACGCCATAAGTCTATCTTCACGGGAACATTGGCACTTGCTGGGGGTCGTTATGGCGAAGTCCATAAAGGGATGGGTCTGGGGCGTTATCGCCGTCGTGTTGGTCGCTGTCGGCTATTACGCCTGGACGGTTTTCCGTGGTGACAGCTTAGCCGCGGGCTTCACCTCCAGCAATGGTCGCATCGAGGCCGTGGAAATCGACATATCAACAAAAACCGCCGGCCGCCTGCAGGAACTGCTCGTGCGCGAAGGCGATTTCGTCAAGGCCGGCCAGGTTCTTGCGAAGATGGATACTGCCCAGCTGGAGGCCGGAAAACGTCAGGCGCAAGCCCAGCTTCGTCGCGCCGAAATCTCCGTCGATACCGCCCACAGCCTCGTCGCCCAGCGGGAGGCCGAGCGCAAATCGGCGCTTGCCGTGATCGAACAGCGCAAGGCCCAGCTCGACTCAGCGCAAAAGACCAATGCCCGCTCGCGGCAATTGCTTGCCAACAACACCATCTCGCAGCAGGTGGTGGACGACAACGAGGCGGCGGAACAGGCAGCCCGCGCCACACTTGCCTCGGCCGAAGCATCGCTTGCCGCATCCGATGCGGCGATCAACGCCGCCAAGGCGCAGATCGTCGATGCCGAAGCGGCCGTCGATGCGGCCAAGGCCGAAATCGACAGCGTCGATACCGATATCGCCGACAGCACGCTCACCTCGCCACGCGACGGTCGCATCCAGTATCGTGTTGCCCAGACCGGTGAAGTGCTGTCCGCCGGAGGCCGCGTCCTCAATCTCGTCGATCTCGGCGATGTCTACATGACCTTCTTCCTGCCGACCGGCGAGGCCGGCCGGACCTCGATCGGCTCCGATGTCCGCCTCGTGCTCGACGCCGCCCCGCAGCTCACCATCCCGGCAAAGGTCTCCTTCGTCGCCGATGTCGCGCAGTTCACCCCGAAGACGGTGGAAACCGAGGAAGAGCGCCAGAAACTGACGTTTCGCGTCCGTGCCCAGATCCCGCAGGAACTGCTCCAGAAATATATCCAGTACGTCAAGACCGGGCTTCCCGGCATGGCCTATGTCCGGCTTGACCCGCAAGCGGAATGGCCCGAACACATCGAACGCAACCTCGTGAAGTGACGGCGCCGAGATGGACGCCGTCGACAAAAACACCCCGAGCGACAGAACAGAGCCGGTGGTCCGGCTGCAGCAGGTCTCGCTCGCCTACAAGAAGACGATCGCCCTCGATGACGTGTCGATCGACATCCCGTCCGGCCGCATGGTCGGCCTGATCGGCCCGGATGGCGTCGGCAAGTCGAGCATGCTCTCGCTCGTCTCCGGCGCTCGCGCAATCCAGAAGGGCATGGTCGAAGTGCTTGGCGGAGACATGTCCGACGCCGGCCATCGCAACGCCACCTGCCCTCGAATTGCCTATATGCCGCAAGGGCTCGGCAAGAACCTCTATCCAACCCTATCCGTTTTCGAGAATGTCGATTTCTTCGCCCGCCTGTTTGGCCAGGACAAGGCGGAGCGAGAAGCCCGTATTAGCGAACTTCTGGAGAGTACCGGCCTCGGCCCCTTCGCCGACCGGCCCGCGGCTAAACTTTCCGGCGGCATGAAGCAGAAACTCGGCCTCTGCTGCGCCCTGATCCACGACCCGGATCTTTTGATCCTCGACGAGCCGACGACCGGCGTCGATCCGCTGTCGCGCCGGCAGTTCTGGGAGCTGATCGATACGATCCGCGCCGGGCGCCCCGGCATGAGCGTCATCGTCGCCACCGCCTATATGGAAGAGGCCGCCGGCTTCAACTGGCTGGTCGCCATGAATGGCGGCAAGGTGCTCGATACGGGCACGCCGCAGGAGCTGCTTTCCCGCACCCGCACCGACAATCTCGACGCAGCCTTCATCGCGCTTCTCCCCGAAGCCGAGCGTCGTGGCCATGTCGATGTCGTCATCCCGCCGCGCGAACAGGGCGGGGTGGAAAATTACGCCATCGAGGCCAGCCATCTCAGCATGCGCTTCGGCAGCTTTACCGCCGTCGATAATGTCAGCTTCCAGATTCCGCGCGGCGAAATTTTCGGCTTTCTCGGCTCCAACGGCTGCGGCAAGTCGACGACGATGAAGATGCTGACCGGGCTTCTCGCCGCCAGCGAAGGCGAGGCGAAGCTCTTCGGCCGCACGGTCGATGCCAGCGACATGGCCGTGCGCCGCCGCGTCGGTTACATGAGCCAGGCCTTTTCGCTCTATAGCGAACTCACGGTGCGCCAGAATCTCGATCTGCATGCCCGCCTGTTCAAGCTGCCGGAGGAAAAGATCCCGGCGCGGATCGACGAGATGGCCAGCCGCTTCGGCCTTGCCGACGTCATGGAAACGCTGCCCGACAACCTGCCGCTCGGCATCCGCCAGCGCTTATCGCTTGCGGTGGCGATGATCCACGGCCCCGACGTGTTGATCCTCGACGAACCCACTTCAGGCGTCGATCCCATCGCCCGTGATGGCTTCTGGCAGATCCTTGCCGATCTTTCCCGCAAGGATAACGTCACGATCTTCATCTCAACCCATTTCATGAACGAGGCGGAACGCTGCGACCGCATCTCGCTCATGCATGCCGGCAAGGTGCTGATCAGCGACACACCGGACGGGATCGCCAAAAGCCGCAATGCCGCCACGCTTGAAGAGGCTTTCATCGCCTATCTGGAAGAAGCGTCCGGCATCGCGCCATCCGAAAAGACTGAAAGGAAAGCCGATCCGACGCCAGCAAAGCCGATCCTGTCGCACGACACCCACGCCCCGAAAAAGCGCCGCTTCTTCGATTTCCGCCGCATGTTCAGTTATACGCGGCGAGAAACGCTGGAGCTGCAGCGCGACCCGATCCGCGCCACGCTCGCCGTGCTCGGCAGCGTCATCCTGATGTTCGTCATCGGCTACGGCATCAACATGGATGTCGAGGACCTCACCTTCGCCGTGCTCGACCGCGACGACTCAACGATCAGCCGCGACTATGTGCTCGACATCGCCGGCTCGCGCTATTTCATCGAGAAGGAGCCGATCCGCGATTATGCCGACATGGACAGGCGCATGCGCGAGGGCGAGATCAGTCTCGCAATCGAGATCCCGCCCGGCTTCGGCCGCAACGTGCTGCGCGGCGACACCGTCGAGGTCGGCGCCTGGATCGACGGCGCCATGCCGCAGCGGGCCGAAACCGTCAGCGGTTACGTCCAGGGCATGCACGCCAACTGGCTGAACCGCAAGGCGAAAGAGATCAACGGAGCTGCGGCGACGCAAGGCACCTTCTCCATAGAAACCCGCTTCCGCTATAATCCCGACGTCAAGAGCCTCGTCGCCATGGTGCCGGCGGTCATCCCGCTTCTTCTGATCCTTATCCCGGCCATGCTTGCCGCCCTCAGCGTCGTGCGCGAAAAGGAACTTGGCTCGATCATCAACCTCTATGTCACGCCAGTGACCCGGCTGGAATTCCTGTTCGGCAAGCAGCTGCCCTATATCATCCTCGGCATGCTGAATTTCCTGCTGCTGGTCGCCTTCGCCACGCTGATTTTTCGCGTGCCCTTCACCGGCAGTTTCATCACCTATGCGACGGCTGCCCTGCTCTACGTCATCATCGCCACCTCGATCGGCATATTGATGTCCACCTTCATGTCGAGCCAGATCGCCGCGATCTTCGGCACCGCGCTTCTGACGCTCATCCCGGCAACCCAATATTCCGGCATGACCGACCCGGTCTCTTCGCTTCAAGGCGCGGGCGCCCTGATTGGCCAGATCTACCCGACCAGCTATTTCATGACGATCTCGCGCGGCACATTCTCCAAGGCGCTGGATTTCGCCGGCCTTGCAGGTTCCTTCGTGCCGCTTCTGATCGCCATCCCCATTCTGGCCGCGCTCGGCGCGGTGCTTCTCAAGAAGCAGGAGAGCTGACCCATGTTCTCTTCCAACATTTTTCAACTCGGTCTCAAGGAATTACGCGGTCTCGCCCGCGACCCGATGCTGCTCCTTCTGATCGTCTACGCCTTCAGTCTGCAGATCTATACCGGCTCCAGCGCCATGCCGGAAACGCTCAACAATGCGGCGGTCGCCATCGTCGACGAGGACCAGTCGCCGCTGTCGGGCCGCATCGGCACAGCCTTCATGCCTCCCTATTTCGTGCCCCCGAAACAGATTTCGATCTCCGAGATGGACAGCCGCATGGATGCCGGCCTCGACACGTTCGCGCTCAATATCCCGCCGGATTTCCAGCGCGACGTGCTGGCGGGCCAGCAACCGGTCATCCAGCTCAATGTCGATGCGACCCGCATGAGCCAGGCCTTCAGCGGCAGCGGCTATATCCAGACGATCGTTTCAAACGAGGTGAGCGAGTTCCTCAACCGCTACCGCAGCCAGAGCAACGTCCCGGTCGATCTCACGCTGCGCGCACGTTTCAATCCATCGCTCGACAAGTCATGGTTCGGCTCGATCACCAACATCATCACCTCGATCACCCTTCTCTCCATAGTCCTGACGGGTGCCGCCCTTATCCGGGAGCGGGAACACGGCACGATCGAACATCTGCTGGTCATGCCGGTCACACCGGTCGAGATCATGCTCAGCAAGATCTGGTCGATGGGCCTCGTCGTACTGCTCGCCTCCAGCTTCGCATTGTTCATCATCGTCAAGGGGCTGTTGTCTATCCCGATTGAGGGATCGCCGGCAGTCTTTGTCGCTGGCACGGCATTGTTCCTCTTCGCCACCACCTCGATGGGCATATTTCTGGCGACGGTCGCCGGCTCCATGCCGCAATTCGGCCTGCTGCTGATCCTCGTACTGCTGCCGCTTCAGGTGCTTTCAGGCGCAATGACACCCCGCGAAAGCATGCCGGATATCATCCAGCACATCATGCTTCTCGCGCCCAACACGCATTTCGTCATCCTTGCGCAGGCAGTGCTGTTCCGCGGCGCGCAGATCGACGTCGTCTGGCCGCAGTTGCTCGCACTGCTGGTCATCGGGTCGGTGCTGTTCTGGCTGGCGTTGCGCCGTTTCCGGCGGTTCTTGCGATAGCGGGCAGTTAGAGGTCGCCCAGTTCCTCATGGATGGCGGAGATGATCTCGGCGCGCTGCTGCGCCGAGCGTCCCGCATGCGCCGCATAGGTCAGCGCCAGAAGCCTCACCGTGCTCAATATCGTCGTATGTGACGGCCCGAGCGCAAAGCTCGCCACATGGCAGGGCAAGACGACGTTCGAATAACGCTGCGCTTCCAGCATCGAGTTGCGGTCGGTGATGGTGATGATGTTGAGACGGCTCGTCGCCGCGTGGCTGAGGATCGGTTTGAGGATCGGCTGATGCGGCGGCAGGGTCACCAGCAGCAACACGTCCTTCGGCCCGGTCATCGCCAGATCTTCCGCCCACGATCCCTGATTAATACCGAGAATCATCACGCTGTGCCTCAACCGCGAAAAGACCAGCCGCGCATAACGCGCCACGCCCTCTTCCACGCCGAGCCCGAGAACCCACACCTTTGGCGCGGCCCCAATCAGTTCCGCCGCCTGCCGCACCTTGTCGGAGCGCATTTCCTCAAATGTCTTGGTGAGGTTCTTCAGTTCCAGTTCCAGATGCGCACCGATCGTGCGCCCCAGCGCCACCTGTTCCGACCGCGTAACCGAATAGCCGTAAGGCTCGGTACGATTGCGCTCTTCACGCGCCTGCAACTTGACTTCGTTAAAATCCGCATAGCCTAGATGCTGGAAGAAACGCGCGGCGGTTGCCTTGGAAACCCCGGCCATCTCGGCAATCTCGGTCGCCGAATGGGTCAGGATATCGTCCTGCCGGTCAAGGATCAGCTGGGCAAGCTTCTGCTCGCCGGCTGTCAGCCGCTGGTAGCGTTCCTGAATGCGCAAGACGAGACGCGAGGCCATGAATTCTCCGGTTTGCCGCTCTGCATAAAAAGACTAGCACCCCTCTTGCAACAATGAAACTATTGTTTCACAATTATGAAACATTGAAACAGAGGCCATGATGGCACAACCCCGCGTGATCCGGCAGAGAATTTGGGACAACCTCAAGGTTGTCGCGCGCCCCGATACGCGCTTTCACTTAAGTTTCAGCGAGTTCATTCCGGATTTCGAAGGCGTCGAACAGGCGACGGATCGCATCGCGGCGCTCCCGGCCTTCACCGGCTCGAAGCTGGCCTTCGTTACCCCCGACAATTCCATGACCGAGCTTCGCCGCCGGCTGATCGTCGAGGGTAAGGCCTTCGTCATGTCGACCTACAACATGCAGCGCGGCTTTCTCTACATGGCCCCCGGCGTCGTTCCGCCGGAGGCTGCCCCTTTCGCCGCATGGCTCGACGGAATGGAACATTTCGCCCGTGCTGTCAGCCTCGAGGAACTCACCTCGATCGGACGTTTCGACCTGTTGGCCACCGGTGCATCGGCGGTAACGAAGGACGGCATTCGTTTCGGCAAGGGCCATACGTTTTTCGATCTCGAATGGGGCATGTTCACCGATCTCGGCCTCCTCGATGAAAAGACGCCGGTCGCGGCGATCGTCCATGACGTCCAGGTCGTCGATGAACAGTTGAGCCCCAGCGAAACCGACATCCAGGTCGATTTCATCGCCACGCCCAGCCGCCTTGCAACGGTCGAGCGCCACAACCGGCGTCCCCGCGGCATAAAATGGGAGCGGCTGGCGCGCGACGAGATCGTCGATACGCCGCCGCTGAAAGAACTGGCCCGCATGCGCGGCATCGTCTGACAGACAGTTTTTAAGACTACACCCCGACAACCAAGGAACAGCCCGATGCATCTCTCCCTCAACCGCCGCCATTTCATGGGCCTGATGGGCGCTGCCGCGACCATGCCAATGATGGGCCGCATGGCCTCTGCCGCCACCCCGTTCAACTTCCAGGCCTCGTGGATCAACGACGCCGAATTCGCCGGTTATTTCCTCGCCGCCGACAAGGGCTATTACAAGGAAGCCGGGCTTGAGCTCGAATATCTCTCCGGCGGCCCGGACGTCATCCCGGAAAGCTCGATCATCGCCGGCAAGGCCGACTTGACACTGACCACCCCCGACACCACGATCAAGGCAATCGTCGAACAGGGCGCACCGTTCAAGATCATCGGCGCCCAGTACCAGAAG
Organism: Aliirhizobium wenxiniae; assembly: GCF_019511445.1. Classification (GTDB taxonomy): domain Bacteria; phylum Pseudomonadota; class Alphaproteobacteria; order Rhizobiales; family Rhizobiaceae; genus Neorhizobium; species Neorhizobium wenxiniae_A. The sequence continues at coordinate 85,098 of NZ_JAEUAN010000009.1, forward strand.
AACCCGATCGGCATCGTGTCGCTGGCGAAAAACCCGATCAAGGAACCGAAGGACCTGATCGGCAAGACGCTCGCCGTTCCGCCGGTCAACGTCATCTCGGTCGAAGCCATGCTGAAGATCTCCGGCGTCGACAAAAGCCAGGTCAACATCGTGCCCTACGCCTACGACCCGACCCCGCTGATCAAGGGCGAGATCGACGCCTCCGTCGACTTCACCACCAACGTCCCCTTCACCATCAAGCAGGCCGGCGAAGACGCCACTTCCTTCCTGCTCTATGATTTCGGCTTCACCATCTTCAACGACACCGTCGTCGTCACCGAAGAAACCTTGAAGGCCAAGCGCAAGGAAATCGTCGCCTTCCTCAAGGCCAGCCGCAAGGGCTGGGAAGAAAACCTCGCCGATCCGGCAGCCTTCCCGAAGACCTTTGCCGATACCTGGTTCAAGGGCACCGGCCGTTCGATCGAGAACGAAGTCTATTTCAACACCGCGCAGAAGCCGCTGATGGAAAACCCGAAGGGCATCTTCTTCATGAGCGAAGAGGCGATCGCCGCCAATATCGAGGCGCTTGCCGCCGTCGGCATCACCGCCAAGCGCGAACACTTCGACACCACCGTTCTCGAAGAAGTTTGATGACCTCTCAAACCGGCATTACGCTTGAAACCGTCTCGCGCTCCTTTCAGGGGCGCGGGACTGTCGTTCAGGCGCTCGACAACGTTTCGCTTGATTGTCCCGCAGGCTCGTTCACGGCGCTGATCGGCCCGTCCGGCTGCGGCAAGTCCACCATGCTGCGCCTGGCGCTCGGTCTCGATGACGCAACCGCAGGCGAGATCGGCATTGCCGGCATGAAACCGCAGCAGGCGGCAAAAGCTGGCCTCACCGGCGTCGCCTTCCAGGATGCCGCCCTGATGCCCTGGCGCAGCGTCGAAGACAACATCGCCCTGCCGCTCGACGTGCTCGGCCGCAAGCGCTCCGATTTCTCCGCCAAGATCGCCGAACTGATCGCCCTCGTCGGCTTGAAGGGTTTTGAAAAGGCGCTCCCCGGCGAGCTTTCCGGCGGCATGCGCCAGCGCGTCGCCATCGCCCGCGCCCTCGTCACCGATCCAAAAGTTCTCTTCCTCGACGAACCCTTCGGCGCGCTCGACCAGATCCTGCGTCGCCAGATGAATCTCGAACTGCAGCGCATCTGGATGGAAAGCCGCGCCACGACCCTACTCGTCACCCACGGCATAGACGAGGCCGTTTTCCTCGCCGACCGTGTCGTCGTCATGCAGAGCCGCCCGGGCCGTATCGGCAGAATAGTCGACATCCCGCTCGCCCGCCCGCGCCTGCCGGAAGTGTTTACGACACCGGAATTCCATGCGCTCGAAGATCAGGTCGCGGAGGCTCTGGATGGCCACTGAGACAGCGATTGGGGCTTCCTCCGGGACGACCAAAGGCGAAACCGGATTCCGCCATTGGACCGCGCTTCGCAATGCGGCGATCCTGCTCGTCCTCTGGGAGATCCTTGGCCGTTTCAAGCTCGTCGCCGGCGGCGCTCTGCCTGCCCCGACGGAAGTGCTCATCCGCTTCTGGTCGGATCGCGGTGATTATCCCGCCCATATCCTCGCCACCTTCCAGGGAGCCTCGCTCGGCTTCCTGATCGGCAACGGTCTCGCCATCCTCGCCGGCATCCTCTTCGCCGTCTCGCCGGTTGCGGCAAGGCTCGGCCGCGGCCTCAATGTGGCGATCTTCGCGCTACCCCCGATCGCCATCTCGCCGATCCTCGTGCTGACCTTTTCCGGCATGACGCCGCGCGTCGTGCTCGCCGCACTCGGCTGCTATTTCGTCACCATGAGCGCCACCGTCACCGGCATCAGCCAGACCGACCGGCGCATGCTCGACGTGGTGCGCGCCTATGGCGGCGGCCGCCTTGCTCTCCTGCGATTGGTCGAAATCCGCGCCGCCCTGCCCGCCATCCTCGCCGGTTTGCGGATCGCGGCCCCCGCCGCAGTCCTCGGCTCGATCCTGGCGGAATTCGGCGGTGGCGGTCGTTTCGGCCTCGGCGCCTATCTGATCGGCTCGCTCGGCCGCGCCGATCCCGCCCGCCTCTGGGGCATCGGCCTTGCTGCCACCGCCATGGCATTGATCGCCTATGGTATTTTCGCGCTTATCGAGGCTCGCCTCACCCGCTCCACCCGCGCCGTCACCGTCGCCGCCACCCCGCCCGGCATCCGCTCGGAAGGCCACTGGCTTTCCACAATCGCCATCACGCTCGCCTCGATCGCGCTCCCCTTCATCGTCTGGTGGCTGCTCTTAAAAGTTCTCGGCACGCCAGCCATGATCGCCAAAACCCCGGCAGGCGTCTTCGACTATCTCTTCCTCGCCCCCTCCGCGACCTCGGCGCAAACCCGGCTTCTCGCAGCGCTGGGCCAGACGCTGCCGATGACGCTGATCGGCATGGCCGCCGGCTTAGCCTTCGCCTTTGCGCTTGCCCTCGCCTCGGTCGTGCGCCCCGGCATCGTCCGCTCGTTCATGCCGGTGGCGCTGGTGACGCAGACCATGCCGCTCGTGGCGCTGACGCCGCTTCTCGTGCTGCTTCTCGGTCGCGGCCCGTCGGTCATCCTGTGGATCACCATCTCGGTCACCTTCTTCCCGGCTTTCGTCACGCTGGCGCAGGGGCTCGGCATGGTGTCGCGCGGCGCGCTCGATGTGGTGCGCGCCTATGGCGCCAGCCCGTTTGCGCAGCTTCGGCTCGTCTCCATCCCGGCATCCCTGCCCTATCTTTTCGCCGCCATGCGGCTTGCCGTTCCGCGCGCGCTTTTGGGCGTGATGATCGCCGAATGGCTCGCCACCGGCACCGGGCTCGGCAATCTGTTGAACCAATCGCGAGGTTATCTCGACTACGGCATGATCTGGACAGTCGCCGTGGTCTCGGTCCTCATCTCGGTTCTCTTCTATCAAATCGTCATCGTCATCGAACGGCAGATGCTGCGCAAACGCGGCATGCAGCCGGCCGCCTAAGGTTTACAAGGAGCACCCCCATGTCCCCTCAAACGTCCAATTACGCTGAAATCGCAGATCACAAGTCGTCCGTGCGCGAACGCGTCTGGACCGAACTGCGCAAGGTCGCCGTCGCCGACAGCCGTTTCCATTTCGATTTCGGCGAATTCATCGCCGATTTCGAAGGCGGTGAAGCGGCTGTCGACCGTCTGATCGACAACCCCTATTACCGCGACGCCCGCCTGATCTTCATCACGCCGGACAACTGCCTTGACCGCCTGCGCCTGCAGGCGCTGAAGGATGGCAAGCTGGTGCTGATGACGACCTATTCGATCAAGCGCGGATTCTGGCTGCTCGATCCGAAGAAGATCGACCCGGAAACCTATCTCTACGCCTCGACCCTCGACGGCATGGAACGCGTCGGCCAGCATATGACGCTTGCCGATATCCAGACCAAGCTTCCGAATGTCGATTACATGGTCACCGGCACCGGCGCGATCAATCTCGACGGCGTGCGCTTCGGCAAGGGCCACGGTTTCTTCGATGCCGAATGGGGCATGCTCTACCAGCTCGGCAAGATCTCCGTCGAAACCCCCTGCGCCGCCGTCGTCCACGATTGCCAGGTCCTGTCGGAAAAGCTCAACCCCGATGTCTATGACACGGTCGTCGACGTCATCTTCACGCCGACGCGCGCGATCAACGTTTCCGGCCCGCACAAGCCGACCTGCGGCATCATCTGGGACCGTCTCGACCAGCACATGTTCGACACCATCCCGCCGCTGCAGGAACTGAAGGCCATGGGCCTCTGATCCCTTATCTTGTGACTACCGGCAACACTGCCGGTAGTCACTCTCCATTCCATAAACTTGACTCAATAAGTATATTTTTCATTTCCCCCATGGATTGCATCGCCAAACAGGGGTAAAGCACCACAAAAATGCGGTGCAGTGACAGTGCCGCCGCGCCTACTCCATTTGCGAGCACGTCCATGGTCTCTCTCAGGCATATCCTCCAGATCGCAATCCTGATCGCATCCTCCCTCATCGCCTCCGCCGGCATGGCGCAGGACGAGGCCCCATTGCGCATCGCGCTTGCCACCAGCATTTCCAATCAGGCAGCCGAAGTTGCCGTCGAAGAGGCAAAAGCCCAGGGCCTCAACGTTGAACTCACCGAGTTCAACGACTGGAACACGCCGAACATGGCGGTGGCCGATCGGGAAATGGACGCCAACCTCTTCCAGCACATCCCCTATCTCGAATTCACCAACCAGGCCGGCGGGCGCAATCTCGTCGCCGTGGCGCCTGCCTACGCCACGCCCTTCGGCCTCTATTCGAAGAAGTACAAGTCGCTGGAAGAGCTGCCCGACAACGCGCAGATCGCGTTTTCCGGTGACGCGGTCAATACCGGCCGTTCGCTGCTCCTCCTCCAGCAGGCAAAGTTTGTCGAGCTGAAACCCGGTGTCGGCCATCGCGCCACGCTCGAAGATATCGTCCAGTGGCTGAAGCCCCTGCAGATCACCCAGCTCGACGGCCCTCAGATCGCCCGTGCGCTCGATGATGTCGATGCCGCCGCCACCTACCCGACCTTCGCAAAACTTGCCGGCCTCGACCCGGCATCCGGCCTGATCTTCGAGAACGATCCGATCTACGCCTTCCAGTTCGTCACCCGGCCCGATATGCGCGACGATCCGCGCCTGCGCAAATTCATTGACATCTACCGCGGTTCTGACGCTGTAAAGGCAAAGCTCCGTTCGCTTTACGGAGACCTCGTCTCGTTCCCGTGAATGCGCGGAAGTCAGCAGGGTAAATTCAGGTAGGAAGCCAGACTATGCACGGTGAATACAAGGTTCAGGGCGGAAAGCTCGTTGTCGTCGATCTCGAAGTCCGCGATGGCGTTCTCGCGGATGTCCAGGTCTCTGGCGATTTCTTCCTCGAACCGGCTGAAGCGCTTGACGATATCCGCTCTTCTCTCGAAGGCCTGTCCGCCGCTTCCACGGTAGAAGACATTATCGCCGCCGTGCGCGCAGGCCTGCGCCCGGGCGCGGAAATGATCGGTTTCAGCCCGGAAGCAGTGGCGATCGCCGTTCGCCGCGCACTCGGCGTCACCGGCACATGGCGCGATTACGAGTGGCAGATCATCGAAACCCCGGCGCTCACCCCTGCCCTGCATGTCGCCATGGATGAGGTTTTGGCTAAGGAAGTGGCGTCCGGCCGTCGCGGCCCCTGCCTACGTTTCTGGGAATGGGAACGTCCGGCCATCATTCTCGGCGGTTTCCAGTCGCTCCGCAACGAGGTGGATATGGAGGCAGCCGCGGAATTCGGCATCGAAACCGTCCGCCGCATCACCGGCGGCGGCGCAATGCTGGTCGAACCCGGAAACAGCGTGACCTATTCGCTCTACGTACCGGGCGAACTGGTTCGGGACATGAGCTTTGCCGATTCCTACGCCTTCCTCGACGACTGGGTATTGAAGGCGCTGATCTCGCTCGGTATCGACGCCTTCTACAAGCCGCTCAACGACATCTCCAGCTCAAAGGGCAAGATCGGTGGCGCGGCGCAGAAGCGCTTCTCTTCCGGCGCGGTCCTCCACCACGTCACCATGGCCTATGACATGGACGCGGAAAAAATGGTCAAGGTCCTGCGCATCGGCCGCGAAAAGCTGAGCGACAAGGGCACGACCAGCGCGGTAAAGCGCGTCGATCCGCTGCGCAGCCAGACCGGTCTTCCGCGTGCCGAAATCATCCGCCGCATGAAGGAAACTTTTGTTTCGCTGAACGGCGGTACGCCCGGGTCGATCACTGACGAAGAATATGCGGCAGCCGAAAAGCTCGCAGCCGAAAAATTCGCCAGCGAAGAGTGGCTGCGCCACATCCCGTGAGATGACAGCCCGGCGTTGAAGCGCCGGGTCATTTCACCGCGTGACGGTAAAGACCGCCAGATTTTCCGGCATCTCGACACCCGTCATGATGGCGTCGAGATGGGCGTGGATCGCCTCGGCTGCGCGATCTGGCTCGTGGTCGCGTATGGCATTGAAGATCGCCGTATGTTCTTTTATCAGCCGCGCGATCCGGCCCGGTTTCGGCAGGCTCAGGTGGCAGTAACGGTCGACCTTGATCTTCACCGACTTGATGATCTCCCAGATGCCGGGATAACCGGCGGCTTCGGCGATCAACGTGTGAAACGTGTCATCGGTCCGGCGAAACCCTTCGTAATCGGCCTCCGCCGCCTGCACTTTCTGCAATTCGAGATTGGCGCGCAAAGTCGCGATCTGCGTCCGGCTGGCTTTCACCGCCGCCGCCCTGACCGTAACATCCTCCAGTGCCTTTCTGACAACGATCGCCTCCGGCAGCGTATCGAGCGCGATACGCGCCACGAAAGTTCCCGATTGCGGCAGGATCTCGATCAGCTTCTCGTTCGAAAGCCGCAGGATCGCCTCGCGCACCGGCGTGCGGCTCACGCCGAACTGCGCGGCGATCTCCTTCTCCAGGATCGGATCGCCCGGATAACGGCGCAGCGACACGATATCGTTCCACAGGACCTGATAGATCAGCGCCGAGGTGCTGGCACTGCGCAGGTCCAGTTCGTCGCGTATGCTCGCCAGGTTTTTTCTCTGCTCCTGCGGGGGATTATTATCCTCCATATCCACTTTCTCACGGCTTGTTCTTGGCATTCGGGACCGCATTCGCGAATCCACCCCTCTTTGCTGCCGAGCATGGCCCGGCAGCAATCGGCTTGTCAAAGGTGCGGTGCCCTCAGGTCACAGCATGGTTTCGAGGATTTCGACCATGGTTTCCGGGGTCAGCTTGCGCGGATTGAAATCCGTCGAACGACCGACGCCATTCTTGACGATCTGCGGGATCGCTTCGCGGGTGACACCGAGCGCAGAAAGACGTGTCGGCGCACCGAGCCTTTCCATCTTGGCTTCGAAAGCCGAAGCGAACTCCTCGACCGAACCGAACCCCAGAACCGTCAGAAGATCATCGAACCAGAGGCCGAGTTCTGACCTGTTGAAACGCAGGAAGGCCGGAACATAGATCGCGCAGGCCAACCCATGGCGAAGATCGTAATCCAGCGTCAGCGGATAGGAAAGCGGATGCAGCGCCGTATTGCCGATCATCGCCATCTGCGTGCCGCCGATCACGCTGCCGAGCGTTACTTGCTCGATCGCATCGCGATCCTTGTCGAGGCAGGCGGCCTCGATATTGCGGAAGATCAGCACGATCGCACGAAAAGCCATCGCCCGCGTCATGTCATTGGCGCGCGTCGACCAGAACCCTTCCAGCGCCTGCGTCATCGCATCGAGCGCGGTTGAAACCGCAACCGCCGTCGGCATGCTGAGCGTCAGCGCCGGGTCGACGATCGCGTGATCCGGAAAGCACTCGGGATAGGCAATCGCCGGCTTGGCATTCTTGTCCTTGTCGGTGATCACGGCAAAAGGCGTCACCTCGCTGCCGGTCCCGGCCGTCGTCGGCACGGCAATCAGCGGCAGGCCGCGGCCTGCGGGCTTGCGTTCCCGATAGAGATAGTCCCGGATCGAACCTTCATTCTTCTGCAGCAGCGCCACGCATTTAGCCGCATCCAGCACACTGCCGCCACCGATCGCAACGATGATGTCCGCACCGCTCCCCCGGCAACGGGCTGCGGCCGTATCGACCGTATCGATCGACGGGTTTTCCTCGATATCGGTAAAGATCGTCAGCCCTGCAGAGCCGACCAGCTCTTTCAATCCTGCCTCGCCGACGCGGTCGAGAAAGCTGCGTCCAATCATCGCAAACACATGACGACCACCCAAATTCGAAATCATATCGGGTAGGGTCGACAATCGATCCCAACCGAAATGGACCGCAGTCGGCAATCTGAAATCCCAATTTGAACCCGTCATTATCGTCACTCCAATATGTCTATTACGTTCTTCAAAAACCGATAGGCCGCCGGCAATTCCGCTTCTCCGACAAGGCAAAGGAGCGGAGTTGGAGAGGTGATCAGCCCCGCCCTTTTCCGCTCCTCCGATCAAGCCACCAAAGCGATTAGGGGTCGCAAAGACAGCCTATTGAATTTTAATATATCACTTGGAGCCTTCAATTGGAAGGCCATGCTTGGCCATCAGCTGCAGGTAGTCTTCACGCGGCGGAACGAAGATGTCGATACCACGGAAACCGGTCGTCGTGCGGCCGCCATGCGGCACGTTCGACGGATGGACGCAGACATCGCCGGCTTCCATCAGGAAGGTTTCATCACCGCAGGTATGCTCTTCCGTACCTTCCAGAATGACCAGGATCTGCACGGCCTCATGGCTGTGGATCGGGAATACGCATCCGGGAGGATTGGTGATGAAGCTGAGCAGGGCGGGGCCTGCCGCGACGAAGCGCGTGCTGGACTGTTCCGTCAGCGGTACCAGCGGAATATCCTCGATCGTGTAGCAGTATTTCGACTTGTTGGTTGCTTTGTAGACCATTGGTAGTTCTCCTATTTCACAGTCATTTCCGAGGCTTTATGGAAGCATCCACGAAAGCACGGGCGTCGTTTGAAGGAAGACGATCGCGCAAAGGACGAGCGTCAGTGCGATGCTCCAGGGAAGCGTCTTGCGGAAGATGTCCCCTTCGCGTCCGATGATGCCGACCGCAGCGGCGCCGATTGTCAGGCTTTGCGGTGAGATCATCTTGCCGAGCACGCCACCGGAACTATTGGCTGCAGCCAGAAGCGAGGGTGACAGGCCGGTTTCATGCGCCGCCGCGACCTGCAGAGCACCGAAGAGCGCGTTGGCGGAATTGTCGGATCCGGTAATCGCCACGCCGATCCAGCCGATGGCAGGCGACAGGAATGCGAACGCATGTCCGGTCGTGGCGAGCCAGCGCCCGAGCGTGATGGTCTGTCCGGAAAAATTCATGACGAATGCGACGGCAAGCACACAGAGAACCGTCGGAATGGCCCATTTCAGCTGCTTCAGAGTTGCCCCATAGGTCTCGACGGCGGCACCGGCGGACACCTTCAGGAAAGGCATCGAGAACATGCCGGCAATGGCCAGAAGCGTTGCGGTACCCGGCAGCCAGGGCAGCGATAGCGACGTGCCGATCGCACCACCTGTCGGATTGGTGATGGCAAGGCCCGGCCAGGCGAATTTGCTGACACCGGCAGAAAGAGCCTGGGCAATCGGCCCGATCTGCGACAGCGTAAAGATCACGATGATTGCGATATAGGGCAGAAAGGCGATCGAAACGCTGCGGCTGTTGAACGGGATTTTCGAATTTTCCCCTTCGCTGACGATGGCGCATTCGATGGTTTCCTTCGGCTTCCAGACCTGCAGGAAGGCGACGAGTGCGGCAGCCCCGGCAAGCGCGCCGAGAACGTCGGTCAACGGCACCGAAATCCAGGACGAGCTGATGAACTGCGTCACGGCATAGGCAAAACCGGCGATTAATGCAGGCAGCCATGTCTGGCGAAGCCCCCTGCCGCCGTCGACGATCCAGACGAGGATCAGCGGAATGAACAGCGCAAGGATCGGCGTCTGGCGACCGATGATTGCACCCAGTTCGTCATAGGGTAAACCAGTTACGGCAGCCAGTGTCGTGATCGGCACGCCAAGTGCGCCGAAGGCGACCGGCGCGGTATCGGCCACAAGCGCGCAAAGTGCGGCTTTCAGCGGATCCATGCCGATTGCGACCATCATCACCCCGGCAATCGCGATCGGCGTACCGGCGCCGGCAAGCGCCTCGAGCAGGCCGCCGAAGCAGAAGGCGATGATGATCGACTGCACGCGAAGGTCGGTGCTGATCACCCCGAAACTGCGCCGCAGGATATCGAAATATCCCGACTTCACCATCATGTTGTGGATCCAGATGGCGTTGATGATGATCAGGATGATCGGAAGAATACTGAACGCCGCGCCGTAGAGCGCGGAATTGGCGGCGACCGAGACCGGCATGCCGTAGATGATGATGGCGACCCCCATCGCCACGATAAGCGAGCATAGGCCGGAAAGCTGCGGCGACAGCCTGAACCCTCCGAGCATGATGAACATCGTCAGAAGCGGCAGGGCCGCAAAGATCGAACTCAGTCCGAGCGACTGAGCGACCGGATCGTAAACCTGTTGAAACATTTTCGGCGCGTCTCCCCACGCTGCCCGCAAAGGCGGGCACAAACCCAAAGCCTTGCACCCGCCAAAATCGCCTCCCCTAAAAGCGGTCCAGGTCGATGAGAAAACTCATCTCGCGCAAGATGTGTATACTTATATATCAGTTGGATTTGACCGAAAGTGCTCAAGCCGCCGCAGCCATGAGGCAAGTTGACGCTGGGAGAAGGTTCGGGGGGAACAGCGCATCGGGCACAGGACCGTCGGCGTTAAAGGCTCGTCGGTCACGCGGCGACTTGCTCTGATCAGCCGTCGGGGCGGAGCTGAAGCTTGAGATGCTTTACTGGCGCAGATCGATACTGCTCGTGACAACCGACTTGCCGCTGGCCGGATCATTATCGATCGTCTGTAGCCGCAGCCGGTTTTCGCCAAGCTTGGCGATCGTCATCGTCGCATTGCGATCGCCGTTGATATCCCTCGCCCAGCGCACAGCCAGATTGATGGATTGCCCCTGGCGGTTTCCGGAAAGCGAGGATGGTTGGCCGGAAGGGCCGGTGTAGGTTCCGCTATATCGCGTGCCGGAAGCTTTGAGCGCCGCGGAAATGGACCGGCTGACGATGGCCAGCGCTCGGCATGACCCCTGCATCGCAAGGTCCGTCGCACCCGCCGAGAAGTCGACATTACAGCGCACATTGACGGATTTACCACCGATCCTGGTCAGAACTTTTCCGCTGCCCGACCATTTTCCATCCATCGATTTCAAAAAATCGCCCTCGGCGGCCAAAGCGGCCCCAGCGGTCACAATCGGCAAGCACAAAGCTGCGGCGAAAGTCGTGAGGAACTGCGCATGCATGGCAACCTCCATCAGATGATGCAGGCCTAACGTCTAGTTTCAGTACAAGTTCCAGAAGCACAACGGTTCACCAGCTCACGGCGGATATCTCCTGCACTCAGGTCTTTAGCTAACGACCCTCCCACTTGGATTTCGTCGAGGCTTCAAGAAACCGAAGAACAATTGCATTTCCCATCGACAAACGCGTGCACATTAACCAAGCAAAAACCAGAACGTGCAAAATATAGACATATTGTCACATTTACTTTTCACAGATCAGGATCTGCAAAATGATACCGGCACAGGCAGAAAAGCAGCAGCATGCAGCAACGCCCCGCTCGATGCAGGTCATCACCGACGGCATCGGCAGGGATCTTGAGCGCTTCAGCGCCGACAATACCCATGTCGTCAAGCAGATAAGGCTTCTGGCAATCAATGCATTGATCGAGGCGGCGCGCGCCGGCGAAACGGGCAAGGGCTTTGCCGTGGTTGCCAACGAGGTGCAACGGCTGGCGCAGGTCGCCTCCGATATCGCCGCAAAATTCGAAAGCAACGTACTTGGCCGTATCGGGATGACACGCAGCATGGCGGATCAGTTGGTGCACGAAATGGAGGGCATCAGGCTCACCGATCTCGCTCAGACGCTGGTTCAGTTGATCGTCCGCAACCTTTTCGAGCGCACCGCCGATGTCCGCTGGTGGGCCACCGATACCGCCCTCTGGCAGGCGCTTGCCGATCCGTCGACAGAGCGCCGCAGCTTCGCGTCCGAGCGCCTCGGCGTCATCAACCGCTTCTACACCGTCTATCTCGATCTCGTCATGACCGATCTTTCCGGCAAAGTGATCGCCTCGGCCAATCCGAAATTCCAACGCAAGCTCACCGGCCTGTCGCTGGCGGAAGAACCCTGGTTTGCCGCCGCGAGCCGCAGCAAGTCAGGCGACGATTATGTCGTTGACGAAGTCAAACGCTCCGGCCCGCACGACAACCGCACGGCCCTTGTCTATGCGACCGGCATCCGCGAAGGCGGAAAACTCGACGGCGCGCTTCTGGGCACGCTCGGCGTCTATTTCGACTGGCAAAACCAGGGGCAATCGATCGTCGAGAAAGAGGCCAACCTCGCGCCGCACGTAGCGGAAAAGACCACCGTCCTTCTGCTTGATGGGAACAGCCGCGTCATCGCCACGACGAACCCCGCCCTGCTTTTCACCCATTTCGCCCTCGCCAATCCGAGCGGTCAGCCTTCCGGCAGCTATTACGACAACAACGGCTCGATCGTCGCCTATGCCAAAACCCTCGGCTACGAGGATTACGACGGCCTCGGCTGGTATGGCGTGGTGATCCAGAAGCTGGAAAACGAGGATGAAATCCGGTTGGCGCTGAATATCCGGTAACCTCGGGGCTGCTCGTCAGAAATTCCAGGGCGAAATAAGGTCGAGCCCGCAGGTCTGGAAATCCTTGATATTGCGGGTAGCCAATCTTCCACCATTGACAAGCGCAATGGCGGCGATCAACCCGTCCGGCACGGACATCGGGCGTCCCTTCCGTACGGCGTGCCCCATAAGTTCACCATAGGCCAAGGCAGCCTGTTCGGTGACAGGGAATATCCGGTCTGCGAAACGGAGACGCCAATCCGACAGCGCCAGTTCCAATCGGTTGGCCCGCTCCTGCGGCCGGATTTTACAAATACCGAAGGCGATCTCTGCTATTGCAACCGTCGAAAGAGCCAGCTCGGCATCATACCTTTCCAGCCATGCAAGGACGTTCCTGTCCGGATCTCGCTTCAGCGTTTCGGAAATAACGTTGGTATCGACGAAGATCACAGATCTATACCTAAATGAGGCTTTCTGTTTTCGTTGATGATCACATCCAGATCGGCATCGTCACCGGAGAAAGCTGCCGTATATTCGGAAATTCGCGCATAGAATGCTGATGCGGGTTCCCGCCCAGCCTCCCGCATTTCATACGCTTCAAGCGCGCGCTCGACGATATCGGCGATAGACCGGTTTTCACGGCGAGCAAGCCTATGGGCTAGGTCCTTCGCGCGAGCGCTTCGAACGGAGAGCTGCGGTTCTGCCATATCACACTCCCTTTCCATCATCAGCTGCCATCAAGATAGCTATTGATGGCTAGATGGCAACAGAAAAGGCGCTGGCCGTTGATGGGATAGGCCCTATTTCAAACATCTCAGGTTGGAGGAGCCATAATGATCATTCGTTCCGGAAGCTGCCTGTGCGGAAACGTCCGCTACAAGGTCAAATCAGATCCCATCCGTATCGGCCTTTGCCATTGCATGGACTGCCGCAAGGAAAGCGGGTCGGTCTTCGCCACCTTCGGCATCTGGCCGGCTCATGCCTTCGAGGCATCGGGAGAGGTCCACTATTACGAAGGACGCGGTTTTTGCGTGACCTGCGGCGCACGCGTTTTTTCCGAACCGGTCGAGGATGAAGTCGAAATCCGGGTCGGCACGCTCGATATGGCTCCAACCGATGTCCAGCCTACTTACGAGTTATGGGTCAAGCGTCGGGAAGACTGGCTGGCGCCCATTGAGGACGCGGAGCAGTTCGAGGAAAACCGTCTCTGATCCATATCGCCAGCCGTGCGTCGCTTTGATATTCCTCCTTACCAGCAAACATGGCACGGTGAGATCCCGATGACCTATGAGTTACAGCTGAAAAAGGCGATCGATATCGCCACCAGGGCGCATGAGGGACAATCCAGCAGGACGGGCGGCCCCTTTATCGACCACGTCCGGCGCGTGGCCGAACATGTGACGGGCAAGGATGAGACACTGGTCGCCTGGCTTCACGATGTCGTCGAAAAAGGCCACGACTGGACATTCGAGCGGCTACGCGAAGAGGGATTTTCGCAATCAGTCATCGATGCTGTCGACGCCATGAGCAAACGTAGCGGCGAGGACTATTTCGATTTCATCCGTCGCTCGATCGTCGATCCCTTGGCCCGCCCCGTCAAACGGGCAGACCTGACCGACAATCTCGCGCAGATGCGCCAGATGGGCGGCGATGGCGGCAAATTCGCCGAAGGCCTGCGTATCCTGAACGAAACCTATCCCGATTGATTTGATCGGAACCTTGGCTTTTCTCTTTCGTTGCGGCCGTTGAAACACCGTCAGAACAAAGAGGATAGCCGATGAAACTTCAATCACGGGTCGCTCTGGTCACTGGTGCGGGGTCAGGTATAGGTCGAGCTTCGGCGCTCAAGCTGGCGGAGGCCGGGGCGATCGTCGGCATTCTCGGTCATACCGTAAGCGAACTTGAGGACACCGCGGAAATGATCGGGTCGGCGAACGGCAAGGCCATCGTTCTTGATGCAGATGTGGCCGACGAAACCGACATGCGCAAGGCGATCGATACGCTGATCGATCAAACGGGCAGGCTCGATATCGTCGTCGCCAATGCCGGCATTAACGGGGTCTGGGCGCCGATCGATGATCTGCAGCCCGATGAATGGGACCAGACGATCCGCGTCAATCTGCGCGGCACCTATCTGACCCTGAATACCAGCGTCCCGCACCTGAAGAAACAGGGCGGGTCGGTGATCGTCGTATCCTCGATCAACGGCAACCGCAGCTTCAACACGCCGGGTGCTACCGCCTATGCCGCAACCAAGGCGGCGCAGGTAGCGATGGTCCAGCAACTCGCGCTCGAACTCGGCCAGCATCGGATCCGCATCAACGCCGTATGCCCTGGCGCCATCGAAACCAGCATAAACGACAACACCGAAATTCGCGGGGCCGATAAGACTGCAGTACCCGTTGAGTTCCCGGCTGGCGATATCCCCGTCACCGGCGGCAAGTCCGGCCAGAGCGAGGACGTCGCTTCGGCTGTCCTGTTTCTCGCGTCCGACCTGTCGCGGCATATCACAGGAACCCCCGTCTATGTCGATGGCGGACAAGGATTGTTGCGTTAAAGCAATTCCAGCAAAAGCGGAAAGCGGTTTTCGCGACCGGGATTGCGTCGCACCAGATCGACAGCGCCTCTCCGCCTTTGGCGGCTCGTGGAGGCGCGGCCATCTGTGACCCATGCAAAAAACGGACCTCTGACTTGCGCATGGTCAAGGATTGAAATCCGATACTTTGGGTGCTAACTAATGCAGCAGACAATCTTAGTGTGCTAACTATTATGCCTTACATCGATCAAACAGCCTCGGAATTCCTTGAGGAGCTGACCAAGGTCAGCCGCAAGATCCGCACGACCTTCAACAAGAAGGTCACGGCCCACGGCCTGACCTATCCCCGTGCACGTGCGCTTTTCCGCCTGGCCAAGAAACAGAACATGACGCAGACCGAACTTGCCTGTGAGCTGGAGCTTGAACAGGCAACCCTCGTACGCCTGCTCGACCGCATGGAAGAAAACGGCCTGATCGAACGCCGGCCCGATGCACATGACCGGCGCGTCAAGCTGATCGCGCTCACCGAACATGGAGAAGAACAGGCCGCCTTCGTGCGCGCGCTGGCCGACCAGATTCGTCATCAGTTCTTCGAAGGCATCGAACAGGAAGAGTTGAAACAGGCCATCGCGCTCATGCAGCGGATCTCCGACAACGTCTCCAATGTGGAGGTCGATGATGTCCGCGCGTGATGCAGTCCTCAAGCAGGAAGACCAGGTGGTCGAGCGGACGGGCGTGGAAACTCCAGCCGTTCAGCAGCCGGTTGAGCCTGCCCCTGTCACCCCGGCCGCCCCGCCGCCTTTCGTCCCGAAACCGCTGCCGATTGCCCTTCTTTATGCGCTGACCTCAGTCACCGCCTTCATCATGCAGGGTCTCGGCACGGCGATGATCTCGACCAACTTGCCGCTGATCGCCGGGCCGCTGGAAGCGACGCAGAACGAAGCCGCATGGCTGCTGGCAGCCTATCTCTTTCCCAATGCCAGCCTTGGCCTGTTCCTGTTCAAGGTCCGCACGCAATACGGCATCCGCCAGTTCTGTGAACTGGCGATCATCCCTTACGTGGTCATCAGTCTCGCGCATCTGTGGGTGAACGATCTCAGCCTCAGCATCGCGCTGCGTTTCTTCGCCGGCGCCGCCGCCGCTCCGATCTCGTCCATGGGCTTTCTCTACATGCTCGAGATCTTTCCACCGGCGCAAAAGCTTCGCTGGGGTCAGTGCCTGGCGCTCGTCGGCCTCTCACTCGCAACGCCGCTTGCGGGCCTGATATCGCCCTCGCTCCTCGACCTGCATGACCTGCGCGGTCTCTATCTCGTGGAACTGGCGCTGGCGCTCATCGTCTTCGGCCTGATCTACATCCTGCCGCTGACATCGCCGCCCCGCGCCAAGGTCATCTCGTCGATGGACTACCTGAGTTACGGCCTTCTTGCCACCTCGATGGGCAGTCTTGCCGTCTTCTTCACCATGGGCCGGCTTTACTGGTGGCTCGAGGCCGACTGGCTGGCCTGGGTACTGATCACCGGTATTGTCAGCGGCACGCTCTGCATCATGCTGGAGCTCAACCGCAAGAACAATCTCATCGATGTGCGCTGGATCGGTTCAAGGGAAATCCTGCATTTCGCCGGTGTTCTCCTCGTCTTCCGCATGCTGTTGACCGAGCAGTCGACCGGCGCCATCAACTTCTTCCGCCAGCTCGGCCTGTTCAACGAACAGATGGCGCATCTCTACTGGGCGATCCTGATTGCCAGCGTCATCTCGGGCCTGTTCTGCGGCTTGATCATGAAGCCGGGCCGAGAACCCTATATCCATCTTCTGTCGCTCATCCTGATCGCCGCCGGCACGCTGATGGACAGCTATTCGACCGCGCTGACGCGTCCCGACCAGATGCTGGTCAGCCAGTCGCTGATCGCTTTCGGCTCGGGCCTCTTCCTGCCGCCTGCCATGGCCGTCGGCTTCGCTGCCGCGCTGAAGAAGGGGCTGACTTATATCATCAGCTTCATCGCCGTATTTCTCTTCACCCAGAAGGTCGGCGCCTTCATCGGCAGCGCCCTGTTCGGCACATTCGTCACCTGGCGCGAGCAATATCACTCCGCCATCCTGACGGCCCGCCTCCTGCCCACCGATCCGCTGGTGATCCAGCGTATCAACCAGTATGTCGCCGCCTACAGCCGCACCGGCTCGGACGCCGCGCAACACACGATCCAGGGCACCAGCGCCTTTGCCAAGCAGGTGCAGCAGCAGGCCTATGTGCTTGCCTATGACGACGCCTTCTTTGCGACATTCCTTCTCGCGTTAGTGGCCATCACGCTGCTCTCGCTCCACATCCTCTGGAACAATCGCCATCGCTTCTCGCGCAGCGCGGACACCCCACAGATTGCCTGACGCCCGAACCTGGCCAAGAAAACAAGTCAAAGACCATGAAAACCGTATTCAGATCACTCGCAACCTATCTCGCGGCCGCCGTCGGCATTATCGGCGTGCTGATCATCCTCTATGTCTGGAACCTGCCGCCTTTCAAAGGCTCGATCGAGACAACCAATGACGCCTATGTGCGCGGCCAGGTGACCCTGCTCAGCCCGCAGCTTGCCGGCTATATCGTCGAAGTTCCGGTACAGGACTACCAGAAGGTCAAGAAGGGCGATCTGATCGCCCAGATCGACAATCGGATCTATGCCCAGAAGCTCGAGCAGGCGAAGGCCACGCTCGCATCCGCTGAGGCCTCGCTTGCCAATTCAGAGCAGAGCCGCAAGTCGGCCGAAGCCAAGATCGTCTCCGCCAAGGCAGCCGTCGAAAGCGCCAACGCCGCCTTCGACGCCGCAAAAACCGCCTATAACCGCACCCAGTCGCTGCTGAAGAGCAATGTCTCGACCCAGAGCGATTTCGAAAAGGCGCAGGCCACCTACGATCAGGCCCAGGCATCCGTGCATCAGGCAGACGCGGCGGTTCTCGTCGCCGAACAGGATTTGAACACGATCGTCGTCAACCGTCGCACGCTGGAAGCCACCGTCGAAGGCGCCAAGGCTTCGGTCGAACTTGCCGATATCGATCTGCAGAACACTCGCATCACCGCCCCGCAGGACGGCGAGCTCGGCGAAGTCACCGGGCGTCTCGGCCAGTATGTCTCCACCGGCACGCAGATCGCCTCGCTCGTGCCCAATCACGTCTGGGTCGTTGCCAACTACAAGGAAACCCAGCTTGAAGGCATGAAGCCCGGCCAGGAAGTCACCTTCACGGTCGATGCCCTCGGCCACCAGAGCCTCAAGGGTCGCATCGAGCGCTTCGCGCCCGCCACCGGCTCGGAATTCTCCGTCATCAAGTCCGACAATGCGACCGGCAATTTCACCAAGGTCGCCCAGCGCATTCCCGTCCGGATCGCGATAGAGCCGAACCAACCACTCGCCGACAGCCTTGTTCCCGGCATGTCGGTCGTCGCCAGCGTTGACCTCGCGCAGCAAAGTGGACCAGCTCTGGCGCAGACGAACTGACACCCCCGCCAGGTTCGTTTGCACCCTTTCCGGACAAAAAAAAGCCCCGCGCCATGTTCAGCTTTTTGGCGCGGGGCTTTTCTATATTTGAGACTGAAGCGTGATCGGGTCAGCGTCGCGCGACGGCCTGTCCCGACCCTGTGTTGCGCGCCACCCAGTCATGCCAGCCTTCCTCGCCGCCATTGAAGACATTGAGGTCGATCTTGCCCTCGACGCCTTTCGAAAGGCCCGAGCCGGAATATTGCCAGAACGCCCATTTGCGATCCGGATAGATTTTTGACGGATGCGCCGCCACCGAGCGCAGCCAGAACGGATAGTCGCGGAACTGGCCCCTCAGGTGATCTTTGTAGAAATCCGGCGCCGTATAGATGACCGGCCGCTGGCCGTAATGCCGCTCCAGCTTGTCCATGAAGACCTGCATCTTTTCGAGCACGCGCTCGGTCGAAAGACGCATCTTGCAGCCGGACTGGTGATTATATTCGACATCGATCACCGGCGGCAGCGCATCGGGATCGCGCGGCACGTTGCGGATGAACCAGTCTGCCTGCTCGCCGGCGGTCCGGCACCAGTAGAAGAAATGGTACGCGCCGCGGCGAATACCCGCCTGATGCGCCCCGCGCCAGTTGGTCTTGAACATCGGATCCAGATGGTCGCCGCCGTCCGTCGCCTTGATATAGGCGAAGTTGGCGCCCTGCGTGCGCAGTTTCGCCCAGTCGATATCGGCCTGCCAGCGGGAAACATCGACGCCGTGAACTGCGAAATGGCGAGGCGCGACCCTGCCGAAATTCATCGGCTTCACATCGCCGAAGCGCTGACCGTAGACCCGCAGGCGCTGATGGCCGCTGGAACGCGGCATTGAGGGCGGCATGGGCTGCTCAAGAACCGGGTTGAGCGCCGGGCGCAGCGAAGCCACCGGCCGATCGGCCGGAACAGGCATGCCGACCGTCCGTGCCATGCCGTCAAAGGCGTGTGTCTGCTCGGCCCCGCCGTTCCAGGCGAGTTCGTGTGGATCGTTGACGCCGGCAGGCGGGGTGATCGCGGCAACCGGCGTCGGATCGATCGAGGGTACGGATGCGGCCGGCATGACCGGCGGGACGATCGCCTGCGAGGGCGCCAGCCGCGCGGTCTTCACCGAAGACGGCGGCACGGTCAATGCTGTCTCAGGATTGGACGAGGTGCAGCCGGAAAGGCCGATACAGGCGGCAACGATGACCGATGTGGCAGCAGAAAAACGCATGAGAACCCGTACGCAATACACCGATCCCGCCCTTGGATGCCCCATTCTCGGACGCAATACGGGATTTCACTAACGGGACCTTACTGAAAAATCCTAAATGCAATCTTTACGAGTCATTCACGTTGCCGGCATTTGCAAACGGCATGCTAATAAAACGATCGTTGATTCTCCAACTTACGTGGCCGGCGATAATCCCATTATTAAGAACTTGCGTCCGATAGTCGCTATTATTGACATAAGCCAAATCTCAAGAGCATTCCCACTCTCATGCGCTTCATCCATTTCAGGCTCGTCGGTCCGGCCATCATCGCGGTTGCGGTATTGATCGCCGGCATGGCGACCATCCCCTATATCGGCATCGCCCAGATCGATGCGGACCTTCGCCAGCGGCAGGAAAGCCTTGTGAAGCACAATATCGACCTGTGGATCAGCGATATCGAATTCTCGCTGACAGCATGGACGATATGGGATGAATCCATCGCCAAGATCGATAACAGCTTCGATTTCGAATGGACGGACCGCAATATCGGCGCATCGCTGATCGGAACATCCCGCACACGGTTTGTCGCCGTCGTCGATCACGGCGACAGGCTGATTTATTCGCGCACCGACGACAGCGTGAAGGATCGCGGATTTTTCACCCGGGGCATTCCTACCGTTATCGAGGACGCAGCGGCTCTGGTGGCAAATGTTCGCGCACGAGAAACCGGGCGCGTTATCGAAGGCATTCCAAAGCCTGTCAGCATCAGCCGCATCGAAGTTCTGGGGGATGACGCCGTGCTGATGACGGCTTCACTGTTCCAACCGGATTTCGGTACCGCAAAACCGAAAGGCGAGCGCGCCCCGATCCTGATCACCGCGATGCCGATCACCGGCACGATCCAGGAGTTTTTCGGCACCCGCTTCCTGCTCGATGACGCGCGGATCGCCCCGCAAACGGATATCCTGCCGGACAGGGCGCATGTGGAGATCGCCGTTGGTCCACGCGGAGAAGTGCAGGTCCTCTCCTGGCGGCCTCCGAGCCCCGCAGCGGATCTCCTCTATCGCTCGCTGCCGCTGCTCGTCACCGTGTGCATCCTACTGCTCGCCATCGGCATTTTCACCATCCGCATGTCGCGCGACGCCGCCCGCCTGCTGGTCGCCCGCGAAAAGCAGATGCGCCATGCCGCAACCCACGACTTCCTCACCGGCCTGCCAAACCGCGCAAGGCTCGAACAGGAGTTTCGGAAACTGAGCGAAAACGGCCCGGTCGCCGTCATCTGCCTCGATCTCGACGGTTTCAAACAGGTCAACGATACCCATGGGCATGCAGCGGGCGACGAGTTGCGCAAGGCTGTTGCGATGCGACTTCGCGCCGGCACTCGCGGTGTCGACCGCCTGTTTCGTCTCGGAGGCGATGAGTTCACCATCCTCATGCCGACGGTTTCGGAAAGCCAGGCGGAAGAGACCTGTCGGCGGCTTTCCCTGTCATTGGCAGAACCGGTCACCCTGTCGAAAGGCCTCGTCACGATCGGTGCGTCCTTCGGCATCAGACGGGTGGAGAAGGACGAAATTTCCTGCGACGCCGCCATCAGCGCCGCCGACGCGGCACTCTACCACGCCAAGGCCTCAGCCCGCGGCAGCACGATCCTTTCAAGCAAGATCTCGCCCGCAGCGCCAGTCGACACAACGCCCACCGCATCAATCACCCGTCGCAGCGCCTGACGGCGCGTCTGTAATCAGCGGGCTAAGGCGAAGCTGCTTTAATTGCCCTCGCCGACAGAGAGAATTTGATCGATCGTCGGCTTGCCACGGCTCAGGCCTGCGCGTGCTAAAATCCTCTGTCAACGCGCGATTTAGTCCAATGGGTCAAGCATCTCCGATCGCAGCATAGACTTAACGATATAAAGATATCGTTATATGACATTGACCGGCCGTTTGACTTTTGATATGGTCATAGTGCTTAAGGTTCCTCGGCCGTTGCATGCAACACGCCGGGGCTAAGAGGGAAGTCGGTGCTCCTTGTTATACGGAAAAGCCGACGCTGCCCCCGCAACTGTAAGCGGCGAGCTGAAGTCCATTATGTCACTGGTTTACCCCGGGAAGACGGACGGAAGCGATGACCTGTGAGCCAGGAGACCTGCCTTTGGCGAAATAACGTCCACGGGCGGGGTGTCCCAGTGTGCCGTAGCAAAGGCTGCTTTGTCGCGGCCTGCCTTGCTATGCGTCCGCAGACCCATGCCCCCAACTCCATAGGGGCACAACATGTCTCAGACCTGCAGTTTCACGATCACAAGCGTACCCTTCGACGAGAATTATCGTCCTTCGGAACATACGCGCATCACCACCAATTTCGCCAATCTGGCCAGGGGCGAAAAGCGGCAGGAAAACCTGCGCAATGTCTTGGCGATGATCGATAGCCGCTTCAACGCCCTCGCGCACTGGGACAATCCCAAAGCGGACCGATACTCGGTAGAGTTGGAGATCATTTCAGTCGAAATGAGCCTGGATGTTGATGGCGAGACATTTCCTCTCATCGAGATACTGAAGACGACGATCATCGATCACAAAACCGGTGAACGTATCGACGGTATTGTGGGAAACAACTTCTCCTCCTATGTGCGCGACTACGACTTTAGCGTGGTGCTGCCGGAGTATAACAAGAGCCTGCCTGCCTTCAGTGTTCCGGCCGATTTCGGCGACCTGCATGGGAACCTGTTCAAGTCCTTTCTGCGGTCGGATGCCTACCGGTCGCACTTTCGCAAGCCGCCGGTCATTTGCATCAGCGCCTCCACCAGCAAGACCTATTACCGGACCGAAAATCATCACCCAATTATGGGCGTCGAGTACCGGCAGCATGAGTTCTCGCCCACCGATGAGTATTTCGGGAAAATGGGATTGCAGGTTCGCTACTTCATGCCTGCGGGCAGCGTTGCGCCGCTGGCCTTCTATTTCGTCGGCGACTTGCTCGGCGATTATTCCAATATCGAGCTGATCGGCATCATCAGCACGATGGAAACGTTTCAGCGGATTTATCGCCCTGAAATCTACAATGCGAACGCAGCGGCCGGGACATTTTACCAGCCCAACCTGCAGCACAAGGACTATTCCCTGACCCGGATCGCCTACGACCGCGACGAACGAAGTCGCCTGGCGGTGGATCAGGGCAAGTTCACCGAAGAACACTTCATCAAGCCATACCGCGCTGCCGTTGAGCAACTCCTGGCTCACTGCGCCGCCTGATCAACACCACAAGCAGGTCATCATCATGAAGAAGCTTCTCCCCACATCGACCGCCGGCAGTCTGCCAAAACCCTCCTGGCTTGCGCAGCCCGAAAAACTGTGGTCGCCCTGGAAACTGGAGGATGAGGAATTGCTGGAAGGCAAGAGAGACGCCCTGCGCCTTTCACTGGACGATCAGCGGCAGGCCGGCATCGATATCGTCAGCGATGGCGAGCAGACACGCCAACATTTCGTCACGACTTTCATCGAACACCTCGACGGCGTCGATTTTGCAAAACGCGAAACCGTCAGAATTCGCGATCGCTACGATGCAAGTGTCCCGACAGTCGTCGGCGCCGTTTCTCGCCAGAAGCCCGTTTTTGTGGAGGACGCCAAATTCCTGCGTCAGCAGACCAAACAGCCGATCAAATGGGCGTTGCCGGGTCCGATGACGATGATCGATACGCTCTTTGACAGCCACTATAAAAGCCGGGAAAAGCTCGCCTGGGAATTTGCCGGGATACTCAATGAGGAAGCAAGGGAGCTGGAGGCTGCCGGTGTCGATATCATCCAGTTCGACGAGCCTGCCTTCAACGTCTTCTTTGACGAGGTGAATGACTGGGGCGTTGCCACCTTGGAGAGGGCAATCGAAGGGCTGAAGTGCGAAACCGCCGTCCATATCTGCTACGGTTACGGCATAAAGGCCAATACGGATTGGAAAAAGACCCTCGGCTCAGAGTGGCGGCAGTATGAAGAAACTCTCCCCAAACTGCAGAAATCCAGTATCGGCATGATCTCCCTCGAATGCCACAATTCTCATGTTCCCATGGATCTTCTGGAACTTGTTCGAGGGAAGAAGGTGATGGTCGGAGCCATCGACGTGGCAAGCGACACAATCGAAACTCCGGAGGAAGTCGCGGCAACGCTGCGCAAGGCGCTCAAGTTTGTCGACGCGGATAACCTTTGCCCCTGCACCAATTGCGGCATGGCACCACTGTCTCGCCGTGTAGCGAGAGGCAAGCTGAGTGCCTTGAGTGCAGGAGCCGAGATCGTCAGGAGAGAGCTCTCGGCGTAGCGCCGGCTGAGTGGCAGGAGGCCGACATGAACATGATGAATCACGGCGTCGACAATGTGGACAAAGCCACGTTTCGCAGTGGTATGTCGCGCCTCGGCTCGGCTGTGAACGTCGTTACCACCAGACACGACGGGAAGCGTTACGGCTTCACAGCCTCGGCGGTCTGCAGCGTCAGCGATACCCCAGCAACGCTTCTCGTCTGCATCAATCGCGCGAGCTCGTGTTTTCATGCTTTTGAAAATGCGAGCTGTTTCTGCGTCAATACGCTTATGCCGGGCCAAGAGAACATTTCGAACCTCTTTGGAGGAAAGACCCGGGTGGACGATCGATTTGCTCTCGGCGATTGGAGGGAAGGCCTAACTGGTGTCCCCGTGCTGGCCGACGCTTCGGCCAGCTTTGAGTGCGAATTGACCAATGCCGTAGACGAGGCAACCCACCGCATCCTCTTCGGGCGCGTAATCAGAATTCGTGAGAACGAAGAACGGGCAACGTTGCTCTATTGCATGCGTCGCTATCTTAACGGCTAGCTTCACGAGCGAATCTCGGGAATGACCGCAATGGCGCAAAGCGGCCGAAATGCTTGCTCGACAAAATCCGTCCTGGTTCATACGGCTGGCCCATGTAACATCGAACGTTCGCAGTCCGCACTTCTCTCCCGGATCGGCCTCGGCCATCCCATGAAGGGTTTAAGTCGATGATGTGGTCCAAGTTATGCCGACCTGCCATCACCCGGCGCGCGCAGCAGTCTCAGCGCATTGATCGTCACCAGCACGGTGGCACCGGTATCGGCGAGGATCGCCGGCCACAGCCCCGTCACGCCGATGATCGTCGTCACCAGAAACACCGCCTTCAGGCCGAGCGCGATGGTGATGTTTTGCCAGATATTGCGCATCGTCCGCTTCGACAGGTCGATCATGCCGGCAATGTCGGACACGCGTCCATGCAGCACCGCCGCATCCGCCGTTTCCAGCGCCACATCCGTGCCGCCGCCCATGGCGATGCCGATATCGGCGGCTGCCAGCGCCGGCGCATCATTGATCCCGTCGCCCACCTTGCCGACGACAAATCCGTCGCGCTGCAACTCGCCGACGATGCGGCTCTTGTCTTGCGGCATCAGTTCCGCGCGTACCTCGATGCCGAGATCCTTGCCGATCGCGTCTGCCGTGCGGGCATTGTCGCCGGTCAGCATCACCGTTTTGACGCCATGATCAGCCAGCAGCTTCAACCCGGCCCTGGCATCGGCGCGTGGTTCGTCACGCATCGCAATCGCGCCAGCCAGCACACCGCCGACGATCAGCACGGAGACCGTCTTTCCCTCATCGTTGAGCGCCGCAATCCGCCGCGAATGCGCCATCGGCAGCGAAACCCGCTCCACCGCCGCCTTCGGTGATCCGAAAAATACCTCTTCACCGTCAACCAGCGCCGTCACACCCCGGCCAGCCAGCGCCTTCGCCTCGCTTGCCGCCGGAACGTCCAGTTCGTATTCGGCAGTTTTAGCCAGGATCGCGACGGCCAGCGGATGGCTGGAACCGGCCTCAAGCGCCGCCGAGATGCGCAAGACATCATCGGCATTGCGGCCGAAGGCGATCACATCGGTCACCTGCGGCTTGCCGGATGTCAGCGTTCCTGTCTTGTCGAAGGCAACCGCCGTCAGCTTGCCGAGCGTTTCCAAAACCGCGCCGCCCTTCAGGAGCAGACCGCGGCGCGCGCCGGAAGAAAGCGAGGCCGCGATTGCGGCAGGCGTCGAAATGACCAGCGCACAGGGGCAACCGATCAGCAGAATGGCAAGCCCCTTGTAAACCCATTCGCCCCATTCCCCACCTGCAACAAGCGGCGGCAGGATGGCGACGAGGGCCGCCACCACGACCACGCCGGGCGTGTAATAACGCGAAAACCGGTCGATAAAGCGCTCGGTCGGCGCCTTCTTTTCCTGCGCCTCCTCCACCAGCCGCACGACACGGGCAATGGTATTATCCTCGGCCGCAGCGGTCACGCGCACCCACAAGGCAGCATTGCCATTGATCGTCCCGGCAAACACCTGTTCGCCCTCGCCCTTTTCAACCGGCGTGCTTTCGCCCGTCACCGGCGCCTCGTCGATGGCGCTTGTCCCTGCGACAATGATGCCATCGGCAGAAATCCGATCGCCCGGCCGCACCAGAATGACGGCGCCGACCGCCAAGGTTTCCGCCGGCACTTCCCGCGTCTTACCGTCTTTTTCGACAAGCGCCGTCTTCGGCACCAGTGCGGTCAGGCTCTGGATGCTGGAGCGCGCCTTGCCGGCCGCAACCCCTTCCAGAAGTTCGCCGACGAGAAACAGGAAAACGACGGCTGCCGCTTCTTCCGATGCATTGATGATGACGGCGCCGACCGCGGCAATCGTCATCAGCATCTCGATCGAAAACGGCGTGCCGGCAAATGCCGCCATGATCGCCCTGCGCGCGATCGGCACGAGCCCGATCAGCATCGCGGCGGTAAAGATATAGCTGTCATAAGCGGGAACGAAATGGCCGAAACCATAGGCGACAACAAGCGCCAGCCCGACAAGAATGGTCAACCGTCCCTTCTTCGATTTCCACCACGGCCCATCCATCGGCGCATGATCGTGACCATGCAGCCCCTCGATCTCGTCAGGGTCATGCCCGTGATCCGCATGATCGTGCCCGCCGCCGTGATGGTGTGCATGGTCGCCCCCATGATGATCATGATTGCAGTCGGGGCCATGCTCGTGGTGGTCATGCGACTGGCTGATCTCCCCCCTTGCGGGGGAGATGCCCGGCAGGGCAGAGGGGGGTGTCCCGCCCTGCTCCGTCCCCTTTCTCCCCAGCGCCCTCAGCGAATAGCCCAGCCCGGCGACCTTCTTCTCCATCGCGGCAAGATCCGCGCTGCCATTGTGACTGACCGTCATCGTGCCGGCGGCAACCGAAACGGAGACATCCTCCACGCCCGGCACCCGCCGCACCGCCGTATCGATCTTCGTCGCGCAACTGGCGCAATCCATGCCGCCAACCTTGTAACGGGCCTGGTTCGGTGCGTGATTTTCCGCGGTCATGTCGCTCTCCACATTGCTTCGAGCACCATGTCTAGAACCTCTAGTCACTAGAGCTGCAAGAGGCAATTTTGAAAATCGCCGGCCCGCCGGTGCAGATTGCTGCCGTACAGGCCTTGAAAAACGTGGACTGCCCGCCAAACAGGCTTGCGGCTGGATCGCTCAAAAAATAGAATTACCCCCAAAGTCCGGGGGGTCCCGGTCAACCGGTTTTCCGAAAGGTCTTCATCCAGTGAACGTCTCCCGCCTTCTCCGCGCGTCGGCTGTCGCCGTTTTTGCCTCCCTCGCCGGCGCATCCGTCGCCAGCGCCCAGTCGAAGACGCTGACCATTTCATGGTGGGGCTATAACGGCGAGAAGATGAACGCCAACATCATCGAGCCGTTCAAGAAGATCTGCGGCTGCGATATCGTCTTCGAAACCGGCAACAATGCCGACCGCCTGAACAAGCTGCGCCTGCGCGACAACAAGGGCGTCGACGTCATCTATCTCTCCGACAGTTTCTCGCAGCTCGGCATCGAACAGGGCCAGTTCCTCGAAATCGACCCGGCAAAGATCCCCAACCTGTCGGAAATCTACGAACTCGGCCGCCAGCCGCAGGGCAATTACGGCCCGGCCTACACGATCGGCCGCGTCGGCATCGTGTATGACAGCGCCAAGGTCAATCCGCCGATCACCTCGTGGAACGATCTGTGGCGCGCCGATCTCGAAAAGTCGATCTCGCTTCCGGGCATCACCACCACGGCCGGCCCGATGGTCGTGCTGCAGGCCGGCAAGCATGCCGGCACCGAAGCGTTCGAGGATAGCGAAGGCGCTTTCTCGGCCATCGAGGAACTGAAGCCGAACGTGGTGAAGAACTACAATACCGGCTCGGAATTGGTGAACCTCATTTCCACCGGCGAAGTCCGCGTCGCCATCGCCCAGGATTTCACGCTCGCTTCCATGCAGGCCGCCGTGCCGACGATGAAATGGGCCGAACTGACCGACGGCGACATCGCCACCGTCAACACGATCAACATTCCCAAGGGTTCGGAAAACGTCGAGCTTGCCTACCAGTTCATCAACTTCGCGCTGTCCAAGGAAGTCCAGCAGAAGGAAGCCGAACAGGGCGTCGATGCCCCGATCAACACCAAGGTCGAGCTGACGCCGGAACAGGCGAAAATGTGGACCTACGGCGCCGAAAAGGTCGCGAGCCTCGCCCGCATCGACTACGCCAAGATGAACGAAGCCAAGACCGACTGGATCGACCAGTGGAACGAGCTGTTCGCGCAGTAAAAGGCGAAGGTTTCGCGTAAAGATCCCTCTCGGCCGTGACTACCACCTCCCCACAAGGGCCGCTTTGAATACGAAAAAGACCCCTCCAAACCCTCCCCACAAGGGGAGGGCTTAATCCGGCCGCACCGCAGAGACTCAAGTGGGTCTTGAGGTTGCGGCGAGTCTTCTCCCCCCTTGTGGGGGAGATGGTCGGCAGACCAGAGGGGGAAAATGCGGTTGGAACTAGATAGATGAACAAATTCGCCAAATGGGGCCTGACATTGCCTGCGACGATCCTCGTCGTGGCACTTCTCGTCGTCCCGGTCCTCGCCACCATCGCCACCACATTCGGCGAGCCGAAGGGCATTTTCTCCACCTATACCGCCTTCTTCAACAGCGGTTTCCGCACCGGCATCCTTTACCGCACGCTCCGCATCGCGCTGATCACCACGGCGATCTCGCTCGTCATCGGCTTCCTCACGGCCTATGTGATTGCCCAGATGCCCGGAAGACTGAAATCGATCGCCATCATCGCAGCCGTCTTCCCGCTTCTGACCGGCGTCGTCGTGCGCTCCTTCGCCTGGCTGATCATTCTGGGCAAGAACGGCATCGTCAACAGCTCGCTTCTGTCGCTCGGCATCATCTCCGATCCGCTGTCGATGCTCTATACCGAAGGCTCGGTCATCGTCGCGATGGTCTATCTCTTCGTGCCGCTGATGATCCTGACCTTGACCGGCGTGCTCGAAGGCATTCCGCGCGATGTGGTCGAGGCCTCCGCCTCGCTCGGCGCAAAACCGATCGCCACATTCTTCCAGGTCATCCTGCCGCTGGCGGTCCCCGGCCTCATCGTCGGCGCGGTCCTCGTCTTCACCGGCAGCTTCACCTCCTATGCCACACCGCAGCTCCTGGGCGGCGAGCAGATGATGATGATGGGCACGCTTCTCTACCAACGCGCCATGGTCACCTTCGACTGGGTCGGCGCCTCCACCATCGCGGCAATCATGGTGGTCATCACCATCGCCGTCGTCTCGATCATGAGCCGCATCGCGCGGCGTCTCAACCCAATGGCGGTGTAAAGACCATGGCAGCCCGTATCCACCCGCTTCTCGGCGCCTTCGCCATCCTGGTCTTCCTGTTCCTGCTAGCGCCGCTCGTCATCATCGTCGGCGCATCCTTGAGCGACACGACCTATCTCACCTTCCCGCCGCAGGGCCTGACCTTGCGCTGGTTCACCAACATTTTCGAGATCTCGGCCTTCCGCAACACCGCGATCACCAGTTTTCAGGTGGCGATCCTCGGCACCGGCCTGTCTCTCCTGATCGGCATTCCCGCGGCATACGCTCTCAACCGCTACCGCGTCGGCCTGCCGAAATGGCTCGGCACGCTCTTCATCCTGCCGATCCTCGTGCCGGAAATCGTCTTCGGCTTCTCGCTTTTGAAGTCGGTTACGATCGGTATGGGCCTGCCCATCTATCCGAGCCTGATCATCGGCCATGCCCTGCTCGTGCTCCCCTATTCGGTGCGCGTCGTCGGCGCCTCGCTCGCCTCCTTCGATTTCTCCGTCGAGGAAGCTGCCATCAGCCTCGGCTGCCCGCCGTGGAAGACGTTCTTGACCGTTGTCCTGCCGAATATCCGCGCCGGCGTCATCGCCGCCTTCATCCTCGCCTTCATCACCTCGATCAACGACGTGTCGATCTCGGTGTTTCTGACCGGCCCCGGCATCTCCACCCTGCCGATCCAGATTCTCGCCCATATGGAACAGTTCTTCGATCCGACCATCGCCTCCGTTTCCGTGCTCCTGATGCTGGTGACCGTCGGCGTCATGGCCATCGTCGAGGCGACCCTCGGCCTCACCTTCCTGACCAAGTAAACAAGATCGCCCGCACCCATGACCGTATCGCTGACCATCGAAAAACTCTCCGCCCATTACGGCCAGACCCAGGTCCTGAAAGACCTGTCGATCTCTGTCGCGGCCGGCGAACTCGTCTCGCTTCTCGGCTCGTCCGGCTGCGGCAAGACCACGACGCTGCGCATCGTAGCCGGCTTCCTGCAACCCACCTCCGGCCATGTAAAACTCGGCGATCGTGACCTGACGACGCTGCCCGCCCACGCCCGCGATATCGGCCTCGTCTTCCAGAACTACGCGCTCTTCCCGCATCTGACGGTGCAAGACAATGTCGCCTTCGGCCTGAAACAGCGCGGCGTCTCCTCTGCCGACCGCGCCAAGCGGGCAACGGCGATGCTGGAACGCGTCGGCCTCGCAAACCTTGCCGATCGCCTTCCCGGTGCGCTTTCAGGCGGCCAGAAGCAGCGCGTCGCGCTCGCCCGCGCTCTGGTCATCGAGCCGCCGCTTTTGATGTTCGACGAGCCCCTCTCCAATCTCGATGCCAAACTGCGCGTCGACATGCGCGTCGAAATCCGCCAGTTGCAGAAGGCGAACGGCACGACCTCGCTCTACGTCACCCACGACCAGGAAGAGGCGTTTTCGATCTCCGACCGCGTCGCAATCATGAATGCCGGCCGCATCATGCAGCTCGATACGCCGGAAGTGCTTTACCAGAAGCCCGCCAACGCCTTCGTCGCCCGTTTCGTCGGCTTTGAAAACCTGATCCCGATGAAGACCGTTGCCCGCGACGGCGCGATCGTCACCGCGGAAGCCGCAGGCGGCGCAAAACTGCACCTGTCGCAGGATGTCTTCGGTCCGATCGCGGACGATTTCGTCCTCGCTACCCGCCCCGACGGCCTCGTTGTCCGCAGTCAGGGCGAAGGCATCCCGACGACGCTCGGCACCCGCACCTATCTCGGCCGCGCCTACCAGTACAAATGCGAGACGGCTGCCGGCGAAATCACCGCCAACGGCGCGCTGTCGGAACTCTTCGAGCCCGGCGCAAGCGCAGTCCTCGTTCCGGTGCCGGAACAGTGCTGCATCCTCTCCCCCGAGAACTGAAGCAATTCCAGCAAAAGTGGGAACCGGTTTTGCCTCCGGAATTGCGTTAAAACAAAGAGATAGAGCGGTTTCGCGTTTCGAAGAAAGGCGAAATTGCTCTAAGACCGCTGCTCGCGTCATAATTGAACCTGCGCCGCGCAAGCTTCGCTCAATATCGTGTCCTCTTGCCTTCCGCAGATGGAGGCATCGGGATACCGGCAAGGCTTTGTCTCCGGTATCCCCGATAACAAGGGAGAAAACATGGTCTACGAGTGGAATGCTCAAAAGGCGCGCCGGACAAAGCTCGTCAGGACGGCGATCGTTTGCCTTGCAATTACGATTGCTTTCCTGCCGCTGTCCTACATCACCCTGGGGTGAATGCGGCATCTATTGCAACCAAATCACCTGTTTGGGTGACGATTTCCTTATGTAACTATGCTGTCATAAAGGCGGAGTTACCTGAACTCCGATCTGACTTTCCAGCCTTTAGCCCCTTGCCTGACCAGCAAGGGGCTTTTTCTTTGCCGCCATCAGGGCGAATGGCCGACAGATTGCATTGGCAGAATATGCGCATATAATCTGCGTATGTCCTGGAGGTTCTCATGCCGACATCCGCACGCAAAGCCGCAAACCTTTCGCTCGACAGCGAACTGCTCTCCCAAGCCCGTGAGTTGGATATCAATCTCTCCCGCGCTGCCGAAGACGGCATCGCCAAGGCCGTCAAAGCCGAGCGCGAGCGACGCTGGCTGGAGGAGAATGCCGATGCGATCCAAGCCTATAACGAGTATATCGAGAAGAATGGCCTGCCACTCGAAGAATACCGCACGTTCTGATGGCTCGTTTCCATATCCATAAGCTCAAGAACCGTGATGGCTTTATCATGGATCTGCAGGCTGATCTTCTAGACTCCATCGAG
Organism: Aliirhizobium wenxiniae; assembly: GCF_019511445.1. Taxonomy (GTDB): domain Bacteria; phylum Pseudomonadota; class Alphaproteobacteria; order Rhizobiales; family Rhizobiaceae; genus Neorhizobium; species Neorhizobium wenxiniae_A. The sequence continues at coordinate 117,018 of NZ_JAEUAN010000009.1, forward strand.
ACCCGCGTTGTCGCGCCCGTTGTTCCTATCGCCCAGATTGGGTCTTTATTCGTTAAATTGAGTCCTCGTGTCGAGATAGAAGGGCGGGCTTATTACATCCTTATCCCTTCGATGGCCTCATTACCGAAACGGCTCATTGGTGAATCCGTCCTTGATCTCTCTCAGCGGCGTGACGAAATCACCGCAGCCACGGATTTTCTTTTTCAGGGGTTTTGAGGGCCGTAAGCGGAAAAATTATCCCCTCACCGACAAAATCCAAGACTTGGCATGCGGCTAAGATCTTGATTTTGTATCCTCTCCCGCAAGGGGTGAGGACTGGTCGGCCAAGCCGACGAAACGATCCAGTGAATCGTTTCGAAGGACGAACGCTTTGAGCCCCAGCGAAAGGCCGGGGACGCTCCAGACCTCTCCCTCAACAAATCCAATCCCTTACATAAAATTTCATCCCCGCCCTCCAATCTCATGCCTACAATCCCCCCCGTCCCGCCACGGATACACCGGCAGTCGTGCCGGCGAGGCGGGATCGGCACTGGTAGTGGAGAGAGGACGTAAATCTCAACCACCGGAGTCCGCGGAAAATGGTCTCCCTCCGACGACACGGGGGAAGCGGATGAGGTTTCGGACCGGCCTTTCCGCTTCTGATGCCCGAACGGCGCGTCGGATGTGCCTGTGCGGCACACATGGTGGCCTCAAGGATGGTTTCACCGGGCATGCAAGTCCGTCCGCGAAAGCGGAAAACCCGGCGGTAAAGGTCATCCGGCAAGGCAACGGCAGAGGGACCGGAGTTGCGGATAAAAACTGCCGAACGGGGCGCTGAGAGGTGTCACCTATAAACTAAACTCAAGAGGCAGCTTTCAGCGCCCCGTCCGAGTTCTGGCCTAGGCCACAGACAAAAATCCCATGATCGCCAAGGGCTATTCCGTCTGGGAGCTTACCGGAAACAAAGCCTCCGCTCACTCCGCGCCACGCCGATAAGTATGACTTTATTGACATTTGTTCTCGACAGCCGCCCCGCCCGCGCGCTATCGAGGGGCGCAATCAATCTCGGGAGGAGATCCGAAAATGCCGAAGCCTGTGTCGATCATCCTTGACTGGGGCACGAGTTCGCTCAGGGCAGCGCTCGTGTCGGAAACAGGCGAAACGCTCGACACCCGAGACACGACAAGCGGCGGCATCCAGTTCGTCAAGGACGGCGCATTCGAAGCTGCCCTGATGGAAACCGTCGGCTCCTGGTTTGCCGAACACGGCCCCCTTCCGGTCATCGCTTCAGGCATGATCACCAGCCGCAACGGCTGGATCGAAGTGCCTTACGTCGATGCACCTGCCGGTGTCGCGGAGCTTGCCGCCGGCACGAAACAGCTGACGCTCGGCAATGGCGCGATCATCACCTTCCTGCCCGGCATGCGCGATCCGGCGGCAAAGCCGTTTCCGGATGTCATGCGCGGCGAGGAAACCCAGATCGTCGGCTTCGGGCTCGATAAGGATTACACCGTCGTCCTGCCCGGCACCCACAGCAAATGGGCACGCGTCGAGAATGGCCGTATCGCCGGTTTCCAGACCTATGCGACCGGCGAAGTCTTTTCGCTTCTGACCAAGCATTCCTTCATCGCCAAGGCGGTCGAGTCGGCTCCCGGAGCCGAACCCGTCTGGTCGGCCTTCGCTCGCGGTGCGGATTTTGCAGCCAGTGACGCCCGCGCAGCCGATGCCTTCCTGTCTTCCGTCTTTTCCGCCCGCACCGGCGTGCTCGCCGGCGTCCTGAAGGCTGAAGATATCGGCGATTACGTCTCCGGCCTCGTCATCGGCTCTGAATTCCGCCAGGCCCGCGCCGCCGGCTGGCTCATCCCCGGCGAAGCGATCGGCATCGTCGGCAACAATGTCTTGAACAGCCGCTACGGCCGTGTCGCACCGCTCTTCAATCTCACCGTGATCCCGAGCCCGGCGGATGCCGCCAAGCGCGGCGTGCAGCTGATCGCCAGCCAATTGCAATTGACGAAATAAGGACGTTTCCCATGAACCTCCACGACGCGCTGAACGAATGCAACCTGATCGCCATCCTTCGCGGCATCAAGCCGGAAGAGGTCGAGGCGGTCGGCGAGACACTGATCGAGGCCGGCTGGCGCATCCTCGAAGTGCCGCTCAACTCGCCCGATCCGCTGAAAAGCATCGAGAAGCTGCAGAAACGTTTCGGTGACAAGGCGCTGATCGGCGCCGGCACCGTGCTGACGCCTGCCCAGGTTGCCGATGTCGCCGCCACCGGCTCGAAGGTCATCATCTCGCCGAATGCCAACCTGTCGGTCATCGAGGCGAGTGTCGCCAAGGGCATGGTCAGCCTTCCCGGCGTCGCCACCCCGACAGAAGCCTTTGCCGCGATCGGCGCAGGCGCAACCGGCGTCAAAGCCTTCCCGGCCGAAGCCATTCCGCCGCATGTCATCAAGGCCTGGAAGGCCGTGCTGCCGAAGGATATTCCGGTGCTGGCCGTCGGCGGCGTCACGCCCGACAACATGAAGGCTTTCGTCGATGCCGGTGCTGCCGGTTTCGGCATTGGCGGTTCGCTCTACAAGCCCGGCGACAGCGCAGAGGTGGTCGGCGCGAAGGCCCGTCAGTTCATCGAGGCGATGCGCGCTATCAGATAGTCGTTTCAGCTCGCGCTTCCTTCTAGCTTCCGACGCAATCGGCGGATAATTTGACAGCCGATTCGTCGTCCTAGAGAGACGACAGGAAGATTTGAAGGAGCCTGAGCTTGACGGACATGAAAAGCGGCCTGGTCGAACTGAAACCGCAGATCACCGTCATCGGTGTCGGTGGTGGCGGCGGCAATGCCATCAACAACATGATCGAAGAGGAACTCCGCGGCGTGGAGTTCGTCGCCGCAAACACCGATGCCCAGGTTCTGGCGACATCGAAAGCTTCGCGCCGCATCCAGCTCGGCGCCCAGATCACCGAAGGTCTCGGCGCAGGATCGCTGCCCGATATCGGCCGTGCAGCCGCTGAAGAGTCCATCGACGAGATCATGGATCATCTTGCCGGCTCGCATATGTGCTTCGTTACCGCCGGCATGGGCGGCGGCACCGGCACGGGTGCGGCCCCTGCAATCGCCCGCGCCGCCCGCGCCGCCGGCATCCTCACCGTTGCCGTCGTCACAAAGCCCTTCACCTTCGAAGGCCAGCGGCGAATGAAGACCGCAGAAGCGGGCATCCTGGAACTGCGTGATGCGGCCGATACCGTCATCGTCATTCCGAACCAGAACCTTTTCCGCATCGCCGATGCCAAGACCAGCTTTGCCGACGCCTTCATGATCGCCGACCGCGTGCTTTATTCCGGCGTCGGCTGCATCACCGACCTGATCGTCAAGGAAGGCCTGATCAACCTCGATTTCGCCGACGTCAAATCGGTCATGCGCGGCATGGGCCGCGCCATGATGGGCACCGGCGAAGCCTCGGGCGACAATCGCGCGCTGGCTGCAGCGGAGCTGGCGATCGCCAATCCGCTTCTCGACGATATCTCGATGCGCGGCGCAAGAGGCGTGCTGATCTCGATTTCCGGCGGTTCCGACATGACCCTGTTCGAAGTCGATGAAGCCGCAAGCCGCATTCGCGACGAGGTGGAAGCGGATGCCGACATCGTCGTCGGTGCGATCTTCGACCGCAATCTCGACGGCAAGTTCCGCGTCTCGGTGGTCGCCACCGGCCTCGATGGCGATCGCGGCCCGGCGCCTTATCCCGCCGCGTAAAAACAATCTTCGTGGCGTCCCCGGACGTCACGCCCGTGATATTCTCTCACACCGAACAGGTCCCGCATCTGTTCGGTGTTTTTGTTTCGGCTTCTGTCCGCCGCTTGCGGCCGGCAGTTTCCTATTCAAGAATGACCGAGCCTGCCGAGGCAGGCCTGATGGGACAAAAACAAACGGGAACGTCCATGCCATTCGATGACAAGAAACTGGAAGAGCTGCGGGCAAAATACGAAAACAGCCCGGGCGGAGAGATTTTCGATCCGAAGTTCAAGAAGGTTGCCGACAAGATCTTCAACAAGGCCGGAACGCGCGTTGCTCCCTATGCCGGCATCCCTACCCTGCTCGATGCCCCCTACCTGCCCGTCGATGCGGAAAGCCCGGATTTCGGCGACCTGCAGGTGGCGATGATCGGCATGCCGATGGATCTCGGCGTGACCAACCGGCCTGGATCGCGCTTCGGGCCGCGGGCATTGCGCGCGATCGAACGGGTCGGCCCCTATAATCATGTGCTGGAATGCGCCCCGACGCATGAATTGCGGGTGGCCGATATCGGCGACGTTGCGTTCCGCAGCCGCTACCGGCTGGAAAAGAGCCATGACGACATCGAAAAACGCGTCAGTCAGATCGTCGATGCCGGCGTCATCCCGCTTTCCGTTGGCGGCGATCACTCGATCACCCATCCTATCCTCAAGGCAGTCGGCAGGAAGGCCCCGGTCGGCCTCATCCATATCGACGCCCATTGCGATACGAGTGGGCTTTTCGACGAGACGAAATTCCACCATGGCGGGCCGATGCGCAATGCCGTGCTGGACGGCGTTCTCGATCCGACGCGCACTATACAGATAGGCATTCGCGGCGCTGCCGAATATCTCTGGGAATTCTCCTACGAGTCCGGCATGACGGTCATCCATGCGGAAGAGGTCACAGGCTTGGGCATACCGGCGATCATAGAAAAGGCGCGCGCCATCGTTGGCGACGGGCCGACCTATGTCTCTTTCGATATCGATAGTCTCGACCCGAGTTTTGCGCCCGGAACCGGAACGCCGGAAATCGGTGGACTGACGACGAGAGAGGTTCTGGAGCTGATCCGTGGCCTGAAAGGCATCAACATCGTCGGCGGCGACGTGGTCGAAGTTGCCCCTCAATATGACGCAACCAACAACACCGCCCATGCCGGCGCGCAGATGCTGTTCGAAATCCTCAGCCTGATGGTTTTCAGTCCTTCATTGCGAACGACATGAATATGCAGGCTATCTAATTCTTCCTGTGGATGAGGCCTAAAAGACACCTCAACCGAACATGACTGTGAATTACAAAATCTTCATTTGACGCTGGCGCGCCAAATATCCACCGTTTGTTCCAGCCGCCATGATGGCGGTTAGAGGCCCGCACGATGTCATCATGTCATCGTGCGGGCTTCGTCCTCTGACCGCCTTCCAGCGCAGGTCAGATTTCCTTGATCAACTGCTCTGCAATGCGAACGCTGAGTGCCGCTCCCGTCAGTGTCGGGTTCATGCAGGATGCGGACGGCATGACGCTGGTGCCGGCGATGAACATGTTCGGATGGTCATGCGTGCGGCAATCGCGGTCGACGACCGAATCCGCCGGATCGTCGCCCATGCGGGTCGTGCCCATCACGTGCTGGCGGTTCTGCCATTTGACGTCGGTCGACAGCACTTCGGCATCCAGCAGTTCGGCGATCTTGTTCAGATCCTGCAGGCCACGGTCACGGCCGGCATTCCAGTAATCGGTGACGGAGTAATACAGAACCGGAACCGGGATGCCGAGCGCATCGAACTTGGTCTTCGACGGCGTGACGCGGTTTTCTGCGAGCGGCAGCGGTTCGAAATCGATCGCCCAATTGAGCGAGCGGGCTGAATATTTGCGGATCTGCTCGTCCAGCTTGGAGCCGAGAATGCCCTTCTTGATAAAACCCTCGGTCATCTGGGCGGTCGGCACGGTGTTGCGCACCTTGATCTTGTAGCTCGGATAATCCTTGCGGAACTCGCCGTCGCGCTGGTTCAGATACACCAGAAGCTCGGTCGGGCCTTCGCCCGGCCACATGTCTTCCTTGGTCAGCATGTTCATGCTGATGCCGGTATGGTCCATCAGGTTGCGGCCGACCTGATCGGAAGAGTTGGCGATGCCGTTCGGATATTTTTCCGAAGTCGAGATCAGAAGAAGCTTGGCGCTCTCGATGCCGTAAGCGGCAAGAACGAAATACTTTGCCGTCAGCCGATGTTCGGAATTGTCCGGCTTCTTGTACCAGATCGCCGTGATCTTGCCGTCGTCACCGGCTTCGATCTTATAAACCGGCGAATTGTCCAAGAGCTTGGCGCCATGGCGCTCGGCCTCGTCGATATGCATCGAGCCGTCATATTTGGCGCCGATCGGACAGACGGGGTTGCAATTGTTGTTGCCGGCGCAGACCGGGCGATTGCCATAGGGACGCGAGGCGCGGCCGTGCGGTTCGAGCACCGGGTTGAAGCCGCCGACCGAGAGCTTTTCCGCCAGCGTGTCGAACATGTAGCTGGTGTTGAGCTGCTTCATCGGGAAGGGCATGGAGCGTGGCGGCATCGGTCCGCCACCCTGGCCGCTCTCGTCCTGACCGTCCGTGCCGGTGACGCCGAGTTCCAGTTCGGCCTTGTTGTAATACTGCTCCAGATCGTCATAGCCGATCGGCCAGTCGCGACCGCGACCGTAGAGCGTCTGGATCTTGAAGTCGTTGGGGATCATCCGCCACAGCGCCGAGCCGAAATGCCAGGTCGTGCCACCGACGACGCGCAGATAGGAAGTGTTATACTTCACCGGCCCTTCATATTGCAGGTAATCGCCATAGGTGGATGGCGCCCAGGGCATGCTCGGGAAGGGCGAACCCGCGCCCTGCAGCTTGGCATTGGCGAGCGAAAGCTTCACCGGCGCATTGCGGTAGGTCTCGACGATCTCGCGGCGATTGACGCGCGGACCGGCCTCCAGAACGATAACCTTCTTGCCGGCCTTGGCGAGATTGGCGGCAACGATGCCGCCCATGACGCCCGAGCCGATAACGATCAGGTCCGCATCATAGGATGTGTTAGCCATTGTCTTTGTTCCTGTCAGATCTTGCTACCGGGCTTCGGTCCCCAGGCATTGGGGCCGGGACCATAAGACGGGACGGTAAGGAGGCCCTTGGTCGGGCGGTACATCAGCGAGTCGGCATAGGTGATCAGCTCGGCATCTTCCGGCTCGCCGACAACGCCGAGATACCAGGCGGAAACCACCTTGGTGGCGGTCTTCATCAGCGCCGGATCGGTACCGGTCAGCGCCAGAAAGCCGTCCATGTTCGGCACGCCGGATTGCTTGATGAGATCAGAAAGCGCCGCAAGGCTCTTATCCAGATCAGCATCGCGTTTCTTCAGCGCCGCAAGAAAGCGGGCGCCGAGAACCGGATCGAGCGTGTAGCCGGTCAGGAACTCCGACAGCTGGGTAAAGGACGCGACACTGTCGTCGGCAGCGAAGGCCGAGACCGGGCCGGCAAGGCTGGCGGCAATGGCCAGACCACCGAGGGCAGCAGTGCCGCGCAACAGGCTGCGACGGGAGAGATTGGGGCCGGACATGGCCGGAGAGGAAGGATCAAAAGGCATCAGGATCTCCGGGGGAGCGTTCAATGCGAAAAGGGAAAGCGATGCAGGGCTCAGCCGAGCGCCGGGCGCGAACGACGGCGGCGCGACAGTAGCCAGACGATCACGGCAAGCACGATGACGGCAGCGACGATCGCAGCGGGAGCCGCAAGCGGCGCGAGCTTGACGATCAGAGGCTTCTCGCCGCCATCACGGATGCGCGCCACATCGGCAGGCGTCACCTTGACCGACGGATTGCCGTAATTCGCCAGAACATAATTGCTGACATCGGCGATATCCTTGTCCGACAGACGATCCGTGTAGGACGCATCGGCACCGAAGGCCGGCATGAAGGCGACATGATCGCCGACAGTGCGATGCAGGCCGTAAAGGATGGTCGAGACGAGATTGTCGGGGCGATCTTCGCCGGTCGCGGTATTGTGGAACAGCGACGGATAATGATCGTTGCCCTGACCTTCCGCCTGGTGGCAGGCAGCACAGCTGCCGCTGAAGATGTGATAGCCGTTCTCTTCCGGCGACTGGCCCGGCAGGCCGCGCAGCGAGGCTTCAACCTCGACCGAAGCCTCGCCGAGATCGGCGCGCGAGGTCGTCTCAGCCGATCCGATCGCCGGCACGTCCTTGAGATAGGTAACGATCGCCTTGATGTCATCGTCGGCAAGATGCTGCAGGCTGTGTTCGACCGCTTCCGCCATCGGGCCGGCGGCCTGCGCCTTGCCGGGAACATTGCCGGTCTTCAGATACTGGACCAGCTGATCGTCGGACCAGCCGCCGATGCCGGCAACCTTGTCGGAGGTGATGTTCGGCGCATACCAGGAGCCGACAGAACCGCCGGCAAGCGCCTGGCTCGCGTCCTCGGCCATGAAGGCGTTACGCGGCGTGTGGCAGGTGGCGCAGTGCTCCAGCGCATCGGCGAGATAAGCGCCGCGGTTCCATTCGGCAGACTTGGCCGGGTTCGGCTGGAAGCGGGTCTTGTCGAGAAAGAGCAGGTTCCAGACCGCCATCGAGGTGCGGATCGAGAAGGGGAAAGGCAGCTCGGTCTTTTGCGGCTTGTGGTCGTCCGGCTTCACCTCCTGCATGAAATAGGCATAGAGCGCCTTCATGTCGTCGTCGGTGATCTTGGCATAGGCGGTGTAGGGCATTGCCGGATAGAGATGGCTGCCATCCTTGGCCACGCCTTCACGCACGGCGCGCGAAAAATCTTCTTCGCTGTAATTGCCGATACCATCCTGCTTCGACGGCGTGATGTTGGTCGAGAAAATCTTGCCGAGCGGCGTGTCGATGCCGTAGCCGCCGGCAAAGGGCGTGCCCCCATGCGGCGCGGTGTGACAGGCGGCACAGTCGGCAGCAGTCGCGAGATAACGGCCGCGCGCCACGAGATCGGAAGTCTCATCCGCAAGGCTCGCGCCGGTCGTTGCGACCAACGCGGAAAGACAGAGAATTGCGGGGCGGAGCGAAGCGGAAATCGGCGCAAACAAAGTGCTGCCGAAAGACGTACCGGGCAAGACAGGAGGCTTAGGCATATATCCCCGTGCTTTCATCAAGCATGAACAATCAATATCGGTTCCAGACGTGCCTCCCACACGCAGGGCCGATCTTCATCGCCGCGAACCGAGCTGGCACATCGGGAAAATGCCACTCGTTCCGAAGCAATTCTTGAACAAAAAGCTTGATTTACGGGTTCAGGATTAAACCTGAGGCGTGTCGATGTGTCGCGTAGCGACTTGATTTGTGTCATAGCGCCGCAAAAGATGGCTTGTGTAGTCAGTTTGTCGTACAAACAGCCTTCACCAATTGTGAAAGCTTGAGCTGATGAAATTCGACCTCACAGATCTCCGGATATTTCTCTCGGCCGTCGAGGGTGGCAGCCTGACCGCAGCGGCCTTTCAGAACAATGTCGTGGTGGCGGCGGTCAGCGCGCGGTTGCGGAAAATGGAAGAGACTTTCGGGCTTCCGCTGGTGGAGCGAACCGGGCGCGGCATCAGACCGACGCTTGCCGGCGACATTCTGGTCGGCCATGCGCGCAAGGTTCTTGATGATACGAGAAAGCTCGAAGTGGAACTCGAAGCATTCTCGGAGGGGCGCGGCGGTACAATTCGTCTTCTATCCAACACCAACATGCTGTCCGAGCACATGCCGCAACTTCTCGGATCATTCCTGCGGCAGAACCCGGACATATTCGTCACCGTGAAGGACAAGCCCAGCCTTGAGGTTGTCAATCTGCTGAGAAACGGCGAGGCGGATATCGGCATTGTTGCATCATCGGCGGACATGACCGGTCTCGAACGCTGGCGCTTCGTCCCGGATCGGCTTGTGCTGATCGTTCCGGAAGACGCCTCCCTCGAAGGACCGGTTACCTATGCCCGCGTCCTGGATCATCCGCTTATCTCGCTCAACGCGACGGTGGCTCTCTCACAATTCCTGCGGCGGCTGGCGAATGAACTTGGCAGGCGCGCGAATATCCGCATCCGCGTGGAGAATTTCGAATCCCTGTGCCGTATCGTCGAATGCGGTGCAGGGCTCGGGATCGTGCCGGAGAGCGCGGCAAGGCGATATGCCCGCGACATGCGCTTTCGTACGCTGGAAATCGCGGAAGGATGGGCAGAGCGTGAGCTTTACGTCTGCGTGAGAAACGAAACGCAACTTCCACTCTACGCTCAAAAACTCCTGCAGCATTTTCGCAGCTATGCCGACGAAGTGATTGCGACCGCATCAACCGAGCTTTGATGTGTTCCACCTTACCGACGGCATGCCGGTTTACGCCCACTTACGATCATTAAACTTTGAAATATTGTCGCAGATTTGATGTTCATCAACTTCGACCAAAAACAGGCATGACAGTAGAATTTTTCGATGCAAGAAACCCCATAGAGAAGGGGGGATCTTTCTTGCGGCGAAAGTTTAACTCATGGACTATTCAGAGACATCCGAACAATCATATTTATATCGCGAAATAGAAATTCCTTTCGGCTTTCCGGAGATATTCTTCTCTCGAACCGATACGCGTGGCAAAATTCAGGCCGGCAATGAGGTCTTCCAGCGTATCAGCGGCTATTCCTGGAGCGAACTCGCAGGAAAACCCCACAACATTATCCGGCACGAAGGAGTGCCGCGCGCCGTCTTCTGGTTGCTTTGGGATCGCCTGAGACAAGGTTTGCAGACGGGCGCCTATGTAAAGAACAAGAGCAAGGACGGGCGTTTTTATTGGGTCTACGCCATCATAACGCCATGCGAGGGCGGCTTTCTTTCCGTCCGTATCAAGCCCAGCAGCGCCTTATTCGGCGTCGTTCAGGCCGAATATGCATCGCTGGTCCAGATTGAAGCAGAGGAGAAATTGCCGCCGGCGGAAAGCGCTGCGCGGTTGATGGCACGCTTGGCCGTGCTCGGCTTTGAAAGCTACGATGCCTTCATGGCGACGAGCCTGGCTGCGGAGTTTTCCGGTCGCGACGAAAGCCTGCAGAAACCGCCTCGGCAAACACTTGCGCTCTATGAACGGTTAATGCCGGCTGCGGCACGGCTGCTGGCTGCGGCCCGCCAGATCTCTGAAGGCTACCTGACCTACAGGTTCGTTCCGCTCAATCTGCTCGTTCATGCCGGCCAGATCGGCGAGACCGGTGCCGCGATCGCCACTATTTCGACGAACTACAACACATTGTCCGAGGAGATAGAGCAAGGCCTGGAGAGGTTCCTGGATGCCGCTCTCAAAGTATCCCACACGATCAATGTGGGAGCGTTCCTGCTTGCCACCTCCTATGTCCAGCAGGAAATCGCCAGCAGTTTCAGGGAAGAGGTGCCCATCGAGGGCGTCGACCATGCGACAGAGAAGAACTATCTCGACCAGCAGCAATCGACCTATCAGAGTGAGGCACTAAAGAGCCTGACCGGGATCGAACAGGAACTGAAGAGTTTCTTCGAGATGGTCTCCGAGATGAAGCGGCTGGCTTCCGGCCTGGCTGCGATCCGCATCATGGGAAAAGTGGAATCCGGTCGCCTCAGTGTCGCCGTGGTGAACGATCTCATCATGGATCTGGAAGCGTTTCAGGATATCGTTCAGGCCAGTCTTTCCGACATCCTACAGGCTAACGACGCCTTGAGAATGGGGACCTCGCGCCTGCTGGAGGCCTACGCAACCGAAGGCGTTTGATTGTCCATTATTGCAATGGGACTGCGGGCCAGAAAGTCCCTCGCTGATCGTAGATGAGCGAGGGACTATACTGTCATGATCCGAGAGCGAGATCGAAGACGTGGTGGTGGATATGCCCGTCGAACATCTCAAGCAGGCCTCTGGTCATCTCACGGCTCTCGTAACGGACAGGAGAGTCCAGCGCAGCGGCAAGCGCCTCGCGACTGTCATAGGCGGTCCAGAGCACCATCGGAAAAGATGGGGCGCCCTCGTCCCGCTCGACTGCGTAAAGAACCTTGACTTCACGGATTCCGGGAAAAGCCAGCCACATCGGCATCAGCTTTTCTGCGACATAAGCCTTGAAGGCGCTTTCCTTGCGGGCATGGATCGAGCCTTCGAAAAAGGCCTGACGGATGATCATGGCTGGCTGTCCTCAGTTGACCGTGGTCGGCGGCTTCTCGCCGGCGAAATAGGCGGCGAGGTTTTTCAGGACCATTTCACCCATGCCCAGACGCGTCTCGACCGTCGCGCTGCCAACATGCGGAAGAAGCACGGTATTGGGTGCGGTAAAGAATTCTTCGCGGATGTTCGGCTCGTTGACAAAGACGTCGAGGCCGGCGCCGGCGATCTTGCCGGAGGTGAGTGCGGCCAGCAGCGCATCTTCATCGACGACCGTGCCGCGGGCGATATTGATGAGATACCCCTTCGGTCCAAGCGCTTCGAGCATTTCGGCATTGACTATATTGAAGGTCTCGGCATTGGCGGAGATCACGACGCAGAGCACGTCGCTGTCCTTGGCGAGGTCAATGGGTGTGGCGCAAGCTTTCCAGCTCGTGTCCTTTACCGGCGAGCGGTTCCAGTAGCGAACCTCCATGCCGAAAGCTTCCGCCTTGCGGCCGACAGCCTTGCCAATTTGGCCGAGGCCGAGAATGCCGAGACGCTTGCCTTTGGGGCTGGTGGCAAGCGGAAACCCGCCCTTCTTCCAGTTGCCGCTGCGGACATAGGCGTCGCCGGCCACGACCTGGCGCAGAGTGGCGAGGATGAGTGCGATGCCGACATCTGCAACATCATCCGTCAACACGCCGAGCGTGGTCGCGACATCGATATTGCGTTCGCGGGCGAATTTCAGGTCGATCTTGTCGGTACCCACGCCATTGACGGCGACAACGCCGAGGTTTGGCAGCTTTTCGATCCATTCGTTGGAGATACCGCCGCCGCCGCCGGTGGCCGCCGCGCGTATACGCGGCAGGGCCTCGTCGATCGCCTGTTTCTGGCCTGGATCAAAGGCACGATGCACGGTGTAGAGCGCATCGAGCCGTTCCTCGATCGGCTTCATCATCGGTTCGAGAAGCAGGAGGTCGGGTTTCATCTGTCTTTTCCTTGTAATGCGTGGATCAGGAGATCTGGCCGAGGAAGTTCTTCAGACGCTCGTTCTTCGGATTGTCGAAGAACGTATCCGGCGGGCCCATTTCCAGAATTTCACCGCGATCCATGAAGATCACCCGGTCGGCCACCTGACGCGCGAATCCCATCTCGTGGGTTACGCAGAGCATGGTCATGCCTTCCTTGGCAAGGTCGATCATGGTGTCCAGCACCTCCTTGACCATTTCCGGGTCAAGCGCCGAGGTCGGCTCGTCGAACAGCATGATCTTCGGATTCATGCAGAGCGCGCGGGCAATCGCCACACGCTGCTGCTGGCCACCGGACAGCTGAGCCGGGTATTTCTCGGCCTGCTCGGGAATGCGAACACGCTCAAGGAAGCGGCGGGCCGTTTTCTCGGCTTCGACCTTGGAAATGCCGCGCACCTTCATCGGCGCGAGCGTGCAGTTTTCAAGAACCGTCATATGCGGGAAGAGATTGAAGCTCTGGAACACCATGCCGGTTTCCTGGCGCACCAGATCGACATTCTTGCCGCCGGCCGTCAGGTCGTGACCATCGACGACAATGCGGCCCTGCTGGATGACTTCCAGTTGGTTGATGCAGCGGATCAGCGTCGACTTGCCGGACCCGGAAGGGCCGCAGATGACGATACGCTCGCCGCGGGTCACTTCCAGATTGACGTTATTGAGGGCGTGGAAGGCGCCATACCACTTGTTGACGCCTTCCATATGCACGGCGAGATCGGAAGTCCCGCGCACGGCCGCAGTTGCGTTCGCTTTTGCCTCGGTCATGCGAGGAACTCCTTCACGTCTGACTTACTTCTTGGCTTCCGACACGAATTCCGGCAGCGGCGAACCGAGCCACTTTTCGTGGATCTTGTTCAACTCGCCATCGGCCTTGGCCTTTTCGACAAAGGCGTTGACGGCGGTCAGCAATTCGGCAGAACCCTTGCGAACGGCGATGCCCTGAACCTGCTGGCTGAGCTGCAGTTTCTGGTCGAAACGACCCGGAGCTGCCTGTTCGATCTGGGTGGCGACGACGTTGGAAACACCGATCAGTTCGACCTGGCCAGAGAGCAGAGCCTGCACGGCGCTGGCATCGTCATCGAAACGCTGGATCTTGGCATCCTTCGGAGCGACCTTGGTGACAGCCGTATCCTGGGTCGATGCACGGGCGACGCCGATCGTCTTGCCCGACAGGTCTTCCGGCTTGGAAACGGCGGTATCGGCTGCGCCGAACACGCCGATCGAGATGCCGGCATAGGGCTGCGAGAAGTCGACATTCTTGGCGCGCTCTTCGGTGATGCCGAGCGAGGCTACGAGCAGATCGACCTGATTGCTCTGCAGATAGGGAATGCGGTTCGGGCCGGTGACCGGAACGATCTGGACCTTGACGCCCCATTCGGCGCCGAGCAGCTTGGCGACGTCAGCGTCATAGCCGTCCGGCTCGTTCGACGTATTCATGATGCCGAATGGCGGGAAATCCACCATCATGCCGATCTTGACCGTGCCGGCCTGCTTGATCGTTTCGACCGTCTGTGCCGATGCGAACGAAGCGGTCGCCCCGATCACCAGTGCGGCGCCGATGCCGGCCATTGCCATGCGTCTCGAAATATTCATGTTCCTACCCTTTCTTGTCCACCGGCATCCTCCCGCCGGTAAAGGACCGGTCAACGTGTCGTCGACCGGGAAAACTTTACTTCCATGCGACGTGCAAGCAGCGAAAGCGGCCAGCACAGAACGAAATAAACTGCAGCCACGGTGCCGAACACCATAAACGGGCTGAATGTCGCATTGTTGATGATCTGGCCCTGACGCGTGAGTTCGGTAAAGCCGATGATCGCGGCAAGCGAGGTGCCCTTGATCAACTGCACCAGGAAGCCGACCGTCGGCGCGACCGCGATGCGGCTTGCCTGCGGCAGGATGATGTAGCGCATTCGGTTGACGTAGCGCAGGCCGAGTGCGGTTGCCGCTTCACGCTGGCCGGGCGGGATCGCCTCGATACAGCCGCGCCAGATTTCACCCAGAAAGGCGCTGGCATGCAGGGTGAGAGCGACAGCCGCCGCGATCCACGGGTTGATGGCAAAGCCCAAAATGTTCATGCCGAAGAACACCAGGAAGAGCTGCATCAAAAGCGGCGTTCCCTGGAAGACGCGGATGAAGCCCGTGGCGAGCAGGCGTGGCAATTTCGCATCCGAGACGCGTGCAAGCGCGATCAGCAGGCCACCGACACCGCCGCCGGCAAAGGCGATTGCGGAAAGCGCAATCGTCCACTGCGCCGCCATGACGATGATCCAGAACTCGTTGATGCCAAAAGGTCTGATAAGCATGATCCGGCCCTCCTCAGCGGCTCAACGGATATCGGAATGCAGCCCTCTCGATCATCGAGAAGATCGCGGAGAACCCGATCGACATGATGAGATACATGGCTGTGATGACGATATAGACCTCGAAGCTGGCGAAGGTCGCAGACTGCAGATCGTTGCCGGCAGCGGCCAGATCGTCGGCAGAGATGGCGGAGACCACGCTTGAGGTCAGCATCAGATAGATGAACTGGCTGGTCAGCGCCGGATAGACCGTCCGGAGCGCCGGTTTCATGATGATGTAGCGGAAGATCTGCAGCTTGGAGAGGCCGAGCGCGGTACCGGCCTCGACCTGGCCCTTCTGGATCGACTCGATGCCGGCGCGAATGATTTCCGTGCCATAGGCGCCGAAATTCACCACCAGAGCGACCAATGCGGCGCTGTTCGGCGACAGCCTTATGCCAAGCGCCGGAAGGCCGAAGAAGATGAAGAAGATCTGCACCAGGAAGGGCGTATTGCGGATGATCTCGATATAGGCATCGATCACCCAGCGCAGCGGCGCGACCCGCGAGGTCTTGCCGGCGGCACAGAGGATCGACACGATCAGGCCGATCAGCATCGCCGCACAGGACAGCTGTACGGTCACCCAGGCGCCGAGCAAGAGCTTGTCAAAACCCGCGAGGACGGGTTCGAAATTGAAATTGTACAAGGGCTCCTCCGCGCTCTTCGGCCGCACCTCCATGCGACCATTTAGATCGATCTAATTCGGTTGTCGGACAACGTCAACCCGCATTTTTGGTTCGACCGCCAACGCTCCCCTGCCAAAAGGTACTTGATTGACGAATATGCAGCTGCGGCGCATTCACAAGTTTGCGAGGCGCCAAATCCGGCTTGTCCAGCCGGTCCAGAAGCAGCCTTGCGGCCCCCTCGCCGATGGCTTCCGGGAATGTGGCAACGGAGGTGAGACGTGGACGCATTGCCTCGGCATCCGCAACATCGTCGAAGCCGACCAGGGAAAAGTCACGGCCGATCGTCATGCCTAGATCGTAGAGCCCGGCGGAAAGACCAAGGGCAACGACATCATTGAAGCAGACCACAGCGCTTGACCGGCTGGTTCCGGAGACGAACAGAGGGGCCGCTTCGGCAATTGCCGCAATCTGGTTCGGGACGCGAATGATGTTTCCCGGATCCAACCCGCGCGCGTCCATTGCCTCTCGAAAACCGTCGATCCGCTCCTGATAGGCCGAATGAACCGGACCATGAAGGGCAAAGGCGATATCGCGATGCCCCAGACCGGCCAGATGGTCGACCGCCTGGCGCATCCCCAAAGCGTAGTCGACACCGGCATAATCGCAGTCATCCGAAACGCGGCGCAGGACCTGCACGAGAGGAAGTTCCCACTCAACCATCCGCTCGACCAGCGACATCTCCGTTTCTGCCGCGGGGCAGAGAATGATGCCATCGACGCCGTGCTCTCGCATGCGCGTCAGCAACATTTCCTGACGGGTGACGAGATCGCGGCTATTGACGAGAATCACCACCATTCCGGCCGCATCGAGGATCCGATCGATCCCTGCCAGCAATTCAGTGAAAAACGGATTGACGAGGTTGGGGATCACCACGCCGATCGTCAGGCTCCTGTCGGCCCTTAAGCGCGCTGCCCCCATATTGTAGACATAGCCCAACTCCTTCATCGCGGCTTCGACCTTGGTGCGGGTCTCGGTACTGACCAGCGGGCTCTTGCGGATGACGAGCGACGCAGTAGCGCGCGAGACGCCTGCATAGCGGGCGACATCAAGCAGCGTGACGCGGTTTTTCTTTCGGCTTTCGGATAAGATAGGCATGCATCGTCCTCCCGAGCCGAAGCAGTATTTTCGCCTATAGATTGATCGCTATCAATCTCCGGTCAATCCTTCGGCGAACACGAAAATCGGTTACCCTCAGTTTCCGACAGTGTATCCTATCGCTCCAGAGCGACCGTTTTGATGACCGCGAAGACGGATTTGCCAATGGCAAGCTGCAAACGCTCGACCGAGAGCGTGGTGATACGGGCAAGCACGATATCGTCACCGGCCCGGATATGGACACGCGCCATTCCCTCGCCATCTGTCTCGATTGCCGACACATGACCTTCGATTATGTTGAGCGCGCTCAGGCCTTCCGGGCGGATCGTCGCGACCATTACATCCCGTTCGGGAATATGGATACGCACGTTCTGTCGGGTGACCAGCCGGGCTGTCGGCACGGTCATGCCGGCCGCCGAAAGGCTGACCGTTGAAAGCCCGTGCGCAGGGTCTACCATCTGGACTATGCCGGATAGTACGGAACCGGCCTCTCGCCGGTCGGTGGACGGCAGGGAGAGAATTTCGGACGGCGTTCCGGTCGCTTCGACCCGGCCGTCCGTCATCATCACAACCTTGTCGGCCAGCTGCGCCACTTCCGCGACCGAATGGCTGACATAAACAATCGGCGTTGCCATCCCGTCGCGCAGCCGTTGCAGATAGGGAAGTATTTCGGCCTTGCGGGCCTCATCAAGCGCGGCAAGCGGCTCATCCATCAACAGCAGGCGCGGTGCCGAGAGCAGGGCACGGCCGATTGCCACGCGCTGCTTTTCCCCGCCGGACAGCCCGCCGGGGCGGCGATCCAGCAGCGCATCGATGCCAAGCATATCGACGATGCGGTCGAACTCGGCTGACTGTGCAATCTTCGGCGCGAACCAGCGCCCATAGGTGAGGTTTTGGCGAACCGAGAGATGCGGGAAAAGCCGGCCTTCCTGAAAGACATACCCGAAGCGCCGCTTGTGCTTCGGCACGAAGATGCGCCTTTGCGTATCGACGAGCACTTCGCCATCGACCACCAGACGCCCGTGATCGGGTCTTGCCAGTCCCGCAATGATCCGGACCATCGATGTCTTGCCGGAACCCGAACGGCCGAAGAGCGCGGTGACGCCACCTTCGGATGAAAAGCCTGCATCGAGCGAAAAGGCGCCAAGTTTCTGTTTTGCTTCGACAAGAAGGGTCATTGCGGGCTCACCCTTTTTCCGACGACATGGGCCAGCAGTTCCGAGGCGAGCAATGCGGCAAAGGAAATGGCGATCGCGACAATGGTGAGGCGCATCGCTCCGAGATCGCCGCCAGGCACCTGGGTGAAGGTGTAGATGGCAGCCGACAGCGTCTGCGTCTCGCCCGGAATGTTGGAGACGAAGGTGATCGTTGCGCCGAATTCACCCATCGCCTTGGCAAATGCGAGGATCATGCCTGCGATGATGCCGGGCAGGATCAGCGGCAGCGTGACGGTGAGGAACACCCAGGCGGGGCTTGCACCGAGCGTTCCGGCGGCTTCCTCCAGCTTGCGATCGACGCTCTCAATCGACAGGCGGATGGAGCGCACCATCAGCGGAAAGCCCATGACGCCGCAAGCAAGCGCAGCCCCTGTCCAGCGGAAGGAGAGAACGATGCCGAGATATTCGTTGAGGAAAGAGCCTATGACGCCGCGACGGCCGAAAAGCACAAGCAGGATGAAACCGGTAACGACCGGCGGCAGGATCAATGGCAGATGGACGATGCCGTTGAGGATCGACTTGCCCCAGAATTTTCCGCGCGCCAGGAGATAGGCAGTAATGATGCCGAAGGGCAGGCTGACGATCATGGCAATGCTGGAGACCCACAGACTAAGCCTGATCGCCACCCATTCCTCATCGCTCAATATCAGCCAGTCCAATGATCCACTCCGCATGAAAACGGCCTCCGCTGAAGCGGAGGCCGCGATTTCCTGTCGCTCAAGATGTTACTTCAGAACCGTAAAACCTTCCTTCTCGAAGAAGGGGGCGGCTTTGGCGGACTTCAGATATTCGAGATAGGCGTTCGCATCCGGGGCCTTGGATTCCGACAGGATGGCGATCGGATAGATGATCGGCGCATGGCTTTCTTCCGGGAAGGTGCCGACGACAGCAACACCCGGATCGGCAGCGGCATCGGTCGCGTAGACGATGCCGTAAGGCGCTTCACCGCGAGAGACGAGTGCGAGTGCGGCGCGCACGCTTTCGGCACCGGCAACGCTCTTTTCGACCGACGCCCAGGTGCCGAGCTTTTCGAGTGCAGCCTTGCCGTATTTACCGGCCGGAACGCTGTCCGGCGCGCCCATGGCAAGCTTGCCGCCATTCAGAAGGCTGGCGAGATCGAAGCCTTGGCTGATATCGACCGGCCTGGCATTTTCCTTCGGTGCGACCAGCACGATGCGGTTACCAAGCCAGTTGGATTTGGTGTCTTCCTTCACCAGCTTCTTGTCGGAGACGTATTTCATCCAGTCGAGATCAGCCGAGATGAAGATGTCTGCCGGTGCGCCGGCCTCGATCTGCTTGGCAAGCGCCGAGCTTGCGGCGTAGGAAGCTGTCACTTCCTTGCCCGCTTCAGCACTCCAGGCCTTATTGGCCGCATCGAGCGCGTTCTTCATGCTGGCGGCAGCGAAAACTGTCACTTTTTCCTGTGCGGCGGCCGGCACGACGGCTGATCCGACGACGACAAAGGCAAATGCGGCCGCTGTCACCGCCCTGTTGATCCAGCGACGATCGACAAACTTCATTGTGAGACTCCCTCGATATGCGAAATATTGATCGAAATATATCGATAGCAGTCCGTTTGGCCAGCGTTATGTTCTGCCGGATATAATGAAAATCACCGACAATCATGCTGTCAATTGCCGCATGTGGGTCTCGCGCTGCATGGCTTTCGTGGCAGAAGTCGTGAAGTTTTTTGGAGAATGCGGTCCAGTTCGGCTCCGGTCGCGCATGAAATGCGTCCAAATTCGAGATCGGCAACCGATGACATCAATGGCTACCTTACTGCTCCTTCCAGCCGTGTTGATTTTGTTGCCTTGTCGCGATAGCCGAAAGGTGGAGCCAAAGCGTGCGGAGCCACCATGTCGAAAATTGACTCTCGGAAAACAATAGTGGAACGCGTGCAAGCGATAGCTGGCAGCCTGACCTTGACCGAGCAGAAGCTGATTTCCGAACTTCTGCGGGCACCGCGTGATGTGGCGATTGGCACATCCAGCGAGTTCGCAGCTCGGATCGGCGTGCACGAAGCAACAACTTCGCGTCTCGCACGCAAGCTGGGTTTCACTTCCTATGCCGAATTCCGCGATGGACTGCGCCACGAGTTCCTGAAAGTTGCAGACCCCGCCGAGCGTATTTCCGCAACGCTGAACGATGCCCGCGCCAAAGGCTTTCTGCCGCTGCTGGTGGCGAGCGAGCTTTCTGCGCTGACGGCGATGACCGACCATATTTCCGATGCACGCATTCTCGAAGCGGCAGAAAAGCTCGATTGCCGGCGCGTGTTCATCTACGGCCATGGTAACGCCGAGGTTCTGTCCGTGCTGATGGAGCGGCGATTGCGGCGCCTTGGCATAGACAGCCATCCACTTTCCGGCAGTCCGCGCGATCTCGCCGAACAGATGTTGACGCTCTCGTCCGACGACGCCCTCCTCCTCTTTGCATTTCGCCGCCAGCCACCGGATTATCAGAGGCTGATGCAGGTGGCGGCTGAAACGAAGGCGCGCACGATCGTGGTATCCGGCACGATCGGCCCATCGCTTAGCCCAAGCCCTGACGTCCTTCTTTCCGCCCCCCGTGCCGGCATGCCGGACAGTTTTCAGACCCTCACCGTACCCATGGCGATCTGCAATGCCGTCATTCTGGCGCTGGCGGAACGCAGAGGCCCGGATGCGCTTGCTACACTCGACCGCTTGGGCGAGCTGATTGCAAAATTCGAAGGCTGACCTGCAAGAAAACTTGCACGTCATAAAACTGTAGCAAGAACACCTTACAGGACACTCCGAACCCAACAACGGAGCCACGTCCATGCGCCGCATCCTGACCGCAACCGCTGCATTTCTGATGACCACTGCCGCCTTTGCGCAAGACCTTGATACCAAATCCGCCGCCGACCTGCTGCCGCAGGCCAAGCAGGAGGGCAAGGTAACGGTTTACGCCTTCACCAGCCGTATCGGCCGCGTCGAAAAGGCTTTTGAAGCCGCTTATCCGGGCATCGATATGGTGACCTTCGACATGTCCTCCACAGAGCAGATCGCCCGCATCAAGAGCGAGGCGCAGGCCGGCTTGCCGGGTGCCGACGTGATCTACATTTCCGACGCTCCGGTCGTGCTGACCGAGCTTTTTGCCAACAAGCTGGTTGCCCCTTACGTGCCGCCGCGCGTTGCAGGCGATCTTGCAGACCAGTTCAAATCACCGCTTCTGGCCCAGCGTCTGTCCACCAAGGTACTGATGTACAACGAGGAAGCCCATCCAGACGGCTCGCCAGTCAAGAACCTCTGGGATCTGACCAAGCCGGAGTGGAAAGGCCGCGTGATCATGGTCGATCCGCTGCAGCGCGGCGATTACCTGGACCTGATGACCGAGATCGTGCTGAAATCCGACGAGATGGCAACGGCCTACGAAGCCGCCTTCGGCAAGAAGATCGAACTGACCGACGGCAATGAAAATGCCGGCCAGCAGTTCATCACCGACCTGTTTGCCAATGATCTCGTTCTGGTCGGCTCGACCGACGACGTGAACAAGGCCATCGGCGCCAAGGGTCAGGAAAAGCCGCCAATCGGCTTCACCAGCTATTCCGACCGTCGCGACAACGAGGACGAAGGCTGGGCGCTGCAGGTGGCAAACGACGTGGCACCGGCTAACGGCATCGTTTTCCCGGCTCTGCTGGCGCTCAACCCGAAACCGGCAAGCCCTGCCGCTGCACGCCTTGCCGTCGATTTCATGATGGGTGACGAGACGGAAACCGGTGGTGACGGCTTCAAGCCCTTCTACGTGGCCGGCGACTGGGCGACCCGTTCCGACATCAAGCCGCACAAGGATGCCATTCCGCTTGCCGACTTCAAGGGCTGGCAGATGGCTCCGGAAGAGACCGCAAAGATCCGGGCCGAGGTGGCGGATTTCATTCTCGCTCTGCAGTGATGGTTGGGGTTGGAGATGGGTGGTCTGTTCGTCTGTTTCCATCGTCTCCAGACACGGTGCTGAGGCGCTTGTGTCTGGATCCTCGGGTCAAGCCCGAGGATGACGGAGGTTGGGGTAAGCGTTGAGCATTTCAGCGAACGCCTCGCGACTGGTGTCATTCCTCAGGCTAAAGCGCCGACCTCACCTCGTCCTGCGCCCCAGGATGAGGGGCCCTTGAAGCCAGCACACACTTTCAAGATCGTCATCCTCGGGCTTGACCCGAGGATTCATACACAAACAGCACATTCTGGCGAGCGGCAACACTCTGCCCTCGTCATCCGGAGTACGATATGACTACCCTGCTCGGGCCGATCGGTTCAGCACTCAACAAACGCGGCCTGACACTTGCGGTGGCACTGGCGCTCGTCGTGCTGGTGGCGGCACCGCTTGCGACGATCCTTGTCCAGACGCTCTATCCATCGTCTGCCGCCTGGGGCGATGTGCTGGCGAGCCGCCTGTCGCAGAACCTGTTCTGGCGTCCGACCATCAACACGATGATCATCGGCCTCGGCGTCGCCGCCGGCTGCGTGCTGCTGGGTGGTTTTCTGGCCTGGCTGGTTGTCATGACCGACGTGCCGGGTCGTCCCGCCATTGCTTTCATGGCGACATTGCCCTTCATGATCCCGAGCTTTGCTACAGCGCTTGCCTGGGGCACGGTGTTTCGCAACGGTCGCGTCGGCGGTGGCGGCGGCCTCCTGGAAGGGTTGGGCTTTTCCGTGCCTGACTGGCTGTCCTGGGGCATGACGCCGACGATCATCGTGCTGATCGCCCATTATTATGCGCTGGCCTTCACCGTCATTGCCGCAGCATTGGCCACCGTCAACGGCGACCTCGTGGAAGCCGCGCAGATGACCGGTGCCTCGCGCAAACGTATCCTGTTCGGCATTGTATTGCCGGTCGTCACGCCTGCCATCATCGCCGGTGGCTCGCTCGCCTTTGCCGGCGCCGTTTCCAACTTTGCTGCCCCTGCACTTCTCGGCCTGCCGGTGCGCATGCAGACGCTCTCCACCCGCCTGTTCGGCATGATCGAGATCGGCCAGACCGAGCGTGGTTATGTGCTCGCCATCCTGCTGATCGGCATTTCGGCGATTTTCCTCGGCCTCGGCAACCGCATGCTTTCCGGCCGCCGCAGCTTTGCGACGATCGGCGGCAAGGGGGCAAAGCCGCGCCGCTTCGCACTCGGCGGCGCACGCCTGCCGCTGGCTCTGGCCGCATGGGCGATCTGCATTCTCACCACCATTCTGCCGATCCTGCTGCTGGTTGCGGCCAGTCTCGCCCCGTCGTCGCTCGCGCTCTTTTCCGACTGGACGTTGCATTACTGGATCGGCGATGCCGACCCGGCCTTTGCCCGTGGCCAGCCCGGCATCTTTCACAATCCGCAGCTTCTGTCGGCGCTGACGACGACGCTGATCCTTGGTGCTTCGGTGGCACTTGCCGCCAATATCGTCGGCATCCTGATTGCCGTCGCTCTTACCCGCCAGAAGGTGCCGGTGCTGAGCAACCTCGTTTCGCAGCTCAGCTTTCTGCCCATGCTTTTGCCCGGCATCGCCTTTGCGGCGGCCTATATCGCGCTTTACGGCGCGCCGATCGGCCCGCTGCCGGCGCTTTACGGCACCAAACTGCTGCTCGCCCTGGCACTGACCGCCGCCATGCTGCCCTTTGCGGTGCAGACGGGACGCGCAACGGTCTCACAGATCTCCGGCGATATAGACGAGGCCGCGAAGATGACCGGTGCCGGTTTCTTCCGCAGGCTCGGCGCCATCACGCTGCCGCTGGCGGCCCGTGGCCTCGCCGCCGGATTGCTGATCACTTTCGTCAATGTCATCGGCGATCTGGCGATCACCATCCTTCTCTACACGCCGACCTCGCCGCTTCTGGCCGTCTTATCCTATTCCTATGCATCCGATGGGTTCCATCAGTTCGCCAATGCGGTGACGCTGGTCATCCTGATCATTTCCATGCTGGCCACCGGTGCCGCCACGCTTCTGCGCGGCCGCCGTCGCCAGTCCTTTACCTGAGGCAGACCCCGTGATTTCCCTCGACAAGATCACAAAATCCTTCGGCACATCCAACGCCGTTTCCGATGTCAGCTTTTCGGTGCCGGAAGGCTCGTTTCTCGTGTTGCTTGGGCCCTCCGGCTGCGGCAAAAGCACGATGCTGCGCATGCTGGCCGGGCTCGACCAGCCGACATCGGGCAAAATGCAGTTCGGCGATACGCTGGTGGCCGATGGCATTAGGGGGCTTTCGCTGCCGCCTGCAGACCGTAATGCCGGCCTTGTTTTCCAGTCCTATGCGCTGTGGCCGCACATGACGGTGGCCGGCAATATCGAGTGGCCGTTGAAGGTAGCGAAACTATCGACGGAAGAACGGCGCGCCCGTGTGCTGGAAGCGATGGAAATGCTCAGCATCGAAAAGCTTGCCAACCGTTATCCCGGTGAAATTTCCGGCGGCCAGCAGCAGCGCGTGGCACTTGCCCGCATGATCGCGCCGCGCCCGAAGGTGATGCTGTTCGACGAGCCGCTCTCCAATCTCGATGCGACGCTGCGTGTGGAAATGCGCTTCGAACTTTTGAAAGTTCACGCCGCGACAGGTGCTACCGCCGTCTACGTGACCCACGACCAGGTCGAGGCGATGACCATGGCGACCCATGTGGCGGTGATGAACAATGGCCGGATCGAACAGTTCGACGCGCCGGACAGGCTGCTTGCTGAACCGGCCTCGGCCTTTGTGGCCGGCTTTGTCGGCACACCGGCGGCCAACCTGATCCCGATCGAAAACGGAAACTGGTTCGGCACCATGCCCAATCCGCTGCTACGGGATTACTCCGGCCACGCCATGGTTCGCGCCGAGCAGATCAAGCTTGCCGATGAGGATGGACCGCACACGTTCGAGGCGATCCTGGCCGAGGTCGTGCCGATGGCCGGCCGCTTTCTGGTGACCGGCATCGTCAACGGCATCCGGGTCACCGCCGTCTCCGATCAGGTCGCTCGCCCCTCGGGCAGATTGCGCTTCCGTTTTCCATCCGCCCCGGCCGCAATTTTTGATAAACAGGGAACACGCATTTCATGAAACGCATCCTTCTGGTCCGCCACGGCGAAAGCGAATGGAACGCCATCCGTCGGCTACAGGGACAGGCCGATATCGAACTCTCAGCCCGTGGCAGAGAACAGGC
This sequence comes from Aliirhizobium wenxiniae, assembly GCF_019511445.1. Taxonomy (GTDB): domain Bacteria; phylum Pseudomonadota; class Alphaproteobacteria; order Rhizobiales; family Rhizobiaceae; genus Neorhizobium; species Neorhizobium wenxiniae_A. Next base: position 142,351 of record NZ_JAEUAN010000009.1, read on the forward strand.
GAGCGCATTGGCCCCAATGGTGGCGAGTTTCAACCCCGGTCTGGTGATGACTTCGGACCTCAAGCGCGCGGCAAACACCGCAGCTCTTCTTGGCCATGAAGATGCGGTGCATGAGCCGCTCTTGCGCGAACAGAATGTCGGAGCATGGACGGGCATGGAAATCGCCCAGCTGATGGCCGATGCTCCGGGTGCCTATGCAGGCTGGCGCGCCGGCACGTTTGCGCCGGAGAATGGCGAGATCTGGGCTGATTTTCGCACCCGTGTCGGCAAGGCGCTCGACAGGGCAATCACCGCGGACGCTGAAACGGTATTGTTGGTCTGCCATGGCGGCGTCATTCGCGCTGCGCTCGACGGCGTGTTGGGACTGGCACCGGCGCGTATCATTCCAGTCGGCCCGGCAAGCCTGACGATCCTTGCTTTCCCGAAGGACGAGCCGCGGCTGGAAGTGTTCAACGCAACGACATTTGCGCCGGAAATCAACGCGCCGGACTGAGTAGGTCTTTCAGGATCTACGAGCGCATGAACGCGAATGAGGCGGGTTTAACATCCCGCTCCTCAATGGAGGTAAAGTCATGACCTATGGACCGGTCGTGATTGCTTCATCCTGCGTAGAAGCTCCACCATCCGGATTGGAGCCAGATAAGCCATTGTTTCAAAGATCTTTTGGGCCTCGATATCGTAGCGGAACATATTTTCTATAAATTCAGTAGAATTAGAAAGACCAGTCTTTCTGTATCTGATCACGCTGACTAGGCTTCCCCCATGCAGTTGGACATCGGTCCGATTGCCCTCGCACAGAGCCGCCAGGGGACCTGAATGACCAGATCAGTTTTTTCATCCAAGCATCATCTCGGCCGCCGCCACGCACTCGCTCTCTTGGGGTCGGTGACAGGTAGCCTCTTATTAGCCGGCATAGACATTGGCTCTGTCGCAAGCGCTGAAGCCGCCGAACAGCAGACAATAACAATCACGGACGAGCTTGGGCGCGAGGTCACCCTCAAGGCGCCTGTAAAAGCGGTCTATACCGACCTCTGGTATCAGACCGAAATTGTGCGGGCGATCGGCGCCGCGGACAAGATCGTCTCCATCGACCAGACATCCAACCCTGACAAGAACACGGCGAACAAAGACTATTTCGCCAAGTTCGCCGGCCTTCCGGATGCAGGCAACTTCAACAGCCCGAACTGGGAAACGATCGCCGCGTCCGGTGCGGAAGTCTTTTTCACCCGCCGCAACGCGCCTTGGCAGGATGCGGTCGAGAAGCTTAAACCTTTCGGCATTGAGGTCGTTGTCGTCAGCACCTGGGACCCGAAGGTCCTAAGGGCGCAATTACCGAACATCGGCAAGATCTTCGGCGCGGAGAAAGGCGCAGCCGATCTTGCGGCTCTTTACGACGATATCGAAAAGCTTCTCGCCGAGCGACTGAAAGGCGTCGAGCCGAAGACCGTATTCTTCGAAAACAACGCCGATTTTGTCACCTCGCTTCCCGGCTCCGGTTGGCACGACACGATCGTGCTCGGCGGCGGCAAGAATATTTTCGGCGACATCGCGATCGCCAATACCGGCAGCGCCTCGGTGCACACCTACACGGTCGACCCGGTCGAGATCATCAATCGCAATCCGGATGTGATCATTCACAACGGCGTCGATGGACAGGCCTCCGGTTACGCGCCCTGGGATCAGGAACTGCTCGCAGAACAGGCACATAGGGTCGTGGATCGTCCGGGCTGGAACTCGATCAAGGCGGTAGAGGACAAGAACGTCTTCGTCATCAACAATTTCTTCTTCTCCGCACTCGGCAAACAGATCGGCGCTCTGGCTGTCGCCAAGTGGTTGCACCCCGATCGCTTCGAAGACGTCGAGATCGACACCTATTTTTCCAGGTGGCTTCAGGCGCAGGGCGTCGAGACGAGGCCGGTAGCCGATTACGCCTACAAGCTCGGCGGCTAGCCTGCGCCGCATCATCGAAGCCTTTCAAAACAACACGAGAGAGACAATGAGCTCAGTGCATTCGGACCCCCTGCACCCCATTGCCCCCACCGGCTCGAAACCACAGACGGACCATTACACCAGCCAGAAACTGGCGATAACCATCGGCTTTGCGGCGGTCATCATCACCGCACTGATCGGTATCCGGATCGGCACATCGGGCGCTACGCTTCTCGATGTACTGGAGACATTCTGGTCCAAGATCGCCGGAACAACCCCGACCGATCGCGCCACGCTGCTCAAGCACAATGTCATCTGGGAGCTGCGCCTGCCGCGTGTTCTTCTGGCAATCCTCGGCGGGGCGGCGCTGGCTGTTGCGGGCGTCCTGTTCCAGGGCCTGCTGCGCAATCCACTGGTCAGCCCCTATACGCTCGGCATCGCGCCGGCTGCCGCTTTCGGCGCTTCACTTGCCATCGTTCTCTTCGGTGCGACGGCGGGAAGTGCGGCGATATCGCTGGTCATCGGCGCACTTCTCTTTTCGTTTCTCAATACGGCTTTGGTACTTTCACTTGCTTCAGCCAGACAGCTGCACGCGACGACGCTCATCCTCGTCGGCATCGCGCTCTCTCAGCTTTTCGGAGCCCTGACCGCCTGCATCCAGTATTTTGCCGAGGATGAAGTACTTGCCGCCATCGTCCGCTGGACCTGGGGCTCGGTCAACAATTCGGCCTGGTATCAGGTTCTTGCGCTCTTTGTGCTCCTAGCACTTGCCTTTCCCTATATCCGCTTCCGCAGCAGCGCCTTGAATGCCATTGCCTTCGCCGGTGATGATTCCGCCAAAAGCCTCGGCGTCGCCGTCTCGCAGGTACGGCTTCAGACGATTGCAATCGCTGCGACGCTGACTGCCGTCACGATCGCCTTTACCGGGATCATCGGCTTCGTCGGGCTGGTCGCGCCGCATATCGCGCGGCTGGTGGTAGGTGCCAACCATCGTTTTCTCATCGCGTTTTCGGCCATCATCGGCGCGCTGCTTCTCGTCATTGCCGATGCCGTCGGCAGGCTGGTCATCAATCCGGGCGTCATACCTGTCGGCATCATCGATGCCTTGGTCGGCGCACCGATCTTCCTCTACCTCATCCTCACTCGACAAAAGGCAATCGAATGACCCTCCAGATTTCCTCACTCGAAGTTGGCTATGGCAAAAGACAGGTCGTCAAAGGCGCCAACCTGACCGTCGAAAAAGGCGAACTCATCGGCCTTCTCGGCTCCAACGGCTCCGGCAAGTCGACGCTGATCAAGACCATTGCCGGGATCAACAGCCAGACGAAAGGCACGATCACCTGGAACGGCGGCACCGACCTGACGAAGCTTCCGCGCAAGGACCTTGCCAAGATCGTCGCCTATGTGCCGCAGTCCATCGGGCTTTCCTTCGGGCTCGATATTCGTGAAGCGGTTCTGCTGGGACGCACACCCTATTTCGGCACCCGCCCGCGTGACGAGGACTGGGCGCATGTCGATGCGGCCATGCAGCGGATGGGCCTTGATGAACTGGGCGACCGAGCCGTGACAGAGCTTTCCGGCGGACAGGGCCAGCGTGTGCTGATCGCCCGGGCTCTGGCCCAGGATCCAGAAATCCTGCTTCTCGACGAGCCAACCAGCGCACTTGATATCCGCTACCAGTGGCAGACGCTGGAAGTGGCACGCGACGTGACGCGCAAGAACAATGTTGCCGCAGTGATTGCCATCCACGACCTCAATCAGGCGGCGCGTTTCACCGATCGCGTGGTGTTTCTCCAGGATGGTGTGATCATCGCTGAAGGACGACCTGCCGACGTCTATTCACCGGAGCTGATCAAGCGCGTCTATGGGGTGGATGTGGAATTGTCGGTCCACAAGGGTTTCGTCCAGGTCCATCCCCTTTCCGAGCATGGTCATGCCCAGCTCGGCCTGCAAAGCGGATCATCCGGTCCCATCAGGGAGCATCGCCCGGTGACACAGCGCGAATATGCAACAGCCTGATATTCTTTTCGAGGATAACCAAGATGACGAACAAATGGGCGGGCCGCCAGAGCGAACGCGGCCAGGGACTGGTGCTTGGACTTCTGCTGGGTGGAACGGGACAGGCAAAGAAAAAGGGGCGTGATGGCCCGACCGACAACCTTCTCGACATCGACGCCTATATCGAGCAGGCGCAACAGGCCGAGCGCGGCAAGATCCACACGATCTTCCTGGCAGATGCGCTCGTCACCAGCGAGACAGCACCGAAGCCGGGGCTGGAGCCGGTCACGTTACTGAGTGCGCTGGCGGCGAAAACCTCGCGCATCGGCCTGATCGGCTCGATCTCGACCTCGTTCACCGAACCCTACAATCTCGCCCGCCAGGTGCTGTCGCTCGATCATATTTCCGGCGGGCGCGCAGGTTGGAACCTCGTTACATCCTCGGCGGGAGAGAAGAATTTCGGCAAGCCCCTTCCCGCCCATGACGACCGCTATGCCGTCGCCGAGGAATTCGCCGGCGTGGTGCAGGCGCTTTGGGAAAGCTGGGAGCCGGATGCAGTCAGCTATGACGATCGGGGGCGGCAGGTCGTCGATGCGGGCAAAGTTCATCGCATCGACTGGAACAGCCGGCACTTTTCCGTGCAGGGACCGCTCAACGTTTCCCGCAGCCCACAGGACCGGCCGATCCTGGCTCAGGCGGGGTCATCCACCGAGGGCAGGCAACTCGGCGCGCGCGTTGCCGATGTGATCTTCACCACGGGGTTGACGGAAACGGAGCCGTCGATCGATCTCTATCGCGACTTCAAGGCGCGTGCTTCCGCCTATGGCCGCTCGCCGGATTCGATCAAGATTCTGCCCGGCGTCGCACCGGTCATCGGTTCAACGGACGAAGAGGCAAAGCGTTTCTGGCAGAAGGTGATAGACGACATCGACTTCGAAGAGGGACGCAAGTCGCTTGCCGGCCAGTTCGGCGGGATCGATCTCGCCGAACTCGATCTCGATGATGAAATCCTGGTCGATGATCTGCCACAGACTGCAGATATTCAGGGACGCCGCTCACGCTTCGGCGTGTTCCGCGATCTCATCGAAAGCGGCAAGGTGCGCACCGTGCGCGACCTGATCATCTATCACTCCAGCGGCGCCGGTCACTGGTTCCCGATCGGCTCGGTGGAGAACGTCGCCGACCAGCTGCAGGATCGTTACGAGCGTGGTGCGACGGATGGCTTCAACTTCCTCGCTTTCACGCTGAAATATGAACTCGGGCTTTCCGCCGTGACGGATCACCTGATCCCGGAACTGCAGCGACGCGGCATATTCCATCACGACTATCAGCACGAGACGTTACGGCAAAACCTCGGCGTGTGAGCCGGAAGACAAGGAAGATCAGATGACACGCTACGTTATAATCGGGGCCGGCGCAGTAGGCGCAAGCCTTGCGGCCCAGTTCGAACAATCAGGCATCGACTATGCTCTCGTCGGTCGTGGTGCACAAATCGGCCATATCAGGCAACACGGGCTCAGCTACCAGCGACCATCGGGAGTGAGGCAGATCAGCCTCAACGCCTTCGATCTGTCCGAACCGCCGAAATTGACACCGGACGACATACTGCTTCTCACTGTGAAAGCGCAGGATGCGGTCAGCGCTCTGGCCCTCTGGTCATGGAGAAACGTCACCGGTTCCTCCTTGCCCGTTGCGGCGAGCCTGCCGGTTGTAACCTTCCAGAACGGCCTTGCCACCGAGGAGGCGGCGCTTCGGACATTCTCGCACGTCTACGCGGCCAGCATACTCACGCCGGCGCGTTTCACAGAAACCGGCAAGGTCGTTGTCGGTGGAGATCCCTATGTGGGCATCGTCACCGTTGGTCGTTTCCCGTCCGGGCGAGATGAAACAAGCGACCGTATCGTTCTGGATCTCAATCGTGCGGAATATCTCGCCGAGGCGAGTGCCGACATTCGCCGATGGAAATCGGCAAAGCTTCTTCACAATGTTCGTAACGCCCTCGAACTGTTCGAGGGGCCGACGGCTGTCAAGGATGAGATCGGTGGCGCTTTGGTAGATGAAGCGCGGCATGCGTTGCAGGCTGCAGGTTACAGGCTTGCATCCCCCTCCGAGCGGACCATCGATATCTCGAACTGGGGGACGGCGCAAAACAGCGGCATCCAGCCGGGCCAACAATCGACCTGGCAAAGTTTTACGCGCGGCGCGTCGAGCGAGGTCGATTTTCTCAATGGCGAGATCGTCTTGCTCGGTCGTCTTCATGGCGTGGCGACGCCCTATAACGATGCCGTCCAACGACTGGCGGGGACGCTGGCTCAAAAAGGTGGCTTCTCTGCTCCGCTTTCGCTTGACGTAATCCTCTCACTCGTCGACAACTCGGAACCAACAAGACAGACCGGTCTTGCTGCCGCAATTTAAACTGCATCACCGGTCATGGATCTCGAAACGATCAATTCGAAGCGGAACAATGAGAGAAGCCATATCAGACCAGATCCTTACCGCTGCCGGCGCGCTTTTTTATCGCGAAGGCATAAGGGCGGTGGGGATCGATCGCATCATCGAGGAAGCCAATGTTGCCAAGGCAACGCTCTATCGGCATTTCCCTTCGAAGGACCACCTTGTCGCCGCCTATCTGCAGGCACGTCACGACCGGGTCATCCGCGCCCTGCGTGAGGTGCAGGACGCGGTGATGGCGCCGCGGGACCAGATAAAGCTGATCTTCGAGCGCCTGCATGAAAAGGCCGACAGCCCGGAGTTTCGTGGCTGTGCCTTCGCGCTTGCCGTTGCCGAACATGGCGATTCGGAACGTGTGGTCACGGTCGCGAGAACCCACAAGACGATGGTGAAAGACATATTCACCGCCATCATCGCCAAAACCGGCGCTCAGCCGGATCAGGCCGCCGCGCATCTTTCGCTGCTTTATGAGGGCGCGCTCGCCACCGTCGCGGTCAACCGCGATCCGAATGCCGTCCTCGTCGCGCGCGATTGCGCGCTCGCAGTCTTCGATACCACGGCACCCGCAAATCAGCCTTCCTGAAAGCATACATACCATGACAAAGACCATCGACTACTTCTTCAGCATCGGCTCTCCCTGGGCGTTCATCGGCCTTGAGCCCTTTGCTGCCCTGGCAAAAGAGTACGGAGCGACGATCCGCCCGCATGTCATCCCACTGATCGAGGACAATGGCGGCATCTATTCGCGCAACCGGCCGGAAGCGCGCCGCGCCTACTGGACGAAAGACCTGAAGCGCTGGGCGGCACTGCGCGGCAAGCTGCTCAGTTTCGACAATCGCGCTGCCCTGTCCGATCCTGCGCCTGCCGGTTCCATGGTCGTTGCCGCAAGTGAGGCGGGCGAAGACTGGTTTAAACTGACGCTGGCGCTGCAGGAGGCTTTCTGGGGCCGCGGGGAAGATATCGGCAATGCCGATATTCGACAGGCTATCGCGAATTCCGCAGGTTTAGATGGCGCGGCTCTGGACGAAAAAGGCCAGAGCGATGCGGTTAAGGCTGTCCGTCAGGCCAGCTACGAAACCGCCAAGGCGGCTGGCGTCTTCGGACTGCCGACCTTCCTCTATGACGGCGAACTCTATTGGGGGCAGGACAGCCTGCCGTTCCTGGAGCGCCATCTCAAGGGCGAGAAACTGGTCGCCTGACCTCATCCGGAGAGGGCGGTGTTTCTCTGACATGCTGCCTCTCCAAACATATTTCCGGAGTTGTTCATGTCTCTTTCCCTGCCGGGCCCGCTCGTCTCCACGGATTGGCTTGCCGCCCATCTCGACCACCCCGATCTCGTCATCCTTGACGGATCCTTCAAACTGCCGGGTGTAACGCCGATTGCCGCCGATGATTTCAAGGCGCGCCACATCGAGAATGCCCGGTTCTTCGATATCGACGCGATCGCCGATCACGATACCGAGCTTCCCCACATGCTGCCGTCCGCCGAAGCTTTCGAGGCCCATGCGGCAGACCTCGGGTTATCGAACAGCAGCGTGGTCGTGGTCTATGACACACCCGGTTTGATGTCGGCAGGTCGCGTCTGGTGGACGCTGCGGACCTTCGGTCACGACAAAGTTGCAGTTCTCGACGGCGGGCTGCGCAAATGGCTGGCGGAAGGCCGACCGGTCACGGATGCGATCCCCCATTTCGCAAAGGGAAGCTTTCGCGCGACCTTCAATGCGACGGCCGTGCGTTCGAAAGCCGACGTGCTCGCTAATCTGAAAAGCAGTGCCGAACAGGTGATCGATGCCCGTTCCGCCGCCCGCTTCACGGCGGAAGAGAAGGAGGCGCGTCCGGGCCTTCGCTCCGGCCACATCCCCGGAAGTTTCAACCTGCCGTTCAATGCGCTGACCGATCCGGAAACCGGCGAACTTCGCGACACCGCAACGATCCGCGACGCCTTCGAAAAGGCAGGGCTTGATCTGTCCGCCCCGGTTATTGCCAGCTGCGGTTCGGGAGTGACTGCCGGCGCACTGGCATTCGGTCTGCATCTCATCGGCAAGGGCGATGTCGCCATCTATGACGGCGCGTGGACGGAATGGGGGCAGCCGGGAGATACTCCCGTCGATACGGGTCCGGCATCTCGCGAGGGTGCGAAATGAGCGCCCTTCCCACCTCGCTTTCCGAGACGCTGAGCCACCGCTTTGCCGATCGTTTTTCCGTGTCGCAGGCCTTGCGCGAACAGCATGGGCGCGGTGAATCCCACCATACGCCGGCGATCCCGGATGCGGTCATCTTTGCCGAAACCACCGAGGAAGTGGCCGAAATCGTCCGCCTGTGTGCCGCGGAAGCCGTACCTGTCATCGCCTTCGGTGCCGGTACCTCGCTCGAAGGGCACCTGACGGCGGTGCGCGGCGGTGTTTCGATCGACCTTTCGCGCATGGCGAATATTGCCCGCATCAGCGCCGAGGATCTCGATTGCACCGTTGAGGCGGGCGTGACCCGCGAACAATTGAATACGCATCTGCGCGACCTCGGCCTTTTCTTCCCCATCGATCCGGGTGCCAATGCCTCGATCGGCGGCATGGCTTCCACCCGCGCATCGGGCACCAATGCCGTGCGCTACGGAACCATGCGTGAAAACGTGTTGGGACTGACGGTTGTCCTGCCGAATGGAAACATCATCCGCACCGGCGGCCGGGCACGCAAATCCTCGGCAGGTTATGATCTGACGCGGCTTTTCGTCGGCTCGGAAGGTACGCTCGGCATCATCACCGAAGTGACGCTGCGACTTTACGGCATTCCGGAAACGATCTCGGCTGCGCTCTGCTCGTTCGAAAGCGTCGAGCAGGCGGTTGCTGCGGCCATTCAGGTCGTCCAGCTTGGCATTCCGGTCGCCCGTATGGAGCTGATGGACCGGGGCCTGATAAAGGCCGTCAACGCCTATTCCAGCCTGTCGTTGAAGATCGAGGATACGCTCGCCTTCGAATTCCACGGCTCGCCAGCCGGTGTGCAGGAACAGGTGGAGATGGTTGCCGCCATCGTGGATGAGAATGGCGGTCGTGATTTCGAATGGGCCAACGCTCCCGAAGACCGGAACCGCCTGTGGAAGGCACGCCACAACGCCTTCTATGCCGTCGTTTCTCAGCGTGAAAATGCCAAGGGCTGGTCGTCGGACGTGTGCGTGCCCGTTTCGCAATTGAGCGGCTGCATCCTGAAGACGCGCGAACTGCTTGCAGGTTGCAGCGTTCCCGCCGCTATTCTCGGCCATGTCGGCGACGGCAATTATCATGTCGTCTTCGCTGTCGATCCAGCCAATCAGGCCGAACTCGACGAGGTGGCGGCCATCAATTCCAAGATGGTGGAACATGCCATTTCGGTCGGAGGAACATCGACCGGCGAGCATGGTGTCGGTACCGGCAAGATCAAATATCTGCGGGCAGAACATGGCGATGCGGTGGACCTCATGGCCGTGATCAAGGATGCGATCGATCCGGCCGGGATCATGAACCCCGGCAAGGTCTTGCCGAGTTAGCTCGGTGCAGACACTATTGGAATGATGCCGATCACAGGGATATTGCGATGAATGCTTTCAAACCTCACAGTTCGCATTGGGGCGCCTTTTCCGGGCGGTATGAAGGCGGCAAGCTGGAAATTCTGCCACATCCCGGTGATCCCGATCCGTCTCCGCTGCTCGGCAATCTGCCCGCGGTGGCCGACAGTCCGGCACGTGTGAGACAGCCGGCGGTACGCCGCGGCTGGCTAGAGGGCAAGCCGGGCAATGCCGATATGCGCGGCATGGACGAGTATGTGGAAATAGGCTGGCCCCAAGCGCTCGATCTCGTGGCGAAGGAACTCGGCCGGGTGTATGGCGAATACGGTGCGAAAGCCGTCTTCGGCGGCTCCTACGGCTGGTCGAGCGCCGGTCGCTTCCATCACGCGCAGAGCCAGATTCACCGCTTCCTCAATGTGCTGGGCGGCTATGTGCGATCGGTCAATACCTACAGCTCCGGCGCGGCCTCCGTCATCATCCCGCACGTGCTCGGACCTTACGACACGTTCGACCGCAAGAGCGTGACCTGGGATGCGATCGAGCGCAGCACCGGGCTGGTCATGGCCTTTGGTGGCATGGCGATCAAGAATGCCGACGTGCATGGCGGCGGCATCAGCAAACACGTCGTGCGGCAGAAGCTGTCAGGTGCTGCGGCACGCGGCGCGCGCTTCATCTCGGTCAGCCCGTTGAAGGACGATTTTCCGCACGGATTGGAGGTCGAATGGCTACCGATGACGCCGGGGACCGATGTGGCACTGATGCTGGGCCTTGCCCATGTTCTGGTCACGGAGGGGCTTCACGATCGCGGCTTTCTCGATCGCTACACGGTCGGCTACGACCATTTCGAAAACTATCTTCTCGGCCGCAGCGATGGCCAGCCGAAAGACGCGGAGTGGGCCGCGAAAATATGCTCGATCGAGGCCGGCACGATCCGCGAAATCGCCCGCGCCATGGCGCGCTCGAGAACGCTGATCACCGTCAGCCACTCGCTGCAGCGTGCCGATTATGGCGAGCAGCCCGTCTGGATGGGCATCGTGCTTGCCTCGATGCTCGGGCAGATGGGGCTGGATGGCGGCGGTTATTCCTATTCGCTCGGTGCGCTCGGCAATATCGGCAAAAGCCAGCTGGCGGCGCCACTGCCGACGCTCAGCCAATTCAGGAATGCCGTAGCGGATTTCATTCCGGTCGCCCGCATTGCCGACATGCTGCTCAATCCGGGAGCCGGATTTCATTATAACGGCCAGTTGCTCCACTATCCCGATATCCGGCTCGTCTACTGGGTCGGCGGCAATCCGTTCCATCATCATCAGGATCTGAACAGGCTGCGCACCGCCTTCCGCCGTCCCGAAACGATCATTGTCCACGAGACCGCATGGACTTCAACCGCCCGCCACGCCGACATCGTGTTGCCGGCGACGACCACGCTGGAGCGTGACGACATCGGCGCCGCCGACCGCGACGATCTGATGATCGCGATGAAGAAGCTGATCGAGCCGGTTGGCGAAGCGCGTGACGACTATGACATCTTTTCCGAGATCGCGCGTCGGCTTGGACAGTTCGAGAGTTTTACCGAAAACCGGACGAGCCGGGAATGGCTGTCTTATCTTTTCGAGACCACGCGGGCAGCGCTCGACGCCGGTGGATACGATGCACCTGATTTCGAAGCGTTCTGGCAGCGGGGAGAATTGCGTCTACCGCTCAAGCCCGATGAAGGCGGCCCGGCGCGCGCCTTTCGCGACGATCCGTCAGCGTCTCCATTGCCGACGCCATCCGGCAGGATCGAGATTTTCTCAAAGACGATCGACGATTTCGGTTACGACGACTGCGCAGGTCATCCGCGGTGGTATCCGGCGCGCATAGAAGCCAACCATGTCTATCCGCTGCATCTCGTCTGCAACCAGCCGCATCAGCGGCTGCACAGCCAGCTCGATTATGGTGCGTTCAGCCGCTCGACGAAGATAAGCGGCCGCGAGCCTGTCCGCATCAATCCCGCCGACGCGCAGGCGCGCGGCATCGCGGATGGCGATATCGTGCGGCTGTTCAACGAGCGCGGCAGTTGCCTTGCCGCTGCCGTCCTCAGCGCGGATGTGCGCCAGGGCGTGATGCAGCTTGCAACCGGAGCATGGTTCGAACCGCACGAGGCGTCCGCAGAAAACGCCATGTGCATTCATGGCAACCCGAACATACTGACGCGTGACATCGGCACCTCGAAACTGGCTCAGGGCTGCACCGGACAGATTACGACGGTCGAAGCCGAACGATACGCAGGAGAGCTGCCGCCTGTGCGGATCCTCGACCGTATGACTTTCGCGCAATAGGCGGGAACAGCGCGGGCAAGGTGGTGGAAAGCTAATCCTAACCTTCGTCAGAGAGTGCAGCAAAATAATCCACAAATCCGATAGAAAAAGAATAACCAGTCTTTCTCTGAAGCGCCCACCTGCTAGGCTGTCGATCGTGATATTTATCAAGAACGAGAGGCTCGCTTCATGACCGGCATCAGTATCAGGATGTGCTCTGCAAAACGCGCTCCTTGTTTGATGCAGCCTGCTTGTAGCTGCGCGATCTCGGCAATGTCCCGGTAGCCCTTTGTCGGCCGGACAGCCTGACCAATAAGTTTCGAAAATCAATCAGTTGTTCCAGCCTCTCGGCAGAATGCCGGGCGGATACGGCTCGGTGCGCCCGGTTTGCAGCGCCTGCAGAGCGGGTCGGTGCGTGATGCCTGAAAGCGCTGGAGCAGCAGAAAATTTCCCCATTCTCCAGGAGATCCCAATGACCGAACGTTCCTCCCTGCTTTCTCTTTCCCGGCGCCGCCTTCTCATTACGACATCGGTGGCCGCGGCCGCCGCTCTTGTTGCGACGACCGGCTTCAACCCGGCTCAGGCTGCCGATAGCCCGCGCGAAGGTGGCGACATCACCTTCCTGATCGATTCTCTCGGCGACACCTGGATCCCGAACAACAGCGCGATCTCCAGTTTCCAGGGGCATATCTGGGGCCATGTCACGGACAAGCTTCTTTATGTCGATGCCGACGGCAAAGTGACACCCTGGCTGGCGGAACGTTGGGAACAGAACGACAAGGCCACGGAATTCACGCTTCATCTGAAGAGCGGCGTGACCTTCTCCGATGGCGCTCCGCTCGATGCGACCGCAGTCGTCGCCAATCTCGACATCTGGTATGCCGGACGCAAGGCCGAGGGCATCAATCCGATCGGCCTATTCCCCAAGACCTACGATCGTGCCGAAGCGGTCGATGCATCAACGGTCAAGGTCTTCTTCAAGAAGCCGACGCTCGGTTTCATCCCGACACTTGGTTATCACGGCTCGATCCTCATTTCGCCGAAGAGTATCGCGCAACCGGCATCCGAACAGGCCGACCTCAGCAAGACCTCCGGCAGCGGACCTTACGTGGTCGAAAGCTGGAAGGAGGGCGATCACGTCACGCTGGTCAAGCGCAAGGACTATAACTGGGGACCGGCAGCCGTCGGCCATACCGGACCGGCCTTCCTAGATACGATCACCTACAAGCTCGTCTCCGAGCCGTCTCTGCGCGTGGCCTCCGTCCAGTCAGGGCAGGCCGATGTCGCCTACAACGCTTCTCCCCAGGAATTGAAGTCGCTGAAGGAGGAAGGCTTTGGCATCTCGACACCGCGCTATCTCGGTTTCGTCAATGGCTGGGCCGTCAACACCACACTCGCCCCTTATGACGACGTGAAGGTGCGCCAGGCGCTGCAGGCAGGCATCGATCGGCAGGAGATCATCGATACGGTCTATACTCCCGACTGGAAGCTGCCGACATCCTTCATCCAGAGCAACGTGCCGGGTGCTACCGATCAGAGCGCGCTTCTGGCCTATGATCCGGCCAAGGCCGAAAAGCTTCTCGACGAGGCAGGCTGGTCGAAGGGCGCAAACGGCCTTCGCACCAAGGATGGCAAGCCTTTGGAGATAACGCTCCATTCCAATCCCTATCTGGCGACCTCGAAATCCGTGGATGAGTTGATCGCCCAGCAGCTCGGCAAGCTTGGCTGGAAGGTCAATATCCGCGCCTACGACGTCGTGACCTACGGGGAGAAGGTGAAATATGCCGGGCCTGCCGTCCCGACCTACGAAGTCACCCGCAGCTTCATCGATGCCGGCACCGTCGCCAGCATTCTGACCAATGCCAACAATGGCGAGAACTGGTTCGGCCTGGGCGAGAGCGATGCGAAGCTCAATGACCTGCGCGACAAGATTGCGGGTGCTGCGTCTTTGGACGAGCGCAATCCGCTTCTCGATGAACTGCAGCATTACATACTCGAGCAGGGCTATTTCGTGCCGCGCACGCAGATCGTCCAGCGCATCTATGTGCAGTCGCCGACGCTGAAGGGCGAGGTCTATAACGGCGTCGCCTATGCCAGCTATTACACGGCCTTCATCGCCGACTGACGCTAGTTGCAACCGATCAATGTGAGAGGGGTACCGGCGTGAGCAATGCCTACCTGACCTATGCCGCAAAGCGGCTCGGGCAAGCGGTCGTGGTGATCTTGCTTGCGTATGTATTCACCTTCGTGGTCGTCAGCATCCTGCCTGGCGACCCGATCACCAGCGTGTTGCGCAATCCTCAAAATGGCTTTTCCGAGGAGGAGATCGCCGAGATCATTGCAGCCCAGGGGCTGGACAAGCCGATCGCCGTGCAGCTGTGGAATTCTCTCTCCGGATTCCTGACGGGTGATCTCGGCGTATCAATGCGTTCCGGCAGGCCTGTATCGACGTTGATCGCAGAAGTTCTCCCTTCGACATTGATCCTTGCCTCCACCGGCCTTGCCGTCGCCATCATATTGGCGATGGCGGTTGCCTACGGCACGCAGTTCGTGCCGAAACGCTATGGCCAGGGATTGCTGCGCGGTTTTCCCTCGCTCTTCCTCTCCGTACCGAATTTCGTCATCGGCCTCGTGCTGATCCACGTCTTCGGCTTCCAGATCGGCCTCTTCCGCGTCATCAACCCGGACAGTTTCTGGGCGACGCTGTTTGCGGCGATTGCACTCGGCATCCCCGTCTCGGCGCAGATTGCCGAAGTCCTGATCGCCAATCTCGATCGCGAGGCAGAGCAGGAATATGCGGCAGTCGCCCGCAGCCGCGGGATCGGCCGTGCGAGGCTGTTTGCCACGCATCTCTTGAAACCCGCATCGCTGCCGGTCGTCACGGTCGTGGCACTCACCATCGGCGAGCTTCTCGGCGGATCGCTGATCACCGAGACGGTATTCGGCCGCACCGGTATCGGCAGCCTTGTGCAGCGCTCGGTCAGCACGCAGGACCTGCCAGTGCTGCAGGCCGTCGTGTCACTCGGCGCCGTCGTCTTCGTCATCGTCAACCTGATCGCTGACCTGCTCTATCCGCTGCTCGACCCGCGCGTGAAAATCCTCGGCGGTAAAAAGCGGACCCCGACCACGGCTGACGAAGTATCGATCAACACGACCAAGGCGGTGGCATCATGAGTTTTGTTACGACCTCCGTGATTTCCGGTTCCAGATCGAGAGCCTGGCTGTCGGCCTTCCGCGTACCGCCCACCGTTGCAATCTCGTTTCTGGTCGTCGCCATCGTCATTGCATGGTCCCTGGCTCCTGGCCTTTTCACGCAATACAGCCCGGTCGTCGGGATACCGGCAGACAAGTTGCTTGGGCCGAACCTCAACCACTGGTTCGGAACCGACCATCTCGGGCGCGATGTCTATGCGCGTGTGGTCTATGGCACCGCATCGTCGGTTTCCAGCGCGCTGGTGGCGGTGGTGATCGGCGTGGTTGCCGGAGGATTGGTCGGCCTTCTGGCCGGGTTCTTCGGCGGCTGGCTCGATATCGTTCTCGCCCGGCTGGTAGACGTGCTTTTGGCGATCCCCAAATTCCTGCTGGCCGTGATCGTCGTGACCGCCATTGGCTTCGAAACGATCAATGCCGCAATCGCCACCGGCGTGTCGGCGGTGGCGATCTTCGCTCGTGTCACCCGCGCGGAAGTGATCAAGACACGGCAGGCGACATTCGTTGAGGCTGCATTCCTCTCCGGCGGTTCGCGCAGCTTCATTCTATGGCGACACATCCTGCCGAATGCCTCGCGCTCGGTTCTGCCGCTGGCGGTGCTGCAATTCGGCGAGTCCATTCTGGTGATCGCCAGCCTCGCCTTCCTCGGTTACGGCGATCCTCCGCCGGCCTCGGATTGGGGCCTGCTGATCTCGATCGGCAAGGATTACCTCAAATGGCCGTGGCTCGTTTACGCGCCGGCCTTCATCACCATCCTCACCGTCCTCTCCGTGAACAGGATCAGCCGATGGCTTCGCAAAACAGACTGACCAACACACTCATTCACGCCATCACGGTACCGCCCTCGCCGCAGCCGGTGAAACCGTTGCTGCAGGTCGATGGTCTGTCGGTTTCCTATGGCAGACAGGAGGTCGTTCGCGGCGTCGGGTTCGAACTGGGGCGGGGGAAGAGCCTTGCACTGATCGGCGAATCCGGTTCCGGAAAATCGACCATCGCGCGTGCCGTGCTTCGGCTTCTTCCCAGCGGCGCCAGCGCCTCCGGTCAGCTGACATTCGAAGGACAGGATCTTCTGGCCCTGCCGGAACGTCGTTTCCGCCCCTTGCGGGGACGTGCCATCGGTTTTGTGCCGCAGGATCCGGGCAATGCGCTCAATCCGGTCCGTACGATCGGCGCGCAGGCGATGGAGGCCGCAGCATTGACGGAAGAGCCGAGTGCCGCCATCCGCAAGGCACTCATTCTCGAAACCTTCTCGCAGGTTGGGCTCGAAAATCCGCAGCGGGTCTACGATTCCTATCCGCATCAACTGTCCGGCGGCATGTTGCAGCGCGTGCTGATCGGCCTCGCCGTCCTGCCGCGCCCCGCCCTGCTCGTCGCCGACGAGCCGACATCGGCGCTCGACGTGACGATCCAGAAGCGAATTCTTGACCTGCTTTCCCGCTTGCAGAGCGATCTCGATATCAGTCTCCTGCTGATCACCCACGATCTGGCAATCGCGGCCGAACGGACGGACAGTCTCGTCGTTCTGAAGAACGGTGTCGTCCAGGAGACCGGCAGGACCTCCGCGGTCTTCTCGTCGCCCAATTCCGCCTATGCCAGAAAGCTGCATGCCGATGTCCCGGCACTCAACCCCGATCGTTATGCGCGGCTGCGCGATCCGGCTCTGCGGCTACGCAATGCAGGCGAAGCGCCGAAGATCGACGTCAGTTCCGTCACAAAGACGTTTACGGTCGACGGCAAGGTGTTGACCGCCGTCAACGACGTGTCCTTCGCCGTTCCGGCAGGCACCACCCATGCACTGGTCGGCGAATCCGGTTCGGGCAAGACGACGACGATCCGTCTTCTGCTCGGGCTGGAGGAACCGGATCACGGCGAAATCTCGGTGGCCGGAGAGCGCCTGTCCGGTCGTTCGCCCCAATCGCTGCGCTCCGCCTGGCGGCATCTGCAGCTGGTCTACCAGAACCCGTTCACCTCTCTGGACCCGACCTGGAGCGTCGAAAATCTGGTGCGCGAACCTCTCGACCGGTTCAAGATCGGCAGCCCGAAGGAGAGAGCGCAGCAGGTGCGCGAAGCGCTCGCCAATGTCGGGCTCGGAGAACACCTTCTTGCCCGCAAGCCTTCGGCGCTGTCGGGCGGCCAGCGCCAGCGTGTGGCGATCGCTCGCTCATTGGTGTTGAAACCGGATGTGATCGTGCTCGACGAACCGACCTCGGCGCTCGATGTCAGCGTTCAGGCCGATATCGTCGAAGTCCTGTTGTCGCTGCAGGCGAAGCTCGGCCTCACCTATATCTTCGTGTCGCATGATCTGGCGCTCGTTCGCCAGCTTGCTCACACGGTCTCGGTCATGCAGCGGGGCAGTATCGTCGAACATGGTGCAGTCGCCGACATTTTCAGCAATCCGCAGCACCCCTATACGGCCACCCTGCTGCAATCGATCCCTTCGGGAGTGACAGCCTCCGTCCCTGCCGTTCCGCAGAAATCCCGGCACATCTTGAGAGAGGAACGGATCGCATGACCATCGCTGTTCCGCTCGACACCCCGCACGCAGCATTTCGTCCCAAACAACGTCTCGGCTTCAACACGCGGGTCTCGTTCAACGACGATGCGGGACCGACACAGGGCCTGAGGGATGGTATCGAACTGTTCAGGCAGGCCGAACAGCTCGGCTACCAGTCCGGCTGGGCCTATCAACGGCATTTCGATCACTATCTGTCATCGCCGCTACCCTTCTTTGCCGCTGCCGGCCAGCATACCAGCCGCATCACGCTCGGGTCCGCCGTCATCCCCATGCGCTATCAGGATCCGATCCTGCTTGCCGAAGCGGCTGGGACGACGGACCTGCTGATTGGCGGCCGGCTGGAACTTGCCATCTCGACAGGCGCCAATGGCGCATTCGATGCAGTGTTCGGCACCGTCGACAGCGACGCGCGGACTGAAGCAAAGCGCCGTCAGGCCCGGTTCCTCTCCGCAATATCAGGCGACGTTCTGCATACGGTAAAGGAACCGGGTCAGGGCGCGCCACTGGGGGCGGATCTACGTGTCACGCCATACAGCCCCACTCTTCGCTCCCGCATACGCCAGGGCTCAGCCAGCATCGGCTCCGCGATACAGGCTGCCGAACTCGGGATCGGGCTGATCTCCGGCACCGTCCAGCACGATCAGGCTGAGGGTGAGACGTTCGGGCAGTATCAGGCCCGCATCATCGAGACCTTCCGATCAAACTGGCGCCGGATATGGGCAACGGAGCCCCCGCCGGTCGCGGTCGCTGCCTCCATCCTTGTCGGCACGACGCCGGAACTGCGGGAAAAATACGCAGCCTATGATCTGGAGCGCCGTACCAAAGGCATTGCAGCCTCCCGCCCCAAGGGTGCGCTCGAACCACCCGGCACACCGGCAGGCGCACAGATTTCGCCGGTATTTCAGGGCACGCCCGATCAGGTCATAGAAGCAGTCTTCAACGATCCGGGTCTCGCCGCTGCGGATGAGATCGTGCTGTTCCTGCCTCCCGGCTTCGGGCTTGCCGAGAATCTGAGGCTGCTCGCCGATCTTGCCCAGACCGTTGCGCCCGCCTTCGGATGGTCGCCAACGCCCGTTTGATCATCATATGCAGCCGTCTGCGGTCGGAGCATCTACATCCCGCGCTTCAGCGGAGAATATTTTCTACACAATCGATAGAAAAAGAAAGACCTGTCTTCCTCACGCGCTCACCTCGACCTAACCTCATCCCCATACTCGGAAACCTCAAGGAGCTACCATGGCCGCGGAATTTATCAGCGTAAGTTTTCCCAACGCTTCCAACGACCTGACCCCACTTCCCGATGCCCCGGTGGACCCTCTCTTTCTGGAACGTTATGCGCGTGCGCTCGACGACTACGGTTTCAACTATACCCTGATCCCCTATTCCTCGTCGTCGTTCGATCCCTTTACGCTCGGCGCGACGGTTCTGGCGCACACGAAGAACATCAAGATCATCGTGGCATTGAGGCCGAACACCGTCTATCCAACGGTTGCGGCCAAATCTCTAGCGACGCTCGACCAGCTGAGCGGTGGCCGTGTCGTCGTCCACTTCATCGCCGGCGGCAGCGATGAAGAGCAGGCGCGCGAAGGCGACTTCCTCAACAAGGAAGAGCGTTACGAGCGTCAGGAAGAGTATATCCGCATCCTGCGCCTTGCCTGGACGTCGAAGGAGCCCTTCGATTTCGACGGGAAATATTATCAGTTCAAGCAGTTCCGCAGCGCCGTGCGCCCGACCAACGGCACAATCCCGATCTCGCTCGGCGGGTCGTCCGATGCTGCCTACCGGATCGGCGGATCGCTCTGCGACATCTTCGGTCTGTGGGGCGAACCACTGGCGGAAACCAAGCAGCAGATCGACCGCATCTATGCGGAAGCCGAGAAGGCCGGTCGCACGGATCGTCCGCGCATCTGGGTAACCTTCCGCCCGATCGTTGCCGAAACCGACGAACTGGCCTGGCAGAAGGCGCATAAGGTGCTCGACCAGTTGAACGCAAACCGCCAGAAGGGACTGGCGCGCGCACCGATCAATGCTGCTACCCCGGCCAATGTCGGCTCACAACGGCTCCTAGACATCGCCAAGCGCGGCGACGTGCATGACCGTGCCCTCTGGTATCCGACCGTCACCGCCACCAATGCCAGCGGCGCCACCACTGCACTCGTCGGTTCGCCACGCACGATTGCCGATTCCATCCTCGACTACATCGATCTCGGTGCCGACCTGATTTCCATCCGCGGATACGACAATTACAACGATGCGGTGGATTACGGCCGCTATGTTCTGCCTTTGGTGCGGGAAGGCATTCGCGAGCGCGAAGAAGCCAAGCGTAAGACCGCCGCATAACATGGATGATCCGGGTGATTGCCGGATCATACCTTCTTCATACCGCTCCTTCTCATCGATAGTCAGAAAGCGTTGAGCCGCATGTCCTATGATCCAGCCATTCTTGAGGCGACCGTTCGCGTGGTTGCAGAAGCCGCACCGGAGGCCGATCAGACCGGCGATTTTCCCTGGAAAGGGATCCGCGCGGTTCACGAGAACGGGCTGCTCGAAAGCACCGTCGCAACGCGCTACGGAGGCAAAGGCGGCACACTCGCCGATGCAGCCCATATCCTGGCAGCACTCGGCCGGGGAGACCCATCGGTTGCGCTGATCAGCGCCATGACGATCTTCAATCATCTCGGTCAGGCGACAAAGAGCCATTGGCCGGATGATCTCTACCGACGTCTCCTCGATGAGGCGAAGCAGAAACCGTTGCTGCTCAACGCCGCCCGCGTCGAGCCGGAGCTCGGCTCGCCGGCCCGTGGCGGCCTGCCTGCAACGCGTGCCCGTCGTACCGCAAGCGGATGGTCGATCAGCGGTCGCAAACGTTTCGTCACCGGCGCGCATGGCCTCACGCATTTTCTCGTCTGGGCTCATACCGATGAGACGCCAAGCCGCGTCGGCACCTTCGTCGTTCCCAACGGCTTGCCCGGTATCAAGGTCATCGAGAACTGGAAGAGCCTCGGCATGCGGGCCAGCGGCTCCCACGATGTCGAATATACCGATGTCGAGATCCCGGCGGAGAATGTGCTGGAACTCGTCGATCCATCCATCGCCCAACAGGACAATCGCGCCCATGCCGCAATCACGCTTGCTCTGACAACCATCTATCTCGGTGCTGCGGAGGCGGCGCAGGAGGTTTTCACCCGTTTCGCCCATGAGCGGGTGCCCGCCAATCTCGGCCATCCTATCGCCCGGACAGAACGGTTCGTGACGCTTTCGGGCGAAATCGATCTGCTTGTCAGCGGTGCCCGGCAGATCATTTTCGGCGCGCTGGAAAACAATCTGGACGATGCGGAGGCGTTGATCAGAGCCAAACTGCTTGCCGGCCGTCAGATTCGTGAGGCTGTCGAGATTGCTGTGCGCGGCATCGGCAATCCCGGCCTCAATGCCGATCTCGGTCTGGAGCGGCATTTTCGGGACATCCAGTCGGTGCTGGTCCATGCACCGCAGGAAGACACATCGGTCGCCATTCTCGGCCGCGCCGCCTTCGAACGGTGGAACCGCAATCAACCGGCTCAACAGAATTATCGCGACAACCTCTCCATTCTCAAGACCGCCTGACGGGGCTTGGCCAAAACCCACGACTCGAACGCTTATGAAAAGGATCTGAAATGAGCAACAATCTGATCGTCGGCTTTTCGGGAAACCTCTCCCGACCCTCCAGCACGCGGCGCTTTGTCGAGACCGTGACGGAATCGCTGGCAAGACAGTCGGGCTTGAGCCATGCCGTTTTCGATATCGAGGATCTCGGCGCATCGCTGGCGGCTGCCCGATCCGTGGCAGATCTCGATCCGGCGGCGCGCAAGGTGGTGCGAACGATCATCGAAGCCGAAGCGCTTGTCATTGGATCGCCCACCTACAAGGGCAGCTATACCGGTCTCTTCAAGCATGTCTTCGATCTGCTCGATCCGGCGGATCTGCGCGGTAAGCCGATCGTGCTGACCGCGACCGGCGGCGGCGACCGGCATTCTCTGGTCGTCGAACATCAGTTACGCCCGCTCTTCGCCTTCTTCGAAGCCTTCGTGACGCCGACTGCCATCTATGCCTCGGGCCGCGACTTCATCGAGGGAGCACCGTCTCCCGCCATCCAGGGCCGGGTAAGCCAGGCGCTGAACGAAGCGTCGCTGCTGATCAGCGCACGCTCGATCTCGGCGGCGATTGCCGCCGAATAAGCAATGACGGCAGGCCGGAGATACGTGGTCGGCATAACCGATCACATGATCGGCACGCCCGATCTGGAAGCGGACGTGCTGGGAGACGATGTCGAGATCGATTTTTTCGCCAGCACGGATGAGGCTTCCTTTGATCCGGACCGCCTAAGAAAGCTCGATGCCTTGATGGTATGGGGTGCACGGCTTGGACCCGGAAGCATTGCCCACCTTGCTCGCTGCAAGGGGGTAGTGCGCTACGGCGTCGGGTACGAGAAAATCGACCTTGCCGCACTAAAAGTCGCGGGAATTCCCTTCGCCAACAATCCTGATTACGGGACTGAGGAAGTCGCCGACCATGCGCTGGCGATGATCCTTTCCCTGCATCGGCGGCTCTTCGAGCATGATGCGCGTGCCCGTGCCTACACGTCCGGCTGGCAGGTCCACAGTCTGAAGCCGCTTTCCCGGTCAAACAGGGCGACCGTGGGCGTCGTCGGTGTCGGGCGGATCGGCACGGCGGTGGTAAACCGCCTTAAACCGTTCGGCTACCGTATTCTCGCCTACGACCCCGGCCAGCCGCCGGGACATGAAAAGGCGATCGGTTACGAGCGCACCGACCAACTGGGAGACCTTTTCGCCCAGTCCGATATCGTTACCCTCCATTGCCCGGCGAATGCCCAGACTCGCGGTCTTCTGAATGCAGAGAGCCTCGCGCGGCTGAAACCCGGCACCATCATCGTCAATACGGCCCGAGGCGAATTGATGGAAGATCTCGATGCGCTGGAGGCCGCGTTGCGGAGCGGGCAGCTGGCGGCTGCGGCCATCGACACACTGGTCAAGGAGCCTCCCGGCGACCATCCGCTCCTGACGGCATGGCGCGACCGCGACGAATGGCTCGCAGGCCGTCTGGTGATCACCCCGCACAATGCCTTCTACTCCGATCACGCAGCAATCGAGATGCGTCGCAATGCGGCAAAAACGGTGAGAATACTGCTCGACGAAGGCAGGCTTCGAAATCAGGTAACGGACGGATCATGACACCCGTGCGCGACGCGACGAAACGCATGGGCGGATGCGAGGCGAAGGTTTTGACCGAGTGAGGGCGCAAGTCTGCAGCTACCTTTCCAACCGGCACGACGAGCAAAATATCGCTCCGTCAGCTCCCTTATTTGAAGGTTTCTTTCTTCTCCAACGATCATTCGCGTGGCTGAATATCCGCATTGGCGCAGGAGATCACGATGAGCAAGCTCATTCAGTTGGCAGGCAAGCTCAAGGCGGTGGCGCCTTATATCAGGACCGAGGACGAAGCGATCGCGCTTGCCAAGGTGTTGGCGGCAGACCTACGCTCGGGTTCCAGCATTCGCGACCGGCAGCGGCTATTGCCGCATGACGAGATGGCGCTTATCGCCCAATCGGGGCTTCTCGGTGTAACGGTGCCGGCCGATTATGGTGGCGCCGACATCTCCAACCCGTTCCTGGCGGAGGTTCTTGCTATACTTTCAGAGGCCGACAGTTCCATCGGCCAGATCCCGCAGAACCATTTCTACATTCTTGAAGTCCTGCGTCTGGCTGGTACGGAAGAGCAGAAACGCTACTTCTTCACCCGAGCACTGGCCGGCGATCACTTTGCCAATGCGCTGGCGGAGCGTAACGGCAATGCAGCGGGTGTGATCAGCACGCGCCTGACGCCGGATGGGCCGGGCTTTCGCATCTCCGGTCAGAAGTACTATTCGACCGGCGCCCTTTTCGCCGATTGGGTGGCCGTTTTTGCGCTCAATGCACAAGAGCGAACGGTCATGGCGATCATTCCCCGCAAGAGCGAGGGGCTGACCGTCACAGACGACTGGCCCGGCTTTGGCCAGCGTACGACGGCCAGCGGGACGGTGACGTTTTCGAATGTCTATGTGGCTGCCGATTCCGTTGTTGATTACGACAAGGCTTTCGACCAGCCGACGCCACTCGGCTCGCTTGGCCAGTTGCTGCATGCAGCCGTCGATCTCGGTATCGCACGCGCCGCCTTCGTCGATATGATCGATTTCGTCAGGACGAAGTCCCGCGGCAACAGCAATCTTGCGATCGAAGTCGCGAGCGACGATCCTCTGGCGATTGCGAAAGCCGGTTCAATCGCCGTGAAGATCGAGGCTGCCTCCGCCATTATCGAGCGGGCTGGACGCAAGATAGACATGGCACAGGTCTCGCCATCTCCAGAGGCCGCAAGCGAAGCGTCACTTGCGGTCGCAACGGCAAAGATCCTGACGACGGAGGCGGCGCTGGAGGCGACGAATGCCCTTTTCGAGTTGGCCGGCACATCGGCAACCGACGAAAGCCTGAACCTCGATCGTCACTGGCGCAACGCCCGAACGCATACGGTGCACGATCCGGTGCGCTGGAAACACCACGCGATCGGTGACTACCACCTGAATGGCAGGCTGCCGAAACCTAACGGCCAGTTCTGAGCAGCTCTTTGTTTCACCGCAATTACGGACGCAAAACCGGTCCTCGCTTTTGCTGGAATTGCTTTACTGGACCAGCTTTTCGACGGAAATCGTACCACGCTTGGTGACCATCTGTTCGAGCGTCATCGTGTCGAGCACGGCGGAAATGGCATCCCTGACCTCGGTCATCGAATGCCTGACCTGACAGTCTTCCGGATCGTCGCAATCGTCACAGGCTTCGAAGGCCGTCTTGCTGGCACAGCGGATTGGCGCCAGCGGCCCATCAAGGATACGCACGGCCTGACCGATCGATATCTCCGCTGCCGGCTTGGAAAGGGCGTAGCCGCCGCCAGGCCCCTTCTTGGATCGCAGAATGCCGCCCTTGCGCAGCTCCAGCAGGATCGCATCGAGGAATTTCTTGGAAATGTTGTTCTTCTCGGCAATCTCGCTCACGAAAGCTGTCTTGCCCGGTTCGAGCTGCGCCAGATGCACCAGCGCCTTCAAACCGTATTTTCCCTTTTTGGTCAGCATCGGACGTCCAGCTCGGCCGAAATGCGACCGTGATCAAATTCCCAGTGAAAGAATTCGATACAGGACGTCAGGGAAAGCTTCAATCTGAGATGGGAGCAATCTGCGTCACAATGCTATATGACGGGAAGCCGCCTCGCCGGAAGGCGAGCTCTGCAGCCAAGGCTCGATCGTCGTGGCGCGACTGACCAGCCTTTCGAAGAAATCATGCCCTTCGGGCCAATGGCCAAAGCCGCTGGCAATGTTGATATGGCCGGCAAGGCCGATTGTTGCCAGCTCACTGCCCCATGCCTTCACATAACGCTCCAGCTGCTCGACGCTCATATAGGGGTCGTTGAGACTACCGATGACAAGGCTTGGAAATGGCAATCTCTCCAGCGGTTCAGCGCCGAAATCGATCATGCACGGGTGCAAGCCGACAGTTGTCTCCAGCGAACACGGGGCAACGAGAAGCGCGCCGCGGATCAGGCCTGCCTCGGCGCGGGTGGCATAACTTGCCGCAAGAAGACACCCGAGACTGTGTGCAACAAGAAAGGCGCCGTCGGTTTGCGAAAGCGCCTTATCGAGCCTTGTCTGCCATTCCTCCAGAACCGGACATGACCAGTCCCGCTGCTCGACTACGCGCGAGCCCGGATATTCTTTCGCCCATATTCGCTGCCAATGCTCATCCGGAGAACCGTTTAAACCTGGAATTATAAGCGTCTGGACCATGACCGACCTTGCTGACGTTCCGAAGCAACGAGATGATAGGCAGCCCGCGGCGCGAAGTCGGCAAAAGTGCGTTTAAAATCTACAATAAAAGTAGATTATTTTGCTGCCCGAATTGCCTCAAGCTCGGCAATCTTCTCCATGCTTGCGTCAGCTCAATAACGAATGGCCGTGAGCAGGATAATGGCTACGGCGGCCTTACTGAAATGAAGAGTTTGAATACTCGCTACCGGCCAGATGAAATGCCTCGGGTCTGGATTGCCGCATGGATAGCCAAAAACCGGAAGCCTGCTCTCTCGGATTGACCACCGTCGATATCGTCGTAACGGGCGTGGTGCAGGGTGTTGGCTTCAGACCCTTCGTCTACCGGATCGCGAACCAATTGGGTGTTCGCGGAACGGTCTTCAATGATGGCAGAGGTGTGGTGATCGTCGCGCAAGCATCTGAGCGGCAGCTGGAGGCTTTTGTCGATGCACTGCGTCAGAAACACCCACCACTTGCAAAGATCGCCTCATTGGAGGTTTCGCCCAGACAACAGTCTTCAGTAATCGAAAGCTTCGGAATCGTTGCCAGCGGCACGGCCGCGACAAGGGCAAGCGCGTGGATACCTGCCGACACTTTCGTCTGTGACGACTGCCTGCATGAAATGCACGATCCGGCCGATCGCCGCTATCGCTACCCTTTCATCAACTGCACCAATTGCGGTCCACGCTACTCGATCATAGAAAGAATGCCCTATGATCGTGCAACGACAACCATGAGCCGCTTCGCCATGTGTCCGGCATGTCTTGGCGAGTACGAGGATCCTGGTGACCGCCGTTTCCATGCCCAGCCCAATGCCTGCCCTATCTGTGGCCCGCGCCTCCAGCTGGTGGACAATACCGGTGCGGATGTCACAACCGACGATATTCCAGCTTTTGTCAGATGGGCCCTGCGTGAAGGCAAGATCGTCGCAATCAAGAGCGTTGGAGGCTTTCACCTCGCCGTCACATCCTTCGATGAACGTGCAGTCGGTGAACTGAGGAGAAGAAAAAGGCGGGACGCCAAACCCTTTGCCCTCATGGCGCCCACGATCGACGTCGTCAGGCGATACGCGCATGTTTCATCGGACGAGGCAGATGTTCTGATCTCGCCCGCCCGCCCGATCGTGCTGCTCTCGCGCTTTTCCGATGCCGCCATCGCCAAGGCCGTCGCGCCGAGGAGCCCGATGCTCGGCTTCATGCTGCCTTCGGCTCCTCTGCATTACCTGCTTCTTGAAGAGCCTGATTTGCCGGCCATCGTCATGACCAGCGGCAATATTTCGGGCCAGCCTATCTGCCGCAGCAATGAAGACGCGCTGCGCGACCTGACGCGTATCGCGGATTATGTCCTGCTGCATGATCGCGACATTCACACCCGCGTAGATGATAGCGTCATGCGGGTATCGCCAATGAACGAGCAGGGACGATCAGGCCTCACCTTTTTGCGGCGCTCCCGGGGATTTGCGCCAAACCCGATCCATCTGCCGGGAAAACCCGGCGCCTCCATTCTCGCCTGCGGGGCGGAACTGAAGACGACGGTTGCAGTTTCGCGCGGCAATGAGGTTTTCCTCAGCCAGCATATTGGAGACATCAAGAACGAGGATACGTTTGCGGCCCATCAGACAATTGCCGGTGAGCTTGCGCGCCTCAACGGTATCCGGCCACAGGTGATCGCCTGTGACCTGCATCCACAGTTCCGCGCGACGCAAGAGGCATTGGCGCAGACTACGCTTTCGGTCGAACTCGTTCAGCACCATCATGCTCACATGGCCTCCTGCATGGCGGAAAACGGACTGACCGGACAGACGATCGGAGTGATTTTCGACGGCACCGGATACGGAACGGACGGCACGATCTGGGGCGGGGAATTTCTCGTCGGTGATTACGAGACTTTCGAGCGCGGCGCCCATCTGCGGCCCTCCCTGTTGCTGGGAGGCGAGCAGGCCATCCACGAGCCTGTCAGGACTGCGATCGCATTGTTGCTGGAGACATTCGGCACGCTTGAGGCCGCCCCACCGATCCTGCCGCCACTACGCTTTCTCGATACGCAAAAGAAGCGCATTTTCGAGACGATGTTTTCAAGGCGCATCAACGCAATGCCGCATACCAGCATGGGCAGGTTGTTCGATGGCGTCGCCTCCTTGCTGGGGCTCTGCCACATTGCCGAATATGAGGGACACGGCCCGATCGACCTCGAGGCGACCCTCGACCGTGATCACAACGTGGCTGAACCATTCGAATACGCCATCCATGTCAACGAAGGGGGACGACTGGAGATCGATTTTCGTCCCATCGTCCGGTGCCTTGTCGACGACGTGGCAAAGAATGTGCCGACAGCCCAGCTCAGCCGCCGTTTCCACTCGACGGTCGTCAATATCGTCAGCGATGTCTGCGAGCGCCTGTCTGAACGTTTTGGCACACGACAGGTGGTGTTGAGCGGTGGCGTATTCCTGAACGAGTTTCTGCTCGTCAATACCTTTGCCCGCCTGCAGTCTCTGGGCTACGCAGTCCACCACCAGAGCGCGGTTCCGCCCAATGACGGCGGCATCTCTCTCGGTCAGGTGGCCGTTGCCAATGCAAGGGCTCTGCGTCGTGCTGCGGCATTGTCGCAGTGACCCTATGGACCGCTGAATTGTCCGCTGGCTGACGGAATTTCCGCGGCAACCGCCCTATCCATAGTCCGATCGCCCGGAAGGGCAGGTACGAACGACGGTTGCGGTTCATGGACAATATTTCAATCATAGGCTGGATCGGCCTTTTTCTCACTCTGGCGAGTGAAATCGCTGCATTGCTTATGATCCGGGACATAAGGCGGATGCTTGCCGCCTCCTGCCTCGCCGAAATCGGCTATGTGCTGATGGGGATCGGTGCGGGAACACTGATCGGCGATACCGGCGCGGTGATGCATCTCGGTTATCAGGTCGTCATGCGTCTCCTGGTGATCACTGCCGCCGCTCATCTGATCCGGCGCACCGGCTCTTCGAAGCTCGACGATCTTGTCGGCAGTTCCGAGCGATTGTCTTTCGCCTCGCTGATGTTCGGTTTCGGCATGTTCTCGGTCATGGGTCTGTCGCCGTTCAAGGGTGCTTTCTCGAAATTCGTCATCCTCTACGCCGGTATCGAGAACGGCGCGTGGGTGCTGGCGCTCGGCGGCACCATCGCCAGCATGATCAGCGCGGTCTATTTCATCCGTGCCGTCCAGGCGATCTGTCTTCAACGGCAGAGCCACGGCATCCTGCAGGACAAGCCGATCTCGTTCTTCAAACTGACCGCGGCCGATATTCCGATGGCGGTACTGGCCGTGATCACGATCGGGCTCAGCCTGTTTCCAGAACCGTTTCTCGATGCAGCGGCCCATGTGGCAGGCATGGCCGATCTCTCGCAGCTGCCCGAATTCGAGACCGGCTGGAGCGCTCAGGTCCTCCTGCCCTATCTCGGCGGATTCCTGCTCTTTGTCCTGGGCCGTTTCTCACCGAAGCTGCGAAGCGTCGGAGCCGTCACGATTGCCCTTGCGACGCTGGTTCTGATGTCAGCATCGTTGAGACTGGGTGATGTTGGTGACTATTTCGCCCTTATTTTCGCAGGTATCGGACTTGCCGTGACTGTCTATTCGGTCCGCTACATGGCGCATTCGCATGCGGCCAACCGATATTATTTCTTTCTCTTCATCATGATCGGCTCGCTGATCGGCGTGGCGACCTCCGATCATCTCGGCAATTTCTATCTGTTCTGGGAGCTGATGACCTGGAGTTCCTACCTGCTCGTCATCCATGAGCAGACTGATAAGGCACTCAAGGCCGGCAAGACATATTTCCTCATCTGCGCGTCCGGCGCCTATGTCATGCATCTGGGCATCCTCATACTTCATGCCCAGCTCGGCACGTTCGAGCTTGCAGAGATCGCCGAACGCATGCCGCGGCTGGCGCCAGTCATGAGCAGCCTGATCGCAGTCCTTTTCCTGATCGGCCTCGGCTCCAAGGCCGGCCTCTTTCCGCTGCACAGCTGGCTGCCTGAAGCGCATCCGGTGGCGCCGTCCTCCATCTCCGGGCCGATGTCGGGTATCCTCACCAAGGCCGGCCTTCTCGGCATCGTCAAGATCCTGTTCGTCGCCTTCGGCGGCGCGGCCATTCTGCATCAGGATCTTTTTGGCGGCGTAACAGGCCCCGGCCTGGTTCTGATCCTGCTCGGCGCCGTCACATTCCTGATCGGCGAGATCCAGGCTTACCGGCAGACCGACCTGAAGCGAATGCTTGCCTATTCGACGCTCGCCCAGATCGGCGAGATCACCATGATCATCGGCGTCGGCACCTATCTCGCGCTTGCGGGTGCCCTTACCCATGTCGCCAATCACGCGATCATGAAGACCATGCTGTTCTTCTGCGCGGGCGCTTTCATCATGCGTGCTGCAGGCCATGCCCAGAGCGTGAACGCGCTGAAGGGCATCGGTCGCAAAATGCCGTTCACGGCGTTTTGCATGGGCATCGGCTTGCTTTCGATTATGAGCGTGCCGCCGTTCAGCGGTTTCGTCAGCAAGTTCATGATGATCTATGCCAGCGTCGAGGCCGGGCTTTATCCGGTTGCCGTCGTGATGCTGATCGGCGGTGTGATCGGCGCCATCTATTATGCCCGCATCCTGCGCGTGATATTCTTCGAACCTTATAACGGGCCTGAGATTGCCGAAGCGCCGCTTCCCATGCGCTGCGTCGTCGGTGTTCTTGCAGCACTCACCGTTTTCAACGGCCTCTATCCCGATGCGCTGCTGCAGCTGGTCACGCCGGTGATCGATCGGCTTGCAGCTTCCAGTGATCTGGTTTCCGCGACCTTGCCGCCGGTCACCATGCAATGGTCGTTGGCCGCGGCTGTCGCCGCCATAGGCGCGGTCGTGGTCTATCTTTTCGGCCGCGGCCATGCCGTGCGTGCCGGTACCCTTTCAATCATCGTCATGATAGCGGCCTTGGCCGCCGTTCTCTGGCAGACAAGCCGCTATGACGCGCTCTCCTTCTGGTACGCGGTTGCGATCGTTGCCATGGGCGCGATCAACCTCTGCTATTCGATCGGGTACATGGCGCATGGCCAGTCGCAGAACAGGTTCTACTTCTATTTTATCGCCATGATCGCCGGCCTGCTCGGCGTTACGGCAAGCGGCAATCTGTTCTCCTTCTTCGCCTTCTGGGAATTGATGAGCAGCTGGACACTGTTCCTCGTGATCAGCCATGACGAAACAGAGGATGCGCTGCGCGAAGGCACCAAATATTTCATCTTCAACTTCGCCGGCGCCAGTATCCTGTTTCTCGGGGTCACCATGCTCGCGGCCTTGGCCGGCACGTTCCAGATTGCCGACCTCGCGACAGCCGTCTCCACAGTGCCCCCCACCGATCTGATGATCCCGGCGGCGCTGATCCTCATCGGCTTCCTGATGAAAGCGGCGCAATTGCCGTTCCGGATCGACTACCAGATGCATACCGTCCCGGCCCCGACCCCGGTCAGCGGCTATATCTCGGCGGTGCTGCTGAAGGTCGGCCCCTATGGCGTGTTGAAATTCTTCGTCGCGCTTGGCGGCAGCGCCGCCTTCATCCGCATGGCGGGGACGGCAAGCTGGATGCCGAACCTGATGCAGGCAATACAGGTCATCGCCGCAATCACCGTGCTCTATGCCGGCGCCATGGCTGTCGTGCAGAGCGGCATCAAGCGGCTTCTGATCTACAGCACCGTCAGCCAGCTCGGCTATATCCTGCTGGCGCTGTCGCTCGGTTCGTCGCTGGGCATCGCCAGCGGTCTGATGCATGCGTCAACCACATGCTGTTGAAGAATGCCTTGTTCCTCGTCGCCGGCTGCATTCTCGCCCAGGCGCATATCAACAGCCTCGACGAACTCGGCGGCCTTGGCCGGAAGATGCCGGTGACCTTCGCCGTCTTCCTGTTTGCCGGCATGTCGCTTGCCGGCATCCCGCCGCTCAATGGTTTCGGCTCGAAACTGATGATCTACGAGGCGGCATTCGAGGGCGGGCATTACATGCTGGGACTGTCCGCCCTCATGTCGAGCCTGTTTACGCTCGCGGCCATTCTGAAATTCGCCCACACCGCCTTCATGGGGCAGCTTTCCGAAAGAGCCTCGAAGATGACGGAAGCTCCAATGGTGATGCTGGCGCCGATGCTGCTTCTGGTCGGTGCAAGCATTGCGGTCGGCCTCTTTCCAGGCCTGCTTCTGGTGCCTATCGCCCACCTTCAGACAGGCCTCGGCCTCGAACCGGTGCAGGCAAGCTGGCTGGGTGGTCTGCCGGGCGTGTCTTCCTACAATCCGCTCGTCATGACGGTCGCGCTCGTCGCGACGGGCCTGATCGGCTGGCTCTATTATCGGCTATCCGGTAGCCGGCATGTGACGAGCTATATCCATACGGGCGGTGGCGTGATGATCCCGAATGCCCGCATGCACCTGCCGGCATCGGCCCTTTACGAAACGCCTGAACGTCTGATCCGGCTGGCCTTGCGCGACAAGCCGCAGGTCCAGGACCCGCAAACCGAAAGCCATGCCCATGACCACTGATACACTCCGGACCCTGCTGACTGTGCTGGTCTTTCCGGGGGGCCTGTTCGCCATGGCGCTGGGGCTTGCGCTGAAAGGTGTCGAGCGACGGGCGATCGCCCGTCTGCAGCGTCGCGTCGGGCCGCCGCTCATCCAGCCCTTCTACGACCTGATCAAACTGATGCGGAAGCGGACCCTCATTCCAGATACCGCCAATGCCTTCGTGTTTCTCGCCGTACCGGTCGCCGGTCTTGCCAGCATGGCGGTTGCCGCATCGATGATCCCGATCCCCGGCTTTTACGAGCCAAGCACCGGTCTCGGCAATCTTATCGTGCTGTTCTATCTGATCTCGATCCCCGCCGTGTCGCTGATGCTCGCCGGATCGGCGTCCGGTTCTCCCTACGGCGCAATCGGCTTTTCCCGCGAGATGGCAATCGTGCTGGCCTATGAAGGGCCGATCCTTCTGTCGCTGGTGGCTGTCGCGCTGCATGCCGGTGCCGTGACCGGCCAGCCGATCCTGCTCAGCCTGACAGAGATTGTCCGCTACCAGCAGGAACATGGTGCCTTCCTGTTCGATCCATGGATGTGGCCGGCGCTTCTCACCTATCTCTGCTTCATTCCGGCCAATCTCGGTATCGCACCCTTCGATATCCCGGAGGCGGAATCGGAAGTGCTGGAAGGGCCATTGGTGGAATATTCCGGCCCACCGCTCGGGCTCATGAAGCTGATGTCGGTTACCAAGTCCGTGGTCGTTCTCGGGCTTGGCATCGCACTGTTTTTCCCCAACGGGCCCGCAGGCCTCGCAGGGCTGTTCATCTTTCTCGCCAAGTGCCTCGTGCTTGTTCTCGCCGTGTCGGTGCTGAAGGCCGCAGTCGGCCGCATGCGCATCGATCAGGCCGTGCTCTTCTATCTCAAATGGCCTGAACTGCTCGGCTTTGCCGGGCTCGCTCTCGTCATCGCTCGTTTCTAGGAAATCGCCCAATGGACTTCTTTTCCAAGGCCGCCCGAAAATCACCCTGGCTCTACCGGATCAACGCAGGTTCCTGCAACGGATGCGATGTCGAGCTTGCCACCACCGCCTGCATTCCGCGCTACGACGTGGAACGTCTCGGCTGCCAGTATTGCGGCAGCCCCAAACATGCCGACATCGTGCTGATCACCGGGCCACTGACGGCGCGCGTTAAGGATAAGGTTCTGCGCGTCTACAATGAGATCCCCGATCCCAAGGTCACGGTCGCGGTCGGCATCTGTCCGATCTCCGGCGGTGTGTTTCGCGAAAGTTATGCTATCGAAGGCCCGATCGACCGCTACCTGCCGGTGGATGTCAACGTGCCCGGCTGTCCGCCTCGTCCTCAGGCGATCATCGAGGGCATCGCCAAGGCGATCGAGATCTGGGCGAAGCGGGCATAGGAGACAGTCATGGCATTCCTGAAGATCCTCTTCGACAATCTGCGCGAGGGACCGGCAACTGAGGCCTTTCCCTTCGGCGAGGCGGCGACGCCCGATGCCTATCGCGGCAAGGTGACGTTCGACGAAACGAACTGCGTCGGCTGCAATATGTGCGAGCATGTCTGTGCCGGTGGTGCCATCCGGTTCTCCGAGAAAGAAGACGGACTGCATTTTCTCATCTGGCACAACACCTGCATTTCCTGCGGCCTGTGCGCCCACTATTGCCCGACCAAGGCGATCAAGCTCAGCAATGACTGGCACCTGTCGCATCTGCAGGAAGAAAAATACGAGCAGGTCGACCATGCGGTCGTTCCCTACCGGCACTGCACCTCCTGCGGCGAGCGGCTGCAGCCGGGCGGGCCGATGCTGCATCAACTTGCCTTCAAGGGCACCAACCCGCGGTCTCAGCGACTGATGAACATGTGCCCGGATTGCCGGCGTAAGGCCAGCTATAGTGGAGAAGCGCTATGAACGAAGCCTCTGACATCATTGACCTTGTGGCATCTGTTGCCCGGACGATCCCGGGAGAATTTTCCTTCGACGGCGACAGGCATGGCAGGGTGACGGCCTGGATCACGCTGCAAAACAGCACGGATCTGGTTGCCGCGGCCCGAGCGCTCAAGGCAATCGGCGCGCGGTTGAGCATGATCACCGCTCTGGCGGGCCAGCCCGAGGGCATCAACACGATCGCCTATCACTTCGACATAGATGGAAGCACGGTCACATTGAAGGTGGGCGTCGAGCCGGGCGGCAGCGTGGAAACCATCGTGCCGCTTTATCGCAATGCCGACTGGCACGAACGCGAGTTCATGGAACTCTATGATCTGCATGTCAGCGGCCGCGCCGACAGTCGACGGCTGTTTCTTGACGAAACCGTCGACCGGCGGGTGATGCAGCGGCTCATCCCGCTCTCTGTCCTGTCCAATGCAGCAAGCACGACCATGCTGTTCGAGAAACTGATCGTCGATCGGGAGAAATCGAGATGAAATCCTTTGATATGCCTGTCGGCCCGCTTCACCTCTCGCTCGAAGAGCCGATGTATTTTCGCATCGACGTGGAAGGCGAAGAGGTTGCGGGCATCGAGATCACCGCCGGCCATGTCCATCGCGGCATCGAATACCTCACGGCAAAGCGTAACATCTATCAAAACCTTGCCCTGATCGAGCGGGTCTGCTCGCTCTGCT
Source organism: Aliirhizobium wenxiniae (assembly GCF_019511445.1). Lineage (GTDB taxonomy): Bacteria > Pseudomonadota > Alphaproteobacteria > Rhizobiales > Rhizobiaceae > Neorhizobium > Neorhizobium wenxiniae_A. Next base: position 177,322 of record NZ_JAEUAN010000009.1, read on the forward strand.
CCAACAGCCATCCGCAGGCCTATTGCATGGGGCTGGAAAAGATCGCCGGCATCGAGGTGCCGGAACGGGCGCAATATCTCAGGGTGATCGCCGACGAGATCAAGCGCGCTGCGTCCAACATGTTCAATGTGGCTATCCTGGCCCATATCGTCGGCTTCGAGTCGCTTTTCATGCATGTCATGGAAGCGCGCGAGATCATGCAGGACACCAAGGAGACGGTGTTCGGCAACCGCATGGATCTGGCCGCCAATGTCATCGGTGGCGTCAAGTTCGATATCGCCGAGGATCGCATCGCCTATGTCATCGCCCAGCTTAACAAGCTGGAGCCGATCCTCGTCAAGGAGATCATTCCTCTCTACGAGACCAATTCATCGATCCTGTCGCGAACCCGCGGCGTCGGCCTGATCAACCGCGACCAGTGCATCGATTACGGGCTGATGGGACCGGTCGCGCGGGGATCGGGCTATGCCTATGACGTGCGCACCGCCGCTCCCTACGCGGTCTATGATCGTCTCGATGTCGAGGTCATCACCTACCCGGATGGCGATGTCTGGTCGCGGGCCATGGTGAGGCTGAAGGAAGTGGTCGAGGCCATCCGACTGATGCGGCTTTGCCTGCGCGAACTGCCGGAAGGTCCGCTGACGGCCGGTCCCTTGCCGTTCATACCGGCGGGCGAAGCGATCACCAAGGTCGAGGCGCCGCGTGGCGAACTGATCTATTACCTGAAGACCGATGGCACCGACATTCCGGCGCGGGTGAAGTGGCGCGTGCCGACCTACATGAACTGGGATGCGCTTGAGGTGATGATGGTCGGTGGCCGCATTTCCGACATTCCATTGATCGTCAACAGTATCGACCCCTGCATTTCCTGCACCGAGCGATAAGGCCTTGTCGCTCCTCAAGTCGTCTCACTGCATGGCGTGCGCATCGAAAAAATGCGCACGCCATGCGCGTTTTGACGCAGAAACCCCTTCGCTTCCGGGTTTGTCGTCTGGCTGACAGAACCGTCTTCCGGACAGGCGTAACCCGGTTCTCAGGAGAGAGGTTGGAGCGTCGCAGACATGCACGAGATCACCATAACCTGCGCCCTGATGAAGGTCGTGAGCGAGGAAGCCCAGCGCCGTGGTGGCGGCAGGGTGACCGAGATCGCGATGACGATTGGCGGTCTGCAGGGCATTGAGCCCGCGGTTCTGGAATCCTCGTTCAGCCTGCTTGCCGAAAACACGATCATGGCCGGCGCCCATCTCAGGATCAACCAACTGCCGGTGCGCGTCTTTTGCCGGCAATGCGACAGCATTCTGGTCGCAGACGCGCGCTTTCGATGCGGGTCCTGCCACGGCAATGACGTGAGGATCCAGCCTTCGCAAGGAATGACTGTCGATGAAATCGTCGTCTGCGACTGTGACGCATAGCGGCCATAGGCGAAGTGGACCTGGAGAACGGAAGATGCAGCAAACGCAAGTCAAGGAAAACGTTATCATCTACGCGGAGCCGGACCGCTGTCTTGGCTGCCACTCGTGCGAATTGGCCTGCGCGGTAGCCCATGGCGGCGAAGGCCACGACATCGTCAGCGCGGTTGCGGCGCATCTGCCGCTGCATGCCCGCAACCAGGTCGTTTCAGTGGATGGCGCGACGATGCCGATGCAGTGTCGCCAGTGCGAGGATGCGCCCTGCACGCTGGTCTGTCCGACCGGAGCCTGCCATCAGGCCAAGGGGCAGATCCAGATCGTCGAACAGCAATGCATAGGGTGCAAGCTCTGCGTCATGGTCTGTCCGTTCGGCTCTATCACGGTACGCTCCGAAGAGAGGCACAAGGCCACGTCCATCACCAATCGCGGTGTCGCCAAGAAGTGCGATCTCTGCGTCGAATGGCGTGCAAGCACCGGCAAGTCCGATCCGGCCTGCGTCGAATCCTGCCCGACCAAGGCGATCAAGATGGTCGACGTCAACGCCTATCGCGATGCGTTGCGGCTCGCCCGCGCCCGCGAGATCGCCCAGTCGCATCGTTCCATCCGTATTTCGCTCTAATCGAGGGGGCTCATTCATGGCCTGTCTAGACTGCTCCAGCTGCTCGTGCGATCCCGCCGCCACCGAAATGCTGGCGATTGCCGAAGCCCAAAGCATCGATACCGCCTGGAGCCGCTACGCTGCGCAGCAGCCGCAATGCGGTTTCGGAACCACCGGCCTTTGCTGCCGCATCTGTCTGAAGGGACCGTGCCGGATCGACCCGTTCGGCAAAGGCCCGCAATTCGGTGTCTGCGGCGCCGACCGCGACACGATCGTCGCCCGCCACATGGTGCGCATGATGGCATCGGGTGCCGCCGCCCATTCCGAGCACGGTCGTCATATCGCACTTGCCATGCTGCACTTGAGCAAGGGCCATCTGAAGGACTATTCGATCCGCGATCAGGAAAAGCTGATGGTCGTTGCCAAGCGGCTGGGCGTGAAGACCGATGGTCGCGAGTTGATGGCGATCGTCAGGGAACTTGCCGATATCACCCTCAACGACTTCCAGAACCAGGATTATGACCAGCCCTGCAATTGGCTGAATGCATCGCTTCCGGCACCACGCCTGAAGAAGCTCGGCGAGTTGGAGCTTCTGCCACACAATATCGATGCTTCCGTCGCCCAGTCGATGTCGAGAACGCACCTTGGTTGCGACGCCGATCCGACCAACCTGATCCTCGGCGGCCTGCGCGTGGCGCTTGCCGACCTCGATGGCGAGATGCTGGCGACGGAACTCTCCGACACGCTGTTCGGCACACCATCGCCGGTCAAGACGACATCCAATATGGGGGTCCTGAAAAAGGATGCCGTCAACATCGCCGTCAACGGTCACAATCCGCTTCTGTCGGACATCATCTGCGACGTCGCCGCAGACCTCAATGCCGAGGCCATCGCGGCCGGCGCCAAGGAAGGTATCAACGTCATCGGCATCTGCTGCACCGGCAACGAGATCATGGTGCGCCATGGCATTCCGCTGGCCACCAACTACCTGTCTCAGGAATTGCCGATCCTGACCGGCGCGCTGGATGCCATGGTTCTCGACGTCCAGTGCATTATGCCGTCGCTGCCACGGGTGGCCGAATGCTTCCATACGAAGATCATCACCACCGACAAGCAGAACAAGATTGCCGGTGCGACGCATATGGAGTTCGACGATACGAAGGCTTCGGAGAATGCGGCATCGATCCTGCGCGTCGCCATCGAAGCCTTCAGGCAGCGTGATCCGAAGCGGGTACATATCCCCAATTTCAAGCAGGAAGCCATCGTCGGCTTCAGTGTCGAAGCCATCACGGCAGCGCTTTCCAATATCAATGCCGACGATCCGCTTCAGCCGCTGGTCGACAACATCGTCAACGGCAACATTCAGGGCGTCGTCCTGTTTGCCGGCTGCAACAATACCAAGACGCAGCAGGACAGTGCCTATCTCGATATCGCTCTATCGCTTGCTGCTCGCAACGTGCTGGTTCTCGCGACAGGCTGTGCTGCCGGCGCCTATGCCAAGGCTGGCCTGATGACGCAGGAGGCCACGCGTCTTTATGCCGGTGAAGGCTTGAAGAGTGCGCTTACGGCAATCGGTGAGTCCGCCGGAATGAACGGACCATTGCCGTTGGTTCTCCATATGGGATCCTGCGTCGACAATAGCCGCGGCGTCGCACTCGGCACGGCACTGGCCAACAAGCTCGGCGTCGATCTCTCCGATCTGCCGCTTGTCGCCAGCGCCCCGGAAGCGATGACGGAGAAAGCCGTGGTTATCGGCAGCTGGGCCGTCACGATCGGCCTTCCCACGCATCTCGGCACGGTTCCGCCGATTGTCGGCTCGGATGTCGTGACCGGGCTTGTCACCGACACGGCGCGGGATCTTCTCGGCGGATATTTTATCGTCGAGACCAATCCGGCGCTCGCAGCCGACAAGCTGTTCGACGCCATCCAGCAGCGCCGCAGCGGCCTGGGTCTCAAGACCTATAGCGCACCGGCTCTGCCTGCGCGGACAAAGCTCGGATCGCGGCAAATGCCGCTCCTGCCGGAGCGGGTGTCATGAAGATTGCCGTAACGGGCAAGGGCGGCGTCGGCAAATCCACGATCGTGGGTTTGCTGGCCCGCGCACTTGCCGACGATGGCTGGAAGGTGCTTGCCATTGATGCCGATCCCGACGCTAATCTGGCGTCGGCGATCGGTGTGCCGGCCGACAAGCTCGCGGATCTGAAGCCGATCTCGAAAATGGTCGATCTGGCGCGCGAGCGAACCGGAGCCACGGACGGACCCGGCTCGCATTTCATTCTCAATCCGAAAGTCGATGACATCCCCGATGGTTTCAGCGTCGAGCATGCCGGCGTGAAGATGCTGCTGATGGGAACCGTCAATCATGCGGGAACCGGTTGCGTCTGTCCCGAACATGCGCTCGTCCGCACTCTGCTGCGCCATATCCTGACCCGCAGGAAGGAATGCGTGCTGATCGACATGGAAGCCGGCATCGAGCATTTCGGCCGTGGAACGGTCGAGGCGGTGGACCTGCTGATCATCGTCGTCGAACCCGGTGCGCGCAGTTTCCAGACTGCGGGACAGATCGAGCAGTTCGCCGGCGAACTGGGGATCAAACAGGTCTGCTACGTGGCCAATAAGATCGCATCAGATCGGGACCATGTCTTCATCGCAAGCCGTGCGGACGAATGCGATCTGCTCGCCAAAATGCCCTTCGACGCCTTGGTCCAGACCGCTGATCAGGCAGGCCTGTCCTTCTACGATAGCGGCCCGGAGGGCAAGGATCGGGCGAAGGAGCTGATGCAGGCGCTGCTTGAACGCCTGTCTGCGAAAGGAGATCAGCAATGTGCCTAGCAACCGTTACCATCAGTCGCACTCCGTCGCCACCCGTGGCGATCGACGACGTCACTGCCGTCAGCCTGGCTGACGGATACGTGCAAGTCTCCACCCTGTTCGGCGAGGAACACCGCTTCACCGGTGTTTCCATCCGGCACATCGACACGCGCAAAGGCGTGACCATTCTGTTCGAGGAGGATCATTCCCTATGAAACCAGAAGACCAGGCAAAAATCCGGCTACGCACCTATGTGGCCCATTTTGCGGACCATGCAGAAGACCATCTCGCTGAGATCGGCGCGCTCAAACCCTCGCTCACGGATGATGCGCTTCTCACTCAGCTTATCGAACGAGCCATCGACGATATGGAAACGGCACGCCAGTCGCTTTGGGCGGTTCTCGATGCGCTTGGGAGCGGTTCAGGCACAGGTCACACACATCATGCTCACTGACTTTCATCAAGGCGCAGGACGCGCCGAAGGCTACGCTTCCGCCGCAGGAATTCTTGCCGGCTGCTGAAGCCGGAGTTCGGGAGGCGATATGACGGCACGATTCAGTATAGCCCATGTTTTAACCGGTCCGGCCGGCGAAGGTTTCTTCAACGGGTTTCAGCCCCGGTCTCACGGCAAGGGGAGCATGATTTGTTTCGGCGAGAATGACGAGAACGGCATCTTCGTCGTGATGAGTGGCAAGCTGCGTGTCTACATGGTCGGTGAAGACCGCGAGATAACCCTGTTCTATCTCGTCGCAGGTGACATCTTCTGTCGCCATTCGGGCTGTCTGATCGAAGCGGTCGAACCGAGCGAGCTGCGCGTCACCGACATGAGAACTTTCGCAGCCAAGATGGAAAAGACCCCTGCCCTTTCGCATGGCCTTATCTCCATCCTTGGTCGCGCGATCATCTCCTGCATGAGAAACATCGAAGAACTGATGTTTCTCGATATCAAGCAGCGCGTCGCCTGGTTTTTCCTGGATCGGGCGAACGCGGAAAACGAGGACGCGCATTTTGCCGTCAAGCTTTCGGTCGACCTCACCGTCGAAGAAATCGCCAACCTGATCGGTTCATCGCGACAGGCGACTTCGACGGCGATGAACAGCCTGATCAAGGACGGGCATCTCGAGCGCCATGGCCGGACGGATTACACCATACCCGACAAGGATCGCCTGAAAGCGGCGGCGGCGACGGGCAGACTGTCGGCACGGTGACCGCGCCGGAAGCCGCACCCTTGGTCGGATGACGGGCGGTATCCGGGTTGGTTCCGGCGTTGGCGTGCTGAACGGCCTGGTTTGACAATATCCGGCAGCGCCCATGACGACCGGGAGCGCCGGCAACGTGAAGAGGATTTTTGACGATGTGTTCAATTTGCGGCTGTGGCGAAGCTCGTGTCGAAGGCCATCCTTCGCACGACCATTCCCATCTGACTGACGCCGAGCATGCTGCCCTGCATGCAGCGGGCATAGCGCACGGCCACGCTCATGGGCATAAGCACGAGCATGGGCACGATGGCCACCACCTCCATGCCCATGACGACATGCATTACGGCAACGGCGTTGCCGGTGTATCCGTATCCGGGTTGGATCAGCATCAGGTTATCCGGCTGGAGAAGGCGCTCCTGTCGCATAATGACGGTCTGGCTCAGCAAAACCGCGTGGAATTTTCCCGTGCAGGTATTCTTGCCCTGAACCTTCTGTCCAGCCCCGGTTCCGGTAAAACCACATTGCTCTGCGAGACGATCAGGGCGATTGCCGACAGATTGCCGGCGGCCGTCATTGAAGGTGACCAGCAGACGAGTTTCGATGCGGATCGCATTCGCGCCACCGGCGCACCGGCGATCCAGATCAATACCGGCAAGGGCTGCCATCTCGATGCGGCAATGGTGGCCGACGCCTATCGGCAACTGTCTCCAGCGCCGGGGACTGTCCTGTTCATCGAGAATGTCGGAAACCTGGTCTGCCCGGCAGCTTTCGATCTGGGAGAGGCCGCCAAGGTCGTCGTCCTTTCGGTCACTGAGGGCGAGGACAAACCGCTCAAATATCCCGACATGTTCGCGGCGGCCGATCTGTTGATCATCAATAAGATCGACCTTGCACCCTATGTCAGCTTCAATATCGAACGCTGCCTCGAGATGGCGCGCCGCATCAACCCCGATCTTGCCGCCCTGCAGCTGTCCGCCACGACCGGCGAGGGCTTTGACGCATGGCTGCAGTGGATTACCGAGAAGCAGCAGGCGATCAGTTCGCGCCTCGGTTCGTGATCGGGAAGGACAGGTCATCATGTGTCTTGCGATACCTGCGGAGGTGACGGAGCTTCTGCCCGGTTCTATGGGGCGTGTCCGGATCGACGGCATCGTCAAGGTGGTCAGCCTGGCGCTGGTCGACGGTGTCGAGGTTGGAGACTACGTTCTTCTGCATGTCGGATTTGCTCTGAGCCGCATTGATCCTCAGGAGGCGGCAGAGACACTGGCGCTCTTGAGGGAGATGGGCGAGCTGGCGGAGCTCGAACCAGAGGAGTTTCTCGGATGAAATTCGCCTCGGAGTTTCGCGACGGAAGCCTTGCACGCCGGATCGCGACGACCATCGCCGCCGAATGCCAACCTAGCCGCGGCTATAGTTTCATGGAATTCTGCGGCGGACATACCCATACCATTGCCCGATACGGGCTTGAGACGATGCTGCCGGAAGCGATCCGCCTCATTCACGGGCCGGGTTGCCCGGTCTGCGTTCTGCCCGTCGGCCGGATCGACAGCGGTATCGAGCTTGCCCGCGATCATGGCGTCATTCTGTGCACCTATGGCGACATGATGCGGGTTCCCGGTTCGCCCCGCATGAGCCTGCTCAAGGCCAAAGCCGCCGGCGGCGATATCCGCATGGTCTGGTCGACACTCGATGCGCTGAAAATCGCGCGGGACAATCCTTCCCGCGAGGTCGTCTTCTTCGCGATAGGCTTCGAAACGACGACCCCACCCACAGCCATGGCATTGAAGATGGCAAAGGCGGAAGGCCTGACGAATTTCAGCATATTCTGCAATCACGTGCTCACACCATCGGCGATGCGGGCGGTACTTCAGGGCGGCAGCCTGCCGCTCGAAGGCGTGATCGGGCCTGGACATGTATCGGCTGTGATCGGCATCGATCCCTACCGGGAATTCTCCGATCGCGGCATGCCGGTCGTGGTCGCAGGCTTCGAGCCACTTGATCTGTTGCAGGCCATCTTGATGTTGGTGCGGCAGGTCAACGAGGGGAGGCCTCGCGTCGAAAATGCCTATGTGCGGGCACTACCAGCCATCGGAAACGAGAAAGCGCAACAGGCGATTGCCGAGACGATGACGCTGCGCGACAGTTTCGAATGGCGGGGGCTCGGAACATTGCCCGATAGTGCGCTGAGACTTGCCGATGACTATGCGAAGTTCGATGCCGAGCGGCGTTTCGCACTTCCCTATCGCACCATTCCCGACCCGAAATCCTGTGCCTGCGCCGAAGTCGTGCGCGGCATCAAACGACCGGAGGAATGTCCGCTGTTCGGCCGCAGCTGCACGCCCGACAACCCGATCGGGTCCTGCATGGTGTCGAGCGAAGGCGGGTGCGCCGCCCATTGGCTTTATGGCCGCCACCGGATGTCGAATGAAGGCAGAAAGGCCGTTGCATGACCGCGAATGCTCACCGAAACCGAGATCTGTTTCCGCGGCCGCTGGATCTGGTCGCAGGGCGCGTCGATCTCACGCATGGCGGCGGCGGGCGGGCCATGGCGCAGCTCATTGCCGAGCTGTTTGCCGGCGCGTTTGACAATCCCTATCTCGCGAAGGGCAATGACATGGCGGTGATGCCGCCGACCGGGGGACGGCTGGTCATGTCGACGGATGGGTATGTCGTCTCCCCGATCTTCTTTCCCGGCGGAGATATCGGTTCGCTTTCGGTGCATGGCACGGTCAACGATGTCGCCATGAGCGGCGCAAGACCACTCTATTTATCGGCGAGCTTCATTCTCGAGGAAGGCCTTCCTCTGTCGGAGCTGAAGCATGTCGTCGAAAGCATGGCGGCGGCAGCGAAACAAGCGGACGTCCTGATCGTTACCGGCGATACCAAGGTGGTGGAACGCGGAAAGGCAGACGGTATCTTCATCGCCACCACCGGCATCGGCTCGCTGCAGGACGGGTTGCATATCGCTGGAGACCGGATCAGGCCCGGCGATGCGATCATCCTTTCGGGAACGATCGGTGACCACGGTATCGCGCTCCTCTCGAAACGCGAAAATCTCGAATTCGAAACCGCGATTGAAAGCGACAGTGCGCCGCTCCACGGATTGATCAGGGCGATGATCGAAGCCGAACCGGACATCCATTGCCTGCGTGACCCAACCCGCGGTGGTCTTGCCGCCACACTCAACGAATTGGCGCATCAATCAGGCCTCGGCATGATCGTCGATGAGGATGCCGTGCCGATAAGGCCGGCGGTACGCGGCGCCTGCGAATTGCTCGGCATCGACCCATTCGGTGTGGCAAACGAGGGGAAGCTTATCGCGTTTTGCCCCGCGGACAAGGCCGAGGCGCTGGTGACTGTTATGCGCGATCAGCCGTTCGGCGAGAACGCTGCGATCATCGGCCATGCGCAGCCGGACCCTCGCCGGCTCGTCTGGCTCAGAACGTCATTCGGCAGCCAGCGCGTTGTCGAGTGGTTCCATGGCGAACAGCTTCCAAGGATCTGCTGACGCTTGCGAAGTGTCCGCGTGACTTTGAAGCCCTTGATCTTCGCATAGCAGTTTTCAACGTCTTGAAACCGCGAGCTGACTTGATCATCGGTTCGCCTGCCATGACCGGCCTCGCCGACGCTGTCGGCGACCTGAACTGCCGGTGCACAAGCGCCTTTGGGCATTCGCCTTCAGCCTTTCGCCGAGACCGGATGCCCCTTGCATGGAACTCCCGGCAAAGGTGGCAGAACTGCGCCCTGCAGAAGTCGTGAAGCCGGGTGCCTCACCTGATCGAAATCAGCCGATGCGATTTCCTCAACAATCTGGCCTTCCTCCATGACGAGGCAACGTGCGGCGAAGCGTTTGACCAATCTCAGATCATGGGTCACGAAGAGATAGGCAACGCCACTTTCCCGCTGAAGCTGTGCCAGAAGAGCAAGCGCGGAAGCCTGTAGATGAATGTCGAGGTTGGAAACCGCCTCATCCAGAATGATCAGTTTCGGATCGACGGCGAGTGCGCGGGCGATGCAGGCCCGCTGCAACTGCCCACCGCTGACCTGCGCAGGAAGCCGGCCGGCGATCTCCGATGGCAGCTCGACAAGGCGTAACAGTTCCTGAACGCGGCCTTCTCTCTCAACCTCGCTCATCGAGGTCAGATGCCGCAGCGGCTCGGCGATGATCTCACGCATGGTGAAGCGCGCATTGACGGCGCTCGGAGAGTCCTGAAACACGAGCTGGACTTCGCGTCGGAAGATTTTCGTTTCTGCGCGGTCAAGCCTGGATACCGGCTTGCCGTGAAACAGGACCTCTCCCGAGGTCGGCCGTTCCAGGCCGACCAGCAGCCGCGCGAGCGTGCTCTTGCCGCAGCCACTTCGCCCCAGGAGCGCCACCGTTTCTCCCTCCCCGATGGTGAGCGAGATATCCTGCAGCACCGTCTTGCGCGCACTGGCGCCGACAAGCGAATGGGTTCTGTAGATTTTACCGAGATGACGGGCGCTGATCAGGGTCATGCGCTGAGCTCCATTCCGTAGAGCGACAGATGCGCGCTGACCAATGTCCGGGTGATCGCGTGCCTTGGCTTGTGAAAAATATCAACCACCGAAGCCCGCTCGACCAGGCGACCGTGATCGAGAACCACGACATCGTCTGCCAGCCTTGCCACCACGCCCATATCGTGCGTGACCAGAAGGACGCCGAGACCACGTTCCTCGACCAGTTTTTCCAGCAGTTCCAGAACGCGGAGCTGCACGACGAGATCGAGATCGGTGGTCGGTTCATCCGCGAACAGGAATGGTGCTTCGCTCAGAAGCGCCAGCGCAATCATCATCCTTTGCAGCATGCCACCGCTCATCTCGAAGGCATGCAGGCCGAGAATGGCCTTCACATCCTCCAGCCCTGCGGCGCGCATGCAGTCCTCGATCCGATCTCCCGCGCCGGAAACCGGAATGCCGAGCGCCCGCGACGTTTCATCGGCGTGATCCCGCATAGTTCGGACGGGATTGAATGCGCTTCTGGGGTTCTGCATGATCGTTGCCACATGCCGTCCTCGCAGAGCGGCGGCATCGTGGGTTACCCCATCGATGGTCACGTGCCCCAGCGTCTTCACTACGCCGGGCGGGAGCACGCCGAGGGCCGCCGAACAGGTCATGGATTTGCCGGAACCGCTTGCCCCGACCAGAGCCATGACACGCCCCTGCTGAACCGTGAGAGAAAGATCATCGACGAGGATTTGACGCTGACCGTCAATCACGGCGGTCGCAGTCAGTCCTTCGATGGAGAGGGTCTTGCTGGTCAATGGCTGTGCTCCGCCTTGAGATGCGGGTCGAGCCTGTCACGCAGGGCATCGCCGAGAATATTGAAGGCCATGACGCTCAAAAACAGCGCCAGACCCGGCCACAGGATCAGCATCGGCGCCGTCCAGACGAACTGGCGCGCATCGCTGATCATGACGCCCCATTCGGCAGTGGGCGGCGCGACGCCCAGCCCGAGGAAGGACAGGCCTGACACATGCAGCATGATATGGCCGATATCGAGCGTGGCCAGAACCACGAGCTGCGAGAAGGTTGCAGGCAGGAGATGTTCGATGAATGTGCGGATCGGTCCTGCGCCGCTCATTCTGGCGGCCAGCAGGAACTCCCTATGCCTTAGTGACATGACGATGCCGCGCACGATGCGGGCGTACCAGGCCCAGTGGGAAAGCGCGATGGCGAGAATGACATTGACGAGACCGGTGCCGAGCATGCCGACCATGAACAACGCCAGCACCAGCGTCGGGAACGTCAGGAAGACGTCGGTGACGCGCATGATGATCTGATCTGCCCGGCCGCCGAGAAACCCGGCTGCGCCGCCGATCACGATACCCAAAGCCAGAATGAGAGCGAGCGTGATCGCAACAGAGCCGAGCGAGACCTGAACACCGGCGATCAGCCTTGAGAGGATGTCGCGGCCCAGATGATCGGTGCCCAGCCAATGCGAAAAGCTTGGCGACTGAAGCCGTCGCACCAGTTCGACCTCGTCCGGATGATAGGGGGCAATCCGTGGGCCGACGACTGCCGCGATCAGCAGCAGCAGAACGATGAGGCAAGCCAGACGCACCGACCACCGGCGCGGAAGTTGAAAACTGCCCGCCTTCTGTCCTGAGATAGGTGAAATCCTATCCATCATTCCGCGCCCTCCGCAGACAGGCGAATGCGCGGGTCGGCCCAGGCATAAACGATGTCAACGATCAGATTGCAGATGACGAAGATAGTCACCATGGCGAGGGTGAAGCACTGGATGACAGGATAGTCACGATTCATGATGGCCGAGACGGCATAACGACCGACACCCGGCCAGCCAAAAATGCTTTCGATCACCAGCGTGCCGCCGATCAGTTCGCCGATATGCATGCCGGTTGCCGTGATGATCGGCAGCCAGGCGTTTCGCAGCACATGGGAGCGTTCGACTGTACGCTCTGGCAGGCCGCGCAGGCGCGCATAACGCACATGCCGTTGTCCCGACACTTCCAGCATGCTGGCGCGCAAGAGGCGGGCATTGATGGACAGCGACATGAAGGCGATGGCGATCGCCGGCATGATGAGGTGGGCGACACCACCACGCCCCATCGGCGGCAGCCAGCCCAGATGAATGGAGAAGACTAGAACCAGCAGAAAGCCGAGCCAGAAGTTCGGCATGGACACGCCGAGAAAGGCGACGATCCGAACCACCTGATCCTGCCAGCCTTCCCGGTGGCGGGCAGCCCACATGCCGAGCGGGATAGACAGGCCGAGCGTCAGCACGAGCGCGACACCCGCAAGCTGAAGTGTTGCGGGCAGGAAATAGAGCAGATCCGGCAGAACGGGCCGCTGGGTCGCAAACGATATGCCGAAATCACCGCTCAGCGCCTTTCCGAGCCAGTCGAAATATTGCGTGGCGATCGGCCGGTCCAAGCCGAGCATCTGGCGTGCATCTTCCAATGCCTGTGCGGTGGGCGGCACCTTTGACAGGCGCAGATAATCCATGGCCGGATCGCTGGGGCCGAGCCGCAGCAGCAGGAAGATGACCAGCGAAGCCCCGAACAACATCGGGACAAGCAGCATTACGCGGCGAATAATGAAGGAAAGCACCTCAGTTCGCCCCCGGCGCCAATTTTTCGAACGGTATCTCGCTCGACATTGCGCCAAAGGTGATCTTGCCGACCTCGGGCTTGGCGACCGCAATCGCCGTCACATAGGTCAGCGGCAGGTAGACGGCTTCCTCGTGAAGGCGGGTCAGGATGTCCTTGTAAAGGTTCTGCCGCACGGTCTCGTCGGTGGAGACCAGAACCTGTCCGATCTTGGCATCGATCTCGGCCTTGTCGGCCAGCCCAAGCTGCGCCTGGTAATCTGCGTGGGAAGGTACACGCATGGAACTGACAAAAGCATGCGGATCATAAGGCGCGCCCCAGGTGCGGTTGAAGATCATGCCGAAACGGCCATCATGCTGACGCGCGAGAACGCTGGTCTCTTCTTCACCGGTCAGTTTCACGTCGATCCCGACCTTGCGCAGATCAGCCTGCACGATCTCGGCCATGGACTTGCTGATCGCATCGGTGCCGACAAAGCAGAGTTCAACACTCAGCGGTTCACCATTCTTCTCGCGAACGCCGCCGCTCGTCTTGGCTGTCCAACCCGCCTCGTCCAAAATCCGGGCGGCCAGTGCCCGATCGAACGTGTAGGGTTTCAAGCCTATATCGGCATAGGGCACGTTGTCGGCGAACAGAGTATCGGCGCGCTTCTGCGTGCCGTAGAGCACGGTGGCGATCATCGTATCCTTGTCGACCGCATGATTGATCGCCTTGCGGACGGCCAGATCCTTCGTTGCGCCGAGATTGGTGTTGATTGCCAGCACGCGCGTTTCCACCGGGGCGGAAAGCTCGGCCGTATAAATCCCCATCTGCTTGAAGCGCTCATAGGTGTCGGGAGAGATCGGACCATCCGTGCCGTAGATCAGATCGATCTCGCCCGTTTCGAAGGCAATCGCCCGTGTGTTTGGATCGGGGATCACCTTGACGGTGACCTGTTCGTAGGCGGGTTTTGCACCCCAGTAGCCGTCATTGCGGGTGAAGACGTCCCGTTCACCGAGCTTCGTCTCGGTCAGCATCCAGGGGCCTGTACCGATTGGCGCAGTAATCCCGTCCACTGTGCCGCCATTCTTGAACTGCGACGGCGCGACGAGACGGAACGGCCGCGGCAGAGCCAGTTCCTGCAACAGCGGGTAATAGGCATCCTTCAATGTGATCCGCACGCTGAACGGACCAGCGACATCGGCAGAGACGATCTGATTGGCAAGTTCCAGCCAGCTATGGCGGGCCCGGTTTTTCAAGACGGCATCGATGTTCGCCTTGACTGCAGCTGCGTCAAAAAGCTCGCCGTTGGAAAATTTTACATCCTCGCGGAGCTTGAATGTGTAGATCTTGCCGTCAGCCGAAGCCTCCCACGACTGCGCCAGCCACGGCCCGACCGTGCCGTCTGCGCTGTAGCGGACCAGCGGCTCATAGACCATGTTCTGGGCGAACATCTGGTTCGGCGAATAGAGGTGCGGATTGAGCGGCCCCACATTCATCGGCCAGGAGAAGTTCAGGCTTGGGTCGGCATGGGCGCCGGAGGCAAAAGCAGCAGAAGCAAGTGCCAACGCGAGCGCCAGCCTGCGAAACCTGATCTTCGACATAAAAGAGCCTTTGGTGAAAAAGTGAAAGTATGACGATTCCTAAAATATCTCATACTCCCTCTGCCGCAACCGGAACATACGCGAATTGCCGCAGTCGTCTGGACAAAGCCGTCTTCGAAAGCCAGAACAGGCGTGCTCAGAGAGTTTGGCGGCCGGAAGGATATCGATGCAGCGGATCACCATCACAATCGACGATGACCTCATGGCAGAACTGGACCGGATGATCCAAGTCAGGGGATATCAGAACCGTTCCGAAGCCCTGCGCGACCTTGCCCGAGCCGGACTTCAGCAGGCTTCGATGGAAGAAGGACAGCTGGACAATTGCGTAGGTGTGCTGAGCTACACCTATGACCACAACGCCCGCGATCTTGCCAGAAAACTCACCACCAGCCATCACCATCACCACGACATTTCGGTCGCCAGCATGCATGTGCATCTGGATCATGACCGATGCCTGGAAGTCAGCATCCTCAAGGGAAGAACTGACGAGGTCCGACATTTTGCCGACCACGTGAAAGCCGAACGGCATGTCACCCATGGCATGCTGGCGGTGCTGCCCCTGTAGAACAGCAGCTAGCAATTCGCACGTCGTCTTCAGGCCGCATTGCAGTCAGGTCCGCCAGTCCCCGAAAGATTGAAACCAAGAGGGAATTCGGTGAGGGCTTTGATAGCGGCCCGAGGCCGAAGCTACGCCGCAACGGTCAGCGGCGAGCGAAAGTCCATTCAAGTCACGCGGCATTCAGAAAAACAGCCATCTCGGCTTGAGAAGCGCGACGAGGCCGTCGACTTCATCACCGGGTTTCTCGCGACGTCACGCCGGACATTAGCCTGATGCCGTGTCTTGTCGGCATTGCTGCTATTAGCTCGTTGATCTATCTCAACGACAATCATACCTGGGTTCATTGCCTGCGCATCCATCTCGAAGACATGACCTTCGTTTACGGCCGGCAAAAGGCTCGCGACGGCATCCTCCTTGAGGAATTTGTGCTTCACGGCGACATCGTCGGCGGGAAACCGCCGCCGGCTCATCTTGCCGGCAACGATCATGCTCGGGTTGGACTTGGCAATGGTCTCCCAGCCGACCGTCGGCCATTCCTCATCGCTTTCGATGACATTCTTTATGCCAAGTGCGGTCATGATATAGCCGGGAGCGCCATTGCGGCCGGCAACGTAGGGGTCGATATCAAGCTCGGCACTCGAAAACCAGAAGACAGCAGACAGTTTCCCCTCTGCGGAAGCGATTTTGGCGCGAGCTGCGTCTTCGCGCTTCTTCAATCCGGCGACGACTTCCTCGCCACGGTCCTGAACATCGAAAATGGCGGCCAGATCGCGGATCTCCTGATAGATCAGGTCCATTGTGAACTTCGTACCACGGACGCCGTCACCACCATCGGAATTGTCCTTGCCGATGCAATCGGCCGGAGACGTGTAAACAGGCACACCGAGATCGGCAAACTGCTCCTGGGTGCCGACCACACCCTGTGGGCCGATCTGCCATTGGAACTGTGTCGCAACCAGATCCGGCTTTTTGCCGATGATCGACTCGAAGCTTGGGTCATTGTCGGCGAGACGCTCAACCTTGGCATCGACATCTTCATAGCCTTTCAGCACCGGCCCAATCCACAATGCAGTGCCGGTGACCTTGTCTGCAAGGCCGAGGAGATAGAGCATCTCGGTCGAGCTTTGGCCGACCGATACGGTCTGCGAAGGCGCCTGCTTGAATGTAAGCTCCATGCCGCAATTCTTGATCGTCAATGGATAGGTGGTCTGCGCGGCATGTGTGGTCGATGCAACAGGAGCGTCACTGCAGAGGCCACAAGACCAAGGCATGCATGGCGTATGTTGAGAGCTTTCATCGTCTTTCCCGAAAATTCAAAGCTGTTGCTGGAAGCTGACGGCCGAACCGACAGCCGATTGACGTCACTGAAAACAGGAAGAGAGAGAAAAAAATCTACGTATACGCGCGAGTGCAGCGTCATGGCCAATCCTCTTCCGGGCATCCCCGCCCGCAGTGATATCTTCGTTATTGACGGCAGGTCTCCTGGCTTACGGATATCTTCAGTCCATCAGCCTTCCCGCACCGATTGGCACAGTGGCGAGGTACCGCAAGGCACCTCAGGGATGGACGATAATCCGCTTACAGTTGCGGGGGCAGCCTCGGCATTGGTCATCACATGACCGCACCGTGTTCCCTATTAAATCCAACGCTTTGGGCGCCAGATACCGTCGGCGTGCAAATAACGGGACAAAGTTGTGCGGGTCAATCCGGTTTATGAGCGGTCGTATGACGCACGATGCTTTTTGCAGTTGTTGTCAGGCGATAGAAAGAACAACAAGCGGTCAGCCATAAGGGCTTTCATCGGCCGGAAAGAAAAGTCGCCCGGCATGACCGCCGGGCGACTTTTCATGTCTGCGATCTATATCGAGATCAATGCGCTTTCATCTCGCTGACGATCTCTTTCGCGTCCATTGAGGACGGATAGTAAGTCGGCCAGTTGGTCACTTCGTTCAGAAGCGCTGCGCGGTCATTGCCCCAGTAGAGATGGTAGTGGCCTGCCTTGTTCGGTGCGATGCCATGGTCGCTGAACTGGATGAACTGCGGAGCCGTCTTATCGCCTTCGGTCTTCTTGAAGATGAAGCGAACGCCACGATTGCCCTTCTTGTAGGTCAGGATTTCCTTGCCGTCATAGGCATAGTGACCTGCCAGCGGCTTGCCCTTTTCGTAGAAGGTCACGACATCGCCTTCGATGGTGATGCGGTCGACATCGGTCTTGTAACCGACCTCATATTCGGCGCGAATATCCTCGACCTTTGCTGTACCCTTTTCGGCCTTGTGTTCGAAGACCGGTTCCAGCGTGCCGTCCTTGAGATAGGGGTAGACCGACTGCCAGTCACCAGCATAGTCCGAGAGCGGGCGATCCTTGACCTGGCTGTCCTCAAAATAACCGGCATAGATCTTCGGGTCGCCATGGCTATGGGCGTGATCGTGGCCGGCATGATCGTGGTCGTGCCCCTCGCCTTCGTGAACCTTGCCGCTGCCACCGGCAACCGCGATGTTGTACGGCTTGCCCTCGACCTTGACCGTGCCGACTTCCTTCAACTCATCCTTGGAGATGCGGCGAACCAGACCAGCATTCGGGTCGGTCATCACCACTTCATCGCCCGCCATGGCAATGCGCGGGCGCGGATCGTTCCAGTGACCGTCCATGGAATAGGGCTCTGTAACCTTGGCGCTCTTGGCAAGCTTGCCTGCGAGCACATCGATCTGGTGCAACGTACCGTCTTCCGTCAGCACGTAGCCGAAACGGGCGTTGGCTGGATCGAGCACAAAATCGACGCGGCGGAACGGCAGGTCGATATAACGGAAGTTCGGAGCATCGACCGGGTCGACGACGACGAGGCCCTTGGCACCGTAATTGCCGAGAAAAACCTGCATGCTTTTGGCGCCGAGCAGCGTTCCCGTCGTCTGGCCGGCCGGCAGATCGGCCGGATAGGTCAGCATTTTCGTGACCGGGCCATCGGCACCAGCGGTGACCGTCAGGATGCCTTCCTTGCAACCGGCGGCGAGATAAGCACCGGAGAATGCCTCACCATGGATGCCGGTGCAGGTGGCTACATCACCAGCCACCGTGCCATCTTCCTTGACGGCGCGCAGGCCTACGCGCGTTGGAGCGGCATCGCCTTCAACCGGGGCATCGGAAGCTACCGTCGTCACCCAGCCATTGCCGACAGGCGCCGCAAAGCCGTGATGGGCGCGGGCCTGCTTCAACTGCTTGGATTCGATCTCGTTATGGGCAAGTTCATGCGCCTCGACGATTTCGGCATAACCGCCCTTGTCGAAGTTGATGACGATCTTGCCGTCATGATCAATGACGTGGAACGGACGCGGACCGGTCAGCGGCTTGTCGACAGCCGACGGGTTTCCGATCTCGATATCCGAATGATCGCCATGCGAATGCAGCGAGATGCCGCTGTTGATGAAGTGGACGGCGTCATTGTCGGATTCGACGGCAACGATCGCTGCACCTTCATTGACGCTGTAGAGCTTGTTCTGGCCGGTCGTCTTGAAGTCCCAACGATTTTCCGGCTTTTCGAGGTCGAAGGCCGTGACATTGGCATCCTTGTGATCGCCGACGAAGACGCGGTACAGGGTGACGCTTTCCTCATCGTCATGCGCAAAGGCAGCCGGGCCGCTGAGGCTGACCGCGATCGCCAGGGCGGATGCGCCCGGAATCCAGTGTTTCATATCCATCTCTCCTTAATGATATTACGTAACATTCACAGGCCGAATTTTGCCAACCCGAATGAGTTTTCTCAGCCCTTGTTGATGGCCGAGACGAGGGTTTTGACGTTGTAGCGCATCATATCGATATAGGTCGGTGCGGGACCATCAGCGGGCGACAGCGCATCCGAATACAGTGTACCTCCGAGCGTCAGACCGGCTTCCGAAGCGATCTGTTCGACAAGGCGGCTATCGGCAATGTTTTCGGCAAAAACGGCGGCTGCGCGCTTTTCGCGGATTTCTCGGATCAGCGAGGCCACGTCGGCGGCCGAGGCCTCGGATTCCGTTGAAACGCCCTGCGGCGACAGGAAGGAAATTCCATAGTCACGCTCGAAATAACGGAAGGCATTGTGCGCGACGACGGCCACGCGATGATCCTGCGGGATCGCGCCGATCTGTGCCTTGATGTCGGTATCGAGGGCCGTCAGCTTTTCGGTATAGGCGGCGGCATTGGACTTGTACGTTGCGCAGTCGTCAGCGTCGGCGGCACAAAATGCCTTTTCGATGTTCTGGACATAGGTTTTGACATTGGCGACCGATTGCCATGCATGCGGATCATTCGGTGTCGCGTGGAAAATCGCCTTGCCATCGACGAAGTGATAGTGCCCGCCCTTGGGGTCGTTCAGAATGTTGGCGCCATCGGTGACGGTGGTGACCGGTGCCGCTGTCTGGCTCGCCTCGATCAGACGATCCATGAAACCTTCGAGCAGAAGGCCGTTGACGAGAATGACGTCGGCGCGCGCCAAAGCCATGGCATCGGCGGGGCGCGGTTCATAGACATGCGCGTCGCCATCCGGGCCGACGAGTGTTCTGAGTTCGATGTGATCGCCACCGACCTGTTTTGCCAGGTCTCCGATGATGGAGAAGCTGGCGACGACCGACAGCTTTTTGTCTTGGGCAAAGGCCGGCGTACCGAAGGCGCCGAGCGAAGCGGCTATGAGACCGGTGAGTAAGAGCGTCCGTTTCTTCATGGGTGTTTCCAATGGCAGTTTGAGATCAGGCGGTCCGGTGAACGGATCGCGGCAGTCGCGACAGAAGCAGTCCGCGGGGACTGGCAATCACGGAGATGAAGTAGATGGCGCCCGCAGACAGGATGATAGCCGGGCCTGATGGCAGCGATGCGTGATAGGACAACAACAGGCCCGACATCGACGACACAAGACCGATGGCAATCGCCAGCAGGCACATGGTCAGCACATGCTGCGACCAGAAGCGGGCGGAGGCTGCCGGCAGAACCATCAACCCGACCGACAGCAGCGTTCCGAGTGCCTGGAAACCGGCAACCAGATTGATGACCACGAGACCGAGAAAGATGAAATGCACCGGCGAACCGAGGCGGGAGACCGAGCGCAGGAACAGCGGGTCCATGCATTCGGCCACCAGCGCGCGCCAAAACAGGCCGAGCAGAAGCAGCGTGACGGCAGCCACGAGTGCAATCAGCGTCAGTGCATCATTGTTGAGCGCAAGCACGGTTCCGAACAGGACATGCATCAGATCGACGCTCGATCCGCGCAGCGACACCATCAGCACACCCAATGACAGCGAGATCAGATAGAAGGCAGCCATCGAGGCATCCTCTTTCTGCACCGTCAGACGCGCGACTGCCCCTGCCCCGAGCGCCACGAAAATGCCCGCGATCAGACCGCCGATCGTCATCGGCACGATCTGCAGCCCATACATGAGAAAGCCGGCAGCAGCGCCCGGCAGGATGGCATGCGCCATAGCATCGCCGGTCAGGCTCATGCGCCGCAGCATCAGGAATACGCCGACCGGGCAGGCGCTGAGCGAAAGCATCAGCGCGCCGCCAAGCGCCCTTTGCATGAAGGCAAACTCGATAAAGGGAAGGATCAGGGCGTCGTAGAGCATGGTCATGACTTGGACCCACCTACTACGCGCTGGAGGGCAACAGGGGCGTGCTCATGGTGGCGATGGTGATGGTGACCATGTCCAGCCGGTGCGCACCATGGGGCATTCTCGTCCCAGGCTTCATGATAGTGCCTCGCCCGCAGGAGATTTTCGGCGGACAGCGTCTGATGGACCTCACCCCACGCGACCGGCTGCCGCGCCAAAAGCAGGGCTTCCGGAAAATGCTCGCGCACAAGATCGAGGTCATGCACGACGACCATCACCGTGCGGTTCTCGCCATGCCAGCTTTTGATCAGCGCCACGAGATCGGTGATCGTGCGTGCGTCAACGGCGTTGAAAGGCTCGTCGAGCAGGATCAGATCGGCATCCTGCACCAGAACACGTGCAAATAGCGCCCGCTGCATCTGCCCGCCGGAGAGCGTGTCGATCGAGCGCTTTTCGAAACCTTCCAGTCCGACGGCCTTGAGCGCATTCGCCACGGCCTGCCGGTCTTCCGCCCGATGACGACCGAGAAGACCGCGGCGCGGCCAGAGACCGAGCGACACCAAATCAATCACACGAGCGGGAAAAGAGCGATCCAGTTCCGATTGCTGCGGCAGGTAGGCGAGCCGCGTACCCGCCGCGACCGAGCAAGCGCCATCCATCGGCCGCAACAGCCCGACTATCCCCTTCATCAAGGTCGACTTGCCCGAACCATTGCCGCCGACGACAGCCACAAGACTACCCTTGCGCACGACACCGTTCAGATGATGCACGGCCGGATGGCGGTTATACCCCAGCGTCAGATCGCTGAATGTCAGGCAGGCTTGGGACATCGACGCGCTTGCTTCCTGTTGCGGATGGCAGGCTACTCGATATGCCGACCGTTGTTATGTTATTACGTTTAGCATCGTTTTTTGGGAGTGCAATGGCATTTCGCATGTCGATCGACTTTTCCATCGCATCTTCAAAACGCCTCCATGCAACCAGGCCAAGTATTCAGTCCCACGGGGTGACGGCGACCGGAAACGCAAGCTCAAGCATGCAAGCGACAACCGCGCTGCCGAAATCGAGCGCGAACAGGCCGCGATGCGGGCGATGACAGGCCGCAAGGCGCTTCGGCAGGTTAGTTACGATGCTGCTCCATCGCCGGACGGCGGGATGTGTCCAGCTGTGTCACCTGCGATGCTGCCACCGCACCAAGCGCCTGCCGCCCCTTAGGCACGATTAGCGGCGTACCGGAGACAGGATCGGGGATGATGACGGACGGCAGGCCAAACACGTCTTCGACCAGCCGTTCGGTGACGATCGCTGACGGCTTGCCTTCGGCGACGATTGCACCGTCTTTCATGGCGATCAGGTTCGAGGCATAACGGCAAGCATGGTTGAGATCGTGCAGCACGGCGACAACAGTGCGGCCCTGGCCGTTGAGATCGGCCAAGAGGTCCATGAGTTCGATCTGGTGGGCGATGTCGAGGAAGGTCGTCGGCTCGTCGAGCAACAGGATCGGCGTTTCCTGCGCAAGTACCATTGCGATCCAGACACGCTGACGCTGACCACCGGAAAGCTCATCGACCATTCGGGCCGACAGGTCCGTGACGCGGGTTGCCTCCATCGCATCGATGACGGCGTCCTCGTCGGCTTTCGACCATTGCCGGAAGAGGGACTGGTGCGGATAGCGGCCACGCGCGACCAGATCGGCAACGGTGATGCCTTCCGGGGCAATCGAGCTTTGCGGAAGCAGGCCGAGGCGACGGGCGACGTCCTTGGCGGCAAGGTCGGAAATGCTTCTGCCGTCGAGGATCACCTGTCCGGGAGAAGGGGCAAGCAGGCGCGAAAGGGCACGCAAAAGCGTGGACTTGCCGCAAGCGTTCGGCCCGACGATCACGGTGAAGGAGCCTTCAGGAATGGCAACGGACAGGTTTTTGGAGATCGTGCGCTCGTCATGACGCAGCGTCACGCTGTCAGCGCGAACGCGACCAGACCCGAATTTGGAATTGGTCATTTGCGGCCCTCGCGTATCAATAACCAGACGAAATAGAGACCGCCGATGCTGACCGTCATGACGCCGACGGGAAGCTGGACAGCAAAGGCATGCTGTGCGGCCCAATCGGCGGCAAGCAGCAGAAGCCCGCCCGTCAGCGCGGACGGAATGAGGCCCACACCCGCCGTGCGGGTCAGCCGTCGAGCGATCTGTGGGGCAGCAAGCGCAATGAATGAGATCGGTCCTGCCGCCGCCGTAACAATGGCGGTCAACGCAACGCCGAGCACCATCAGCAGGAGCCGCGTGCGGTTGGCATTGACCCCGGAGGCCCGAGCTGCATCGTCGCCCATTTCCAGCTGATGCATGGGGCGGACGAGGATCAAAGTTGGAGGAACAACGACGCAAAGGACGATGGCGATTGGCAAAAGCTGCTCGAAACCGAGACCATTGAGCGAACCGGCTCCCCATATGGCGGCACTCATCGCAACCTGAAGGTCGGCCTCACGGATCATCCATGCGTTGAAGGCCGACAGCATCGCTGCAACACCGATCCCGACCACGATCAGGCGAAAGCCCTGCACGCCGCGCCGGTAGGCCAGAAGATAAACGGCCATCGCCGTAACAATGCCGCCGATCAGGGCGCCGACCGCTGTCTCGTAATAGCCGCCGGACAGAAGCAGGATGACCACCAGTGCGCCAGTATACGAACCAGCCGAAAAGCCGATAATATCAGGCGATCCGAGAGAATTGCGGGTGAGGCTCTGGAAAATGGCACCACTCATGGCAAGCGCGCCGCCGAGCAGGAACGCCAGCACGACACGCGGCAGACGCCATTCCACCACGATCATCCGAACCTGCTCGTCACCTTGACCTGCAAGAGCTGCCAACACCTCAACTAGAGCGACCGGATATTTGCCGCTTGCCAGCGAGAGCGCCGCAACGGCTATGGAAAGAGCGGCAAGCACAAGGCCAATGCATATTGAAAGCCCATCAAGCCGAACCGCCAGACCACCGCCAAAACGCCGCACGACCCACACAGAGCGGCCAAAATCGATTGGCAATGATACTGCATCTCTCATAGGCCGCTCACTTGTCTGCGCCGTGCCAACAGGATCAGCACCGGAGCGCCGACGAAAGCCGTGACGATGCCGGCTTCCAGTTCGCCAGGGAACAAGACCAGTCGGCCAACAATGTCGGCGGCAAGCAGCAGTACCGGCGCGTAGATCATCGTCAGCGGAATGATCCAGCGTTGATCCGGGCCGGTGAACCAGCGCACCACATGCGGCACCATCAACCCAACAAAGCCGATCGGACCGGCTGCAGCAGTTCCTGCTCCAGCAAGAAGCGTCACGGCAATCAGCGTGAGCATCCGGGCACGAAAAATGTTGGCGCCGAGCGAACGGGCCAGATCCTCGCCAAGCGCCACTGCATTCAACGGACGCGCAGCGATCAGTGCGACGAGCAGCCCGATCCCGATGAAGGGACAGACCGTCTCCACGACTTTCATATCACGCCCGGCAATCGAACCGATCGCCCAGAAGCGGATTGCGTCAAAGGTCTGGGGGTCGATGAGCGTAATGGCGGATCCGATCCCACCGAGAACGGCAGAGAGCGCCACGCCGGACAGCACGAGGCGAATGGGCGTCGCACCGTCACGGCCTGCCGCCCCAAGCGCGTAAACGGCAACTGTAACAAGGATCGCACCGAGAAACGCAAACCAGAGATAGGCGTCAATAGAATGGAAGCCGAACACGCCGACCGAAAGCGTTACGAAAAACGCTGCGCCAGCATTGACGCCGAGAATGCCGGGATCTGCCAGCGGGTTCCTCGTCGCTGCCTGTATCAATGCGCCGGACACACCGAAAGCCGCACCACTCAATAGACCGAGCAAGGTGCGGGGGAGACGATAATCGAGCACAATGATGTGCTCAGCCGAGTTTGCATCGTAAGACAGCAAGGCATCAACCGCTGTGGCAGGCGACACAGAACGCGCGCCGACAAGAATGCTGGCGACCAATGCCAAGGCCAGCAGGAAGAGACCAAACAGGAGGACAATGAACCTGCCCGCGTTACCCGCAACCTTGGCTCGTTCATAACCGGCAGCCGATACAGCAGTGCCGCTCATCCGCGCGCCTGACCTTCAATCCAGTAGCCGACCGATGTCAGACGCTCCTTGTCGAAGCCGAGATCGTCGCGGAAATGCTTGCGCGCCTCCGAGGCCGCCGTGACCTCACCGGCTATCCAGATGTAGCCCGGCCCATCGGGCAAGGTCACCGCCCGCGCAATGTCGAGGAGCCGGGTCGGCCGGTCGCCATGGCCGTAGCTCTCGTGCCAATTGAGGTCGAGTTCAGCCGCGCTGTGCAAGACCTGTCTGTCGCTGCAATGGGGAACCTCGACATGGGCGGTAACCCGGTATCCGGTAGGCAGTTCCTCCAGGATGCGGCCAACCGCCGGAAGGCCGGTGAAATCGGCGAAAAGGAAGATCCACTCGGTGTTTTCAGGCAGCTGGAAGCGGCCCTCGGGATTGGTAAGGCCGAGCCTGTCACCAATGCTTGCGGCAAGTGCCCATTCCGCCGCAACGCCGCCTTCATGCGCCACGAAATCGACGATCAGGCGCGACGAGCCGTCATGCCATTTCCGCACCGTGTAAGGCCGTGTGGGGCCGGCTGGCCTCTGCCATTTGCCGTCGGCGCAGGCGGGCAGCGTCACCACCCCTCCCCGGCTTTTCGGAAACAGCAGCCGAACCCATTCGTCCGGCCTGCCGCTGGAACGGAAGCGCTGGAGATCGTCACCGCCGAACTCGACACGGATCATCGATGGGCTGAGCCGGCTGGTGGCGACGACATCTGCGAAAAAGTAGTCATCCGGCGGCCCATCATCGTGATGGGCGTTGCCGGCTGCGGCAAGAGCTCGGTCGGCACACGTCTGGCGGAATCGCTCTCCCTCCCCATCAGGAAGGCGACGATCTTCATCCTCAGGCCAACATCGCCAAAATGTCGGTGGGAACGCCGCTCAACGACGATGATCGCTGGCCCTGGCTCGATCGTATCGGCGAAATCCTTTCCGATCACGCGACAAGCGGTATCGTCCTGACCTGCTCATCACTGAAGAAGGTATATCGTGACCGGTTGCGCACGGCGGCAGGCGGAAGACTTGCCTTCGTGTTTCTGGATGGCAGCAGGGCGCAACTGACCCAACGCATGGGCAACCGCGAAGGCCATTTCATGCCGACCAGCCTTCTGGAAAGCCAGCTCGCAACATTGGAGCGGCCTGATCAAGAAACCGGCGTCGTCGTCGTGAATATAGACAATACACCGGAAAAGATCACCGATCTGGCCATCGGCGGCCTTAAAGGGCTCGCAAGCAGATAGACAAAAGGGCGACCGCGAGGCCGCCCTTTCTTGATGTCACGGAAGGGAAGCTGTCGCGAACGACGCTTCCCTTTTTTGCGTTTCAGATGTCGACGATCAGGCCCTTGGCCTTCAGCACGGGCTCGAGATTGCTGACCTCGACCACCGACTTGCCTGCCTTGTAGGCTGCAATATAACCGGATTCGGCATCTTCGCGCGCCTGGGAAAGCTTTGCCACGTCTGCGACTTCGCTGCGGCGAACGACAACCAGACCATCCGCATCACCTACGATCACGTCGCCCGGATTGATGATCTCACCGCCGACTATGATCGGGTCATTCGTCGTGCCGATCGTTTCCTTGACTGTGCCCTTGATGCAGGTGCTGAGCGAAAAAACCGGGAAACCGAGTTCGCGAAGCTGCATCGTGTCGCGCACGCCGGTATCCGTCACGAGACCACCGATACCCTTGGCGAGGCAGGCATTGGCCAGCACGTCGCCGAACGAGCCGGCTTCTTCATATTCACCGGCCGAAACGACGATGATGTCGCCGGGCTTGGCATAGTTGATCGCTAGCTGCAGCATGATGTTGTCGCGCGGCGAAGACTTCACCGTGAAGGCCGGACCACAGAGTTTCATCCGGTAATGGACCGGCTTGAGGCGCGACGAGAGAGCACCGCGGCGGCCCTGCGCTTCATGAATGGTGGCCGGCGAAAATTTCGCAATCGCCGCCAGGTCCTCCTTGGAGGGACGCTCGGGAATGTCTTTGATATGTACCATTGCAGGCCCTCCTCGTGGCCATAGATAAACCGTACGGCGGCATGGCTGCCGCCGTCGGCAATTGTCGGATTGTCGTCTTGGATCAGAAGGCGCTATGCGCCATTCAGATTACGGGATCGGGTCGAACTTCAGTTCGGAAAGCGGAACGACCTTGTCGGTGCGGGTCATCTTGTATTCGGTGCCCTGACCGAGCCACTTGTCCCAGATCTTGTTGATCTCGCCATCGGCATCCAGCTTGCGCAGGATTTCGTTGACCTTGGCGGTCAGCGCCGGCTGGTCCTTCTGCATGCCGATACCGATCGGCTGGTACAGCATCGGCTCCTCGATCATGCGCATTTCCTTGCCGCGGGTCTTGGACTCGTTGACGAACTTGGTCGTCGTCATCGTGTTGGCGACCATGCCGCGGGCCTTGCCCTGCTGCACGGCGAGATAGGCGGATGCAGTATCCTGGAAGGTCAGCGGCTCGGACTTGTTGAGCTTGATCGACATTTCGGACGTCGAGCCCTTGGCCGAGGCGATACGCTGGCCGACATAGTCGGCCTTGGCCTTGCCTTCGTCCGTCGTCGGAACAATCAACATTTCCTTGGCGAGATAGTAGGGATCGCTGAACTGGATCTGTTCGGCGCGGCTCTGGGTGTAGGCGAGGTTTGCGACAGTGATATCGACGCGGCCGAGCTTGACTTCCGGCACGCGGGCTTCGACCGAAACCGGCTTTACTTCCGCCGTCACGCCAAGTTCCTTGGCAATCGCGTTGCAAAGGTCGACGTCGAAGCCGGCCATTTCGCGGGTCTTCGGATCCGGCGCCGAGAAGGGGGGCACGTCGGCAAAGGTTGCGCAGCGCAGCTTCTTGGCCGACAGGATGTCGGCAAGCTGGTCGGCCTTGGCAGGCGCGACAACGGCGACGCTTGCGGCGAGTGCTGCGAGAGTTGCGAATTTCCAGTTCATTTGCTGTTCTCCATTGTTATTTTATGAGGAAGGCAGTCAGTGCCGCAGATCAGCGAGGAAGCGCTGGGCACGCGGATGTCGTGGATTCTTGAAAAACTCTTCGGGAGGAGCGGTTTCGAGGATTTCGCCTGCGTCGATGAACCAGATGCGGTCAGCGACATCGCGGGCAAAGCCCATTTCGTGAGTGACACAGAGCATTGTCATGCCTTCGGCAGCAAGGCTCTTCATGACACTCAGCACTTCGCCGACCATTTCCGGGTCGAGCGCGCTGGTCGGTTCGTCGAACAGCATGACAGGCGGCTCCATGGCGAGTGCACGCGCGATGGCGACACGCTGCTGCTGACCACCGGACAGCTGGCCCGGATAGGAGTTGGCCTTGTCGGCAAGCCCGACGCGATCAAGCAATTTGAGAGCCTTGTCATGGGCCGTTGCCGGCGACACGCCTTTCACCCGGATCGGCGACATCGATACGTTTTCGACGACCGAAAGGTGCGGGAACAGGTTAAAACTCTGGAAGACGAAGCCGATACGGCTGCGCAACTTATTGAGTTCGCTTGCCCGCATCGGGGCATGGATATCCTGCCCCTCGAAGCTGATACCGCCACCGTTGATCTCTTCCAGACGGTTGACGGTGCGGATGAGCGTCGACTTGCCGGAGCCGGACGGGCCGCAGATGACGACAACCTCGCCACGTGCCACTTCGGCGTTGATATTCTTCAAGACCTGGTAATCGCCGTAGTTCTTGCAAACGTCGGCGATGCGGATCGCCGTGGCGGCCTGCGGTTCGGACACTGAGGTGCTCATAGCTGCTCCGTAATGGTTTTGAGGGGCGCGGCCTCAGCCGGAAGGCGGGCATTGCGCGGCCCGGCACGTCGGCGGGCTATCCGCCGCTCGACGCTGTTCGCGACATAGGTCAGGCTCCAGCAGAGGATGTAATAGACCACTGCGAGGATCAGGAAGACCTGGAAGGGTTGCGTCAGGAGCTGGTTGTTCACCTGGCTTGCCGCGAATGTCAGATCAGGCACGTTGATGACGTAACCGAGCGTCGTGTCCTTGATCGTCGAGACGAAGGTGGAAATCATGCTCGGGATCATGTTGTAGAGCGCCTGCGGCAGGATGACGAAGCGCATGGCGCCCATATAACCGTGGCCGAGTGCCCGTGCTGCATCCATTTGCCCCTGCCCCAGCGAAACGATCCCGGCGCGGACGACTTCGCTGAGGAACGCGCCCTGATAGATGACGAGCGTTACCAGCATGATAAGGAAGCTTGGAACATCGGCGCCGGTCCACAGCGGAATGACGAAATAGCACCACAGGATGAGCATCAGCAGCGGCACGCCGCGTGTGACGTAGACCAGGGCGGTCATCGGCCAGCGCAGGAACCACCACTTGGAGAGGCGGGCAAGCGCCATCAGGATGCTGACCGGAAAGGCGAGCGCGATGGCGAGCGCCGACAGGATCAGCGTATTGGCGAGACCGCCGAGCGGCCCGTTCGGATACTGCCCGATCAGAAGCAGTAACCAGTAGTCCTGGATGATGGTGATGAAATCCTGGATCATGCGCGTGCCCTCCGCGCCGGATCGGCTCGCATCGCGATATAGGCTCCGATCCCCATGATGATGAGCGAGAAGAACAGATAGGTCACGGTACCGATCATGTAGACTTCGAAGGTACGGAAGCTGATATTCTCGATTTCCTTCACCGCGTGGGTCAGTTCAGGCGCACCGATGACGATGGCAAGACTGCTGTTCTTGAACAGGGAAACACTGTGGTTGATCAGCGGCGGCAGCGCGTTGCGAACGCCTTGCGGCATGATGACGAAGCGCATGGCAGAGGCATAACCATGCCCGAGCGCCTTTGCCGCTTCCATCTGGCCCGGACTGACCGAACGCAATCCAGAGCGAAGGTCTTCGCTGAAATACGCCGCCTGGCAGAGACCGAGGCCGATGACTGCGAAGATCGCTTCCGCGTTATGGCTTGCCAGCCAGTCCGTCAGCCCCTGCGGCATCAGCGTGAATATGCCGAAATACCAGAGCATCAGCTGCACCAGCGTCGGCACGTTGCGGTGATAGGAGACATAGGCGGCGACGATCGGTTCACCGATACGCAGCGGCGAGACGCGCAGGGCGAGCAACAGGATCGCCAGCGTCATCGCCATCAGCCAAGAGCCGAAATAGATGATGAAAGTCATCTCGATGCCATGAACAAGCATCGAGACATATTCCGGATTTGTCAGGATCGCCGAAAGATCGAACCCGCTCACCGCTTGGCCCCTTCGGGAGTGGCGGCCGGCGTCTGCGGCTTTGCCGTCTGCAGACCGCCCATGACCTGAAGCGTCGGGGTAATTTCCATGTGACCGATATTGACGGCGACGGGTGCCGCGATCGCAAAGGCGATCGCATCGGCAATATCGGAAGCCTGAGGCAGCTCGAAACCATCGATGAACCGCTCGCGGATCGATGGATCATTGCCGTGGACGTGATTGAAGATGTCTGTCGCGACGCGGCCGGGGCAGACCTCGGTGACACGAACGCGCTTGCCGAACGTGTCGATACGCAGCTGGTTCGACAGCATGGCGACACCGGCCTTGACGGCATGATAGGTCGAATTGCCGCCGAAATTGTAATTGCCGGCAATCGAGGAAATGTTGATGACGTGGCCACGGTCACGCTCGGCCATGCCGGGAACGACCATACGGCAGAGATGCAGGACAGCCCGCAGGTTGACGTCGATCAGAAGATCGATATCGCCGTCTTCGGCTTCGAGAAACTTCTTGGGACGATCAACACCGGCATTGTTGATGAGAATGTCGAAGGGGACCCGCCCGGTGAGTTCTGCAAGAGCCTCGCGATTGGTCACATCGACGGCGTGGGGAATGCAGCCGGTACGGGCTGCCAGTATGCGCAATGGCTCGGCACTACGTGCGACCGCATGGACTTCGAGGCCTTCGCGACAAAGTCTTTCGACGACAGCGGCGCCAATTCCGGAAGAGGCACCAGTCACCAGAGCAGTCTTGTAATCGGAAAACGGCATTGAACTCCCCTTTTGTTAACACGAGACTAGCGAAGCTTTTTTCGCTTGCCTAAGACCGATTAGTTTTGGGCTAATAAGGAAGCGTTATGGAGCTTTTCCAACTTGGCCTACAAGACGGTTTGCGCGTTACAAATCAATCGGCTAAGGTTTATGGCCGCTCGCAAAAATTCCTGCCCGGCAGGCATGGCGGCCGTCCACTTAATGCGTTCTCAACACGGCAGCATCTACCAGCATGGATATCCGGCGGCTCAAATCCTTCATCGTCATTGTCGATAGCGGCAGCATCACACGCGCCGCCGACATTCTGCATCTCGCGCAACCGGCACTCAGCCAGCAACTTGCAGCACTTGAGGATCACTTCGGCCAGAAGCTTCTGATCCGCAGCCAGCAGGGCGTGACCATGACTTCCGCCGGTCAGGCGGTATATCGCCACGCGCAGATCATCCTGAGGCAGATGGAACAGGCGCAATCCGATGTTGCGACTGCCGGAAAATCTCTCGCTGGTCGTGTCTCGGTTGGCCTGGTTCCGTTCAGCAGTGCTGCGACCCTTTCGGTCGAATTATTGGCGGAAACGCGAAAGCGCCATCCGGGCATCCTGCTGCATCTGACGGAAAGCGTCGGCCAGACCTATAGCCAGATGATCATGAACGGGCGGCTGGAAATGGCGCTCATCCACGGCGTCGGCCCGATCAAGGGTGTGCGTTTCGAACCGCTCTTGAAGGAAGAATTCTTTCTCGTCGCGCATCGGGATTTCGAGATCGAGGAAAGCGATGCGCCGGTTCCCGTCACCGCGCTGGAAAGCCTGCCATTCCTGATGCCGCCGGCCTATAATTTCGTCCGCCGCGCGGTCGACACCGCGTTTTCACGCAGCAAGGTCATTCTGAACGTGGTGGCGGAAGTCGAAATCGTCCGCACACTTAGCCGCTCAGTCGATCGGGGGCTTGGGGCGACGATCATGCCCAAGGCGATTGCCGACCGGTTGATTGCCGAATCCAGCGAAAAACTGATCTGCCGCCTCGTATCCCCACGCATCGAGGAGACTTTGTCTCTGTGTGTATCCGATCAGACGCCGCTGTCGGAACCGGCAATTGCAGTCAGGGATATTCTCGTCGAACTGACGGCCAGGCTGAAGGCCTGACCGTCAGAACCAGCTGAAGCCGATTATTTCATGTCCTTGCAGTACTGGGCGATACGGTTGCAGCCCTCTTCCAGCATCTCCATGCTTGTCGCGTAGGAAATGCGGAAATACGGGCTCATGCCGTAGGCCGCACCCTGTACGGTCGCGACATGGTGCTCTTCCACGAGGCCCATGACGAAATCGACATCGGTCTCGATCTTGCGGCCACCCTTGGTGGTCTTGCCGATCAGTTCGGACATGTTCGGGAAGATGTAGAAGGCACCTTCCGGCTTGTGGGCGCGCAGGCCCTCGATTTCGGCCAGACGGCCGAGCACGTAATCGCGGCGCGTCTTGTAGATCGACGAACGTTCCTTCAGCAAATCCTGCGGACCATCGAGTGCTGCAACAGCCGCCGCCTGTGTCAGCGTCGAGGTGCCGCCGCTGTTCTGGCCGTTGACATTGCTGATCGCAGCAATGAGGTCTTTCGGCCCACCGCAATAGCCCAGACGCCAGCCGGTCATGGCATAGGCCTTGGACACGCCGTTCATGGTCAGCACGCGGTCATAAAGGCGCGGCTCGACTTCAGCGATCGTGCAGAATTCGAAATCATCGTAAACCAGATGCTCGTAGATATCGTCGGTGAGGATCCAGACATGCGGGTGGCGCAGCATGACTTCGGCAATCGCCGCCATTTCGGCACGCGAGCAGGCCGCCCCCGTCGGGTTGTTCGGAAAGTTCAGGAACAGCCACTTGGTGCGCGGCGTGATGGCTGCTTCCAGATCTTCGGCGCGCAGCTTGAAACCGGCATTTTCCGGGCAAGGCACCGATACCGGTACGCCACCGGCGAATTTGACGATATCCGCGTAGCTGACCCATGACGGTGCCGGGATGACGACCTCATCGCCTGGATTGCAGGTAGCAAGCACGGCGTTGAAAATGACCTGTTTGCCGCCGCCCGACACGACGATCTGGTTCGGCTCGTAGGTCAGGTTGTTCTCGCGCTTGAACTTGCGGATGATCGCCGCCTTCATGGCAGGGGTGCCGTCCATGGTCGGGTATTTCGTGTCGCCAGCGAGTGCTGCAGCGTAAGCGGCCTCAATGGCATGCGGCGGGGTCGGGAAATCCGGTTCGCCCGAAGACAGGCTGACAACCTTGATCCCCTGCGCGGCCAGTTCACGGGCGCGCTGGGTCATGGCGGCAGAGGCGGAGATGGAGACATTCTTCAAACGATCGGCAGTGGCGGGCATGGTCTGGTCTTCCGGTTTTGAATTCTGGGTGGAAAGGGAAAACAGGTTACGGCTTTCAGCCGGCAATCTCTGATGCTGGAGCAAGCGTTCCGCCGGCAGTCTCGATCTCGCTACGGACGATCCGCGCCAGTTCGAGCGAACCCGGCGTGTCGCTGTGAACGAGAATGGATTTTGCCGGCATGTCGATGATCACTCCGTCGATCGTGGTAACGGTGCGGTCTACGAGGAATTGGCGCACGCGAGCGCGTACGGACACTTCATCCTTGACCAAAGCACCCGGCAACCCGCGGGCAACGAGACGCCCCTGCGCGTCATAAGCGCGGTCGGCGAGGAATAGCAGCAGGGTCTTGAGCGATGTACGCTTGGCGGCAGCCTCGATTTCACTTCCCGGCATGGCAAAGATAATCAGTTCCGGATCGACAGCGCGGATCGCGTCCATCATCAGGTCGGCGAGCTTCGGGTCGCGGTTGACCATGTTTCCCATGGCGGCGTGAAAGCTGAAATGCGCGACGCGCTGGCCTTCGCTGGCGGCAATAGCCTTCAGCGCCCCCAGTTGGTAAAGCATCTGCTGACGTAGTTCATCGGCGGAATAAGGAATTTCGCGACGACCAAAGCCGGCGCGATCCGGCAGGCCGGGATGCGCGCCGATGCCGACACCGTTGGCCTTGGCCAGACGCACCATGCGGGCCATCGTATCGGGATCACCGCCATGGAAACCGCAGGCTATATTGGCCGACGACACGACCTTCATCATCGCTTCGTCGTCACAGAGACTGTAGGGGCCGAACCCCTCGCCCATATCGGAATTCAGATCGATCTTCATTCCTTCCTCCCTCGCTTATTTCATCGCCTGCAATGCGCCACAGACCATGCGCGACGTCTTGCCGACATCGTCGATGAAACCGACCACGGCCCTTTCGACTTCGGCCGCCTGCGCATGCGTGACACGGACGAAACGAAGCCTGCTGCCGATACGTGCCTGACCGAGACGCCAAAGGTCGGCCTCGATCACGCCGGCAATTTTTGGATAACCGCCGGCCGTGTTGGCATCCGCCATCTGGATGATCGGCTCGCCGCTCGGCGGCACCTGAACGACACCGGACACCACGCCATGCGAGCGCATCTCGACTGGCGTCGTCGGCTTGATCGGTTCGCCCATCAGGCGGTAGCCCGTACGGTCGCTCTGGGTGGAAATCTTCCATGTCTGTGACCAGAAACGCTCGGCATCCTCACCGAACAGCGAATGTTCTCCGGCGGGAATGGCACGAACGACAAGCGCCCCATCCTCGTGGGCAGGATAGACATCAGACAGCGCATAGGTCGGATCGACAACGGCAAGGCCCGTTGCGGGGAGGTTCAGCGGCGCAGAGACCTCACCCAGTTGCAGGACGTCGCCGGTGATCAGAAAGCGTCCTTCGTTGCCGCCGAAAGCGCCACGAAGCGACGTGCTGCGCGATCCCATAACCGATGCGACATCGATGCCGCCGGCAAAGCAGATATAGGCGCGTGTTGCAACCCGCGGCTGGCCGAGTTCCAGCACCTGCCCGCCACCGACCGAGAGCGCGCACCAGGGCTGAACCGTCCGACCGTCGATCGAAGCACCGCAATCGGCGCCCGTCACGACAAAAGCCGTCGCCTTCGAAAAACGAAGCTTGAACGGATAGGTCTGGATTTCGAGAACAGCCGCGCCGGTTTCATTGCCGAGCAGGCTGTTGCCGATCTTGAGCGCCAACGGGTCCATCGCGCCACTGGCGGTCACGCCGATATTGCGGAAGCCTGGACGGCCAAGGTCCTGTACCGTGTTGAACGGTCCTGTCTGGATGATCTCTATCATAGCTCTATGCTCGCTGGCACGAAACGCACGGTATCGCCCGGCGCCATCACGGCAGGCGTGGCCGACATCGGGTCGAACATCTGCAATTCGGCAAAGCCGATCGAATTCCAGCCGTTCGGCCCGGTCAGGACGGCGACCCCTGTCTGCATGCCACCGATGGTGACGCAGCCGCGCGCCATGTTGAGCGACGGCACGGTTTTGCGCGGCATGTAGATGCGCGGATCAAGGCCGTGGAGGTAACCGAAACCCGGAGCGCTGCCGAGCGCGAACACTCGGTAGGTGCCTTCGTAATGAATACGGACGACCTCATGGTCGGAAAGGCCCGACCTGTCGCAAAGTGCGGCGAGATCTGTCGCATGTTCGCCGCCATAGGTGACGGCAATCTCGATCGTCCGACCGGCAAGATCGATGCTTTCCGCCTGTTCCCAGGCCTCCAGCAGGCGCAAGGCGAGAGCTTCCGGATCTTCTGGCGTCACCGTCAGCACGACAAGAAGGTTGGTCATGCCAGGCACGATCTCGAGTGTCTCGCTCCACAATTCCACGGCGCGGGACAAGGCCCAGATTCGCCGCTGCGCAGCAAGGTCGAATTCACCCGTCGCTTCGAGAAGAAAGGCACGCGAACCGATCGGGGAAACGCGGGCACCATTGCGGTCAAGCGCAAGCGCTTCGACGGGCTGGATGATCTTTGCGGCTGAGGCACTCATGCTTCTGGCTCGATTTCTGCAATCGGATCGCCGAAACCGACGATCGTTCCGGGTTCAACGAGATGGCGGCGCAGGCGCTTCGCCGGACCGGCGACAACCGGCAGCAGGATCGGGCCTACCCGCAGGAAGCCGACCGTGTCGTTTGCCGCAGAGACAGCCGGCACGCCCGTGCGAGACAGATCGGAAGGCCAGAATTCACCGGCCATCGGCGCTTTCACGATCGATACTGCGCCTGCCGCATTCGCCTTTTCGGAACGCAACTGGCGCACCGGCCCATTTGCTGCCCCCAAAAGCCGAATCAGCAGGCTCTGGTCGCGTCGGGTGATCTCAATGCCATCGACGCCGGCAGCTTCAAGCGCTGCGGTCAGCCGTTCGATGATAGCGGGGTCGCTCAAATCCGGCTTGGTCATGCTGCCACCCGCGTCTTCAGCCACTTTTCTAGATAATGGATATCCGTCTCACCCTTGGCGAAGGCGCCATCGTCGAAGAGTTCGCGCAGCAGTGGCAGATTGGTCGCAATGCCTTCCAGCTTGAAGGACGCCAAAGCCGCCCGCGTACGCTGCATCGCATCGGCGCGGTCGCGGCCATGCACGATCAGCTTAGCAATCAGCGAATCGTAATAGGGCGAGACCTTGTAGCCGGCCTCGACATGGGTATCGACGCGTATGCCTTCGCCGACAGGTAATTCAAGTGCAGTGATGAGACCCGCCGACGGCATGAAGGTCGCAGGGTCCTCGGCATTGATGCGGCATTCGATGGCGTGGCCATTGCAGGTCACATCGCCCTGCGCCATCGACAACACTTCGCCCTGCGCCACACGCAATTGCTGCTGGACGATATCGACGCCGCTGGTTTCCTCAGTCACCGGATGCTCGACCTGCAGGCGAGTGTTCATCTCGATGAAATAGAAAGCGCCGTCCTCATAAAGGAATTCGAAAGTTCCAACCCCACGATATCCGATCTGCTGGCACGCCTTGACGCAGGCAGCACCGACCGGGCCGATCAGTGTATCGGAAATGCCGGGAGCCGGCGCTTCTTCGACCACTTTCTGGTGGCGACGCTGCATCGAGCAGTCACGATGACCAAGCCAGACGGCATTGCCATGTGTGTCGCAGAGAACCTGGATTTCGATATGGCGCGGATGCTGGAGAAACTTTTCCATGTAGAGCGCAGGCGTGCCGAACGCCTTGCGCGCTTCCTCGCGGGTCAAGGACACCGCCTCCAGTAGATCGGCCTCATCCAGCACGACGCGCATGCCGCGCCCGCCACCACCTCCGGCCGCCTTGACGATCACAGGATAGCCAATTTCAGCGGCAATCGCCCAGATTGCCGAAGGTTCGGAGGGAAGTTCCGTATCCGGCCCCGGCACACAGGGCACGCCAGCCGCGACCATGGCGCTCTTGGCGGCAATCTTGTCACCCATCGTGGCGATGGCATCGGCATCCGGACCGATGAAGGTCAGGCCCGCCCCTTCTACCGCCGCCGAGAAGCGGGTGTTTTCCGAAAGAAATCCATAACCCGGATGAACGGCACCGGCACCGGTAAGGCGCGCCGCCAGCAGGATTGCATTCTGGTTGAGGTAGCTTTTCGAGACCGTGGACGGACCGATGCAGATCGATTGGTCGGCGCTTCGGGCATAGGCGGAATCGCGATCCGCCTCGGAACAGACGACAACCGCCTTCAAGCCCATCTCGCGGCAGGCACGAACGACGCGCAGGGCGATTTCACCCCGATTGGCAATCAGAACCGTATCGAAACGCTGTTGTGGCTGCATCATGCGATCTCCGCCAGCATGTCGCCAACCTCGACCTCCGCGCCTTTCACATCCGTCAGGCGCGTGATCTTACCGGCGCGCGGCGCCGCGATCCTGTTGAATACCTTCATCGCCTCGATGATGAAAAGCGTCTGGCCTTCGACGACCTGGTCACCGACAGCAACGAAGGGCGGGTCGCCGGGAGCCGAGGCGACATGCAGCACGCCGAAGATCGGCGCATCAACGACCGTACCAGAATGCGATACGCCAGTTGCGGCATTCGTGGTCTGCGCCGCCTGCTCGCGTGTTCCGCCAGCTTCGGCAGCAGAGGATGACGAAGCGCTTGAGCCGTCACGGAATATTCGCACGGTCGTGCCATTTTCGGTCACGGTCAACTCGGTAATGCTGGACCTGCCGACGAAATTTATGAGTGTTTCTATCTTTGTAAGGTCCATGCCTCGGTCCATGCGTAAGCTGCGTCAGGAAGTGTCACAGAGATCGAGCAACGGCGATCACAGGCCATTGTGGTAACATAGGCGATGGCGTGATGGGGTCAGACGAACTTTCAATGGAGTTGCAATGTATGCCATTGGCCCCACGGTCTTGAGTGGATCAGAACCCTCGGCCGATAATTTGATAGTCTCGTTTTCGCAGCGCAGATCTCGGCTTTATATTTTCTATTCAAACAAATGCGCTCGTCACTCCGTCAACCTTGAAAAGTGAAATATCTTGATAATCTGGAAATTCCAGATATTATGGATACCAGTTCGGAGATTGCTTATGCGCCATTACAC
This sequence comes from Aliirhizobium wenxiniae, assembly GCF_019511445.1. Taxonomy (GTDB): domain Bacteria; phylum Pseudomonadota; class Alphaproteobacteria; order Rhizobiales; family Rhizobiaceae; genus Neorhizobium; species Neorhizobium wenxiniae_A. Next base: position 215,679 of record NZ_JAEUAN010000009.1, read on the forward strand.
GACGGGTGACCTCAACAAACAGGTCGGAGATGTCACAGATGCGGCAAGCCGTGAGCCGGTAGTTCTCACCAAACACAGGAAGCCACGCTTCGTCTTAATGAGCTATGAGCATTATGAACGACTGCGAACCGGGGGCGACCCCCGCAAGCCTCATCTAGCTTCAGAAATGCCAGATGAGCATGTAGATCTGTTTAGCGCGGAAATCGATCGGTTGGCGCATGGTGAAGGGTACGGCGATGAGCCGTGATTTCGTTCCCGGTCAGATAATCAGCTATCCGTATCTATGGAGCTGGCAGGATGAGCGTGGTGAGACTGAAGGACGTAAGTCGCGCCCGACCTGCGTGGTCGTTGCGGTTCGGAGTGCCAAGGACGGTCTAACCCATCTAGCTCTTCTCGCAGTGACAACGCAACCGCCACAGACCGACCGCGCCGCTCTAGAAATCCCTGATACGGAGGCACATCGAGCCGGCCTGAGCGATCTGAAGCGCTGTTGGGTGATCGTCGATGAGTACAATTACGATGTGGCTGAGCGTTCTTGGTATATCGAGCCAGACGAGAAGACACTCGGTCGTTTCAGCAAGGCGTTCATGATGAGGATTGCGGCCGCCTTTGGCGAAGCTTCGAGAAATTCAGGCCGCCGGATAAACCGAATGGATTGAATTGCTAGGTTCGATTTTCGCGAGTTCACTACCCGCCACCATTCCCGCTAATCGTGAAGCCGACACGCCGGACAAGGGCGGCTTGCTCTTGAAGGGGTATGAACCATCGACCCAGAAATTCAATTTGCGAGGTAAAGTCCTCGGACATGACCGAATTTCATCTCATCACCACTCTTCAGCCAGACTGGGTAGGCTTATAGACGATACGTTGCCATGAATGAGCCGGATCGTCGTTGCCTACCGCGAAAGAGCACTATCTGTCTCGACATTATCAGGAATACTCATCTGGCTACCCGCTCGTGAACACGCCAGGCCTGCCGCAACGGATGCCCGCTCCATCGCGGAATTGAGCGGCAAGCCACGATCCAGTCCTGCCGCAAGAACGCCGACAAAGCAGTCGCCGGCCGCGGTCGTATCCTTCACATCAATCTTCATGGCCGGTATACGGATATACTCGCCGACGGCAAATGCCTCTGCCCCTTCTCCTCCAAGCGTGCGTAGTACGCCCGTGCCAAGCCGAACCGCGAGTGCCTCGGCATGGGCATCGCAACCAAGCCAGCCGCCAAGCGCTTCGGCCTCGTCTTCGTTGACGACGATGATGTCGCAAAGAGAAAGCACCTTCTCATCCAGCGGAAAAGCAGGTGCGAGATTTAGAACGGATGTTGCATGCGACTTACGGACACGGCGGATCAGCTTTTCCACCTCCGCCACATCGTTTTCCATCTGCATCAACACGACATTCGCCTGTTGCAGAAGCTGCTCTTCCACGGCCTCAGACGAGGCGACCAGATTGGCGCCGGCAGCAACCACAATCATGTTGCGGCCTTTGGCATCGATATGAATTGAGGCGTTGCCGGTTGGCTCGTCCACACGAGCGACACGGCTGGTATCCGTCGCAGCAATCAAATTCTGCAGACCGACTTCCGCCAGACTATCGTTCCCGACGGCCCCGACCATCACCACCTCGGCGCCATCGCGGGCCGCTGCCAGCGCCTGGTTGGCGCCCTTGCCACCGGATTCCGTGCGGAACCGTTTGGCAAGCAGAGTCTGGCCCGGTTGCGGCATTTCCTCGGCCTCGTAGACGAAATCGACATTGATGGAGCCGAATGTGATAATCATGGCATGTTTCCCTTACGCGACCTGAACGAAGTGGCCTTCGCTTGCTTCTTCGTAAATCCGTTTCGGGGGAACGTAGTCAGCAGCGCGGAATGGGCTCTTGATCTCGTCATTGGTGATGCGGCGCGTCTGCCGGCGTGACGGGTCGGCGATCGGAACCGCTGCCATCAGGCGCTTGGTGTAGTCGTGCTGCGGGTTCTCGAACACGGCCTTACGCGGGCCGATCTCGACGATTTCCCCGAGATACATGACCGCGACACGGTGGCTTATACGTTCGACAACGGCCATGTCATGGCTGATGAAGAGGTAACCGAGACCGTATTTCTCCTGCAGGTCGAGCATCAGGTTGATGACCTGCGCCTTGACCGAGACGTCGAGCGCCGAGACGGACTCGTCGGCGATCAGCAATTTTGGTTCAAGCGCAAGCGCGCGGGCGATGCAGACGCGCTGACGCTGGCCGCCGGAAAACTCGTGCGGAAAACGATCCGCCATCGAGGCGGCAAGGCCCACACGCTCCAGCAGCTCGCCGACACGCTGGCGCGCATCCGATGCGCTGACCAGACCATGGGTGATCATCGGCTCGGCAATCGCCTGACCAACGCGGATGCGCGGGTTGAGGCTTTCGAACGGATCCTGAAAGATCATCTGCGCTTCGCGGCGGATGTCGGTCAGTTCCGATTTGCCGGCCTTCAACACGTTCTTGCCGTGGATCTGAACCTCGCCCGAAACGGGATCGGTCAGGCGAATGATCGAACGGCCGGTCGTGGATTTGCCGCAGCCAGATTCACCCACCAGCGACAGGGTTTCGCCCTGACGCAGTTCCAGCGAGACGCCTTCGACAGCATGGATACGGCCGATCGTCTTGCGCAGAAAACCCTGTTTAACCGGGAAGCGCGTGATCAGGTTATCGACCTTGAGGATCGGCGGCTGATCGCGCTTGACGGTATCCTCGGTCGGCTTGACCGGCTTGATCTCACCGGTCTGCATATCGACCTGCGGGAACCGCAGCGGACGATCTTTTCCGGTCATCGAGCCGAGCTGCGGTACGGCCGACAGCAGCGCGCGCGTATACGGATGTTTGGCACCGGCAAAAAGGTCATGCGTCGTGCCGGTCTCGACCTGCTCGCCGCGATACATCACGACGGTGCGGTCGGAGATTTCCGCGACCACGCCCATGTCATGGGTGATGAAGAGAACCGACATGCCCTCCTCTTCCTGCAGCGTCTTGATCAGTTCCAGAATCTGGGCCTGGATGGTGACGTCGAGCGCGGTGGTCGGCTCATCGGCGATCAAGAGTTTCGGATCGCAGGCCAGCGCAATGGCGATCACGACGCGCTGGCGCATGCCGCCCGAAAAATTCATCGGATATTCGTTGAGGCGCGATTTTGCCGACGGAATGCGAACCTTTTCGAGAAGCCGCACGGCTTCCGCCTGGGCTTCGCTTTCCGACATGCCGCGATGTTGGCGCAGAACTTCGGTGATCTGCTCGCCGATCTTCAAAACCGGGTTGAGCGAGGTCATCGGCTCCTGGAAGATCATGCCGATGCGGTTGCCACGGATCTTCTGCATGGCTTCGAGGGGCAAGGAGAGCAGGTCCTTGCCCTCGAATTCGATTTTTCCGGTGACGCGCGAACTGCCGGGCGACAGAAGCCGCATGATCGACATGGCGGTGACGCTCTTGCCGGAACCGGACTCACCGACGACGGCAACGGTTTCTTTAGGCGCGATGTCGAAGCTGACATCGTTGACAACATTGCGCCATGCGCTGCCGACCCGGAAGGCCGTGTTGAGGTTGGAGATCTTGAGAATGGGATTTGTCATGATCTTAGCCCTCACGACGCGGATTGAGGATGTCGCGCAAGGCATCGCCGATCAGGTTGATCGCGACGATGAGCAACAGAAGGGCGATGCCCGGAAAGAAGCTGATCCAGTAATCGCCGGACAGCAGATATTCGAAGCCGTTCGAAATCAGCAGGCCGAGCGACGGTTCGGTGACCGGGAGGCCGATACCCAGGAAGGAGAGCGTCGCTTCCAGCATGATCGCATAAGCGACACGCATGGTGGCGACAACGATCAGCGGCGGCAGGCAGTTCGGAAGGATATGGCGAAACAGGATGCTGCGATCCGGCAGCGCCATCGAGCGGGCCGCGTCGACATAGGCGCGCTTGCGCTCGACGAGGGCCGAACCACGAATGGTGCGGGCGTAATAGGCCCATTGGGTGACCACGAGCGCCAGAATGATCTTGTCGACGCCCTGGCCGAGGATGGCGAGAAAGATCAGCGCGATCAGGATGGCCGGGAAACTGAGCTGGATATCGACGATACGCATCAGGATCGAATCCGTGCGGCCACCGATATAGGCGCTGGTGAGACCGATGGAAGCGCCGATTACGAGCGCGATTGCGGCACTGGAAAGACCGACAAGGATACTGGTGCGCAGGCCATAAAGGATGGCGCTGAACAGATCGCGCCCTTGAGTATCCGTCCCGAGTATGTAGGTCATGCCCGACATGCTTTCCGAGCCCGGAGCCAGACGGCCGTCGAGAATATCGAGCTGTGCCAGATCATACGGGTTCTGCGGCGCGATCAGCGGCGCAAACACGGCGGCGAGGATGAAGATTGTCACCACCACGATGCCGAGCAGCGCCAGCTTGTCGTGCAGCAGGGCATAGATGACTTCGCGGGCCGGAGAGCGCGAGGTGGACTTTGTGCCGCTATTGGCGGCCGCGTGGACCGAGGTGGTCGAGGTCGAATTGTTGTCGGTCATCACGAGTTCCCCTCAAGACGGACGCGGGGATCGACGATCGAATAGAGGATGTCGACCAAGAGATTGATGACACTGAACATCACGACGGTGATCATCAGGTAGGCGAGAATGACAGGGCGATCGAGAACGCCGATGGCGTCGATGATCAGCTTGCCCATGCCCGGCCAGGCAAAGATGGTTTCGGTGACTACGGCGAAGGCGATCAGCGAACCGAGTTCGAGGCCGATGACGGTGATCAGCGGGATCAGCGTGTTTTTGAGCACATGCACGGTAACGATGCGGCGTTCCGTCAAGCCCTTGGCGCGGGCGAAGCGCACGAAATCGAGCTGCATGGTTTCCATCACGCCTGCGCGGGTGAGGCGAATGACCAGCGAGATCTTAAACAGCGCCAGATTGAAGGCCGGCAGGAACAGATGCGACAGGCCATCGAGCGTGAACATGGAGAGAGGCACACCGAGCACATTGACGGTATCGCCACGACCGGACGAGGGCAGCCAGCCGAGATAGACGCTGAAATACATGATCATCACGAGGCCGATCCAGAAGGTCGGCAGGCTGAAGCCGAGGATCGAGAAGGTCATGATCGACTTGGAGACAAAACCCTTCGGCTTCAGGCCGGCATAAACGCCGAGCGGAATGCCGATGACAAGCGCCATGGCGAGCGCCACGAAGGCCAGCTCCAGCGTCGCCGGCATGCGGTTCATGATCAGCGTCAGCGCCGGCTGGTTGAACACGAAGGAATTGCCGAGGTCGCCGGACAGCGCGTTGGTCAAAAAGATCCAGTACTGTTCCCAGACGGATTTATCGAGACCAAAGGCCTGGATGACTTGCAAACGCTCGGCCGGGGTCGCGGTCGGGCTCAAGAGCACGTCGACCGGGTTGCCGACGAGAAAGAGGCCGGCAAAGACCAGAACCGACATGACAAAAAGTGTGAGCACGGTCTGCAACGACCGGCTTAAGAGATATCCGCTCATGCGTGTGAGCCTCCAATGGTTCGACTGGCGGGCGCCTCGCCGCCATGGCGGACGATGCGCTCGATCAGCAATTCGATGAACCCGGTCTCGTCGACATCGGTGACGACGGTGGCGTTGGCCGGCCGGTCCATCTTCTTGTAGAAATCGGCATAGGTATAACCCATCGTCAGGCCGGTGACCTGCACGCCGACAAAAGCCTCGCGGCTGGTGAACAGTTCGGGGCGGATTAGCCAGGCGATCGTCGTCGCATCATGGATCGGCCCGCCCGGACGACCAAAACGTTTTTCATCGCTGCGGTCGAAGGTGTAAAAGAGATTGTAGAGTGCCGCTCCCGCCTCGCCGCCGGCGCGGAATCTTTCGAAATGCTCGGCGGTGAAGAGAGCCTGAAAGGTCATGTCGAGCGGCATCAAAACGATCGGCACGCCGGACTGGAACACGATTTCGGCCGCATGCGGATCGGCATAGATGTTGAATTCCGCCCATGGCATGCGGTGGCCAAGCGCCGTAAACGCGCCGCCCATGGAGACAATCTGGTGGATACCACGGGCGACATCCGGGTGCTGGACCAGCGCCAGCGCGACATTGGTCAGCGGGCCGATGGCACAGATGGTGATCTGCTCACCCGCCGCTGCGGCCGCGCGAGCCGAACGCACGATGAACTGGATCGCACTCTCGTCGGCAGGCACGATATCGCCGGCCTTGACCAGCTTGTCGTCGAACGAGCCTATACGGGCATATTTGCCAAAAACCTGTTCGCGCACCAGCGGACCGCTGGCACCGGCGAAAACCGGAACGTCGCGGCGACCGCTCAAGGAAACAAGCTTACAGGCATTGGTGACGGTATGTTCGAGCGAAACATTGCCGGCCACGATCGAAAGGCCGAGAACATCGATTTCCGGCGAGGCAAGCGCCATCAGGATGGCGGCGGCATCGTCCACGCCCGGATCCGCATCGATGATGACCTTGTGCTTGCTCATGCGAGAACCTTTTCGTCGGCGTAACGCGACAGGCGTTCGAGGAAAAACGCAATCACACCGTCCGCATCGACCTTGGTGACGATGTCGGCATTCGGTTCCAGCCCGCTCTTGCCGTACCAGTCGGCAATCGTCTGGCCCATACAAAGCTCGCTTTCGTATTCGACGAAAACGCGCGCCTTCTCAGTTTCGAACAGATGCGGTGCGAGAATATAGGCCATGACCAGCGGGTCATGCAGCGGGCCGCCGCGCGAGCCGTAACGGCGCACGTCGTTGCGGTCCCAGAAGGCCATGAGTTCGGCGAGCGTTTGCGAAATACGGCCGCTGACGCGCGAAAACTCGGCGACGTGTTCCGGCTTCAGCATCACCTGATGGGTGGCGTCGAGCGCCAGCGCCACGATCGGGATGCCGCTGGAAAACACCACATGCGCGGCGTGGGGATCGGCGAGCACGTTGAATTCGGACGTCATCGTGCGGTTGCCCGGCTCGCGATAGGCGCCGCCCATCATGACGATGCGCTCAATACCGTCAGCAAGGCCCGGCTTCATGCGCAGGGCGACAGCGACGTTGGTGAGCGGGCCGAGGCAGCAGAGCGTGATGCGCTCGCCGCTTTCCGCGGCCTTGCCGAGCATTTCGATCAGAAAATCGACGGCGGACATCTCTTCCGCCTTCTTCACCGGGTCCGGCAGGGTCGTGTTGCCGAGACCCGTCTTGCCATGAAACTGGCCATGGATCGGCTCGCGCATGATCGGCCGGAAACAGCCGGCGTAAACCGGGATATCGGTGCGGTTGCCGAGTTCGCAGACCTGCAGCGCATTGCGCACAGTGCGCTCCAGCGGCTGGTTGCCACTGACCGGCGTGATGCCAAGGATGTTCAGTTCCGGCGAAACGAATGCGGTCAGGAGTGCAATCGTGTCATCGATACCCGGATCACAATCGACGATGATCGAAATCGGCTTCATAAAATAATGCCTTCAATGTCTGGGGTATGAGCTTCAGAGCGCGCCGACATCGCGCAGCACGCTTGCAATTTCCGCTCGCGCCGCCTCGGAGAGCGGCATCTGCGGATGCATGGGGCTGCCGACGGCAAAGCCCTGCAGGTCGAGCGCCGTCTTGATGCAGGCGGCGATCGAGTATTTCGCAAAGATCTCGTTGACCTTCCACATCGGCCTTTGCAGGTCCATCGCACGCGCCCAGTCGCCGACCTTGGCCGCCTCGTACAGCGCGATGCTCTGTTTGGGCACGATGCAGGCCGGTCCCGCCATCCAGCCGACGCCGCCGATCATCATCACGCAGACCGGAATATGGGCGGAAGCAGCAAATACCTCCATCCGGCCGCGGGTCCGCTCGATGATGGACAGAAGTCGTCCGGTATTGGTGGAGGCGTCCTTGATGTAACGGATGTTTTCGATCTGGCTCAGCCGTCCGATCACCGGCAAGGACAGGTCCGACCGTTGGAACTGCGGATTGGTGTAGAGCACCACCGGACGTCCCTTGGCTGCCTTGGCGATCGCCGTAAAATAGGCTTCCACACCCTCGTCGCTCACCGGAAAATAGGCTTCGAGAATGGCCAGAATGCCATCTGCCCCCGCTTCGACCATGTATTCCGTTTGTGCAACAGCATCAGCGGTCGAGGTCGACGCCACGCCGGCGACAACGGGAACCCGGCCACGATTGGCCGAAATCACCGTGTCGACGACGCGACGTCTCTGGTCTTGGGAGAGATAGGCAAATTCACCGGTGCTGCCGAGCGGGGCGAGACCATGCACGCCCGCATCGATCAGGTGGTCCACCAGATCCGTCAGCACACCCTGCATGACTTCGCCGGACGAACCGATCGGAGAAACGAGATAGGGAAAGACACCGCTGAAGGACATAGTGGACGCTCCTGTTTCGATTAGTTCGGCTTCACGTAATAGGGAAGCGTGTAACCGTCGGAGCGACCGGCATAATTGATGTCGCTCTTCACCGCCCATGTGTTGGCCAGGTAGAAGACCGGGATGACACCGAGGTCGCCCATGGCGATTTCCGTTGCTTTTTTCAGCAACTCCTCGCGCTTGGCGTCGTCGAGCGTCGAACGGGCTTCGTTCAGAGCCTTGTCGAATTCCGGGTTGGAATAACGGCCGCGATTGCCCTGACCGGCCTTCTCGCCGTAGGTCTCGAGGATCGGCCCGAGAACACCCGAAGCTTCGCCGGTTTCGACCGCCGCACCGCCCATGATGAACGAGAATTCGAGGTTCGAGGCGCGGGTGAAATAAACGCTTCCCGGCAGGGTGGCGACTTCGGTCTTGACGCCGACGCGGCTGAAGAACTGGCCGATCGCCTGCGCAACCTTGCTGTCATTCGGATAACGATCATTCGATGCATGGAAGGTCAGCGCAAAACCATCCGGATAACCGGCTTTAGTCAGCAGTTCCTTGGCCTTGTTCGGATCGTATGCATCGACCTTGATAGCCGGATCATACCCGAAATATCCTTCCGGCACGACCTGACCAGCCGGCACACCCTGGCCGTCCATGATGCGATCGACCAGTGCTTCGCGGTTGATCGACAGCGACAGGGCGCGGCGAACATCGGCGTTCAGAAGTGGGTTCTTGCCATCGGCGCCCTTGGCGAACGGCGACTGTTCGCGGTTCTGGTCCATGTGCAGATACATGATGCGGTTGCCGGCAATGTTGACGACCTTCATCTTGTCCGAGGCTTCCAGGCGACGCGTATCGGCGGTCGGGATGTTCTCGATCATGTCGACATCGCCCGAAAGCATGGCGGCGACGCGAGCGCTCGGGTTCTTGAAGACGCGGAACGTGACCTTGTCCCACTGGGCCTTTTCGCCCCAATAGGCATCGTTCTTGGCAACAACAACGTTGTCGTCCGGCGACCAGGAAACGAACTTGAACGGGCCGGTGCCGATGACACCCTTGCCGGTGTTCATTTCTCCGGTCGTCACCTTTTCCATCTCGGCCGGCAGGATTGCGATACGGCTGAGGTTGTTGAGGAGAAGCGGCGTCGGGCCCGATGTCTTGATGCGCACCGTCAGCGGATCGACGGCCGTCACTTCGGTGATCGCCTTGACATAAGCGGCGAACGAGCTGGGGCTGTTGGTCGAGGCGAGCGGAATGCGCTTGATGCTGGCAACCACGTCTTCAGCAGTAAAATCGCTGCCGTCGTGGAATTTCACGCCTTCGCGTAGCTTGAATTCCCAGGTCGTGTCATCGACGATTTTCCAGGAGACAGCCAGAGCTGGCTGGATCTGCTGCTTGTCATCCTGATTGACGAGGCCATCGAAAATGTTGCGCGCCATCGCGCTGTTCGGGCCAACGACGTAGAATTGCGGGTCCATGGACGTCGTCGAAGCGGACAGACCAACGGTCAGATCCCGAGCCTGGCTTGCGAGCGGCATGGCGATGACAGACGCTGCCAATGCGGCCGCGAACACAGAAAACTTCATGATTGGGACTCCTCCGGGTTGTCCATTGCCGCACTCTCCCTGCGGGTAAACGTCAATTAACGTTTTACCTGACAAAAGAAAAATTGCATTTTGTACTCAAGTCATGCCGAAATGTTATGGGGTGGACAAGGATGAGGTTAAAGCCGAGACAGGTCGAGGCATTTCGCGCGGTCATGATGGCAGGTGGCATCACGGCGGCAGCCGAAGCCATGAATGTCACGCAGCCGGCCGTCAGCCGGCTGATCCGCGATCTTGAGGAAATCGTCGAGATGACGCTGTTCGAACGTGTCGGCGTACGGCTTGTGCCGACCGCGGAAGCGACACAGCTGTATCGAGAGGTAGAGCGTCTCTACCTTGGCCTCGATCAGATAGCACAGGCTGCCGACGACATACGCCTCCATAAGAATACCGTGCTTCGTATTGGCAGCGTGACATCGCTGGTACGGCCTTATCTTCATCGGGCAATCGTCGATACGATTGGAAGCAGGCAGGACATTCCACTGGTCATCGATGTCGAAAACAGCCGGCACATATGGGACATGGTCGAACAGAACCGCTACGATCTCGGCCTCGTCTTCAGCTCGCCGCGCATGGCCGACAAGAACGCCGTGCTTCTGCACAGTTCGAGTGCGGTTGCCGCCATGCCGCAAAACCATCGCCTGGCTTCGCGCTCATCAATCACGCCGACAGATCTTCTGGAGGAACGCGTCCTGATCCCAGGCCGGAATTCGCCGTTGCGCATGGTTCTCGATCGCGCCTTCTCCATTGAGGAACACCAACCTGTGAGCACGATGGAGACCTCGATGCTGAACTGCTGCTATTTCGCAGCGGCAGGCATGGGGATCGGGATTGTGGACCACACCAGCCTACGGGCCGCGGACGCACAGGTGGTCGCGATACCCTTCGAGCCGAAAATCGAAGTATCCTACTATGCAATACGTCCTGCAGGAGCGCAAAGAATAGCCGTTCTTGATGAGCTCATCATGAGAATTCAGGACATGATGACAGCGGGAGATGAACAGATGAACGGTCGGTCTTGAGATCCCATCAGGGGTGAGTAGCGGCCTGCACCGTGGCAGAGTGAGGTCGCTAGAAAACTCTCTGGAGGCCAATCATGCCGATGACAGCAGATCCAACTCAATCACAGACCGCTACCCCGTCTTGGCGCAATTTTCGTCTCGTTGGAATTCTTATGTTCATTTGCAAGCGGCTTGGCCACGACTATTCGTCCAGCCAATAATGGCTGGTCCTGCATGGTGTAGCTCATGCGCAATGTAGGAGACAGGGCCTCAAGACGACGGTTTGCAAACTCTTA
>NZ_JAEUAN010000090.1 GCF_019511445.1 Aliirhizobium wenxiniae
CCTATGCAATCAGCGGTGAATGGTCAATTAGGTCACTGGTTACAGGATGGTAATGCATGCGCAGTTATCTCCTTTGCCAGTGGTTTAGTCGTGATGTTTTTTATTATTATGGCGCGAAAAGAAACCCGGCAACAATTTGCGGCAATTCCTTCTCTGATTAAAAACCGAAAAGTTCCTCTCTGGAACTGGTTTGCCGGTCTCTGTGGAGCGATGGTGGTATTTTCTGAAGGCGCATCAGCCAGCGCACTCGGGGTCGCAACGTTTCAAACCGCACTGATCTCCGCGCTATTGCTGTCTGGTTTACTTTGCGATCGCTTTGGTATCGGTGTCGACGAGAAAAAATACTTTACCCCTTATCGCATCATCGGTGCATTATTTGCGGTTATTGCTACGATTTTTGTTGTGTCACCGCAGTGGCATTCTACC
>NZ_JAEUAN010000091.1 GCF_019511445.1 Aliirhizobium wenxiniae
GTATTCACGAAAAGTTTATGTTTGAGTGGTGCGCAAACGTCAGATTGAAAAAGGATGAACTATGAAATCGGGCCGCTTTATTGGCGTTATGTCAGGCACCAGCCTTGATGGTGTTGATGTTGTGTTAGCGACAATTGATGAACACCGGGTCGCACAGCTGGCAAGTTTGAGCTGGCCGATCCCGGTGTCTCTGAAACAGGCTGTACTGGATATTTGCCAGGGCCAGCAGCTTACACTTTCGCAGTTTGGACAGCTTGATACTCAACTCGGGCGACTTTTTGCTGATGCGGTCAATGCCTTGCTTAAGGAACAAAACCTGCAGGCGAGAGATATCGTTGCGATCGGCTGTCACGGTCAAACCGTCTGGCACGAACCGACGGGCGTGGCACCACACACTTTACAGATTGGCGATAACAATCAAAT
>NZ_JAEUAN010000092.1 GCF_019511445.1 Aliirhizobium wenxiniae
GCCGTTTGGCTTTCTGGCGAAGCGCTTCAAAGCATGCGAACAGGCTGACGATGTCACCGCCCTCGATGGTGTGGCGGGACATCTTCTCGCTACAAGGGGATAGGGCTGTCACCAGCCAGGTTGACTTGCTAAGACCGTATGTTCTCGGGGTGAAGGTGGCTCACCCCCGCGATAAGCTGAGATCGGGGGGTGCTTCGGATTGGCCGAAGCCGAGCCCCAAGCTTAGCGAGGGTGAACCATGGATCAGCATAACAGGCTTTTTGTCGGTTTGGACGTCTCGAACCTGAAGATTTCTGTAGCCGTCGCGGATGGCGAGCGGGGTGGTGAAGTAAGGTTTTATGGGGACATAGCCTCGGATCCTAACGCGGTGACGAGCATCGTGGAAAAATTGGCGAAGCGAGGAGCTGCCC
>NZ_JAEUAN010000093.1 GCF_019511445.1 Aliirhizobium wenxiniae
GCACTGCACCGCGCCTATGTGAACGCTCGTCTGATGTCCGCTATTCCATTGAATGGCGTGTGCGACAGCTACAGCTGGGCAGAAGCTATCAGCCTGTTGCGCAACAACCGTGTGGTGATCCTCTCCGCCGGTACAGGTAACCCGTTCTTTACCACCGACTCAGCAGCTTGCCTGCGTGGTATCGAAATTGAAGCCGATGTGGTGCTGAAAGCAACCAAAGTTGACGGCGTGTTTACTGCTGATCCGGCGAAAGATCCAACCGCAACCATGTACGAGCAACTGACTTACAGCGAAGTGCTGGAAAAAGAGCTGAAAGTCATGGACCTGGCGGCCTTCACGCTTGCTCGTGACCATAAATTACCGATTCGTGTTTTCAACATGAACAAACCGGGTGCGCTGCGCCGTG
>NZ_JAEUAN010000094.1 GCF_019511445.1 Aliirhizobium wenxiniae
CTGGCTGACCTGCGTGGTCAGAACGAAGACCAGAACGTGGGTATCAAAGTTGCACTGCGTGCAATGGAAGCTCCGCTGCGTCAGATCGTCCTGAACTGCGGCGAAGAACCGTCTGTTGTTGCTAACACCGTTAAAGGCGGCGACGGCAACTACGGTTACAACGCAGCAACTGAAGAATACGGCAACATGATCGATATGGGTATCCTGGATCCAACCAAAGTAAACCGTTCCGCTCTGCAGTACGCGGCTTCTGTGGCTGGCCTGATGATCACCACCGAGTGCATGGTTACCGACCTGCCGAAAAACGATGCAGCTGACTTAGGCGCTGCTGGCGGTATGGGCGGCATGGGTGGCATGGGCGGCATGATGTAATTGCCCTGCACCTCGCAGAAATAAACAAACCCC
>NZ_JAEUAN010000095.1 GCF_019511445.1 Aliirhizobium wenxiniae
CGTTGCTGATAGCCATCCCGCTGGTGATGGGCTTAAGTATCCTGCAGCTGAAAAAACAGGAGGGATGATGCGCCATTTACGCAATATTTTTAATCTGGGTATCAAAGAGTTGCGCAGTCTGCTCGGTGATAAAGCGATGCTGACGCTGATTGTCTTCTCGTTTACGGTGTCGGTGTATTCGTCAGCGACCGTTACGCCAGGATCGTTGAACCTCGCGCCGATCGCCATTGCCGATATGGATCAATCGCAGTTATCGAACCGGATCGTTAACAGCTTCTATCGTCCGTGGTTTTTGCCACCGGAGATGATCACCGCCGATGAGATGGATGCCGGACTGGACGCCGGACGCTATACCTTCGCGATAAATATTCCGCCTAATTTTCAGCGTGATGTCCTCGCC
>NZ_JAEUAN010000096.1 GCF_019511445.1 Aliirhizobium wenxiniae
CGCCAGCTCTTGCGCCTGTTCGGCGTCAGTTTTGGCATCAGCATAGCAACCGGTGTGGATCTCGATAAACGGTGCGCCAACCTCTGCCGCAGCTTTGATCTGCTCTTCATCGGCGTCGATAAAGAGAGAAACCTGGATCCCAGCATCTGCCAGACGTTTGCAGGCATCGCGCATTTTGTCACGCTGCCCTGCGACGTCCAGGCCGCCTTCGGTTGTTACTTCCTGACGCTTTTCCGGTACCAGACAGCAAAAATGTGGCTTCGTCTCAACGGCGATCGCCAGCATCTCTTCGGTCACCGCCATCTCCAGATTCATGCGGGTATCCAGCGTCTGACGCAGGATGCGCACATCACGGACAGTAATGTGGCGGCGATCTTCACGTAAATGCACGGTAATACCG
>NZ_JAEUAN010000097.1 GCF_019511445.1 Aliirhizobium wenxiniae
TGCCAGGTTCCTGCGGCCATCTCCAGCACCGTACAGGTTTCCCCCAATATCGCCCGATGGGTGACGGTACCCCGATCGTCAAAATTCAGCACCACGAAACGACCCCTTAATGGCAACAGTAGCTCGAAGGTGTGAGGGTGTCGGTGCGGGCGCACGTAGGTCCCAGGTCACTGTAATGAAAGGAGTGTTAGCCCCTTGAGTCATGTACTGCGGTAACTGGCCATTCCATTTATTGATGGCTTCCAGCTCCATAACGTTCGGGTTTTGACGCAGAGCTTCACCGCGCAGACGAATGGCGTCTGCTTCTGCTTGCGCACGAGCACGGATAGCATCAGCTTCACCATTAGCCTGTTCACGTAGCATATTCGCCTCAGCTTTACGCTGTTCAACTTCCTGCTG
>NZ_JAEUAN010000098.1 GCF_019511445.1 Aliirhizobium wenxiniae
GTGTTCCATTGGCGAATGTGTTTAATGGCGGTGTCCATGTCCGCGGCCTTTTCCGCGATGATCGTCACGATCGCGCCAGCCTTCACGATAGCCACGCTCATACGCTTTACGCTTATCCCAGCCACGATGATAGCCATTATCATGACGCCACCAGCGGTTTTTACGCCACTCATAATTGCGATGCCAGTAGTCACGGTCGCGCCAGTGACCACCGTCCCAGTAATTACCGTAATGATCGCGATCGCCAATTTGTAATTTGATTGATGGCAGTAGGGTGATTTCACCTGCGTTTGCTGCAAGCGGGGTAAATGCCATCAGGGCGGCCGCCAGAAACAGTGACCTGAACATTGTTATTCTCCTTCACGATCGAAGCCGTCAGCGGCCTGTTAACGCAATAT
>NZ_JAEUAN010000099.1 GCF_019511445.1 Aliirhizobium wenxiniae
GGCCTGTCCGCGTAAAAATTATTCCGCAGGAGCTGGCGACTGCCGCATCAATGACCGAGAACGGTCATCGGCGGGATATGCACCCTGCCGAACAGATTGCCGGATTCCGCGCAATGGCGCAGGAAGGCAAAACACCTGCACACATCGGTGATTTGCTGGGCTATTCACCCCGCCACGTTCAGCGAATGCTGAAACTGGCTGACCTTGCGCCTGTCATCCTCGATGCGCTGGCAGAAGACCGCATCACCACCGAACACTGTCAGGCGCTGGCGCTGGAGAACGACACCGCGCGTCAGGTGCAGGTGTTTGAAGCCGCCTGTCAGTCGGGATGGGGCGGTAAACCGGAAGTACAGACCATTCGTCGTCTGGTGACCGAAAGTGAAGTGGCGGTG